>NZ_NGLF01000007.1:0-2216 GCF_002140695.1 Enterococcus sp. 4E1_DIV0656 | reverse complement strand
GATAAATAGGTAAGTAAATATTTCGGGTCAAACTAAACAATCTCCTTTCTTAAAGAAACAGCGCTACAAGAACTTGTAACGCTGTTGAGAGTTCCTAAGGAATCAATTCACTACATTATGTGTTGTCTCCAGGTGCTTCCGGCGTACTCGGGGTATCTGGTTCACCCGCTTCTGGGCCATCTGCATCAGGAATCGTTGTTAATGTCCAGTTCAATGTCGACTTATAGGTTGTCGCATCTTTGGTCGTTGATCCTGGGATGGATAAACGAATCGCGTTGTTTTCTACCACGTCGATGTCGTCATTCGCAAATTGGGCATCCAAGTCGGCTTGATTGCCCCAAATAACAGAAGAAGCCCCCGCCCCTTTGCCTGTGCCAGCGGTCATCACAGGACGTGCCGCACCATTAGGCAATAATTTTAATCCCGATGCGTGCGCCGTTGGCGCATTGGCTGCCGTGTTTCCTTCATACTGGATCCGCGGGCTCACAAACTCGATCTCAGCCCCTGTCAGCACGCTATTTTGTGTGGTGGAAGTGAAGTCTGATAAGCTGACTTGTAGATCCCACCCAACATTTGTTCCACGCAAGTCTTGTACTTGTGCAAAAGAAACATAGGGAACTTTGTTATTGTCTCCTTGGGTTCCTGCAAGTTGTTGCATCTCGGCAACCATATTATAGGTTTGATCCTGGTTTGAGATCACTTGTGACCCAAAGTTCATCGTTGCAGCTTTCACAATCGATAAGGGACCAGTCGTTCCAGGTACTTCTGGGTCGATATCTACATCTGGACCTGGTAATGGGGGGATGACTTCTAACTCACCATCTTCATCTGTCGGTGCAGTGAATTTGATTTCTCCATCGGTTCGTACCGTTCTTACTTCTTGTCCTTTTACTACGTCTTCTTCCGCAAAGGCAGAAGTTGCGCCTCCGGCTAAAATAGTTGTAGATAATGCGGCAATCGTTGCTAGTCGAATAAATTTCATGTTGGTGTTCCTGCTTTCTTCATCATTTTTTGTGTTGAGCGTGTGTCTGTTTCCACTGAATGAAAACGAAACTAAGAAGAATGATTCCTAGCCAAATGAGCCATGGTTGGGCTGCATCGTTTGTTTGTGGCAAGGAACCACCTGGTTTGGCGTGATCCAGCACCGGCGGTTGTGTCTCTGGATGTGGTGGTGTGGGATCTGGACTCCCGATCGGCACATACGTGCCGGTAAACCCAATGCTTCCTGTGGTATCTACCGCATTGATCTCTGAGCCTGAAGCCGTCCTGGTAAGACCAAACGGTAGTACGATCAGCCAGAGTACGAAGATCTGCCAAGCCACTTTTTTTATCGTCATGTCCCTCCTCCTTACATTTTTCCCAAAATTCTTCGTTAATGAGAAGACGACAAAAAGAACCCTCCAAAAAATTTGGACGGCTTATAAATGTTGTTAGATTAGGATTTAGAAAACTGAACTACATACTGTATTTCCCCTTCTAAAAAACGAAGGTTTTTGGTAGAAATGAGATTGTCGTTCTGACAGGTATTACTCTAACATCGTTCAATCTATGTACAAAATCAGCATTTTCACTATTATGTGAAAGATGTTGGCGAATCCTTCTATACTGGGATTCCTGCATCTCTATTTCTAAGTTTCAATAAATTTTTTAGACAACCATTACCTACCAATTGTCCGTTTCTATGTTCAGTATACTTAGGAGTACTAAAGGCTCAAGAGTACCACAGCAGCTAAGATTCTTACTCATTAAAAAAGGTCAGAAACTTTTAAGTTTCTGACCCCATACAATATTTGTCCTAATACTCATAAATCTAAATTTTAATTGAACAATGATTTAGTTACGAGTTTATGAACAAAAAAAAAGCAATACTTATTACACATCTAGATGTGTATAAGAGACAGTCCTAATACTCATAAATCTAAATTTTAATTGAACAATGATTTAGTTACGAGTTTATGTACACAAGAATAGAGCAATAAATTTCAATTATGGCATCTAAAAAGAGTGTCCAGAAAATCGTCATTTTCTGAACACTCTCTTTCACATATTAAACTTAATAATACCTTATTACTAAAACTTAAATAACGAATAACCTAATTATGGTCATTAAAAACACCAAATATTGAACAATGATTTAGTTACGAGTTTATGAACAAAAAAAAAGCAATACTTATTAAGTATGGTATCTAAAAAGAGCGTCCAGAAAATCGTCATTT
>NZ_NGLF01000006.1:7811-9034 GCF_002140695.1 Enterococcus sp. 4E1_DIV0656 | reverse complement strand
TAGAAGGAAGTTCATCTTTTGATATAATCATTCCCTGTCTCTTATACACATCTAGATGTGTATAAGAGAACTCTATAGAAGGAAGTTCATCTTTTGATATAATCATTCCTTCATTATCAGCCTGAGTGGGGGAATCTCTATCAACCTTATCTATATACATCATCTAGATGTGTATAAGAGACAGTTTTCTGGTTGATTTATTTTTTATAGTAGTATTAGGTAACAATATAGCTCCATATTTTCTGGCTAAAGACATAGAAATGCTATTATTCTCAGATTTCTTATGGCTATCAAATGATGTACATAAAATTGTTGAGACTCGCTCTCTGATACGTTTTACAATAGTATATCCATCCAAGTCAATCCAACTTGAATGATCACTTAACTCAGTTGCTCTTAAATATGATTCAATATTTTCATAAGAAGTAAAATAGTCATCATGCATTCTTTGATCAGAGTTAGGAACAAAAAGTGCGAACATATAATTATCTTCCCCTAAGTCGAGATCTTTCTTTAGCCAAGAATTAATATCTGCAGAGTAGTTGAGAATCATTCCTGGTTTTCTAGTGTAGGCAATAATAGAGTGCCCGTATTCTCTTGATTTACTAGTTTTCCCACTACCAATAAATTTTAAAGGACTTGGTAAATTGTTTGGTGCATACATTTCTAATTGTTTACTGCTTACTATTTTGTATGCAAGATATCCAACAGGAATTTTCATGTTAGGTGTTATCGATCGGAAATTTGAGACTTCTTTTACCACTATTCCTTGTTCGTCATCTCCTATTTTTCGAGATGCTGCTTCATAAAGAGAACGAAAATTAGCAAATGTTGGTGCGAACTCAATTGGAGAAATACGCTGTCCATTTACTTCTGTCTCTTATACACATCTAGATGTGTATAAGAGACAGGTTTTTTAACCCATCATATTTACTATCGACATAATTCATTTAGTTTCCCCTCATCTCTTTATCAATTTTAATAATTAACTCAAATATACTTTCCAATATAGGAACAACAATAGAATTGCCTGCCATTCTATACAGATGCGAATCACTAAAGAAAACATCATGTTCTTTATTAAATGTTTTCAATCTTTCGAATTTCTGTTCGGGAAATCCCATTAATAAAAAACATTCACGAGGGGTAAGATACCGCATTGTGTCATTACCATTAATTCCATCATATAAGATCACACCAGCATTAGGATTTCTATCCTGTTT
>NZ_NGLF01000006.1:0-1156 GCF_002140695.1 Enterococcus sp. 4E1_DIV0656 | reverse complement strand
AGTATACTCGCTCAATATATCATCTGAGCCAATATAAGGAGCTGTCACTATATCTACATCACTTTCTCCTATATATGTTAAGTAGAAATCATTTTGAGTATCAGGACTATCAGATAAATTGTCATTAGAAATACCTAGCTCTTCTGCAAAAATGCTAAGTAATCTATTATCGTTATGATTAAGTATAGAATGTAATAGAGACTTTGTTGAATCACTAACTTTAATGAAAGCAATATCTGATTGATTAATATTTCTGTCTTTAGTCATATAAGTATTTTTAGAGAAATTTGAAGAACCTACCAAATAGAAAACTGTTTCATCATTACATTTTACAAGAATTTCCTTAGAATGATCTGGATTTCCAGTGCCATAACTACAAGAACTACTAATATATAAACTAATCGCTTTAAGTGTAGGTTGTCTACTATAGCCAGAATACTGATTATGTAACAAAATCGAAGTATTAGATAAATCAACACTATCAAATACTTTTTTTACTAATTCAGTAGCTGTATTAAGTTTTTTTGACCAACATCCCCCTCTAATATTAATTTCAAAAGAATCTACTTTATTACTGTCTCTTATACACATCTTAATTATACAATTAGAAGAAAAAATGAATACCAACTCTACTACCTTAAATATTGAAATTTAGTTCAATTGACATCTCCGTAAACATCTCATAAAAGTCAATTAAATAGAATTCAATTATTTTCTACCACCAAGAATAGCCAGATTTCTTCAATACTTTTGATTCAGAGCTTTCCTCATGTTTTCGTTTTCCAAAATACTCATCACTTGATGCAACAGTTGGATCATACCAATCTGCTTTTTGCTTTGCCCATTGAATCCATGTTGCTGTTTCATCATCTAACTCACCAGATTTCTCCAGAGCTGAAACATAAGCTCGAATTTTACACGAAGTTTCATAGTCTTCAGCTTTGTTTACTAAGGCTTCTGTATTTGCCACTTCTAAATTATAACGTTCTCTCTGTTCTTCCTTTTTCTGACGTTCAATTTCTCTTTGGCGAGCTTCTTCTTCACGCTTTTCTCGTTCTTGTCGAAGCACATCAGAAACTTCATATAAAGCTAGTACAATATCCCCTAGCTTCTCCTCAACAACATAAGCTTTGCAATCTCTAAACGTTTTTCTACC
>NZ_NGLF01000005.1:98411-109910 GCF_002140695.1 Enterococcus sp. 4E1_DIV0656 | reverse complement strand
ACTCAAGGTTCTAGCCAACAGATCTATTTTCCATATGTTTGTACTATAAAGAACATAAAAATCAATCGGCTTGAAATATGCATCGTTGGAATATTTAACCACATTTGTCAAAAAGTAAAATATCACATATTAATCTCGATTGAATGTCACTTCAGAATAAGCTGTGCAAGAAGCATTTAAATCATCTTATAAAATATATTAGTAGATAACATAGTCCTAAGATAACAATATTCGTATTTTTCAGCCTACTTTTTACAATTAAGACTAACATTGCTTCAATTTTATTTATCACTGTTTTGCTATTGTAAAAGGGTATATTCTTTTAAAATAGCAAAAATTTTTGTATAGTGTACATACAAGCAATGTATATTTTGAATGGAGAATCTATATGAGGGAACTACAGTTAAATTTCATAAGTAATCAAACAACTATTCGTTGGTTCAAGCTTATTAATATTGTTGAAAGAAACCGTGTATTTACTATTGGAGAACTGGCAGACGAGCTCAAAGTTTCTCAACGAACAGTTGCAAATGATATACGGCATTTGAAAGAACATTTTAAAGGCAGTGCTACTTTTTTCTCTGGAAGTAATGGTTTTATTTTTGAAGAAGTAAACTTTTCTTTGTATAAGGAGCAAAAAAAAGAATTGTTGAAAAATGAGTTTTTATTTGAATTAATTAAAAATATTTTTTACGGACGCTTAGATCGTGTGGATGAGTTAGCTCATTTTTATAATTATTCTGAAACTACATTTCGGCGAATACTAGCGAAATGTAACCCATTGCTAAAAAGCTATGGCTTAAAATGGGTGTCAAATCCGCTGAGAATAGGTGGAACTGAAGCTTGCTTAAGAAAATTTTTCAAGGATTTTTTCTATGAAGGAATTGAGACGCCATATTCTGTTATACCCGAAAAAAAATTGCGTGATCTAGTTTTAAAAACAGTGGGCGAGCAGCTAAGTTTTGATTCCTATGAAATTGCATCGGGTACAACTCCGACCGCTTTTTACTATACATTTTATATAGCGATAAGAAGATCCAACCAGGGATTAAATGTAAGAATCCCTCAAAAAATACTTGAAAGGGTTTATAAAGAAAAAGACTTTTTAGTTTTATTCTCTTTAAAAGAAGGAATAAAAGATATATTCGGTGTCCAACTTCCAAAGGTTGAATTTGCATGGATCTATTTAATTACTGTTTGCAATAGAACATTCAATTATGAACGATTTGAAAAAAATTTCTATACTCAATTTAATTTATGGCCTGAAATTGATAAAATTACAGGAGACTTTTTAATCCATTTGAAAATAAAAGAAGAAGAACGTTCTAAATTAACCGTATTTCTTAAGTCTTTCTTCTTATCAATAAAAATAAAGGACAGCATAGAACCTGTCCTAAATAAAGCTATGTTAGATATATTAAACGTAGTAAGCAGTCATGATGAAAAACACTATGCCCAAAATCTTACTTTTTTACAACGTTATAAAAAACAGTTTCCCCTTTCTGAGAAATATATTCAAGATGTTTGCATAAGTCTTACGATCTATAGTTCTCTTTTGATTCATTATTATGCGCCATCGAAAAAAATTTTCTTCCTTTTGGAAGGAAATCACTTAGCCTATCAATATACACGTATCAAAGCCCTACAGTTGTTTGGTGAAAAGCACACGTTGATTTTTGTTCCTATCCAGATTTTATCGCAAGAAAAGCTGATGAACGCTGATATGGACTTAATTGTAACAAATTATAGTCGCTATTTGTCTGAATTTACCAATGATACAGATTACCTTTTGATCAAAGATATACCTGATGAACGAGACTGGTTAAATATAGCCACTAAACTAAATGAATATATTATCTAAGGCCGCTGGTGAAATTCAGTGGTTTTTTTGACTTTTAAAAACACTGAAAAATCAAGGCTTTTGCAGCTATTTTTCACTGTATTTCATATATATAGGTAAATCGTGATTTTCAATCAGTGGCTTAAAATCGTATTCTGAAATCACGGCGAAGCTTGCTAGCCAAATATTTATTTTGTTTTCCCTAAAACCTTCGTTTTCGGTAGAACGACAAAAAAAGACATTTGAGTCAATCAAATGCTTCGAAAATATTGTTAGAATAAGATTTCTATTTTAGAGAATAGAGAACAATTATCTATTCTAAAAAACGAAGGTTTTCGAGACAAATAAAGGAGGAGGGACATGTCTAAAAAACGAAAAGGATGGATTATAACCGCTCTATTGGTTGCTGTTTTTTCATCCAATATAGCGGTTGCCCAAGAAGTGCAACGCGTTGAAACAAATGGGACAATCGGCTTCACTGGTGTCTATGAACCCATCGGCACACCTGATCCAACACCACCCGAAAGTAGTGTGAGACCGCCAATCACTGATGTGGCCAAACCAGGTGGAACACTGCCACAAACAAATGAAGTTGTGCATTCATGGCTCATTTGGTTGGGCGTTCTTCTAGTCACCATCGTTTTCCTTTTATGGAAACGACTAAACAATCAAAATACAAAACTAAAACCATGAGAAAGCAGGAATTATCACATGAAATTTATTCGTTTAGCAACAATCGCCGCATTATCAAGTACTATTTTAGCCGGAGGCGCAGTTTCTGTGTTTGCCGATGAGACAAGAGAAGTTACGACCGAAGGGCAAGTTCAGTTCGTACCAGCATCCGATGAAGACGGCGAACTAGAAGTCATTCCACCGATTGATCCTGAAGAAGGACCAGACGTAGAGATTGACCCAATCGTACCTGAGACGACTGGACCGTTATCTATTTTAATGGCACCAGCAATGAACTTTGGTTCTCAAGTGATCTCCAATCAAGATCAAGTCTACAATATGGTCGCTGAGATGCAACAACAGCGCGGCACCGAAGGTGACGAAAACAAAGTCCCTTACGTTTCTTTTGCCCAAGTACAAGATCTACGTGGGACCAACGAAGGATGGGACTTGCAAGTAAGCCTTTCTGACTTTACGTCAACTACACAAAACAATGTATTGACTGGTGCAGAAATCACCTTTGTAGATTCTTACATGGAGTATGTAGGAAGTAATCAAGAAAACGCGCCGGTAACGCATGCAGCTGGATTAACTCTCTTGCCAAATGGTGCGGCACGCTCAGTTATGACTGCAGAACAAACCAAAGGCGCAGGAGCTTCATCTGTTGTCTGGGGGAACCAAGCCGACTTAAACACGAAATTTGCGGATGACGAGATTGAAATCGTCGAAAATGAAGCCATTCAATTATCGATTCCAGGGACAACAGCCAAAGATGCGACAACGTATACTTCCACTCTGACTTGGGAATTAACAACAACTCCAGGAGAAGATGGTCCAGGAGAAACGGATCCAGAAATCGACGTATAAGTCACTTGGATGGATTTTATGAGAAACTCTCGGCAGCGTCGCATGTATTTGTGGCGCTGTTTTTCTAAGAAAGGAGACCCACAGTGAAACAATCAACCTTAGCGAATCGTCCTCTTAAAGCCACTTGGTGGCTACTTCCTTTGTTTTCCCTACTTTTTGTTTTCTTCCCCGCAATAGCTCAAGCGGAGGAAACACTCTCTTTTTATGTCACGCCAGAATTTCCTGAAAGCCAGGTCGAAGGATCGAGTAGTTACTTCGATTTGAACCTAGCTGCTGGAGAAACAGAAACCTTGGCATTGAAACTCCAAAATGCCAGTAGTGAACCGATTCAAGTGCAAGTAACGCCACATACAGCATATACCAATGTTCATGGGGTCGTGGAGTATGGCAAAGATGCTCAAGAACCAGATACGAGCCTTTCGTATTCACTGGATGAATTAATTGACCCTTCGGGTGTCATTGAATTAGCAGGAAATGAAACCAAAACGATCACGGTCCCTTTACATATGCCTGAAGCGTCGATTGAAGGTTTTCTAGCTGGCGGCCTACGGATTACGGAAATCAAAGAAGAACAAGAAGAAACGACCAGTGATGAAGAAGGTGTGGCGATCAAAAATGAATTTGCCTATGTTATTGGAGTCGTTGTCAGTAACTCCCGTGATTCGATTCAACCGGATCTTGATCTGTTAGATGTTTTTGCGGATCAGTTGAATTACCGCAATGTCATTAGTGCGACGATTCAGAACTTCACCCCTACTTTTGTGAATCGCATGGCAGTGGACGCGACCGTTCAGCGTCTAGGAGAAGAGGAAGTTCTCTATGAAGCCAGTGAAGAAATGATGCAGATGGCTCCTAATTCTAACTTCAATTTTCCGATTTCGCTTCAAGGCGATCGTTTTCAAAGTGGGGAGTATGTACTGAAATTAAAAGCAATCTCTGGTGAAGAAGAGTGGTCATGGGAGCGGGAGTTTACCATTGAAGCAGATAAAGCCAGAGCATTGAATCGAGCGGATGTGACCATTGATACAAGCTTGAATTGGTGGATGATTGGTTCAATCGTCTTGGGTATTCTTTTGCTTGGCGTCATTTTGTATCTATTGATTCAAAAGAAGCAAGCAAGAGCAAACGAGCAAGAGCAGTAAGAAGGAGTGAATGAAATGACCACGAGATTTAGACGACCGATGCTTATGTTAGGGACGACCATCTTGATCATGCAGGCTGTATTCATGCCTGTCGGCATGGTCTACGCAGAGACAACGATGGACACTGAGGAACAAGAACTAATGGAAATTCCGCCAATGAAAAACTATCTGGAGGAAGAACAGATCAGTGATCCGCGCTTTTTCTTTACGCGTTCTCGGATGCAAGGAACGGTAGATGAACACATGCAAGTGACATTCTTTTCTGATCAAGAGGTTTCCGAAGCACGAGTATTCTTACCAGAAGAAGCAACGCTCTTGAAAGATCAATTACCAACAGGGATCTCAGTTGAGGAAGGAGCACAGCCTAACGAATGGATCGTTCAGTCAAAACGTGCACAAAATACATTTGTCCTTTCTTTAATAGTTGAACAGGCGGGAAACTATGAACTGTCGGTGGAAGAAACGACGGCTCATTTAGAAATCAGTGAGAAAGAAGAGACGAGTGAGGAAGTCCCAGTCGAAGAAACAGAATCATCCGATGAGGATCAAGCAGGACAAGAAGAATTAAAAGAAGAAAATGGAATAGAAGAAGCGCAAGAAAATGAACAACCGGCAGAAGAAGTACGTGAGCCTGTATCAGAAGCTCCGCAGGAGCAACAAACCGATGAGCAAGAGACCGATGAAGCGTCACAAGTGGTCGAACCGACCGTCTTTGAGGGAGAAACTGCAGAAGTCGCTACGATGGCAGAATTCAGAGAAGCAGTTGGTAATCCTGATATTGGGATCATTTCTATTCAAGCAAATTTGACAGAGGCTACCGCAAACGTACTAACTGTGGATCGTCCGTTACTTATCCAAGGGAATGGGTATACTTTGACGTTTGGTATCAATGGCTTTTACTTTCAACTAGAAGAAGTAACACAAGCAAGCACCATTCGACTTGAAAATGCGACACTGACAAAAGTTGGGGTTACACCATTAATCAACGCAACGGTAGAAAACAGTAAAAATTGGACCGTTGAATTGGAAGATATAACTGAATTGAATGCGAATACCATGCGATTAGCCTCTCTTCCTGAAGGAAGCATTCACTTTACAGGTGGTGTATCAAACTTTACACGTACAGCTTCTGCACAAACGTTCATCGAAGCAAAAGAAGTCAAAGCAATGAATCAAGCGCAAGTAACGATTAGTCGCGGGAATGCGACGGTCTTGTTTTCTTCTGCTACAGTAGCGGATCCCAAGATTACAGTAGAACAGGGAGCCACATTTACGATCATAACTACCGCAGGAGTGGCGAATACGATTGATCTAAGAGGAGAAAATCCAGAAATAGCCGTTCAAAATGGACATTTGTCAGTAGGTACAATAGGGCCAGCTACTGCAACAACCCCAACAAACACAACTAACAATACGATCGTCCTTTCCGGCGTATCTCCTAAGTTTAGCTTGGATCAAGAAAGTACATTCTCTCTTCGAACGACATTATCAAAAAGAGGAATATATCTTGCTGGAAACAATTCGCAACTTACGGTAAATAACTCGGAATTTTCTGTAACTTCTGCGACCGCAGAAGCAATTCGGTCAGAAGGGCAGAACGGGATTTTAACGATAGCAAACTCTAATACGAATTTAACTACAACAACTGGGAGAGCGATGAGAGTAAACGGAAAAATTAATATATCAAGTTCAAACCTTTCTACTAACTCTACAACAGGATTACCTATATCTACGGATAATGCCAATGGAGAAATCGTTATTGATGAGAGCCAACTGAATTTAACCATGAGTGGTTCTAATAATGGAATTCGATTAAGCGGTACAGACTCATTATTAAACATAAAAAACAATAGTGAAGTGAAGTTAACCAGTGGAAGTGGAACATCCCGAAATATATTATTTAGTGGAGCACGCTCAAAGATGATTATTGAAAATCAATCCAAATTAATTTTGAACACAAGTGGACCGACAAGTGATGCAACAGATACAGCTAATAATGCTATACAATTTGTAGGAGAATCATCAGAATTAACAGTGCGAAATAAATCAAATTTAGATGTTAACGTAACGGCAGGGGCGAAGAGAGGCGTTTTCTTCCAAGCAAGTAATGGGTTATTCCAAGTGCTAGATAACTCTGATCTAAATATTAAAGGATTAACGGGACAAGCAGTACGTTTAAACGGTAGTAATTCAAATTATATATCCTCAGAATCAAAAAATACTATCGAAACAACAACAGCCCAAGCGTTAAGGGTGTCCGGGAAAATTGAATTAATAAAAACCAATTTAGCTTCAAACTCTACAACAGGAGTACCTCTATACACAGATAACGCTAACGGAGAAATCATTATTGATGAGAGCCAACTGAATTTAGCCATGAGTGGTTCTAATAATGGAATTCGATTAAATGCTGAGGATTCCCTATTAAATATAAAAAACAACAGTGAAGTGAAGTTAACCAGTGGAAGTGGAATAGCCCGAAATATATTATTTAATGGAGCACGTTCAAAGATGATTATTGAAAATCAATCCAAATTAATTTTGAACACAAGTGGACCGACAAGTGATGCAACAGATACAGATAATAATGCTATACAATTTGTAGGAGAATCATCAGAATTAACAGTGAGGAATCAATCTATTTTAGATGTTAATGTGATAGCAGGTGCGAAGAGAGGCGTTTTCTTTCGAGCAGATAATGGACTATTCCAAGTAATAGATGGATCTGAGATTAATGTTTCTACGAATGCAGCAAATTCCGTTCATTTAGCAGGAACTAAACATACTATATCTATTAGTAAAGAAGCTAAAGTTTATCTTAAGAGTAATTGGACTACTGAAGCAAATCAAAATGCAAGCTTGTTTATAGGAACTAATGGTAAAAGTGAAATAAATTTTATTATTTCAGAAAGATCCTTGTTACAAGCCGAAGCGAATATGTCGAGCGCTATAGTATTACAGGGAACTGAAAATAAATACACAGTAGAAGATACAAGTGAATTGCTGTTAAAATCAAACAGAACGACAGGTAGTACAACTGTTGATGGTTCATCCGGTAATGCAAGGGCCACGTTGAGATTTTTAAATTCAGGATTTAGTGAATTTAATATCAATAATAGCAATGTGGTTATTGATAAATCTAGTGGAAATGCTCCTGGAATACGCATGCTGGGTGATAATAATCATATCAGGGTTTCTAATGGTGGAAAATTGTATATAAATAATCCTGGTGACGGACAAGTTAGTAATGGAAATACCGCTGGCGGCAATCAGGGTATTCATTTAACTTCTGGAGATAATACATCATTCTCCGTAACAGATCCGGGGTCACAAGTTACTATTTTAGCTGAAAATGGACCATCTATAGATCTATCTGGAACGGGGAAAGTAGAGAATAGCAATGGTGGTTATTTTGAAGCAATAGGAAGGACTTCAACTGCTACTGGTGGAGTATTTAGAGCAGGTGTCTTAAATGTAGAATTTGACAATCCTTTATTTATGGATTTTAGAAATAATCGTTCTGGTGGAGGGAATATATTTAATGTCGCAAGCGGATCTAGTTTAAAGGCATCAAATAGTGACCTAGCAGTTTGGAAAAATGGTTCAAACTTAGATGGTGACCCTAATTTAAACTTCCCAACTTTAGATTTTTCTTTCTCAGGGACAAATTTCAATACTTTAGGAGTAACGAATCAACCAGAAATATTGAATACCTCTACCTTTGGGAATACTGGTTTGACGGCTTATTCCAGATTGAGTTCAAACAATGCTCGATGGGCAATCGCTGATGAACTCAGAGTTCCAACAAATGCGGATAAGAAAATCCATGGGCATGTTAGTATTCCAGTAGGATTGGAAGAAAGCCGCTCTGCTTGGGATGGGGAAGTTACAGTCATTGTAGAAGTTGAACGTGCCAATAGAACAAAATCAGAATATACTGCGAAAACTGTGGGGCACTCAAATGAAGAACCAGGCATCAGTATCTATGGCGAAGAACCACGTGCTGGATTATTTGAAGTAGAGTTAAAAGAGCACCTACAAAAAGGAGATAAGGTTAAAATTAAAGACGTTCGCTTAACTTCTGGAGAGTTAACACAAGGATATGAAAATATTATATTAACAGATACAATAGAAGTCTTTCCCATCGTCCCGGCAACACCAGCCAAGTTTTCTTCTTCTGTGGTTTCGAATGATAGTACTGTGATTAAAGGATTCACGGAAAATAAAGAAGTAACGGTTACAGCTACCCATAATGGAGAACCAATAAATACAGAAAATGTTATTGTTGAAAATGATGGCACATTCGCATTAGACTTTAGTGATCTTTCATTACGAGAAGACGATAAAATTCAAGTGTTCTTAAAAGACCGTGAGGGATCTGCTACAGCTGCAAGGGTTATGAATCCGCCTATAACGAATGATGAACAAGGGAATATCAATCCAAAATCCCCGCTTTCTTTTCGTGATAAATTGTTTGATGAAGCAACGGTTTTAACGGTCCAGGACCTGCGACCTGTTTCACCTGTGGATCCATTAGCTCCAGAAACAGAAATCAATCCAGAAAACAAACCTCAGCTTCCTGAAGATCAGGGACGTTTAAGTGTCGATTTTGTCTCGCAATTCCACTTTGGTACGCAAGGTATCTCGGCGAGAGATCAAACCTATTTTGCCCAGCCGCAACGCTTACTGAATGAAGATGGAACAGTGAACGAGTCTGAAGAACGACCAAACTATGTTCAAATCAGTGATCGACGTTCAGAAAACGACCGCAATGGCTGGCAACTCGCGGTCACACAAAAAGAACAGTTTAAGAATCAAACGAATCAAGAACTTATCGGAGCGAGATTAAACCTGTCGAATCAACAGCTAGCGACCGCAAACGGTGGAGAATCCCCTTCTTTACAAGTCACCAATCCTTTAACGTTGGTACCAGGAAACAAACGAACTTTGATTCGTGCGGAAGGAACTGAAGGAACAGGTACTTGGATCTATCGCTTTGGTGATGGGGAGACAGCAGGAGAAAGTGTCGCACTGGATGTGCCTAAAGGCGCAAATCCAGAAGCTACTACTTATTCTGCCACCCTTCTTTGGGAGTTGAGTGCGGTTCCCGGCAATTGACAACAAAAGGGAAAGAGACCTCTCTCTTTTCCTTTTTCTACTATTATTAACAGAATAGTTACTAGAAAGGAGAAGCAATGAGTCAGCTATTTTATCGCATGATCTATCAGGAAAAAAGCAAGCGTTGGTTGACGATGTTAGATCAGTTGGAAGAGAATCAAACCATGACAGGCAAAGACTTAGCTATGAATCTAGGTTGTACACCGCGGACGATTCAATCGGATATTAAACAAATAAAAGAATATTTTGAAGCGTCGATCCTGCTTATCGGAGGAGAGGATGGCTACCACCTTTCATTTCAACACCCTATGACATATACCAAGAAAAAACAAGCTTTAGTAGACAAAGAACCGTTGTTTTTCTATGCGGATCAGTTACTTGTCGGGACTCGAAGAACGAATCAGGAGTGGGCGGAAACCTTCAACCTTTCTCCTGCTAGCTTTGGTCGAATCAAACGACAGTTTGTCCAACTATTGGAGGAACAGTACCGTTTGATGATTGTCGGAAACGACAATCAATTACAAGGAAGTGAACCCGCTATCCGCCAATTCATGTATGACTTGTACTTTACGCTACCTCTTTGTCCAAACGTGTTAGAACAACGAATCGAATCATGGGACTCTTTTTATCAATTGAACAAGTCTGGAGGTTGGGCGCTAGATCCGATTCGCCTGAATCAGTGGCATCAAGTGGCGCAATGGCGCATCGATCAGGGAAAATACTTACAGTTAAAAAAAGGCCAAGAGAAAGCGCAAGAAAGAATCGGTGCCGCACTGGATGAAACGGTTATACTCTCTTTGCCACCACAAGAAAAAGCAGCCTTGTTTCTATCGTCGTTAAACGAAGAACAGTTTTTAAATCCGCTACGTCAGAAAGAATTTATCCGACAGTTTTCTTCGAAGTATGGCCATAATTATTTGATTAGGGATTTTGAAGAGCTGGTTGTTCCTTTCTTTGAAACCTTAATTGCTTTAATGAGTCAGTTCTTCCCATTATCTGTAAGCCAAACCACAAAAGCCGCGGCTGATAGACAGACAGAAGAAAAACAATTCTTCGATCAGCTAATGAAGAATTATTATGGTAGTAAAGCACGTTTCGAACGATCATTAGTTCTTACGTTCCAATTAACGGGCAGTCTGGCTTTACAAGAGTGGATAAAAAAGAGTGTTCGTCATTATTTACAAAAGAAAGGCTATTACTTAATAGAAGGCATACAAACCACTCCAATCAATCGCCAAGTGATTATAACGAATGGGAAAATACCCCAGGAAAGCACGAATGTGGTGTGGCTTTCGATCATACCTGAAGAAAAAGAAATCAATCAAGCGTTAAAGGGGATTGATTTGTAAGTAGTATTACCTAAAGAGTTGACTAAAGAAAGGAGGAAACAGACAATGACTCAATTAAAGACAAAGAATGAATATATCAAGCAGTTTCAAGCAGCAATTGACCAAGCAGGTCCAGAGCGAACAATCTTAACGACTTATTTAGATAATCAAGTTAAAAAATTAGGTCAGCTGATTGAAGGTATTTCGCAAGAGACCTTTTGGCATGTCTTTCCTGAGATTTTGGGTGTAGATGCCAAATTCATGTTATTGACGGAATTGATTCACTTTGAAGACTTTTCAAATGAAGAGATCATTCGAATTGTTGAGAATGATTATCGAGATTATTTTGAAGAGTTGTGTGGCTACGACTTAGAGATGAAAGACCAACTTTCGCTTATTTTTCATATAGTATGATATCAGTTTTAATTTTTACAGAATGGAGTGGTCAGAAATTAATCATTTTTTGACCACTCTTTTTGAATGCAACAATTGAAGTGTGGCACTTTATTTTTGTGTCCATAAACTCGTAAAT
>NZ_NGLF01000005.1:85145-90711 GCF_002140695.1 Enterococcus sp. 4E1_DIV0656 | reverse complement strand
GTATTCACTATGAGTATAGCAAAAAGAGTATTTGGACTAATTTGGAAGCTCCATTTTATTAACTAACTAAGAATCATATTTCTTTCCCAATCTGTCTTTTGAAATTCAGACAATTAAATGACCTTTTCCTTTTATGGTGAAATCAATCTGATAATCAAAGGTACAACCACTGATGCTCCACTTAATTTTTCTCTGTTTCAATTCGATAACCGATCCCCTTAACAGTTTGAATACTACTGTTCCCTAATTTGCTACGGAGATTTTTGATGTGAACATCAATTGCTCTAGAATCAACAAAAGAATCATATCCCCAAATCGCATCTAAGAACTCCTCTCTTGAAAAAACTTTTCCTTGGTTTAAAAGCATCATCTGCAAAAGCTCAAACTCTTTCGAGGTCAATTCGATCGGCTGGTCTTGCCTACGAACTTGATAGTTATTGACCTCTAAGCTCAGCTCGTTATAGGTGATAGTAGTGTTTTCCTTTGCCCCCGCTCTACGTAAAATTGCATTGATTTTTAACGAAAGGATATTGATAGAAAAGGGTTTGACTACATAATCTTCAATCCGCTTATTATATAGGTTTACTTGAGTAAATTCATCATTCAATGCACTGATAACAATAACTGGTATCTGATTGCATCCGACTAAATGGTTTAAAAACTCTTCCCCACTCATCTTCGGTAATTTTAAATCTAATAAAATCAAATCGAACGTTTGTTTTTCCAAAAATTTTAATGCGGATTCTGCTCGGTCAAAGGATGTAACCTGAAAGCCTTCTCTTTTTAAACTCAGCTCGATTCCTCTTCGGATTTCATTGGTGTCCTCGATGAGAAGAATTTCTTTTTGCATGGTGCTCCTCCTCCTTTAGTCTTTAAGCAAGGTCAGCAGTCTGTTTTTGATGGTATATACACAATCAGAAATCTCTTTGAAGGTCAGGTCATGACTAACGAAAATGATGCATTTGCCAGCGTCTTGTAATTCTTCAAAGATCGATATAACATTTTCGCTATTTGCCAGATCCAGACTGCCAGTCGGTTCGTCTGCAATGATTAGATCAGAATCCAACGCTAATGATCGGGCAATTGCCACTCGCTGCTGCTCACCAGATAACTTGTGGCATTTTTTCATGTGTAGAATGATTTTTCAAGAAATATTTTAAAATTATCCAAAATCTCCTATTTCACCTAATTATTCTGTCTAATTTCACTTGAAATTAATCCGCTAGTTATTTCTTGAAATTTTTTTCTTATGGAAAGGTCATACACCACCATAGTTTTTCTAAAATAAGCAGACTCCTCGCTGAGCAAAATCGTAGATTTTAATAGACTATTCATCGTGTGATGTATAATAAAATTCACCAATTAACATAAGCTCACATTTATTTATCAAAGAAAAAGTTTAGAAATAGAAGAGAATACGGAGGTGAATCACTTAATTTTTTTTCGAAGTTTTCTAAATAATAATATTTACTATCAGTTTCGCAAATTCTATTTATATCATTATCAGTTAAATTTAAATATCTATTATTTTGAGAAAGCTCAAATAGTATTTGTAGCTTTGCATCAAGCATTAATAAATCCGATACAAAAATTAAAGGTTCTTTAATTTTTTTCGGAACAACACAGATGGTAGTATTCTTTCTTAATTTCATAGTATTTCTTTTCAATTAATGGATGTTCCTTTGAAATTTTCAAAAAGAAAGTTTCGTAATAATCAAAATATTTCCCTAAGCTTCCCAAGTCAGTGTCCTCTCGATTTTAATTATCCAAAAATAGACAACGTGTTGTCTTTGTCGTTTTGTTAGTATATAATTTAAAAGTAGAAAAATCAATAAATTATAATCTTACTATGAAAAGTTAAGTAGCTATAATTGAAGGAAGTCGAAATAATTGTAAGATTTGTGGTTTGATAAAAGCTGAAGTGAAAAATATGCTGTTATTTGAAAAGAGGAGGGGGAAGTTATTAAGAAATTACTATGCCAAGCTTTATTATCAATTATTTTTTTTGTTGCTATTACTTTTACAATATACACAGAACAAATCTATGCAGATACTCCAAACGGATACACCTTATATGAGGTGGATACTTATGCGAAACTTAAAGCAGCAATCACAGCTCCTAGCAGTATAAAAAAATATATTTTATTGACTGCAGATATCGTATATGGATTTCCAAATGGAGCAACTGTAAACTCTGGAGGAACTTCTGCCAATAAAACAATTGAACCACTGTATTTTTCATCAGATACCATTATAGACGGATCTGGTAATAGTGGAAATGAGAAACATTCGTTACTATTTGGATATACTGGTACAGACGGATACTATGATTATAGTTCGCCTTTTCGTACGATTACTTCATCAATTAATGTAACATACACCAATCTAAAATTCGGAAATACTACTTATAAAAATTCTACCAATGCTGGGATTTTATACCCGTACACAGAATTGGGGACTAATTTAAATCTGACTTTGAATATTGAGAACGTTGATTATGATATTTTGGGAACAAACGGAGCGCCTTTTAATAGCTACTATTCTGACGGAAATACCTTGCATTTCAGTGGTACAAACAATTTCAATATACCAAATACGAGTAGCGGAGGATATTTTTCCACAGGATACAAGAATATTATTTTTGATGATTCAAGCATTACAAATATAAAAGTTGCTTCGGGTACGACAGAATCTGTCTTTGCAGGAGAACAAGGAGTCGGCGCTCTCAATGTAGAATTGGGTACTAATTCGTATGTTTCTCTAATAAACGGTAAAAATTCATTGTTAACATCAAGTTCTGCTAACCTAACAATAGGAACGAATTCAAACTTTGAATACAATTTAGTTCCGGGAGGGGGGAATGCTAGTTACAGCTATTTAAACACCAATTCTTCCTCAACGACCAATATTAACTTAGCCAATAACTCTAAAGCTTCCTTTGAGAGCACTAAAAGTAGTACGCTTTCCTGGGGCTTAAATGGAACAACGTCATTAAATGTAACATCTCCGAAAAGTGTACTATTTTCTAAAAACAATACTAATACAAATTCCACACTATTTACAGGAAACGCCTTGATTGTAAATCGCTTAGATACTATTCAAGAATATGATTATCAATCAAGTATGTTAAAGCTAGGTGAATCCGAAACAACTGATTATACTTTATTTAATTCTGCAGATTCTAAGACAATTTCTCCTTCGAATACAACCGGAAAATCTGTTTGGATTTATGAACCACAAATCACAATCGAAGAATTATTAACAAGTTCATCAGTTGCTGCCAATCAGAGCGATTTGAATATCAGTGAACCAATATATTATAGTCCAGAGGACTATGATATATTCCAGACCAATTACAAAGTTACTGCTGATTCTTTAAATACAGGTGGTAGTATGACAAGCGAAGGATCCCAGAGTAGTGTTGAGAATGCGACTGAGGATAAATTAATTGCTGATGTTTCATTGACAGATAATTTCACTTACACAGTAAATAATCTACTTGCTCATACTTATTATGTTTATGGTCAAATCAGTGGTAATAAGACTTATACAAGCTCTGCAGTAGGAGATTTTTCTACCACATCAACGAGTAAGTGGGTGGAAGTAAGTCAAGTGATTGAAAAAGGAATTTTTGTTGAGTTTCCTAAAAATATTGATTTTAAATCGAAAATCATTGGTGATTATCAAAGTGAGTCTTATAAAATAATCAATCATAGCAATACTCCAGTCACCATTAGTGTATCTACTCTTACAGAAATTCAATCTAGTTTTTCTTTAGTTAACAAGATTGAAAAAGATAGTAAGCATGCATCAACCTTAAACTTAAATATTAATTCCCCAAGCAATCCTGCCATATCATTAATCAATTTGAATGATATAGACACAAATATTGCAATATCGTTATCATCTTATATAGATTCAACAAAAAATTTTGCTTCTTTTTATTTGAGTGGAAACTATTCGGGTCCATTAGATGGTGAAAAGAATGGTTCATATTCTTTAACATTCAGCATTCAGGATTAAAAAGTTATGAACGTATCGTTTTATTAGAGAGGTTAATTTTTTATGAGACAAGGAGCACTTCATTTTGAAAAATCAAACAAGTAAAAAAACAAGACAAAAGCACATACTACTCATACTGCTTCTGATTATATTATTGTTGTCAGGAGGCATATGTTGGTATGTATTTACAAACAAAACAGAAGAACAAAAAACTACCATAATTGCAGGAAGTTTTTTACCGGATGAAAAAGATGCATCGGAAATGACAGATAGCGATATAGTAAAGTATGCACAAAAAGCTGTCAACGATAGCCAATTTCAAATGATTATTAGTTCTGAAATTAATGTAGATAGTAATAATGATTCGAGTGATATCTATATTCAGAATCCACCTAATAATGCCTATCCTATTGCAGTTGAAATCACTTTGAATGATGGACAAACGATTTATACATCGGGATCAATACAAGTTGGTTATGAAGTCAGAAATGCCACATTAGATACACATTTAGAACCGGGAAATTACACAGGAAAAGCCCTATTTAAATTGTATGATTCGAAAACTTCAGAGGCAAAAGGTCAAGTAGCTGCAGAAGTTAGTATAGCAGTTTTTTGATATGTACGAAAAAATTTTAAAGGAGAGTGCGTCAAATGAAAAAAAATATGTTTAATTTCGTAGTAAGTTTGCTAGTAGGGAGTTTAGGTGTTATAACATCTACGGCGTATGCTGCTGAAACTACGATCAATGATGGATCTAATACTGGGGATGTAACTATTAATGGGACTTTGGGTGCCGATAATACAGACCCTGATGCTGAGATTCCTGAAGGATCAGACTCATGGATTAATGTCACATTAGACACAGCAACAATTTTTTATAATACTTCATCTAGTACAACTATTGAGTCACCAAAATATACGATAAAAAACAATTCAGGAAGACCTGTTACAGTTACTCCAACGGCAATTACACAGACTAATAGTGTGGATATTTCTTCTATTAAGGATTTGACTGTAAATTTTAAACGTGATGACTCGAGTCAGAACTCATCAGCAAAACTTGTTTCAGAAGGATCGGTCGCAGTTACTCAAGCTTCAACATTGACTTTGGCAAATAAAGTCGGACAATTATTATCTACAGACACAGCAGCTACAGATACAAGTACTGTAGCTAATGCTTCAGCAACATTTTCTTATGGTGGATCTGTTTCATCAGCATTATCTACAGCGATTACTCCAACATTCACTATGACACTAACTTTTGCACCGGTTAGTTGGTAAAAAATTAATGTAGAGAGGTGTACACATTGATAAAGAAAATATTATGTTCCTTTTTAGGGATTGTTATATTGGTTAGTGTAAATTTATTATCATGTATTAATACTTCTGCACAACAAACTGAAATTGTTATCAATGGTACTCTACATCCCCAGACCTCGGATAGTTCTGATACAAGCAATTCAGAATCTTCATCAAATAACAATAGCTTGAATCCTGTTATAACTAGCAGTAGTGAACTATACGTTAATTTAACTAATAAGAAACTACCTCAATTGGGAAATAT
>NZ_NGLF01000005.1:79207-79620 GCF_002140695.1 Enterococcus sp. 4E1_DIV0656 | reverse complement strand
GTTATTAAACATTAAAGAACTTGGTTTAATATCAATAAGTGATATTACAAGAATGGCAAAAATAAATAGGGGTACTTTTTATCTTCATTATAAAGATAAGTACGACTTGATAGATCAAATAAAGCTCGAAGAGATACAACATATTAAGGGTATCTTGTTAACAGATGATAATCCTAGTAATTTAGAGGATCCTTTAGAAATTATCCCGTACCACTCTATTCTAGAAGCACTGATTTATGTTAAAAAGAATATAAACTTAATAAGATCATTAGCAAGTGAAGTAGGGGATTCGAATTTTTTAGAGATGATAAAAAGTTTCCTCAGTGAGCTATTATATGAAAGACTAGATTTATCTAAATCGCTCAATTTAGATAGAAAGAATATTCCAATTGAATATGTCAATGAGATAATAT
>NZ_NGLF01000005.1:71702-72560 GCF_002140695.1 Enterococcus sp. 4E1_DIV0656 | reverse complement strand
CACTCTCTAGTTAGTACTTTGTCTGTGATTGTTGTTCCTTAATAAAATATTTGTTAAAATTAATTTTGTTAGTGAAAACCAAGGAGTTGTTCTTAGTGGAATTGTATACTTTTGTTTAAAACGGATCTCTACCGCAATATTATTTCCTAAAAAAACACTCCTACGACAGAAATTGAAATGTCGGGAGTGTTTACTAACGCTATGAGCTATATTTGAGTACTACAAAATCATTAACAGCATTCTTAGTTTACGTCATATTTTGCATTGAATTTTTAGAAATCTTGCTTTATTTTTCTACTGCTTTCCATTCAATATGCGAATACTGTTTTGTTGTTATGTTAGTTGGGGTTCCATTAACCTTCTTACCTGTTAAAGTATCTATGGTAACTTTTCTTTGTTTAACTGTTTTTGTATTGTAAACGCGTCTATAATAAATCGTATATGATTTATTCTTTTTAACATTTACACTCATAGAAGCTGTTTCAGTTGTTGATTTCGACGTATTAAATCCAACGGTAGCGTCTAAGTTAGCTTTTGAAACTTTTAGACTTCCACTATATGAATTAGAACTGGTAATTGATTTAGAAAAAGATAAAGTTCCTTCTGCATTTGATTTTTTTGCTGATGTTGCAGTTATCCATGATGAGGTACTCTTTCCTTTTGATACAGATCCGTATAATTCATACATGGTTACCGAGGCTCTAGTTGTTGGGCCAGGTACTTCCGAATCTGCATAAGCTGCTTTAGTTGAGAGCCCTAGCATCAAAACACTAATACAAACAAATGATATACCCAAAAAAAACAATCTAACTAATTTTTTCATAACTTCACTCCTTAAATATAAGTTAATATTATGTT
>NZ_NGLF01000005.1:56910-65179 GCF_002140695.1 Enterococcus sp. 4E1_DIV0656 | reverse complement strand
CTCTCTATTAATAGATTATTACTATAACGAAGTCTATCTTAAATCTAAGTGAGCCGGATAAGACCTGTTCATTCATTAGAAGAAGTAAGAAAGTGTCTTAAATATTGGCCTAAGGAACAAAATAAGAGGTTTTATTTGCGGTGATTACACTATATGAGAAATAAAGACAGCTACTATCGAATACTTAATTTAACAACTGAATTAGGATGGATCAATCGCCCTGAAGTTGTGCAAGAGGTACAAGTGATAGGAAAAAGCATTACTGATGAACGAGCTTCCCCAATTAATTATCAGGATGCCAATGGCATAAAAGTAATTGATCAAGAAAGTAATGTAAGGAAGTATGCAACAATAAACGAGTGTGTACTCAATGAAAAGCTTTGTAGGGCAACGATAACGAAACACATTAAGAACAGAAGCAAAGCAAAAGACGGGAGAACCTTTACTACCTTCTAAGTTTTTTCATATTTATTTGATATGCTATACTTAGATCTGCGTAATTAGACCTGCGCTGCCCGTTATTGAAGTTTCAGGCAGCGCTCTTTTTGGGGGGGCGATAATGGAAGAACAAAAAATATTTGAGAAACGCTGGCAGCTGGCTTCAAGTGAGCAAAAAGCAAGATACAACAATCTGATGTCCTCCTACCCTACTATTGACTGGACATATAAGGAAAAGAAATACTTACTTTGGTTATGTCAGTTAGATATAGATACTTTTGAAACGTTTGAAGTAATATTAGATAAAATTAAACAGAGTTGATCATAAACAAGCGAATCCTTCACTCGATTCGCTTGTTTTTCTATTTATTGGTTGTCTCAGGGCAATTCTAAGCACATTTGAAGAAATATCGCTGTTAATCCCCTTTAAGTAATGCTTCATAATATTTAGAAACACGTATTGCCAATGGTCTCACGTTTTTATTAAAAAAATAAGCTAATCCCTCCCTCTTTACAGAACGAACATTAGTTCGTATAATGAACTGTGATAAAGGAGGGTTTTTTATGTATTTCGATTATCGTTTTGAACCCCGTGGCGATTACTTATGTATCGACTGTAAAAGTTTTTACAGCTCCGTGGAATGCGTAGAAAGAGGCTTAAACCCTTTGACGACCATGCTAGTGGTATTATCTGGATCTGATCGGCCAGGTGGACTTGTCTTGGCCGCTTCTCCTGCCGCAAAAAAAGAATTAGGTATTTCCAACTTCACGAGAAAATATGAGCTACCGGATCATAAAGATTTGATTTGTGTGCCACCCCGAATGAACTTATATATCGAAACAAACATAAAAATCGTAAATATTATTCGTCGATATGTTTCTGATGATGACATTCATGTTTATAGTATTGATGAACTCTTTGTACGCTTTGACAAAGTTAAAAACCTCTACGGCAATTGTCGTACAAAACAATTCGCAAAAGGCTTAATGCAAAGGATACTCGAGGAAACGGGAATCTATACCACTGTTGGGATTGGGGATAATATGTTATTGGCCAAACTTGCATTGGATAATGCAGGAAAGAAGAATCCGGACATGATTGCAGAATGGCGTTATGAGGACGTCCCTTCTACAGTTTGGAAAATCAAAAGTCTGACTGATTTTTGGGGCATTGGTCACCGTACGGCAAAAAATCTATGGAAACGTGGAATCACTACGGTCGAAGAACTTGCAAATACCCCCCCTTCCAGACTGAAGGCTGCTATGGGTGCGATTGGTCTTCAACTGCACGCTCACGCAAACGGTATCGATCGCAGCGAGATTGATAAGAAATATAAGGTGTTAGAAAAAAGCATATCAAACTCACAGATCCTGATGAAAGATTATACGGACAAAAAAGAGGTAATGATTATCATTCGAGAAATGGCTGATTTGGTCGGATCAAGGTTACGAAAAGAACATGCTCAAAACGAATCAATCGCCCTTTCTATCGGCTACTCTCACGGTGAGTTGTTACCAGGGTTTTCGCGTCAAATGAAGGTGCCAGCAACGTCCAACACAAAACAAATCACTAGTTACCTTTTACAGCTGTTTGAGGAACATTACACTGGTTATGCGGTACGGCATGTCGGTGTATCCTGTTCAAAACTCGTTTATCAGACGAGTTTACAGCTGGATCTATTTTCTGATCCAGAAAAAACAATTCAGCAAGAAAAACTCGATTTCCTATGTGATGAAATTAGAAACAGATATGGCTTTAAGGCTTTGATCCATGCTAATTCGTTGTTGCCTGGGGCGACAGCTGTTAGCCGCAGCACGAAAGTCGGCGGCCATTAGAAAGGAAGGTTAAAAATGAGTTATGGTGATTCGTACGATGATCGCGGAATGGTGAAGTGGGCAGGATTCTATCTGTCTGAGCATACAGACTTAATGAACAAGGATGATAAAAAGCGGCTAACCTCCCCTTCCCAGAAACCACAAATGGAACTGGATGAGATCAATAAAATTATGGAGGAAGCAAGACTGAAGGATAAGTCAGTCTGTATTCAGATGGAAGCCAGAGACCTAAATGGCAATTACTATCCTGATATCATTGGCAAGATTAAAGGTTTCGACGAATTAGGGATATATATAGAAGAAACAAAAATCGGCTACGATGAGATACGTCATGTGTGCTTATACAGTCATATAAAGTGGCAATCTAGCAAAGAATTTTAGAACTAATATTATGATTACACAATAAAGAAAGCGAAAGTATACTAGTATACTTTCGCTTTCTTTATATATCTTATATTAGATAAAGTTTATAAAATCCCTATATAATAAGTCTCTCTCTTAAGTAGAAAAGTATACTGGTATACTTTTCTACTTCTTAAGCATTTTCAACTGAGTTTCATACATTGCTTTAAATGCTTCTTGCTGTCTTGTTGATAGCCGTGTGTTTACGTAACTATCTATAACTAAGTCTACTATCTCATTAATTGTGGCCTTAGGCATATTTTCTAATTCGCCCAGAAATGGTCTAAGAGTGTTCATTTTCAAATTAACAGAAGGCGATACTTTTTGTGTTAGGGTTGCTGAAAATCTTTTATCTTTTGCAGTCGGATTCGTAATAGATTCTTTCTTTATAGTCTCTGTATTCGTATTATTTATAGGAGTGATAGAAGAGGTTCTACCAAAATCTGTTTTTCCTTTTATTTCGACCTTTTTTGATTGTAAAGAAGATTTGTTATTCTTATTGCTTATTATTGGCTTGAAATTTTCAGACATATTTAATCCTCCAGAGATTCTAGTATTTCCTCATGTCGGTCTAACTCATTTAAAACATCGATAAATACCTGATGAGCTTTAATATCCCATCCATCTGGTTTTCCAGTATAAGAATACGAAACACGTATACCTTCAACATCGTAAACCTTTAATCTTTCTTGATACTTAACGATTGTATCCAGAACATTTCCTCCATATAACTCTTTTGCTTGATCAAGTACTTTAGTATCTACTCGTCCGCCGGGTCTTAGCATGCAAGGTATAATCCCTAGTACTTGTAAATCATTATCGTAAGTGTCTGCAAGATATTGCATGTAAGCAATATAGGTTTGAGCACCGTCCAGAGATAATTCTTGAGTTTGTAACACAATGATACAGTAATCAGCTGCAAGCATAGCATTATCACTATAATCAGATATTGTAGGTGGCACGTCTATATAAATAGCGTCATAGACTTCTTTCAATGGTTTCAGTAGCTCTTTCAAGTAGGTAATTTGCTTAATTTCATCATTCGGGAAACGATTCATTAGTATTTTTGTTAGGTTTCTAAAGGTGGTATTGGATGCAATTAAGTCTAAGTTACTCATGATAGGTGTAATTTGAGTACTTAAGTCTCCTTCCTCAAATCCAGTAGTGATACTCTTTGTAATTTCTTCAAGCTCACCTGTTTTAGCTAAAATACTCGTTGCGTTTCCTTGTGGATCTAAGTCAACTACTAATGTTTTTTTGTTATTGATTACAGCACTTTCATATGCAAGCATAGTTACTGATTTAGTTTTTCCTACTCCGCCTTTAAAATTTCCCACGACATATACTTTTCCCATGAATAGACCTCCGATTGATTAATAATATATCATAAGTATACCAGTGTGGAGTTTACTTGTAAAGAAAATAATTGCAAAAGTAGATTGGTGTAAAAGTATACCAGTATACTAAAGGTATTATTAAGTATACTGGTATACTGCGAATTTAAAGGAAATAATATAAAAAAGTTCCTATATAGATTCAGGAAGCACCGATATGTAAATACTTTAATCACAAAACGAAAAAAGTATACCAGTATACTGATACACCGTAATAAGTGTAAAAGTATACTGGTATACCATTAAAAAAGTTCAAAAGTATACTATTGCAAACCATTGTTAAAAATAGTTCTTTACAAGTTGAAGAATGTTCTGTAGTCTAAAAGAAAAATAAACAGTAAAAAAAGAGACGGAAAAATAAGTGAATTGGACCTCACCTATTTTTCTGAATCACATACAAACCTATGTGTTCTCGCTCGTCTCGGTAGTTATGTAAGTGGCTGGAAACCACTTATGTGATTGGATAATCAGTTCAGACTGGGAATCTGAACTTATAGGATTATATTACCATTTTTTGACGGGCAACTCAATATATACATGCTTATTTGTCATGCATTTTAACGAAATTATGACGTTCTAAGCCATTGAGAGAACACAAATCGAAAGATTATTTGTGTTCTCTTTTTTGTTTGGAAAGGATCAGCAACCATGGCATATGATTTAGATGTTGTATACTCGACTATTTTACAGAACGGGATTCGTAAATTTAAATTTAAAAATAGCCGCCTTAAACCGAGCTCTTACACAGATCAGTCGGGGAGAGGGGCGATTTTTGCGTACCGTTCAAAAGAGCATATGGCTGATGGTATGGGAGTAGTGATCACTTCTGAAGAAGCAGTTAGTGCAAACAAAAATCAGTTTAGCCATTGGACGCCAAACGTCTATCGTTATGGAAAATATAGCGATCAGTATCGACTTTTCCCAACTGGCCATGGTGAGGATAATTTACGACAAATCAATACTTTTTACATAGACGTAGATACACTTGATCCAAATTTTGAGTACGGAGAAATGATTTTAGATAGCTTTGAAATGGGCTTTATGCCAACGATGGTTTTAAAAAGTCCCCGTGGCTATCAATTCTTTTATGTGTTAGATAAACCAGCGTATGTTAACAGAAATACCGATTTTAAAGTAATCGATTGTGCAAAAAGAATTTCAAAGAATCTACGAGATTGCTTTTCCAAGAAAGGATATCCAGTTGACCTAAATGCAAATCATTTTGGGATTACACGTATTCCAGCTGACGATAGCATACTTTACTTTGAAGCAGACCAAAGATATAGCTTCAAAGAGTGGATGGATTGGTCGATAAATTACGAATTCGAAAACTTGCCGAAGAAAAATAATGTTTACCAGCTGACAACAAAGAAAGAATTCCGCCAAGTCGATGACCCCTGGTTCCGGATGCTTTTATTTAGCGAAAAAATCAGAGGTCAAAAAGGTGTTTTTGGGCGAAATAACGTCATTTTCACCCTTTCTTTAGCATATTATTCTTCTGGGTACGAAATGCAAGAATGTGAATTAACCATGCTTGAATTCAACGATCGTTTGCAGTCTCCTTTGAGGAATAGAGAGCTAACTAAGATAATTAAATCTGCCTACTCAGGGAAGTATCAGGCCGCAGACCGCGAGAAAATTATTATTTTATGCCAGGAATGGGTAGATGTAAGTCTCGGAGAAGATCAGCTTTTCGCTAAAAGACCAGGACTATACAAATTTAAAAAAGATCGATCAGTTCGTAAATACTCACACCTTCACGAGTGGGCGGGGGATTTGCTAGCTTATTTAGACGAGCATTCTTACACACACAAACCTTATATCGTCACTACAAAAAAAGATATTAGAGAAACGCTGAAGATTCCGGAGAGATCACTCGATAAAGTCCTGAAGCATTTGAAAAAAGAAAATAAAATATATTTTCGTGTTAGATCCGGACGCAATGGTGGGATTACAGTAGCCTCCGTAAAAGCATTAATGAGCACTATTATACGTGTAAAAAAAGAAGTCCAAGAGGCTTATTTCAATGCGATTTCAGAAGCATTTGGATTGAAGCATACAAAAGTATATTCGACGTTCGAAAAGCTCTTAAACCCTAAAAGACCAGCGGTTCAAACCGAATTATTTGAGTTGGATACAGGATAAATTTTAAACCCGTCAATTGCCTATTACATAATATCTTTGATAGTGTCCTTGTTTTGTGTGCTGGTTTATTCATAGATGGTCTATCCCTTGCTTGCTAGGTTTTAAGAAGAGTAGTAGTATAACTGCATACGCAGTAATAAGACTGAGGGGGCTTTCTATCTATGAGTGTGAAAACTTACGTGTATCCACATCCTATCAATGCTTTTGTTATTGGGCGTTTAGGGATCAGTGTGGAGGAGTTTTGTGAACTTCATGGTTATAAACAGGGTACGGTATCCAGCTGGGTAACAAGAAATAGGTCGATTAAAGCTATTCCTTGCGATTTTCTTTATAGTTTAAGTCTGTCCGCAAGCTTGCCTATGGACGATGTTTATAAGGAGTTGCTACAGCTGGAAGAGCAGTTTCTCTTGAGTATCGATCCGAAAAAGGAAAAGAAGTATGTCGATTAGGTTGTTAGAGGGTTTGAAGGAGGAACTGTCCCGAAAACTTATCGATGGCTTGGACTGAACGAAGTGAGGGAAAGGCATTGATAACGTCGAGGGCTACATGAGCTTGCGAATGGGGGTTTTGTTCTGTAAATAACACCCAGAGAAAAGCTTGGTTTCTGAGTGTCTGACAGGTATTTAGTTTATGATATAGTTTATCTCTTTTAGGGGTAACTTGCCTGCTAAGGTGTTCTCAACTGATGGAATGCAGCCTTCAGCATAGATGTGCTTTACCGGTGATTTAGTGATGTAATACTTCAATTCTTCTAAAAAATCTTCTAAGTTCATGATAGCAGCTTGCTTCTCTTTTTCGTCCTTTGCTATGTAGTAATCGTATCTGTACTTTGAGACTTTATATAAGATTACGTGATCCGAAGAGTATTTTATTTCCTGGTATTTAATTAGTGTTTCTAGCAATTCATCTGCATTTTGGAGGAGTTTATTTTTCATTTCCTCTTCCTGATATAATGCTCGATCGATTGATCTATCCGCTAGATTGGAAAGTCCTTCAGGTAGTTGATACGAATATCGTGAATTTAAAGACGAAATTTGTTTAAAATCATAATTTTTGAACAGATTTGAGATATCTAAAATGCGTTTGTCTGAAAAATGTACTGTAAAATCTATGATGAATTGAAGATGAATACTGGTTATCAGCTTCCTTTTTTTCAGTTCAGAATAAACGTAGTCTGCGTCTTTAACAGTTATTTGAGGTATCTGTGGACTAAACTCATGAAAATGTTGCCTGATGTAGTAATAGTATCGTAAAAATTCAAGAGAGGTGTTTTTATACTCCTTTGCAGTGCGGAATAAGGACTCTAATTTTTGGATATTTACTACAGTGTCAGGGTTCGTTTTTTGGTTTAAACACTCTTTTGTCTGATCAATGATGTATACCATGCGTTGGTCCTGTTCTTTCTGAATGTTGTATATCTCAGATAACTGCACACCTAATCGGTTAGCAAAGGCTTCTATGACTTCGATAGGAAGGACTCGTTCACCATTTTCAAATCTTGAATAGGTTGATTGTACTACTATCCCTTCGTAAATATCCTTTTGTGACAAATCCAGTTTTGTTCTTATATATTTTATCGCTTCGTGAAAATGCATATTTTTACTCCGTTTATATTTTTTAATTTAAAAATGCCAAATCGGCATATTTACAGTTTTTACTTGAAGATTATTGACGAAATTGCAATAATGAACTCAGATATCAAATTCATTTGTGCACAAATCCAAAGGAGGATTTCGAATGTTTGACTTTCTATTTGACGTATTCAACATCCAGATTACCCGTCCGTAATCGATAAATTTTAATTATATTTTTGCTGACAATATAAATATAAATTATTCAAACTAAAAAAGCTGTCTCTTATACACATCTAGATGTGTATAAGAGACAGGGAAAAGAAATACTTACTTTGGTTATGTCAGTTAGATATAGATACTTTTGAAACGTTTGAAGTAATATTAGATAAAATTAAACAGAGTTGATCATAAACAAGCGAATCCTTCACTCGATTCGCTTGTTTTTCTATTTATTGGTTGTCTCAGGGCAATTCTAAGCAC
>NZ_NGLF01000005.1:12504-56610 GCF_002140695.1 Enterococcus sp. 4E1_DIV0656 | reverse complement strand
GTTTAAATATAGTTTTTTTGATTGTGTAAACTGAGATATTACTTTCAGACAATCAAAAAAGGGGATGCGACATGCGATCAGGCTCCTACACCTGAGCACATGTATGCATGAATATTAGATGAATCGACGCTCTAATATCATGGTGCATACCCCCTCTGTTGGGCTACGCCCAACGAGGTTTAGTTTAGCATAGAATAGCTTCTTCGTCACGCCCAAATGGGGACGACTGTAGACTTTTCTTGTTAAATATCTCGTTGGAAATAGTTGAGCAGTTAGGGGTGCCACGTGATTTAGGTCATGTGGCACCCTTTTTTGTTTGCCTGAAAACAATTTAACACAATTCGTCAATTTTTTGGAGGTGGAAAAACTGGATCAGCAGGAATTTCAAGAGTTTCTTAATAAAAATAGCGGAAAAGTCTTTACGATAGAGCAGCTTCAACAGCAACGACGAGAAAATAGGCTTCCTGAAGTTAATATTCCTAGCTTTTTGGCACTATTACGGCATACGAACCGAGTAAAGCGTGATTATCAGCGTAAAGATGGTTTACTGGAAAGTGTATTTCAAATTATTCCCTGAGAAAGGACTGGTATAAATGGCTGTTACAAAAAGAAAATCCAAAATCCGAGCTGTGACTTCAGTCTGTTCGTTGTCTGACATAGAGAATCGCGCGTTGTCTATCCGGTTATTTGACCAAACAACATGGATTAATATGGGCGACGGCCGGATAATAAATCCTCAAACCAAAGAGATTGAAGCTCTGATCAAAAAATTCGATGAGATTCGAACGGCCACGCTTCCTGGCAAAATAGTTTTTGCCAAGCGCTACAATCGTTGGGCCCCACTGTGCTTAGTGGAAAAACCTTATAAAATCCGGTCATAAAGGATCAACACTAGATTAAAAAGTATTTCTACTTGCAAGTGAACACTTGCGTGTCCTTTGAAATGAGAATACACAAGAATAGCAAAAAAGACGTGGGAGTCTGACTGTCTATAACACGTCGCTATTCACACAAAGGACAGGGCTTAAAGCGACTATTGGATAGCTTTAAGCGTTGAAGTTTCTATGGATTCCTGGCAGACAGCTTGCAGATGGATGTCTGGGCTGGGCATTACTGGTAGTGAAAAAGTAGAAGAGGTAGCTCGGAATCCTAAACCGGCAGGTTCTCACTAAGCCTAAAAGTGATTCCAATAATCATTTGTGAGTAAAAATATTTTTTAATCGAATATTGATTTCACGTTCAGGAAGAATGATCAGCTATTTTTTCTTCTCTTTTATTTTTAAATAGAGGCGGTCCAAAGGGAAAGATACTTGATTTTTAAATTGTTCATGTAAATCGCTGTAAAGGAGACAGGGGATGAAAAAGGAAGGTAATCAAAAAAAGGTTGATGATAAAGGGAAGATTGAACTCAAAATTGCCGACTTCAGGAATGAGTATTTAAGGCAGAAAAATATCTCTGAAAGTCAATACTCCATAAGTAAACTAGAAGAACAGAAATCACGTATTGAACGTGAGATAGAGATTGTTCATAGAGAATTAGAATTTTTGAGTAAGTTAATTGATCAACCGGTTAATAAGAGACTACGATTGATTTTACGAAATTCGATTAGTGTTTTACCGGTTATTTGGACAATTGTCTTGTTTCCTATGGGATTATGGAAGCTTTTGCCCATGTTTTTAAAAGCTATCAGGGAATTTAATATTATCGATTTAACACATGATAGTCCGATTTTATTTATGTATGAATTAGCAAATGAGTTTACAGATTTGTTTATAGTATTATTACTAGCGATTATCTGGTTCTACGTTTCAGCAGGGTTTTGGTTTACAGATGATTTAAACATTCGGCTAAAGTGTGTAACTGATAAGGGATTATTCCTAGCACTAGAAAATCGACAAGAAAGTTTCAGTTGTAAAGAAGGAGAATTATCGAGTTTACTAGAAGAGATTGCCGCGCTGGAAAATAAAAACTCTCAAGGAGATACGATATGACAGAAGTTCAGCAATTAATTTCATTTATGGAAACAGGTAGACGGAAAATGATTAGCTTGACTGAATATATTGGAATACAAAAGAAAAAGGGCTCTTGGAATAATTTGCGAGGATTGAATTTGCGTCGAGAGCTTAGTCTTACTGATCAATTCGAAGTCTCGTATATTCGTAAACAGATTGACGACGAAATTTCTATCACAGAAACGATCGTGAGATATACACCAGACATTCTCATATTTAAGAGATAACTGTACAAAAAGCGATGGGAAAACCATTCGCTTTTTTTATTACCACTAATCAGAAAGGGAAGATTACAAATTATGGAACAAAAAGAGGCATATTGTGTAGTTAGAAAGAGACACTGTAAATTATATAAAGCAGGTCACACGAGTAGTTTTATTGATAAAGGAGATTACTATATTGCAATTGGATATCCGATTTTCAATAGTGGTGCAGTAGATATTCATGAACTCCGTTCTGGCAAGGGAATTCAAATATTAGAAACAAAGAAATGTTATGACATTTCGAAGATTTATAAATCTAAAAAAAATGTACGGCTATTCCTTAGTGACCCGAAGCAGCTGCTGGATTTTTAGTAGACAAAGAAAGGAAACTCTCATGAAAAAATTAGAAGATTATGTCAAAGATGGTTGGCAGGTACAGCTGACGTTATCACCGAGTGAAGAGGGAATCATTTACAGTACTTGGACGTACGACCATCCAGATAAAGAAATGCTGGCATTGGTTGGAACAGGGAAATCTATGGAATCAATGCTAAAGGATCTTCAAGAATGTGAAGCGGAGATCTACCCTAAATTGAGTAAGGGGAAACAGTCCAATGAGGCATTTAGGAAGTATAAACCAATCATTCAATGGGATTCAGGATTACCCGTCCACTTTTTCTAATGAAGAGGTCATCAATGGTTTTCAGTCAAAGAGATTTAATGAGACAAAAATGCGATAGAACAAGGAGAGAGGGAGTAACAATGTATTCAAAAGAAGCTATTGAACAAAACGACCGGACACTTGCATTAATTGCCACATGGTTTTGGAGAGTATGTATTGTTGGTTTTCTAATAGTAATAATGGGATCAATTTCTTTTTGGAGTTATAGCCTTGCAGGATTCATTCGTATGCCAGCGTTCCTTTTCTTCTTATGGCATTTAGTTCTTTCTCTATATATAACATTAGCTATTAAACTTATTTGATTATTATCTGGATATTAGTAGAAAGAAAAGTAGCTTTTTGGTATTCTTAATATATAAATTCAATAAAATAGTCATTTTTTTATAATTAATAGACGTTTTTTGAAAAATATTTTACCAATAGAAAAAGGTGTTACCATGCAAGAAAACGCAATTTATAACATATTTGGTGAACCGATGGTTCTAGAAAAAGGAAAACTCTATTCTTGTTATGTAGGAAAAAAGGGGATTGTCTGCCGAGAGGAAAAGCGAACACAGTCGAAAAAAGCTGAGAAGTTATAGACTGTTTTGATTCTTGGCTGAGATTTGTCAGGGACAACAGCTTAAATAATCCATTTACCAATGTGTCAAAACAAGAATTGCCTTTTTGTTTGATCACTTCCATTGTTGTTGCGTCTCTTTCAGTGCGAATCTCTCTTAAGACTTACACGCTGAAAGAGTTCCTTGGCAAATTTCAGTTAAAAATCATTTGTTTAATCAAGTCTGTAGTAATAGAAATAGTTTGATGCATCAGTTGCTAAACCAAAAGTATCACCTATAACGAATGTATCTGGACTAGCAATAATATCGGCTAGGCTAAAAGTATTTGCTTCACGATCAACAATCGTTAGAGGGAAAGTAAACTCCTCTTCGTTCGTTGAAACTGTCGCAGCATTTGCGTCCTCAAAGTGAACAAAAGAAATCAATGCTTCACCTAAGTCAATCAGGTCTTTGTTTAAAGCCATTTGTAGCTGGTCAAAAGCAGAAAGCTCATTTATATTCGAGCTTTCTACAGTTTCGCGGTATTCATTCCTGGTATTGCGAGTTTGGTAAATCAAAAGACAACTGATACCAATAAAGAGAATTGGTAGAATGTAAAATATTTTTTTCTTCAAGCTAGCTATTCTCCTTTCTTGGGTTGACCAGATAATGAATTTTTACGTGCCTCAATTCTTTTAGCGTAAGTTTCTATATCACTTTTTAAATATAACCTTACCGTTCTTGTTCCTGTACCATACTCTAAAAAAGGAAGAACATACTTTAGATTAATTGCTTGCGAAAAGGCCGCGTAACTTTGACCCGTAAGCTTTGCTGCTTCATTCCGAGTTATCAGGTTTTCTTTTGCCCAGGATTGTACATCTTCTAAAGTTTCTAATTTCAATAGATCCACCTCCTACTAATATTGTAATAATAAACTTATTATACTGAACTGAGAAAAAATTTCAAATAACTATTTACATATCATAGTTAGTTTGTTATCATAAACTTATAATAAAAACACAAAGAAAGAAGGAAGAATAAATGAAATTATTAAAAGTGTTAGCTGTCGGAATCACAGTTGGTGGAATGGCTTTAGCTATTCATACGGAGAAGGCTGAAGCAGCAGAATGGACGCCACGTTCAGTCGAACAAATCAAGGCTGATATTACCGGCAAAGAGTACACAATCGTATGGGGAGATACACTTAGTGCCATAAGTGAAGCTACTAATATTACAGTAGAACGTTTAGCACAATGGAATAATATCAGTAATATTGATTTGATTTTTGCAGGCAACAAATTGGTATTTGAAGGAAACGTCGTTTCTTTGAAAGATTCTGATGGAAATACGATTAGCCAAGCAGTGATCCAAGACCAAGATAAAAATGATCCAACGAAACCAATCGGTGGTGGTTCTAACACGTCTAACAACGGCAATGGCTCTGGTAGCAACACCAATCCTACAACACCTCCGGCAAGCGGAGACAACGGCTCTGGAAGTGATAATGGAACAACGACACCTCCAACTGGTGGTGACAATGGGGAATCAACAGATCGCGAGGTCACAGTTACTATTGTAGGCGAGAATGCAATGTTCACTCGTTTCCGTGTAGGACCTTTCAATAATACAGACGAAGCCTCTCAGTGGGTTAGAGAAAATTATCCGAATGGCATTAAAGGCTATGAAGTACATCCTGATGGTGACTACATCTATATTGAATTTGAAATTGCCAAAGACGACCAAGTAACACCTCCAACAGATGGTGATAATGGTTCTGGTGGAGACAACGGATCAGGTGGCGAAGAAACTACACCTCCAACAGATGGTGGTGGAGATAACGGCTCAGGAGGAGACAACGGTTCTGGTGGGGGAGAAACAGATGCCAATACACCAGTTAATTTAGGAAATAGCGGTATTTTCAAACCAACAGTTGCTGAAGCTAACGCAGCCGCGTATGCGTTGTGGGCAGAAGGAAAATTTGTTGAATTCACTCATTTTGTAGTGTATCCAGCATTAAATGCCAATGGAGATATCATTGGTTATACAGTTAATTTTGACTAAAAACAATAAAATATAGATAGCTAAGAGAAAAGCAACTGCTTTTCTCTTTTTTGTGGGGTGGACAATGTATAATAAATGTCGTAGTCCCTCTGAATAAATAGCTTTTACAAAGGCGAATGAGCAATCATTTGTCTTTTTTTTATTATTTAAGAGGAGGATATTATGAAAATAAAAAAATGGCGAAAGATAATTAGTCTGTTTGTCTTATCATTTGTGATCACTACAAGTTTACCAGTAGAGATTTTTGCCGAATCCGTGGTTGATCGGATATCAGAAAGTTCTAAAGATGCTAGTGCAACACAAGAATCTGAGGATCAAAACAAAAATAGTAATCAGGGTAACGACAAACAAAGTGTAACAGATGCAGATAATAAAGACTTTATCGGGCCAATCAAGACCGGCGAGAGTCAAAATGCAAATGATGGACCAAACGTCGAGGTAAGAGAAGTCCCTGATGACATGAAACAATTCTTTATTGGTGAAAAAGACTTACACTCGCTTGGTTCATACTCTGAACAAGAAGAGCTGGCTGAACAATCAAAAGAATGGCAAGATCTGAAGAAAGAAAGTTTCGCAAGAAGTACTTCTTATCGTCTGTCAGAAAATGGTCGGATGAACGCTGATGTTGCTAGGTATACTCCTGATGGTTCTTGGTATACGCATGATATCATCATACGTTGGCAAATTGACAACGAAGATGTGTTTTGTATTCAAGAAGGTGTATTTACTGAAGCAGGAATACTTTATGATCAGAAGTTAGATCTTAATACTGTATTAAATGGGGAAACAGCAGCTAGATTATCTCGAATTGGGTACTTTGGATACTATCAATCGAGATCAATGCAAAATTATGCTTTGACACAGATGATGATATGGAATGAAATGGGCGGTAGTTTTATTAATTACGGCGTATTTGGAAAATCAACATATGATAATTTTGTTTCAAAAGTTAATTCTGATATAGCTAATTTTAGACAAACACCTTCTTGGCATAATACAAGTATTACTGTAAAAGTGGGTGAAGAAACTAGAATATCTGACTCCAATAATCGATTCTCGTCTTGGAATGGTTCTATAATCACGAATACTTCTGGCGTAAACGTCCGCAAAGATGGAAATGACTTAGTTATTACAGCAACAGCTTCTTCTAACGAATCTGGACTGGTTAGGTTAAGTCAATTTGATCCAAATGGTTCTGGGATTGGTACTTCCTTTGCTTATACAAATGGCGTAGCACAAGACCTTTCAAGATTACATTTACCAGACCCAGGTCAGGCAACCCTGAATATAAATGTTTTAAAAGAAGGGCATGCACGAGTTCGAAAAGTGGATGAAACAACAGGAGAAGCATTAGCTGGTGCTGTTTTCCGCTTTACCACAAATGACAACCAATCCAGAGAGTTTACGACCAATGCACAAGGGATCGCTGAATGGCGTGACTTGATGCACGACACAGAAGTAACGATGGAGGAAATCAAAGCCCCAACAGGGTATGTCTTAAATAAAACACCGCAAAAAATCACGATTCGAGCGAATGAAACGACCACAGCGACGTTTGATAATCGCGCGCAGCTAGGAACGATCACGATTGATAAATCCGGTGTCGAGTTTAATAAAGATATGCCAAATGGTAATTATACTTTAGCAGGAAATGTCTTTGAGATTTACGAAGGTACAGACACCAATGGTAACTTAGTAGATACGATCACGACAGATGCTAATGGAACTGCTAAAAGCAGAAACTTGCCTTTAGGCACCTACACAGTGAAGGAAATCGAAGCGTCTGAAGGCTTTGTGCTGAACACAGACACATGGACGGTGGAAATTGAGTATGCCGGACAAACGGTCGAAATCACAAACGTTGATCAAGCAATTGAAAATAAGGAACAAAAAGGCAATGTTGTCTTGAAGAAACGTGACAAAGAAACGAACGATGTCCCACAAGGGGAAGCAACCTTTGAAGGTGCGAAGTTTGATTTGTTCCGTACGTCAGATGATGAAAAACTAGGCACCTATACGACAGACGCAAACGGTGAGCTGACCGTTCGTGATCTTCTTTTAGATAACTATTACTTTGTTGAGGTAGAAGCCCCTGAAGGATACGTGATTGATGATACACCAGTACCTTTCACGATCGCTTATGCCGGACAAACAGCTGAAGTCGCAGTTGAAGCAAATGCTACAAAAGAAAACCAAGTAATCACTGGTGGGTTTGACTTAATCAAAATCGGCAACTACAGCTGGTGGAATAACGCTTGGAACTGGATCACAGGAAAAGACGAATCAGACCAACCCCTGGTATTAGAAGGCGTTGAGTTTACGGTGTATCAAGACTTTGGAAACAAAGAAGAAGTCGCACGAAAAGTGACGGATGCAACTGGCCATGTAAAATTTGATGGACTACCATATGGCACGTATCGCGTTTCAGAAACAAAAGTACCGACAGGTTACCATGGAATCAAAGACTTCTATGTTACGATCACAGAACATGGACAAACGTTCCATTATGTCATTGAAAACAAGGTAAAAGAAGCAAAGGTTCGCTTTGTAAAAGTTGACGAAGAAACTGGCAAAGAGATTGTCAGATCTAAAGCAGGTTTCGAAATTTATTCAGAAACGACAGGCGAACAATTGAAAATGAAAGACTTTGAAGGTGTCGAACATTCCGTTTTCTACACGAATGAAGAAGGTATTCTTCAACTGCCAACACAATTTGCGTTTGGAGAATATAAAGCAGTTGAAGTAGAGGCGCCCGAGGGATACGTCCTAGCTGACGAACCAGCATACTTTGAAGTCACTGGTGAAGAAGAAGACGGGATTGTCTTAGTTGTGATCACCAACAAGAACCAAATGGGGCAATTAGAAGTCAATAAAACGGTTGAAACGAATGTATCTATTTCAACACAAGAAAGTGAACACGGCGAGTATAGCCAATTTGATTTTGAGCAACATGCAGGCGTTGGCTTTGAGTTTAAGATTCGCCCAACGGAAGATATCGTTACAGGAGACAACACGGTTCGTTATCCAGCCAACGAGTTCTTACAAGAAGATGGCGAGGATTTTGTTTGGACGACTGATGAAGAAGGACGTTTCGTGACTGATGCAATTCTCTATATCGGAAGCTACGAGCTTGTCGAAGTTGGCGCACCAAAAGGTGTCGTCTTATTAGAAGACCCAATTCCTTTTGAAATCGAGTATGCCGGACAGGCGCTAGAAATCACTTCAAGCAATTTAGAAGTAGAGAATTTCTTGCAAGATATCAATATTTACGGCCAAAAGGACCAAGAAGTAGTGGTTGATTGGGCAGAGGGTCAAGCAGTGATCGATGTCGAAGCAGCGAACAATGGCCAAGTATTTGCCTTACGATTGGCAGAAGAACTGACAATCGGAGATACTGTTTTAGAAGCCGACACGACGTTGGCTTATACCATCGTAGAAGAAGGTGTTATTGCGTTTAAAAGCTTGAAATTGCCAAATCAGACGATTCAAATGTACCTTCAAGAAGTAGACGCTGGTTCTGATCACGTATTGAATGAAGCGAAATACTTCTTCACTTATGAGCCAGAAACTAACGAGCAAACACATGATATTCATGTATCTGCTAAGCAAACAGAAATGGAAGGGTCGGAAGAAGATCCTGAACAGCCAAATGAAGAAGAGCCAGCTGAAAAAGACGAAAACACTGAAGAAACAGATGTTGACGTTGATCAAGAAAACGAAAATGCTTCAGAAGATCCAGAAGCAGACGCTGATGCTTCTGAAGAACAAGACAACGATTCGAACGAAACTGGGGAAGCAGAACAAGAAGACGCTGAAGAAGAGTCCGACGCGATTTTAAACAAACTGGCACGTGCCAATGTAAAAGTGATCAAGACGGACGGTATGGATCAAAAAGCACTACAAGGTGTTGAATTTGATTTGATTCGCATTGGGGAGTTCAAACAAATCGATTCAGATCCGGAAGACGAAACAACTGAAGGTGAAGAGGAACAAGCGCCAGAAGAAGAAGGTGCTGAAGAATCTGAAGTAGAAACACCAGAAGCACCAGAAACGCTCTCAGAAGGCGCAGAAGAACCAGACGAAACACCTGGCGATAAAGACGCAGATGAGGAAGAACCGACGTTAGAGGACGACACGCGGACGGTAATTGGAACCTACGTCACCGATGAAAATGGCGAAATCGCTATTGAAGATTTACCAACCGGTCAATATGTGCTGGTTGAAACGAAACCACTTGAGTGGTATCACGAAAATGACGAAGAGTATGCTTTTGAGATTTCAGCTGAAAATAATGGTGAAACGATTATTATTGAAGTTGAAAACAATCGTTTGGATTTAGAAATCGAAACGCTCTTTGCGGAAACAGAAATAGGAGCAAAAGTGGTCGATCCAACCGTTGATAACAAATTAACGGATTATGCTTGGACTTTAGGCGGCAAAGAATGCCATGAGTACTTTGTCGTGACACAATTTATCAATGTAGAGACAGAAGAAGTGGTTGATACTGTGATTTCTTCCTTTGTTTCAACAGGAGAAGAAGAACAGGACCTTCTCTTTGATGTAATGATTCCAGCGAACACCATGAAAGATGGAGACGAGTTGGTCGCCACCCACATGGTGTATAGTGATGAGGATCTTACAGACCTTGTGAGTGATCACTTTGATTTACAAAATAAAGAGCAAACAGTCACATTTGAAAAACCAGCTGAAGAAGCGCCGGCAATCCCGCAAGCAGGCAGCGTGACAACTTGGACATGGATTCAAGAAACATTTTCAAAGCTGTTCAAATAAAATACTTGAATTAAAGGCAAAGCTGATTACCAGTTTTGCCTTTTTCTATTAGCCAGGAGGTGAGAGACGTTACTAAGAAAAAGGTAATCAAAATCGGACGATCGGGAGCAAAAAGAAAAAAACGAATCCTTATAGCGGTAGGGTCTGCAGGTATATTTCTTTTTGTGTCTATTTTTTTCTTGATTGGATATCTACAACAACGATCGTTTGAAACAAGCATTGCAGAAATACAGGCTGAAGCGTTGACTGTGATGGAAAACAAAGAAGAGATCAAGGCTAGACCAGCAGATTATTCGGGCATGGACGTAGAGACGTTAGAGCCAGGAACATTGAACGTAAATGTTCAGGATCAAGTTTCTCAATTTGGTGTGGGAACGATTGTAATTCCTTCAATTGGTTTGAAATTACCGGTACTAGAAGGAATCACTCAAGCAAACATTAGTATTGGTGTAGGTACGGTGAAACCGAATCAAGCAATCGGAAAAGGCAACTTTGCCTTATTAGGACACTATATGACGAATAGTGGACTTCTGCTAGGAGGGCTGAAACAAGTCTCTAAAGGGGACGAGATCCATCTAACGTATTTTGACAAGCAAGCGACGTATCGAGTCGTCGAGAGCAAAGTGATACACCAATCTGAAGGGAAATACATGTTAGATGATCCTGAAGAACCACACTATTTGACACTGCTAACCTGTGATGGTAGTCGAGTGGGAACAGACTATCGATTAATGGTTCGTGCCGAACCGATTGAGTAAATGAGGAGTGAAGGAAATGCCCGCAAAAAAGACAAGCCTGATTATTGATTCCGCTAAGGAACTACTAGAAGAAAGTGGTAGGAACTTTAATCAGTGGAAGAAAGAAATCCTAAGAACGAAAAAACTGGAAATTATGGAAGGAAAAAATCTTCAGTGGGAAAATTCAATTGTTGAAGAAGCCGCCTTAGAAGTGATCACCACAGAATTAAAGGAACGTCGAAAGAAAGAAAAAAACACTAGAGAAATAAATAAAAATGTAGAACAAGAAGGAGTCGAATATCCATGAAAGCAACAGTCTTAAGCCTAGTCGTGTTACCTCAAAATGATTTAATTTCAAATTTGGTCAACTCTCTGAATACAGTAGTCTCAGCAGCGCAGACATTAGCACCAGCAGTAGCAGCAGTGATCGGAGTAGGAGCCATGTTGATGTATATGTACTCAGATAAGTTTGCCGATGTAGCTAAAACAAAGATGTTCAAAATCTTTGTCGGTGTAGGTGTTATTGCAGGGATCACTACGGTTATTAACTGGATGACAAGTACCGCAAAGTTCTAAAAACAAACCAGCTAAGTATTTGGCTTAGCTGGTTTGCTTTTTATTGAAGTACAGGAAAGAAAGGGGAAAAAATGTATTTACTTAAGTTTGTTAAGGTACCTAAGACAGTAAAAAAACGGAAAGTCCTCCCGTTGAAAAAGTGGCTATATCTCCCACAAGCGCAAGATTTGTATTTTCAAGTCATTGAAAATGAAGCGTATGAAGGTGAAATGACCTTATTGGTCCGGAATCAAGAAAACTTGCAAGAGATTCAGTTTGATATTTCCTACGAAGAAGGCTACACCTTATCGGATTTGATAAGCCAGGATTTAATCAAGGAGATTCGAAGCACAGCTGACGAAAATTTGCGGACCTCTTTAGAAATTATGGAAAATGAGATCAGCTTGTCGTTTTCTGAACCTATTACAATAGAATCAACGGAAACAGAAGGAACTAAGGCGAACCTTTTCTCAACAATTGGATCAAAACTTCCATTTAAGAAAAAAGAAGATGTCACGGAGGAACTTGCTGAAGAAGAACAACCTGAATCAGTTGAAGAAGTCATGGAACCAGAAGAAGAAAGCTATGTTCCAGATTATGAAGAGGGAGAGGAAACTGAAAAGGAACTCCTGCTTCAACCCCTTGAAGAAACTGAAGAGCCAAGAATTGATCAAAAAGCAACAAGTGATAAAAAAATGGAACCAAATATTCCAGAAGAAAACAAACAAAAGATTCCTTCTCTACAGGAATATGTATCAGTTGAAGAAGCACCGGTGATCAAAGAAATAGACCAGGTGATCGATCAGATGGATGAACGGGTAAAAAATGGGTTAAACCACGTCTTGTCTGAATTCAATTTGTCCAACCCAACGACATTTATCGAGAAGAAACAAAAAGAATTTATTGAAAAATCTTTTACAAAAGATTTTTATTCGTCCCTCATTTCTAGCTTGGTAGAGACGAAAAGTAATTTATTAAATACGGCTATATTAACATTGACCGAACAGTATGAACGGCAGGCAAAGCAAAGTGATCCCTCAGCGCTTCAAAAAGAGATCGCCGCCATTAAAGCGAATGTTGAGAGTCGCTGGCAACAAGAACTAACCAAACGAATCCAAGCAATTTCAGGAAGACACAAACAAACGATCGATCAACTAAGAGTGAAACAAGAGGAAGAACTCGCACAATTGAAATTAAAGCATAGTCAAGAAATTGCCCACCATAACAATAGCTATGCAACCGAAAAAGAACAGCTTGAAAAAGAGATTCAAGAAATGATTGAACAAGAATCACAGACCAATATCCAGCATTTCAAAAAAGAAGCAACTCGAAAAATGGAGCTGGACAATCTTCAAGCGTTAGAAACATTTAAAATCGCTCAATTTGAAAGTATGCGTAAGGTCGTGACAGAGACTTTGACAAATGCTAAGAAGAATGAAGGGAATTATCTAAATGCGCTCAAAAAACGTTTAGAAGACGAACAACCAACGTTTGAACAAAAGTATAGTCGGTGGTTAGAAATGCAGCGAGCGGAGGAAATCAAAAGAAAGGAACAAGAAGAATTGAGACTTAAAGAGCGTGAAATCGAAGTCCAAGAGAAAAAAGTTGCCCTGGAAGAAAAAACGATTCAAGAAACCGTTGATTCCACAAAACGTATGGAAAAACAAAACCATGAACTCCTTGTCGCACAACAGGCCCAATTACTTGAAACAATCAAAGCTTTTCAGATTAACCCTCCGGCTACACTTCCTCAACCGACAGAGACTAGTCCAATTCAGCAACCAAAAAATACCTGGTGGAAAGGATTCTTTGTCGCGACGATCACTTTTGTAACGATCGGGGGCATTGGCACGTTACTTTATACGATTCATAATGTCTATGCCGCTCAAGAACAAACGACACAAGTGATCCAGAAGCAAACCAGTGAAATGGAGCAACGCTTAATGGGAGTGATAGAAAATCAATCGACACAGACCACACAAAGTACGGAAGAAACACCACCACAAACGTTTGAAGAATATTTGATTGAAGACCAGTACTTAGAAGCCGCAGAGACGTTCCCAGAGAAGAAAAAAGACATCGTCGATTATTTACTTGCACAAGGAGATAAAAGCCATCTGAATGAGTTTTTAGAGGCATATCCAACGACTGATAAATTACAGTTGTTAAAGGTGGCTATCTTGAACGGGGATAGTGAAGAAATTTTTGATCTTTATCGGGAAAATGATTGGGATACACTAAAAAAATTATCAGCTGTTCAAAAAGAAAAGCTAGCGTTGGTTTTATACCAAGAAAACTATGCGGTAGAAGCAAATTTACTATTAGAAGATTAGACAAATAAATCGTTAAAAAAAGCAATCTAACTATAGACTGCTTTTTTTGTTGTCTTTTCACTTGAAAAAGGAGAGAAGGAATGGAAGAACAAGCTTTAGAATTTCTACTTCGTTATTCCGATTGGATAAAAGACGCAGGATTTTTCAGTTCTATTTGGCATATGTTTATCATGTGGCTAATTAAAATATCCTATCATATTGCTGTATATACGGAAAAAGTCATTGATCAGATTTTTAAGATCACAGGCTTTCTTGACGAGGGCATGATTGGGACCGTTTATACCAGTATGCGGATTTTGGCTGCTTCGGTATTGACGGTTACACTCCTTTATATCGTCTACAAATACATGTTTAGCGATCGAGTTGATTTAAAAGGTAGCCTTCTTCGAGGGATTATTTTTCTGAATTTGATTATCTATCTACCAGGACTGATGAACTCCGCTATGAATGTCACGAAAGCGACTTTTGATGCTTCAAAAGACTTACATGGCACTGGATCAAGCTTATCCTACAATATTGTGCAAAGTAATATGGCGGATCTCACTTACTTATCGAGAAATGGCTTTGAATTGCTTGATAGCAACGATACAAAAGACCGGACAATGAATTTATCGGAGAATGCGTTCAAAAATGCCGATTTAACAGAAATGATTTTACCTAGTGATATCGGAGATTTAAAGAAAACAGCAAGCAATGAAGAAAACACAGAAGCTTTAGGCTACCAAATCAAGGTAGATGATGATGGATCACTTTATGCAGACAAAATTAAAAACGGTTGGTTTTCAACGTTTGATAATGGGAAATTCCGATTTAGTGCAGATACTTCAACGATTTTGATTTCCTTATGGACAATGACATTTGTCTATCTTTGTTCAGGATTCACTATTGGCGCAGCAATCTTGGAATTAGTTTTCGCTCGAATTTTGTTCCCAGTTTTGGCGGCCATGGATATTGAAACAGGTCAAAAAGTGAAAAGGATTTTTGAAGATATGGGAAATACGTTCGTGACGATCATGCTGACTGGTTTTTCAATCAGCTTATTTTCGATTTACTTCACGTATCTTGCCACATTGAACCTAAATATAGTCGCTTATGCCATTTTATGTCTGGTGGGTGTGTCTATGGCAATGACCGGTCCAAGAACGTTTGGAAAATATTTAGGCGTGGATACTAGCGTTCGAAGCGGGTTCAAATCAATTGTGGGTGGATACTATGGGGCGAAAGCGGCCATGGGCATTGGAAAATCTGCAGTCGGTTTAGGCGAAGCAGCGTTGCATGCACCGGAAACAATACGTGCGACAGGTGGCAAAATCAAGAATGGTGTCGCTAATAAACTAGATAGCGATAAGAAAATGCTGAAGAATATTGGTGAGGGCGCTCAAGATGGATTCAATAAAGCTAAGGATCATATCGACAATAAACTTGATGATAAAGTCGATGAAATCTTTGATAATCCACCAACGACCTTGGAAAACAGTAGTCCGATTCCTGAAGAGCAGTACGAAAAAGAAAATCTCAACCAATCGATCGACGGACAAGAAACTTCCAAAAATGAAGAAACGAAAGATACGGATAAAACTAATGGCGAGCTTGATCAAGACGGGAAAGCCATTACAGCTGATGCGGATAATAGTACGCAAAAAGAACACAACACAGTACAAGAGTCAGCTAACGAGAAATCTGTTTCTGATAGCGAGCTGAATACTGAAGGGCATGATTTGTCTGAAACCTCTGAAGCTCATGGAGAAGAAACAGACGAGAACGGAAAAGTGATTGTTCAAGATTCTCCAACGAAAGAGGATAAAACGATAAATGACGCTTCAGGTATCGACATGAATGGATCGGATCAACGTCTTGAAAACCTGGAAAATGAAGAACAAACGAATGGTAAACCGTCGGTTGATTCAGAAGGAAGTACCGAATCTGATCCTCAGAATAAAATGAATCCAGCAGTTGAAAATCCTGACAAGAAAAAAGTTAGCCAGGGTTCAGAAGAAGCACCTAAGAAAAACCCTACAGAAGTCGACGCACCTCAAGTAGCACAAAACAAGGGGGATTCTTCGCAGAAACAGGTCGTACAGACTGAACAATCAACCCTAGCAAGAAAAGAAGAACAGGTTGAAGGAAATCGCCCTGAAACTGTTTCTAAGGTCACTGAATCGACAAAGGATAATCAAGGATCGATAAGGCAAGAAAACGGAGCTATAAAGCCGTCAGAAACCTTAAAATCAACAGATAGAACAATTTATAAGGAATCTGAAGCGAAACCAATTTGGGAAGAAAAGAAACAAAGTGACACACGATTTGCAAGTGCAAATGACAGCCTGAAGAACATGAATGCAGAAGATTATTTGCCACCAAGAAATAATGATCGAGGTGATAGAAATGGCGAATAAATACCAACACATGAAAATCCAAAAAAACATTAAACAAGAAGTCCGGCTGAAGGCGTTCTACTTTTTGGATCTCGCTTTGATTCTAGGGCTTTGTGGCGGCATGTTCTATCTTCAAGATTTCATTCAGCTGCCGATTGGGCATTTTATCGTCATTGAATGTTTGTTATTTGCTTTAGGCATATTCTTATGCGCGAAACCAAGTAGCAATGGCGGGCATAGAAACCTCTACACGCTTTATTGTCTGCTTAAAATGGATCGAACCACCTACGGCGTTCAGAGCTATAAGAAAGGAGCAAATTAGCGTAATGGCAAAGATAAAACAAGGAACAAGTCAGAAAAAGCGTCCCCTGAAAAAAGGGGAGCTTCCTTCTGTACAAGAAGTAATCCCTATCAAGAGAATGGATCAAAACGACGTGGTAAAGGACGACGATAGCTATTTGGCTTTCTTGAAGGTTTCTACCCAAGATATCAACGGACTAAGCGCACAAGAACAACAGCAAGCACAGTCTCAATTTGAAAACCTCTCACGGATCTATGACGATGATATGAGTATTTTATCCATGATGTTTCCTACAAACATTGATTCTAATCTAACCTTTTGGAATAAAAAGCTGATGCAAGCAAAAAAAAGGCAAAACATGGCACAAATGATGATTTGTCGAGAACAGATTCAGCGCCTTTTATGGGTAGAAATGGAACTATCTAATCTAGAGTTTTACTGTATGGTCTATGGAAAAACAAAAAAAGACATCATGTTAGCCAAAACGTTAATGAAACGTTCAGGTGGATCACTTCTAAAAATTAGAGATGTGAGTGCAGGCCAGACAGAAAAAATTCTTACAAAACTGTTTAATATGAATACAGCGATTTAGGAGGAAATTATGCTATCGAGAAAAGAAGTATTGGATCTAGAAAAAAAGGGCTATGACTTAGACTTTATTTCTAGAATTCAACCCCAGGGGGGATTTAAGCCGACGGAAGACAAAATTATCGCTGGTGACGGCGTGTATGCGACATTGCACGTTTATGAGCTTCCGAAAAATCCAGTACCTTTTTGGCTTACTGCCCTTATGGGAAACCGGAATACAGTAACGAAGGTGGATATTGCCCCTTTAGAAAAAGAGCGAGCCTTGAAGGATATCAACAATTCCTTGAACGAATATCGCGAACAAGCAACAGAAGGACGGACACAGACTGATCGAAACGACGCCGCAGCTGAGTATCGATCGTTAGAACGATATGCTTCAGAAATCAAGCAAGGGGGAGAGGTAACGAAATTAGTTGATATCCGGATCTATTTAGTCGCCGATACACAAGAGGAACTAGATAAGGAATTTACTACCCTTAGAAAATCACTCAAAGCTTCAGACTACAAAGTTGTGGCGTTTATTGGAAAACCGCTCACCGAATGGCTTGCTTTTGCTCAAAGCTACACCGAGCAACAGAAGATGCCTGGGGCAAGAGCAGGACTTACCGTCGGTACAACAGCAATCGGCGGTAGTTACCCGTTCAATCATAAGTATCTAGTTGATCCAAGAGGGCAGTATTTGGGTCAAACAGACACAGGTGGACCGTTCATTTATGATCCTTTTTACGTAACCAGCGTACGTAAATCCTTCAGCTCAATCCTTCTAGGAAAACCAGGAATGGGAAAGTCCACTCTCCTCAAGCTGATTGAGGAGGGCCTGTTCGGTAGAAATACGTGTATACGCGGATTTGAAAAAAATGGTGACTGGAAAAAGACGATCGGACACCAAAAGGGCAGAATCGTTGATTTGTCTGGAAGAGGCGGCATGCTAAACCCCTTGGAACCATTGGCCACAATTACGGATGATACCGGAACGAAGATCGATCAGCTCAATAGTTATTTGCAACATCGAGCGAAATTCTTCAATCAAATTCGCTTCTTGAATCCGTCCATGCGTTCAGTTGATGTTCTCGATTTTGGAAAGATACTTGACGCTTTTTACATTGAAAAAGGACTTCTACCAGACAATTATATGGCAAAAGAAAATCAAATGAATATTAATATCATTGGTTTAGATCCCAAACAGTATCCAATCATGAGTGAATTTAATGCCTTCTTAAACGAATACGTCAATAATGGCTACAAAGATCGAGTGACGAGCGTAAAAATGGTCGAAATGGAGAACTTTTTATCAGTCATAGATTCAATGACCAACCAGTATGGTTCGATATTCAATGGTACTACATCATTTAAGAATTTGAATGATGAACAGGTATTGTTTTTCGATATTGAAACGATCGGTCACTTTGATACAGAAATCTACAAGTGCCTATTGTTTACTGCTATGAACATTGTTTGGAATCAAGCACTGAATAACGGTCGGCGACAAAAAATCGCACTTGCGAATAATGAAATCGAGATCGACGATGTCGTCTTCTTTGCTTTCTTCTTAGATGAGTGTCAGGAGATTCTTAGTCCGGACACTGTATTCGTGGTTACTCAAGTTGTGAAGTTCTTAAAAGAAATGCGAAAATTCTCAGCTGGTGCTTTCTTTGCGACACAATCTCCACAAGAATTGTTACCTGAAAATTCTTCTGATGATTATATCTCAAAAATCAAACAGGTATTTGAATTGTGTTCAAGTAAGTTCTTCTTAGGGTTAGATGCTTCCGTTGCAGGCACGATGAGAAAAGCGATGGGGAGTCTTTTAACTGAAGGGCAATACAATGATTTGGCAATGATGGAACAAGGTGAAGTATTTATCAATTTGGGTGGAACGAATAACTATAAAATCACAACAGATCCTGATGAAAAACAATTGATACGATTTGCTGGGGGACATTAATACTCAGATTTAGTTGAGGAAAGGAGGGCATTGTGTTTAGGAAAATTTTACGAGTCATAACTGGCGAAGCAACGAAAAGGGAAAAATTCATGCTTGCATTAAAGGCTTTCGGAAGTTTGTTTTTTACTACCGGCGGTCTTTTTTTAGTGTTTATTTTTGTGTCGGTCACTATGATTGTCTCCATGACGAACTCGTCAAAAGATGAAGGGGTAGGGAGCGCTCAAAATATACCGGCGGATGTATTAAAGTGGGAATCCTACTTTGTCAGAGAAGCACAAAAATACGATATTGTGGATCATGTGCCAATTCTTATGGCTATCACGACAGTTGAAACGGGCGGACGTTTGCCAGACATCATGCAGTCTTCAGAGAGTGCTGGATTGCCGATGAACACGATCGATAATGAACCCGATTCGATCGCTCAAGGGGTGAAACACTACGCGAGTGCATTACAGTTATCAGAAGCCGCAGGTACGGATAAATGGACCGTTGTTCAAGCTTATAACTTCGGGACAAGTTATATCGGCTACGTGTCGCAACGAGGGAAAAATCATACGATCGATTTAGCAGAAGCCTATTCAAGGGACGTGGTAGCTCCTTCTTTAGGCAATGTTTTAGGAAGTACGTATCGCTATGTCAATGCTGTTTCAGAAGCGAATGGACGCCCCTATTTGTATTGGAATGGGGGGAATTTCCATTATGTTGACTTGGTTAGGCAGTATCTAAGCCAAGGTGAAGTTGGCGGAAACGAAGGGTTCATTTTACCGTTGAGTCCACCAAACATAACTTCATGGTTTGGTATGCGTATTCTGGGCGGAGTAGAACAATTCCATCGAGGAATCGACTTTGGCCATCCGCAAGGTACACCAATAAAGGCAATCGCTGATGGTGTCGTCATTGCGTCTGAATACCATAATTCCTGGGGGAATTACGTCCGTATCGAACATGCCAATGGTTATTGTAGCCTGTACGCACACAATGTTTCAAACAACGTAAAAGTCGGCGATCAGGTGAAACAAGGGGATATTATTGGTCATGTTGGAAACACTGGAAATAGTTTCGGCGCTCACCTTCATTTGGAAATATCCACGTCACGAGATTTGACAGCCGCAAGCTTATTAGACCCAGCAGAGGTTCTGGGAATCAGTCGATGAAAGGAAAAATAAATGAAAGAAAACGAGAAAAAGATCATAGGAATTGGCGTAGGTGTAGGTGTAGTTATTTTAGCGATACTGGCTATGACAGGATTCTTTCGCTCGGATAATGAAGAAGAGCCAAGTACCGTTGAGAGTCGCACAGAGGAAACCATTTCTTCTGAAACGTCCACTCAAATTACAGAAGATAGCACGCAAGAATCTTTATTAGAAGAAATACTAGGGGAAGAAAAAACAGAAGAATCGACACCTGAAAGTTTAGAAGTGATCCCAGAATCAGATGTAGACAATGCGTATATCGAGTGGCAACAAAAATCAGAATATGAACGAGAAATGAAGAAAGTAAACGAGTCATTCATTACTGCATATTATGGAAACTTAGAACCAAGAGAACGAAATGCCAAGCTGAAAGAGTTAGTCACAGAATCTGTTTTTGAGGAAGAAGAAATGCCTGAAAGTGGCCAAGTATTCCAACCATACATTGAAGATTTAGAAACTGAATCGATCGTAAAAACTGTTGATCATATCCAAGGAACTGTAATCAATATTCTTTCAATGAAGGTCGATAATATACCACAAAAAATGCTTGTGACAGTTTCAATGGTTCAATCAGATGGATGGGTAATTGATCAAATAGGGTTCGAAGTTATTCTTTCTAATCAAGAGTAAGATCACAGAATAGAGAGGAAAAAGTGCAATGGAAGTAAACGATATCGTCATTGTTTCAGATGAATTTAAAACAACAAATGGCTATTTAATTGGACACATTGGGCGTGTTACTAGCATAAAAAAAGAAAAAGATAATCCGATTACGGTCACTTTTTTTCATACAGATGACATTGAAATCTTTCACGAATCGGAACTAACGATACTGAAAATGGGGGAGAGTAATGGGGGCAATTAAAAAATTTAAGCAAAAATATTTTGGTACAAAGAGCCAAGTATATTTCAAAACGCTGTTCGTTTTTCTCCTTTCCATAATCATTGTTTTTGTGCATGGCATGTCCCAAAAATCGGATTTGGATTACCAAGAAGTCGAATTATTTGAAGAACATTTGGTCCAACAAGGAGCCTTATCGGTTGTTAAAAAGGTCTTCAATGAAGAAGAAAAGAGCTTCCGAATGGATTTGTTTTTTGAACCAACGTCCCAATCCGTCGATGATTTACAAAGAAAAATAGAAGCTGATTTGGTCACAGATAAGAACCCAGAGGAACAAATAAAGGTAAAAGTTATTCCTGTTACTAGTCGCTATTTTGTATTAATAGCGGAAGGAATTGAACCAGATGCAGCGACTGTAAGGTTGGATATTTCTTATTATACGACACAAGACATGAATCAATCCTTGAGATTTTATGCCTCAAAAGAGCAATCAAAATTGAAAAAGGAATCAATTTTAAATACCAAAGAAAATGAATTACAAATCGATTCCATTCAAAATGATATCCGGATTCAGACAAAAATAATCGAAGAAAGTGAAAAAAATAGTCAAGAAATTAATCAAGATATTGCCCTTCGTTTAGATCAATATGAACAATTGACGGAAGAAAAAAGATTCCAAGTAGGAAGTGTTTTACAAGAAACAGAAGGTAAAATATCCGCGATAAAAAGTACCGTTTCAAATCTAAATGATCAATTAGAAATAGAAAAAGATTTGAGAAATGAGGCAAGCGAACGTATTAAGTTACTAGAAAAAAGAATCGAAGAAATTCAACAGTAAGGTTTCAATTACCTTGACTAACTCTCCCTTTATTTTAGAGGGTCCTATATAGGGTCTGGTCTTGGGTCCGGTATCTGATTTGAGGTAATTTAGGGGTCCGGTCTTGGGTCTTTGCCGTGGACCCGCCGCCCGCCCCCGCAAATTATGCAGAACGTTGTTATACCGCCTTTGTTGGGTGTGGGGGGTTCTCGCTCTTCGATCGAGAACCCCCCACACCCAACAATAATAAAATTTTGCAAATTTGATTACCGGCAACATGGTATAACAAAGCATATTTGCGGGGGCGGGCGGCTAAGATAAGAGATGATATAAAGTGGCAAAAAAAATAAAAAGATAGGATATATAAAAATAAAAATGGGTGTGGAAGAGAGAAAATAAAGGGATAAGGTCAAGGTCAAAAGATCAACCCCCTACCCCCAGTCTTGGGGGTCTCGAACTAACTCCCTCCGCCCTCTTTCAATCGTTGAAAGAGGGAACTTACAACTACCCCTAGCGCCAACGCCCCTTCACCAAATCTTGAAGGGGCTGTCTTAAAACCATAAAACCAAAAGTGACTGTATGACTGATGGTTAGATTGGCATGTTGTCTTGTTCGATACATAAACCTGAATGAGATCATATAATCGATGGTTGGATTTGAGTATGTGTTTTGATTCGAATCGAGAACCTAAAAGAGTGCAGCTAGCTAAGTTTAAGTATGAGAAGAAATGTTGTTCGAATAGAAAGAAGCGGAACCTCATTGCTAATGCAATGATTTCCGCAGAAGGGAGAAAATAGTTTCACTATTTTCTTTTTTTATTGGAAAGGTGAAGAAAGTATATGCAACTGAACAATCGACTTGAACTAACCGATAGGGATTTGATGATGCTTGAAGTTGTCAATCGATGGAGGATTGCGCAGCCGAAACATTTTTGTTCGTTACTAGGTTTTCCGTCTATTGAATATGTTCGCAAGAGAATTCGCAAGTTAGAGTTAAATGGCTATTTGAAACGAGACTTGCGCCAAGGAAGAGAGGCGCAAATTTACTCGTTAGGTACTAAAGGTAAGGAAGTGCTTGAAATATCTGGTATTGGCAAAGTAAGTGACGCAACAGTTCGACATGAATTGGGTGTTTTAACATGTACTTGTTTTTTACGGGAGTATTTTCCAGAAGCAAAATTAGATTATCATTCAATCATTACCGATCGTGACTTCAGAACTTATGAGTACAAAAAGGATAATTATGGTGGTTATAAAAAAATGACACGAAAAGGTGACTTAACTTTTAAAGTCGGAAATGATTGGTGGATAGTTGAATACGAGAAAGAGAAGAAAGAAGCCTTTCGAGTACAAACAAATGTAAGTGCAAATAAAAATCGAGCGTATGGTCAAATTTGGATCTATCCCAAAATGAAGACTTTAATTTACAACAGATTAGTAGAAGCCAAAGAATATGTTGGGATTGATGATGTTCAATTTAAACTGCTCACTTTTGAAGAGGTTGAGAAGGTTTTAGAAAGACCGTCAAAGCGTCTTGCGACTCTTTCTACTACCCCTATCGATGCCCTCATTGAGGAGTTTTATTCTTATTCTGAACATAGGGAAATGGACTTGTTCCATACCCCTTATTAAACGAAAAGAAAGGTGAATGTATGTATCAAGATGTCGTTTTTGTTTGGCGAAGCCGATTATCAAAAGCAGGTATCGTCTTATGTTGCATTGGAATATTTCTTTTTCCATTACCAGGATCACTTGCTTTGCTTTCGTATTTGATCATTCAGGAATACTATGAAAAAAAATCGTCAAAGTTGATGATACTTACCTTGGGTTTTTTCCTAATTGTGGTAAGTATTTTTTATTTGAATCAGAAACAAATGAGTCGAAGTTCAATCGGCTTATTAAGCCTGATCTATACCCAACTCATTGCAAACCAAGATGGCTTTGCAAGTATGGTGGCATACGTTACAGCTGACGGATATTTTCGAGAACATTTCATACCGTCAACAATTCAATGGATTTTGGGAATCAATTTGTTTGGATGGGGTATAGGGGTGATGATCGTCAGTTTGGGATTGCTATTACAGAAAAGTTCTTCAGAAATTCTTATGCACGAAACTGTCAAACAGGAAACAAGAAGAGAAGTTATGTTGAATAGTCGAGGAGGGATCAACTTTAATGACAAGGGGCACGTTGGTGCTTTCGGATCTACTCGTACAGGGAAGACCGCAACTATTTTGCATTATATCGAACAGTCCATTCGTGAAGGACAATTTACCGTCGTGATCGACGGTAAAGGGGGGACTTCGAACTACGATTTGAATATAGTCACCGAAAAATTGGCAAAGAAATACAATCGAAAGCTATATGTCATTAATCAATCAGAAATTTCAAAAACGAATCCGTACAATCCATTTAAAGGCATAACTGAGACAGAATTAAAAGATTTATTGTCTAGTTTAACCGAGTGGTCCGAAGAACATTATCGGATTCAAGCACTTACCTATTGGCAAGTAATGGGACGTGTCATGCGAGCGGCCGACATTCAGTATAGCTTTCAAAGTATTATTAAGTATTCTGATCCCTCAAATTTTAAAAACTTAATTGAAGGACTGTATAGTCAAGATATTATTTCTAAGGAATTGTACAGCAGAGCAAAACAAGTATTAGCTTCTTGTAAAGATACTGTCGTCCAAGCAATCGGTCGTTTAGCGATTTTTAACGATGGAGACGGCCGCTATCTTTTTGGTCAAGATGGGTTTACTTTACGTCAAGCCTATGAGGAAGACGCAGTCGTTGTCGTGTACTTAAATGAATTCAAATACAGTGATTTTGCACGAAGTTTAGGAAAGCTGGTTGTCGCAGAGTACAAATTGTTTTTGAGTCAAAAAGCTGAAAGAGACGACCAAACAGAAGCATTGTTAGTAATGGATGAATTGGGTGTTTACGTTGATGAATCGTTTGAAGCTTTACTGAATAGAACCGCGTCCTTTAGTGTAAAAACTATCGTAGCTATGCAGGTAATCGCTGATGTGAACAAAGTTTCGGAAGAATTAACGAAACAGATTCTTGGGAATTTAACTAATTTTGTCATTCTACGTACGGACGATGATACAGCAAATGAATTATCAAAATTCATTGGAACAGAAAAACAAGTGAAGCAAACCAGTCGTAGCAATGAGGAAGGAAACACAGGAGAAAGTTCGAATAATGTGGTAGACGAATTTGTGATCAATCCAAATAAGATCAAGCGGCTTCCTAATCTTCATGGGTATTATTATTCCCACAATCGCCCAGGAGAGCCCTCGAAATTTGTAACAACCTTTGTAAAAACTGGAAAGGAGAAGCCGACTAAAGAAAATGAGCGCAAAATTCATAAGAAAAAACCTGAAAGAATTGTTCTATCTAAAAAATAATTTGAATTGGGGTTTATTTGTCTTCAGTTTGGGATTACTAGTTGGCTCCTCGTGGATCGCAACGTCTGCAGCTAACCATTTTTTCGATGTCCCGCCATTTGAAAATATCGCACGTTCAGCAAGTTTCTTCAGTTTGATCGGAAGCATTACGTGGGTACCGGTGACCGAGGAAATGATTTTCAGGAAATACCTAGTATCACTGCTACAAAAGGTTTTTTCTTGGAAAATAAGTGCAGGAATTTCTAGTATCATTTTTGCCATTCTTCATGGGCAAACGAACTTTTTGCCCTTTTTAATAAATGGACTCATTTATTCGTGGACAATGAAAAAAAGTGGAACGATCGCCATGCCAATTCTGCTTCACATGGCGTATAACCTAATTGCAATAAAAACACAAATATAGTAAGGAGGACACCAAAATAGTGGTAAGGAAGGAGAAAACAATATTCAGTCAGCGATTATCTTCTCTTAGAGAAGAACGATATTTGACGTTGAGTGATATTAGTGAACTTTTTGATCCGCCTGTAAGTAAAAGTACGGTCAGTAATTGGGAAAATGGTCATATGTATCCCAAGGGTCAACGGCTGATCATTCTGTGTGATTTTTACAATGTAAGCATTGACTACCTATACGGGCGTACAGATAGTCGAAAAATGAATAAAGAGGAGCGGATACAATCATGTACGAAAACAAATTAATGGAAAAACTAAAATCAATCTATTGGCCGGGAATTTTATTAGAAAGCAGCAACGTGGTCGCACGCAAGATAATTATTGTTTTGTGTACACTTCTTATAGCTTCTAATGGTACGACAATAAAAGAAGAGCTCATTTCATTTGCTTCTATGAATGATCTATCGTTAAATGGAGAGCTAGTGAGCGTTGAGTCTATGAATAATGGTATTAACATAATACTATCTTTTTTTATCGTCAATCTCGTAGCGATTTTTATGGTTTCAGTCATTATGCTAATGGAGGGAGGTAAAATGGATAGACCAATTAAGGTTAGTCTAATTTTAATCATTGTATCCTGGTTAGTTAGTATTTCTTATCAGGGGGCTGAAAGTAAACTCATGATTGGAGTGGCTATCTGCTTATTGATTATGATATCTGTAAAAGTCAACACAGTATTCTTATGGCGTAAATACTTGAAGCCGATTGTAAGAGCAGATACGATTTGGGATCTGCCAGAAAGACTAGAAAATATAACCGAGGAGATTTCCGATGACCGCGTAGGCCTTTATGCTTGTCTTTTTCGGAGCTATTTACCAGATAATGGTGTGATTATTTTAGAATCTTTACAAAGAAATGAGAGTCTGTCTTGTCAGTGGCTGGAAGTAACCTATCGATTAAAAAACTCGAAGCGACGCTTCAAGAAAGTGATTGACATTCCTGATGAAAGTCCAAGTAACTAAATGATGACACCTGATCTATTACTAAGACATACACAAAGTTTTCTTCTTTTCAGGTGGATTTTTTTTGTTGCCCCGACACTCCGACCGCCTCCACCGCTTACGGGGCAACAAAAAAAGGAAAGACAAGCTTTCCAGTTTCGGCGTTTATGTAGTTTTTTCAACGGTTTGATGGTATAATAAGTATGTAAAGAGGAGTTGCGCTAACAACTCCCCTTGTGACAGCACCGTTTAAAGAACGGTGACGATAAAACTTACTATTTACAAAAGGAAATAGCTAGTCGGCTCGCTAAAGTGACGGCTATTTCTTTTTGTCGTTTTTAAGCAACTTGACAACCAGACTGATCAAAGCAATGGTAAACATACCAAAGCCAAGGATGGTCTGAATTGTTTCGTATGCAGACAAAAGGCGTCTCCTTTCATAAGATATTGGAAGTACGCTCATACGCACCACCTCACTTTCAATGGATAGCCACCGTCATTAAACTTTACTGTCAACTATTATTATACCATATGAACCAGTCTAAATCCTTAATTCTAAGGCATTTGGACTGGTTTTTTCTTTGTTTCATAGACGTATTTCTTCCTTCGCTCCAACCGCCACCGCCGCTACGGAAGAAGCCATGTGATCACTTCTAAAAGGTCAAAAGAATCAAACCAAAGTTCAAGTAATAAGAGAAGCGGAACCTCATTGACAAGCAATGATTTCCGCAGGGCGTAAGATTCCGATGCCGGAATCTTTTTTAGATTGTATTGCCTGTCAGAGAGCAACGGATTTGTTTCATTCCTGTTTGTCGGTTTCGCTCCTATCGAGCAGCTGCTATCGGTCTGGCGAGAGTGCTTATACACCTTCCGCATTCAGAAAAAGAAGGGGCGGAAAAACTTTTGCAAAGAACACAAAACTTTTTCCTACAGCACTCCCTTTTTTTCTGCCTGCTACAGGTGTAAGGGCTAAGCACGCCAACCCGCTATCAGCTTCAGCTCGAAATGATCGATATCAACCAACAAAGAAAGGAGAATTCTAAACAAATCGTTGCAGACAGTCAATAAAATCAAATTTTTTCACCACCCACAAATCGCTTAACTGAAATGAACTTGTCAGGAACAAAAACGACCAATAAGGAGAGATTCACATGGAAATTACCGCAGTAAATATCAAAAAGAGTTTGAGAGAGCAAGGAATTGATACGAGAAAGGTACGCATTCGGGTTGAAATGGTGGGCTATGGTAGCACTTCTATCAAAGTAACATTACATGATTTAACGCTTGAAACGGAAAAAGTTCGTTATGAAATCCAAAAACGGTGGGGGAGCATTCGCTATGACGAAAAAGTACAAGGTGAAATATTAGAAGGCTGCAATACGTACGTGTTTTGCGATTATGATGACGATGTTATAGAGCAAGCGATTCAAGCGAGATATGCGCAAGCAGAGGTCATTTATCAGCATTTAGAACAGTTAGACACATACGATGGTGAACAAATATTTGAAACTGAAACGATGAGAGCCGTTGCCTTTTTCAAAGACAAATCAATTTTATTGATGATGAAAGACCGTTCTAGTTCGATTCATTACCGCAGACACACCTTAAACAGCGTTTACGATTTAGCACATGCCCTTGTTTTCCTCGAAACGATCGGACATTTTGGGAAACTCTAAGCCAAAGAATCAGGAAAGGAATGATTGAAATGCCAATAAATTGGATAGAGTTAGGCGAAAAATATACATTGACCGAATTAGAGGGAATCAAGCAGGCAATCGAATCCCTGAAGGACTTGCACAAAGAACAACACAAAACAACGGAAAAGGAGGCGTACGAAAGGGTTTCATAACCCTTTCTTACAAAAAAATGATGATAAATGATGGTAAAAAGTACAAATGTAAAAGTTCTTTTGTCTTTCAAGAGGAAATGATTGCAAGAGGGGATGTTATTGGTGTCAATCATATCGAATCACCAGTAGCCTATTGCGACGTGTATCGTGAAGATGACCAAGGTATGAAACGGCTCAGAACGATTGAAATCAACTTGGCACGCTTAAAACAATTGATTGATTTTGAGAGTGAAGCGACTTATTACGGCGAGTGTGAAGAATGTCGCTACATGTTAAACGAATACCCAAGCGGTGCTTGGGGCGTTGGGTATGTATGCGCACCGTGTGCCAAAAAACTAAGAGGTGAATATGAACTTTGACAGCTAAATATACTCCAACAAATCAAGAAGGAAAGTCTGAAAGTCAAAACCTTGGGCGTGGGTTACCAATCCACGCCGAGGGTTCGGCTGAAGACGAAAAACTATTTTTAAAATTGTTACAAAAAATGCAAGAAGAACACCCAGAAGATGACTAAAAATAAAACAGATGAAAAGAGGAAATAATTATGATAAACAACGTAACTTTAGTAGGACGCTTAACAAAAGACCCAGATTTGCGCTACACAGCAAACGGTACAGGGGTAGCGACGTTTACCCTTGCTATCAATCGAAACTTTACCAACCAAGCCGGAGAGCGTGAAGCAGACTTCGTTCAGTGTGTGATTTGGAGAAAGCCAGCGGAAACACTTGCTAATTATGCTCGCAAGGGTACATTGCTTGGAGTGACCGGACGAATCCAAACACGTTCTTATGACAATCAACAAGGGCAACGTGTCTATGTAACTGAAGTTGTAGCAGAGAGTTTTCAATTGTTGGAATCTAAGGCAACAAGCGAGCAACGTCAAAGCACACAACCGAGTCAATCCAATCAGCAAGCCAATCGTCAGAACTACAATGAACCAGTGTCTTCGGGCTTCCCAAGCGATGGAGACATGCCCGTAGGCTCAACGTTGGACATTTCAGACGATGATTTGCCTTTCTAATAAAACCATAGGAGAACAATAAGGAGGTCAGCCGCTTTGGCGGTTGACCGTATACATAAAAACAAAAAATCTAACAGAAGCGGAACCTCATTGCTAGGGCAATGATTTCCGCAGAAGGTGAGATTCCGTACCGGAATCTTTTATAGATTTGAAGAAATGTCAGGGCGTTGGGCATTTGTTTCACTCCTGTTCGTTGTTTCGTCCATCGATCATGCTGCTATCGGGTTGGCTAGTACGCTTATACACCAGCGCCAGTCAGAAAAAAAGGGGCGAAAAAACTTTTGCAAAGAGCGCAAAACTTTTTCCTACGGCATTCCCTTTTTTTCTGCCTACCGCCGGTGTAAGTTCAAAGCACGCCAAACCGCTATCAGCTATGCTCGAATGTCCGAGATCAACAACGAAGAAAGGAGAAGTAAAAACAAATGCCCAATGACATTTCTTAAAATCAAAGCTTTTTCGCCACCCACAAATCGCTTAACTCAAATGGATTGTTGAAGACCAAAAAAAATAGAAAGGAGCAAACAGAATGAGAATTTCAAAATATTGCAAAGACCAGAATATGACCTTGGCGGAATACAAAATGTATCGTGAAGCGGTTGAAAAACACGCTGAACAAGCGTATAAGCAAGCTTCGGCACTACACGATATCGGTGCAGGGATGTACTACAGCTCCACTGAAATCATAAAAGAGTTAACGATTCCTAAGTACGGAAAAGTCCCTGAAGGTTTCATTATAAACGCACTTAAAGCATTAGGCGTTGATTTCATGGACGATTATCAGTTGTATCGGGTTTCATAATAAAACAAAAAATGGAGGAGATTTTAAATGGAATTTATCACAAATAACGCAATGATTGTTACGGCGCTACCAAGTTTCAAAAATGAGGTGAAGAAGGCACACGGCTTTGCAAAAGCACTATTTAAGGATTCGGTTACACCGTTAGTAACCAATCCAATCGGTTATCAGACCTTTTTTATCAGCATGACTGGTGCGTTGGAAGGAAGTGACCGATACAAGGAATTTGAAAGTAAAAGAGGAGAATTCACTGAATTCATTGATAGTTTTGGTTTTGAAGACGATTCTAATCTTTTCCAACTAGTCGATGTTTCTTACAACGAAGTGGGAGAAATCGCGATTGATAACAGCTTGTAAGAGGATATAAAATAGTCAACCGCTTCGGCGGTTGACTGATATTTCTAAAAAGGAGACGTGAAACAGATGGCTGAAGAGTTAACTTACTATGACAAAAAGTATGACCGAGGGTGGTATCGAAACGGTAAGAGGTACCGATTTTTGTATATCGTTGCAATCGGAAATGTCGCAAAATACCAAACAAAAACCGCCTATTTAAGAAATTGGGAAACGATGTCGTGTGAGAATCTAGAATTGCATGAAGAGTGGTTTAAAGAAGCTGAATATTTGGGTTTGGATTTGCCATTTGATTAATTTATTTTCTGATACGCAAGAAAAAGGGCGTAAAAAACAAATGAAATTATTGGAGGAAAACATGAAAGACAAGCGAAACTATCAAAAAATGATCACTACGAAATTACAGAGTCTATCAGGAAAACGAAATATTTCTACCGTTTTCTTCGATTGGGTGCATATGATGGCATATGCTTTCTCAAACAGCGCCGATAAGGCGCAGTTTGAGGAGCGAGAAGCCGCCTATTTAGCGACTGTCGGCAAATATACGAGGGAAGAAGCTTGTCTGCTTGGGGATTGCTTAGGATTGCTTACCATGGCGTTTGAATACAAGGTACAAGATTGGCTAGGCGTAATTTACATGGAATTAAACATAAACAGTAAAAATGCAGGCCAGTTTTTTACGCCTTCTCATATCGCAGATTTGATGGCTAGAATGACTTTTTCCAACAATGAGCCGTTACTAGAGGAAAAGGGTTGGATTGGCTACTATGAGCCTTGTATTGGCGCTGGTAGCATGGTTCTCGCTTTTGCGGTCGCAATGGAAAGCGGTGGTTATAACTACCAGAAACAACTGAGAGTGGAGTGTGAAGACATTGACGAAAATTGCTTACTGATGGCTTATGTGCAGCTTTCGTTATGCGGGATCAACGCCGTATGTAAAGTGAAAAATTCCATGTCGGGTGAGGAAACGTCTACTTGGTACACACCGTTTCACATGATAAATCCCGCATGGATCACGAGAAAGAAACAGGAGCCAGCAATAGAACCAAAAAGGAGACAAAAAGAAGAACCAGATGTTTGGGTCATTCCTGAAGGTGCTGAACAACTCGCATTGTTTTAATTGATTTTACGGAAAGAAGAAGGGCGCAAAGCTTCCTTCTTCTTTGCCAAAATCTAAATTAAGCAAACTAGGAGGACGAAAAATGACAGATCAGTTTAACAAAAGTACTGTTTTTAACCAGATTACAGATGAACAAAACGAGGGAATTGATTCATACAAAACTCTGAAAGGTCATGCTGAAGAAGATCAGGATGGAAGAATAAAAAGTACTGAATCTTTTTTAAAAACTTTAGGAACGATAGAAGATTTTACTGATTACATTACAGATAAATACAAAACCATAATTCTAAAATCTTATGAACTATATGAAAATAAGTACAACGATGTCGTTGATGATAGCTTATGTATAGAAATTTGGTCAGATGGAACTTACCTTGTTACAAACGAAACTTTGCATTATGACTGCAAAAGTGAAGCGGACTTGCAACTGCTAAAAGAACTGTTTCATAAAACATCATTTTGTGTAGATGTTACAGAATTAAATAGAAACGGACACAAAGCCACGGTAGATGTTGAAGCTAGAGCAAAAAATTTAAAAGAGCTTGAGCAATTAATCAGAGAATATAGAGTTTGTAATAGTAACTATTTAAAAGACAAAGTTGTCGAAATAGTTGGTGATGACGGTAATATTTATTTAGACAGGAAAAATAGTAGATAAAAAACGATAGTAAAGTGTTACCTATAATCGATACAATGGAGGAAAAAATGAAAGAGATTAAAGACACCGTAATTGATTGCGTTGGCTGCTCAGTAGATATATATTTGGAGACCGAAATTGGACTGGAGAGAGTTTACTTTCCAAATGACGTAGTCAGTCGATTTACCTTAGATGAAATTTATCAGTCCTTTAAGGATCAATCCAAGATGATTTATGTTTTTTGTGATAGCGGATTAAGAGGTGCCATTTATCGTTGCGGTAATTATGACGAAGGAATTTGGCAAAAATATGCAGATACTCAGGGATACGCCTAGTCATCTAAAGGAAGAAATAAAAGAATAGGAGATAGATACTCAATGAGTTCAAATACAGTAATACTGCTACACGCAGTTAAAAAGTATGACTTAGATGAAAATGAAATTAGCACGATCTTTTTTTTCAAGGAGAATGAGATGATTCATTTCATAAAAAATAATAGTGATGAAGAAAATTTTATTTATAGAGGATATACGTATGATCCCTTACTACCACGGAGGGAATGTGGTAACAGCGAAATATCTATATTCAAAAATTTCGATGATTTTAAAAAATGGGTTAAACCTGAGTATATGTTTATGGCTATGGACTTGTATATGGAAATAGAAAAAGGAACTATTTGACAGAAATAATGGAATGGGGGATATGGTTATTAAAATTCTACTCTCAATAATATCATTACTAGTTTTAATAGGTATTACACCTGTCGTATATTTTGCAAGTGGAAAAGTCGTAGAATTCTTAATTAATAAAAAAGGTCTATCGGTTGAGAACAAGAGAACATTACCGTACGGAAAAAGAGCTGCGATTGTAAAAGATGAAATTGAGATTTTTTATTATAAAAATATTTGGTGGAGAATATCTATAACTTTATTATCTATTCCTGTTTCAATTATAGTAGCGAAATTGATTTTAAATTACGCCATTAATAGATGACAGCAATGGAGGAACCAGTATGAATAAAGTACATGTTGTAAAAGGTTTTGAAGGCGGAGAAATGGAAATCTGTGGAATCTACAAACAGTGGAGTGCCGCTTATGAAGCTGCAAAAAGTTTAGAAGAACACGAGGAGTACGATTCAGTGGAGATTGAAGAATGGGCTATTCAATAAACAGGATTACGCAATCCACCAAAATAAATGACTAATGCACTAATACTTATAAAAGGAGATTGTTATGAAACACAAGTCAAAATTTATCCTTGCAGCGTTGATCAGTTTACTTGGATTCACCGCTTCATTGGTGGATTTATCAGAAGTCGATGTTCAGTTGCCTGCTTTCTTCGATGAATGGACGTCCCAGGAACAAATCTCAGCTGAAGAGATTGAAAATCTTCCTGATTATGACGGTCAGAACGTTGTCATACAAGTAAATGGAAACCGACCAAGTTTTACAGCTGAAGAGGCATCGATCGATGCAGGGTCTTGGCAAACCTTTTCTGATCTCGATTCCCTAAATCGTGTCGGTGTCGCAAATGCAATGCTACACCGATCGATGATGCCTACAGAAGAACGAGGCGACATATCAAACGTATATCCCACAGGATGGAATCAGAAAAAGCTTGAAAATAATGTTTGGCTCTATAATAGAAGTCACTTAATCGGTTTTCAAATGACCGGTGAAAATGATAACTGGAAAAATTTGTTTACCGGCACTCAACAGCTGAACCAGATCCACATGGTTCAATTTGAAAATGAAGTGGCCAACTATTTGAGAAAAACCAATAACCACGTACGCTATCGGGTCACACCGATATTTAGAGAGCGAGAATTGTTGCCCAGGGCGATTCAAATGGAAGCACAAAGCATTGAAAACAATGACGTTCAATTCAATATCTTGATCCACAACGTTCAAAATGGTGTAACGATCGATTATCAGACAGGAAAAGCCACAAACCCATAGATCACTCAAGGTCAAAAGAACAAGTTCAAGAGAAAAGAGAAGCGGAACCTCCTTGCTAAAGCAATGAGATCCGCAGGTGGAAAGATTCCGTTCCGGAATCTTTGTTAGATTTGAAGAAATGTCAGAGCGCTGGGCAGTTGTTTCAACTCCTATTCGTTGTTTTCGACCACTCGATCACGCTGCTATCGGATTGGCGAGAGTGCTTATACACCTTACGCAGTCAGAAAAAAAGGGGCGGAAAAACTTTCGCAAAAAGCGCAAAACTTTTTCCTACAGCACTCCCTTTTTTTCCGCCTGCTTCAGGTGTAAGGGCTAAGCACGCCAAACCGCTATCAGCTATGCTCGAATGTTCGAAGATCAAACAACGAGAAAGGAGGAGTATAAACAAATGCCCAGTGACATTTCTTCAAATCAAATTTTTTCGCCACCCACAAATCGCTTAACTCAAATGGATTTGTAAAGACCAAAACAAAAAAAGAAAGAAACGAGTGAATGATATGGAAACAGTTTATGAAATCGTCAAAGTCAATCAAGAAATTTGTGCAATGGAAAAGTTTGTTCCACTAAATACCACTTCAAGTTATACGATAGCGACATGGCTTCAAAATGAAATCGGATTGGACACACAAGAAAACCTCGTTCTACTTTGCTTGGATGTGAGAAACAACTTGACCAGTTACTCAGTCGTTCATAAAGGAACCATCAATCAAACGTTTGTCGAACCGAAGAATCTATTTCAACGAGCGTTATTGTCAAACGCTTCTCGCATTCTAATCGCCCACAATCACCCAAGTGGAAACCCGAAACCAAGTCTTGCAGATAACCAAGTGACCGAACGATTGGTACGCGCAGGAAAGCTAATGGGCATTGAATTATTAGACCACATCATCGTTGGCAGTGATGATTACTACTCGTATCGAGAAGAAGGCAAGTTATGATTTTGAGTGTGCTTTTCTACCAGTTAGAAAAGCACACAAATCTTAAAAATTTGGAGGGAAAACGATGAATCGAATCAAACGTGTAGCGCTTGAAAAATTAACAAACGAACTGACTGAACAAACGTCACCTAGCGAGAAATTGATTTTTGAATGGTTAGGTAAGCAAAAGGACATTGCATTGTACCAAGGTATTTTGAACCCTGAAAAATCGCTTAAAAAGGCTCACCAATATGCTTACTCACAAGCAGTACAGTATCAAGTCGGCGGGTGTGCCATTATCGATCACGAATTGGTTTACTTATGGATAGCGCACTACTTTAAAAAACCAGTTACCGTAGTTACTAATGATTTTGCCAAAGAAATGGTTCAAAAGAGCAAGACAAAGCAAGAGGAGCCTAAGAAACCGCAAAATATCAATCAAGTGAAATCGAAGAAAAAAGCAACAAAAGAAACAAACAGCACGAAGACTAAGCCAAAAATGATGGAAGGAGAGCAATTAAGTTTGCTAGATATGTTATGAGAAAGATGAAAACCGCTAATGACTACGCCAAAAACTGCTTGAACCCACCAAAGGCATTCTTTGAATGGTGTTACTACAATATGCCCACCTATAAGTGGGCAAACAAACAACAGACAATCGTTGCTTCTGAACGAAAGCATTTCTTAACGTATGAGAAACGGCTCACGAAGAACGCTCGACTAACATTCTTCGACCGCAGAGACCACTACCGAATTATTCTCTCGACCAGTAAACGGATTGAGATACAAACTTATGAAGTCCGTTCTTTATTTGAAAAAGGCAAGCAATACTTTCAAGTGAAATTAGTGAATTTGGAACACTTTAGTGATGATAACCATATCAAAGTCGGTGCAGTTTCTGATTTTGCCTATGATTTTCGATTGATTCAGATAGGTAGTATGTTTGCCACCTATCACGAACGTCCGCCCCTTTATAATAACCAATGGGTTGACCGCCTACTGTCTGTTTCAGAGTTACGATATCTCTCACTAGATGATATAAGTGAAAGTGAAATTGCTTTTATTTACAAATACAGACAGCGAATTGAGTATGCACAACGAATCAATGCACTAGAGTTAGCCAAGCAGATTCTAGAAAGAAAGTTAGACATGCGGTCAATCACGATGAAGTGGTTGAAGCGAAACAAAGTATTTTTTAGAAACAGCAATCGAAGCTATCAAGCCTATCAAGTAAAGCAAGCACTAGAATCATTGGGAACGAAATATATTGCGGGTATTGAAGCGTTTATGGGCGCAGATGATGTAAAGAAGATACCAAAAGAGGTCAAGCCAATCACTCTTCAAAATTACCTCATAAAGCAAAAGAAGAAGATAGGTTACTATCGTGACTATTTCAATGCACTTAGGGATTTAAATATTCCACTCAACTCAATGAATTGCCTACCAAGAGACCTTGAAAAGGCACATGACAAAGCCGTAGAAACACTAAATGCGATGGAACGAGAGGTTATTCGAAAGGAATTTGAAAAAAGAGCAGTCGAGGAAGCCTTTCTTGAAATGACGTTAAATGACGTGAAATTCATTTTACCTAAAGAAGCCAACGAGTTAATAGAAGAAGGGAAAAAATTGGAGCATTGCGTGGGGACAAATAGTTATATTGATGAACATGCAGATGGAGATACGACAATAGTATTTGTCCGTAAAGCGTCTGAACCAGATAAGCCGTATTACACTCTTGAGTATCAAGATTCAGAACTTGTGCAAATATCGGGTTCAAACAACAAAAGTCCAGATGAATACCTACTAGAAACAGTCAATCAGTGGTTACACATTGTCAATGAACGAGCCAAAACAAAGGAGAAAAAGTATGTTGCCTAGTCATTCAAGACACAAAAAAAGCTTATCTTAATCGGAAGTTAAGATAAGCAGGTAACGATTTAGCATTGTATTTGCACCTTTATTATAGCAAAAAATAAAGGTGCAAACAATGTCTATCACTATGGTAGACTAAAATAAAAAGACAAGGGAGCGATACCAATGGTCAAAATCAAAGAAGAAAACGGTCAATTCGTGGTTTATGTGAGAGGAGAGGTCGCTGCTAGCTTTCTAACAAAAAGCGAAGCAGAAGCCTTTGCGGCGAAACAAACCCACTACCCTACACTAGAAGAAACATTGATCACTGATAATCAGGAGGACGTGACTAATGGAATCAGAGATTAACTATTTGACGGTGAATCAGGTGCTAGATGTCCTGATTGACAAAGGAACGTTGTCAAGGGACGTTGCAAATACGTTACGTGTGCCACTTTGGCAAAAAGAGGGACCACTGGATAATCATGGTCCAACTGATGTCTTTAAAGAGCTGGTACGCAGTGCCGGTTACCATTTACGCTACACCTATTCAGATGACCGAGAATGCAATTTGTACTGGTTGATAGAAAGAGAGTAGGCGGTTAATGAACGAAAAAGCCAAACAGAAAATCGTAAAATTGCTTGCCTTAGCGAATGATGCCAGCGATGAAGAGTCGATGTCTGCTTTAGCGAAAGCCCAAGAGTTGATGCTACAACACAATATCGATGAATCAGACGTATTTGAATACAAGCAAGAGCAAAAATCAGAAGCAGTGATTGATACGGTTATTTACCAAGGACGTCCGCAAAAATGGCTCTATCGGCTAGCGTCTATCATTGCAGAAAACTTTCGTGTCCGCACGTATTACGTGTCAGGTTCTCCGATAGAATTGCGCTTTGTGGGGATAGAATCAGACGTTCAGATTGCGCAAATCATCTTTGAGTATGCCAGAGGAAGTGCTGGTTATTGCGCAAGACAGTTCCTACAGTTGCCCGAAATCAGACGGAAATACAAGCGTAAGTGGCAATTAAAGCAAGATTATATTGAAGGATATTTGGTTGGATTGTCTAAAACCTTCAGGAATCAAGTACGAACAAACGGCTATGAAATCGCCTTGCAGGTACCTGAAATCGTTAAAGAGGAAGTCGAACGAATGGGATTGGTGCCTGGAAAAGATACTTCCCATCAAGCAAAGAACAATGAAGCGTTCTACTCAGGCTACGCTGAAGGGATTCGCTTTACAGAAAAAGAACGGTTAAGCGTTTAGGATCTCAATGAAAGGAGCAGTTGACTTGTCACAAGAAAGAAAATGTTACGGTGGTCAATGGAAAGTACCGATTACACCATACAACAAACGGTTGTACTGGCCACCAAAGTGGGTGAAATGCGATTGCGGAGAACTCGCACAACAAGTAAATGAAAGAAAGTATGAGTTTATGTACCCGACTGATTTTTATCACTGTAAAACTTGTCAACGAAGGTATCAACTAATCACTGGCACCAATCGGTTTGTTTTAGTAGATACTGATGAAAAGACGTAGTGAGGTGAATTCAATTGGCTTCAAAATTTGATTTAAAAAGAATTTACTTTTACAATGACCATGCGATTATTGTTGATAAATCAGTAAAAGAGTATTGTTGTGTCACAGACCGACAGGATATTTTAAAAGTAAAAGATATGATTGGTTTTTTCATATGTCATGAGGATCTAACAGAAAAGGAAACTCAATTGAAGAGTCAAGGATACAAAAAAGTGCAAGCTATGATTGAAAGATATAGAAAAATTTGACACAATTGGATGATAGATTCTATTGTTACTTTTGACGTAAACAAAAAAACTTGTTATACTTCAGGTGTAGGTAAAAGGTGCTGGTAACACCTCTTACAAAACTGTTTCGGCAGTAGTTAGATGAGATAGCTTAAAGGATTATTCCTTTAAGCTTTTTATTTTGTTCGCAATCTCTAAAATCAAGTTAATGATTGTTAGGATTGCTAAAATGTTTTGCAACATTTTATTTCAGAACGTAACCTTTCCCATTCCACTGTGATTCATTGGCAGACCTCCTTACAACCAACGTTTCAAAAAGAAATTGTAAAGTTGTTGGGGTCACCACGACCGAACAGTACTACACCTGAAGGGCAACAAGTTTCTCTATCAGTATATCATATTCTTGAATGATAGATAGACTGCTTTTCTAGGCAACCTTTTTATTCAGATCAATCAATAGGAGTACGTGCATGAAGATCAAATTCAAACGATTCGTCATTACAAGTTGTGCTATAGGAACGATCATTTTTGTTTTATTCTTTGACTATCGAAATGGACTCACGCCATTTCCTGATCAACTAACCGCAACAATAGTTGCTGAAGGGGATGAACTAAGTTCAGATGAACACTTGTTACGGAATGATATTCGACTAGATGTTCCATTGATTAATCAATTTGAACCTATTCACTATCAAAATGCCTGTGAGATTGCAGCTTTAACAATGCTGGCAAATTACTATGGTTATCAAGTCGATATATCAGATTTGATTGAGCTCTTGGCATTTCAACCATTATTTATAGATAATGATCATCATGGTGATCCACGCCTTGGCTTCGTAGGAAACATATATAAAGGTTATGGTGCTATGGGCGTAGATGTTGAACCGATCGCAGAGGTAGCTAAGCAAATTTTTTCCAATAAACATCACGTAATAAGTGGTAGAGAAAAGCCATTTGATCAGCTGCTAGATGTTTTACGATCAGGAACACCAATCTGGATTATTGCAACACTAGAGCTTCAGATACCAACGGAAAATGACTTTATTTCTTGGTATACAAAGGCCGGGGAAATAAAAGTTACACCTCTTGTTCACTCTGTTATTCTAACGGGAATCGAAGGAGAAACAATATATGTCAATGATCCATATGGTTATAAAGATCGATCTGTTTCTCTTGAGAGCCTGGAATTAATCTATACTAAAATGGGTGAACAATATTTATTTGTTTCTACCAATAGTGATTCAATTGACCAATGAGAGGTTGGATGGAATTTTTTAGTGAATATAACTAAAAACTATATGTGGTCAGAAACTTAAAAATTTTGACTCCTTTTTCTCCTAATTCAACAATTCTTTTAGTAGCTTGATTTTAGCAAAAAGAAGCCTTCAATGATATTATTTTTTTAGATAAATAAGAAAAATGAAAAGAACAGTTAACATTACAAAACTGTTAGTTGAAAACATAAAAATACTACCTTAATATGAAACATATACTTAATTATTATATTTCTACAAGGAGGGTTTTTATTGAAAAAGAAACTAACAAGTTTTGCTATAATTTTTTCATTACTATTTGGTATTTTTCAAGCTGTACCTGTCTCTGCCGATTCCTTTTATGAAGGGACCGGAATGAGTAAAGCTAAGTGTACTTTGACTAAAACATTTTCTGCTAGTGAAGTAAAGAAAATGGGGGATGCTTATTCAAAAATGTCTGGTAAGCTTACATTTGCCGGGGCAGTTAGCAGCATGACTCCTCTCATCGGAAAATACCTTGCTTTTGGAGCTGCAACTATGATGTACTCTGCAAATGTTCAATCAAATACATTAATTTCAAAAGGGAAACAGGGTTATAAGGCAAAAGAGTACAATTGTTCTAAGGTTAAATGGGATGGTTATTCGAGACGAACCTATGTGAAATATAAATTTGTGAAATAATCCAAGTGAGGTGAGTTAAATGATTTGGTTGAAACAATTATTATTCACTGTTGTTTATTTAGTTGTCGCTGCATTGTTAATTTTCTATACGAATATTCCTGCAGAAATCATACTGCTGGTTGCTATAGTTATTTCTGGATTTACTTCTAGACATAGTATTTTAGCATTCATTAAAACCCTAGCCTATGAAAAGTAAAGTCTTTAGTTGTCTCCTCTGTTTTTTATTTCTTTTTTTAGTTTCGTGTAAAAAAAACGATGCGCCTGCTGTTGAAAGTTTGTCTACCTCTTATACCGAGAGTATTAGCAATTTAAATTCAATTAACGCAGAAAAACTATTGGCACTGTTAAGTGAAAAAAAAGAGATAATCGTATACGTTGGTAAGGAAAGTTGTCCATATTGTCGGATTTTTGCTCCTAAGCTTCACGATGCTGTAGCTAAAGCAAATAGTTCGGTATACTACTTAGATGTAGATGCCGATGATTCACCCGAACTAGCTACTTTTATTGAGAAATACAATATCGAATATACACCAAGCTTATTAATTTTTGATAGGGATGGTCAGTACAAAAATTTGGATTTTGATAGCGAGAAAGTAACCGTTGAAAATCTTGTTACCGATATAAGTAGGCAGTAACCATTTTGATGAGGTTCGGTACATTTCTAATTTGTTAGCTCTGGCAAAAACAAAGAAATTTCAAAAATAAGCGCACAAACTTTACAGCTGTTTGTGTGTTTATTTTTTTAAAATTTTGCCTACATTTTATCAACCAAAGAGGATATCAATTAGATCGGCAATGTATTAATAATTCTATAGAAATAAAAATCGTGGTCAGAAACTTAAAAGTTTTTGACTCTATTTTTAATTTAAATAAATACTTATGAATCAGTAGTTTATACCTAAATTAGAATTATTTGACACGTATATAAGAAAAATAATAACAGAAACCCCTTAATAAACTTAATGTGACTGAATGGAAACCGTCAATTATTTCATGGGTTCAGGTAAAAAATGATTACATAGTATCTTAAATTTCAAGTAGTATATTATTTGGAGAAAATTTAGTTCAAAATGAAGGGTACTTATCAGGTTAAATAAATAGACTTTTTCGGTACTTGTCATTGATAATAAAAATAGATGATGACATCAGCCAGGGAGATGATGATCTGTCTCTTATACACATCTAGATGTGTATAAGAGACAGGAATTATTTGACACGTATATAAGAAAAATAATAACAGAAACCCCTTAATAAACTTAATGTGACTGAATGGAAACCGTCAATTATTTCATGGGTTCAGGTAAAAAATGATTACATAGTATCTTAAATTTCAAGTAGTATATTATTTGGAGAAAATTTAGTTCAAAATGAAGGGTACTTATCAGGTTAAATAAATAGACTTTTTCGGTACTTGTCATTGATAATAAAAATAGATGATGACATCAGCCAGGGAGTTTTTGAGTCTGCAACAAACAATGATACTAATTAAGGAGAAAAAATGAATAAACTATTACGCTGTATACTAGTTGCTTGTATGTTGGGTGCTCAATTTCCTGTAATGGGTAACGCCCAAGCAAGTGAAAGCGAGAGCTCAGAGAATACGTTTGTTTCGGAAGGTACGGACCAAAGTTTGGAGGAGACAGAATCAGAGTCTCGGGAAGAATTAGTAGCTGTTCCAGAGGGAAATCGGTACGCTGAGGCGTCAGAAAGTACACAAGATACGATCGTAAGCAGTGAGCAATCAAGCAAAGAAGATATTGAAGAAGAAACCACCATGAGCTCAGATCCATTGATTCAAGATGAGGATTACCTAGATGATTATGATGGGACCCCGAATAGAGAGGCAACTTCTATTGCTTCAGGTACCTTTGGGACTTCAGCGTGGTATATAACAGAAGAAGGAGTGCTTCACATTGGTGCTGGGCGATTTGGTGTATCCGCCATTAATAATGGCCCTTGGTGGAGTTATCGAGCAACTATTACCAAAATAACCTTTGATGGCCTAGTTGTTGCGAATGCCAATAGCAGCTTTCTCTTTCAATCACTATCCGCTACTGAAATTGAAGGGTTAGAAAATTTGGATACAAGCAATGTGACAAACATGGAAGGGATGTTTCTTAGTGCTAAAATCAATAATTTAGATCTCTCAAGTTTAAACACAAGCCGTGTAACGAATATGTCAAGAATGTTTGGCTCTATGTCAGAATTGGAATCTATCGATGTGTCTGGGTTCGATACTAGAAATGTCACACTGATGAATAGTATGTTTATGAGCACTGCTCTTACTTCGTTGAACTTATCAAATTTTGACACAAGTAAAGTTACTAGACTTCAACAGATGTTTGATGGAAGTAGAAATTTAAGCTCATTACTGGGTGCAGAAAACTGGGATACATCTAATGTAGTAGATATGGGGTTTTTATTTCGCTCGACTGCTTTCACAAACTTGGATTTGACCGATTGGAATGTATCACGAGTGTCCAATATGCAACAAATGTTTTCTGGAATGACTAGATTAAATTCGCTTGATATTTCTAGCTGGAATACCTCAAGTTTGACAACATTTTCAAATATATTTGCTTCAACAACAAGTTTAAGTGAAATAAACCTGGGTGAAAATAGTCTGTTTTCTAGGAATAATGCGAATACGGGGTTACCAATCATTAATCGCTCTGGCTTCTCAGGAAGATGGGTCGGAAAGAATACGAAAAATGTTTATAGTAACAGTACACAATTTATGTCAGCTTATGACGGGAGTTTTCCAGATACTTATGTTTGGGAAGCATCTGCAGGAGATGTGATCGTAAGGTATGTGGATCGAGAGGGTAATGCTTTAATAACAGCGATTACTTTATCTGGATTTTTAGGAGATTCTTACGAGAGTGAATATAAAGAGATCCCTGGTTGGTATGTAGTAGAAACACCAGACAATGCGTCAGGGGCATTTACAGAAGATCCACAAGAAGTGGTGTACGTGTATGAGCGTAGTGATGCGGCACCAGTTACTGTGAAGTATCAGGATTCCGAAGGGAATCAACTGGCGGAACCAAGTATCTTAAGCGGAAAAGTCGGTTTGCCGTATGATAGTGAACCCAAAGAGATCCCTGGCTGGTATGTAGTA
>NZ_NGLF01000005.1:0-8021 GCF_002140695.1 Enterococcus sp. 4E1_DIV0656 | reverse complement strand
AGTGACGCCGCACCAGTAACTGTGAAGTATCAGGATTCCGAAGGGAATCAACTGGCGGAACCAAGTATCTTAAGCGGAAAAGTCGGCTTACCCTATGCAAGTGAAGCCAAAGAAATCTCTGGCTGGTATCTAGTGGAAACTCCGGCCAACGCTTCCGGAACTTTTAGTGATACAGAACAAAGAGTAGTGTACGTGTATAGCGCTAAATCGCATAATCCGAATAACAATGGTAATTCAAATAATCATTTGCCAAAAACTGGAGAACAGATTAAAGGACAAATAGTTTTAAGTAGTGTCGGAGCTTTATTGGTCACTCTAGTATTGGTGACATTTAGAAAACGTAAAAGAAGTAATCAATAAGAGTAAGAAAGAGTGTTCAGAAATGACTGAAGTGCTCCCCGTCAAGTAGACAGCTAAAAAACAAAAGTAAAACTATTCAGGAATCGAGTTGCTTGATTCCTGTTTTTTTATACCGCTAGCTTTCTAAACTCGTTTGGTGCTAGTTCGTTCAACACTTCCGAATAGCGATAGTTATTGTAATAGCACATATAACTACGCACAGATTTCTTTAACTCCTCAAAGTTCTGATAGCACTCTTGATAGAACTTCTCTTCTTTAAATGTGCCCCAAAAATGTTCGATCGGTTGATTATCCAGGCAGCGACCGACTCGGGACATGCTTTTGATGAACTTATATTTTGCTTCAAGTGACTTATAGTCATAAGAGGTGTATTGAAACCCGCGATCACTATGAAGAAGCGGTCTTGCGCTAGGGTTCTTACACATGGCTTTTTTAACAGTATCCATGACAAGTGAATTATTATTGGAATGACCGAGCGCCCAAGAAACAATCGAATGATCATAAAGATCGATGATGGCACTCAAATAAGCCTTTCGACCATTACCGTATTCCAATTCAGTAATATCCGTACACCATTTTTGATTGGGCTTCTCAGCGGTAAGTTTCCGGTTTAATACATTTTCAGCAACGTGTGCTTCCGTTGCTTTTATATAGGTCGGACGCTTTTTATTGATCACTGCTTTGATTCCCAGTACTTTCATTAATCGGTAATAACGCTTCCGAGAATAGTGCTTCTTAAGTTTTATATTGAGCTGCATTCGAATTTGTCGATAACCGATCGCGTCTTTTTTACTGTCGTATTTCTTTTTTATCTCTTTGGCTAGTTTTCTGTTTTCAAGTTCCTTTTTGGAAGGTTGCCACTTTAACCATTTATAGTAAGAAGAGCGTGCAATCCCAGCTAATTGACAGAGAGGAGTGATTGAATAGTGTTTTTCTTCATGCAGTTCTGAAATCGCTTGGTAGAGTTCAACGTTTCTCACTAACGTGAGGGTCGATTTCGTCGTTGAATCTCTTGTAACTTTTTTGCGAAGTCATTCTCCATTTCTAAATGCCTGTTTCGTGCTTCTAGTTCTTTTATTCTTAATTTTAGCCGTTCCTCTTCGGTTAAGAACTCACTTGATCTGTTTCGTCCACGGTTGTCTTTTAGTGCTTCTTCTCCGTGTCGTTGGTATTTTTTTACCCAAGAATACACTTGTTGGTATGAAACATCATATTTTTCAATCGCTTGCGCGTAATTCAGCTCGTTAGCGATTGTATATTGAACAATCTCAATGCGTTCTTGATAGGTCGTTTTACGTCCGTTTATCATGGTTTTGGGTACACTGCCTTTACTCGTAGATTTTAGCATTTCCCCATTAGTATAGCTTGAAATCCATTTTCTTAAAATAGTAGTCGAAGAAAGTTGAAACACTGCTGTTGCCTGCCGAAGAGATAGCTCTTCATTTATGACTGCTAGAACAGCGTTCCGTTTTAGATCACTCGTGTACCGTTTCCATGTTGTAGATTTTTTCAGTCCCTCGATTCCGTCATCATTATATTTACGAATCCAATCTTTTCTTGTCGCCCATGAAAGGGAATGCTTCTTGGCGATACTGTTCAAGCTATTTTGTCCATTCATCACTTCGGAAATAACTTGATATTTTTCTTCTGGAGAATAAAGGCTTTTCTTAGACATGCAAAAACTCCCTATAAAGTAGATTTAGAATTTTTGTTTTTTCTTTGTCTGCTTTATAGGGAGCATATCATGACCCGTTTCTGAACACTCTATTTTTGGATCAAATTTCTATGAACATTATTCTGTATCGTGTACAGAAACTTGTAACAAAATCCATGCTCAGTTAAGAATATAAGTCGATGAATTTTAGAACAATTTATTATAGGGGGCAGAAACTTTTAAGTTTCTGCCCCCTATAAATACCCCTTTAAAATTAATAGTGTATATTTTTTTCAGAACTTTAATTTGTAAGAATTTTGAGTTGTGATAAATTATTCAATGTGTTTTTATATCTGAATATAAATTTTAAAACAGCGCTATCGGTCTCTACAATGAGATTAGAACAATTTTCTTTTATACGGATTTATTTTTCTTTCCAATCGACACCAATCTTGTTCATCAGGAACTACTTTTATCAATAAGTAATCTGTTTCAATGACATATTCTGAGATATATCGACTATAATTCGTGACTATCAAATCTACAGATGCTTCATTTAATTGTTCTTTTGTAAGAGATTTTAGTGGCAAGAAGGTCAAAGAATGCTTTGTGCCAAAATGTTGTACGGCTTGAGTGCGTAGTTGCTGACTAGCATAGTGATCGCCTTCTAAGAGAAAATAGATATTTTTAGAGGGTGCACAGAAATTAAAAACCAGGTTGTTGTAAATTGTTAGGCTTACGCAGATGTCTTCCAAATAAGGTGTCGCTAAAAATCCTTCCTGCTGATTCTTTCTTAAGAAGCGTAAGTTCCGGTAATAATTTTCATTGTTAGAACGTAAAAGTCTTTCTTTTATATTAGGGGATTCCTTATTCAAAACGGGTGCAAGAATATGGTTGATTTTTCTTGATAAAAAAAATGATCTTAGAAAAGAATTTACTTGATCCTTAATATCTTTTTCTACTTCAAATTCTTTTAGGTATTCGTCAGTAAGATTTGCGATTTCCGCCCCGTGATTAAAGTGTAGATAAAAATTTTTCTCAGTTTCTTCCCGATCTACTGTCCGCTCGCAAATAGTAACCAAATAAATCCATGCAAATTCTTCTTCGGACAAATCTGTTCCGTAGATATTCTTTATGACTTCTTTTATAGAGCATATCAAAACGAAGCTCTTTCCTTTGCGGGCAAGCGCCATTAATTCTTTTGGAACAGCGACTGAGAATCCTATTCTTGCACGTTGGATAGCTATATATAAAGTGTAGTAAAATGCCGCAGGTGCTGTAATAGACCCAATATCATTATGTCCAAATTTTTCCTGTAACTGATTCATAAAACATTTGGGTAACTCAGAGTCTGGTACAAGGGTGTCAGTCATATCGCTACTTTCGTAATATAAATCCTTGAAGAATTTACGCACGTTTGCCTCATTTCCTTCAATTGTTAATGGACTCAATCCCCACTTTAACCCATATTCTGCTAATATAGGTGATGATTGTCCTAGTAGACGACGGAATGTACTCTCGGAAAAATGATAATGATGTGCGAGCTCATCTACTCGCATATATTTCCCTAAGAATATATTTTTAATAATTTCAAAAAAACATTCATTTTTTAGTAAATTTTGTTTTCTTTCCCTATATTTCAGGGGATTAATCTCTTTAAAAGAGAAACCCGTATGCCCAGAAGTCAATGTAACGCAGTCTACAAAGTAGTCTTTTATAAATTTTATATCATTGGCAATCGTTCGATAAGTCACTTGCATTTTTTCAGCCATTTCCCCTATTGTAAATACGGTAGTACTTTCCATCACGCTCAATAGGCGAAGCAAGCGTTGTGTCGCTCGATTGCTGATAAATATTAAGTGTAGATTACTCATTTTTCCTCCTTATTATTCTATACATACATTGTATTTTTACAATACTCACCAAGAAAAGTGCTAATTTATTTGAATTTTTCTGAACATTTCTATCCACACTAATAACATTAATCTCAAATTATATTGAAGATCATCGAATGCTTGTCTTTTGATTTTAAATCATACCCACATAATTCTTTAAAATAATCTCGATAGTCACACTCAACGATTCGAATGATTTCTTCGTTTGAAAAGTCTTCAAACTGAATCAATTCAGTCAATAACATGAATTTAGCATCTACACCCAATATCTCTGGAAGGATCTGCCAAAAGTTCTCTTGCGAAATACCTTCAATTAGTTGATCCAATTTTTGAATTTGACTATCCAAGTAAGCCGTCAAGGTGATTCGCTCTGATCCTGCTTGGTCAAATGCGGATTGAAACGGTTTGATATAGTCATTCTTTGTTTTCAATTGAGTCATTTTTTTTGTTTTCTCCTCTCTTTCATCAACTCTGTAGGTAATTGTTAGGTGATACTACATACCAATCAATGACCTTTAACGCTTGTTTGATTTCTCTTTCTTCATGGGTGGTCGGTAGATACACCACATTCACGCCATGCTGTGGCCTTTTTCTATTCGTTATGATCACTTCTAGTAACTATTCTGTTAATAAATAGTAGAAAAAGGAAAAGAGAGAGGTCTCTTTCCCTTTTGTTGTCAATTGCCGGGAACCGCACTCAACTCCCAAAGAAGGGTGGCAGAATAAGTAGTAGCTTCTGGATTTGCGCCTTTAGGCACATCCAGTGCGACACTTTCTCCTGCTGTCTCCCCATCACCAAAGCGATAGATCCAAGTACCTGTTCCTTCAGTTCCTTCCGCACGAATCAAAGTTCGTTTGTTTCCTGGTACCAACGTTAAAGGATTGGTGACTTGTAAAGAAGGGGATTCTCCACCGTTTGCGGTCGCTAGCTGTTGATTCGACAGGTTTAATCTCGCTCCGATGAGTTCTTGATTCGTTTGATTCTTAAACTGTTCTTTTTGTGTGACCGCGAGTTGCCAGCCATTGCGGTCGTTTTCTGAACGTCGATCACTGACCTGAACATAGTTTGGTCGTTCTTCAGACTCGTTCACTGTTCCATCTTCATTCAGTAAACGTTGTGGCTTAGCATAATAGGTTTGATCCTGAACCGAAATGGCTTGTGAACCAAAGTCGAAGGACGAAATAAAGTCAATACTTAGTAATCCTTGATCTTCTGGCAGTTCTGGTCTGTTTTCTGGATCCACTTCGACTTCTGGATCCAAAGGATCTACCGGTAAGATCGGTCCTAGATCCCCAACGGTTAGTATCGTAGCCGATTGAAACGTTACATCGTGAAACGTTAATTCAGTGGATGGGTTAATATTTCCTCGAGTATTATTTGTTTCTGGAGGATTAACAACGCCTGCTGTTACAGCTGATCCTTCGGCATCTCGTAGAAAGACTTGTATTTCATCATCCATTTCTAAAGAAACCTCACTTAAGTCTAATGTAAACCTACCATCAGCTTCTACATTGACCGCTTCAGTATTGAGTGGTTCGCCATTGTGGGTGGCTGTTACTTCTGCATCTAGATTATCCGTCATCCCTTGGATCGTAGTACTGTCTTGCGGAATGATTGACGAAGAAAATTGTGCCGGTGTTGGTGGGATGATTGGAAAAACCTCAACTGTTTCCGTTAAAATCTGGTGTTCGAAGCCATCCGTAAGTTCGCCACTGGTTAGTTCAACTTTACTGATTCGAACTTTTGATCCGACTTCTAGCGGTTCATCCAAATCGATTTCAAAGAGTCCGCCACGAGGTTCTTCACCATAAATACTGATCCCCGGTGATTCATTTGCATCACCAACTGTTTTGGCCGTATATTCTTGTGTGTTTTCTCCCGACGGGGATTCTACTTCTACGGTAACAATTGCTTCATCATCCCAAGCAGGACGACTACTGTCTAATCCCTCTGGTAAACTAACTCTGCCGTGAATTTTAGCATCCGCATTTGTTGGAACTCTAAGTTCATCCGCAATTGCCCAGCGACCATTATTGGAAGATATTCTTCTGAAATTGGAGAGACCTGTTGTACCAATTACTGAAGTATTTAACTCTTCAGGTTTATTGGTTGAGAGTAGAGTATTAAGGTGAATACCTGTAAATTGATAATCTAGAGTATCAAAATTAAAAGTAGGATTTCCAGTTATAGATCCCGTCCTTTCCCATAGTGATAAACCACTTTGTATACCAATTAATGTAGAACTAACATTGGTAGTAGAAATTGCTCTTCCACCCAGTTCTACATTTTGAATGTCGAAATACAACGGGTTATTGAAAATTATATCTGTATTTATATTATTTAAAGCACCTCCAGTAGATCTTCCACTTAGTTCTAAACTAGCTAAATTTGATAACTCAAAAATTGAACGGCCAGTGCTGTTTGACCTGAATGCATCTCCGTCTTCAGATATACTTCGCACCTTAGATCCAATTCCAGTTATAGTAAATTTAACTTCAGCAGATGAAAATGCATTTATTCCGGAATTATTTCCCGTTATTATCGTCGAATCATTTTTCGAAGTATAAATATCTATCGATCCACCATTAGAAATGGTTGAATAACTTCCTTCGGATGCTCCTACTTGCAATGCTGAATCACTGGGACCTTTCTCATCCTTTATGTCGAGATGACCTGAATCTATATTTAGAGTAAATTGCCTTGTAGAATGAAAGAGAGCTGATGATGAGGCATAACTTTCAGAATCACGTAAAATATTAACTGTAGCATTGTTACTGATCTCCATATACTGATCTCTTAAGACTCCTGTTGATCCATTAATACTAAAAACTCGGCCTCCTGAAGATGTAGCATTCACAGTTGCTGAGTCAGTAATTATAAATTCATTATTGCCAGTCCAGTGCTGATAGGCCGCTCCAGAGATAGCATTCAAATCAACACGTGTTTGAGAGCCACGTATCAATACTTTTTGATCGTCGTTATTAGTAAATATACTGTGTCCATCTACAGTGGATATATTGACTAAACTATCAGAAACGAGCAATTCTGATTTTGCACCCTCACTAGTGAGTCCTCGACGTCCATTGGACGTCACTAAAATGTTAAGTTCTGATCCATTTGAAATCGTTGTTTTTGATTCAGCCCCGCGTACGTTAATGGCATTATTTGTTATGTTTGATGCAGCGTCTCCTGTTGTAGGAGATATACCACTTGATGTCGTAACAGATAACTTAGACCTATCTGTAACCAAAAGCTCTGGACGAGGATTATTCGCCCCTCCTATCAGGATGTTTTCTACTATTCCACTTCCTCCAGCAGTTAGGATAAATTCACTTTGGTTACTCAAAGAAAGTAATGCATCTGTTCCTTGTAAGATCATCCCTTGCGAAGCGCCGGTATCAGTCATCAGTAAACGACTACTTTCCATTAGTACTTGTGGCGTTGCCCCCTGCAAATAAACCCCTCGTCCGGTTGTTGCATTCATGGTCATTTCCGTACTAGATAGTGATACTAGTGGAGCATTACCAACCAAGTTTATTCGTTGTCCACTGCTGCTTGTAAAACTTACTTTTGATGAATCAAAAATTAGTTGTGGTGATTCACCAGTTATGTTTGTTGTAACACCTGTCGTTGAAACAAGCTGAATCGTGCTATTTTCTGACGAAAAAGAGGAGTGATCGCCAGTTAGATTTATGGTTGCTTGTGTCGCAGAAGTAACGGATAACTCAGAATTGTTGACTAAAAGCTGCGCATTGTCTCCAGACAGATGAATCCCCCTTTTGGCTAATGTGCTTCTGACTGTCAGTTGAGCGTTTGAATTCATCGTTATTTTAGGTGTTGTTCCTCTTAATGCAATCGTATTATTCGTTGTTTCTGTAGGTGCCGCTGTTGTCCCAACAGTAGCTACATCCAATTCTCCACTTTGTAGAAAGACTTCAGGGTTTTCTCCTCTTAGATCAATCGTATTAGCCACTCCTGCAGTAGTTGTGATCGTAACTGTTGCACCTTGTTCTACCGTAATCTTGGGATCCGCTACTGTAGCAGAAGAAAACAAGACCGTCGCATTCCCGCGACTAATCGTTACTTGCGCTTGATTCATTGCTTTGACTTC
>NZ_NGLF01000004.1:98877-110161 GCF_002140695.1 Enterococcus sp. 4E1_DIV0656 | reverse complement strand
ACATCTTAAAATTGAAAGGGTATGGTGAATTAACCTGTCTCTTATACACATCTAGATGTGTATAAGAGACAGGTGAATTAACAGCTATAAATCTAGAAATATTTGGTGTTTTTAATGACCATAATTAGGTCTGTCTCTTATACACATCTAGATGTGTATAAGAGACAGTCTTTACATATTCAGTTCTAAAAAACGAAGAATTTTGGGAAATACAAGGAGGAGGGACATGACGAGAAAGAAAATTGGGTGTCAGATTCTCGTACTTTTGTGGGGACTATTGCCGCTTGGAATGACTAGTACCGCGAATGGGACAGAAGTTAAAGCGGTAGAGACTACAGGAAGTATCGGATTTACCGGCACATATGTACCGATCGGGAATCCAGACCCCACACCACCACATCCAGGTGAACAACCACCGGTGCTAGACAGTGCCAAACCAGGTGGTTCATTGCCACAAACAAATGATGCAGCCCAGCCATGGCTCATTTGGCTAGGAATCATTCTTCTTAGCTTCGTTTCCATTCGATGGAAACACACACACTCAGTACAAAAAAAGATGAAGAAAGTAGGAACATTAACATGAAATTTATTCGACTAGCAACGATTGCCGCATTATCTACAACTATTTTAGCCGGAGGTGCAACTTCTGCATTTGCGGAGGAAGACGGCCCAAAAGGACAAGAAGTAAGAACAGTAGGAACGGATGGAGAAATCAAATTCACTGCACCGACAGATGAAGATGGTGAGTTAGAAGTCATCCCCCCATTACCAGGTCCAGATGTAGATATCGACCCAGAAGTACCTGGAACGACTGGTCCTTTATCGATTGTGAAAGCTGCAACGATGAACTTTGGGTCACAAGTGATCTCAAACCAGGATCAAACCTATAATATGGTTGCCGAGATGCAACAACTTGCAGGAACCCAAGGAGACAATAACAAAGTTCCCTATGTTTCTTTTGCACAAGTACAAGACTTGCGTGGAACAAATGTTGGGTGGGATCTACAAGTCAGCTTATCAGACTTCACTTCCACCACACAAAATAGCGTGCTGACAGGGGCTGAGATCGAGTTTGTGAGCCCACGGATTCAGTATGAAGGAAACACGGCAGCCAATGCGCCAACGGCGCACGCATCGGGATTAAAATTATTGCCTAATGGTGCGGCACGTCCTGTGATGACCGCTGGCACAGGCAAAGGGGCGGGGGCTTCTTCTGTTATTTGGGGCAATCAAGCCGACTTGGATGCCCAATTTGCGAATGACGACATCGACGTGGTAGAAAACAACGCGATTCGTTTATCCATCCCAGGATCAACGACCAAAGATGCGACAACCTATAAGTCGACATTGAACTGGACATTAACAACGATTCCTGATGCAGATGGCCCAGAAGCGGGTGAACCAGATACCCCGAGTACGCCGGAAGCACCTGGAGACAACACATAATGTAGTGAATTGATTCCTTAGGAACTCTCAACAGCGTTACAAGTTCTTGTAGCGCTGTTTCTTTAAGAAAGGAGATTGTTTAGTTTGACCCGAAATATTTACTTACCTATTTATCATGCGGCCACGAAGTGGCTCGTTCTGTTAGTCATTTCCTTTGGCCTTTTTTGTTTTCCTATGATCAGCCATGCGAATGAAGGCAGCCTCAATTTTTATGTCACACCTGAATTTCCTGACAGTCAAGTCGAAGGATCAAAGAGTTATTTTGATTTGAATCTAACAGTTGGAGAAACAGAGACCTTAGGGCTGAAAGTACAAAATGCCAGCAGTGAACCGATTCAAGTGCAAGTGACACCTCACACGGCGTATACCAACGTACATGGGGTCGTGGAGTATGGCAAAGATGCCGAAGAACCGGATACGAGCCTCGTGCATTCATTGGATGAATTGATTGCCCCTTCGGGCATTGTGGATCTAGCAGGAAATGAGACAAGAACAATTACACTTCCATTACATATGCCTGAAGAATCATTTGAAGGGTTCCTAGCTGGCGGCCTGCACATCAAGGAAGTCAAGGAAGAACAAGAAGAGACGACAAGCGAGGAAGAGGGGCTTGCGATTGAAAATGAATTCGCCTATGTGGTCGGTGTTGTAGTGAGTAATTCCCGAGACTCCGTTCAACCTGATCTGGCTCTCTTAGATGTTTTTGCGGATCAACTGAACTACCGTAATGTGATCAGTGCCACGATTCAGAACTTTACGCCCACCTTTGTGAATCGGATGGCTATAGATGCGATGGTTCAACGAGTAGGAGAAGATGAGGTTCTCTATGAAGCCAGTGAAGAAATGATGCAGATGGCGCCAAACTCTCATTTCAACTTCCCTATTTCCTTAGAAGGGGATCGTTTTCAAAGTGGGGAGTATCTTTTAAAACTAACTGCAACTTCAGGTGAAGAAGAATGGAACTGGGAGCAGACGTTTACAATTGAGGCCGATGAGGCAAGGGGACTAAATCGACAAGACGTGATGATCGATTCAAGTCTGAATTGGTGGATGATTGGCGCAATCATTTTGGTGGTTCTTTTACTTGGCATCATTTTGTATCTACTGATTCAAAAAAGAAAGCAAGGGCAAATGAGCAAGAACAATAAGAAGGAGTGACCGAAATGACCACGAGATTCAGACGACCGATGCTTGTGCTAGGGACGCTCATCTTGATCATGCAAGCTTTATTCATGCCTGTCGTCATGGTCTACGCAGAGACAATGACGGACACTGAGGAACAAGAATTAGTGGAACTATCACCAATGAAAAACTATCTGGAGGAAGAACAGGTCAGTGATCCACGCTTTTTCTTTACTCGTTCTCGAATGCAAGGAACGGTAGAAGAACCCCTTCAAGTGACATTCTTTTCTGATCAAGAAGTGTCTGAAGCGCGAGTATTATTACCAGAAGAAACAACGCTCCTGAAAGATCAATTACAAATAGGGATTTCAGTTGAGAAAGGAGCGCAGCCTAATGAATGGCTCGTTCAGTCAGAACGTGCGCAACATACATTTGTCCTTCCGTTAATAGTTGAAAAAACGGGAAACTATGAACTATCGGTGGAAGAGACGACGGCTCGTTTAGAAATCAATGAGCAAGAAGAGATTAGCGAGGAAGTCCCGGTCGAAGAAGCGGAATCGTCCGAGGATGATCCAGCTGGACAAGAGGAATTGAAAGAAGAAAATGGAATAGAAGAAGAGCAAGAGAATGAACAACCGGCAGAAGGGGTACGTAAGCCTGTGTCAGAAGCTGCGCAGGAGCAAAAAAAAGATGAGAAAGAGACCGATGAGGCGTCACAAGGGGGCGAACCGACAGTCTTTAATGGAGAAACAGCAGAAGTTTCTACGATGGAAGAATTTAGAGCAGCAGTTGCCAATCCTGATGTTGGAATCATTTCTGTTCAAGCCAATTTGACTGAAAGTACTGGTAATATTATTACAGTAGATCGTCCATTGGTTATCAGAGGGAATGATCATATGCTTAATTTTACTAATGGAAACTTTTATTTTGACTTATTAGAAGTTCACCAAGCATCTGTATTTAAAATTGAAAATATTCGTGTCACTAAATTCGGAAGCAGTGCTGGTGCATTGATTCAGTCGTCGGAAAATGCGAGTAAACTTTGGACGCTTGATATCAGTGATGTAATTGAAGAGGGGAATAACACATGGAGATTTATACTCATGCCCAATGGTAAAGTAAATTTTTCAAATGGAATTAACACCTTCATATCCGAGAATTCATATGTAAGATTTATTGAAGCTAAAGAAATAGTTATATCAAATCAAACAATTGTCCAAATTAAACGAGGAAATGCTATGATGATTCATTCTTCAGAACCAAATTCAAAACTAGAGGTTTCAGAAAATTCCGAATTGAAAATTTACACATCAGGTTTAGCAAATCCTATTGATTTCCGAGGCTCAAATGCTAAAATAATCGTCGATGAAGGATCCAATTTGGAGGTTCATGGATATGGTGGGAGCGACGCTGCAACGAATACACTAAATAATACAATAGCAATGACTGGAAACAATTCTTCTGTCTTGGTAACAAATGGTTCTGCTTTAACTGTTTATACAACGAATGCTAAAAGAGGTATCGTTTTGATAGGAACAACGCCTACTCTTCATGTGGAAGACTCCTCATTGACTGTTACGAGTGCAACTGCAGCAGCTCTTCATATTAATGGAGTATCACCGCAACTAATTCTTGATTTATCAAGTGTAAATATTTCAAGTACTACTGGTCAACGAATCAACTTGATTGGTGCCAATCCATTAGTATCAATGTCTAGTACAGAATTTAATATGAATGCTTCAAGTGGTCGAGGTTTTTATTTGCAGGGGTCAACGCCGAAAGTACTCATGGATAACAGTCATTTGATGATGACAGACACTGGTTCTTCTCAAGGTATTATTTTACAAGGACCAGATGCGTTGCTATCTTTGAGTAATCAGAGTGAACTGACAATTACAGGTGCAGGAACTGGTGCAACAGAAAACATACAGATTGGGAACAACAATGCTCGCCCGGAACTTTCAGTTACCGATGGATCTAAACTTTCAGTAACAACAACCAGTGGCACGGGTGCTGCGACTGATACAGCGAATAATGCCATTCATTTACGAGGAGCTGATGTAAAAGTAGTATTTGATGATGGTGAGCTCAAGATAGATGTAACTTCTGGATCACGAAGAGGTCTCTTCGTGAATGGGGCAATGGCAGATATTTCATTTATTGATAGTAATTTCGAGGTAAAAACCAGCAGTAGTGCTAATGCAATAGAAATTCTACAATCGGTTAATGGATCCACAGTAATTAGAAATAGCAAGGTGACTATTCCAATTGGATTTTTATACTTAATGACGGGTGAAACACTGGAAATTGATAATTCTGAGATTGATTCTGCTAGACTTTTTCACAATGCTCTCGATGTAGTAATAAAAAACAATTCTTTTGTGAATCTTCAGCAGGACGGGATCCGATCAATTGGTGGTTATATTGCCCCGATAAACCCTACAGCAGGAGTGATGGGATCCAACAGATTTGGACAAACTCTTTCAATTACAACCGGTGCAGTGGTATCTATAAAGCGTTCTGACGGTGTTGGAAATTCCCAAGGATTTAGGATGGGATTGGGCAATTCAACTGTTTCTGTAGAACAGGGTGGAAAGCTTTATATCGATAATCTAGGAGACGGTACACCCAACAATAGTCAAAATGGAGCTTCAAACGCAGGAGTGGCATTTAGAAATGGAAACAATAATAAATTTATTGTAAAAGATCCAGGATCTGTAGTGTCAATTATTGCGCAAACTGGTGCTGCTATAACAAATTCTTGGGGTGATACAAAATTCTCTATGGATTTAGAAGTAAGTAATGGAGGTTATTTCTCAGCTGTTAGCAACACTGCCACAACAGCTTCGGGGACATTTAATGTTTCTACTTTGAATGTAAATTTCGATAATCCTTTATTCTTAGACTTTAGAAATTTACAATCAAGTGGTGGAGTTCTCTTTTCGACTGATAGTGCCTCTACATTAACTGCTTCAAACAGTGATTTAGCTTTGTGGCAAAGATTTAGTAATTTAGATTCTGACCCCTCTTTTAATTTTCGGAGTTTAGCTTATTCGTTCTCAGGTACAAATCTTTCTACATTGGTTAGCACAAGTAGACCTGAAGAACTGAACACATCAGTTATTGGAACAAGTGGTCTTTCTCAGTTCAGTAGACTATCTTCCAATAATGGTCGATGGGCTATCGCAGATGAACTTAGAGTTCCGACCAATGCCGATAAGAAAATTCATGGCCGAGTGAGTCTTCCAGTGGGGGTAGATGAAAGTCGTCCTGCTTGGGATGATGAAGCAATTGTTACCGTAGAAGTCGAAACCCCGACGGGAGGAACGACACAAGAATATACGGCCAAAACGGTGGGTGATACAAATGAATCAAAAGGAATCAGTATTTATGGCGAAGAGCCTCGAGGTGGACTCTTTGAAATCGATTTAGATGAACCGTTAGAAGCTGGATCAAAAGTTCGAATCAGTAAAGTTGAGCTGACGAGTGGCGAACTTACAGAAGGTTTTGAACATCAAATTTTGACGGATACGGTGGAAGTCTTCCCGATCGTACCACCAACACCGGCACAATTTTCTTCGTCAATTATTGCACAAGACAGCACCACGATCCAAGGAATAACGGAAAATGTAGATGCAGAAGTAACAGCTACACATAATGGCAACCCTATCAATACTGAATCAGTCACGGTAGAAGCGGATGGTAGGTTTACCTTAGACTTAAGTGATGTTTCTTTAGAAATGAATGATGAAATACAAGTATTTCTTCGAGATGCTGAAGGATCAGCTGTAGCTGCAGGAGTTGTTAATCCTCCAGAAACAAATAATACTCGCGGAAATATCAACCCGGCCACTGAATTAGCGTTCCACGATGTCACTTTTGAACCGGGTACGACACTAATCGTTGGGGATCTAGGTCCTGTCTCACCGGTAGATCCTTTGGATCCGGAAGTAGAAGTGGATCCAGAAAACCAACCAGAGTTACCCGAGGATCAAGGACAACTAAGTATTGATTTTGTTTCTCAATTTAATTTCGGTACGCAATCAATTTCACCTACAAATAAAACCTATTACGCGCAACCACAACGATTATTGAATGATGAAGGTACGGTTAACGATACCGAAAAACGACCAAACTATGTTCAGGTCAGTGATCGTCGGTCAGAAAATGACCGTAACGGTTGGCAACTGGCCGTAACGCAAAACACGCAATTTACGACTGAGAATGATCATACTTTGCTTGGCGCACAGCTGCAGTTGATGAACCAACAATTGGTCACCGCTCAAGGTGGAACAGAACCTTCCCTGCAAGCAACGAATCCGCTAGCGCTTGTTCCGGGACAAAAACGCACATTGATTCGTGCCGAAGGCACAGAAGGAACCGGGACGTGGATCTATCGCTTCGGAAATGCCGAAAACGCACAAGAAAGTGTTGCACTTCATGTGCCAAAAGGCGCGAACCCACATGCCGAAAGCTATAGAACGACCCTTACCTGGGAGCTTAGTGCAGTTCCTGAAAACTAAGACATTACCGAATGGAAAGGAGCAGTTGCTCTTTTCCATTTATCTAAAAACTAAAAAGGAGGAAACGCATGCGATCATTTACAACGAAAAAAGAATATATTGCTTATTTCAGACAAGTACTAGAAAAGAAAACACAAGAACAGCCGGTGATAGAAGAATATGTAAAGAAACAATGCTGCCGTTTGGATCAATTGATGACTCAATTGTCACCAGAGACCTTTTGGCAAGTGTTTCCTGAGCTACTAGGGATTGATGCCAAGCTTAACCTACTGGTGGAACTCATAAAGTTTGAAGATTTCTCAGCAGATGAACTTCTTCGAATCGTAGAAAATGATTATCGAAGTTATTTTAAGGAATTGTGTGGGTATGATCTACGAACACAAACACCACCTTCCATGATTTTTCAGGTAGCTTAAAATAGATCTAATCGATGTTGCCCAAAGGTAAGACGCACAACTAGAAATACTTGATTTCGAAAACATAGGAAATTGTAAACAAATAAGTATCCGTATCTCAAAATTGGATATAAGGAAAAAGGTCAGAACCTTTTAGGTTTCTGATTCTTTTTTTACGTTGTTCCTTTCATAACTCCTTCAGAGGCTTAATTAGTCAGATTCAGTTAAATAGTCAAGTTATGGAATTGAGAAAATTATTTCAAGGGGTCAAAAAATTTTTAAATTTTTGATCCTTTTTTGATTCCTCATTTCATTAATCTTACAGCAGCTCAATAAATTAGGTCAGAAACTATCTCCATTTGGAGGACAACAGAGTATACTCTGGTGTCGCCTCTGATTTATCAAATTTATAAATCTTTAATAGTGTCCATGTAGATTGTGCAAAAAGATTTCTCGAATCATAAAAATTCATGATGGATTATTTTGAAAAAAAGTGGTCAATAGCCATTGGAAAATAAGAAGCATTCTTTTTTTAGAACGTCTCTTTTGAGTGTGATATTATATTCGAAGATGATTATATTGCTGACAAATTTTGTTTGTGTAATATTTGCGAGTATCCATTAGCAAGCAGAACATGCATCAATTGTTTTGTAAAATAAATAATGTGTTTATCATATGTTTAATGTGACACAAACTGATTCTGTCACATTCGTCAAAATCGCTCCATCCTTAGAGGCTCTAAGAGAAAATCACTTTTCTTTTAGGGCCTTTTTTCTATAGCTTGTTTAAATGTGACTTATTATCTGTTATAATCATATTAAGTAACATTTGAGAGGTGGCTAAAAATGAAGAGCGTGGAACCGATTCGCGACAAAAAAAAGATCGATGCCATGAAGGCAATTTTGGCTTCCGGAAAATATGGGCAACGGAATTTGGTGCTTTTTTCGATCGGGATCAATACAGCCTATCGAATCTCCGATTTGAGACAGTTAAAATTAAGTGATGTATTAGAAATTTCTCGTGGGCGGGTGATTGTCAAAGAACGTCTGGCCATGAAGGAGCAAAAAACGGCCAAACACAATTCGGTCTTCATTTCGAACAAATTACGAAAAGTGATTCTCGATTATGTTCAATCGGAATTTTCTGAGCAGATGCAAGCACAAGACTTCAGCAATTATTTGTTTCCAAGTCGAAAAGGAGCAGATACGCCTTTGACCCGACAAAGTCTTTGGCGGATCATTCATGAAGCAGGAACGGCGGTTGGGTTAAAAGAAATTGGTCCCCATTCGATGCGCAAGACCTTCGGCTACTTTTTGTACAAGCAAGGGACCAAAACAGAGATCATTCAGTCGCTGCTCAACCATTCTTCGCAGCGGGAGACCTTACGCTATATTGGGATCACCCAGGAAGATAAGGATACCGCAGTAAAGAGTTTGGATCTATGACAGAATAATGCCCTATATAATAGAAGGAAAAATTCAAGAGGTGAGAAAATGAATGAAGAAAAATGGCCTGAATTTCCTGATAAATACCACTTATCTCGCAAAGAGTCGGTGTATTTATTGAAGAAGAACATTGTAGAGCTGGTGTATAATGCGGGGAAATTTGAAGGGTTAAACACAACATTGTTACAAACAGAAGAGATTATTAAGTACAATCGGGCTAATAACGTGGCTGTAGATGATGTCCTGACCGTCGTTAACTTAAAAAGAGGCTTTGAAATGCTTTTAAACGATGTACAGGTGCCCCTAATAGAGACAAGTAAGCGGATTAATCGGATCGTTGCAGCGGAAGATGCACTTTTTCCTGGTGAAATTCGGACTGGTGGAGTAGAAGTATCGACTATTCAGGGAAGGTATGTTCCTCCAATGTTAACTGAAGATGAGGTAAAGAATCAATATGACAAGATAATGAATCAAGAGATATCAGAGACAGAAAAGGCATTGCGACTGTTTCTATTCATTTCGAAAAATCAAATATTTTGGGACGGTAATAAGAGAACTGCGTTATTAACTGCTAATCAGATTATGTTTAGCCAAGGTTTGGGATTACTGTCGATACCTGAATCTGTTTTCGAAAAGTTTAATACGCTTTTATCCAGGTACTATAATAGTAGTCAAGTTATTGATGAGTTGGAAATGTTATCGTTTATGTATGAACACTGTATCTTTGGTATTAATTATTAGCAAATAATTTGAGAAGTAGCGGACAATGATAACTCTAGAAAAAGTAAAACAATCAAAGAATGTTTTTTTGCGGTTCTTTATAAAAAAGTTGTACACAATCTAGAAGACATGTTTTTGATAAGTTTCGTGATTTGATTAAATTAGCAAAGTAGCTGTTTTTCTCAAATTAAATGGCTATTCATTTTTAAAGCTAATAATTAGTGAAGATTCATGAGAAATATTTGACATAATAGTATAAAGATGAGAATGTAATAGTGTAGATAACTTGAGTATCTACTATAGCTGTGATAATCTTCGGTGCGCTGGAATGCACTGGTGGTTTGAGCTTTAATAGGGTTGTGTGCGTACACCTCAAACCAGCAATTAAAACACTCATAATTTAACTTTTAGAGATTTCGTAAAGAAATCTCTTTTTTTGTAAGGAAAAAACAACAATGGAAAATAATGACATATTATATCAAGCAGCCAAAATTTTTGAAGAAATTAAATCCTATAAAATTGAGATTTTAATAGGAAGAAAAGATCATGCGGAAGTATTCACAATTGTTTTTGAAGATAGTGATTTTCATCATCTGGCTGGGTTACACAAATTAACTGACATAGTTTAGGGCAGATCAAGTAGACATTGCTTCAGGAAAAAGCAATACACAAACTTTCAGGAGAAGAAGGTGTTTGGTACAAAATCCTGCATACAAAGAGTGACGGTTCTCAATTCCGTACATAATATATAATTATGTTGCCATAGGGAAGGCTTTTTAAAGTCTATATATAAATATTAATAGATAACTTAGGCAAAAACTCATATCATTAAGTTTTACTTTAGAAAAATAACTTATTTTTCCAAAATTACATTCTCGTGTAATGATGTGTTATACTAATTGTAGTGATATATTTTGAATCGTATTAAGAGTGCTATACTTAAATTTATACTCTCCTTTTGCTAATCAAACATTTATTGCAACAAAACGCATACTAGAGATGCACAAGGAGGAAACAATATGAATAAAGGTACAGTAAAATGGTTTAATTCAGATAAAGGTTTTGGATTCATTACAGGAGAAGATGGTCAAGATGTATTTGCTCATTTTTCAGCAATTCAAGCGGATGGATTTAAATCTTTAGATGAAGGTCAAGCAGTTACTTTTGATACTGAAGAAGGCCAACGCGGCTTGCAAGCTGCTAATATCTACAAAGCATAAAAGTGTCTTTTAACCCGTCTCAACATGTGTGAGGCGGGTTTTTTCATACTTCAAAGGAGGGGTAAGAATGAGTTTTTCACAATGGAAACCACAACAACTTTCAATAGAAGGTCAAGCTTTTCATATAGATCAACAGGTCATATTTATATATAGAAAAAAACAAGCGGCTGGAACAATTATAAAGCTACTCAGTAATTCGGCAGTTGTAACCCTTTCAAATTCAAAAGTGACAAATACTACAGAAAGAACTGTTATAAATTATAAAAATTTAATGGGTAACTGAAATCAATGAAGAATAGTTTGAGTTTTTTTGATGACGTACTATGTAATATGTAAACTAGATAGACGATTGGTTTAAGTGGAGGAATAAAATGCAAAAAGAAGCTATTCATCAGTTAATCGTAAAATTGACA
>NZ_NGLF01000004.1:95091-98081 GCF_002140695.1 Enterococcus sp. 4E1_DIV0656 | reverse complement strand
TAGTTAAATTATTTATACATAAGAGAGTTACATCTAGATTTAGCTTCCTCTAAAGTAGAAAATTTTTCGATATCAATATCGTAAATAAATAATTTGAGTTGAATATTGCGCAACTCTTTCAAATTTAGCACAGCAAATGACGTGATCAAAGGTGGTCTCGATTGAAAATCATATAAACTTGTTTTTGCTTTTGATGAATATAAACGGTAGTCCGAACTAAAAACTTCCACTGGATAAAAATTAGTATTCATATTTGAACACCTACTTTCATGGTACTTGTCCAGTATAGCACTTAAAAGAAGTCAAAAGTAAAAATAGAAAAAACATAAGGGATTCCTAAGTATTGGTTCAACACCTTAATTGCTTGCAAAAAAAGAATTTATAACGTAGGCTGAATAAGCAACATGCATTAATCTAAGAAGAGTACCGGCACAGAAAACTTGGGGAAGTTTTTCTGGACTGCGCCGAGTACTCTTCGTTTTTTTATTTTAACATTATTCTTACTTAATAAACATTAGAATATGAAAAATTATATTCAACTAATTTGATCTATTGCTAAATCTTTTAAATGAATGTTTTTAAGTGTTTACGAAATACAAGTAGTTATTTTGTTTATTATTTTAGAGAGAAGAGTTTTCTGCTTGCCTTAGAGTTAACTTCAAGGATTATTATAAATAAGAGGAATGAGGAGGAGATTTGATGAATATCAAAAAAGCAGCTGAAGTGTTTGGATTAAGTGTGGACACGCTACGCTATTATGAGCGTGTTGGTGTTATACCACCCGTTCACCGCAACGAGAGTGGCTACAGAGATTTTACTACAAATGATTTGAATTGGATTTATTTAGCAAGAAACTTACGAAATGCTGGATTATCGATCGAATCTTTAATTGATTTTGCTCAACTAGCTCAACTACCTGAAACACAAAATGATGCTATATAGATAGAAAGAAAAAATTTTGGAGGTCATCATTCTGGATGAAAAATAAGCGTAGCTATTAAAGAATTTTACATTTAACTGCTGAAAAGGGATGGTTAGATTCTCCAGAAATTGTCAAAGAGGTTCAAACGATAGGGGCAACTATTTTAGACGGACGCGTTTATAAGAACAATGTCAGAAACTATGCAACGATCAGTGACTGCGTAGCTAACGAACTACCATGTCGAGCAACTATTACAAAACTTATTAAGAATAAAAGTAAATCAAACGACGGTAGAATCATCACTACCTTCTAATTTTTTTCATATTTGTTTGTTATGATACACTTAGATCTGCATCTTTAAACTTGCGCTGCCCGTTATTGAAGTTTCAGGCAGCGCTCTTTCCAATACCTGTCTTCATTGATTTCCTTGAAGTTACATGTTAAAATGTACATGCAAATGAATTATTGGACATGAAAACACCACGAAACCCCAGAGAAGTCGGATTCTCTGGGGTTTTATTTTGTGGGCTGATGTCGCCTTCGTTGCTTTACTTCTTGTCTCGATTATTCAGCCAATACTCGAAGAGGGCTACTAGTAAGCCGACAAGAAGGGGGCAAATGAAGAATTGAATCATGAAAACACCTCCCTCCAGTCGCAAGACTGTCGGATAGGCGACTACTAATTTTAACATATTAAAAGTTTCTTGCACTAGATTGATTACTAGTAAGTTATCCCTCGCAAGTGTCACAACAGGTCAATCTTAATTATGTTCATGTGTATAAGAGACAGGTGTTATACTAATTGTAGTGATATATTTTGAATCGTATTAAGAGTGCTATACTTAAATTTATACTCTCCTTTTGCTAATCAAACATTTATTGCAACAAAACGCATACTAGAGATGCACAAGGAGGAAACAATATGAATAAAGGTACAGTAAAATGGTTTAATTCAGATAAAGGTTTTGGATTCATTACAGGAGAAGATGGTCAAGATGTATTTGCTCATTTTTCAGCAATTCAAGCGGATGGATTTAAATCTTTAGATGAAGGTCAAGCAGTTACTTTTGATACTGAAGAAGGCCAACGCGGCTTGCAAGCTGCTAATATCTACAAAGCATAAAAGTGTCTTTTAACCCGTCTCAACATGTGTGAGGCGGGTTTTTTCATACTTCAAAGGAGGGGTAAGAATGAGTTTTTCACAATGGAAACCACAACAACTTTCAATAGAAGGTCAAGCTTTTCATATAGATCAACAGGTCATATTTATATATAGAAAAAAACAAGCGGCTGGAACAATTATAAAGCTACTCAGTAATTCGGCAGTTGTAACCCTTTCAAATTCAAAAGTGACAAATACTACAGAAAGAACTGTTATAAATTATAAAAATTTAATGGGTAACTGAAATCAATGAAGAATAGTTTGAGTTTTTTTGATGACGTACTATGTAATATGTAAACTAGATAGACGATTGGTTTAAGTGGAGGAATAAAATGCAAAAAGAAGCTATTCATCAGTTAATCGTAAAATTGACACTTAACAAAAATTGGCTTAATGACCCAATGATTGTTAATCAGGTGAAATGTCTAGGAGATCAACTTTCTTGTACACGACGTTCTCCGATTAATTATAATCAGATTCAGGGAATCAATGTTTATTATCTGGATGGTTCTAAAAAAATGTATCCTTCTTTAAAAAGTTGCTGTGAAGGAGAAAAACTCTTCAAAGGAACCATCCAGAAATATATTTTATCTGATTCACCCATAGCAGATGGAAGATATTTCCGTGTCATTCGCTAATCTATAAACTTCTAAATCCGCCGCCATAGGTGTAGCGATAAATATTTCTTTTTATCAAGCAGATGAAGGGCGAACATTTAGTTCATTAGATACAGATAAAAAAAACTAGCTATGATCAGCTAGTTAAATTATTTATACATAAGAGAGTTACATCTAGATTTAGCTTCCTCTAAAGTAGAAAATTTTTCGATATCAATATCGTAAATAAATAATTTGAGTTGAATATTGCGCAACTCTTTCAAATTTAGCACAGCAAATGACGTGATCA
>NZ_NGLF01000004.1:89440-94826 GCF_002140695.1 Enterococcus sp. 4E1_DIV0656 | reverse complement strand
TATTTTAGACGAATGTTAAGATTAAGAATAACTATACATTGCTTTTATATAAAAATAGTTCGCATTTTTCTCTTTTTATCCCTGTTGGCAAACTTAAATTAATGAGATTGTTCGACAAAAACATTTTATAATAAATGAATTATTCTCCTGAAAATATCATGTAATTTTCGCGTATTCTAGTTTGAAATTTTGAGCTGGCGTTTTCCATGACCACGTAATCTCTTAATATCAATAGGAACGATTTTCTTGTATATCCAGGTGTATATCGTTGAAGTATAGACTTTTACACTACGGACAGCATTTGCTATCTGTTCCGGTGAATATTTCATTTCGAGATACTTCATAATCGTTTTAGTATTGTGTACGGTGGTCTTAGTTGTTGTTCCACAATTTTTCTTACGAATGCGTGCCATGTTGCCGACACTTGTTGCTTGATATGGTAAACTAGCGAGACTATTCTTCTTTCTTTGCTCGGGCCCACGTTTGATATCTCTAGAGATCGTTGACCTATGTCGATCCAATCGACGTGCTATCTCGGTTTGAGAACAAATACGCTTCTATTTGTCCACGCTCTTCAGCTGACAGATGAGCATAGTTCATAATTCAATGCCCCCACCTCAAATTATATAGATAGAGAATGAAAGTTCTCATTTTACATATGGGGTGACTATTCTCTATCTATATTTATTTTTAAGGAATATTATTTCGTAATATCTACAACTGTTCTACCAAGATGTCTCCCCTCTTTTAACAATTGAATTGTATTGGGAAGTTCGTTTAATGAGATTTCAGTGAATAGAGTACTGTCCGTTATTTTCCATTCTTTGGCCATTTTTGACCAGATCATTTGTCTAAAATCTTGCGATATATTTACTGAATCAATACCAATAAGATTTATTCCACGCAATATGAACGGTAAGACAGTTGTATTTAATTTAATCCCTCCGGCATTTCCGCATAGAGATGCACTTCCTTGATAACATATATACGGAAGTAAATTTGAAACTAGTTCTCCTCCTACAGTGTCTAAAATGTAATTAAAAGTTTGCTTAGCCAATGGCTTTTTTGTGAACTCAAAATCGCTCAGGAGAATAACTTTTTGCGCACCTAATTCCTTGGCAACTTGGATCTGATTTTCTTTTCTAACCAATGCAGTAATATTTTTGTATCCAGCTTGGGATAAGATTTTTAGTGCGATACTACCTACTCCACCTGTAGCTCCAGTCACTAGAATAGCTTGATCAAGAGACGGATTCATTCCATTTTTTTCTAATTCAAAAATGGAAAGAGCTGAGGTTAAACCAGCAGTACCAAAAATCATGGCTTCCTTCATCGATAAGTTTTCAGGTAACCGTACGATCCATGAAGAAGGTACTCTAGCATATTCTGAAAAACCTCCAGTATGCGTCATTCCCATATCATAGCCAGTGACTAGAACTTGCTGCCCCTTAGTATAATTAGGATCTGTAGACTCTTCAATTGTTCCACTTAAATCGATTCCTGGAATCATAGGATAATTTCGTATAACGCCGCCATTCTTTTGGACAGCTAACATATCTTTGTAATTAACTGAAGAATATGCGACTTTTATCAAAACTTCTCCATCGTCCAACACATCTTTCTTCGTGTGCTCTTCTACTTGATAACTGACGTCCCCATTATTTTCTCTCACAATCAATGCTTTAAATGTATCCATACTCAAAATTCCTTTCTCAACAAAATAGTTTTGTTGCAAAAATGTTTTCAATCAGAATTTAACATGATACTATAGTTCTGTCAATGATTACTGGAGGGATTTATCATGGTAGACAATTGTATGAATTATTTATTGAGTGTTACCCAACATAAAGTTTTCAAGTATTATAGTAAATTATTAGAAAGAGAAGGGATTACGTCTGCACAGGCCGGTGTCTTAACCTACATATGGTCCGTACCAGATAATAAAACTACGCCTAAGGAGATAGGGAAAAAACTTCACTTAGAGGCACCAACGGTTTCTGGGATTTTAGATAAAATGCAAAAATTAGACCTGATTGATAGAGAAGTTGATCCCGATAATAGAAGGATAATATTTGTAACACCAACTAATAAGGCCAATCAAATGAAAACTTCGATTAAAAGTATGACTGAAGAAATGAATCAACAGGTCCTCAAAGATTTTTCATCAGAAGAAGCAGAATTATTGAAACAATTTTTGACCAAACTTATTCATTCTGAAATCAAATAGATTCATAATTAACTACCAGAAAAAGTGCGATTCAGTGATAATATAACAAAAACACCCAGCAGAGATTTGCTGAGTGTTGAACTTTATTCTGCTATCTGGGAGTTGTCAATGGTAAATGGCTTTAAATCGGGATGGTTTCTGCATGTTATATTTATGTTAACTACATTCTCGTTAACATGGATATAATCGACTTAGCTAGATTAATCTAAACGATTGCCTGTATTGATGGCGAAGCTAATTAATTATTAAGTGATTCAAAAACTGAAAAAATGTATATTAATGTTAATGAAAAAACTGTAACGATCGAAAAGACTGGTAATAACGCCTATCTTAGAGCATATAAACAAGGAAAAACAGCAAACAAAGGTTACTGGTGGGGCACGAGAATCTGGATTTCAAAAAGCGCAGCAAATAATATTTCTACTAGAATTTCAATTGGAGGAGTTCTCATTAAATCAAATCTAATTGGTTTAGCAGTTGCTTTAGGAGGTGTCGCTTTATCAAATGTGCCAGGAGGTTTTGTATCAAAAAGAGCGGATCTATAAAAGATCCGTTCTTTTTATTTTGTTACTTCAGTACTACTTAGTTCGGGCATATCAGCTGTAAGATAATTTCGCGCAAAATCTAAATCAGTGATCCATTCCTTAATGTGATCTTTCTGAATTATAAGCGGCATACGATCGTGGATAGGTGAAACCGATTCATTAGGCTTGGTCGTCATTATGATCGATTCGGTTTCAAATCCTGCACCAGTTTTATGAATACGATAAAAGCCACCTAAATAAAAAACGTCACTTTCACCTGAAGTAAATAATAGTTTTCGTTTTTCAGAATCCCACTCATAGAATCCGGAAACTGGTATGACGCAGCGAGTTTCTCTGAAGGCTTTAGAAAAAGTCTTCTTTTCTTCTACTGTTTCTGAACGTGCGTTGATCATAAGTTGACCAGGCTTAAATCCTTGGAAACCCCACTGAGTGATTCCTGGTACTACCCTTGAATCCTGATTAAGTCCTAGTGTTACTATATAATTAGTTGGAAAAATTTCATTAAAACCAACACGAATATGTTTACCTGTAGTATTTAAAACGACGTGGTCATAGTAGCTTCTTAATTCATTTGAATATAAATCAAAAAAATATCTTCCACACATATTCTCCCCCTCCTTTTCTAATTTATTTAAAAAACGTGTGTCAGAGAGCTATTCTAAGGCGATTTCAAAGTCAAATGATGGACAATGATCTTCAAACATCATCTGCAAAGTCCTGATAATATTCATTTTTGATTAGCTCAATCTCTTTTTCTATTTTACACGCTTTTTTCTTTTGTTTGTTGCGAGAAGACTCTCTGTCCTGGAAATAATCAACTTTAAACCATTTTTCCTCTTTTTTTATGGATACATGTCGGACATCTGTCCAATTGATCGCTTGTTCATTGAGTACAAAATAATCTTCATATGCTTCACCAAGAAATTGTCCTTCGACAGGATCCAAAAATCGCCCAAATTCGTCTTTAGTGTTTAATTGCAGCGATATAGGCTTGTGATAAAGGAACGATTCTGATAGAATTGCGTCGATTTCCTCATGGTTCATTAAATCCAAACCAATAACTTCTTTTGTAGCCCAGGCTTCGTTTTCTAAGACACCTTTCATCAAATCATCCATGGCGTAGGCCGTTGCCCATTTCAGCCCGAATGGTCGATCTCTGTATTGATTATAGTCCGTAAAAGTTTTCTTAGTACGTTTTACCATGACCTTCAGCACCTTCAAGTCCAGACATACCACCTGCATGCCCTCCGACAAGGCTGCTGCGAGCGATCGCACGTCCACCTTCCATTATGCTATTTGCATGAACGATCGACTTAAACCCGTATTTTTTGCGTATCGTATCTACTACATAATCGATTTTTAAGTCTTTTACTTGTTCGTCCGGATTTTCAAAGAGATCAAGCTGCAAAGCATTAGAATAAACGAGCTTTGAACAATTTACTCCCACATTTCGAATGTCCTGGTACTTGTAATGACGATCAAATATCTGCAGTAAGTAGTTTGCTATTTGTTTGCTGCTATTTGTTGCTGGTACCTTCATTTGCTGGTGAAATCCTCGACTTCCTGATCGATCAATATAGCCCATAGAAAAACCGATCCACAAAGAAACGACTTCAGCTTTCGCTCCTGTACGGCGTAACCTAGTTGCTACTTGATCGGCCATTTCTTTGATTACAATTTCTATTTCTTTTCGACGTGTATAGTCCCGATTTAAGACCTGACTGTTCCCTATCGACTTAGATTTTACTTTGTATTTCTGACCTAAGAATGATCGATCGATGCCCCAGCTGTGTGCATATAGTTGAGTACCTAAGACACCAAAATTTTGCTTCAGCTGATAGTAATTTGCGTGTGCCAGATCATACATAGTAAATATGCCCATTCGGTTCAGTCTGATTGCTGTTCGACGTCCTATCCCCCAAACGTCTGTAATGTTTTCTACAGACCAAAGATTTTGCTGAACGTCTTCATAACGCCATTCTGCTTTCATATCTGAATTTTTTTTGCTTTCGAGGTCTAGTGCGAACTTGGCCAAGAGCGGATTGTCACCTATCCCGATCGTTGTGAAAATTCCAGTTTGTCGATAAACGTCTGTTTGAATCATTCTCGCCAGCGCTCTTGCGTCCTTTGCACCGAACAGCTTTAATGAGTCTGTGACGTCCACGAAGCTCTCATCAATGCTGTATACGGAATGATTTTGCTCGTCAGCATACTTCTTGTAAATATTGTTGATCTCCATGTTCTTTCTCATATACAGTGCCATCCTCGGTGGTGCAATCACGAGGTCTTCCGGATACGGAAAAGGAAGATCTCGTGATCGACTGACATTAGAAATTCCATAGGCTTTTTTTGCGGCCGGACTCGATGCCAGGATTAATCCACTTCCCCGCTGAGAAGGATCGTCCGAAGGATAGGACATGACAACTAACTTTGTCTTTAAAGGACTTAGACCTCTTTCTACACATTCTACGGATGCATAAAATGATTTACAGTCGATACAAAGAATATCTCGAGAAGGTTCTTTCGTGTAATCAAACTTTGGATTTACACCAAACTGCATAAGCATGCTAAATCCCCTTTTCAAAAAAGATACGTTTTATATACATATTAGAAC
>NZ_NGLF01000004.1:24886-84776 GCF_002140695.1 Enterococcus sp. 4E1_DIV0656 | reverse complement strand
TAAATATTGATTAAAATAAATATATAAGTTATACTTTAAATAAAGATAAAAGAAAGTAGGTAAAAATATGACAGCAACTACTTATACAGTCGGGAACTTTAAAGGTGGAGTAGGAAAAACCAAGATAGTTACAATGCTAGCTTTTGATAATGCTGTAGTAAATAAGAAAAAAACACTGGTAATAGACATTGATCCGCAAGCTAACGCTTCACAAATATTAGCAAGAACTGTTGACTTAGATCATATTGATAAAACAATAGTAGATGGGATCAACGAAGAAGACCTTTCAATTTGTATAACGCCGATTATGGAAAATCTAGATTTAATTGCATGTGATACAAGTTTTAGATCGTTTTCTAACTATGTTATTGCTAACTTTGAAGATGAGAAAGAACAAATCATGGTTTTAGAAAAATTATTGGAACCTATCAAAGAAAATTATGAGACTATTTTTATTGATGTGCCTCCAACTATTAGTGCATATTCAGATAATGCTATGGCGGCCTCTGATTACAGTATAATAGCTTTTCAAACACAAGAGGAATCGTTAGATGGAATTGGAAAATATGTTGGGTACCAAAAATTTATGATTAACAACTACGATATTGACCTTGAAGTGATTTCTATAATTGCATGCATGCTTGAACCAGACGATGATTTAGATAAAAGTGTATTGAGCGAGGCTATAGATTTATATGGATCCGCTGTGTCTAAGAATATTGTTAATTTCCAAAAACGACTAAAACGTTATTCAAGAGAAGGAATATCTTTGAAAAAGTATCGAAACGGAAATTATGATCAATGGGACTATAGGGCACATGAACCGTTTATAAAAATACTAGCCGAACTTGAATCACGCAGAAAGATATTTGAAGAATAGCTAGGAGGGAAAGAATATGAGTGAAAGGAAAGAATTTAATGTTGATACCAAAGTTGATACAGAATATGCTGGTCTCTTACAACCAGGAATAAAAAAGAAAAAATCTGTATCAATTAGAGGAGAAAACGAATTTGGACACTCTTCTTTGATAAATAAGAAACCAAAAGCGACTACTTCAGAAGCAAGTAAAAAACGAGGACGTCCTATAAAAATTACAGATGAACGATTTAAAGTTACAAAACCAAAAAAAATATCTCCTGCTTTGGAGTCAAAACTAAGCGTACTACAAGACTACGTTGAGGAACTTCAATCAGTGCAGGGTAGGATTACCTTTGAAAAACTTATTGACACTTTATCGGAAGCGTATATTACGCAAAAATTAGGTGTGGCGAAAGAGGAACACTTGAGAGAAGAAATAAAAGATGCATTTGATAAGCTTTAATTTTTTCAAGTCATTCAACAATAAAAGTATAAGTTATAGTTGATTACCAAAACATAAAGTATAACTTATACTTTATGTTTTGGTATTTAAAAATATTTGTTACCAGAGAAAGCTTATTTTAAGGGTATCGTTTTATTACCTGTTCTAGTAATTTAAAGTATAAGATATACAATAATGTCTAATTAGGTATAACTTATATGAGGTTTATTTAAGTATAACTTATACTTTATAAAAAATTCTTCTTGTACAAATTTAACTGTTTTGTTATATTCAAATAAATAATACATATAAAAAAGAGACGGATAAAAAAGTGAATTTGGCCTCACTTCTTCATCTGAATCACATACAACAACTATGTGTTCTCGCTCGTCTCATGGAAATTATGTAAGTGGCTGGAAACCACTTATGTGATTTGAATAAATCTATTCGGACTACCAATCCGAACCTATAGATTTATTTTACCATTTTTTGACGAGCAACTCAATATATATACGCTTATTTTGTCATTCCTTTGAGACTTCTAAGCCATTGAGAGAACACAAATCTTTGAGATTATTTGTGTTCTCTTTTTGTTTAGGAAGGAATAACAGTCATGGCAGTTTCTTTGGATGTCGTATATTCGACGGTATTACAAAATGGTATCCGTAAATTTAAATATAAAAACAGCCACTTAAAACCGGTCTCTTTTAGTGATCAGTCGGGAAAGGGGGCTATTTTTGCATACCGTTCAAAGGAACACATGATCGAGGGGATTGGACTAGTGATTACTTCAGAAGAAGGGGTGATCGAAAACAATAATCGATTCACTCATTGGACACCAAATGTATTTCGCTATGGAACGTATGCTGATGAATCCAGAATGTTTACAAAAGGTCATTCTGAGGACAATTTGCGTCAAATCAATACTTTCTTTGTTGATTTTGACACATTGGATCCAAACTTTGACTACGGAGAAATTATCTTGGCCAGTCACGAGATCGGCTTTATGCCGACAATGATTCTACGTACACCGCATGGATTTCAAGCTTTCTATGTACTAGAAAAGCCTGCATACGTGACGAAGAAATCAAATTTTAAAGTGATCAATGTGGCCAAAATGATCTCAAAAAATCTAAGGAATAAATTTTCAAATGATTATCGGTTTCCTGTCGATGTAAATGCCAATCATTTTGGGATCACACGGATGCCTTCTGAAGAGAATGTTTTATTCTTTGAACCACAGTATCGCTATAGTTTTGAAGAATGGATCGACTGGTCAATGAGAGAAGATGCGGACAAAAAAGCGGAGATCAAGAACGTTTTTGTATTGCCATCTACTCAAGAATTTCGTCAAGTCGATGAACCCTGGTTCCAGCTGTTGCTAAAAAGTCAAAAAATACAAGGTGAAAAGGGCGTATATGGTCGAAATAATGTCATATTCACCTTGTCTTTGGCATACTTTTCGTCAGGATACGAAGTAGAAGCATGTGAATTGACGATGTTAGAATTCAATGACCGCTTGGCTAACCCTTTATCTGATCGAGAATTAACCAGAATCATTCGTTCCGCTTACTCCGGAAAATATCAAGCAGCGCACAGAGAAAAAGTTGTCCTATTATGCCAAGAGTGGGTCGATGCCAATCTTTCTGAAGAGCAGCTATTCAATAAAAAACGGGGTTGGTGGAAATTCAAGAAAGAAAGAGCTCTTCGCAAGTATTCACATAGTCATGAATGGGCAGAAGATCTACTGTCTTATTTGAATGAGCAATCCTATGAAGAACAACCATACATTATTTCTACAAAAAAAGAGTTAACTGAAAGTTTAAAGATCCCAAAACGTTCCCTGGACAAAGTACTGAAGCAGTTAAAAGAAGAGAACAAAATTCATATTAGTGTTCGTGCTGGTCGTAATGGAGGTATTATGCTAGCCTCGATACATGGATTGATGCGCTCCGTTATCCGGCTAAAAAAAGAAAGCCAGGGGGCTTATTTCGCTGCGATCTCAGAAGCTTTTGGAAGAGAATACACGTTTATCCAGACAGCACTGAAACGCTTGATAGAACCCAATAAGATCGGCGTGCAAACAAATCTGTTCATGATCGATACAGGTTGAAACTAAAAGGTGCAAATTGCCTATTACATTATATCTATGATACGTTGCTCCTTTTTCTCCGTCTTGCTTGCTGGTCTTAAGAAAGAGTAGTACTATTATCGCAAACGTAATAATATGGTGGGAGGTTTTTCTGACTATGAGTATCAATACCTTTGTATATCCCTACCCGATCAATGTATTTATTATTTCGCGGTTAGGTATGACAGTAGAGCAATTTTGTGAGTTGCATGGCTATAAGCAGAGTACAGTAGCAAGCTGGGTAACTAGAAACCGTGCAGTAAAAACGTTACCTTGTGATTTTTTATATTGTCTTAGTCTTTCTTCAGGCTGGTCGATGGATGATGTTTATCGTCATTTATTGGTATTGGAGGAGAAGTTCTTAAAGAGTATCAATCCAAAAAAAGAAAAAGAACAAATTAATTAGTTATGTCGATCATTCTTCGTTGTATTTTAGGTTTTTACGTGTTCGTTAAGTGATATAGGCAATGTAACACAATAAATGATTTTGTCAGTTTACTTTTTTGGGAAGGTTCAAGTATCTGTATTTATTTGTGAAAGGTAATATTATTACATTTTTGTAAGGGTTATTTACAATATCCTGTTACTAAAATATACTTGAGTTAGAAAGGGGGAACAGTAGATTCATTTTTCGAATTTACTGAAAGATATGAAGAAATCAAAAAGGAAAGTATTGACGATTGTTTTATCTTGCACAGTTTTGGTAGTACTTGGTACACTATTTTTCCTGAAAAACAATGGTAAAACAGGCATTTTTATTGAAAATAATAAAGGTGCAATAGAAGTTCCTATTACAATAGCAAGAAATTATCTGAATGATTCAGAAGTTCTTTATGAAAGTAATTCGATAAAGTCTACGAATAAACCAATAGAGGAAGTTAGTATAAGTGGTGAGAGTTCTATTTCAGTTACCATTTATGGAGAAGAGCAAACAGTTACTGGATATGTTGATAGCAATACAAAAAACTTTTCTTTATTGTTAAAAGTAGCTAGTTATGACGAATCTACGGGTAAAATAGTATTAGATTGCAACTATGATGATGGTATAAACAAAATAGAAAAACAATTGATTTTCCAAAAATAAGGAGAACTAAAAATGAAAAAAATATTTTTAACGTTAGTTTTATTCTTTGGTATTTCAGTATCAAGTAGTATCCATGCTTATGCAGATGAGATTGCAACAGATGAATCAGGAGCAGAACAAATTTCAAATGAGAGTCTAAGCGATGAAGTAATAGATAGTTTAACAATTGATGATTTTGTTAAAGCTTATGAAATTTCGAGCTCAGATGAAGCATTTAAAGATCTATCTGAAGATGATCAAAACTTATATATGATTAAGCTATACAATGATATATACGAGGCAAAAAGCTATAGGGTAACAGCAAGATACCTGCCATCTGCCTACGAGAATTTGAATAGCGCGGAGAAAAAACTTGTCAAATCATATCCTGCGCAAGCAGCACAAGTGTATACTGCTTCTAGTTTGGCTACCAAAAGGACAAATGCACTATATAAAAACGGGTTGCATAATGGAAACGGAGATGCTTTTAGACATACTTATTGGAATTCTGAGATGACAACGATGTTAGCTGGATATGGATCAAGTTTCAATCCTTCTAACGGTAAAACAAATGCGAAAAGATGGGCAGATGCTCACGAGGAAAATAAAAATCAACCAGCTAATGAAAAGCAGATGGATCTTTTCAATAATAATGTTGGTAGATCGATTGTAAATAAGAAATATTCATCAAAGGATTTGGAGAAGAAGGCTTTAGCAAAAGTCGATGCAGGAAGTTGTAGAAGAATTGTAAATAACAAAGTAGTTGCTACAACTAAAGCAAGATAGTTTTTCGAGAAGAGATGAATATTATCTCTTCTTTTTTTGTAGTGATGATTTGGGAAAATAGGAAACTTCAGTTTTAAATATATAAAAAAAGCCCAGCAAAGAATACTAGGCTTTTTCCTATGGTTTTAAAATGTATACAGGTGGAATATGAATATTGTTTGGACGATCACCGTTTCTATCAGATAGACGTTGGAAACCGCCATGTAGCCCTTCTACCAAACGACTTGAGGGTAATAAATTGTGCCAATTAGTAACAATTTGATTCAATTTGTTTAGCTTATTTTGTTTTTCATTGTTTTGATTTTCGGTGTAGATGGCTAGAACATTCTCTAAGTATTGTGCCCACATTTTCAGTTCAATGGAGTCAACATGGTCTGCTGTAGCTATTAATTTACTTAAAGGCTGCTTGGCTTCTTCAAAATAACCTAAATCCATTAAGCAATCGGATAGGTTTCCTAAGCAGATTGGATAATACTTTTTGTAGAAATGATTAAATGAGTCCATAACATTGAAGTCGACGTCTATCAATTTTTGACTGACAATTTGAAGCTGATCCATTGATAGCAAGGTCATAAAATCTGCAAAGAATTGAAGATCGTAAGAGGTCAGATGATTTGTAACTAATATTTGATTCATTAATGCCTGGACTTCAAGAATATCTATTTCAGGTATTTGTCTTGTATCATTTGCAAAATACTTTTCTAGCAACAATCGCATTCTGGTTAGCGTCAAACTATTTTTTTGATAGTTTACCAGGTCTTCGTACAGGATAATTGCTTCAGCTATATCATGTGTATCAGTGACAATATTGTATCGCTTGAAAAGGTTTTTGTATTCATGGTTTTCACTTCGATAATAGAGATCCAAGATATCTTCAATCCTGGCATTCAATTTTTTTGCTAGTGGTACAAGTATATATATCGGAAATTCACTTTTACCTTTTTTTATTCTTACATACGAACTTTCACTAAGAATCGTATCAACTAATTCCTTCTGAGATAATCCACGACTTTTTCTCAGATCCTCGATTATTTGCACTAAAATGATAGAATCCTCATTCACAGCTCATTAAACCTCCATAAGAAATTGCGGATTCCGCAATTTCTTAATTTTTTGTTGTAAAAATTTTACCAAGTGGTACTATTTGACTTGTAAATTTACACTATTAAAGTATCGGAGGAAAACACCTATGAGTTTAGATTGGATCTTATTTTTATTTGCTGGTTCAGGTAGTGTTCAAACACGTGATGTGCAAATTGGTACACGCTAAAAGTATTTGTGAGATAAAGTTTTAAAGTCTATTTTAGAGTGATTTTGTAAAGATGATCATTAAAAAAACACGTCGGCGGTAACAATACATTTTCAATGCTTACAATTTCACTCTTTTCAATCCAAACAAAAAAAGCTAGTTAGAAACTAGCTTTCAGGTGGGTAGCGATTAAATGGCGGCATATTTTCAATTTCACTGAATAGCTCCGTAATTGGAATCTCAAGTATTTCAAACAATGTCAGATAGACATACATCGAAGGTTTTTCAATGCGATTGTTTTCGATTGTTGAAAGATACGAGTAATTAATATCCGCAATTTCAGCTAAATCCCTTATTGTATATTGATGTTTGAGTCTAGCTTCTTTGATCGCTTTAGCTAGATGATATTTAATATTTGTGTACTCTTCATTAGTCATTAATTTAGCCTTTTTATTTTTGAAAATACCATATAAAGCAAAAAAACGTTTGTCTATATACAAACAAAATGGTATAATATTAATGTGAAAGTGAAATATAGTATTGTTGATGTAGTAACTTAAATACTTAGTTAAAATGACCGATAGTAGAAGAAGAGACAAGGATGTTATTTTAGATTGAAAAAATAAATTGTTGTCAAAATAAATTTCTTATGCTATGTTTTACACATAAAAATAAAACAATATTTTTGTTTGACATACTTGTACGAAGCCAAACAAAAAGGAGCCCCCGAAGTAAATCTCGTCACTGCAAGAGCGCCAACTCATGCAGGAGTCAATGATAAACCTCGGTTTCCAATCAAGTGTACACGCACCTGAACGGATTGAGCTCCTTTGCGTCGTAGCTTCTCTACAACGATGTAATTATAACAGATAATGATTGTAGAAAGAAACTTCTGATTCAATGTATTATTGAAAAATGTATGTTTGATCTTTAGTTTCTTCTACAGTTGATCTAGGTGTATGATAGGCCAAATCATCATTTTTGACGCCATCTGTTATTTTCGTTGAAGAGACTGCGATTCTTAGGAGGTAAATTCATGTTCTCGTGAATTTACCTCCTTTTTGTTTGCTTTTATGTAAGTATGATCTAGGAAATGAGGAATGACAATGACAAAAGGGTTAGCAGTATACGTTAAAGATCTAGCAAGAATCAAAACAACGGTACAACTATTTAACACGCAGCATTGGATGATCGAAGGGGAAAACGCCTATCGCTATACGACTCTTTTTGAAAAAGGGAAGCCAAAAAAAATATTTTTCGGGGCTGCCAAAACGGAAACGATCTTTCCCCAAATTAAACTTCTTTTTGATCAAAAGGAAAGAGTCATTGCTCAACGGTTAAATTCAAATGGTCGTCTGATAACGACACGGGAAAACAAATATTTCAAAGTCCGGAACCATCGAGCGGAACGAGCGTTAGAAGTATATGCCTTGATCACTGCGATAGAAGAAAAGGAATACGAAGAAATGATTCAAAATTATTGGTACCAGGAACGAAAAAGAGCGTAACTGCTTTTTGAACATTTAATTAAACATCTTTTGTTTGCTAGTTTCTAGCAAAATCTCTTGATATGAGTTGATAACGAACGAGTATCGAGAACTAATTGAATAAATGAATTGGGTATTAGAACGCCCCTCTAAACTAAACAGCATGGCTACTAAGGGGTTTAGAGTAACCAGGAATACAATGAACTGGTGAGCCAAAAACATTGAAGGATTTGCCAAGACCGCAAGTGTGCGAGCGAATATCCGGCCTTCATAGGAGTTAGATTTCTCCGGTTGTAAAAATCTGCGACTTTTATTTTGTTCTATTTACGAATCTGGTAAACAAAAGATGTTTAATTGGTTAATAATAAATTTTAATAAGGGAGTGCAAGTTATGACGAAGACAAAAAAGTTATTGGCAGTTGGAAAGTTTTTCTTGAAGATGATGTTTAAAGTTAGTATGGGATTGCTGAAGGTTGCGGTATTTATCTTCATTTTTACTTTCACGTTTGCTGCGATCAACGCTACTTCAACATCATTTTCTAGAAGGTGATAAAAGTGAAAGTCTCTGAATTAATCAAGATCACGAATAAAATAAGAAAAATAGATAAGTTGAAAAGCCGATTATTTTCTTTGCTGATTGTAATAACAGTTTTGTTTGGTATTGGAATCTTAGGCACATTATTTTTATTCGGCAATCAAGGGTTGGTTGTATCGTTTGTTTTAATCAAGTGGCTTATAGCAATAACTATCGTCATTTGGCTTTCAATTAGCGTTTTGCAGATCAAGATTCTCCTAGAAAAGCGGAAAATTTGAACTTATTTCTTGTCTATATCAAATGTAAAACTGAAGTAGGAGGGAAATATTCTGAAGACGGATCAACTGAAAAGAATGAGAAAAACTAATCCAAATGAATTTAAAGAGACATGGCGTAGCAAGCAGATTAGATTAAAACAAGAAGAGCAGCAAAAGCTAGACCATGCTACTGTTAGAAGAGGATCCTTTTCTTGGAAAGAAGGGGAAGTCATTAATTGGAAGATATTACCAATCAGAGATGAATTGAAAATAATGAATGAAATTTACAAAGAATATAAGACACGTTATCCAAGTATCGTGCCTCAAGGGTCAGTTGGTACTTGTACTGAAGTAATAAATGCGCAAGTCTTTGCGTTAAAGATTAAATTCGATAACGGTGAAGAATTTTGGTTTATGAGAAGGGACTTAGAAGAAGTCTGATTCCACTATCCACCAAACTAGTTAACTAACAGAATAAATCAAGTAGAAAGAGAGTTAAACATGTTAAAAGTAGGAGATTTAGTCCTGTGGGGAATAAACATCAGTCCTGTATGGCATATAGTTGTCGAAAGAACTCAATTTAAATGTGAAACTCAATATAGTTTTATAACACTAACTACTGGTTCTCTTACTACAGAGTGGTTTGACACACTAGATGATTTGTACGAACGTTATAAAGATTTCATTATCTCACGTATAAGCCCTGATTTTTCACCAACAATTGAAGAGGTAAAAAAAGAATCAAGCCATAGTATAAAAACAGAGTTGGAAAAATTGGAAAAAGATATAACTAGGATGAAGGCGTTAAATGATCATTCTGAATTAGATGATTGGGATCGATGATAATCTTTGTTTGAAGGGATAAAAAAAGGTCTCCTAGTTTCCGCTAGAAAGACCAAATTATTATGTCCTAAGTAATTATAATAAAAAGAAGAATTATTACAAATATATTGACTTTATTTTTTGAATTCGGGAGCTTGAGGAATATTTCTCAAGTTTTTTTGTTACCCAAAAAGGAGAAAAAACATGAAGAATGTCTGTCGTAGTCCATAACTAAAGAAAATATCAACGAGTGAAGGGAGGGCAGAAACAGATGGATGCTGAAAAGAAAACCTTGTATTTAACCGTAGGAAAGGAGGTTTCCCTAAGTTTTACAGGAAACGGTGAAGCATTACAGTATATTCGCTTGAGCGTGAATAAGCTGGCAGAAATTATTAATAATGGCTTGGTCGATCGCCAAAGTATTTTTGAAATTGACGAAGTTTCACTGATCACAAAAAGTAATTATAAGACCGTTGTGCAAGTGGTCGCTGGGAAACAAGTATTACACGGTAATACGGATCATGTAGACGTGGTTATCGATACAGATAAAACAAAACAAAAAGCCGCTGGAAAAGATATTTTCACAAATGGTGACTTTTTATTTATCGTTGATCAAGAACAACACATATCGAAACAAGAGCTGCATACGCTAAATATAAAGAACTCAAAAAGTTATTTAAACGAAGGAGACCGCCTATGATCTTATATGGCCAAGGAACAAAGAATGCGTAATCGAGCGCCACCGTCCTTTTCGAAAATCCATTTTGAAGGAGAGGATGTGAACAGGTACCAATGAAAAAGAAGCACAAACTCGTTGTTTCGTTTTCAGTGATGATCATTTCTCTTCTTGCTATGGCCAACTTTCCTTATGTTTTGGCACAAGAACAAACAGATACCGCTAAAACGGATCAGGAAGTGGCTGCAGTATCGGAAGAGACCTTAAACAAAGAACAGGAATCAACCGTTGTTCAAGGTGCTGATGGCTTACTGTACGTGGTAGCAGACAAATCAGACAAAGAACAGCTGATTTCTTCAGATACACCGCAGATCGCTGAAAAAACAGAAGGAGACTTTACAGCTGTTGAAGTAGGGGTCGATGAAAAGCGCCAGGAAAAAGCGGATCAGGCAGATCAAGAAATCAAAGACTTTGATGAAATCGATCTAAATGATGTTGAATCGCTGCAATCGGCAGTCAATAGTGAAGATCTTCCATTTATTGAAGAAGATCAAGTCGCTGAAGAATTGTCGAAAGCCAAAGATTTAGAAGAATCCGAACAGATCTTAATGCAGACACGTTTCTTTTATGCTGAAGAGATCCTGAACCAAACGAATAACTTTAATGATGTTCCTTCTATGCTAAAAGAAAGCAAAGTTGCTTTACTGGCTTCTGTTTCAAAAACAGTCTCTGAAACAACGATCAATCCACCAGCTGGCTATCCTTGGCTGATGTATATCGTTCGTAGCAACGGCTATTCTTATACAGAAGACCGAGGGATCCGACGTACGATCGATGGGAAAGATGCGTTTTGTTTACAAGCAGGGGTTACGGCAGCTAAGACGTACACGGATGTCGGCAGCAGCTATTTAAGTACTTCTCAAAAAGAAACGATCACGTCTATTATTAGTGCTTACCGTGAGTTAGGCGGTTGGGCAAATAACGACGCTGGAAAGCAACGTTGGATGGCTGCAACGAGTCTTGTTTGGGAAAATTCAAATGAAAAACCAAAAAGTATCACCATTACCCCATACCACAAAGATGGTGTAACTGACTGGAAAAGCAAAATGACTACACGAGCTAGTCAGATCCGCACACGTCCGCAATGGGACGCAACGTCTAAGACGGTCTATGAAGGAGAAAAAGCAACCTTTACTGTGAAAAACAGTTGGGGCGATCATAACCTCTATGTGGAATCCGTCAGTGGTGGGGCAAAAGCAACGATCAGTGGCAATAAATTAACCGTCGATACGAATGGATCCACTGCAACAAAAATCACTGTAAATATGGTGAAAGGTTCGAAAACAAACGAAAAATACCCCACTACTGTCTGGGCAAACGGTTCATATCAAAAACTGGTCACTGGTTCTTTTTATGTTTCAACTTCCGTAACCGTGAATGTGAAGCGAAAAGGGACTGTGGATGTCTTGAAAGTAGATGCAGATACGAAAAAGCCACTAGCAAATGCGACCTTCCGCTTTACGTATGATGGAAAGACAACAGACGTAAAATCAGGAACGGATGGGAAGGCAAAGCTAGGAGAACGCTTAAAGGCTGGGTCAGTAGTCAAAGTGAAAGAGATAACCGCTCCTTCAGGCTATAAGTTAAACGGAACGGAGTTTTCAATCACGGTAGGGGAAAACACGAATGTTTCGAAGACCTGGACAAACGAGCGACTCGCAGGTGCTGTAGAGCTTACTAAAATCGCAGACGTCGATCAAAAGTCGTTAGATGGTGTGGTATTTACACTATACAAATCCGACGGATCCATTTTACAAGATAACCTAAAAACCGATACAAATGGCCAACTAAAAGTAAAGGATCTAACGCTGGGATCCTATTACTTTAAGGAAAAAACGCCATTGGTTGGTTTTGAAACAGATAGTAAAAACTACTCGTTTACCATTACTGCAGATGTGACTGAAGCAAAGCCGGTGAAATTAACAATCACCAATCAGTACAAATTGAGTGCTTCAAAGACGGTATCAGACAAGAATGAGACAGGCAAAACCAGCAATACTTGGTCAGCTGCTTCCGATGATTTTCTACAATATGATTTAACGACAAGTACGGTAGAAAAACTAGGGTCTCGTTACTTAGCTGATTTTGTTATAGAAGATCAGTTTCCAGCTGAAACGGCTGCGATTTCTACGGTACAAGTTTTGGCGCAAGGTAGTGATGTGACAGATCAATTTACAATTACCAAAGATCTGACGAACGGGAAAGTGATTGCTACTGCAAAAAGCACCGCCCTTACAACTTCTGGATTTTATGGGAAATCATATGATCTACGTACGAAAATGATGCTAAAACAAGAAGTTCTGACCGCTAAAAACAAAGCAACACTGGCCTTCAGTAAGCAAGGTAGTGTGAAAACAGGAACGAAAACTGCTGCTTCAAACGCTGTTACAACGACTTTACCAGCATTCAAGCTGACAGTGAATCATGTGACAGAAACAGAAAAAGCGCTGCTTAAACAAGTCGTTGAGACCAAGTACGATGGGGAGTCGTACGAGTATAAGCCGCTGGATGATCTATTCGACGTGAAAGGCAATCGCTACCGCTCGAAAGTGACTAGAAGTGGGGTCGTTGCTGGCAAAGATCTTGTACTTGAGATCCCGTATTATCTACCGTCCTTAGAGATCAATGCCGAGAAAGTTTCAATACTGACTGGCAAAGCGTCATTGACGGACAACTTGAAGGCGACGATCACTTTTTCAAAGTCAGCGAGTTACGAAGAAGAATTGAAAAACGTTCTTTATCGATTGACTGTAACTGATCAAAAACAGAAGAAAACTGTCTTTACAAAAGATATTTCGCTTGGTTCTTATGCTTCAAGCCTAGCTGTTGATTTACCTACTGCAGGCTTTACTAAAGGAGAGAAGGTTCCTTACTCTCTTTCCCTTCAGGTGCTGAAAAATCCTGACAAAGTAAAGGCTGAAACAGATACGATCGATTTTTCAACATTCGGGTATACCGCTTCAGAAAAAGTTCTCACAAATGCGGATCTGAAAAACGGTAAGCTTTCCTATGGCGCAGTGAGCCAAACAGAAGCAACGAGAAAAACCAAAACGTATGTAGAAAAGAAAGAGACTCTTCAGTTTGATTTTGAAGAGCAGCGTTCGTCAAAAACGGGCTATGGGCTACCAATCACATTAGCGCCAATCTACAGTAGTGAGATCCAAGATACGCCACTACTCTCGTTTACACTTTCTTCTCCAACGAAGCTAGTCGATACCTATTTAGATCTTCAGTATGTCGAATCAAAAGGGAACGTTCAAATCCCGTTAGATCGTACGATCAATCAAGTAGCGAAACAAACGACGGCCGCTATTACTTCTACAAAATTTGAGTTTCCTCAAATAAGCGTAGAGGAGAAGACGGGTGCATTGTATACGCAAGAACAAGTAAAAAATCCAACAAAAAAGATATCAAACAAATTACTTGATGGGGGAAGAAAGTTTTATTTGCCGATTTGGGCAGAAAAAGGGGACTACAATCTGACGCTGCAATCGAATGTGGTTGGCCGGAACTTTATTCAAGTATCGATGAACCAAACGCTTTCGATCTACGCAAACATGTATGCGACGATTGATAGTAAAACAAAGAAAGAAGATGAATTGTTACTCACGCCGGTTTATCCTGATACGACTGTGCCAAACGGATGGTCAAAAGCAGAGATCACGTGGTTAAGAGGAAAGTAAGGAGTTGGGCAATATGTATGGTTCAGCCGTTTTTGATGTACGATCGGAATTAAAACAGTCCAGGCACCTATTGCGTAAAGTAGTTTTTAGCAGTTTAGGGATCCTGGTCTTTTTCTTTCTCTTTAAGCAGTTGATCGGGATCCCGTTCAATTACTTGAATCAGATCAGTTCTTCGTTTTTAAACTTTGGTGCTGGAAGCAGCAATGTCTCCGGTTCGCTGACCTCAGCGATTCAACAAAATCAATTTGTTCAGGCCGTTATGGTATTCGTTACTGGGATCTTGGCAGTCTGCACCAAATTTTTTGATGAAATCAAACAACTATTTTTCAAGTAACGATCGGCTTTGATAGCCGGTTTCTATTTCTACTGAAGGGAGGTGACATTCATGGATACAGTTCAACATCATTCTCACACATTGATGAACATTGCGATTGCAGTAGGTTTAGTTGCGATCGTCGGGGGTGCAGCTTTCGTATTTTTTCCTGACTTAACAAAACAAATGCTCGCTAAAATCACTACTTACGTTTCAACATTACCAACAAAATAATGGATAAAAAGATGATCGGGGAAGACACTCTTTGTCTTCTCCTTTTTCTTGGTTAGGAGAGGGAGGAATGACACATTATTGGCGACAGATCACGGTTATGATCGTAGGAGCACTTTTTATGATTTTAATTGCGTGGTTTTTTATCGGAAATGCCAAGAAAGATACGGAAGCATTTAACATTACTGAAGCGTTAAGAACAGCTGCAATCAGTAACAAAGATGATTCTGCACGCATTCAACCAGGCACTTTTTACTTGGATCAAGCCAACTTTGAAAAAGAGTTTGAGCAGACGATCAAGAAGCAGCCGTTTTATGCAAAAAAAACGGTAAAAGTGACGTTCAACTACTTAAAAGAAGCAGATAACAAAGGAATCAAAGGCATTCGTGCCTATGTTGAGTCCGATGGATCCATTGACGAAGCCACATGCATTTTAAGTACGCCGGAAGGAGGGTAAATCAATGGTTGTTATTAGAGAAAAAAAGTCCGTCTTTCAAGATGAAAAAGACGTGTTAAGAAATGTAAGAAATCTCGTGATTACCAATCAATTTCGCAATGTACCGTCAGCTGCTGAAGAAGAGCAAGACGATTATTTGAAAAAATTAGTTGAAGAGAGTCGAGTCGAAGTGATTCGAGACGATTTAGTCGAGCACTATCCAGATGAAGTGATGCGTGCCTTCACTTCTAAAGTTTCTCGTGAAAAGCTCGTTAAGTTGGTTCAAGAAGAACAACGATTTGGAAAAAATGACGAAGGACACAAAAAAGCGGCTTATGTTATCAATGAGATCGTCGGCTTTGAATTTATCGATTGCCTGCTTTTGCAAGACGAGACAATCACGGATATCGGATGGAACAGCACGTTTCTAACCGTCGAAAGTGCGGATCAACTACGAATTTACACGGCAGAACAATTACAGTTGACCGATCCTGAAAAGACGGTATTTCGAATCGTAAAGAAGTTCGCGGATGCTGTAGGAAAGCCATTTACTCGAAATGACCCTATCTTGGATAGTGTATCAGGAAATTTACGATTAAACGCTATGCATCAAGTGATCAGTCCAAGTGGCACTACGATGTCCTTACGGGTCAGTCGACCAGGTCTAGTGTTGACCGAAGAAACGTTTGTCGATTTTGCGCCATCTTTTGTTTTAGACTTTCTTAAAATAATTATGAAGGCTGGATCAATGAGCGTGATCGGTGGGGAGACGGGTTCTGGGAAAACAGAATTGATCAAAATGATGTTGTCCTTTGTACCAAAAAAAGACCGTATCTTTATGATTGAGGACGTTCCTGAAACAAGGATCAAGGAACTTTTGCCAGATCATGATATTTTTTCTCTCGTTACAGGAAATATCGTGACGATTTCAGATCTGGTTCAAGCCGCTTTACGGAATTATCCTAAATGGATCGTTCCGTCAGAGACACGGGGTTCTGAAGCTTATGAAATGATCCAAGCTGCACGGACAAACCATTCGGGATTGACGTCGATTCACTCAACAAATTGTCGCGCACATCCTCGAAGGTTAGTCACCATGTCTAGTATGGGGTACAAAATCAATGAAGAAGCAGTTACTGAAGATATCCTTACATTCTTTGACTTTGGGTTTCAGATCAAAACTGCTTATATCGAGATCGATTCGGAAAATCTTATTTTCAAAAAAATTCGATATTTGTCAGAAATCGTAGAGTATTCAGTAAAAGATACGGCCATTACTTTGTTTAAACAAGTATTAAACAACGGGCAGTTCTATGTTACTACGGGTCAGTTGTCTGATCAGTACAAGGAAAAGCTAGCAGAACGCTTCTTAACTTTTAATTTTCCTGAAATGACCAATGAAAAGATTAATAAATCGGAAGAGCTTGAACAGATTCTTCAAAAGGCGGTGAAAGAGTTTGCGGATCAATCAACTTCAGACGGAAACTAAAAACCGTGTAAATCTTGAAGAATTACATGCATTAAACAGTGCTTACGGGCAGCGATTAAAGCAAAAAGAGATCGTTCAGCTCGTTGGACTCCCAGCTGTAGTCTTAGGCGTTTTTTCATTGATTCTGACGTATATTTGGTGGATCGTTATCGGGTGTACAGTGATTGGTGCCATCTACGGCTATCGGTTTATCTTGCCAAAGGTCGTGAATCGGCGGTACCAGATACAGTCATTGGTGGCCAGAAACAAATTTCTTTTGAATCTCACACAAGTGACAATGGACAATGATTTGACTGTTCTTCAGTCGTTGGCCTATGTGATCGATGAAACAGAAGGAGAACTTTCTGAAGATCTCCGAAGCTTGTATGCCGCTCTTGGTGTAGGGTCTGATCCGGAACGGGTCTCTTATTTATTGAATACCTTATCTGAAAAGTATCATGATGATGCGATTTTTGGTCAGTATTTGGAACAGCTTGACACGATTATTCAAGAAGGGAAAAACAATACAGATTCGTTGCAATACCTAACAGAACACCACAGTAAAATGTTAGAAAAAGTCAATTCGTTTCTAAAGAAGAAGAATGAAATGTTAAGCGGTGTGCAAACACTTCTTTTTTTAATGGGCGCTATTATCTTACTATTTCATGGGGTTTCTTTCTTCATGAATGGTGATTTTGCGCAATACATGGACGGCTATGCGCACCATCCAATCGGTTATGTCAGTTCAGCCATTTGTCTCATTTCGCTTAGTGTGATCTTAAATAGTTTCTTCAAGCAGTATTTTGATGATTCTGTCACGGAATTGGGGGTGCGAACCAAAAAATGAATCTCGTTATTCGAAACAAAACCGCTGTACCAAGTGAGAATCGACCATTTTTTTCCCGTTTACTTTCAGATGTTGTTTATCAAAATCTATTAGAAATGAATAATACTAAGGAAAACATTGAAAAGTGGGCGAAAAAGAAAATTCGCACCTCTGCCATCTGTTTTTCTATCTTTGTGGTTCTTGGCTTTTTAATGAGTTTGTATCTGATTCCTATTGGGCTAGTTGTCAGTGTGCTGATTTATTTGGACACGATCAAATCAGTTAAGGTCGTTTATCAGCAGTTTCGATTTGAACGTCAAATTCAATTTTCAAAATTTTCACGGCTACTTGTTCCGATATTAAAACAAACAAGAGGGGGGATCAATCTTCGTTCTGTTTTTGAGCGAATCGTTCCAAGGATGCCACATGAAATCGATAAGAAGATCTTACAACGGCTCATGTTGGATATGAGTCGAAATCCAAGCAGTTTCGATCCGTTTAAGATGTTCGCTAAACAAATGTCTGGCACTGACAGCAGCCGGTTATTTATGGTTACTTTGGCACGTTTGGCACAAGGATCAGCGAATTTGCAAGTGATCGATCAGCTTTCCAGGATTGCTAGTGAAGAAATGATGGCCGGTATTGAACAAATCATCCATTTTAAGCTCAGTCGATTTTCGGGGTTGTATATGAAGCTAGTAGGAGCGATTTTGGTCTTTGTTCTCGGTGCTTCTATTGCGATCATTCCTTTCCAACTTGGAAAAGTTTATGTTTATCTCTAAAGAAAGGAGCATAAATTATGGATGTAGAAGATAGTCAGGGAGAAATTTTCAGCTTGTTGTTTTACTGTTTGACTGTGCTTGCCTTTTTGAGCGTCGTCGTTTTCGGTTATCAACTTCAAACAATCACTACTTATCGCCAACAAGTCAATTATCAGATCGAGCGAAAAGGTGGACTGACAGCTGAAGCAGTTTCAGAACTTAAAGATTACTCAACTAAACAATTCCACGGGTGGTATACGATAGAAAGTACACAATTAGGGAAAAAGGCCGCCTTTGGAGATACGGTGGCTTATACGATCAAAGCGACCTATCCAGTTTTATTTCTACCGGACAATATCTCTGTGAAAATTGGAATTGAAGGTCAAGCGCCTTCTCAAGTGAGGTGAAGACATGGGAAAAGTATTTTCAAAGCTATTGCGGTTGATCATCAGTTTGGTCGTGGGTGCGCTTTTTCTTAAAGTAGTCATTGATTATCAAGACGTCATAAAAGCTGCATGGGAACAGTGGTGGACACAAGGAAGCATAAGAATGTGAAAGGGGTGATCGTGTGTCCGGGCAATATCGGGTACATTTTTCGCACGTCAACAAAAAATTGACACGAAAATACCGTGCATTGAACACAAAGATGGTTCACGGTATCTTTCAAGCACAACAGATCATGGAACAGCTACAGCGTTCAATCACGGAGCCTACGAAATTGTCAGTAGTGATTGACAATGGCGAACAAGAAATAATCTTAGAAGACGTGGTCGTTGATCCTACACGGAACACGGTACAACTGTTAGATATGTTGCAAGAGGAGATATCCACTCTTGAGTCAAATCGCTTGGAAGGAGAAAAGCTTTACCAAGAAATCAATCGGCAATTCAACGAAGAACGAAAAGCATTGCCGGAAATGGAACCAAGACAAAAGCGAACCTACTCGAAAAAATCGAGGGGTTTTTCTTTTTTTAGATAGTCAATTAGCCAGGAAGGAAGAAGCATATGGCAGGGAAAAAATCTACGGCTTCACCATTTGTAGAAGCCGCAAAAGAATTACTTTCTCAAGAAGGTATTACCTTTAAGGAATGGACGAATGATCATTTACGAGATAAAAAAATGGCCATTCTTGAAGGAAAGGACAAGGAATGGGAAGAATCAACGATTGAAAAGCAATGCGAGTCTTACGTGCTTTCAAAAATCAATACTCTTGTATCAGATAAAAACCAAGTGAAAAATGGAGGAAATAAACATGTTAATGAAACTACAACTAGCACTACTAACGCTACCAACGAATGATTGGGTCAGTGAATTAGACAAGGCAGGAACAACGATTTATTCAGCTTTACAAAGACTATCGTTTCCCGTGGCTGTTATTACGACGATCGTAGCTGGCATCATGTTCATGAGTTCCGATCGAAAAGCAGACGTCGCAAAAAGCATTTGGTTTCGTGTAGCAGTTGGGATGATCGTGATCATGTCAGCTGTTTCATTAGCAACGTACTTCCAAGGGATTGGTAAAAAATTCTAATATCAAACGTTTAAAAGATGGGAAGAAATAAAACTTTCCATCTTTTTTATAAAGGAGAGAACCATGGGAAATTATATTTTGCGTTTTACAAAATTACCAAAAGAAATCAAAGATACGAAGCGATTGACCCTGAAAAAGAAGTATTCTCTTCCTGAAGCGAGAGAACTTTTTTACCAGGTTCAAGCAAACGTTGGGCCGCTGGATCATAAGATGACTTTAGAGATCCATCGTATAGAAGGAACAAAAGACTATTGGGAGTTCACTCTCCCCTTATCAAAAGATGTGCCTTTAGACCTACTGATCGACGAGGATATTATTCAGGAGCTTAGAAACTTAAAGGGAAGCCAAAAAGAACAGTTTGAAGAACTGGAAAATGATCTTTTAATCGAGTTCGATCAGCCATTTGAACTTGTCGAAGAAGAAGTCAACGAAACAAAACACTCGTTTCTTGGCGGCTTGTCCTTGCCAAAAGTGAAATTGCCGGAGGTTGCGGAAAATTTGCTTTCTCGTGTATTACCGAAAAAGCAACAAGAAGCAGCTCCTGTTATTACCGAAGACCAATTAAATGTGCCTGTCGAAGAAGAGGAAGAAGTAATAGATTTATCTGAAGGCGATTATATTCCTGATTATGAAACTGTAGAAGAGGGCGAGCTTTCATTTGAAGATCCAGAAGAGAGCAAGCAAGAAATCACAATTTCTCAGAGTTCAGAGGAATTGAATCGTGTCTCTACAGCGAAAGAGCCGGCTCCTGGCATCGTGATCCCTCCTTTGGATACCTATTTGGATTTAACGACTCAACCGATTTTTAATCCTATCGAATCGCTGATCGCTAAACTAGAAGCAAAGCTGGATCGTCAGACGCAAGAATTGATCGTGTATTTTGATTTAGCTGATAAAAATGACTTTATTAGTGAGCGAAAGAAAGAATTTATCCGAACACAATACAATCCAACGTTCTACAAACAGTTGATCTCAAGCCTATATAAATTAAAAAATGACGTAGAGAACAAATTGATCAAAAAGTTGACGATCGCTTATCAAGAAATTACTGCAGACGATGGTTCTGAAGAATGTCTTGCGGAATTAGCTGCTAAAAAAGCAATTTTAAGTGAAGAATTTACTGATAAGATCGAAGCAGCGTTCACTTCTTTAGAGAATCAATTAGCGCTTGATAAAGCGAGGATCCAAAAGCGCCAACAAGAAGAACTGGAACGATTGAATAAGCGCCATCAAGACGAGCTTTATCAAATCGATGTCAAACTGCAGGCAGACAAACAGGAAAAAGCGGCACAATTCGATCAAATGAGACAAGAAGCAATCGAACAAGAAGAAGAAAAAATCACTGCTTCTTATGAAGAAAAAGCTCATAAGTCACAGTACAGCCGATTGATTGAGCGTAAGAACAGTCAACTCGAAGAGTTAAGCACGATCCTGGTCGAATCAGTGCAACAAGCCACGGATCAAGAACTGCAGTACTTACAGTCCATGAAATCAAAACTGATTGAATCACAGCCTATCTTTGAAGAGCAACGTCGGATTCATGAACAAGAGTTACGAGAAAAAGCAGTACTTGCGCAGCGTGATCGTGAATTGGCTATAAAAGAAAAAGAATTGTCCCTAAAAGACCAAGCCGTGCAGAATGTTGAATCGACGAAGCAACAAAATCAACAAAAAGAAATGGAAATCTCGCAAATACTTGCAAAACTGATTGATGATCATACCCGAAGAGGGGCTGAAAACATAGCCACGCAACAACAGCTGATGGCATTTATCCAACAGCAACAACAAGGCACACCTTTACAGGCAGCGTCAACACAATCAAGTGCTGCACAACAAGTAGCAGGGAAACCGTCTTTATGGAAAAAAATCACTTTAAGTGGTGCGGTTTTACTTGCTGTGGCAGGATTTGGCGGCTATGTTCATGCAAAAGCCCAACAAGATTCAAATCAAACAACTGTATCTGCAGCTGTTCAAACAGAGAATTCTTATGCGAGTTTCGAATCAACGGAACCAGCGGTTCCTTCTTATGATGATCAAATCAGTGCTGGCAAGTATATTGAAGCGGCTAAAGAATATCCTGAAAATATTGACCATGTGGTTCAAGTCGTCTTTGAAAAAGAGGACACAGACACCTTAAAGCAGTTAACAAAACTAGGCGAATCTGATTATGGTTTGTTAGATCTGGCCATTCTACAGCAAGATCAAAAAGCCATTACGTCTATCTACCAAGAGCTGTCAGATGCGTTGAAAAAGGATTTAACCATGGGTCAAAAACAACAGATCGCTTCTGCTTACTTATTACAGGACAAGCCCAAAGAAGCAAAATCGGTATTGGAATAAGGCGAGCGTCTATGCGAGTACGAAGTAAGAAACGCTCCTTTTTCTACCGATTATTTTCTGGTTTCGGACTGAAAAAAATCGCCCTTTTTGTCGGAAGGGGTTATTCGATAAAAGGAGAAGGACTAGCCGAAGAACATAAGCGTCATGCGCCAATAGCGTTTCTTGGTTTTTTCAGTGCCTTCTTCTTGGTTTATTTTATGAGCAACTATCTGATCAATTTTATCGTTTCATTTCTGCCGATTCTTGGCCAAGCTTTTACACTTTCGATAAACCAGGACTTTTCAACGGCTGGGAAGCTGTTTCAGACGTTTCCTTATTTTGCCCGTTCCTTGTTCATTCATGTAGGAACGAACAAGCAGCTGCTTATCACGCTACCCTTGGCTTTCTTTTTTGCCTGGTTCGTCTTTAAAAAACTGACTCGAAAATTTGATTCATTGAGTTATGGGCAAGAAGGAGACGCCCGTTTGGCGACGATTCAAGAGATCAAAGAGCAATATTCGGCCGTACCTGATCGAAAGGAACGGTTTGAAGGAATCGGCGGTATTCCTATCACGCACTATATGAACAAGTTTTATATCGATCTCAATACAGTCAATTCACTCATTCTAGGTACGAGTCGATCAGGTAAAGGTGAGTCGATCGTTTTTCCACTAACTGATATCTTGAGTCGAGCGAAGGAACAGTGTTCTCTGATTTTTAATGACCCGAAAGGAGAACTCTACAAAGGATCAAAAGAAACATTAGAAGAAAGGGGCTATGAGGTACAAGTACTTAATTTAGAAACACCCGATCAATCCATGAGTTATAATCCGCTGCAGCTGATCATTGATGCTTATGTAAGAGGGGATTCTTCTTCTGCGCAGATGTTGGTGGATCAATTTACGTATGCATTGTTCAACGATCCAAATGCCGGTCAGAACAAATGGGTCTATAGCGGTGCGCAGAAGCTGTTAAACGGTGTGATCTTAGCCCTAATCGACTATTATTTGGAAAAGGACGATTTAGGAAAGATCACAATGTACAATGTGGCACAGTGGATCATTGAAATGACAAATCGAAAAGTCATTGATCGGGTCACGAAAAAAGAGTACACACAACTCGATCTCTACTTTGAACGTTTGCCGCAAGGGCATATCGCCAAAGCACAATACTCTTCATTTTCTTCTATGGATTCGAAGAATAAAGGGCCAATTCAAAGCGCCGTCTTGGATAAGTTAACGATTTTCCAAGGGTTTGAAGCGATTGCGAAGATGACGTCAAAAAATAGTTTTCGGCTGAAGTCGGTGGGTTTTCCTAAGTCGTTGTTCTTCCAATTTGATCGATCGATGTATGATCAAATTTTGAAAGTTCGCTTCTTGCGCAATGGGCAAGTATTAGGAGTAGAAACGATCCGTCCGAATATGGCTGGTGTGGTGGATTTGAACTTCAATTTGAATTTAAACACTGGCGATCAATTAGAAGTGGTTTTTCAAGATAAAAAAGCAACCTATTCGATCACTCTACTTGAAAAAGATGGTGAGTTAAATCGAACCAGCGGAGATTTAGACGAGTTGAAGCAATGTGAACTTTTCTACACAGAAAAACCGATTGCTGTATTCATGATCACGCCGGATTATGATCCGTCTAAAAATGTGATTTCTTCCATGTTTGTTAAACAACTGTATACAACACTTGCACAAAATGCTGGAAATACGAGAGGTGGGAAGTGTTTCCGAAGAGTCCATTTTATCCTGGATGAATTTGGGAACATGCCAGCCATTGAAAGCATGGATAACATTGTGACCGTTTGTTTAGGGCGAAACATTCTGTTCGATCTATTTTTACAAAGCTATGCGCAATTAGGTTCTGTATATGGGGACTATACGGCGAAGATCATCAAAGAGAATTGCCAAAACCATTTGTATATCATGAGCCAAGACAAAGATACGCACGAAGAAATATCGAAACGAGTTGGTGAGAAAACGGTAGAAAAACATTCGACTGGTGAACAGGATCCACTTTCTCTTGATACGAGTAAACAAACCAACGTCGGCTCTCAACGAATAATTACTCCGTATAAATTATCTACGCTTATGATGGGTGAAATGGTTGTACTGAGGTTGCACAGGGAAAACAAAAAGCGTCAAAAAATCCGGTCGTATTCTATTTTTTCTACGAAAGAGACGTCGATGCCTTTCCGATTTGAATATTTGGGTGAGTACTTTGACCCGAACCGACCGATTGAAGACTTTAACATTCCCTCTGAACATAAAACCTTTGATTTAGCAGCAAACGCAATCGACGTCGATGATTTGATTTCAGAATCAATCAACCGATCGCTGCTCTTGTCTTTGGAAGAAGGCCTTCAGTCAGAAGAGGAACTGTTACAGATTGATGAAGAAGCCTTTGAGTCAGTCCTCAAACGTTTTGATACAAAAGATTTGGAAAACTATCGAGAAATTATCAAAATTTCGATTGTCGAGGATCCGGAAGAATCACAAAAAATTGATCTAATCGACTTTTTGAAACAAGCGGTAACCGAAGATCTTCAACCACTTTTTAAAGAAGAAGAACGGTGTGCGTTTTTACAGCTGGCGAATTTCTATTTAAACAAGCCATACTATAAAGATATTTCTAATTTAGTCCGATTAGATACAGAGTAGACGTGCTATACTAAATTCAAATGAATAGAAAAAGAGGGGTTACTGTGAAACGTTTAAAAATGAGTGTTTTCGGGATTTTTTTGGTAGTGGGTAGTATATTTCTTTTAAGTGGGTGTTCGAATTCACCTGAAGCCAAACTGGCAGATCTTTTTGAAGAGGGAAAATCTTTCTATTTATCTAATTCGCCTTCAGATGAACCAGAATTTAAAATAGATAAAATGAAGGATGGTTCTCTTACTGTTTCCAATATTGATAAGGGAATTTCTGAAACAATGAATTATGAGGTTGAAGAGCAAGAAAAAGGTTTATATCATTACAAAATAGCAAATAATGAGAATTATGGAATATTTGAAGTTTTGGACAATTTTATATCAGATACAAAGGACTTTAATGTATTCTATGACGAAGAGAATGAAGGATATGCCTTTGTACCTATTTCAAAAAATTATTCGAAAATGGATTCTTCTTTGAAAGAAACTAGAGAAATCTATTCTACAGACCCTCACTATTATGTTGCAGAATATAAAGAATAGATAGTCACTACGAGGAGCCTGAACAAGGCTTCTTTTTTTATGATTGGAAGGTGAGTAAAACGGAAAAAGCAACGGAATTTCTTCAAAAATTTAGTGATTGGATTCAAGATGCAACTTTATTTAGCTATTTATTTAAATGGATAAGTGCAAACTGGGTAAAAGGACTATACAAACTGGCTTCTGGGGTGGAAGATATCTTGGATCAAGTGTTCAAGGTCTTTGCATTTCTTGATAATGGGACAATCGGTAAAATATATACCAGCATGCGATTAGTCTCATTCACTATTTTGATTATTATGATTATTGTTATTGCTTACAAATATATTTTAAACGAACGAGTGGATCTAAAGGCAGGCCTTTTCAGGGCTGTCTTTTTTGTTTGTTTAGGTGTTCAGCTTCCAGGCTTGATTACATCAAGTGTGGAGCTTTCTCAAAAAGTTTATGGAGAAACAAAAAATTTAGATACGGCTGAGAAAAGTACACTTTCCTACAGTATTGTAAAAGAAAATTTGTCAGACTTGCAGTATTCTTCGAAAAACGGTTTTTCTCGACTGAATAGTGATGCGGGAACTCAAAAAAACAATTTGTCAGAACAAGCTTTTAAAGCTACTGATTTATCAGAAGTTTTAACTCCTGAAAAAATCGGAAAAATGAAGGATAAAGCTAAAAATCAAGATGAGACTTCTTATCTAGAATATAGGCTAAAGACTGACGAAGATGGAAAAGTCATATCAGAAAAAATCGAAAATGGAATGTTCGATTTTTTTAAAGAAGGTAAATTTCGTTTTTCATACAGGACGGGCACAATCACTTTGTCATTACTGACAGTGTCGTTTGCTTTTATCTGCTCTGCATTTATAATTGCAACGTCTTTGATTGAGCTAATATTTGCAAAGTTGATGTTTCCAGTTCTTTCTGTTTCTGATATTGAAACCGGACAACGAACAAAAAAAATCCTTTTGGATATTGGGAACAGTTTATTAGCGATTATGTTGACAGGGTTTAGCTTGAGTATCTTTAAGTTATATTTTTCATTTATAGGTAATCTTGATGTCGATTTTCTTCCATATTTAGTACTTTGTATTGTTGGTGTCCGAATTACGATCGACGGCCCAAATTTCTTTGGGAAATTTCTGGGGTTGGATATCGGGCTTCGTTCAGGATGGCAAGCTATGGTTGGTACAGCAGTTGCTGCGAAAGCTGCGACAAGCGCTGTAAAAGGTGGAGTGAATGCTGGTAGTAGTATTAAAGAGCACGCCGGAAATGCAGTCAGCCGTATGAGAGTCAATAACGGTGTACACGAAAATAACAATGATAAATCGATTCAGAGTCGCTCAACGGTTCCAGGAAACAATGGATCTTCTAAAAGCAGTGTACAGGAATTTGCGGCCAACATGTGCCAAACATTTGGTATGAATGATCAACAAGAGCCGGTGACACAAACGCAAGGATCGAATCGATCAGCGGTTCCAAATGATCAGATAAGTCCATCGGTTCAAGACAAGGATCAGGTTTCTGCTAATGGAGAGTTGCCTTCAGGAACCAATCTTTCACCAGAAACAATGTATCAACCAATGAACGCTTCTGCTTCTTCCAGCACCGTTTCCCAAGGAAAAGAAACAGATGGAAAAAGCATTGGCAATATTTCAGCTGAAGAGCTGAAACATATGGGTGAAAGCGGCAATCGAACTGAATCAACGATCGACCCTATCAACGGCAATCGTGCGAATGGTTTGGCAACGGGGAAAACGGACGCTTCACAAAAAATCCAACGAACGACCATTCCACCGATTCATACGCCAAGTAGAAAAGCCGCCATTCAAGCAGCGACTGACAAAGTCAATCAGGGGAATAAAACGCAACAGTCAAACAATCCGAGTGCATCTGAAGAAAATCCGGATAGCAATCAAAGAGCCAATGATCAGGAAGTGAAACGAGCAACACCAGAAACGTCTTACGGCACTTCTGCAGTAGCACCTAGTCAATCTGTTCAATCGAGTGAACAAGCGTCTGAAGGAGCTTCTGTGGCTCTTGAGCGGGTCACAAGTGTGTCTCCTTCGACAGGTGCAGTCGTACAACGAAGCAATCCATCCTCTACCAGTGCTGGCACTCAAATGGTGAAACAATCACCAACTAGAGGAATTGATCGATCAACGGTGACACCTGCTAGACGCAGTGAGCCAAAATCAGGTTCGATCAAACAATCAGGACAACCAACGAACCATCGATCGGTGACTAGCCAGAAACCTGCAGAAAAATCAACGGCACCAACGTATCATATTCCAACGGTTGAATCAAAAACGAAGGAGCTTTCTACACCAAAAGAATTGGCCACCAAATACTTGAAAGAGTCGAGTGTGACACCAGAAAATGATTACTATGATATCTATCAATCCATGAATAAAGTAAATGCCGATGATTATATTTAGGAGGAGATCTCGTGTTAAATGTCCATTGTATTGAAGGCCGATTGGCTGAAAGTCCCATCTTAAAGAAAACGGAACGTGGCACGTGTTATACACGTGTCTTGTTAATATCAAAACGAAACTTCAAGACAAAAAAGGAATCTGACTATCAATCAGATTCCTTTTTATGTGTGCTGTATGGCACGATCGCAAAGTCCTTTGTTGAAATGACGTGTCGAGGATCTCATGTGTCTTTTGTGGCCAGAGTCCAAGTCCGACCGTATGAAAATCAGTCAGGGGAACGGTGTTACGTTTCTGAAGATATTGTACAAAGCTACAACTTGTTAGAAACCAAAGAAGTGACCGATCGTCGGCGAAAGCATTTATCTGAAGGTCAGCCGGCAGAAGAAATGGCTTTAAATGAGTACCGTCAAGCAGTAGAACATATTCCAACCAGTTATGACGAAGCAGATTGGTACCAATAGAGGAGGAAAAACATGGATAAATACCACAATATCGTGATTCAACGAAGTATTAAACAAGAACTAAAGTATAAATCTTTGTATATCTTGGATCTTCTGATCGTCTTTGGCCCCTCGATGTTCCTTTTGTATCTACAAGGGTATCTGCATTTTTCTCTTGTGACGTCGATCCTATTAGGCATTGTTTTCTTTTTCCTTGGCTTGTTCCTATGTGCAAAGCCAGCGTCAAACGGCAACAGAAGAAATTTGTATACGATCTATTGCTTGATCGTTATGGATCGAAATGTGTATGAAGTACAAAGCTATAAAAAAAGGAGAGGGTAAGGCATGGCCGCAAAACAAGTTCAAAGTTTCCGATCAATAGGACGAAAGCGCACTAAAGGGGAGAACCCTTCTATTCAAGAATTGGTACCAATCAAAAAAATGATCAGAGGAAACGTGGTCAAAAAAAATGGCCGGTACCTCTCTTTTTTGAAAGTCACGACAAGAAATATCAACGGTCTCAGTGCCAGCGAGCAATATCAGGCTATGCGACATTTTGAAAATATGTTGCGGGTCTACGAAGAAGAAATGAGTATTTTATCGATGATGTTTCCTACAAATATCGATGATAATCTTGTCTATTGGAACCGACAGCTGCAGCTGGCAAGGGAAGAAAGAAATTCCGTTCGAGCAAGAATCATTCGAGAACAGATCAGCCGTTTGGTGTGGGTCGAACAAGAACTATCAAATTTAGAATTCTATTTTATCGTTTATGGAAAAACAGAGAAGGAGCTGAATCTTTCCAAAACGATTCTAAAACGAGCAGGCGGATCCAATCTAGGAATCAAGGATATTCCGCCGAAACAAATTGAGCAGATCTTAATTAAATTAAATAACCTGAATACCCCGATTTAGTCTGGAGGATAAAAATTATGTTAAATGAAAAAGAAATTCAAACACTTGTTAAAGAAGGCTTTGACCTCAGTTTCATCGAAAAAATACAACCTCAAGGCGGCATTACGTTTCCTGAAGACCGAATGGTCGCAGGGGACGGTACCTATGCTTGCCTTCACATCTATCAATTAGCCAAACGGCCAGCGCCATTTTGGTTGACCACGATCATGAACAATCAAAATTCAATCACAAAATTCGATCTAGCGCCGATCGACAAAGAAGTCATTTTGAGCGATATTGACAAAGCTATGCGTGAGTTAGACTCACAAGCAGAAGAAAACCGAACCCGTACCCAACGAAATGAAGCAGTCAATGAGTTCCGATCCTTGGAACGTTACGCAAATGAAATCAATCAAGGCGACGAAGTCAGTAAAATGGTCGATATACGTATCTATGTGACTGCAGATACACAAGAAGAGCTTGAAAAAGAAGTGGGTGATCTTAGACGTTCGCTCAAAGCCATGGGCTACAAATCCGTTTCCTATATTGGAAAACAAGCTCAAGAATGGCTAGCTTTCTTTCAAAGTTATTCTGAACAACAAAATGAACCAGGCAGTAAGGAAGGCATAACCGTGCCAAGTTCTGCGATCGGTGGCGGTTATCCTTTTAATCACCAATTTTTAAATGATACGGGTGGTGGCTATATTGGGAAAACAGACACAGGTGGATCATTTATCTACAATCCGTACATGATCACTGCACTTAGAAAATCATTTAGTTCTATGCTTCTTGGGAAATCTGGTATGGGAAAATCGACGTTACTGAAGCTAATTGAGGAATTGTTATATGGCAAGCGGACGATCATTCGAGGGTTTGAAAAAAATCGAGATTGGTATAAATTGATTCAGTCGCAAAACGGGAAAATTTATGATCTTTCTGGAAAAGAAGGCATGTTAAATCCGATGGAACCACTAGCCACAATCACCGATACTAGCGGTAAAGTGATCGATGAACTGAACAGTTACTTGCAGCATAGAGCAACTTTTTTTAACAAAGTGCGCTTCTTAAATCCTGCTATGCGTTCAGTAGATATTCTCGATTTTGGTAAGATTATGGATGATTTTTATATCTATTACGGTCTATTACCTGAAAACTATACACAGAATCAAAAAGATATCCATATCATTGGATTGGATCCTTCAAAATATCCTACAGTTGGTGAATTCAAGCAATTCGTTGATCAATTTGTGGAAAGCGGCTATAAGGATCGTGTGACAGACGTCAAAATGGTGGAAATGGAAAACTTTCAAACGGTGATCACGTCAATGTGCGAACAATATGGGTCGATCTTCAATGGACGCAGCACGTTTCGAAATATTGATGAAGAAGATGTCCTTTTCTTTGATATTGAAACGATCGGTCACTTTGACGATGAAGTGTACAAATGCATGCTTTATACGGCTATGAATATCGTTTGGAACCAGGCACTTAAAAATGGCCGGAAACAAAAAATTGCTTTGGAGAATGGCGATATTACTCCTGATGAAGTTCGATTCTTTGCCTTTTTCTTGGATGAATGTCAAGAGATCCTAAGTCCTGATACGGTATTTGTCGTCAAACAAGTGGTCAAATTCTTAAAAGAAATGCGGAAATTTTCAGCAGGTGCTTTCTTTGCGACACAATCACCGCAAGAGCTATTGCCTGAAACGTCTTCTGATGATTACATTTCAAAAATCAAACAAGTATTTGAATTATGTAATGCGAAATTCTTTCTACAGCTGGATGCTTCAGTCAGTGAAACAATGAAAAAAGCAATGGGAAATCTGTTGACTGATGGACAGTATGAAGACCTGGCATTACTCGAACAAGGAGAAGTAATCGTCAATTTAGGAGGAAATAACAACTACAAGATCAAAACGGATCCTGATCAAGAACAGTTGAAACGATTTGCAGGAGGTCATTAATAAAATGAAATCGAAAATAATTAAATTATTGGCAGGAAAAGCAAGTAAGAAGGAGAAAATCCAACTCTTACTTGCTTTTTTAGGTAGTTCAACCGCTATTTTAACTGCTCTAGCTGTTGTAGTAGCCAGCTTGCTTCTCGTGATCTTTATCGGTGGTGCTTCTCAGACAGCATCGACTGAGGGAGGTATTGAGGGTGGCGGAATTAGCGTCTCAGAAATGACGATGCAATGGAAAGATAAGGTCGCAAAAGAAGCAGAGAAGAACGGGATCCCTGATATGGTGGATCCCTTACTTGGAATTATTGAAGCAGAAACGGGTGGAAATGCCATTCGGTATCCAGATGTCATGCAGTCCAGTGAGTCACAAGGGAATGCACCGAATACGATCTCAGATCCTTATACGAGCATTGAAGTCGGCGTAAAGTATTTTGCTAGTTTGGTTAAAGCACATAAGGATATGGATTTGTTAAATCTCATTCAGGCCTATAATTTTGGCCCTGGTTTCTTGTCCTTTTCGACAAACAATTACGACTTAAATCGAGCGATCGCTTTTTCGAATAAATACGCTCACGGTGTACAAGTGACCTACACGAATCCGGTAGCAGTAAACCTCGGTTATACCTATCGTTATGACTATGGGAATATGTTTTATGCCATGATCGTTAAACAATATCTAACGCCAAAAAGTTCCGGTCTTCCTGGCGGAAGCAGCGACATGGCGAAAGTCGCACAAGCAGAAATCGATGAAGGTTTGCATGTTGGAGGACAAAAATATTGGTCATGGTATGGCTATGGTGGACGTGTTGAATGGTGTGCAGTCTTTGTTTCCTATGTGGCCGCAAAAGCAAATGTGAACATGGAAAAATTCGCCTATTGTCCCACTGGTATTCAAAATTTCAAACAAAAAAATGAATGGCAGCCAGTCGGTGTGGAACCAAAAGATGGGTGGGTGATCTTCTTTGATTGGGACGCAGACGGCATCAGTGACCATGTGGGCATCGTAAAAAGCTACTCAAACGGCACAGTCTATACGTTGGAAGGAAACTCAGGAGACAGCACGAAAGAGCGTAATTATGGCAAGACCAGTCAGTATATTATGGGCTATGGCACACCTAAATAAGTCATAGCAAAGGAGCATAACAAAATGATAAAAGAAGCTTTTAAACAGTGGAAACATGAACTAAAAGAAGAGCATTTACAAATTAAAATCCAAAACAAATGGTTCGAAGAACTAAAAAAAACAGACCTTTATCGACAACTTAAGAAGTACAAATGGCTGAGGAATGGATCTATTTTGATCGACTATATCATTTTAGTCGGGTGCTATCTATCTATTTACACGTTGCCAGTTAGTAAACTAAATGCTATTTTGGGTAGCCACATTACAAAAGAAACCTATCAAAATATTGTATTTATTTATACAATTTTAGTTTTATTACTAATGATTTTCTCTGTTTTCTTTACTGTAGTTCTATCTAAAGACAAGCCGAAGGATGTTCGGGTGCTAAATAATATGCTTATTTTTTTCTTGTTTGGCGGTGTAAATTATTTGTTGCTTTGTTTGGCCTGTATCATTCAACCAGCATACTTATTGTTTGTTTTAGGACTAGTTATTGTAAAAGTAGTCATTCGAAAATGGAAAGAACTACAAAGAGAAGCCGTCTTCCTATCTTATAAAGAAGCAGCCAAAGAAGGCTTGATCAGTCATTATAAGCGTCACGGCATACTAGTTGAAATGGAAGATGAGCCACGTATTTATCGAATGGACTATTTTCAAGAAGAAAATAAAAATGAGGAGTTGAGATCATGAGTTATCAACGATTGAGCGGTATTTTAATACTTGGTTTATTAGCTAGCTGGGGAGTTTTTGGACTCTTTATCTGGCATTCAAGCAAACAGTCAGAAGCTGCTTCAGAACCTAAAATTGAACAATCTATTGAAGAAAACCATTCGGATCTGGACAATAGCAGCACGGTTGATCCTACTGAAAATCAGGCATCAGAAACTGTTGAGAGTGAACAAACAAATCAATCAATGGATAAAAAAAGTGCCGTTGTGCAAGACTTTGTGACGACCTATTTCAACACAAAAGATGAACCATTTCTTAAAGATCGTGTTTCGCTGTTGAACGAAAAAAAATTGATTACTGACGAATATAACCAAGAAATGACGCAATCGATTGGGGATATGGACAATGAAGATGCCAAAATGAGCGTAGAAGATCTACGTGTTTATACGAACGATGATCAAACCTATTTCGTCGTTTTTGATCTTATATATGAAGGATTGGATTCAAATCAAGTTCTTGTTTATGTAGCATCTGCACACGTCAGTAACTCTAATCAAATTGATCATTATGAGCTTATCGCAACAAATACCAAATTAAAAAAGGGGAATGAATGATGGTTATTTTCGGAAAAATCTCTCACTTTATTTCTTCAGTAAAGGAAATGAAATCGAAAATAAAACATAAACATTTTCGAACGAAGACACAAACATACACCAAAATATTAATGGCTTTTGGTTTTTTATTTCTATCGATCATCGGTCAAGCTGTGTTATCAAAACCAGCAAATGCGTATTCGGAATCGTCAGTTGAAAAGCCGATTCCTTTTGATGCAGGAGAGGTCACCGTACTAAAAAAACAATATTCACCTGTTAGTAAAAGTTATCGAATGGATATTTATGTCGATTCAGAAGTCGATCTTGTATCTGATGGAGAGCCAGTTACAAAGGCAACTGTCGTCACAAAAGAAGATATCAATACACCGTTAAAAGTAGAAGTAATTCCCGTTTCAGAAAATTATTTTGTTCTTTTAGCACAAAATATCGACGATGAATTCGGCGCTTTGCGGTTTGATCTTACGTATAAACGATCCAAAGATTCCGATGAATCAGCGCTTAGTCTGTATGGATCCCAAGAAAAATCGACGATCGTTAAAAGTGATCTTTCAAATTTAAGTCAAGCTGAATTGAAAATCAGCGGACTTGAAAATGATATCCGATTACAGCAGCTAAACAGAAAAATGATTGAGGAAGAGAACAAATCTCTTGTCGAAGAAATCAAAAATACACGAGAAAAAATTGCTTCTTTCACTGAAGAAAAAGAATATCAAGTCGGAGAGCAGTTAGCAAAAACGGAAGACTCAATCACCAGTTTGGAGAATACGATTGAATCATTTAAAGGGAACATTTCAGATAATCAAACCAAAATTTCTGATATCGAAAAGACAATTCAGTTAATTAACGAAAAGATTAATGAATTAAAAAAATAAACTTTTCGTAGTCTAAATCGAATTAATAGGACAAAACTAAAGAAAGGTGGAATACCATGGCAAAAGAAAAACTACAAGTTTATATCGATCTAGAACATAGGGAAGCTTTGGAAGAATTAAAACTCTGGTTGCCCGTAGATGAGAGTGTAAAAGACGGTGCGCTGATTCGATATATCATAATCGATTTGTTAAATCGTTTGCGAAGAGAAGAATCATTTGAAAAAAAAGTGCTGGATTCTTTGTCTGTTTTGTCCGTAATGACGAATGCAAAACTAGAACAAGATCATACAAAAATTCAAGATCTTTTTTCTTCTGATGTGTATCAAGAAGCAGTCACAATGAGCAAAAAAATTGTTCGAAATAAAAATTATCGGTTCAAGAATAGGAAAAAAGTTCAGATTAATCAGGAAAATAAAGACAATAACGTTGTTAAAGAAGATACAAAAAAAGAACTTAGTTTCGAAGAAATGGTCGCTCCCTATCTTCACAAAAATACCTAATAGCAGGATTTTTTCTAAAGAAAAAGGTAACAGCGAAAGTAGTCGCAAAGTAGTCAAAATAGCTAAAATGACTACCTGAGTATTCGTAGTAGTATTCATGGGAGAATACTAAAAAATAGGGTGTGGTGACTTCTCTAAAGGTCTTGAAACGCAATAGGCACAGCCTATTTTCCCACTCTCTCCATGAGAGTGGTGCGTTCACCTTATGCTCTTTCATTGTTCTACCTCTTTTAGGCACTCATAAGATTCAAAATGATTAAATTGCTGGAGGTTTTCTCATGCCAAGATTTACTTTAATAATTGAAAACGAGCCGTTGGTTGCGTACCTCGAACAGCGAGCTAAGAAACAAACCTTTAATACAGGAAAGAAAGTCACTCGAAACGAAGTGATCAACCAGATTCTTCAAAATGAAATGATCAATGATCTAACGAATAATCGAGAAGTTGATGCGATTAAAGATAGTTTAGATGATTTTAAGCACATTCTACAACAATACGTCGACACGAATAATGCGCTTTTGTATCGTGCATTTGAATCTGATGGCATTTAAATGAACGAGGTGATCACATGGCACAATCTGCTGGCTCTTATATAAACTTAATGAGCGGTTTTGTTATTTCGTTTGATTCTGAGTATGTAAAGTATATGGATCGAGAAGATAAGAAAGTGTATCAAGAAAAAGACCTTTCTGATTTTGAAACGGCCATGACGAATGACGATCCTAGTCAATCATTTGAAGGCTATTTGGATTATATGGATCGAAAAAATGCGTTACTTGCTCAATCAAAATTGACAGATGAAGAAAGAGTATCGCTAGGTGAGATCAACAAACGTCTCGCTGATTATTCGACTTTATCAAAAGCGCAAATTGATATCATGCAAAAGGAAACGCAAGAAAAAATATGGTCACTGAATACAGGAATGTTTGATTTTAGTAATGATGATCTGACTCAAAAAGAAGTTGAACAGTATAAAGAATTATTCGATCAAGCGAACAAAAATGAATCTGTTTTGTTTCAGGATGTGGTGTCTTTCGATACAAAAGCATTGATTGAAGCAGGCATTTACAATCCATATTCAAATGAATTAAAAAGGGAACCGTTGATCATGGCCGGTCGAAAGATGATGAACGTTCTTTATGAGAAAGAAAAATTAAATGGATCAACAATCAGTGTCGGTGAGATCCATTACAACACGGGTCACTTTCACGTGCATTTTGCGACGACGGAAGTCGAACCTACCCGTGAAATGATTTTTGTTAAAGAGCATAATCGCTATGAACGAAAAGGGCAACGTTCCGATGAAACATTAGAAAAAATGAAATCGACTTTTGCGAATCTGATCTTTGATCGTTCGAGCGAATTGGAACGATTGAATGATTTGAGAAATGGTCTGCGTAATGAAATAAAAACAGAAATGGCAACACCAAAAAAAGAAAGTGTTTTGTTACTTGAGGAATTAAAAGCACAGCTGCCGGAGAATCAAAGCAAGTGGAATAGTAAAAACTTAACGCCAGAAAGTCGAGAAACAATGAACCAGCTGATTGATTCATTGATGAAAGACAATGGCCACTTTGAAGAGTTCAAACAGCTGGCAAAAGAGGAAGACATTTTCAAGAAAGCTACTTATGGTGAGGGAGATCCTAACAAAGAGAAAAAATCATTTTACGATGGCCGAATGTACGGGCCGGATGGCATCTACTATCGATTAGGAAACAGTATCCTCCAAGAACTAAAAAAGGAAAATGATTCTTCCCAACAAGACCAACCTTTCCATCGATCTTCGGTATCAGGGCAACAAAATCCAAACAAAGAAACGTACGCGAAACTTAAACATGATTACTTCATGAGGAAAGATACAAATGAAAGTCGATCACCGCCAAAAAGAAATCCAAGTGAGCGAACCAAACCATTTAAGGAATCATTCAAGTATCGTCGGTCGGTCACAAATCAAGTCAAACACCTGGAACGGGTGACGAGCAATGAATTTGATCAATTCAAAAATAAAGTAGCTTTTGAAAAGCTGCAGCGTGAAATCGACCAAGCCAAAATGAGTCAAGAGTCAGACCTATTCAATTAGGAGAAAGAGGAAAGTCATGGAAAATTATTACTTTATCAATAGCGTGGATCCAGAAAACCAAACGATGCGTATTCAAGAAGTGGGTGCTGGCGAAATGAGTGCGCAACAGGTACGTATCACGAAAGAGGATGCCGATGTTTATTCTTTAATGTTGGATGAAGCAACGCAAGAAGGGGAGCCGTTGATCGTTCAGCTGGATCTAAAATAAAGTCAAAACCAGCCGTAGAAAAATTTTTTTCAGATTGAAGGTGGCTGCTTTCAATCAGTAAATAGCAGAATAAAAAAAGAAGATCGGCGAAAGCCGATCTTTTTTTGGAGGGAAAGTTGATGGAACAACAGGACAATGATCAACAAGAAACGGACAATAGTCGATTAGCAAGAGCAAAAAGAAAGTTGGAACGTCTGAAGAGAGAGTACAGTGCGCAAATTTCAAGAGTCTTTGATCATCAAGCACAAACAAACGGTCAGCCGATGAATGACAAAGCAAATGGCCGATCTTTTTTTAATAGGCAAGAGCAGCTGGAAGGTAGGGCTAGAACTTTGCTTCGTGAAATAGAAGCACAAGAGGAACGGATCTCGATGCTGGAACACCAAAAGGAACGCAAAGCACTCGGACTAAATAAGCAAGGCGGTCTAATCATGAGCATTGATAACATTCCAATGATCAAAGCAGAAATCGAACAAGCCAAACAAGGAAACTCGATGTATTCGGCCGCAACGATTCGGAAATACGAAAAGCAACTGGTTGAGTTAGAAGAATTGAAGCGTCGATCAGAAAGGGCGGATAAACATATGAATGAACAAGCACAAAAAATGATTGAAAGTGGACGTCTGACACAATGGAAAAAAAATCCAATGATCTACTTTGTAAAAGGCTATCGAAAACTGGCCGTTGAATTAGCGGAGTCGGGAACATTCGAATCTTCTCAACGGTATGCCGCAAAAACGGAAGCAGAACAGTCGGTCATTTCTGATATTTTAAACGAACTAACGGGTGACACTACAGAGGTACCCAACGCTACAAAAGATCAAGAAGCTGCCTTGAACCATTTCTATCGAGTGGAATTTAACGAGGGGTCGGAAAGCATTCGTAATTTTGAAGGAGAGATCGTTTCACAACCTTTGATCGAAGAAATCAAACGTTTAGATCGACCAATGGAAAGTGGGTATTATAAATTTTACTTTCAGGAAATTAAAGATGGAGAAATCGGCGATGCGTTTCGTTTAGACGTCGGGGACGGGGTCAATAGTAACCAAGACTATTATAAAAAGCTTGAATCGTTAGCTGCAAAAGATAAGACGAATGCCGTAACAAACGAACGTTCAAAAGCAGCTTACTATTTAAGAATTGAAAACCATGCAGAAGGGGCTTTTTTCAGAATCTTTACGGATGAGGAAAATATTTTTAAAAGTACAGTAGCGTCCTATGAGTTTGATTTACATGCGAAATTAACTGAAGAAAATATTTGGTTCAGTCAAGATCATAAAGAAGCGGAAGAGAAATTGAATGCTGATTTTTTGGTAAATAACCGATTGAATCCAAAATATCTTTCCTCTTTTATTAGCCAATGGAATGACTATAAAAAACAAAATAATGTTTATATGGGCGTGCCTATTGATCATGGACTGATCGAATTTGATCCGAGTGATTACTATAAAGGAACGGCATTACCTTTGACACAAGGGAAACTCACAATCGATAGCCTAGATACTCAAAAGAAAGTTGAACACTCTGAAGAAAAACGGTCAGTCAAAAAAAGAAAATCGGCCGAGGAACTAAAAAAAGAAACCGACCAACTCGTCAAAGATGCCATGGAAAATATCAAGAATCATTTTGATGATCCGGAAGACGTCTTAGAATTAGGTGCGTTTATGAGTAAGTTTTACAATTACTCACTAAAAAATACGGCATTGATCCAAAAGCAATTACCTCATGCTCACGCTGTGGCCGGTGCGAAAAAATTCAAAGAAGCTGGCTTTTTTATTCGCAAGGGAGAAAAAGCCATACGGGTTTTAGCGCCAACGACCTATAAGTGTTTTATCAACGAACAGGGACGTACGCAATCATTATCGAAAGCCACTAAGCTACAAAAAGAGAAGATTCTCAAAGGAGAATTGAAAATAGAAGAAAGAAGGGCATTCAAAAACGTGCCGGTCTTTGACATTAGTCAGACGACGGCCACAGCCGATGATCTGCCGAAAATTTTCCCTAATCGTCCTTATAACTTTGATTTGAAGAAGGCCACAAACACGAAACTATTATACCAATCATTAGAAACCTATGCCTTATCAGAAGGCCTAACGATCATTGATGATCTAACGACTGTTACGCCAGTGTTAGGAACCGCAAAAGGAGCATATGGTCAGGGCATCGATGGCTCAGAAATGCTTTTCATGAATCCTCGGTTTACTCAAACAGAACAAGTGCCAACCATGATCCACGAATTGGCACATGCAAAGCTTCACTCAAAAACGAGTAACTCGACTTATTCTAGCTCAGTCAAAGAATTTCAAGCGGAGCTGGCTGCGTATATCGTTGCCCACCATTACGGCATTGATACGAAAGAAGAATCGATTCCTTATATTGCGGCTTGGACAAAGAATGGACAGACCGTTGAGGATAAATTGGCTCAAATGGAAGAGGTGAAAGTGTTCTCTCGCCAAATGATTGAACAGATCGATACGCAACTTATGATCCAACAAGAATTGGAACAAAAAGAACAAGAGCAAGCGCCCACGGTAGAAAAACAAAAGCTGACCAAATCACAAAAGACGTACAAAACGTTCTCGGAAGAGATTGCTTTTGCGAAGACGGTATCGATCCTAGATATCGCTCATAAAAATGGCATTGACCTAAAAAAAGATTCTGCCAAACAATATCGTATTGCAGACAATCATTCTGTAGTTATTACAGCCCCCAAAAATTTGTTTATTGAAAATAATGGACATTTTGGCGGAGGGCCGATTGACTTTGTCCAAAAGATTGTTGGAATTAAGGACTTTAAAGAAGCCGTTAGACATATTACAGACAATGATTATGACGCAACGGAATTTGTACCAGAAGAAAAAATTGACTACAAATATGATAAAGAAAATGAACGGCCTTTTGTTCGAGCAAAAAAATATTTAATAGAGGAACGCTGCATTGATGAAGAGCTTGTAAATGTTCTTCATAACAAAGGGTTTTTACGACAAGATAAACGTAATAACCTAGTATTGATTTGGAATAATCAAGGGGAAATCTGTGGAAACAGTGAAAAGGGAACGATCAAAGACTCAACCTGGAGAAAAATCGAACCAGGTTCCGATAATTTTGTTGGATTTAACGTTAGAAATGGCGAACCTAAACGGTTGAAATTCTTTGAATCTGGCGTTGATCTTATGAGCTATATGACACTAAATAAATCTGATCTGCAGGATACCTGGTTTGTTTCTATGGAGGGTTTGAAGCCGGAAACGGTCTACTATTATCTAGAAGAGTCACAGCGTGTAGCGCCTTCAGGAGTTGAAGAAATATCCTTCTGTGTCGATAATGATAATTCTGGGAAAGAATTTTTGGAGAGATTTAAAAAATTCACTTACAATCAAAAAGAAAAACAACCGATTGAATTTCAAGCAGAGTTTCCGCAAGCTCCGGTCGGACAAGAAACGCAAAAATGGGATTGGAACAATGAGCTGGTCTATCAGGTAAACGAGGGCGAAAATCAAAGAAAAAAGTCTCTCGAATCTGAACCAGCATTGAGCTTATGAAGAAGGTGAACGGATGAAACGAATGATTTTTACAATCATTCAGGGAATAGGGATGGCCGTTGTGCTATCCCTTCTTAGTATGTGGATCGGCGAACAATTTTTTTCAACGTATCTTCCTAGACTTCCTGAAGCAAGACACGGAATTTCCATTTCTGCCGCAACGTTCTCTATTGTATTGGCACCGATCATTGAAGAATACTTGATACGGGTCAAACTATTGCCTTTTTTGATTCGACGTACGAATTTACCAGCTGCAGTTCTTTTCTCTAGTTTCATTTTTTCTGTTTTACATGGGCAGGTTTTTCTACTGCCCTATTTTTTAAATAGCCTGGTCTATTCGTGGGTTTCACTCAAAACAAAAAAAGCCTATGGCTCGATGATCGTTCATAGTGCTTATAATTTTATCGCCCTGATTCCTGGTTTATAAGAAATCTAAACCATTTTTCGTTATACTGATTATCAATCACAAAAAAAGAGGTGTGTACGTATTGACTACCGTAATTTTAGCAGAAAAACCAAGTCAAGCAGCTTCCTATGCTGGTGCGTTAAAGCATAGCGTGAAGAAGGATGGCTTTTTTGAGATCCAAGATCCAATTTTTTCAGATGAGACCTTTATCACCTTCGGCTTCGGCCATTTGGTCGAATTAGCAGAACCAGGACATTATGATGAAAAATGGAAGAATTGGGCATTGGATGCATTGCCTATTTTTCCGCAACAATATGATTTTCAGGTCGCAGCTGACAAGAAAAAACAATTTAAGATCGTTTCCGGACTGCTAAAGAAAGCCGATACGATCATTATTGCAACAGATAGCGATCGAGAGGGGGAAAATATCGCCTGGTCGATCATTCATGAATCAGGCGCTTTTTCTACTAAAAAAACATACAAGCGTTTATGGATCAACAGTCTTGAAAAAGATGTGATTCGCAGTGGGTTTCAAAACTTAAAACCAGGAATGAACTATTATCCTTTTTATCAAGAAGCACAGACACGGCAAATTGCCGACTGGCTCATTGGCATGAACGGGAGTATGCTTTACACGTTGAATCTTCGTTCAAAAGGGGCAAATGGAACGTTTTCTCTTGGACGGGTACAAACACCAACGCTTTACATGATCTATCAACGCCAACAACTGATCGAGCATTTCAAAAAAGAACCATTTTATGAAATCGAATCATTGATCAAGGCAACGAATGGCTCGTTCAAAGCCCTATTAAGCCCGTCACAACGTTTTTCCACTGAAGAGGAACTACTTTCCTTTGTTTCTTCTAAGGGCGCTGCAATCGGCATACAACCAGGAACGATCAAAGATCTTCAAACAAAAATGAAGAAAACGAATAGTCCCAATTTATTCTCTTTGAGCAGCCTGCAGTCAAAAATCAATCAGCTGTACAAAGCAACAGCCAGTCAGACGTTGAAAGCCATGCAAGGACTGTATGAAGCAAAATTGTTGAGCTATCCAAGAACAGATACACCATTTATTACAGACAGTGAATTTCAGTACTTAAAAGCGAATTACGACAGTTATGCCCGTTTTTTATCCATAGATGAACCCATGGCACAAGATCAGCCAAGAAAGCGATATGTCGATGGTAGTAAGGTGCAAGAACATTACGCCATTATCCCAACGAAGCAAGTCGCAAGTGAGTCAGCCTTTAATAAATTAGATGATCTACAAAAGAAAATCTATCTGCTCGTCATGAAAACAACGATCGCCATGTTTTTACCAGATTACACGTATGAAGAAACCGTAATAGAAACCAGGGTATCAAATCTCTGTTTTAAAGCGACGGGAAAAGTGCCAAAAGTCGAGGGATGGAAAATCCTATTCAAAGCCGATACCAACAAGGAGAACGAAGAGAGCCAAACATTACCAGCTGTGATGATCGGTGAAGCGATTCAAGCGGAGGTAAAAAGCGTACAGAAAGAGACGCAGCCACCGAAACCATTTACTGAAGGCACGTTGCTTACAGCAATGAAAACGGCTAATAAGACCGTAGATGATGAACAAGCGATCAAGATCCTTCAGGAAGTCGAAGGAATCGGTACAGAAGCAACACGTGCGAGCATTATTGAAACATTGAAGCAAAAAGAATATATCAAAGTAGAAAAAAATAAATTGATCGTTACCGAAAAAGGAAAATTATTGTGCCAGGCAGTCGAAAGCCAGCACTTATTGACGAGTGCTGAAATGACGGCAAAATGGGAAACATACTTAAAGAAAATCGGGAAAAAAGAAGGGAATCAAGAGACCTTTATTGCCAATATCAAGAAGTTTATCGTGCATTTGATCGAACACGTGCCAGATGATGTGCAGAAGTTGAATTTCCACACCTACCAAGCGGAAGTCAAAAGAGAAGCTGATAAGCAGACGATCGGTAAATGTCCGAAATGTGGCGGAAATGTGGTGTTGAAAAAGTCTTTCTACGGTTGTTCGAATTATCCCGACTGTACGTTTACGTTATCTGATCAGTTCCGGAAGAAAAAATTGACGAAAACCAATCTGAAGGATTTGTTAGTCGGGAAAGAAACCGTGGTTTCAGGAATCAAAAAAGCAGACAAGACGACCTATAATGCAAAAATCAAGTTGAGCGATACCGGACAGATCACTTTTGTATCATTTGTCAATGCGCCAAAAAAAGCGAAGAAAGTAGGGAATAAAGCATGATCAATAACGTCGTATTAGTAGGAAGATTAACGAGAGATCCAGAATTAAAATTTACACCGAACGGGGCTGCAGTGGCCACGTTCACTTTGGCCGTGAATCGAAATTTTACCAATCAAAGCGGTCAAAGAGAAGCTGACTTCATCAATTGTGTCATTTGGCGTAAACCAGCCGAAACCCTTGCCAATTACGCCAAGAAAGGGACGCTTCTCAGCGTGACTGGACGTATTCAGACAAGATCTTACGATAACCCACAAGGACAGCGAGTGTACGTCACAGAAATCGTGGCAGAGACGTTTCAATTAATGGAGTCAAAAGATGTGTCTGAGCAGCGTGCGAATGAATCCAACGAAACAGCTGAAAAAAGCAAACCAACACCGCCACCGCTACCTAAACAAGAAACGGATCCATTTGCACAAAGCAGTTCGGCAATCGATTTACCAGACGATGATTTGCCATTTTGAGAAACAAAGACGAAAAAAGACCTGGAAACCCCAGGTCTTTTTTGATATAAAATTCAGGTTCAAACGACAACTGTTTGTATCACCTATCACGAAAAGAGGAATAATGTGCGATTATTTGATGTTCACCAATTTGAATTACCTGCAAAAGAGGTGATCGATTGGGAAAAAACCAAAGGAGAGATCGGATCGATGCTCTCTAGTTATCTTGTTTCAAGAGAAAGGATGGGATTGACGAGGATGCCGCCGATCCATTCAACGTATTCGCTCTTAGACCAAGATATACCAGAAATCAAACACTCTAGCTTTGTTCAAGAAAATCAGCAGTTCAAACAAGAGTTTCTTTATTTTCACCACTTGTTTTCTTTGGGTCTTACGGCCATTAGCCATCCATATAAACCAGAAATCACCGATCGGAGACGAAAGATTTTTTTGATGCGTTTTGTCTACGGATTATCAATCAATCATGTGAGCGATCGGATCCATTATCAGAAAAATGTGATCGTCGATGATTCTCAATCCAGCTTACTGCAGTTTGCGAATGCTTTGTCTATTTTAGCTTTAAAAGAACAAGAGATCTCTGCCTGATGCTGGTAATTTTTTCTATTGATCACTTCGGGTTGTGTCAACAACACGGTTTCTGAAGGAGCGGTGGTGGTGGCTGGAGCGACTGAAGGAACAAGCTTTTTGCTTGAATAATGTCGATAAAAAAACGCTAAAAACCTTGATAAATCTAGGTTTTTAGCGTGGGTTATGGTATAATATGAGTACAGTAAAGTTTGTGACGGTGGCTATCTTTTGGAAGGTGGTGATGCTTATGAAAGTAAGTGTTCACTCTTTAGAAAGGAGAAGCCTTTTGTCTGTAGCTGAAGCATTAGGGCTAATGATTAGTTTCGGTTCTTTAATCGCAACGATCATCTTTGGCATCCTAACAGCAGTGAAAAATGACAAAAAAAAATAACCGTCTACTTTAGCAGGTCACGGTTATTTTCGTTTAAATAATAGTACTGCCACCGTCTTAAACGGTGCTGTAGGGGAGTTGTTAGCGCAACTCCTCTTTACATAGTAATTATAGCAAGATTTCAGTGAAATATCAACCTTTTGCTCTACAGACGTGGCTTGCACGTCTATTTTTTTGCCCTCCTAAGTGGTGGAGGCGGTTGGAACGTGGAGGGCAAAAAAATCGCTTTTCTTTTGTAAAAAAGTTCTTTAATGTTCTTGTTATCGTCTGTTGATAATTAATTTTGTGTTTTATTGATGCTTTAATACCTTAACATCTTGATATAAATCATTTTTTAATAGTTCTGGTGATTCGCCATAAAAGACTTTTCCTGCCTCAGTGTCATTCATTAGGTAGTACCTGAACCAAGCGGTCATATATCCATCAAATTGTAAATAAGAATCTCCATGATCAACTTCTTTTTTTCTTGCAAAGGCCTTGTCGATGTTATTCGGCAAATCTTCTAAATTTTCTTCTAAGCTCCATAAGGGAGTGATACCTTGCATAATTCCTGCTTTTTCATCGGACTGGATGTTCTTACTTAGAGCCGTACCTGAGTCAAAAGATCCTGTACCTGCTGTCATAAATGTTGGAGCATCAATAAGCGACAGATCATATTCCCAGCCATCTTTGAAAATGTTTGTGTGGTAAGAAGAAGTAGGGCTTGCTGCATACACAGCTTTAATTCTATCTTTATTGCTTTGTTTTCCAGCCATATTGAATACCGACGGACCGCCTTGGGAATGGCCGCCTATCCCTATATTTTCTACATCAAACTTTTGATAAAACATACTATTTTTATTTTTATTTTCTTTAATTAAGAAGCTTATTGTGTCATTCATGGATTTTCCAGTATGTGTGTTTGGATCTCCATTTCCTACCGCAATAAACCCCCAAGAGGCAAGGTGACTCAGAAATGATTTGTAAGTTTTTGACGTGCTGCCAGTTCCATTGGCAAAGACTACTATTGGATATTTTTTATTCCCAGTTTCCATATTTTTAGGATACCAAAGTGCAATTTTTTTCATAACCTCATCTTTTGTGTCAAACTCTTTATATGAAACTTCTTCACTGCCCATTGCTGTATATTTTTTTTCTAAATTTCCGGAAACCTTTGTATATTTATAATAGTTTTCTTCTTTATGTTTTGCTAGCATTACCAATCCTATTGATATCACGCAAATAATAAGTACTATAATCCCAAAAACTTTAAAAAGCATTTTAATTCCTCTTTTCATCTACTTACTCCTCCGTCGGTAAATACTTCTCTAAATAGTCTTCGATTTTTTCATAATATAACTTCATCATCTTTGAATCATTTTGAAGCCCGTGACCTGAATGTTCAAAGACCAAATAATCGTGAGGAACATTGTAATTTTCAAGTCTTTTATTTAATCTTTTTGATGCTTCAAACGGCTGAACCTTATCAAATTTACCATAAGCTAATAATGAGGGGACGGTATTTTCGTCGATCCAAAGAAGAGCAGAAATATCCTTTATTTCTTCATCATATTTGTTGGTACCTAAAATTTCAGGTTCTATTGTTTTTCCAGCCATTACACCAAATAGATCTGCGGCTGCTTTCCTTGTTTCTTCATCGTCCTTATTTAAACCATAGTTTGACCAATCTTCATTGTAAAAAGATGAGGGCCCTACAGCTCCAAAAAGCATAGTTACTGGCACAGGAGCTTCTTTTCCATCACGATAAGCATAAATCATGGCAAGTGTGTGACCTGCAGAGCCACCGCTTAATGCCATTTTATCAATGTTATAACCCAATTCCTTTGCTATTTCTATTACTTTTGGAATGCTTTTTTTAATTTCAAGAGATTGTGTATATACGCTTGCTTTAGGATTATTCTCATTTCTTAAGGTATAATTAATCCCTGCCGCAACATATCCCTTTGATGCGAGCCATTGAAGCATCTCTTTATCGTCCTTTTTGTCTCCCGTTGCAAAACCACCTGCATGAAGATACACAACAAGTCCGTATGAATTTTTTGTAGTATTCGATGGAAGATACAAATCAAATTTATTGGATTCCTCTGTACCATAGGCTATATCCTTGTGGATTGTTCCTACTTTTTCGCTCCACTGAACCATGTAATTTTTAGACCAGCTCGGTGTATAGGTCATCTTAACAACTACCGAACCTACAAAAGCTAAGATAAACGCAAAGGTATAAATCATAAACCATTTCAATCTCCCATTGTGTTTTTTCATTATAAAAAATCTCCCCCGAATAGTGTTCCACCCATTAGAAAGTTTAGTACAGCTCTAACAGCTAACCTTCCTAATACAATTCCTGCTGCTATAACAATTAAAAGTATTATAGTTCTCTTACTTGTAATATTCATAAAAGCTCCTCTTGTTTTTCTTTATTGTTGAGGGTACAATTATACCACCGCATTAAAAAACAAAACAATATAAAAAGGAAAAAGGTACAAAAGGAGGAGTTTGTTCCATCATGGGAAACAAAGAGCGAAACAAATATGTTATCCACCAAATCATTTCAGCTACACTAATCCTTTTTCAAGATAAAAAATGGCAGGAAATATCTATTAGTGAAATTATTACAAAAGCTGAGGTTAGTAGAAATTCCTTTTATAGAAATTTTGAGAATAAAGAAGATATTTTAAAAAAGCATCTTAAAGATCTATCTAAAAGTTGGTTTTCTGCAGTGACTGGACAAAATGATTTGTCATTCTCTGAAAAGCTAAAGTCTATTTTCTCTCATTGTGAGGATAATAAAGTTTTTTACCAAAGATTAAATGAACAGGGACTATTATATTTGTTTAAGGATATTATGACGGATTCCATGGATCTTACCCCTGAGTCCACTGCAATGGAAGCGTATATGAAATCATATGTCATATACATGCTTTACGGATGGGTTGAAACTTGGTTAAACCGAGGAATGAAAGAAAGTGCAGAGGATATTTCTTTTATTTTTTCAACAGTTAAATAGATTTAATAGTCAACACGTAAAATTTTCAGTTTTCCTACTAAGCCAAAGTTTATTTGTTTCTATATTCCGATACATGATGGTAAATTTTATTTCTTTTCTTGTTTATTTCAAATAAGTTGCCTTTAACAGCATAACTTTTTGTTTTCATAAAAAAGAGGTTTCCAATAATTGGGAAGACCTCTTTTTTAATTGCTTTATGTTTAACTTGTCCATTAATTATCATATTTTTGAAACTATATTATTCGAGGTGTTTTCTACGATCAGTACGAACTTTCACTTCCATCAACTGATTTTCCAGTTCCTTTTTCAAACCTGCAGATATATTTCAAACATACTTCTATAGGCTGAACAGAATACTTTGCTCCTTTAATAAGAATTATATGTTTAATTTTTGATGATGTTTTTATTTAGTTTTCCTCAAATGACTAACGTGGAGAGCCAAAAGGTCTCTTTTCTTTCTTAAAAAAGGTATAAGTACCACCATTGTTCCGTAATTTAACCATCCATTTTCTCGGTATTCTTAATCCATCAGGTACTTGAAATACCTTTCATGCGCATGAAGAAACTGAGTGAACAATGGAAAATGGTACAACAGAAAATAAAGGCACCTTTTTAGATCTTTTTTCAGGAATCGGAGGATTTCGTTTAGGAATGGAACAAGCTGGCTACCGATGTGTTGGGTATTGTGAGATCGATGGCCATGCCAGAAAAAGTTATCAATCAATTTTTAACACAAAACAGGAGGTAGAAATGCATGATATCACAAAACTTTCAGATGGATTTATTCGAGGAATCGGACGTGTGGACATTATCACGGGAGGATTTCCGTGCCAAGCTTTCAGCCTTGCAGGAAAAAGAAAAGGTTTTTCAGATACTAGAGGAACTCTCTTTTTTGAGATTGCACGCTTCGCATCTATCTTGCGACCTAAGCTTTTATACCTTGAAAACGTCAAAGGACTCCTCAACCATGAACGAGGGGCTACGTTTGAGACGATCCTCCGAACCCTGGATGAATTGGGGTATGACGTGGAATGGCAACTGTTTAACAGCAAAGAGTTTGTCGCCCAAAACAGAGAGCGTGTATTTATTGTCGGACATCTTAGAGGAGCAGGTACCAAAAAGATTTTTCCTCTCACAAGAGAAGAAGGATCAGCTGATCAAAAATCAGGAAGGATCCATTTAGCTGGAACGACACATGCAGCGAATGATTTAAGTCGATTTACACGAGAAAGAACGTACTATACGGACGGTCTGATGGGGACTTTGACCGCAACGGACTACAAAACACCGAAACAAATCGTTGTTGGCAACGTCAATCCAAGCGGTGGCGGAATGAATGGCCAAGTGTATGACGCTTCAGGACTTAGTCCTACGATCACCACAAACAAAGGAGAAGGAAATAAAATTGCGATCCCGATCCTAACGCCAGATAAAGCTACTATTCGTCAAAACGGCCGTAGAATGAAGGAAAATGAAGCGCCGATGTTTACCTTGACCACACAAGATCGTCACGGAATTATCGTGGCAGGGTCGATCGATGGTTCCTATCGATCAGCTGCAGCGATCCATTCCGTAGAAGGGCTATGCCCTACACTTACCACCATGAGTGGTGGCGGCCACGAACCCAAAATACTGGTGAAAGAAGCCACGAAAAAAGGCTATACTGCAGCACTACCAGGCGATAGTATTAATTTCGCTTATCCTAAATCTACAAAACGTCGGGGACGTGTGGGAAATCAGCAAGCAAATACCGTCGTTACAGGTGATCAGCAAGCCGTAGTAACCGATGATTTTCAGATCCGGAAACTAACACCACTTGAATGTTGGCGACTGCAGTCGTTTCCTGATTGGGCCTTTTTGGCAGCGAAATTCGGTAGTAGGCAGATCGCTGAAGAAATAATCAGTAATCGGCTTGATCACTATAACTGCAGATACGATCAAAAAACTTCGGACAGTCAGTTGTACAAACAAGCTGGAAATTCGGTTACTGTATCCGTCATTTATTTCATAGCAAAACACTTCCAAATTGGTTAAAATCAACTTTTTTGACCATTAAAATCAAAAAAAGTAATAATAGATTGTTAATATCGGTATACCGTGGTATAATAAATACAACGGTATACCGATATGTTTAATTTTTAGAAAGGATCTATAACTATCTGAAGATCCGGTATACGGATAAAAAAGGGAGGGATCACTACTGCAAAATAAAAAAGCACTTATTCTGAGTGGGTCAGAACAAGCGCAAGTAACAAATCCTTTGACGGGAATGCTACTACTCAAAATATACCATAATTGTGAGTAGTGGCAAGTTTTAATTGTCATACTCCTTTCAGGAGGAAAAAAGATGTACGCAGATAAAGATAAAATAGAATGGTTGCTTTTTGAAAGTGGAAAATCATTGTATGAAATTCAAAAAAAATCAGGAGTTGCCGCAACAACTGTTGCAGATCTTGCTCATAAAAGGTCTTCTATAGAAAGAATGCGATTTGATAATGCCGCCAAGCTTACAAAACTTGCGGATCAATTAAAAGAAGAAACCACTGAATAATCAGAGCTTAATCTTGTAACTCCTTATCTCTAGGAGGAAAAATAATGAATGCCGTTTTAAATAAGAAAAAATGTACTGTGATATTTGATCACTATGAAGATAATAACAATGTAGCGATTCAACTGGTTAAGAAAAGAAGAGGTCAGTCTGAAGAAGAGCTGATTGCCACGGCCACGGTGAACACGAGTATCGGAATCAAACAAGATTTCGTCGCAATCAAAGGGTGGTCTGAAAATACGGGCATTGAAGAGGTACTGATAGCAGCTGGTGTCATTTGTGAGGAATCTGTAGGGGCAATTCCTTGTGGCATGGCTGTTGCAAAAGTCTTTCCACTTACAGAAGAAGCCAAGGAAGTTATGAAAAACAATCAGTAGAAAAGAGTCGATTCAAAGATAAAGCGAGTGTGGTTACACGCTCGCTGCGTCTTTGATTAGATCTACGATCGTTTCAATGAAGGAGAGCGAGTTATGGCCATTGCAAAAGGAAATACGCGTCTTCCTGTAACGCTTAATGGAAAGAGGAAGCAGGGGTTGAAGCACTTGAACACCAAGTACAATAAAAGTGAATCGAAATTAATGTGTATCGCTTTAGATATGTTGCTTGAGCAAGAAAAAGCGGGATTTGAGATTCCTGCGCTCAGAAAGTGACCGCACTTTATTTTCTATTTAATTGAAGTGCTATCACTTATCAGTGAAACCGTTATCCAATACGTGGTAAACTAAAATCAGACAAAAGGTGAGATCCAATGGATGAAAAAGCCAAAAAGAAAATCGTAAAATTATTAGCTCTTGCAAATGATGCCAATGACGAAGAGTCGATGTCAGCCTTAGCAAAAGCACAAGAGTTGATGCTTCAGCATAATATCGATGAATCAGACGTTTTTCATTATAAGCAAGAACAAAAGTCAGAAGCAGTGATCAATACGGTGATTTATGAAGGCCGGCCACAAAAATGTCTTTACCGATTAGCGAGGATCATTGCTAAAAATTTTCGTGTCCGGTATTATTATCAGTCCGGAAAACCGATTGAACTTCACTTTGTTGGGATCATGTCCGATGTACAAATTGCTCAAATCACGTTTGAGTATGCTCGTGGTAGTGCCAGCTACTGTGCAAGGCAGTTTCTTCAGTTGCCAGAGATCAGACGAAAATACAAACGGAAATGGCAGTTAAAACAAGACTATTTGGAAGGATACTTGAAAGGTTTGTCGCAAACATTTCGAAAACAAGTGCTGACAAACGGCTATGAATTGGCTTTGCAAGTACCTGAAGTGGTTCAGGCTGAAGTCGAAAAAATTGGACTGGTACCTGGGAAAGATACCTCTCACACCGTGAGGGATCGGGAAGCATTTTACTCCGGTTATGCAGACGGTGTCCGTTTTAAGGATAAGGATCGATTAGGTACTTAATCGTATGTTGAAAGGGGACTTATAAAGATGGCTGAAGAAAGACAATGTTACGGTGGGCAATGGAAAGTACCAATAACGCCCTACAATCGGCGCTTATACTGGCCGCCTAGCTGGATCAAATGTGATTGCGGTGAGTTAGCAAAACAAGCAAGAGAAAGAAAAGGGGATCGTTTGTATGCGAATGGGCGTTACTTATGTAACTCATGTCACCGAGAATATGAGATGGTCTATGGGAGAAATCAGTTTATTTTGGTGAATGAGAATGAAGACTGAAGGGAATCTCATTTCTTTTGAGAATAAGCGAAAGAAAGGATGGACAGTCATTGTCTTGAGCCACTTTTCAAAAGAGCTTATTGGATTTTTGAGTGTGGATGCTGCTACTGAAAATTTATGCTTTACTCAAAAGAAGGAAGAAGTGGGAGTATTTACAGAAACTGAAGTAATTGAAATTCTGGAGTCAATTTATGCCTTAAAAGATGAAGGAGATGTAATCCACAGAACAAATGAAAAAAACGGAACTGAAGACTGGATATCAGGAAAATATTTTGATTTTAAAAAAGCAAAAATCGAATTCAAATAATCAGATTACACTTGATTGGTATAGAACCTAGGAGGAAGATATTATGGAAGAATTATTTTTAAACAAAGAACACATTGGGAAATTCGCTGACATGATGAATGAATTAGGATTTGAGGATCTTAATGATCCGTACTGGAGAAGCTTAGTGTATATTTTGTCTGGTGATGATAGACTGTTCAATGAACGGCACACGTTAGTTAATATTAAAGGAAAAGAGATCAATAGTGAAATCTGGTTTGATGGTCATTTATCTGGCGGTGAGCAAAGACTGCTTGCTTTGGCTTATAACTTATTTACAAATCAGGACTTCTATGAGTTTGCGAATGGGAAGAAATACTACATTTCTCCGCTAGAAATTTTTTCTGGTATCGATGAATCAGGTTATAAACTAGCTAAAAATGCAATGGATGTGAGACTCAATTTCTTTTAAGGAGAGGCTATTCAAGTTTTATATGGCAAAAGTAATATGGGATTTGGAGTATTCAAAGATAGTTTTTATATTGATGAAATATTATTTAAGGAGATAGATTAAAGGATATCACCAGTCATTTTGAAGTTTACGGGGTATGCTTTAAAGATAATAAATTGTTGTGTATTGAGAAGAATGCCGGACCTTACAAGGGAAGACTTGATCTTCCCGGAGGCAGCCAAGAAATTGGTGAAGGATTAACTGAAACCTTGACAAGAGAATTTCTAGAAGAAACAGGTTATAGTATATTTTGCTACTCCAATCCTAGAATGTATGATGTTTTTGTCAAGGAAGAAAAAAAAGATTTTATGGTTCATCATATCATGGCATTTTATGATGTTGAAATAGACTTGGCTGTAAATAAACAATTATTGCCTTCTTCATTAAAAGATGGCTTAAATGATTCTGATTCGGAAATATGGGTGGAACTAAGTGAAATTAATTTGGAAAACTCGTCCCCACTAGTTCTGAAAGCAAAACAAGAACTACTAGGAATAGTAACTATCATAAACAACTAAAATTATAAGGTAGCAACGGATGTCAACGATTGTCTTATTCCTATCCAATATCAACTAAATCTTGTCATGTATAACCAGCTAAAAACATATGGTTATTCAAATAAAGGAAGCTATCTTGGAAAAGACAAAGGAATTTTGCCTTATCTGAAAAGCGAAATGGTACGTTATATTATGGACTATCCAATTCTTCCTATTGGTTTCATCAAAACTAAAAATGCAAGATTGAAAAATCATAGAATCAATAAATATAACAAGGAGGGGCGAGTGCTCATTCATCAGAACCAAAAAGCTGTAGATGAAACTATGTTGGCTTGGTTAAGGAATTATCTAATCAAAGGAAAACGAGGTAATATCGAAGTTAATGACAATCGAATTTCCTTATTCGTTGGTCAAGGTGGGAAATGTTCTGTAACAAGAGAAGTATTGGAACCAGGTAATTTTCACCTTCACCATAAGATTCCTTGGTATAAGACAAAAGATGATAGTTATTGGAATTTGACTTTAGTTTTAGAGCCAGTCCACCAACTAATTCATGCGATAAAAGAAGAAATCATTCAAAAATATCTATTAAAGCTCGATTTATCAAAAGAGCAACTTTTGAAAGTAAATAAATACCGAAAAATACTTGAACTAGAACCAATCAATTTACCTTAAAAAGTCACCTTAAACTATAGTGGAATATGAATTTTCTGCAAATAAAATTATCGATAGAAAGCCGTGTGAGGTTCAGGAGCCCGAAACTTCACAGCATCCATCCAACCAAAAAATGCTTATAAACTCGTTGCTAGAATTGAGTAAAGCCGAGAATACTCAAGTAATTATTACCACACACACACCTGACATCGGGGGCACTGTACCTAAAGAGTCGTTAAGGTTTGTTACACAGGAAGATAGTCGTAAAATGGGTAAGCATTCAGATCCTCAGGTTTATATTCAAATTGTTGGTACCCTAAATCAAAAAAATATCTGGATGGAGAAAGATTGACGTGGATATAGTCTGGCTTGCTCATTACGGTAATCAATGTGATGAAATTGACCCAAATAGGGACTTGATCTACCAAAAATGAATAGAGAAATAAGGAGCTCTCGAAAAATCACTTGATTTTCGAGGGCTCCTTATTTTTGGGAGAGCGTAACTAGTTAGCTTATGTCACACCCTTGCAGTGTATTTTTGGGTTCGCGAATCTACTGGACAGAAATCCTCAATAAGATTCTAAATCCAAACAGTTGCCTTTTCTTGTCCATTTTTCGATGGATTTAGTACGTGTGATTTATGATAAGTTATCCCTGTATCTGAATAAAAAGTATATTTACCAATAAAGTTAATGTGTATTTTTATGATGCTACAAACAGGCGAAATGTAAACGTCGTAACTTCTCAGAGGAACAGGAGTGGCTGGGGACTAAGCATCTCTTCAGTAGAAAGTTCATAAAGGAGACGTTGTTAATTGTCTATGAAGATAGTAGCACAAGTGTTTACTACGTTTAGTTTTTGTCCAAGATTAGGAAAAAAAAAGTGTGTGGGAGCAGGGGAGTGTTGGTAGGATGAATAGTGGAATATTCATATTCTAAAAAAAAGTATTGAAAAATCTATAGGGGAAGAGGGTGTGTGATGCCTACTGCAGTTTTTAAAATGTGTGTAGTGTCAATTACTGGAGCCGAAAAGAGAGAGGGGTGCAACTAGAACGAATCGTCGCTTTTGACTCAACCCTGACAGGAATAGAAAGTTGAAATATTTCGTTTGGTTGTTGGGAAGATAGGGAGGCTATCGAATATGTGGATGAATTAGAGCGTGATATTCTATGTTGCTGATCCAAATTTGATAATAAGATGGTGAAAGTGAGGGGAGACCTATGCGGAAGATCATAAAAGTAATAGTTTTTATCGGTGTTTTTCTACCGATACTCGCACCCACAGTAGGGAGAGCCGACGCATTACGGGATAGTATTCCCCGTAGGGGATCAGACGTGCGAGTAACAATCATTAATCCAGAAGACTCCTCAGAGGAGACAACGGATTCGACTACCAATGGAAATGGTGGGAAGCCCCCAGGCGGCACCCTTCCTCAAACAGGTACAAGCAACGATATGAGGCTTGTCGGCAGTGGTGGAATATTGGTGGTACTTGGGTTGTACATTCTAAAAAAAAAGAAAGAAGGAAAAAAATTATGAAAAAAATGAAGTTTGCAAGTATGAGTATTTTGGCGCTATTGGGTTCCGGTGTTGTTGCACAAGCAACTGAATACCCAGCAGCAGGTTTAGCAGAAAGCCCTGTAAGAGTGACGATTCACGGTGACGAGGAAGTTCCTCCAGTTGATCCAGAAAATCCAAATCCAGATCCAGAGAATCCAAATCCAGATCCAGAACTATTAGACATTCTCTATGCTTCTCCATTAGAGTTTGGATCAGTCACATTAGATGGGGAAGAACAAATTTTAGATGCTGCTGACGATCGTTCTGTCAACGGGGATTCCTTTTCTCCGATGGTTTCTATTCGCGATCGACGCTCAGATGACACACGTAGCGGATGGGCACTATCTGTTAAGTTTGAAGAGGAATTTTTAGATGGTGCTGAGATTCGGATGAATCCATTTGTTCACGAAAACAATGCGTTACTGGGGATTGTTGGTGGAGGAGAAATCACCGTAGGTGTTGATGCACAACTATTTGCTTCAACTACGACAGAGGGGTATGCACGACACTCTGTTTCAATGGCAATGGCGCAACCTGATGAGGCAGTTCAATTAGTTATTCCAGGGGAAACGGATGTTGACACTGGGGAATATACAACAACACTTGTATGGGAATTGACAGATGCCCCGTTATAATTCGGAGGAAAGATGTAAGTAGGAATTCTCACTTACTATAGAAAATGAACTAAATTTAAACTGAAGAGAAAGAAGGAAAAATCATGAAAAAAATTCATTTGATGAGCACCATGGCACTTATAACAACATTAGTAGGAACAAGTTTACAAGCTTCAGCGGCAACCACATATCCAGATGCACTGAATGCAGAGTCTCCAGTAACAGGAGAAGTTACTTTACCAACAACTCCACCAGGGATTCCACCGATTGATCCGGAATCACCAGAACCACCAATTGATCCAGAGGAAGGAAACCCTGAGTTAGGAGATGGCTTGTCCATCCTTTATGTGTCGCCACTTGATTTTGGACAAACAGAATTCTCAACGGAGGCCCAAACCTTGTTGGCTGAAAAACTTGTAGATGAGGACGAAAATGAATTTGAAAACAGGGTGACAGTTACCGACCTACGGGCTGATCGTGATGGTTGGGAATTAACAGTTGCCCAAAGTAGCGAACTTATGGATGGTGCGACTCTTACGATGTACCCTAATGCACATGCAGGCACTGCTGCAGCTCTAGGAGTGACGACTGCTTCAGGACAGCTACTTCTATCTACAGATGCTGCTACCTTTGCAACAGCAGATAATGAAACTGCAGATGCAGGAATTATTTCAATGGGCATGGGCGAGGTGGAATTAAATTTACCTGCCAGTGCTGGAGCTGGTGAGTACAGTACAACGCTGAACTGGACCTTGACTAACGGGCCGGTTGCACCTGACCTTGACTAAGTAGGTCAGGTGCACCTAAAAAAATATAATTTGTATCGGAGCAGAAGACAATGACCGACATCTTCTGCACCTGTTTAAGAGAATGGGGGAGCGCGTATGCGACGATTTTTTATGAGTAGTATGTTTTTTATTGTCATCTTTGCCTTTTGGGTGATTGGGGTAGACTTTGCAGAAGCGAGTGCCCCCAATTTTAATGTCCAAGCTGTTTTGCCTAGCAGCCAAACAAACCCAAAAGTGTCCTATTTCGATGTTACCTTAAAACCTGAGCAAGAAGAAAATTTAGGTGTGATTATTACTAATAATACCCAGGAAGAAATGACGTTGGACATTAATATTAATACAGCGACGACCAATAGCAATGGGGTTATCAACTATGGATTTAGTGAAGAAACGCCAGATAACACACTGCCCATTGATTTTTCCGAGATTGCCACTGTTGAGTCACCAACGGTGACGTTAGCAGCTGAGGAAAGCCGCTTAGTGGAAGTACAGGTAGTCATGCCCAGTCAATCATTTGACGGCGTTCTTTTAGGTGGAATCACTATCTCAGAACAAACAGAACAAGGATCAACTCAAATTACAAACCGTTTTTCTTATGCTTTGGCTGTAGTGATTCATCAAACCGATCAAGAAGTGCTGCCTAAGGTCGACCTAACTCAGGTTCAAGCCGAGCAACGAAATCGTCGGAATTTTGTCGTTGCTTCTGTTCAAAATCAAACCGCAATGATATTAGGGGATGTCTCTATAGAGGCAGAAGTATTTAAGCAAGGTGAGGATACTGCTTTGTTTACGGCTGTGCGTAGTGATATGCGTATGGCGCCAAGCTCAACCTTGCCATTTGGCGTGAGTACGGGGACGAAACCTTTAGAGGCAGGGATTTACCGGATGGAATTAGTCATGACCTCTGGCGAAGACAAGTGGCAGTTTGAGAAGGAATTTGAGATTACCGCGAAAGAAGCAAGACAATTGAATGAACAAGCGGTCAATCTAGAAACAGACAATACAAGGTTGTACTTGATAATAACGGGTGCTGTAGTGGCTATCTTAGTGGGAATTATTGGCTGGTTGATCTATACAAGACGAAAAAAGTAAAAGCGGTGCCTTTCAAAGAACAAGATAAAAAAGCGGGCAATGTTTTTTGTCCCCCTTTTCGTTGGCATTGATAAAAAATTAGAGAAGAATGGCCTAGAGTCGGATAAGGTAAGGATAGAATTTTCGTTTGTTCAACCGGGAATACGTGAGGATTCGTTGAATTTTTAAGAAGAGGTGAGACAGATAAATGCATAAAAAGCGAAAGAAGTGGACTGGCCTGTTTTTCTTCAGACTCCTCGTAACGGGGAGCCTCGTGTTGTCTAACATACCATTTACCATGGTAAATGCAACAACACAAGCAGAGAACAAGGATGTCTATGAACAACCAACAGAAAATGATGGTAACAGCGATGCGACACTGGATGAGAGTGATTCAGTCCTCCAAGAGAATTTTTTGACAGAAGAACTTGTACCGAGTGAGGAGTCAACTGTTGAAGAAAACAAAGAAGAAAGTGAACCCGATTTACCAGAAGACAGTTTTACACAAGAGATTCAAGAGAGTGAAGAGTCGTTAGAAGGGGCTGTCGAAGAAGAGACTCCAACCTTTGAAGAGATAGCATCGACAGAGGAGTCCGCGCATTCTGAAACTCGTATAGTAATAGGGATGCATGGCTTGGTTACATTCGAACTTGATGAAAATACTGGCGTCTTGACGCTAGGTGGTGGCACTTTTGATTCAGGACTAGGATCGGTCGGTGCTACTTCTCGGTGGTCGGATTTACTTGATCAGGCACTAGTAACAAAAATTGTATTCACAGAACCTGTAGTGGCGCATCAAAGTAGTAGCTATCTTTTTGCAGGGTTCTCAAACTTAGTGTCTATTGAGAACTTAGAAATGCTTGACACGTCCAGTGTGATGAATATGCAAAGCATGTTTCAAAATGCAAGTAGTTTAAGTAGTATAGATTTAAGTGGCTGGGACACATCCAGCGTGGCGAATATGAACTCCATGTTTTCTAGCGCAAGTAGTTTAAGTAGTATAGATTTAAGTGGTTTTGATACATCCAGTGTGAGGAATATGTCCGGCATGTTTCAACATGCAAGTAGTTTAAGTAGTATAGATATAAGTGGCTGGGACACGTCCAGTGTGACGAGTATATTCTCCATGTTTTCTGGCGCAAGTAATTTAAGTAGTATAGATTTAAGTGGCTGGGACACGAGCCGTGTGACAGATATGCACTCCATGTTTTCTGGCGCAAGTAATTTAAGCAGAATAGATTTAAGTGGCTGGGACACATCCAGCGTGACGAGTATGTCCGGCATGTTTAGGGGTGTAAGCAGTTTAAGTAGTATAGATGTAAGTGGTTTTGATACGTCCCGTGTAACGAATATGATGGGCATGTTTCAAAGTGCAAGTAGTTTAAGTAGTATAGATTTAAGTGGCTGGGACACATCCAGTGTGACGAGTATGTCTGTCGTGTTTGATGGTGCAAGTAATTTAAGTAGTATAGATTTAAGTGGCTGGGATACATCCAGCGTGACGAGTATGTCCGGCATGTTTCAAAGTACAAGTAGTTTAAGCAGTTTAGATTTAAGTAGCTTTGACACGTCCTATGTGATGAGTATGTCCAACATGTTTCGTAATGCAAGAAGTTTAAGTGAATTAAAGCTAGGCTCTGACTTCTGGTTTGTTGATGGAACTTCAGCAGTTTTACCAGCAATATCAACGGCGAGTGGCGAGTACACAGGAGGTTGGTCTGGACTTGACACCGGCACCACTTTTGGGTCGAGCGCAACCTTTATGACGGACTATAATGGTGAAGCAGATACGTACGTGTGGGAAGAAAGACCACGACATGGTACAGTGCCATTTAGCCTTGATGAAGATGGTGTACTAACACTATGGGGTGGCACTTTTGATTCAGGACTAGGATTGGTCGGTGCTACTTCTCGGTGGTCGGATTTACTTGATCAGGCACTAGTAATAAAAATTGTATTCACAGAACCTGTAGTGGCCCATCAAAGTAGTAACTATCTTTTTGCAGGGTTCTCAAACTTAGTGTCTATTGAGAACTTAGAAATGCTTGACACGTCCAGTGTGACGAATATGACTGGCATGTTTAGTGATGCACGCAGTTTAAGTAGTATAGATTTAAGTGGCTGGGACACGTCCAGTGTGAC
>NZ_NGLF01000004.1:11406-22531 GCF_002140695.1 Enterococcus sp. 4E1_DIV0656 | reverse complement strand
GACACGTCCAGTGTGACGAATATGACTGGCATGTTTAGTGATGCACGCAGTTTAAGTAGTATAGATTTAAGTGGCTGGGACACGTCCAGTGTGACGAATATGCAAACCATGTTTCAAAATGCAATCAGTTTAAGTAGTATAGATTTAAGTGGCTGGGACACATCCAGCGTGACGAGTATGTCCGGCATGTTTAGGGGTGTAAGCAGTTTAAGTAGTATAGATTTAAGTGGTTTTGATACGTCCCGTGTAACGAATATGACTGGCATGTTTCAAAGTACAAGTAGTTTAAGTAGTATAGATTTAAGTGGCTGGGACACATCCAGTGTGACGAGTATGTCTTTCGTGTTTGATGGTGCAAGTAATTTAAGTAGTATAGATTTAAGTGGCTGGGACACATCCAGCGTGACGAGTATGTCCGGCATGTTTCAAAGTGCAAGTAGTTTAAGCAGTTTAGATTTAAGTAGCTTTGACACGTCTTATGTGATGAACATGTCCAGCATGTTTCGTCATGCAAGAAGTTTAAGTGAATTAAAGCTAGGCTCTGACTTCCGGGTTGTTGATGGAACTTCAGCAGATTTACCAGCAATATCAACGGCTAGTGGCGAGTACACAGGCCGTTGGAGAAGCCTTGAAGATAACACTATTTTTGCATCGAGTGCCGCGTTTATGGGTGAATATAGTGGGGAAGCAGGGACATATGTATGGGAAAACTTACGGGCTATTCCACCCGTAAATCCAAGCGATCCTTTGCCACCAATTGACACCGAGGAACAAAACCCAGAACGAGGAGATGGCTTAGCCATTCGCTATGCATCAGGGCTAGACTTTGGTTCATTTGAATATTCAACACAAACACAAGAAGTACTTGCCCAGCCAGACCGAGAAAATGATGGCGGAGGCACTATGGAGAATATGATCGCGATTGAAGATACACGAACCATTCGTGATGGGTGGGTATTGACAGTAGCTCAGAGCGACCCATTGATGACAGGTGCAGTCATTCAAATGAATCCCTATGTAGATAGTGAGAATGTGTTAGGCGTGTCAACACCTTCTGGAATGATTGAACTTAATGAGGATGGGCAATTGTTTGCTTGGTCTGAAAATAGTGCAGAAAGTCAATCTGGTGTGATTTCGATTGGGTATGGTGACGTACATTTAGTTGTTTCGGGAACGATCGCACTCGGACAGTATGAAACGACGCTTACTTGGAATTTGGTTAATGGACCGCAATAAAGTGAATTTGAAGTCAGCACCACACATAGAAAAAGCAACGTCCTTTAAAAATTGCTGGTGAGGATATAAACTTTAAAGAAAAATGGACAATTAAGTAAAAGAAAAAATGCTAATACTTAAGCTGGATATTAGATGAAATTCCGATGTTGACTAAATTTTAATCTGGAACTACATATCCATATGTTTAGGGGAGGTGAATATTGATGGGAGGGGCTAATATGAAAAATTTTAATATTTATCGAGTAGGAATTTACAGTGTAAATTCCTATGGAGGTGCAGTGCACTTAGAACGAGCGTTTGCATTTGAACCTGAGTTAACCGAAGACGAAATAAAAAAATTATTGTATGCGAGATTGGGTAGAATTTTATCTATTGAATATGTGGATGAGGTCGAACACGATGTTATATTTTGGTGAAATTTTTGTTGTTAATTTGCAAAAGAACGGAAAGTCATGTATGGGCCATCAAAGATATGGCGGATAATTTAGATCAACTGATAATCTAGTATAAGAAACGTATCTCATCGGAAGGTGTAAATCCGATTCAATAGATAGTCAAGAAGACCAGATTATGATTATAGTACAAGTTATGAGACATTGAGATGATCGCTCTGGTTGGGAATTACTTAGTAGTAAGTCATAAGTCTGTGTTCATCAGGGTAATCAACAAAATATACTTGCTAACTCTTATGAGAAATTGATTTTAAACGATACACCACAGCGTTTTGTGGGTATTGAAGTTATTACTAATCCCAACCTATTTGGCATAATTTGCTAAGGAGCTAGAAAGTGATGGAAAACCAATGGCTTTGAGGATTTCAAGTAGGAAAGGTGTAGGTAGCTATGATGTGAATTTCATAAGCAGGTGTGAGTGATGAACTATGCACACAATATTCATAATAATAAATTGTTATGTTAGCCGTTGTCAGATTTTTGATGATTTCTTTATGAGAGAATTATTGAATGATACAGCGGCTCATGTACTCCATTCTCCCTCCTCTGAAAAAAGATGTATTAAACGGTGCCTATATACAAGTAAATTCGTTAATATCATGGTATTATTGTGTTGAAAACGCATACTTTTTAAGGTGTTAGTTTTAATGAAATAGATTAAGAGAGGAGGAGATATAATGAACAGTTTTGGCAGACGTTTGGTATTGAATACAACAACTCAAAGAAAAATGAACTTACTAGACTATTTGTTAACTGGACCTAAATCTATTCAAGAAACATCAAATGAATTAAAAGTTTCCGAGAAGACCGTACGTAGATTGGTGTCATTTTTAGAAGAAGAATTGCCAGAAGAAATCAGGTTGGATGTATTACGGTCTTCTGTCTTAGTTTTAGAGGTATCAGACTATTTTGTTTATTCGTCTTTGATGAAATCGTGGGCTAGTGAGAGCCCACTATATAATATCATTGAAACATTGTTTTACAGTGAACATTTAACGATTGGGGAATATTCTGATCATCTTTTTTTATCTGAAACTACTATTCGAACATACCTAAAGCAGTTAGAGACATTAGTTGATGAGTACAAACTGAAATTAAATTTATCACCTGTAGTTAGCCTTGTAGGCGATGAGGAAAATATACGCTATTTTTATTTTCATTTCTATTTTTACTCTGGAGAACTCATTGCTGAGAATCCAAGACATCAAGCGAATGCTCAAGGAATTTACAATTATTTGGACTATCTTTCCATGGAATTTCAAATCCCACTTTATATTGACTATACTCGTTTGTTGATTTGGATGTTCGTAATAGAAACTAGGTTATCGCAAGGTAATAGTGTAGTTTTAGATGAAAAACTGATTGATCGGCACTGGAATACTCATTATTTTCAGCAGTTTCTTAAAGCATTCAATCTATTTTTTTCTTCAAACGAAATTTGGAAGAACGGTTCCAAATCAGAATTAGTTTACGCATATATAACTAGATTGAGTACGGTGGTTTATGAAGATGGAAAACCATATTTTATGGGAGAGTATATTAAGGAATTAGAAAATTTCGAAGTTATTGTATCAAATTTCTTAAAGAAATTCGATGTGAATCGTGTTGTGTATTCGGAAATGGAATTTAAATTAAAATCTTATTTAGCAAATTTATTTTTTTTATCCGAATCGACTACTTTACATCAAAAAATTGTAATAGAGCCGGACTTTCCAAGTACTTATGAATCGGTCTACCAGTTATGGTTAGAGTTATTGGAAGATTCTGAATGGGCCTATAAAAAGGATGTAGCTCTAAATTTGACATATATAGTCTGTTCATCATTTATGAAAAAAGATTACAAGTATAAAAATATATTATTTGTTTTGACAGGAGAGCCTGTTCTCATCCCTTATTATAAACAATTAATACATCGATTATTACCTCAGGAGGCGAATGCCCACTATTTATTTAACAAACCCATATCAAAAGATCTACTACAGGCATTAGATATAGATATCATTATAAGCAATATTGCTTTGAATTTAAATAAGATACAAGAAAAACAATGTACGCTAATACGATTGTCAGATAATCCCGATGAAAAAGAATGGGCTGCACTTGTAAAAAAACTATATAAGGTTTAATAAAAAATATATTCCATGAAAAGAGTGAGAATGCATGTTAAATAAGCGATTAGTACAGACGTTTTCCAGACTTGTTCAAATTAATTCAGTTTCAAAGAACGAAACGCGGTTCCACACTTATTTACTTAATAGTTTAAATGACTTAGGTTTGGTTGTTAGAGAAGATGATAGCAGAAATCAAACAAAGCTGGGTGGAAATAATATAGTCGCAACTCTTGTAGGAAATATGAAAAATGAACCATTGTTCTTTTCATGCCACACAGATACAGTTCCTCCTGGTGAAGGAATTGAAGTAGAGGAAATAGACGGTAATTTGTATTCAAAAGGAGAAACGATACTAGGTGCAGATGATAAAGCTGGGATCGCAATTATATTGGAAGCAATCAAACAAATACAAGATCAAAGTATACCTCATGGTACGATAGAATTTGTTTTTTGCCCTGGAGAAGAAATCGGGTTGATAGGTTCCTCAGCTTTAGATATGAGTCTTATTGAAGCAAAGAATGGGTATGTATTAGATAGTGGTGGTCCAGTAGGACATGTTACGATTGCAAGCCCAACATTATACATGTACGAAGTAGTCATTGAAGGTCAGGCTGCTCATGCTGGAATTGAGCCAGAGAAGGGGGTATCTGTGGTTGATGTTTTAGCTGAGGCTTTACCTGCTATAAAAACTGGTCGATTAGATGATAATACGACTGCGAATATCGGTTTAATTAAAGGTGGAGATGCAACAAATGTCGTATTAGATCATTTAATCGTGAAGGGAGAGATTCGATCTGTAGATATAGAAAAAGCACATCGACTTGTTCAAGAAATGACATCAGCGTTTCAGCAAGCATCAGAAAAACATGGGGCGGCAGTATCGATAAACACAAGTAAAATGGCTACTGGATTTGATATTAGCGATGATGACCAAGTGATGCAGCTGCTGCTAAAATCTGCAGAAAACCTTGAATATGAAGTGATGCGAGAAGTTAGTGGTGGTGGGAGTGACGCCAATGTATTTAATGAAAAAGGAAAAAGAGTGGTCAATTTATCGATTGGGTATGAAAATATTCATACAACGGATGAATATATTCCAATAATTGAGATGGAGAGGGCTGTTCAGCTAGTGATAGAGTTAATTAAAAATTCTCCTACTAAGGTTGAGTGATTGAACATGAAGGCAAAATTTCAGAATTTTTCTAAAATAGTATGTGCTGTTCTGATACTAGCAATTAGTGTCAACATGTTTTTAGGTCCACATCATATCGCTGCTGGAGGTGTTAGTGGTATTGGAATACTTGCTGAGACAACATTTGGTGTTGAAAGATCACTGGTTGTATTCATACTAAATGTAGTAATGTTGATTTTGGCTGCCGTCTTCCTTGGAAAGAAAATTTTCTTTAATACAATAGCTGGCAGTATTTTATTTCCGTTTTTTTTGAGTGTCGTACCTGAAGTCATGCTGACAAGCGATCGGCTTTTATCTGTAATTTTCGGAAGCCTTATTTTTGCGATAGGTGTTTCAATACTCTATAAAATACAAGCTTCTAGCGGAGGAACAACGATACCACCACTTATTTTTGAAAAATATTTCAATGTCAACACATCAAAAGGATTGTTTTTTACCGATTTTATTATTGTAATGATGAGCCTCTATGTGTTTGGATTTGAAGAATTTTTATTTGCGATTTTGTCTATAGGAATTACTTCTATCATTATGACCTATATTGAAACTGGATTAAAAAGACGTAAAGCAGTTATGATCATTAGTCAGGGGTACACGCAGGAATTGCGGCAAAATCTTATGGCAAGAGTTAATAGGGGATTAACTATTTTTGATGTAAGAGGAGGTCAACAGGAACAGCGCAGAGAGATGCTTATGATCGTTGTTTCAAATCAAGAGTATCCTGAAGTAATACGCCTTATCGATGAAATTGATCCAACGAGTTTTATGATTACGTATAATGTGGCAGAAGTTCATGGACTCGGTTTTACGTATCATCCAATTCAGTAATAAAAGGAGGTCTTTAAAATGGAACCGATAGTAGCATTTACAATTGTCATGTTAATTTGGACAATTGGGGAATTTGTTTCGACTAAAACGAAAGCATTAGTTTCAATGATGTTAGTAGCATCGATGATTTTTTTGATTGGTTTTGCTGGTGACTTTTTACCGCACAATCTGATACAGGATTCAGGATTACTGGGTTTGGGCAATGCAGTCATCGGTATCATTATTGTTCATTTGGGGACAATGATGAGCCTTGAGGACTTAAAAGCGCAATGGCGGACATTTGTTATCGGCTCATTAACGGTTGCTTTAATGACAGTTGTTCTTATATTAGTAGGTCAACTAGTATTCGATCGAAATATCGCAATCGCGGGGACAGCTTCGATTACTGGTGGAACGTTGTCTATTTTGATGGTACAAGACAAAGTCAGCGAACTTCAGTTAGCTGGAGGGGATTTGGGAATATTATCCAATTACTTGTTGGCAGTTTTCCCTTTATTGATTCTTAATTTAAAAAATCTTGTCGGATTTTTAGTTACTGCTAATATTTTAAAAAAAGAAGCACTACGTGTACGAGGAGAATATAGAAAAGGGAATCTAACGTTCTATGAAAACGAAGTAGAAGAAAACACTAAAACGGACCACAAAAGTATATTACCTGATTTTTTACAAACTCCTTATGGCACACTATTTATGTTGGGCGTTGCAGTATATGTCTCCCGAGTATTAAGTAGTCTAACAAATGGCTATGTCAATACGTTTGTAATTGCTTTGTTACTTGGAATATTATTACGTCATTTCAAAGTGCTGAAACCTAATGCACTATCATCAACAGATTCTTTTGGGTTATTGATGATTTCAATCATGGTCATTGCTTTTGGTCCGTTAGCAGATATTGTGCCGGCAGACTTGTTGGCCTTAGTATGGCCCATTGTATTCTACTTGTTAGCAGGCGTAGGAATCATCCTTTTGATTTCTTATATTGTAGGAAAAAAAGTTGGTTACTCAGTACCTTTGTCTTTAGCGATTGGGATGACCACATTCTTTGGGTTCCCAGGCACTATGGTACTAACAAAAGAAGCAGCCGCCGCTGTAGGTGAAACAGAAGAAGAAATTGCAGTAATCGAACAAAATATTTTGCCTATTATGGTTACCGCTGGATTTTCAACCGTGACAATTACGTCTGTTATTACAGGTGGCTTGATTGTTGGGTTGATGATCGGATAATGTATCTATTCAAAAATAATAGATTGATCGTATGAATAGGGCAAATAGAAGATGAAATGAGGAACAAAAATGAATATAAAAAGAAGTAAGATAGTCGAAATTATACTTGGAATTGCCTTTATTGTTTTAGGAATATTCTCTTTAAATCGTCCGATAGCAACCCTAGGTATTTTAGTCATTTGGTTTGGAGTATTCTCAATTGCTAGGGGAGTAACGAATATAGTAGGGATTGGTGCCTATACAAGTCGTAAGTCACGAGGTGCGCGTCTGTTTATAGGGATCATTGATGTAATTGTAGGGTTACTATTTGTTTCAAATCTAGTAAAAGGTGCATTTTGGCTAGGCATTATTTTTGCCGTATGGTTTTTTGTGGAAAGTATAGGAAACCTCTTCTTAACAGCGCGCTTTTCTGAGCGATCTGGTTTCGGAAAAGTAGGGATTCTGCTACTAGATATGGTCTGTCTTGTAGTAGCGGGACTACTCATTTTTAATCCGATAATTGTAACGTTGACACTACCAATATTAGTCGGGGGCTTTTCGATAGTATTTGGTCTTGTTCAGATAGTACAGGGAATTCGTTTGTCATAATGATTATCAAGGGATTCCCTGTCAAATAAATTGTCAGGGAATCGTTCAAACTATAGATATGGATGTAGTTATATGCAAAGGACGTGTAGTACCAATGGATTATTTGAAAAAGTCGAAGTATTTCTATGTTATTGTTTTAGTTTTTTTGAGTTTACTTACTTGGTCGGAAATAAGGTCAAGTAATTTTATGTTCAGGTTGTTTGAGGTAGTCTTGTCTACGCTCTTGTTGCCATTTATTATAGCAATATTCCTATATTATATGTTACGTCCTGTGTATCTTTATATTTTGAAAAAATTAAACCGAGAAATATATGCTTTGATTGGGACTTTTTTTCTTTTTTTCTTCGTATTTTTCTTAATTGTGAAAGAGTTTCTACCGGTGCTATTCCTTCAGACAAATACTATTTTAAAAGAATTTCCACTATGGATTGATGCTTTTGATCAATGGTTAGTGCAATCTGATTGGTTTGGTGAAAATACTATTCAGGATTATCTATCTTTGATCAATACATCTCTAGAGGATGTATTTGGATTAGCAGTTCAAGGTTTACAAAATGGATTAATACTTATTATAGGTATACTAGCGAATTCAGTTATAGTGATAAGTATTGTCCCAATCATGGTGCTATTTATGCTGAAACAAACGAATAAACCAAAATCCATTTCTTCATGGGTTCCAAACTCATATGTAGCCATACTGAAAGACTTTATTCGTGATATTGAGAAGGCTCTTTCTGATTATATTGGTGGAAAATCAGTGGTTTGTCTTTATGTATTTGTGGGTGCATGGATTACTTTTGCAGTAGCGGGTTTAGAGGGGGCGCTAGTTTTTGCAGTTATTGCAGGGCTAATGGATATAGTTCCATACTTTGGTCCTTGGATTGGTACATTACCAGCTATCTTATCAGCGATAGTTTCAGACCAAGTGAATATAGTAGTTATTATTTTGGGGATTTTATTAGTACAAATTGGAGAATCGTATATAGTGTCACCTTATGTTATGAGTAAAGAATTAAAAATGCATCCACTATCAGTGATTATTACTCTACTAATAACTGGTCAGATCTTTGGTATTGTCGGAATGGTTATTATCTTACCTCTTCTTGCATCATTAAAAGTAGTGTACATTTATTCAATAAAAATTTATCAGAAAAGCAATATTGATAAAAACGTTATTTTAAAGGAGAGGGAAAATGAAAAATAAACTGGAACAATTTGCTATATTAACTGTATTAGCTACATTCGTTCTACTCGCTTTGTATTTATATGTTCCACAGTTTATTTATTTACTTATCTTAATTGAAGTAGGTGCACTATTAGTTTGCGGCCATCTTATTTTTTTTGATCAAAGGAATACCTGTCTCTTATACACATCTAGATGTGTATAAGAGACAGTTTCAAAGTAGTGTACATTTATTCAATAAAAATTTATCAGAAAAGCAATATTGATAAAAACGTTATTTTAAAGGAGAGGGAAAATGAAAAATAAACTGGAACAATTTGCTATATTAACTGTATTAGCTACATTCGTTCTACTCGCTTTGTATTTATATGTTCCACAGTTTATTTATTTACTTATCTTAATTGAAGTAGGTGCACTATTAGTTTGCGGCCATCTTATTTTTTTTGATCAAAGGAATACTACTTCAAAATTTGCTTGGGTTCTAACTATTCTTCTTATTCCTTATATTGGTCTCTTTTGCTTCTTACTTATTGGTAAGAATCCCAGGTCAAGAAGAATCCCTAAAAAGCAACGAGACAATGAATTACGACTACAGCAGCATGTTTCAGATATTATCCAAACAATTAGTGGCGTCGTCAATGCTCAACCCCCTTTGTCCAATGAGTTATTTAAGTTATCAGGAAAGTCTGCCTTACTTGGTAATCAAGTTAAACTTTTTCATGAAGGTGAAGGAGCTTTTAATAAAATCATTGACGATATTAAAAATGCGCAACACCATGTTCATGTGTTTTATTTTATTATAAAAGGAGATTCTACTGGTGAAAAATTACTGCTTCTTTTAGCGGAAAAAGCTCGTCAGGGAATAGAGGTCCGGTTGATGTATGATAGCCTAGGATCCATAAGGCTGCCATATCATTTGATTAATCAAATTAAAGAATCTGGAGGAGAAGTCAAGGCCTATGATTTAGTGAATTCTCCATTATTAAGTACGAGAATAAATTGGAGGAACCATCGGAAGATTGTTGTAATAGATGGAAGAATTGCTCATATTGGTGGTATGAATATTGGAGATGAGTACTTAAGTAAAACAACCAGATTTAAAAATTGGCGTGATACTAATATGCGAGTGGCTGGACCAGCGGTTCTTGAAATTCAGGAAATTTTCATTTATGATTGGCTCTTTTTTGATAAGCAGACGAATACTCTAGATAATTTCTTAATCTACACAGAAAGGTACTTTCCATCTGTACCAGCCGTTACACATTGTGGAGAAACCGTACAGATTTTATACGGTGGACCCTATGATTCGGAGCGGATAATAAAAGATGCATTTATCGATATTATAGGTAAGGGTACTAAATCAATTAAGTTAGCCATGCCTTATTTTATACCGGACGAGGAGTCATTAAGTGCTTTGAGCAGAGCTGCTCGTTGTGGGATAAAAATACAGATAATCATTCCTGGAAAAGGAGACCGAGGCATTTCTTTTCATGGATCTAATTCATTTATTGAGCGACTATTAGCAGTAGGTATTGAAGTTTACTTTTATGATTCAGAGTCTTTTATTCACTGTAAAATAATGATTGTAGATGATCAGATGGCGACAATTGGATCTACCAATTTTGATATTCGAAGTTTCTATTTGAATCATGAACTATCTGCATTTGTTTATGGACCATCTGAAACTATTAATGAATTAATTGAACAGTTCTCTATAGACCTAAAAAATTCTACAAAAATAGTTCGTGATAATGAAGGCAGGTCCAAGATAATAATACTCAAAGAGAAGATAAGTGAACTTTTTATTCCGTTACTTTAGTAAATAAAGGACTAATAATAAATTCACAAAATAAATAAAAAAGGGGAACATTTTGACATTCATTAAAACAAGGGAAGCTTATATTCTTGGTTATAAAGAGATACTTGAGCAATATTACAAGGATAATACAGATATTTTGAGTTACTTTATTGCTCAGATCAATCAGCTTGATGTATTAATAGGGAAAATATCACAAGAAAATTTCTGGAATATATGGCCAGAGATCCTTGGCATTGATGCAAGACTAGGATCATTAACGGAACTAATAAGCTATGGGGATTTTGAACCAGAAGAAATTATTAGATTAGTAGAGAATGATTATCAGAGTTACTTTAAGGAACTCTGTGGGTACAATTTAAATATGGAACCAAAGCACTCAATGATTTTCAATATTAGATAGGAAAAATGATATATACAGATAAATTATTTAAATTACTCAATATAGCTTTATTCATATTGAAAGAAAGTACCACATCTTAAAATTGAAAGGGTATG
>NZ_NGLF01000004.1:2114-8638 GCF_002140695.1 Enterococcus sp. 4E1_DIV0656 | reverse complement strand
GATTCCTGATGCAGATGGCCCAGAAGCGGGTGAACCAGATACCCCGAGTACGCCGGAAGCACCTGGAGACAACACATAATGTAGTGAATTGATTCCTTAGGAACTCTCAACAGCGTTACAAGTTCTTGTAGCGCTGTTTCTTTAAGAAAGGAGATTGTTTAGTTTGACCCGAAATATTTACTTACCTATTTATCATGCGGCCACGAAGTGGCTCGTTCTGTTAGTCATTTCCTTTGGCCTTTTTTGTTTTCCTATGATCAGTCATGCGAATGAAGGCAGCCTCAATTTTTATGTCACTCCTGAATTTCCTGACAGTCAAGTCGAAGGATCAAAGAGTTATTTTGATTTGAATCTAGCTGTTGGAGAAACAGAAACCTTAGGACTGAAAGTACAAAATGCCAGCAGTGAACCGATTCAAGTGCAAGTGACGCCTCATACGGCGTATACCAATGTTCATGGGGTCGTTGAGTATGGCAAAGAGGCCGAAGAACCAGACAATAGTCTGATGTATTCACTAGCTGACTTGATCGAATCAATAGAGGTGATCGAATTAGCAGGAAATGAAACGAAATCTATTCAAGTACCTTTACATATGCCTAAAGAAGCGTTTAAAGGTTTTTTAGCTGGTGGCCTACGCATTTCTGAAGTTCAAGAAGAACAAGAAGAAGAGGAAGCCACTGGAGAAGGGGTGGCGATCAAGAATGAATTTGCGTATGTGGTTGGTGTTGTCGTGAGTAACACCCGGGATTCGGTCCAACCAGATCTAGATTTATTAGCTGTTTTTGCGGATCAGTTGAACTACCGCAATGTGATCAGTGCAACGATTCAAAACTTCACCCCAACGTTTGTGAATCGCTTGGCGATCGATGCCACGGTTCAACGAGTGGGAGAGGACGAAGTTCTCTATGAAGCCAGTGAAGAGGGGATGCAGATGGCACCCAATTCTCACTTTCATTTTCCTATCTCGTTGGATGGGGATCGCTTTCAAAGCGGTGAGTATCTTTTAAAACTAGCCGCAACTTCAGGTGAAGAGGAATGGACCTGGGAACGGACATTTACGATCGATGCCGATGAGGCACGGGCATTAAACCGACAAGATGTGACGATCGATACCAGTCTCAATTGGTGGATGATTGGAGCCTTGATTTTGCTTGTTCTGTTAGGAATCCTAATTGTTTACGTGTTCCTTACAAAGAAAAAACGATCAGAGATAAACGAGGAGTGATCACAATGAACCTTCGGAAAAATTTTACCTTATTGGGTATCGCCTTTCTTTTTTTACAAGCATTTCCATTCAGTATAAACGTGGCACATGCGGACAACAAATCATCTGTAGATGCCGAAACAATTGCGGCCTTTCGTACTTATCAGCCAGACTATTTGACCTTAAGTACAGCAAAAACAGAAGCGGTAGATTCTCCAAACAATCGTCCAGAAGAACCAATTCAAGCATTTTCTTTTGTGCATAAGACTTTCCAAACAACAGTGGGCCAGATAGTAATTTTACCGTTTCAAAGTAGCTTGTCTGCAGATGAGGTACTGATTCGGATGCCCGGTGCTGGAGAGATCGTTACTGATTATTTCTCCGACGGAGAAACGATTCAACATTCCCATGGAGAGTATTGGCTGCTTCGAACTTCAAAGCAAAAAACTTCTTTTGAACTGCCTATTGTTTTTGAATCGACCGGAAACTATTTCATTACAATCGATCATGATGCAGATTCATTTTATTTAGAAGTAAAAGAGCCAATTCAAAATATTGAAAAAGATGAAGTAGATCTTTCTGAGGCAAACTTACTACAGGTTGATGGAGAACATCAATTTGTAACAAATGAAGAGTTAGATAAGAATCCAATATACGTCTTGGAGCACGAATTACCTATTTCACAGGAATTACTTGATCAAGAAGACGTACGTATTTTAGAAGAAACCAGAGATCCTCACAATCGATCCACGAGTACTGTTCATAATTGGACTCAATTTCGATCCGCATGGAATAGTGGCTCTACAAGAACTATTAATGTGGAAAGAAATATAAATGCTGAGTCTACTTCATTAAATATACGTAACCAAAGTATAAGGATTAACTTTTTTAGCGGAAATACGACCCGATGTATAGAATTGTACCATCGAGCTCAAAATCAAACTCAAAATCATACTCTTGCTGTTTCAGGAACAGCTAATCTTGAGTTAATGGGAACTCCACTTCGTGCTGCAAACCTTAACACTCCAGCATCCTCTGCAGGTAGTGTACCTTTGATTTCTCAAACCGGTAGTGGTAGAGTATTACTTTCAAATGATTTTCTCATGCGTGGAGGTATAGTAGCCCAAAACATAATATATCAAGATGGGGGTAATCAACATCGTGGATATCTACAAGTGAGATCAAACGGGACGCTAGAAATAAGTACTAGGGGCAACCGCACCACAGGAGTGCACTTGGGGCAAATGATTATGCCAGGAAACGTTACCGCTCACATAAAAGGGACTGGTGCTCTTATTCCTAGTACCGGTAGAACCTGGACAAGTGTAGATTTACAGTTGAGCGGACCTCAGGCACGAAATATAATTTCTGCTACAACAACTCCAGGTGACTTTGCACAGCGGTACCCTAGTTCGGGACTAGCTACTACTAGCACAACTTCTATGTCCGTCAGCGGCCCATTAATTGCGCCACTCCCATCCTACACTCTTTCATTAAAAGCAGGTCCTGAAGTTGGTGGGAATCCAACTATGCAAGAAAGTGCGCTTCAACAAGGAGCTGAAACTACCATTTATGCTAATCCAAACGAAGGCTATCAATTTGTTCATTGGGAGCTTATCTCTGGGACGGGATCAAGCATTTCTTCATTGACTGCTGAAACAACGACTTTCACAATGGGTAGTCAAGATGCAGTGGTTCGGGCAGTTTACGAAGAAGTACAAGCCGGAGAAGTTCATGTTTATCATACAGACACAGATGGGGAAGAGCTCATGGAGCCAATCGTAATTACTGGGGCTATTGGAGAAGCTTATCAGACAGAACCTGAAACCATCCTAAACTATCAGTTGGTAGAGACTCCAGAAAATGCGAGCGGCCTGTTTTCTGATGAGGTAATTTCGGTTGTTTATGTTTATGAGATAGAAGCAGTTTCTCCGAAAGATCCAATCGATCCAGATAGTGACGTCGATCCAGAAAATAAACCAGATTTACCAGAAAATCAGGGACTACTGAGTCTTGATTTTGCTTCTCAATTTAACTTTGGTACCCAAACCATTTCGGCGACTGACCAAACCTACCATGCACGACCACAACGATTATTAGATGAAGATGGCACGGTGAACGAAACAGAAGAGCGACCGAATTATGTTCAGATCAGTGATCGACGTCCGGAAAGTGACCGAAATGGCTGGAACTTGGCTGTGACGCAAAATAAGCAATTTGCAACTGATTCCGACCATTCTTTGGCAGGAGCGCAACTGCAGTTGATGAACCAACAATTAGTCACCGCACAAGGAGGAAAAGAACCTGCCCTGCAAGCGACGAACCCACTGACGCTTGTCCCAGGCAACAAACGTACATTGCTTCGTGCCGAAGGCACAGAGGGAACGGGTACTTGGATCTATCGCTTTGGGGACGCTGAAACCGCACAAGAAAGCATAGTGCTCCACGTACCAAAAGAGGCAACACCGCATGCCGAAAGTTACAAAACGACGCTTACTTGGGAATTAAGTATAGTGCCCGGTAACTAAGGTATCCAAAAAAGGAAAGGAGTGGTTGCTCTTTTCCTTTTTAGTTATCTTTAGAACCAACTGCAATAAAAGAAATGAGACTTGACAAAAATAAAACTTAAAATAGAAGAAAATCCAAAAGGAGAAACGAAGCAATGGAAAATCGTCAAACCAAAGAATATTATTTAAACCAATACAAGGCACAGTTGGCCAAAAAAAAGACCCAACACGATGCTCCTGAACTGTATACCTACATGTACAACTTGTTTGATCAACTCCTCGTATTACTTACAGATCTTTCAGAAGAGACATATTGGCGGCGAATCCCGTACATTTTAGGCATTGATGCCAAGCTGTCTTTGTTGACAGAGGCAGTTTCCTTAGAGTCCTTTTCTGATAAAGAGCTAATTCGACTGATCGAACAAGACTATCGTTCTTATTACAAAGAATTATGCGGGTATGATTTGAGTATGGAAACTAGTCACTCGCTAATTTTTTACGTCAAGTGAAAGCGAAAAGAACCAAGCCCTCCTGTTGGCAAATACGCCTAAAACGCTTATGATAAGAAAGAGAGTAATATAAAGGAGGGGGAGCAAATGCGGGAATTGCAGCTGCAGTTTGTAAGCAACCCAGTGACAGTTCGATGGTTGCGGGTGCTCAATGTCGTGGAACGTGAGCAACAATTCAATATTGTGGATCTTTCAAAACAGTTGAACGTGTCTCAACGTACACTAATTACGGATATCGGCTATTTGAAGCAATACTTTGAAACCAGTGCTCAGTTTACCTACCACAAAAACCGCTATACATTTGTAGAAACCGATCGGCTACACTATCAGGAACAAAAACAATCTTTGTTAGAACCAGAGATTCTCTTTGAACTGATTGGAAATATTTTCTATGGAGAACAAGAATCGGTGGCTGATCTAGCTGAATTTTTTAACTGTTCCGAAAGTACTTTGCGACGCTTTATGACATTGGCGCAAAAAGCGTTGGACGGCTACGGCCTGACTCTGCACTCAAATCCGGTCACAATTACCGGAAGTGAAGAACAAATTCGAAGGTTTTTCTTTGATTTTTATTACGAAGGGGCTCAAACGCCACATACCCTACACCCTCCTAAAGATCTTCAAGAGCTATTGATCGATATGCTTCAAACACAAAGTAGAACGTATGAATTAGGATCAGGGTGCACAACAGCTGCTTTTTATTATCTTTTGTATATTACCATCGAGCGGAGCCGTCAGGGACGGCATATCTCGCTTCCAATATCACTATTTTTAATTGATCGTAAGGAAAAAGATTTCCAGAAGTTGATGGCCTTGCAGCCTTTGATATACGATCGCTATGGGGTCTATTTGTCAGAAGAAGAAATGAGCTGGGTACACTATCAGTTGCTTTCTCGTCGAACAATTGATCGTCCAGAATGGGAAAAAGTATTTTTTATGCATTTTAATCAATGGCCGGAAATTGAGTCACTTACGTCAGATTTTTTGAAATATAACGGATTTACAGAATCGCAACAGTCCAAATTAGCCACTTTTTTCAACGCCTTTTTTTTGACCCGGAAGCTCAATGATCAGATCAGTCCGGTACTAAACAAGCTATTGATAGAAGAAAAGCAAGCCATCAAAAAGAGCTATGCTAAAGAGTTGCATCAAATACGTTACTTTTATGAAAGAAACAAACAAACCTTAGACTTATCCAACCAATACGAGGATGATGTGGTGTTTAGTTTGACCCTTTATAGCCATATTCTATTTCATTATTATGCCCCTGCCCGTTCATTGTTGTTCTTACTTGAAGGAGATGCGTTGGTAGTGCAATATATTCGAGCGCAAGCTCATCAAATATTAGGTCAGAGACACAAGATTCGATATTTAAAAATTGCTGAACTGACCGAAAAGCATCTCAATGATGATTCGGTAGATCTGTTAATTACAAACTACAGTCAGTATGTAGCAGAGTATCGACTGACAAAGGATTATGTATTGATGAACCAAGTGCCCGATGAAAAGGATTGGGCAAGAGTTTTAACAAAACTCAATGCCATGGTAACTAACCCTCTGCCACCGGATTCTAGTTTGAACAAATACTAGAAGAAATATAGTTAAGCCATAGTTATCACCAGACAATTTAATTGACTGGTGATAACTATGGCTATTTGTGATTTTAAATAATACCTTGATTATGAGTCGTTATGCAGGACATCTTTCTTTATTTTCATGTATTAGTGAAAAAGCTGATTTCTTAGAATAATAAAGATAATGTTATAGTATTAATTATCTTTTCTGGCTGTCTCTTATACACATCTAGATGTGTATAAGAGACAGGGACAAATATTGTATGGGGTCAGAAACTTAAAAGTTTCTGACCTTTTTTAATGAGTAAGAATCCTGTCTCTTATACACATCTAGATGTGTATAAGAGACAGAATTATATCTATGAAATATCGAGTGATCAAAATAACGTATTATATATAAATCAAAATTGTGAGTAGTAGACGTGTCAAAAAAGGGCAGAAAATTTTAAGTTTCTGCCCTTTTTTAATGAGTAAGAATCTTAGCTTTTGTGGTACTCTTGAACACAAATTACTCCTAGGTATATTGAACATAGAAATGGACGATTGGCAGGTAATGGTTATCTAAAAAACTTATTGAAACTTAGAAATAGAGATGCAGGAATCCCAGTATAGACGGATTCGCCAACATCTTTCACATAATAGTGAAAATGCTGATTTTGTACATAGATTGAACGATGTTAGAGTAATACCTGTCAGAACGACAATCTCATTTCTACCAAAAACCTTCGTT
>NZ_NGLF01000004.1:0-2014 GCF_002140695.1 Enterococcus sp. 4E1_DIV0656 | reverse complement strand
TCTTAAAAATTACTATAAATTGAAAGACTTGAATTATTAAATAAAGGAGCTTGGTATATTGGGCAATAATGAGATTTATGCAGTAGAAGCAAATGGACTGACTAAACGGTTTGGTGAATTCATTGCGGTAAATAGCATCAATTTAAAAATCAAGAAAGGAACGGTGTATGGCTTTTTAGGTCCTAATGGGGCCGGAAAAACGACAACTGTTCGAATGCTAGCTACATTACTTGGCATGGATGAAGGCTCTGTAAAAGTCTTCGGTCTGGATTTGAGGACTGAAGCAAAAAAAATAAAATCTAAAATCAGTCTGACTGGACAATTTGCTTCAGTAGATGAAGATCTAACAGGTATGGAAAATTTAGTATTGGTTGCTCGCTTGATGGGATTTTCCAGAATAGGCGCAAAAGTAAGAGCTAAAGAACTTTTAGAGGCTTTTGACTTATCTGATGCTGCAAATAAACAAGCAAAATATTATTCAGGTGGAATGAGGAGGCGACTAGATATTGCCGCAAGTATTGTGGTAACACCAGAACTTCTTTTTTTGGATGAACCAACAACAGGGCTTGACCCAAGAAGTAGAAATCAGGTCTGGGAAGTCATTCGTGTCCTCACCAAATCTGGAACAACGGTTCTATTGACAACACAATACTTAGAAGAAGCCGATCAACTCGCTGATCGAATTGCGGTGATCGATCATGGTAAAGTTATTGCTGAAGGAACCCCCAGTGAGTTAAAATCTGCTATTGGTGGTGGAGTATTACACGTTAGCTTAAAAAGTGAAGCTGAATATGAGAAGGCAGCAACAATTATTCATGAGCTTTTTACATTTGAAATTTTAGAGACATCGAAAAAAGCGGAAATTTCAATCTCGCTTGACAATGCATCTATAGCCACTCAAGTACTTGCACAGTTTGATCTTGCTGGTATTGAGGTGCTCACTTTTTCATTAGGTCAGCCAAGTCTTGATGAAGTATTTTTGTCATTGACTGAAGGTGAATAATTATCGAATGAGCGACATTTAAAGGAGGAATTTTGTGGAAAAGAAACCTGTAAGTGAACAACAAGGTACTAAAGCATTTTTATCAAAAGAGCACCCGTCTCCGCCTGCTTCATGGACATCAATAATGACCTTTATGAGACGAGCACTACTAAAGACAAAGCATACACCCATGGCACTATTAGATATTACAGCAATGCCTATCTTATTTTTACTCATGTTTACCTATTTGTTTGGAGGGGCGATTGCCGGTTCGACACAAGAATACTTACAATTTATTTTGCCTGGAATATTGGTTCAAACAGTCACTCAGATTACCATGTATACAGGCTTAGATTTAAACAAAGACATACAAAAAGGTTTTTTTGACCGGCAACGAACAATGCCTATTTGGATGCCCTCTTCTCTACTGGGGGCAATGTTGTTTGATACTTTGCGATACACCATTGCTTCAACAATAATGATTGTTTTTTCAATGTTTTTAGGATTTCGACCAGAAGGCGGATTTGCAGGCATCATCTTAGCAGTGGGATTATTGCTAATTTTCGCATTTAGTTTATCATGGATATGGAATGTGCTAGCATTGGTAATGAAATCAGAAAACGCATTGATGGCCAGTGCGATGATGATTATTTTTCCGTTAACTTTCTTAAGTAGTGCCTTTGTTTCTCCAGAGACAATGCCTTCTGTTTTAGAATGGTTTGTCAGTATTAATCCAATTTCTGTTCTTGTCGATGCAGTCCGTGGACTCATGCATGGGCAGCCACATCAAGATGATATTCTATGGACTTTAGTTATCTCAGGCATGCTTGTAGTAATTTTTGCGCCACTAACAATGAGATTGTTTAAGAATAAAAATTGACTGATAATAGTTCGTTTATTGAAGCCGAATGTTTAAAAAAAAATAGTGTGTTAACTGACGGTTTGTGTTGAATAAATAGTTTAGAAAAAGAAATATTTATGATATATGACAATAATCTTGACCCTCGGACAGCCATTAAATACCTTGTCTGG
>NZ_NGLF01000003.1:181856-216286 GCF_002140695.1 Enterococcus sp. 4E1_DIV0656 | reverse complement strand
AGATTCTTCTAGAAATATATCTACAAGTACAACAACCTTTAAACAAACAGGTTTGGATAACTGGAATGAGTTTTTAAATTCCTCAAGAGGGAAAAAAATAATGAACTCATCTTCCCAAGCTGCAAATGATATGGCAGACAAGGTTGCCGCAGGTGCTAACAAAATGAAATCTTCAGCTGGTGGATTCTTGACAGCAGGCGCTGTAATTGGTGGAATATGGGCTGCCTCAGCAATGGCTAGAAGAGAACCAACCCCTGAAGGGAATGAGGCTCAACAAGAAGCCACTCAAGTTGAAGTAAATCCATCATTATTATTGACGAGTCCTACAGCAAGGGTTACACCTAATTCAGAGAGTATTTCACTAAAAGTACGTTCATCTGGTGGCTTAGTACATGACCAGGCTGCTGCTATTATTAACGAGCAGATATCCCAAATGACAGGTGTCTCTATGAATATGAACGTAAACGTGAATGACAATACAACAACCCTGAATAAAGCTTGGTTTGAGAAAAATGTCAACAATGCTATGGGTTTCTAATTTAGGAGGAAATATATGAATGTAACCGATGGGGTCATAGTCGCTTTTTCAAAGGAAACAGAAGCATCTCCTTGGTTGCTTAGCGTAAATATTGAGAACGTAGTAAATTCAACAATGAATTTTACAATTGGTCCTGCTGGTTCATCACCAGTGGGACAACGATTAGCTCGATTTCTTACACAAGCAGCAGCGAATATAAAAAAATATCCTTTCACGTTTGGAATGCACCAAGTTTCAGATATTACCAATCGATTTATCGCTCTAAACTTTTTAGGTGATAAACCAGCCTATTGCGAGATTTCAGAAAAGACTTATAAATTTATTACTAAAACTATTTCTTATAGACCAATAACTATTTTTGAAGAAGGAATCTCATTTCCTTCTTCAAATTATGAGGTTGTTCAACAATCGCCATCACTGCATAATGCTAATATTGACTTTTCTTTTAATCCTATAGATTCAGATGTGCCTAATGAGTATTGGGTATTCCTTGAGGGAACAACTGCAAATGTTGATTCAGGAGATTACGTTACAGCAACAGTGGCAGGCTTTTTATGGCCTCGAGGAGAGATTATCCCTGAAGCTATAGGTAAAGCAAACTTAGAAATAGGCTCAAGAATTACAGTTAATTATTTGGGAGTTCAAGCTCCAGTAACTAAGTCTCAAGGTACATATCAATCAAATAGCTTTTTAGCAGAATTGTATAAGGTTCCAGTAGAAGCTTTACAGCTAGCTGCCGAAGAATCTAAAACTAAAAATATGGGATTAGTTAAAACTTCGAAAATACTTGCGGTAAGCTTGTACAAGTCAAATGGACAATTCGCCATACATCCTTCTAAATCAACTCCGATTGGTGTTGTTTATAAAACAAAAATTGACTCAACATTAGAATTAGAAAAAGTATTTTCATCCGGGAAATTCACTGCATTGAATGTGAATAAGGAGATGTTACGAGGTTATCCATTAGTAAACTTTGAAATTCAGACTGATTACCCAGGTTCAAATATCATTCCATTTGCAAGATTTTCTGGCGGCGCACATCAAACGTCTGACTCCGTCGTTTCAGAAAAGAAGGACGCTCACCAATCAAAATTGTTTTTCGCCACAGTAGCAGACACTAAACATCAAGAGTCTATAGATGTTTCTGGTTGGCCTGAAGAAATAGGTACAGACTCTCCAAGTATTACAACTACTTCTAGTGCTTCTAAAGAAGAAGCCGAAAACACTTCAAAATCTTATACTGAAGAAGCTCCTAATCACTTCGTAGATAACTCCCAAAGATATGTAAAACCATATGACGACCGACTTCTAAACCATGATATTTATAACGAGTTTACCTATGCTGACGAATTATGGGAATATAAGAACAAAGTTAGAATTGGTGATGTTCTACTTACTATCCCACCTTTAAGTATTCGTCTTGATAAGGTTCATAAAAATGAAGAGCTGAACGTGATGCGCTCAAGAAGTACATTGTTAACTCAGTCAACTGATGTCGATAATTATCTTACACTTGATTTGTACATCAATACACTACAAGAAATAAACGGTTATGAGATTGATGCTCCTGTGAATATTCTGGATGATAAGAAAAATTCGATTTGGTACGTTGACGGTTTAAGACCACTACTTGCTCAGTTTAAAAAAGCTCCTTTTCTACCAATAGATAATGAGTATATTAACGAAACTTTACATATCGATAATGTAGCCCTAAAGAATATTTCTATAGAAACCATTGCTGATTATCCAGATAGCCTAAAAGTAACCATGGTTCTAGAGCAGTTCCACTCAGAGGCTTATATGATGGACAATGAAAAACTCGGAACTAGAATCAATTATCCTTTACTCAGATGGTACTACCAGCATTTATTAGTAGATTCTGTAGATAATAAAAAGTGGGTATCGAACCTTCCTAAAATAGATAAATTATCAAATGATTTTACATTTAGAACTGTTAACGAAGACTACCTGCAAGAAAGAAAAGAAGCATTAATCAAGCTAAGAAACATGAAAACTCCAAGCGAGATGAAAACAGAGCTTACCAATAAGGAGACTGAAACTGGAGCAAAATACTCAGATGGTATATCTGCTCAACAAATTATTTCGGCAATTTCAAATTGGACTTCTATTCAAGCAAAAGCAAATAAAAAATGGAAATCGCACTCACGTGGATTCCCGTTGGTTGCTGGAAAAGCTGAAAAAAACAACTTACAACAAACAATTGCAGATAAAAAAGGTGAGGCCAAAATTGATGAGTGGTTGAAAGCTGGTATAGCTAATGCAATAGATATCTACGGAGAGAGCTCGTCCAATACTGGATTTTCTAAGGATTATTCTGGATTTTTATCTAGTCCTAAGGATAAGGGCCTGTTCTTCCCTAAAGAATATCGTACATTAATTCAAAACGGGTCAGGATACTCATTTGCTAATAGTGCTTTCGCAAATCTGGTAAAAGTTATGTCTCCAGAACTAAAAAGTATTGTCATCAAAGAGACTGAAACGAGCACTGTTTATAATAGCTTTGGATTCGCTTTGATTCCGATATTGACTGAAGAAGCAGCCAAATTGATTGGTTCAAAATATAAAACAACAATCGTAACAGCGGATGGGGCGACACTATACATAATTCCAGTCGACAATGTTGAAGGAATTTCATTTGACTATCTGACTATCTTGTCTCAACTGACGAATTTGCACAAAGAAGCTTCAAAAGAGGTTGCAGAATCAAATGAACTGTATTCGGATTTGATAGCACTTGTTAGAGATGCAGAGAATGCATCAAATGTAATTTACGATACTTGGAATATACCTAATATTATTCCATTAGGTATGAATGTCCATCTAGAAAATAATTTTTCTTCTGCTCAGGTCCAGAATGTTGATGGCCCAACACTACAATATTTGGGTGGAGGTACACCCAAAGTCCAATTATCATTTGAAACAACCACTGATGGAGCAGCAATGTTAGATTCAATGTTTAGACAGATAGCCTCAAACATTCGTCAATATAGAGAAGGCATAGTGTCTGGTTTCATGAAAATAGAAAACAGTTTGATAAACATGACTGGGATATCTTACGTTCTTCCCGAAACAGTATCTACTAGCACTGTTCCTAATTTTCCAGACAGAAAAATGGTTGAGATGGTTCTGGTAGGATTTGATGTTGCTCAAAGACAACAAGAAAAGCTATATAAGTTTATGGGAGCGAACCCCGATGATGAACTAATAAATAGAGCTTTTGATGGAGGATACTCACCTCGTAAAGATTCCTTTTACATAGAAAAGCAATTACGCCAACTAGAAGTTTACCCTGATTTGGAGTTACCATTTGTATCTGAATTAGTCAAAGCTTTACCACTATTAGAAGCCAATACCCCAGATGAATATAAAATTGGTGAATGGCAAAACCGACTGAATCAAGTTTATTTAGACCCTGACTTTTACGTCTCATCCGAATACACTCTTCGCAAATTCTTGAAAGAGATGCTCGAAGATAACACATTAGGTATAGCGACAGATTTTGAGGATGCTTCCGGTGTTTCTGCAACTTCATCAACTGTAATTTCCAAAGAAAAGGGAGTTGCTTATCAATTATCTGATGAAGCAACTAAGGCGGTAAATGAGCTTTATGGACCGAAATCTGACTTGGTAAATTCGAGAGATTGGGAGTGGAGTGACCCGATTACTACATTAGGTGATGCTAGAAATAGTACAGCGACCAAGGACTCCGACAAAAAAGAGGAAACGGCTAATGTTGTCATTTTTAGAAACGAATTAAATAATGAAGTTCTTAAATATTTAGAAGATATCAATCGGCAACCTTCATATAGTGAATTTAACCTATGGGATTTGTCGAATGTCCCAGCTGCCTATCAAAAATCCGAATCAGGATATAAACGGTGGCTATTATCAGAAGGTGTAGGAAAAGAACTGTCAGCCGATAAAGTTTGGAAGAGAATAGCATATGAACTCTGCGTGCAAGTCGGTCCTGACTATTTGACTTTTGCTCCTGGAGAATTTAATGCTATAACTGGCAAAGCAGAATCATCTCAAGATTTAACTACGCATTATCGCTCGGATAGCGCAAAAAACCTTGATGAATATTCTTGGTATGACAGTCAGTATGTATATGGTGCTTACTACAAAGCTCATAAAGCAAATAAAGAACTAAAAGATACATTTAAAAATGGTTCCAAACCAACCAAAGAACCCTCTGACGTAAAAGAGTTATTTGCTATCAGAAGTGGTAGTAGCTATAAAAAAATCCCTCCAGTACCTTTTCAAAGAGCAATGGCTTATTTTAAAGCGATTATGAATGCTACAGGTAGTTGGCAGCAATTTACTGATGGAAAACCAAAAATCTGCGGTACTGATAAAGACCGTAATGCCAACAGAATAGGAATTTTAGGCGCATACTTAGGGGACGTCGAAACAAAATATCAAGCACAACAATTAGCTTGGGATTGGAAATACAATGTTAAATTTGTTGTCTCAACTTTCTTAAAGCATTACAAAGATTTCTTACAATCTGATTATTTGGAGTTCAGAGCTCGTGCTTTTGATTACGGAATACTAAGTGTGACTGGAACCAGAATGCCCTTTTTAACAGACAAGGCTTCTCAAACATCAACACAGCTTGGTCAAGAGGCAGTAGACGCTTTGCGGGTAGATACTCAGGATTATCTTGGAGGAAAAATATCACCTGATTCATCAGCGATATTCGCTCAACTAGATAAAATTGTGAGCGGGTTTTATAGTTCGGTAACAAACTCTCTCGTTCCTGCGCTTTACAACGACGTTTCCGGAACAGCAATTCCAGAAATTTACAAGTTGTACACTGGAAAAGAACTAGATAAAGCACAAAACAGTAAAGCTGAAGACCTAGCTAAAAAAGAGTCTTCAGAAACAGACTCTGACCAAGATTGGACACTTATTGGCGATTCTACGGATTTATTAGAAGATAGAACTGGTGTTGATAATCTTCTCAAATCTATGCATACAGATATGCTTCTATATGATAACGTGGGTCGTTTAGTTAGAGCTTTCCCATCCTATCTTGTTCAAGTAATTGATGAAGGAAAATGGTATTCGAAATTTCGTAGCTGGGACAACTTTTACGGAACCAACGCTATACTATCGATGGATGTTTACCGTTCTAGGAAAATTGCTGCTGATACTGCAATGGTTTCAATTTCAAATGTTTATGGTGGTCTAACCTCCAAACGGCCTTCTATGGATTACGACGACTTAAATCTTCCCAAGTTTTTCTCTAGTGAATTCTGGGAATCATATTTGTGGGGCAAACCAAAAGATGAAGTATTCTCGGCACGTAAAGAGTTATACGAATCAGTTTATATTGAAACTGGAGCCAGGCTTCATATACGTCTTGGATATGGCTCAGACGCACGTGCTCTCCCAGTTCTATTCAACGGTACTATAACAGAAATTGATTATGGGGACGTATTGAATTTAACTGCGCAAGGAGATGGGCTTGAATTATGCAATGTTATTTCTGGTGATGAAGACGATACAAACAAAGGTCTTTTGACTATAACTGAACCATCAAGATTTATAGGAAAACTTCTCACATCTCGGGGAAACTGGCTTAAAGATGTAGTAAACTCTGCCAGCAATGGTAATTTTTATAAGGAATTACCAACAGGGATTTCACATTTCGGACAATCAGCTGTAACACCCGAAGGTAATTTGTACTTTTGGTCTGATGAGTACGGAGAAACAATGCAAAATGTCTATAGCCAAAATGGTAAGGGGACTTCATCACAATGGATTGCTCAAAAATCAGATGAAGGAAAATTATTACCAACCATCATGCCTAATTGGAGTGAATTACTTAGCGGAAATTGGGATGAAGCCAAAAGCGGATATGATGAAGATAACATTCTTGTTTCCTTATATGGAAGTACCGTTTGGGATATTGTTCAAACATTTGCCTACTGTTCTTCTGATTACATTGCAGCTGTAGTACCATTCGAATACAGAAGTACCTTATTCTTTGGAAAACCACATTGGCCTTACACCTATCGCTACCTTTCTGAATACACTCAAGAAGGAAGCGAATATAAACCAGGAAGTGATAATGATGGCGTCCAATGGAAACGTTCGATTGTAGCTACTAAACGAAAATCATTCATGCAACATCATTTCTATTCTTCTACACATAACATAATTCAAAACAATATCACGGCGAGCGAAGAGGGAGTATATCCCAACGTTATCGTCACTTATGATGGGCGAGTAGCACCTGTAGTGCAAGCAGATAATGATATTCGTTTCGATAAACAAAAAACTGTAACAGTAGAAGCTAAATTGGTAGCTAGATGGAAGCTATCAAATTATTGGACTACGGAAGCTCAAGCCCAGAAATATGGGCACTCTACAGTTCGTGATTTTATGAAAGATATGTATAAAGGAGAGCTGATTGTCGTTGGCGACTCAACTATAAAACCTCATGATGCTTGCACAATATCAGATACAATAAATGATATGCACGGCACTCATCTAGTTAAAGCCGTTCATCATCAAGTATCTGTAGAGACTGGATTTATCACCATTATTGAGCCTGATGCCTACGTGGTTAATTGGGACTACGAGTTACTTTATCTAGCTGATAAATTGTCCTCTGCTGGCAAAAACATGGCTTCTCATTTAGCAAGATACAGTATAGTTCTAGGAGTCGGACACTACTTGTCCGCTACAACGATAAAAACACTGTCTTCATGGGCAGAGTCCTTTGGAGCGACAGCAGTAAGTGGCTTTGCCAAAGATAAAGCTTTAAGCGCATCTAACTGGTTAGCTGACAAATACTTAGGTTCTGTTGTCAAATCATTAAACGGGTTGAACGGAACTTCTTCATTAGCAGGTAGCATGGAAAAATACAATTCACTAGTAAGAACTGTTAAGACAACATCCTCTTTAAGTGATGAGGCAATGCTTGCTTTGCAATCGAGCATGAGACAGAGTAGGGCAGGGATTATAGATGAAATTGCTGATGTTGTAAAAGTAGCTAAAAAGAATTACAAATCGACCAAATTTAGAACAAAACTAGTTGGACTCTCTACCAAATTACCATTTAACAGTAAATACAGTTTTAATAATGTACTAGCAAAACAAACAATTATGAACGATGCATTAGATACGTTAAATGATTTGAAAACCATCAAGAAACAGGTACGCTACGCTTCAACCGTAAAACACTTAAATACCGCAGTTAAGACAACTAAAAGGGTTGCTATGATTGGGAAGACTCTCATTAAATCTGGAACAGTTTGGAATATTATTATTTCAACAGCAATTGAAATAGCTGTTTCTGGGTTCATGGAGGCTTGGCGAAGAACTAAGCAAGATATGCAATGCGTTATGATATTCCCACTGAAGTACAAAGGGACGTCCTTAACAGCAGGTATCAATGGGCACCAGGGAAGTGTGGTAGGAGATGCAGCGAGCATGAGAGACCGATGGATGAATGCGGAGTTTGGGGATGATAATCCTGAGAATGATGAGTTAGCATTTACTTTCATACCAAAATTACTAAATTTTATGTCTGAATAAACAAGAGGATTTCCTCTTGTTTTTTTAGATTGTGGTGGTTAAAACTATGCTAGAAAACAATGAAAGGACTTATTTTATGAGCGTATTTGACCTATTCAGCGAAATATTATCTACGGGAACTGTAAAAATTGCATCCGTTATTGCTTCAGACACAAAAACAATTACTAGTCAGCAGGAAGATACTCACAAACGAAGTAGAGATTTTGCTTCAACTTATAGAAGCATAGAAAAAGAACTCGGTGTTTTTAAAATGAAGAGTGAACTAAACCTGCTAGATGAAAATGCGACTGGTTCAAGTACAGAAGATTCAGATGGAAATCTAGATTCAGTAGGAACTAGTAACAGCAAACTTTTTGGTTTAGACGAATACAAAGGACCAGACTCTACTGCAACTAGAAACCCATGGTCATCAAATGGTGGACCATTTACATCTGGTATAAAAGCAAAGTTGAAAAAGATGGCAGAATTTGATGACATTATTTTGAAACATTCAAAAAACGCAAAAATCGACCCTATGATGGTCAAAATTATTGCCTTAATGGAATCTTCGGGAAACCCAAACACACAAGCCTCTGATGCAGACTCTAGAGGGCTAACTCAGATAACACCAGGGAATGTAGGGGTAAACATACCTCATCCAGAAAAATTATATGAACCGGACTACAACATCGAGATGTTTATGAAATGTGCTGAAGGAAAGGCTGCAGTTGCTAAAAGCATAGGTATAGCCACTTCAGTTAAAAATATAGCTCACTTATGGAATGGTTACGACGTCAGAGGGGCTAATAACGGGGCTAAGTATAGAGATGCATTTGCAGAGATATACGAAGGTTTTGGACTCAGTGCTAATAACAACTACAAAACTTTACAAGGTATTAAAGCCGATAGCTCTGGAAGTTCTGGAGGAACGGATGGTGGAAAAGACCCAAGTGGTGGAAAGAAAATGAAGATTGTAATTGACAAAGTTGAAACAGACTTTCCAGAGTACAAAGGTAAACTGAAACTCAAATCCTACAATGGATTCAACTATAATACATCAGGTTCGTACCCATTTGGTCAATGTACATTCTATGTGTTCAATCGTATGTACCAATTGAATTCTAAAGTAGATGACTATATGGGCAATGGTGGCTTTTGGGGGGATTCTGGTAGACAAAAGGGATTCAAAGTTTCTAGTACTCCCAAAGTGGGAACAGCTATGAGTATTAGACCGGGTGATGCTGGTAGTAGCCCCTTGTATGGTCATGTGACAGTTGTTGAACACATAAACTCTGATGGAAGTGTACTTGTTTCTGAATGTAACGTAAGAGACCCAGGAAGTGGACGTGTTTCATGGAGAGTCATTAACGCATCTGTAGTTAGCAGAGCATCTTTTATCGAAGGGAAGTGATGAGCATGCAAGTAGTCAAGAATAGTGAAATTAAGGAATCTTACCCAGATATTCATCCCGAACGAGGACGTTTCGAATTAGGTAGATATTATCCTCCCACTATCGAAAGGAAAGAGTATCTAAATGCAAGAATAATAGAAGCTATTAAAGATGATTTTTCTGAGTATAAACCTTTAAATAATAGCCAGCTAAATCATTTAGACCGCATTGACACATTTGATTATTATCCTTTAGATATGCATAAGGCAGTTGAATTATTCCTATCATATTACGGTGATGGAATACTTGATATTATACATGGTTTCAGGTCTCCACTCGTATATGGAATAAATGCACATAACGCTGGATTAGCTATAGATATTGCAGCAGCAGATAAGACACATGCTAGAAAAATAACCAATGCCGCATTCAGAGCTGGTATTCCAAATATAGTACTAGGTGGCGATTTCGAAGAATCACAAGGCTATGTCCATCTTGATATATCACCAAAGGAAATATTTTTATACAATGCAGGAATATATGAAGGTCCTTGGTCCTAAAAATAGGAGGAAAATCTATGAACTTATTATATGGTAACTTTAATGGCTGCTACTTAGTTTCTGCGTTTGAAACTGAAAGAACTGATTATCACTTGGTTGGTTCTTTTCAGACTATAAAAGAAAAATTGGAACTTATTGAATATCACGAAGCAATGTTCTTAGATGAACTTTATTGGACCGATTATAATCCGGAAGAGAGTGATTTAATCTATGATGAGTAATTCGATTCAACAAAACATAAAATCAAAATTGATTGACCCTGCTATCTCTGCAGTAAAACATGCAGTGGTCGGATTTGTTACTGTCGTTTATCACGATGAACGGAAAGTAGACATTACCTACAAAGACAATGACAATATTCTTAGGACTGCTAAGAAGATTTCTTTTCCTAGATATGGGGATGGTATATTTTCGGAAAGTCTAAAAGCCGGGGATTACGTAGAGCTAGCTTATCGGAATCAAAAGAAAGAAAGCATGTACATAGCAAGTGTAATCAAGAAAGCCCAAAACTCTTACGATTTCGTTTTTGATAAAGGTAAAAATCTTCCGACTTCTACAAATCTATTCTAGGAGGAATAAAATCATGGGTTTTGAAAAGCGAACTTTCGAAGATGGAGATATAACGTTTGATATTCCGCAATGGAGAAAAAATATAGAAAGCATCAGAAACTCGACTGAGAAAAACTATCTTAAAGAAACTCAAAAAAGTTCAAGAATAACAGAAGAAGAAGTCGGGATTAAACATCCAAAAAACCATTCATACTTAAGAATCAAAGATGATGGTTCGATAGATGCTTTCGCTGAAAATGGTGCTGGCTTCAGGTTTACATCGGACAAGCGATTGATTTTCTTTGCGGATAGAATACAGTTTATTGCTAAACAAGTCGAGAATATTACGAGCGCTAATGGACTAGTTTCTAATGGATACGTATTAAACGAAAGTGGTATTCAAGAGTTTCCTCGAAAAAAAGGGAAAACGAATAGCTTAAAAGAGTTAATAAAAAAAACAGGCCTAGAAATAGGTTAGAAAGGAGATACCTATGTCAGATTTAAAACTAACTCCGGATGGAGACTTAGCTTTGGGCCAGCAAGTTACTGATGATAATGGAAATCTGCTATATTACTCCTCTTCAGCACAACTATCAAATGGACACGTAACTACAGAGCCTTTATCGGATTCTGTACCAATAAGGGACATTGATACTGTCTTTGGGTATGATGAGAAACTTCAATGGATTCAATCAATCTTGAGAACCGACAATCCTGATTGGAGTATTTATCCCACAATTGGAGCAAACGTTTCTGATTTAGCTGGTGAGTTAAACTCTCCGAAGACAGCCGCAAAGGGAATTAAAAATATTTCAGATGCATTAACCTCTTCAGGATATCTAAAAACGACTGATTTTGAAATTGATTCAGTTCCTGTATCTCCAACAAAAATAATGTATAACATTCGGTTGCAGAGAAACGAACAAACAACCTACCAATATAATTTTGTTTTAGACTTAGAAATTGGAATTCTAAATTACTATGAAATTGAAGGGAGTATTTACAAATGATAGTACAAAAAACAAAAGAAGAAATGATTCAAGAAATGTATGCAACCCTTCAATCTAAGTTAGGAATCAATACTACACAAGATGGCTCAATTGCTAAAGCTATTGTCGATGCAACAGCCGAAGAAATTTACTTTTTATATGAACAAGCAAAATTCATGCAAGATATGTCGTATGTATCAACCTCTACAGGAGAATATTTAAACAAGCTTGCTGAACTATTAGGGATATCAAGAGAAGAGCTCGAATCTGATGAAAACTTAAAAAGGAGAACCACAAATGCCGTTTATACTTTATCAGGAGGAAATTTCATAGCAATAGAAGAAGCTATAATGTCGGTTTCTGGTGTAGCAGAATACGAATTTAGAAAATACTCTAAAGGTCCCGGTTCTTTCACAGTTTATATTTATCCTGAACAAGGACAAACTAATGAATTTGCTTTAGTTCAAAAAGTTAAAAACGCCATATCCGAAGCCGTATCAGAAGGGATTACATTTGAAGTGGAAGTTCCAATTTCGGTGGTGGTAGACTTACAAGTTTTATTACAATTTACTGATAAATCAACGGAAATGGAGAAACGTGATATACGAAATAAGGTCTTTTCATCAATTACAAATTATCTAAATTCAATGAAGAAGAATGAAATGTTAATTATAAACGAAATCATTCAAAGAACTATGGATACTTCCGAGAAGATTATAGACATGGGGGTAATTAATTTAGTTATTAACGGGAAACCTCTTCGAATTTCTAATACCTCTCCTTTAAGTAATCAGAGATTTGTACCAGGAACCATAACGGTGTTATGAGGAGATGACAGATATGACAAATTACGTAAGTCCATTTACCCAGAATATCATGGAAAAGTTTCCTTCATGGATGAAAATGGCTAGAGACCAAAAATCAAATGGCGCACAATTTTTAGATGTTTTTGGAATGAGCTTAGAAAGATTTAAGATTGAACTAGATGCTATTGTAAATGATTTTTATATTGGTACTGCAAGAACAGACATGATTGATATCCTATATAAAATTCCTTTAGCTACTGAAAAAATACCAGATTTTGACTCTTTTATAAGTGTTAATATCTATGAAAAAACAAACACAATAACTACTGTTAAGCACTGCAATACAATTAGAGAATTTTACTCATACGATGACTTCCTGTCTCCGAGAACATTTTTAGACCGAAGTCAAGGTATGTTATATCTGAGAGTAAATTTTGAATATTATCCTGACGTAAACCAACCTTTCGACTATGTTGAAGTCAACGGTACAAAACAATACGACTTAATTCTTCATCATGTATGGAATGCTTTTGATGAAATTGGGTTGTTAGTTGGACTCTCACGACTATTTGGAGAAACCAATGAAAAATTTAAAGAGCGCATTCTAGATGTTTTTAAAAATCCTGCAAACTCAACAGCTTCAGGCATAAAAAATGGTTTAGCAAGAGAATTAGGTTTATCAAAATCAGAAATACAGGTTAACTATCTTTCAGACCATGCATTTTTAGACACATTAACTAATAAGGATGGAACACCTACTAAAAGACTCATTTCCTATGCGAAACAGATAAATGAAACACTAAAATTCACATATGACGAAATGAACTTTGGTGAAGCTTATTGGTACTCTCTAGAACAAGACAATTTGGGAATTTACTATCTTCCTCATATATGGGATGTTGATACTACAGTCCTTCCTGATTCCTTTTTTCAATCTGGTGTAGGAGCAGATGAAGACCTGTTAGTTCATCCTCCAATTGAACAAGAAAACAAACGAACATTTAAAGCTTACATAGGTTTGATGGGGTTCTATGAAAATGCAGAAGAGTTATACCCTGAAATTTCATTTAGATATAAAATTTATGCCAAAGGAAAAGTTCCCGACAAAAGTTACAAAGAGCAGCCATTCAAATACACGATTGAAGCTTCTGAACTTGTTCAGCAGCCTTTTCAAATCAAAGGTGAACAAGAATTTGATTATAATCACAGAATTGATTTCTTTGACCCGAATGCAGTTACATCTGTGGAGAGCGATTTAGACTTTATCAAATCTAATGATTTCCTGCATGAAACTACAGACAACATTATGAAACTCACAGTAAGAATGAGCACTACTGATGAAACCAAGTCTCCAAATATTCCGGAACTAAATATAATCTACGAAGATGGCCAAGGAACTGAAAAAAAACTGGCTTTCGATACCAGTGATAAATGGCTCAATCCGCAAAATGGAAAAGATGGCTCACCAATCACCCAGGTTAAATATGCGGATATAAGTACAGATGGTTCATCACTTGAATTGGGATATGGTGCATTCCAACAAATATACGATACAACAGCCGATTTCCAAACTGGCTATTATGAAACAAATAGTATCCTAATCAAAGATGGAAAAATTTCTTTGAATCTAGATACTCTTGGTTATCTTAGAAACTAAAGGAGAATTTTAAATGGCAGGATATCGTTCCGAAAACGGAAAATTCACAAATAAACAGAACTACAAAGATTTAAGTATGACACTATACCCAAATAACCTAGATTCAAGAGATTCAAACAAGAATATGAAAGGTCATGTGAACGTAGGAGAAGGAGAAGTTCCTGATTTTGTAATGGCTGAATATCTAAATTCATTATACGACGCTGTTATGTCTATTCAACGAGCATTAGGTGTGACTCCTATGGTTTATACTGGGGCTACAAATACAGCAACAATCATTGAAAATTCATCTGTTTCAGAAAGAATTGGAAGGGTAGAAAACGGACTTTTTGACGAAAGATACGGCGGGGCTGGATGGGTAAACAATGAATCGAGACCCACTCTAAAAAAACATTCCCATACTGGGACTAATGGCCAACCGCCAAAAATCTCCTTAACACAAGAGATTTCTGGGTTATTACCTAAGTCTAACTTGAATCTGACACAATCAGATACAGGGCTTTTAGCCTCAGACATTAAATTAAGTAAAACAGATGCTACAACGATTACCAACTCTCTAGCAGATAAATTATCTAAGTCGAAGGGTGGGGTAGTAAAAGCAGCTCTAGAAGCTGAAGGCTCCTTCAATAGTCGTTATAGCAGAGAATTTAGTACAGATAACATGGCTATTAATGCTAATTGCTCCCAGGTATCAGCCCCTACATTAACTGGTAAAGTAACTAAAAGTCATGAAACTTTACTGAGTACGCTTCTTAATTCCTCTCTTAATAATGTCCACTTAGGAAAATATGTCGCAAATATAAGATTTAAAGTAGACAAATCTTCTAATTTACCAATTACAACCCCTATCCTCAGATGTCGAATAGGTTCCTCACAAGCCCAGCAAATACTTGCAAATGAAACTGTAGATGGCGTTTACCGTAACTATTATTTCGTTTTTGACCATACAATCAAAGAAGAATCTCTCATCATTGAAAAACTAGCAACAACACAAAGCGCAGCTATATCAATCGACAATGTATTAGTTCAACCAATGCATCCTAGTGTATTAGATAGATAAGGAGGAGTGCAAATTGGAAGAAGAATTACCAATATTGTTTTCCATCGACTCTCCTTATTCAGGTCAATCTGTTGGAAATAGCTTAACTATTACAGGGTGGGCATTAAGCTCCCCACGGTTAGTTAGGCAGCAAGTTATTATAGACAATAAAACCTACGATTTAACTACTGGTATACACAGAGAAGACATCCATGAGATTTATCCAGAATACAATCAACCTGATGCAGGATTTGAATTTGTCTTCAATACGTTTAATTTAACTGATGATATTCTCTTGAGATTTCTATTCGAAGATGAAAATGGCCGACAAGTAACCCATACTCTCGCTATAACAAGAAAAGGGGCGGGGATGGCTGGAGATATGACAACGGGAATTGGCCTTGGTGGAATAAAAGCCAGTAATACTTTGACAGGATGGTTCTTATCTAAATCAACAAAAACAAGAGTTCGAGTTTATTTAGATGATAACCCAATCGGAGATGCAACGTTAAACATCGAGTCTAATAAAATTTCTTTAGCAAATCCAGAGTATATGGATTCAGAGCCAGGGTGGACTTTCACATTTGATGGTTCTAACATTTCACAAGGAAATCATGTCCTAAGAATAGAGTTCGTGTCTTCTGGTCAATCTAGTTTCTCACTTATATACAATGTCAGAAAAAGCATGCTAGAAGAAAAACTTGTAATTGAGTCAAACTCTCTTGAAAATGCTGAGGAGTCGGATACTATAACTGTCTCAGGCTACTATCTATCTGAAACCCCATCAACAAACCTGAGATGTAAGATAGGCGAACTAGAACCATTTTTCATGGAAGTTGGTATAAGTAGACCCGACTTGGAAGATAAATTTCCAGAATATGAACACTCAGCTTTTGGCTTTGATATCGCTTTTGACGCATCTCTATTATCTCCTGGTACAAATACATTAACTTTCTCAAAAGAAGCTCCTGCTATCACTACAAGAGCCAAAATGGCTATTGCCAGTAAAACTCAAGAATTAATAATTGCTTCATTGCCTGTATCTAAGAAAAAAACATCGTGGACAGATAATATCCTCGAAGGTGATGTTCCGTCCAAAAGTATATTTTTTGATGAACTGAAAACAAATCTTATTTCAGTAATCCAAGACTACGCTGGTGCAGGGATAGAAAACGAACAAAATTTAATTTCTCAAGTAAACACTCTGTTTATCGGAGAGATTATACCTAGTAGAAATGACTGGGAAATTATTTCTTCTGTTTTAAACCACTTGGCTACAGTTAAAGAATTAGGTAACGGATACAACTATTTTCTTTCAGACATCGAAGATAGTTTAGGTGTATCTGATTTAGAGAAAATAAAAAACTTTTTAGATTACATTCAAACATTAGGTCCTGACAAGTCCTCAGTAGCCATTTCAATGCCTCAACCAACAATGTACGATACTGTCAATGTATCAGCATCTTCAAATGATAACTTCACCTCGAATGTAACTATTAATTGGTCAGTTCAACCAATTACTCCAGCTGAAGGAACTATCTCTTTTTCTGATGGGACGATAGAAGATATTGAATCTTATGTCTTGAGAATAGCCGCTGGGAGTTTCGAAGATGTAAAGAAATTTAGTAAGACAGACTCAAAATCCTATAAATTAAGCCTAAATTGGCACAAGTGGTTTGATGTTTTAACTCAGCCAGTAAACCTTATTGCAGAAGTACAATCAATAGATAAACGTGGAAATTACAGTGAAATCGGCTCACAGAATCAGTCCTATCCATCTACTGTAAAAATTCCTGCTGGCCCCAAAGAATACGTGGTAGAGTGGCAAATTAATAGCGGGAAATGGACTCAGCTTTCAGTAACTAAAAACCTAACAGCTAGTCAGACCTTGGCCTATAATACCTATGGTCCTGCACAATACCGTGTAAAAACTCGAGATTTAAATTCCGGTCTCGAGACGGCATGGGCTTACTCTAACAAAGTAACATTGAATAATAAGGCTCCCAAACCAGGAAAGCCTGCACCTTCAGGGACCGGAGATTATAATTTCGTAAATGTTCAATGGAAAGCTGTAGCTCATGCAGATTATTACGAGATTTATAATGGATATAGCTACGATGAGGCTAAGAAGAAAAATCAATACATAAAAACTACAGGATTAACTGCTAGAATTTCGAACTTAAACGAAAACACAACCCATAGAATTACGGTAAGAGCTGTAAACATTTCAGGCTTTACAGAAGGGTCGTGCCAGATAAGAACTAAACAACGTACCCCTAAAACAAAAACATGGGGATTAGAAGGAGTTAAAACTTATAGGGGAGGGTACACATTCAAAAGTTATTATGGGTATAAAACTTCCCACAATAAAGGATGGAGAACTGAGAACGAAGTTATTCAGGGTGAATGGGTTGACTACTACGAATATGGCTGGAAATGGCGTACTGGTGGAGGATACTGGTCTTGGAGTGACCAAGCTTGGGGAATAAATACAGGTTACTATATTATAGATACAGCTGATATTAGAAACACACTAAAGAATAAAAGAATCCAATCTGTAACAATAGAATTGAAACGAGAAGGTACCAATCACGGATGGGGTACTGGACATCCAATTCATTGGGTTTCTCATAATGTTACATCAACTAAAAGAAGTGGTGAAAGACCTGGAGTATTCGGGGCTTTGAAGTCAGAAGTAGAAATTGATAGGAACGGTATTTCTAAAATAACTGACAAGAATACCAAGACTCTTATAACAAGAATAGTAGACGGAAACGCAGCAGGATTTGGACTCTACAAAGATTATAAAGGACAAAAAGTCAGAATGGACAAGGCTTATATGAGGTTTACCAAGTATTTGAAAGTCTCAGTTACCTATTTTGACCAATAGAAAGGTGGAAGTAAATGGCTCAGTTTAAGAAACATTTATTTGGTTCAGCATACTTTGGTTACACAAACACATTTGAAGGAGTTTATACTACAGAGGTTATAGATGCTGACGAACCCTTTACAGGAACTGTTGACTACAAAGTTAAAATTGCTCTTCCAGAATGTATTTATTACGGAAAAGATGAAGAGTGGGCTAAATTGCCTACTTCTTCATCTTGGTCCGTATCTGGCAATTATTTAACTACTGCAGAAATGAATGCAGTCGCTTCATATTATCTTTCAACTGACAAGATAACTTTAATATTCGATTCGAAAACTGGCTACTCTACAGCCTCCATCAGAGTTTCAAGAGCTAGAGATAAATCTGTTGTTTACGAAGGAACAATAGATACTTCTACAACAGCTCAGTTTGTTCAACAGTTTAATTATGATTTGTATTACATTGAAGTCAAAAATACAGATGGGAAAAGACTTCGACTAGAGAGTCTAAAGGGGCGTGTTACAAGCTTTAAATTAGCTGCTAGAACTTCGAAGGATAATAAAGTTTGGAACGAATATGAGGATATTCATATGACGCAAATAGGTTCTTCTAATGAATGGACAGGCTCATCTACATCTGTTAGTGAACAGAGATTTGTTCAAACTAAAGTGGCGTTGGCTACTTCGGATATAGCTGTTACTCCAGAAGTAGATGTCATTACTGTATCATCTGGAGATACGAGTACATATGCTAACGATGGTTGGTGGTATTGTGCAGTAGATTTAGCATCCGCAGCAAGGAATGCTGGAACAACCTTCAAAAAGGCAAAAAGAGTCGAGTGGAAGGAAGCAACACACCCTCAATGTAAGACCGTAATTCGCAGTACCTCAACAAAAAATACATTTCCTACCAAAGACCAAGTTTCTCAAGCAACCTATTGGAAAGAAGAATCTGCTCCATATGTAGTAAACAGGACAAGTTTAGAAAATAGCTACGGTACTCCTTGGTCCAGAATCGCACTAAAAAAAGGCATTCAACAATCATCACTTATGTCTTGGGAAATGTCTCCTGCTCAATACGGTCTGGCAAATACCAAAAATACTCATTGGAATTCTTGGAATGACCAATCTTTTTATCCACTTCAAGCAGCTGGAACTAAAATTACATATGAGTTCTACATCAATAAAAATGATTTAGAAAAAGGAATTCCTCCTGTATTAACAATTACAGATGTTCCGAATAATAAAAATAGAACGTTCTCATTACCAGCCAATTTCAAGAACCAGTATTTTTACGTCCGTATTCAAATGGAAAGGGTAGCTAATGCTCAAACACCTGTTGTAGATTTTCTAGATATGTATGGAACTTTGAAATACAGTAATTACAGTACTAGTAAAGAAAATAATGCTGAGGTATCTGCAATCATGGATAATCAAGAAAGCATTACACATGCTACTGTAAACCCTTCAGATTTTAACTGGCCCTCTAATGCTCAAATATTACCTGAAAACAGAATACTAATTTCCTCTTCAGAAAGAAAAATATCTATCGATTATAAATCGAAATATCCAGGACAACTTGAGCTATATTTTCAATCAAAAACGACTGAGGCAAACAATCGAAATGTCGTTGTTAAATCTGCTACTGATAATACATTTATAGAAAAGGTCAAAGCTCTCACCATAGCCGATACTCCAGTTGCTTCTACTCAACAAGTAGACCCTAACCGATTGGTATTTCACTATGCTTATGATGGAGGTATTGTACAGTTTCCTAATGCAACATCTATAGAATTACCTACAAATTACACGCCAGATTTAATCGACGGGAAAAAATATCGGTTTAAATTCATTTCAGGATGGCCAGACGAATATCAACTGGTTCCTTTTTCTATGACTTGGAAAGATTTTGCTGAAATGTATGGTCAAAATCAAACGACCTTAGTTCAGTCTAATCCCAATATAAGACTTTATAATGGAAAACTTCCTCAAGGTTTAGAAGTTAAATTCCCTAATACTTCTCTTAATTTGAAAGTGAACCTGCGCTTTAAACTATCATCTAACTACTACAGTGATTCATCTATTAGGAATAGTCTTTCGAATGACAATATAATTGCTGAAATACCAAGTGATGATGACTTCTCTTATACTGATTGGACGTCAGAGGAAAAAATATATACTGGATTTATAAATGCAAACGATAAAAAGCATCCATATATCAGAACACAAAAAGTAAAATATACTTCTGGTGTTGAATCAACTTATGTAGTAAAAAATAGCGACACTTATGATTCAATTGCTAAAAAATACGGTATTGATTCTTATGATTTACAAAAATCTAACAACAATGAAGTTCTAGTAGCCGGGTCATCTATAACGATTCCAGCAAATTTTAGTCTACCTGCTATTAACCCTGAAGCAATTTTTGATAACACAAATCCTTACATAGTTGAATTGATTCCTTATTCTGTTAAGCGTAAAGACCAACAATTACTAAAAGATGATATTATTACTTTAGGTTCTGATGATGAAAAACCATTAAGTTATACATACACCAATTCAGAACCGATAACTATTTCTTTAGTTCGTGGTTCAGAAAAAAATGGTCAAGACCCTTTACCTTATGCAGGAGTAAACAAAATTCTGAGCATAATTGATGCTAATGGAATCAATTATATTCCACATTCTATTGCAGCTTCAGGAACCGAAACAGGCGATTATAAATTAACAAATAATTATGTCGATTGGTCAACTCATCATAATTTATCTAAAGAACCTGCTATGGGAACTAAGTATACAGTTGTACTCCAATACTCTACTATTGATTCAATTAGAGTAGTTATGACAAGTGACTATAAAGAATCTATTGGATATGACAAAATTTGGCGTTCAGAAGATGTAAAAACAATTGAAGGAATAGTTACCCCTTCGCAAGATTACATCATTGAACTTCCTAATAAAACTTCATATTCAGGATTTAACTCCAGCTTAACTGATGTTGAATACGTAGTAGAAGACGATGATTTATGGGTTAAAACTTATATTGAAACTAATGGAAATAAGAGTTTCCTCCATGCGACTATGAATAACGAAAATCCCAAAAGGAACTGGTATCCAGAAATCAATACTGGCTTCTACTACTTGCAAGACCAAGAGTATTATCTCTTCAGCGAGCAAGTAAGTAAAACATATCAAGATAAAGAAATACCAATAATTAATAATGTTTTATACTCAGATACTGGTTTATATCTTCAAGAAGAAGTAACCAACCTCCTTCAAAATAGTACATTAGAATTAATAGAACCCTCATATGAAATAGTGTGTTAACTTACTTAAGTTATTAACAGGGTTAGAAATGGGAACAAAAATATGAGAATAAATAATTCGGATTGTGGATAACTTTTTTTGGTTTTCGGTTTTTCCAACAAGGCTCGAGAAGGTGTCCGAAGTGAGTGCAGACTTTCCCCAGTGAATCCGGGAGAAAGTCTGCCTCTTTATAGAGAACCAACTAGGACTGAGCGGCCCTACGTTCGTTGTTTCCTGACTTAGACTGAGTCTCAAATGTTTATCTGTTTAACAGAAAGTTGGCTTAGAAACGCCCCTCCAACTTCAGCTTTCGCTTTTTATCATTTGTCTTGACGCCATTCAATAGTAGCAGCCGCTTACTAGAAAATCATCAGCTCTGTGTCTGTGAGTATCTACAGTCGTACCATATACTATCGATTTTACTACCTCTACCAAAATGTTATCACGCTTTGACATATCACCCGTCAATTGACTTAGCCTTGAACCAGTCATGGTCCTAGGGGCTTGTGATTCTTTACCCCATGACGAACAGAACAATAGGAAACGCTATGTCCTGCCCTTGGATACTCTTAACGTGCGTATCCTCACGAAAACCATTATTTAATTTCCTTACTGACTAAGTAATTCTGCAACAAAAAAAGTATCAGAAACATTTTTCTGATACAGCCTAGTCTTAAAATTTTGTTACAAAAGCTACTCAAATAAACGTTTAAATATTGTAAATTTAAACGAATTGACGTATACTTAGGGTACACAAAAAAGACTAGAGCGTATCTTTTGTTAACTACAAAAGATTAAAGCATATTGATTGTCTGGGGAGACGGATATATGATTATGCTCTCAATAAAAACATCTTAGTTGACGGCTAAGGTGTTTTTTCTTTTGTTATATATAGTTTATGATATGTGGATAAATTTGTCTAGTAACTGAAAGATTTTGAAGTATCAGCATGTGGATAAGTGCCTAAATCATTGATATAATGGCAACTTTAGGATTTAAAAGGTTTTTCCATTAATTTGAGATGTTTTGTTTTACTGTTATTTAAAATCGTTTGCAGTTTTATATTCGGATTTCATGAGTTATATAAATGCATTCATACCAATATATCTAGAATTTATAGGGGTAAAAAACTGAAATTTATAGGGGTAAAAAACTGGTTTTTTTATTTCCGTATAATTTATAAGGGTAGAAAACTGAATCGTAAGGGTAGAAAACTGAATTACAAGGGTAAAAAACTGAAATAGAAGGGTAAAAACCTGAATAAGTCGTTTATTGATGAAATAGATGGGTAGAAAACTGATTTATAAGATTTTGGCTCAAAATTGTAAAAATAAGCCAATAAAAAGGGTGGTTTAGCATATTACTACATCCTAATAGAGTTGGAAACCCCTAAAATAAAAAAGTTTTTAAAAGTCTTTTTAAAAATAGAAGGGTAGTTTTGGAGTTGATTTATTAGGGTTTCTACGATATTCTTACATGTAAGGAGGGATTCCTATATGCATTCTGAACAAAAAGCCGTTGTTATTGAGAAGATAAATCATGAACTTCAGATTAAATATCAAGAACAGATGATTGATATCATCTTCGAAGGAACGGTTACTGATGAACGAACGGGTAGAAGTAAAGTTGTTCCTTTTACAGCTAAGGAAATCGATGCCTTCTACGCCATTATCGGAATCATGAATGATGAGGGTACTGATTTCATACAAGTACCGAATAGTTTCATTCGTAAGTACACAAATGACAGAAGTAACGTTTCGATTGCAGAGTATGATGAGCAGCTAGCCCAATCTCAGCAGAAAATAGCTAGTGTTACGTTCAGGCGCAATGATGATGAAGCCTTTATTTCTATTCCATTCTTTAAACTATTTGTAGTAGATAAAGTTAAGCAAGAAACCATGGCTCAAGCAAATGATGCTGCACGTACATTAATTTTGAATGTACTAAAAAATTATACATCATTTGAAATGTCTGAGTTGGCTAGTTTGAGAAGAGTTTACTCAAAGATACTATATATAAAACTAAAAGCTGCGAAGGAACTTGGGGAATATGAAGTCGATAGAGATAGTTTCGTCAAATTTATGAATGCTTCAAATATGAGTGCTTCTGATATTAAAAAGACAATAATTAATCGTTCAATTGAAGAGCTAGGCGATGGACCTAAAGGAAAGAAAATATTTAAGAATCTCGATGTAGAGTTAATTCAAGACCCTAATGATAGACGAAGATGGCATAAAATAAAATTCACATTTGATAAACAATTAAAAGAAGCAGAAAGGATAAATGATTCCACTCAGCTTCAACTTGATTTTGATATATAAGCCTAAGCAGATATAGTATATCTGCTTTTTTTGTATAGACAAACAGAAACTTATAAGGTTATGGTTCATCTAGAAAAGTTACTGAAAGACGGTGCATTTATGACTTTAACTAACATAGTTTTCCCAAGCACTAAACAATTTAAAGACAATACCTTAATCACATGTGATATTACTAAAATTTCTTATCCTTTTACAACTTCTATCATCCCAAAGTGGAGTAATAAACGGATGTATTATGAAGCAAAGTTTATTTTTATTTCTGATACAGAAGCTACAGTTGAATTCTCTTATGTTTCTCCATCACAAACTAAACTTTTAATGAAACAAAGTTTTTCAAAAATGTTTGAAAACAACAAGGCTAGTATTTCGATAGAATATCAAAATAAAGCATTTATCTTCAAGAATAATGGCATCAATTTATATGTAGTATATAACGATGCGTTATTTGAAGGGTTAGTAGGTTATACCCCTATAGCTATATCTAATTTCCATATCAGTCAACCTAAGACTTCAGGATGGTCGATTGTTCCAAATGCAAATTTTACTTTTGTAAGGGAAGATGAGAATAGATTTGAAATTAGAAATGATTCAAAGTTGCCCACTCCAGATGATGAGAATTTTAAAGCTTATATCTCAAAGGTTTTAGCCCTTAATGTCGGCTCTGTTTATTCTTTTTCTTATTATTCTGATACAGAATCTAATTACGAAGTAGTTGATATTTCTCAAAATCCTAATCTATTGATTAAAAAGAGTAAAGGTTCAGGAAATATTACGTTCTCATTTGAAGCTACTGCACTAATTGAAGTTAGATTCTCTAAATCTAATCTAGGTATTTCTAATATAAGCAAGTTCCAGTTAGAACAGGGAGATACAACACATGACTATGTTCCTACAAAAGAAACTTCTGAAACTAGGAGAAACTCAACTTTAACTATTCCATCGAAAAACAATATTAACCGTAGAAGTGGGTCTTTTGTAACAAAGATAGTTATAGAAAAAATACAAGAATCGTTTGGAATATGCTCTGTTGGTAACTTTAGTTTGTATTACGAAAACAATGCCTTTTGTTTATTGTCAGGTAAAGTAAAGGCAGTAACTAAAAAAATTGAAGTTCCAGCTCCTTCAAAACAGGGTGAATTTATTTTGGCCTGGACATGGGAGGAAAATAACCATAAGCTCGCTGTCGGCTATAACGGCGCTTTTTACGAAGTCCAAAATATGAATGGCACGATGAACGAAGATTATGGCTTGATTGATTTCTATAGTTCCCCTTTATTTAAGGGGGAAATCATTTCTCTTCTTATTTCTTCCGATAACTTCATATACTCGCAATGCTCTGATAATATTCTTCAAAACCTTCAAAATGGGTCTCTACTATATATCGATTTTTCTAAGAAAACCCAATTTAAACAAAATCCTTTTATTGAAAACTCTTTAGCTCCTCTTGATGGTAGTCCTATTTTAGTAAGTGATGATATAGGAGATTTAAGAAGGAATTATTTCTTTGACTACGAAACTGGTAAATACGAGACATACACTAAAGAAGAATTTGAATACACAGGAGATTACAAACTAGTTCTGGCCTATGAAAATTTGGATTCAAATTTCAAAATTACTGTAGCTAAGAAAGACGGAGAGCTGGTGGGAGAACCTCTCTATCAAGAGGGAAACCAAGTCTTCTTAACCCTAAGTCAACAAGAGTCAGAAGACTTACTTGGAGAAGTGCTGACTGTGACATATCAACTTGAAAGAAGTTTTGTGGTTGAATTCAACGAGACATCTGCCTTAGATAGTTATCAGATTAAGTTTAGTGATTACCCAAAATCTAATATCAATGTAGTGCAAGAAGGCAACAGATTCTCTAAAACTCGATTATCTAAAGAAATTGAACTAAATCCTATCGTCAATCCACGTCACAAAGGATTTTTGTATATTGTACAAAACAATCAAGAAGTTAACGGCTTTAGGATGAATGTCACTAGTGATATGGTCCACGCTAATGGCCTTGATTCTGCGGAAGTCATAGTAGAGGCTATAGATGAAGACGGGAATGAAGTCCTATCTCCATATATAGATATTTTCCTTGTAGATGAAAAAGGAAATACTGGAGCAGAGCTAGGATATGTTCGTCCAATAATCTCCTATGATACTTTGAAATCTAGAAATACAGCTGGAAGACTATATTTTAGATATTATTCTCCTTATTTGTACGCAAGCTCTGGTAGGAAAACAAAGAAAGTTTTTGTTGTAGCTTATGACAGAATAAAAAAAATAGGAATTCAAATACCACTTATTCTTAAGCCTACTACAAATTCCATTAAGAACAGAAATACTCTAGTTTTGGCTGATACTGCTTTGGGATTTGAATATCTATCAAGATATTTCGAAAGAAGTTCTATTCCAGCTAAAGTATTAGAAGCTCTAGACTTCGACGGCAATGGCCAATTAACAAAAGAAGACTTGGATATATTTGCAACGAATCAATACAGTGAAAGTGAAAATATTAGAGTTAATCAGTTATTGAAAGAATTGGGGGATAATTAATGCCTACAAAGCCACATATGAATACAAAAAATGGGTATAGTCTGCGGGTCGGGAAGAACCTTCCTGGAAATGCAGCTAATTTAGCTTATGTCCAAGCAGATACTCCATCTCCTGAAAAAAATCTACTTATCAACGATTTGACCTCACAAATTCCAGAGAACAAGTTGTCATCAGGACAAAAGTTCCAGTATGAGGTTTTTACTAAAGAAAATCTTATGGTTGAATCGCAAGAAGGAGTAAACACATTTCCTAGGTCAGATATTGATATTACAGATGAATATAATGTCTTTAGCGGTTCTAAGGAACCACTTTATTTTGAAGCATCTTCGAGAAATCTTTTTGATGCAAGGCTATCTCACGTATATATCTATTCAGGCGGGAGTGTCTTGGGTAGTCCAAAAAGATTTGAAGAAGTGCACACGGGAAATGATTCCCAACTGTTGTATCAAGGTAATAGCATAGTTGTTACAAAAGAAAACGGTCAAGCACTAACTTCAGACGAGCACTATAAAATTAAACTCATAAAGGAAGGTAATGAACCCTTTACTTACCGAATAGTAATTTATAGTGATTTTGATTCAGAAAACAATAGTTATGAGCTTCATTATCCTTTTTGGAATGGTAAAAGACAAATAGCTACAACAGAATATCTAAATTTCACTAGTATATTTGAAGAAGTGCCCATAGACAATCTTGTTAACTTATCGGAACAAGAACGGATGAGTAAGAAAGTCTTTTCTATATCAGGGGACGAGGCTGGGGGATATAGAGTTTATGCGCCTAATCCTTCAAACGAGTTTAACAGCATAGAAAGAACCGCTCACTTTTTTGACTATCAAATTAAAGCGAACTTACAAACACGTTTGACAGAGATTAATCCATATGAAATGAAAGTTGGGTTGGTCTACTTAAATACAAGCACTATTAATCAAGTAAATATTTCTGGAGCTGGAAAGAAACTTTTCTATGATAATACTCTCTTTCCAAAATCAATTTCCTTTGTCAATCCTCATAGACGTCCTGGCTACAACGATAAATCGAATTTCCAATACTGGATAGCAGATTTAAACATGCCAAAAGAACACTATCTTGATTATGATTTAATTATTTTGTCGGGACAAGGCAAAGTGGACTTGTCTAAATATAACGAATTTTTTATTTCGTTTCTTGAGGCTGGCGGAACTTTACTCGTGGATTCTGCTTCGCAAGACGGAAATCATTTAAACTTTAAGCCTATAAATAGTGAGGGCATAAAGTTTATACGGAACATCAACTTTAGTGAAACAGAAAATGATAACCCACGAACATATGAGCCAGATGCTGAACCATTTTTAGCTCGCTATTACAATTTAACAAATCCATCCATGATTGGTAAAAGTAATTCAATAATTGACTTCTTAGATGGAGAAAATGTTCAAGATTGGAAAATATACTTAAAGCATAACGGTCAAGGTCCATCCATAATTGAATCAAATAAACAATATAATGGGCGCTTAGTGGTTTCAAATGCAGGCTTGATGTTAGATGTGCTATTTAGTAATTCCGAGACCCTGAAATTTATAACTAATTATATTCTATACATAGTCGAAAACAAATACGTTGAAACACCGATTTTTAAGGAACATGTTTATCATAGAGATTCCTTATTTATTAAGGAATACAATGATGAGAATGGCAATCTTGTTTATGTTGATGACCTCAACGATTTCAATCAATCACAGATTGTAGCAAAAAAAATATTGAGTAAAACTGTTAAAGACAACTTATTAGATTACGTTCCACAGTATCTGAAAAAAGCAGAAGGAATGTACCATGTAGAAATTATGAACGACAGTAAAGTTCCTATTGAAAACAATGAGTTTGAGAAAACTTCTACATCTGGCACTGATACATGGAATAATACTCATCAAAATGCAATTCCTTCATGGAGCGCAATAAAATTTTCTGGTGCTACTTCTATATTTACACAACAGTCTAAAGAAATTAAGAACGGGAACTATGCTTTAGGAATTGAAATAGCCTCATCCAGAGCATTTTGGGAATATGAATTAGGAAGCTTGGTTCCAGGAGACTATGTCTTGAAAGTTTGGACCAAAGCATCGTCTCAAAACAATACTCCTATTGGAAGTAGTGTTGGTATTTATGATAGTTCAGGTACGATGATAGCAGCAGCGCCTAACGAAGCCACTGGATTCCATTGGAAACAAATCACAATCCCTTTTACTCTAAACTCAGATACAGAAGCTTATATACGATTAGGTGCCCACGGAACTGAAGGTACGTTTACAGCCTATTATGATTCAGTAGAACTAATCTTAAACAATAGTGTAGTGATGACTCCAGATGGCGATGGTAGGGAAGAGCTGTATGCTTATGCTGTAAACCCGAAACCACAAGGTCTTGATATAACTCAATGGAATCAAGACAATCAAAACGTTGTTCTTGAGAACACACCTGTGACTGTAGACTTACAAGTCAAAGCCATTGTATACCATTGGGCTAACGAAGGTGCTATATATAGAAAAAAATACGGAAATGTTGCAAGACACAGGTTTACTATTACGAAGAACCAAAAAATGGTCGAGTTAGATAAGCTAATATCATTAATCCCTAGCATGAATGATGGGGCAGAATGGGCCGACAAATCAAAGGTTTATTATGAAATTTCTTTATTAGATACAGAAGATAATAAATACATAAATATTGAGCTCTATGACCCTTCAATCGAGAAGCATTATTATAGTGCTGACGGAAACATTCTTATTAATTATGATGATTTAAAATATGATAGTTACCACTCTACGGTATCATTGCGGGCATCAACATCTTTTTATGGACTGCGTCTGTTAAGTAGAAAATATTCCCTGCAGCTCAATGAACGGCGCAAAATTAACGTATTATACCCAGGAACAACCGATGAAAGAGATAGATGGTATCTTCAAGTTTCAAATGGGTCTTTTTTCAAGAGTGGGTTGAATGTCGGTCAATTAAAAGATTTAAACGAAGCTGGCCGCATAAATTATTATTCGGAACATTTGATTGGGGAGCATGAATACTCAATTCCCGAATATAAAAAGCAGGCGTTCTATCCAGAGTTTGGAGAAAGAAAAGTACAAGCAGAACTAGCAACATACGTAGATAGGAAAACCATTGAAGTACAGAAAAAACCTCTCTTAATCCGAGAAGAAACTGTAATCAAGGAAGAATTGATTGCTACGAGCAACTCTAGATTAATTTTTCAATCTAGAAATAACTGGTGGAGAAAAGACTTCTTACCAACAATTTATTGGAAAGAATCGGAGTCATCAGAAGAAAAAATTGTAAATTCCGGATACAAAATAAACTTTGAAGATGGTTTAGTTGAAATCAACGATTCAGAATTATCTACTGGCTTTAAAAATATACTTTCATCAGGAGTCCTTTATGCTTCTTATAAACATGACAACTTTAAAATATATAAAAGGAAGTATGTGAATGAGAAAGTAGGAGAAGAGCTATTAACTACGAGAGACTATTTTACTTTCAATTCTAAAAATATAAATTGGATGACTTTCCCCCAACCTAGATTGTATCGGCAACAGGTTGGTAATGAATTTATCATATCTCCCAAAGAGTATTATATTGATTACGAGCAAGGAGCTGTTATCTTTTTCGAAGAGACCAGACAACGTATATACGTTGATTACGGGTATTACTTAGAAGAAGAATTATCATACACAGACACAGATACTAGAAAAGGAAAAATAAGACTCGAAAAAGAAATTTCTTTTCAAGATGAAATATACGTTTCGTACATCTACAAAGAGGATTTCTTAGAGTATAAAGGATACTATGATGACGATAACAAAGTGTTTCATCACCTCGATTTAAACCCCACAACTGGACACACTTATACTTGTCGACAAGATATCGAAGGTTTAACTACCTACATTGAACTCCCCACTGAGAAACTTCTAGGAAAACAAATATTTCTCTATCTCCTTCCATCAACATCTACCTTTAATGAAATTACGAAAGTCGAAGAAAACTGTCTAAGACATGCTCTGTCAGAAAAAGAATGGCTAAAAGTTAAGCAGACTCACGTTGAAGCTATTCTTTTAGCAAATATTCAAGTTCGTGAGAATACAAATGTAGAAAACTTAATCGTAATGGACGCTAGGAAGTATGGCGGAGGAATTAAGGAAGAAATCTCTCAAGAGGAACTAGAAAAATATGTTGGACAGACCTCAGCATTTTGGGATATTGGCTCCTTTGATGGTTTAGCTTACTACAGAAATTCCGTATTGGTTCTATCAATACCTGCTAGTGTACTTCAATCTAATGGAGGACAATTCTCTGAACAAGATGTAGAAGGAATAGTAAGAAAATACGTCGCATTTGGTTCAATGCCTATCATTGAATATGTCAAATATTAGTGAAAGAAGTGTTTTTAAATGGATAGTAATATACTATGTGGATTAGTCCATTTATATGATTCAGAGACAGACACCACATCTGTCTCTTGGTCATATAGAGATAATCCTGAATTAAAATTTTTTGTGCTCGAATACTATGATTCAGATAAAAGAAAATGGCTTCCTTACGATGGACATATGGGAATCATAGAAAAAGATAATTACTAGGAGGTGGATGGATGTCAGATGAACTAATTTATCCATCAAGTTATACCAAATTTTTGCCTAAGAAAAACGCTGAGTACGAGGGCGATACTAACGGCGATTATGTTATGGCTGAAGACATTAATCAACTCCAAGAAGCAATTCAAAGAGTTGAGCAAGCGATTGGTCTGTATAGTTCGGGAAACAAAACAATCAATGAGAGAATAAATGATATAGCCTCAATCCAGGAATTAAAAACTCCAGAACACAATTATTTTTATCCTACATATCCTTTGTCAGATACCACGAATACTATTCAAAAACTTTCTAGGTATTCGCAAGTCTCCTTATCCCCACACAAGTTCACTTCAACACTCATTCCAAAACTAAAGCTTCAAGGAACGAAAGCTTTTATTACTGTAGATACAGGGACAAATAAATTTTCAAATATTGATGCTGAAACCATTTCAAAGCAATATCAACCTACTGGAATCGATGGAATTGTCTTATATAATTTCGGGAAATTTCAATCAACCCGCTCGGTAGAAAATGAAATCATTACGGCGATTAGAAACCTTGGATTAGAGATAGTTATTCATTCATCTGAATGGGAAAAGCTTTTTTCGACTAATAAAGCCGGGCAATATAATCCTGAACAAGAAACTCTTGCACTGGGACCTGACACGACTCTGATGATTCCAAATTTTGCTTATTATGGGAATAGACAGTATTTTGGTTCTGAAATGGATTTAAAAATGGCACCATTCCTAGAAGCTAGAAAAAAAATGGGTTCTCCTTTAATAGGTATTTCTCAGATAGAATCACAAATCCAGTACAGCTATGCTCAAATGTATGGACTTATTTACAGTTTAGATGGAATCTATTTTGGCCCATGGGAATTTAGTCAGACTGCCGAAGAAAAGATTTTTAACTTCCCTAAGTATTTAGGTTCATGGCAGACGAAGGACCCTATTTTATTTGCAACTGATAATTCGATAGAACGAGTTATTAAAGGCGTAAAATTAGTTATCAACAAAGATATGTCAGTTCGATTTGATGGAATGAAAATTCAAATGAACGATATTGAATGGATGAGCCAATCTCTGCTCGGTAAATATATAAAAGACGGTACACTTTCACCGGCAGCTCTATCTAGTTATGATATAAACAAAATTATCCAATTACTAAATACCGAAGCTACAATAAAAATTGACCCTAAAATGATTGATTCTGAGAATGGCGGTTCACTTCCGATAAACATTCCATGGACAAATATGAAAGAAAATGTCATTGAAGCTATCAACAAAAAGAATGACATTAATTCAACTGAAACCCAGAGGATATCTGATAACTCAATTAAGAATCTTGTTGCCTCGAAATTAGAAGGCGATATTTCAAAGGAGCAAATGCAAAGGAATGTTGTCCTTGCTGTAAATTCCTCTTCTGTAGACATCAATGTTAGACACGCACAAATTGAAGACCTCAATACTACCACCATCACATCCACCGTTATTAACTCCGAACAAGCGACTTTTCAAAGAGCGAACGTAACTGAGACGATTACTGCTGCTTTTGTAGAAGCATCAAATTCAGTTACATCTTATGAAGCTTTCTTGGATTATGTCACATCTTTAATAATCACCACAGATGTTTTAAGAGCAAAAACCTTAGAAGTAGATAATCTCCAAGCAGACAATATCAAAGCCGTTGTAATCGAAGCTGTGACAGCTGAAATAACTAATGGTACATTCCAATCCATAGTGACCCAGTATTTACAATCTGCAATCATAAAAACAGATTTGATAACAGCCATTAACTCTATGGTAGGGGAAGCTGTCATGGATGGCGCTCTGATTCAAGAAGGAACAATAATAAATGCACATATTGTTAATGTTAGTGCCAATAAATTAACTGCAGGTACCATTGATACAGGTTTAGTTACTATTTCAGGCACTGAAGGATACCTACAAATCCAAGATAATGCAATGAAAATATATGACAAAGTCGATGTAGAAGGAACTAGACGGAAAAGAGTTCAAATTGGAGATGTCTCTGAAGTATTGGGACAATCAGACAAGTACGGTTTAGTAGTTATGGGGGCTGATGGAACAACCGTCCTCTACGACCATTCTGGCGTGTATAACGAAGGCATTAAAAACAATGCAATATCTAACGAAAAGATTCAAGAAGATGCAGTAGACAGTCGAGTCATCATGGCTGGACAAATCTTTTCAAAGCATATTACTTCTGAAGCGGTAACAACAGAGCACATCGCAACTGGAGCAATTACTGCAGTTCAATTGGCCGCAAATTGTATCGTAGCAGGTTCAGCAGTAATTGCTGAGGGGGCAATTGGTAGTGCCCAAATCAGTGAGCTACATGGTAGTAAAATTATAGCCGAAACTATTACCTCTGAACATTTGCGTTCAGCATCTATCACAGGGGATAAATTACTAGTTGGTTATCAGAACAACTTGATAAAAAATAGTCTAGATTCTTTTGAACAGTGCGATGAAGGGAAAGTGCCGGGAAGAGTGTTATCTGGTGCAGAAAACTCTCAAGTTATTAAAAGATATCCATATAGTGGTGAAAAATCGCTCCTAATTATGGGGAATTCGGCGAACAATACTGTAATTCTAAATGAAAATGAAAATCTAAACTCTAGTAAAATACTTATTGGTATTGAAGATTCCCATATTATAAGTACCTATGTCACTTCTCCTTCTATGTCTGGTGCACAAGTATCGATAGGTGTACGAAGATACAAGCAGAATGGGGAGTTTATTGATGAGTGGTCAGCAACTCATACAACAAGTAGAAGTTCATTCATTCGACCGTTTTTATCAATAGAGCCTCTAGCGGATTATCCGTATCTTGATGTTTTACTCAGAACATCAAGCGCTAATGTTGAAGTGTATTTTGATGCAATTCAGGTTGAAAGGGCTATGGTTAATCAAAAGGACCCAGGTTGGTATCGTTCCAATGAAACTACAATGATTAACGGTAGTAATGTTACTACAGGCCGAATTGATGCAAAGTATATCAAGATAGGTTCCGGAACCAAGTTTGGCGAAGGAGAAATTATAACTTTGTCTGATGAAGGTATATTAGTTGCTGCTAAAACTGGCGAAGTAACAATTGATGGAGATGGTATCTCTATCAAAGGTGGAGCCTTTAATTTACTTAATGAGGGGAAAGTCAAAATTACAGGTACTGATGGTTTATCTGTATGGTCCCCTAGAAATACAATTATGGTCAATCCTACTCTAGGTATTTTAATCAGAAGAAATATTGATAATGAAACAATCTTTAATACGGATTTAGAGGGGAACGTCTTTGTAAAAGGTCGTATTGAAGTTACTGAATCTAATTCTATTTATAATAAGACTGAAACAGATAGTAAAATTGACGAAGTTAATAAGTCTCTTGAGGAAGCGCAAAGAAGTTTGACTACTCTCGCTGAAAAAACGAGTGTAAGTATTGGTATGAAAATGGGGTATTCAACCTTCAACACCGTAAACTCTAACTGTATATATTTCTGTGGGCTTCAAATTAACGGAGAAACTTATATAGAAGAACTTCATGATATAAACGGAAGGTTAAGAAGTTGGGACTCAAGTGTTAGTATTGAGGTGCCTAAACAAAAACTTGATTTAACAAATTCTCCTAAAGTAAAAGGATACATAGTATACGATAATACAAAAGAGAAAATTTATT
>NZ_NGLF01000003.1:131491-181756 GCF_002140695.1 Enterococcus sp. 4E1_DIV0656 | reverse complement strand
CAATGAAACTACAATGATTAACGGTAGTAATGTTACTACAGGCCGAATTGATGCAAAGTATATCAAGATAGGTTCCGGAACCAAGTTTGGCGAAGGAGAAATTATAACTTTGTCTGATGAAGGTATATTAGTTGCTGCTAAAACTGGCGAAGTAACAATTGATGGAGATGGTATCTCTATCAAAGGTGGAGCCTTTAATTTACTTAATGAGGGGAAAGTCAAAATTACAGGTACTGATGGTTTATCTGTATGGTCCCCTAGAAATACAATTATGGTCAATCCTACTCTAGGTATTTTAATCAGAAGAAATATTGATAATGAAACAATCTTTAATACGGATTTAGAGGGGAACGTCTTTGTAAAAGGTCGTATTGAAGTTACTGAATCTAATTCTATTTATAATAAGACTGAAACAGATAGTAAAATTGACGAAGTTAATAAGTCTCTTGAGGAAGCGCAAAGAAGTTTGACTACTCTCGCTGAAAAAACGAGTGTAAGTATTGGTATGAAAATGGGGTATTCAACCTTCAACACCGTAAACTCTAACTGTATATATTTCTGTGGGCTTCAAATTAACGGAGAAACTTATATAGAAGAACTTCATGATATAAACGGAAGGTTAAGAAGTTGGGACTCAAGTGTTAGTATTGAGGTGCCTAAACAAAAACTTGATTTAACAAATTCTCCTAAAGTAAAAGGATACATAGTATACGATAATACAAAAGAGAAAATTTATTTTATCTATTTAAATGATTCAGAAAAATGGATTGCTCACAATTTAGGACAACCGAATGACAAGCTAGAGTTTATCTTTAATGAGTCCACGTTTGTTATAGGAGATTTAGATTTAAGGACATAGTAATCTGTGTCCTTTTTTCGTTTTTCTAATTGACTAACACTATCAGAATGCTTAAGTTTCTGGCAGAAAGTTAGAAAGCGGGTGTGCCATGAAAGCCAAAATATATGGCATTTCAAAAACTGTTGTAGATATTCTTAACGAAGAAAGAATCGATATCGTCCTATCAACTGAAAATGGTCGCACTGTTATTGATGGCGGAAGAATTCTGACAAATAGTGTGACAGCCGGGGCGATTGCAGCAAATTCAATTCTCGCCAGACACATTGTTTCGGATTCTATAACAGGAGACAAGATTCTAGCAGGAGAAATTACTGTAGACCACCTAAAAGCTGGAACAATATTGCTTCCCGATACAGAATATGGCGGAGTCATAATTTCAACGAGAGGTTTAACATTAGATTCCCTGACAAACACGATAGTAATAAATTCTCATGAGGGAATGCGGATTACCAACAAAAAGTCTGCAATAGACATCCTTAGTATTAACCCTGAGACAGGAGATATCAGCCTAAATGTATCTTCATTAAATATTCAGACAGTTCCAGTAGCAACTACTTCTGATGTTACTAACCTAGAAATTAAAGTAGAATCCAAAGTTAATGCAGATGAAATTATAGCATCATTCAACTTATCTAAGGAAACAGCAAAATTATCTGCAGCTAGAATAGATTTGAACGGACATGTTACTTTTTCTTCTTTTGATGATGCCACGGTTAACAGTTTGAATGAAACAGCAGAGAAAGCTTCCAGTGCAAACTCAACAGTGTCTGAATGGAAGACTACAGGAAAAACAACAATCGATGGTGGGAAAATAGAAGCAGACTCTATAACTGGGAATAAAATTAAGGCAAGGTCCATCACAGCTGAACACTTAATAGCTACAGCTATTCTTTTACCAGATACCAGTTATGGAGGAGTCAAGATTACTACAACTGGTTTAGTTGCAGAATCGACTGTATCTAAGATTTATTTAGACTCTACAAACGGGTTTAAAATTACGAATAAGAAAAATAATACAGACGTGTTCTCTGTTAACCCTTCGACTGGTGATATTTCAATGAATGTTTCAAGTATGACTATTGGAGCATCGAAAACACAAGTAGCGACTAGAGATGATGTCAATAATGCGATTACGACAAACACATCTTATACCGATTCAAAATTTAAAATAGCTAATGACAGTATTAGTCTACAAGTAAAAGAAAGTGTAGATTCATCTTTAGGGAAAATAGCTATAAGTGGTCGAAATATTTGGGCTACCTCAAAAACAGTAAGTGGGTATGTTGAGACAACAACTGGAGCGGTAGTATCTAGTACCGCTCAACATAGAATTATTCCAGAACTTTTTGAAATCAAAGCAGATACCAAACTAATTTATCAGGTTTGGAATGCAAATAGAATCGTAAACTCAGTGAATTCCAATAGAGTGGCGTTTTTTAATTCAAATCAGCAATTTATTTCTAATGTTGTACTTCCATTTTTGGATGGTTCAAATTACCAAGTTAAAATAATTGATATTCCAGCAACGGCGGCCTATGTCCGACTAGGTGCCATTGTAGCTGCTACCCCAACCCAAGACCCTGGAATAAAGATTAAGTATGAATTTGCAACCATGCCTACCGATTGGTCGCAAGCACCAGAAGATGTAGACAAAGCTATTGAAAATTCAACTATTACGGCAAAATCTTATACCGATTCACAATTAACAATTAAAGCAGATGAAATTACAGCAGGAGTGTCTAGTCTAAGAGAAACTTCAACAGCATTAGGGATTAACTACTTCTTAAATTCTGACATTGAAAGAACTTCAAAAAGCGAGTTTTTAAATAACCCTTCTTGGGATATGGCTCCATTGATAGATAAGCATGGAATGGACAAGTACTATACAGTATCTTTTGAATTAAAATCTCAGATTGCTGGACCAATTAATGTCTATTCTCAAAACGGGAGTGCAACAAAGTACCAAATTGGTTCAAAGACTATTAGTGCTACGACCGAATATGTAAGATATTCTTATAGTTTCAGACCAATGCCAGGCTCAACTACAGACCCGAAAGCTCTGTTAGCATTTTATGGGACATATGACTCAGGCCGAATTCCTTCTGTAAAAAATATAAAGTTTGAATTAGGTAATGCAGCAACTATCTACACAAAAGCACCAGAGGATAATGATGCAAAAATAAGCGATGCCATTCTAACTGCAAAATCGTATTCTGATTCACAGTTAAGGTTGAAAGCAGATGAAATAAATTTAGGAGTCAGGGGACTAACTACTTCGGTAGCGAATGTCCAAACAGATATAGCTAGAATAGTTAACATGTTTCAAGACCCTACCTTCTCAAAACAGTCACCAAAACCTGTTGCGGAAGCCGGGATAACAGTAACATACGATTCAGGTGGAATGGTCCTAAACAATACTGGAACTGTAAAATCAAGAGCCTATTGGATTCTCTCTCCATACTCTTTAGCTGCTAATAAAACATATACTGTTAAAGCTAATGTAAACAGTGGCGGTAGCGGAACGATTGAGATGGGAACGCAAGGTGGCGAAAACATCTCAAGTGAAACAGTTAATCAGAATCCATTCTGGATGGATGGAACCATTCGTGTAAAAACTAATACAGCTTTTTGTATTTATGTTGAACCTGGAAAAGCGGTAAGACTAAGAGAGTTATATATCTATGAAGGTACAGGCGTAGCTAATAGTGACATAGCTAATGCGATTACAACAGCGAATACATATTCCGATGCCCAGCTAAAAATAAAATCCGATGAGATTAATCTTAATGTTTCTAGAAAAGTAGAGCAGTCTGCAATTGACGCTTCAATTTTATTGGACAAGACAATAAAAGATACAAGAAGTGTAAATCAAAGCCCTCAGTGGTACCAAACTACTTATCCAAAACAAAAAGTCGAGGAATTTAAGACATTAGCTATTCTAGGATTGAATACTTTGACAACTGGAAGTTATTGTAAACTTGAAACTGATGTTCCATGGAACGATGCTTCTGGAGGAAAGATAAATCAGACAGCTTTTTGTGACATAGCTAATTACCAACGATTTTCTACGAGTACTACAACATGGAGTGCATGGGTAAAAATTGCAGACCAAGCAGATATCACGACAGCTTTAAGCACTGCTAAGTCTTATACAGATGCTCAATTAAGTATAAAAGCAGATGAAATAAGTCTTGGAGTCGTATCTTCCATCAACAATTTATCAACGAGTAATCGAAATCTGCTCGGTAATACTGGTGATTTTTCTGCAGGACTTCAAGCTGCAGGGATATTGACGGATGAAGTCTTTTTAAATGGTAATGCTGTATTCAAAAATGCGGCGCATAATTCGGCTTACAAAGACCCTTATGCGAGAAGACTAACAGTGATTACGGACAAACCAAAGTATGTTTTAAGTTTCTACGCAAAATCATCAGTTAATGGACAGGCGATGGCTTGTTACTTTTATAGTCCAAATACTACAAGCTTTGCAGAAACCTCACAAGGTAAAACATCTACGAATGCTGATGGAACAATACAATTTAACCTAACTACAACATGGCAAAGATATTGGGTGAGGTGGACTCAATCTCAACCAGCTACTCCTAAAACAGTAATTATAGGAAGAACATTTGCATCTGCATCTACAGCTTCGGGAGATGTGTTTATCAGCTCGCCTATGTTAGTCGAAGGAACGATACCAACCGAATGGGCGGCGGCTCCAGAAGATAGTAAATTGAATGTTGCTTATTCCAATAGTTCGGATGGAAGTGTTGATTTTACAAGAACTATTCCAAACGATAACTTATTGACCGGTACCGCATTTACTTCAGCAAAAGATTGGATAGCGATGTGGAATGCTGGTGGGGGAACATTTACATCTACAGCTGACGGAAAGAAAATTGCAGCGATTGGAGCACCACAAACCGGTATCGGTCAAAAATTAGGATTCGAACCTTCTGCAGGAGAAGTATATACAATCAGCTTCCAATTTCGTGGTACTGGTTCAGCCACACCATATTTTATTATGAGTGGTGGAGCCAACCTCACATTCGGAACAGTGAATGCAACTTCAACTACAACTTGGCAAACCTATACTCAAAGACTGACATTCCCGTCTCGAAGCGAAACAGTTAATTATTTTGGGATATTAACAAATAATACCCAATGGATTGAGGTTAAAAAACGGTCAATTAAGCTAGAACGTTCTACTACTCCTTCGATTTATACCCCATCACCTTCTGAAGACCAACCAACTGGAAAAATGAAATATATCGGGTACTCACCAATTAATAGTAACAATTATGCTGACTACAATTGGAATCCAAATCCCTCAGGTATCGTACAAAAAGCGTACTCAGATAGTGAAGACGGCACCCTCCATTTCACTAAAGTCTATCCAAATGAAAATATCCTTACAGGTACGAGTGAAATTTATCAATCATATAGTCTAACTAACTGGGGAGATTATGTTGACCCTAAAACAAATGGGCGAGCTTTATCTGTTACTCCTGGAGATACATATACTGGTACTGTTTACCTCAAAGCATCTGATGCGGATGTCAGGATTTTGTGTAGAACATTTGTAAATGCAGACGGGACAGGCACGTATACCGACCACTTCGGGAATACTATTCCTGCTAATACAGAGGGTTATTCTACAGTATCATTTACGGTTCCAGCGAGCCGTCAATCTCTAAATGTCATTGCAGTTCGAAGCAATTCAGCTACGACTCCAACTAATACAGTTCAATACAAAGAATTGAAGTTGGAAGAAGGTTTATCTAGAACAATTTATACCCCTTCTCCTGTAGATGACCCAGTCCAAGCAGAAATGCAATTTGTAGGAACTTCGTTAGTAGGTGGAAATAATCCAACTGATTACAACTGGGTTCCAAATGCAGCACCTCTGGCTCAATTTAACGAGACACTAATGAAATTAACTCCAGAAGGAATTTTTGCTTCTGTTTCTCAGTCCACACAGTTCTCAGATTGGAAAGAAACCATAGAATCTAAACCCGATAAAGAATCAGTAGATGCATTGACTGACAAAATTAGTGGTTTAGAAGAAGCTTCAGACATTATCAATACCAAAATTTCAGAAGTTACTCTTGATGCCGGCAATTTCCAGATTGATATTACTGATAAACTTTCTGATGCGACTGGAGTAATCGCTGATGTAACTAAGTATATGACGTTTGATAATAACTTTTTGACCATTGGCGAAAAACAAAATAAATTCAAAATCAATATTACCAATACAGATATGAAATTCTTACAAGATAACGTCGCAATAGCAACTATTACCGGGAATTTACTACAAATTGATACAGCGGAAATTTCTTCTTCTATCAAAGTAGGAAATCATAAAATCGAGAAATTCAAAGGTGAAGAGTTAATCACGGTAGTAAGATATGACGGCAATGCTTAAAGGAAGGAATTAATATTAATGGCACTTTCAGGAAGTAGTTCAACAACCTTCACGAATAATAGTGCTTTTACAATTGAGTTATCGTGGACAGCCACACAAAATGTAGCGAACAATACATCGAGTGTGACTGCCACCCTCAAATTGAAAGCCAATAAATATTATAGTGAAGCAAGCGGGTGGTATAACAAAACCGCCGTTATCAATATAAATGGAACAAGTGAATCAAAATCAGTTAATGTCAATATCTCTCCGGGAGATGCACCTAAAACATTATTCACCAAAACTGTAACGGTGGGGCACAATGCTGATGGTACTAAATCATTCAATATAACTGCATCGGTTGACTATACAGGTATTCAGTGGCATGGAGGAAAGCTAGGAAAGGTAACAACAAGTGGGTCTTATTCGTTAAACACTATTCCTAGAGCGACGACCCCAGCCGTCTCTCCCTCAACTTGTAATATGGATAGTGCATTTACTATCAGTTTACCTAGAGCTTCAAGTGCCTTTACTCATACCGTCACAATGCTTTTTGGTAACAAAAATGTGACCATATCTACAGCTGCTACAACCTCAGTTACCTATACCCCTAAATCATCAGACTTTGCTTCGCAAATCCCTAAAGCAATGACCGGAAGAGGAACAATAACAGTAGTAACAAAGAATGGTAGTACAACAATAGGTACCAAACAAATTCCGATTAGTTTAATGATTCCCTCATCTATAAAGCCATCTATAGGTAGTATTTCTGTAGCTGACCTTAACGCTACTGTAAATACAGTATTAGGAGCTTCAGTGTATCTCCAATACTTGAGCCAAATAAAGTTCACTGTAAATTCACCAACAGCCAGTTTAGGTAGTACGGTATCTCAAACATCTTTAAACTTTAATGGACAATCTTGGAATACATCTACAGCCACGGCATCAAATATTAGCAAAACCGGGTCCTTGACGTGTACTGCTACTGTAATAGACGGGAGGGGATTAATTGCTACGAAATCTGTCGCTGTGACAATTACAGCCTATAGTTCACCAGATATAACTACAGCAACAATTTTACGAGATGAAGATGGGTTCGGGTCCCAGTTGATAGTAAGTAGAGCAGGTAAATTTTCTTCATTTTCTGGAAAAAACACATTATCAATCGAGTTCCAGTATAAGACTTCAAAGAGTGATACAGCCTGGACCACTTATGCAGGACTGACCAAGACGGCTTATAGTAACACAGCTGGCACGTTTAGCTTTCTTAATGAGAAAACTGTGAACTCCGTTTATTCGTTTTCAAAACTGACTTCCTATCCATGGCAAATAGTAGTTAGAGATTCCCTAAATCAAACTACCATTTCAGGAGGAATGATAACAACTTCAGAAGTGGCAATGTCTTGGGGAAAGAATGGTGTAGGAATAGGTAAAATATGGGAGCAAGGTTCTCTAGACCTCGCTAACGATATTTATATTGGTGGGTATGCGAGAATTTTAGCGAGTGAAGCTTCAGGTTCTAGTGGAAACACGGATATAGAGGCTGCACCAGGCAAAAATATCTCATTAGGTGCTCGAAGCACTGGGTTTGTAAATTTTTATAGACCTACAGTTTTCAAAGGAGAAGCAGATTTTCAAGGGAATGCAATTATCGTGCCACGTATAAGGGTCCATCCAACATGGACAACATGGCAATTAAATGAAAAACTCGAAAATGGTTTACATCGAATAATGTTGAATCAAAATCCCAGTATTGTTTTTGAACATAACAACACAAAAACGGCGAACTTTGGTATAGGAACTGATAATAGCCCCCGTATTTGGGCTGGACGTGGACTCTACGACCGGACGTATTCTGATGCTGTAAATATGTTTGTAACTAGCCAAGGAACAATAGGGCGTTCCACCTCAGCTTCTAAGTATAAACTGTCGATAGCGGACATTGTAGATGCAGACCAACTCTCATCTAATTTACTCACTGTTAAACCAAAATCTTGGTTTGATAAACGACAAATTGAAGAACTTGCCGATGAGATGACAGAAGGTGTGACTAAATCTGAGGATTCATTAGTTGCTAAAAAGTATTTTGGTTTAATAGCAGAGGACCTACAGGATGCAGGGCTTCATGATTATCTCTCTTACAATGATGAAACTGGAGAAATTGAAGGTATAGCCTACGACCGATTATGGACACTTCTCATACCAAGTATTAGAAAACATGAAGAACATTTAGCAGAACAAAAATCAATAAATTTAGACTTGCAAAGACAAATCAAGGAACTACAGGGGGAATAATCAATGAATGAAATCCTTATTAATACTAACTCTCGTCTTGATGACGGTACTTATAAAATTACCTTTACAGTTACTTATCCAGATAAAACGTATGTAAAAGGAGAAATTAATTGTACAGAAGCTCAGGTAGCAACGATGAGAATTATTGACATGAAAAAAGCTATTATAGAAAAGACGAAATTTAACTTTACAAATGAAATTCAAGAGCTTGTAATTAATTCGAACTCAAGACAACCAGCTGGTAATTACAAAATTTCATTCATATCAAAGTTTGAAGATAAGACTCATATTGATGGGCATGTATTTATCAGTGAAAGTGACTTTTCGTCTATGACTTTGATTGATATGAAAGCCATAATCAAAAAGAATGTTCTTGAGAATTTCTATAAAGGAATCGAGGAGAGCTAATATTGGACAAACAGATAAATTCTGAGAAGGCATTTCAAGCATACAATGCTGAAATTGGTTCTTTAGCAAATCAGATTGTTTTGTTAAAAGCACAAGAGCTTCAATATCAAGAAGAAATTGAGAATTGGTCAAGCCAAGTACAACATATGTCTCAAGAAAACAATGATTTACAAATACAAGTTTCAGATTTACAAAGACAAATTCACGAACTAACTATTGCACGAGAAGGAGAAGTAGTCTATGAAAACGAGCAAATTCACGGTCAATAATCTACAGTTTAACTATTCAGGAGATAGTGACGAAGTATCTAACATTAATGTCTTTTTCAATTGTCGGATTTTAGATAATCAAATTGAAACCGGGCATTTCGATGGACAAGTGCTTTTGACTCCAGAAGAAGTTAAGAGCTTTGCTGTTGGCGATTTAGCAAAAGCCGTAATAGAAAACATTTCTAGAAACGTTCTTACAGCTGCATAGCCTACAGTTCAATTTTCGGGGAAGAATCCCCTTTGGAGGAAAATAAATGAACGTAAAATTAATCTTACATTCCACTGACTTTAACTATGATTTAAACACTGATGAACTTATTAGTGTTGCTGCCGGGTTCCAATGTGATATTCGATATGATGGATTAAATCTCAGTGTTATGTCTGGAACTATTCAGCTAACAAAAGAAGAATCTGAAACATATAATCCGTTAAATTTGAAACAGTTGGTAGCAGATAAAATTATCAAATCGTTAGAGCCAATTGCTAAACCAGTAGTTGATAAATAGGTCGCAAATTATCTTCGGCCAGATGAAAGCAATTGACATAACCTATTAGACTGGTTAATTTTTCAAAGAGGCTTCTCTCCGGAGAGCCTCTATTTATTTGCCCAGGAGGGGATACTTATTCCTAGATACAGTCGATTTCAATACGGTATAAAACAATACGGAAAATATGAATCTAAATCTGGCGAAATAAAAAGAGCGATGCTCTTATCTGGAAGAATTGGAGTACGAAGTGGAGACAAGCTAGTTTACATTTACTCACATTCGCCAGTTACATTGAATAAGAAGATAAACAAACTAAGACTAAGTGATAATTGTGGCTCGTATATTTATATGAATTCAATCTCCATTAAGGGAGACTTAGACAAAGTAAGAGTCAGAACCAATATTTTTGACGATAAAATAATTTCTGTGAAAGGGTGGGATTAATGGCCTATTTTGATGACTATTTGAGAACTTTACCTTCAGTTGATGCAAGAGAAATCATGAAAGTAATCAACGAAAATCAGGAAACGATGATAATTCAAAATCTAACTGAAGAAGAGTTCAAACGTTTAATTGACAATGTAGCAAAAAAAGAATCTCCGCAATCTAAAGCAGTAAAACTGAGTGAAAAAATTACTGCAGAACAATTTAATGAGTTTTATTCAAATGTTCAAATAGATTTAATCCATTTGTTTCTGGAGCAAAATCAACTAGAAGGTTTATCTCAAAATTACGAACGAATTTTTGAAGGTAATCTCGAAGATATAAAAAATCATTTGGATAAGCTAAAACAAAAAGTTGCTCAGTTAGATATGCAAAAGGAAGGGGAAGAGGGGCTGGTAGTAAGCTCATACAATTTCGACCCTAACCAAGAAGCAAAATATATAGAAACGGATGTTGCACAAGTATCTTCACAGTTATGGGCAGACAGAGATGGGATGATTCTTACTCCTGCTTCAGTATCAAGAACTTTTCACCATTATTATGCAAGATTATCGGAAACAGTTCGGACAAATTTACTAGAAGATGAAGAGGGGAATAGAACAGCTACAGTAAAAATCTTGTATCAGTCTCCATATACAATTCAAAATAATACTGATAGTTATGAGATTGAAAACATTATTGATGGAAATAATCAAAGTTTTTGGTATTCAGTGGCATTGAAACCAAACAATTCTGTAGATGATGTATCAATAAATCCCGAGGTGATTAATTAATGGCGACAGATAAATTTAACTATATTGAAAAAGCATATTCCATTTCTAAAGCCGACTATTTCGAACCTTGGAAAATCGAGTATTCTCATCCTTTAGATGTAAATAAAAAGGTAACTGTTTATCTTGAAAACATTTATTACGCTGCAGGCAGTACATTTAAGGATTACCCAGTTATTACTGCAGGGAAAGAATTAGCGTACATACTCGACGATATATTTATTCGTTTAGTAGACCATTATCCTTATCAATGGCCATTAGAAGGACAAAAAATTGACCCAAACGGCTATGATTTTAAGACCGACTTTAATTCCTCTGGAATAACTACGGGGATTGAAATCGTACAGTCAGCACAAACTATCGTTTGGGAAAAGTGTAATATTTCAAACCCTTCCCCTGTATACGAAACGGATTTAACTAAAGAAGAGAAAGTAAGTGGCTCGTTTCTCACTAAGTTCTCTATTCTCTTAGGAAAAGCTGGGCCGATTTCTTCTATCGCACTTAATTTGCATACGACTAAACCTATGCAGCTGCTTTCCCTGGTTTACGAGTCAGATACTACGACCTATCAAAATGCGAAAAAGATTAACCTTGACCACGTTAATGTATATCAAGATAGCTATTCTATGGCTATTAAATTAGCCGTTCCCATTTTTGCACGTCGACTTACTTTTGTTTTAGCTCAAAATAATGCCATACAAAATTCCTATCAGACTATAAATTACTTATCAGAAGCTGTGTTATACGGTGTGAACCTTGATTCAGAAAAGGAGGAAGATACAACTATTTCTCAACAATGGGGAACAGCTGAAAAGGTTAATTCGTTACTTGTTGATAAACAAAATTTTAGTCAGACTATAACATCAACCTACAACCCAAATGTTCAATCTAAACAAACAACAGCCTATTCAGGTTCAGTCGCAGATGTTGTTGCAATTCATAACGGACAAGTAGCTACTAAGGAGGTATTTTAATGGCAACTAAATCTGTACAAGATTTATTTAAATCAACAAATACGAATTCTGGGAAGCTTACAGCTGACAAACCTGCTAATTCTCAGTCTACTTTATCAGATGTTGCAGTAAATGGTGGGGCGTTACTATTTAATACTGATACATCAACAGTTAATCCTTCAATTCAAACACCTGGCAAAGCAGCAGATGTGTCTAGCATGTCTACGGGTAACGGAGAAAATGTAACAGCAACCAATATGTTTGAGTATATGATGGGGATTAAAGAAGTAGCATTAGAGTATCAAAATTTTGCTGAAAGACAGGCTCTAGTAACTAAACCAATAGAGGTAGTAGGCAATGTTAAAGAAATAGAACTAGTAACGAATGAGAATCATCCTGTGTTTGATAGTGTAGGAGGCGTTGCTTCAACTAGACAAACATCTATCGAATATTACATTTCTTATAAAGATAACCCGAGTCAAGGCGATTGGATTTCAATTCTACCTCAAGGACAGATTAATGTTGTTGGAGAAAGATTATTTTTTAATGGAATTCAAGCTATTCTGAGATTTCCAAGCGAGGTACAAACTATTAAGTTGTACAAAAATGGGATAGCTTTATCAAAAGATGAATTCGTTATTATTAATTCCTCCACTGTCTCTCTAAAAAATATGTCTCCTCATCATATTTATACAGCGGATTATAAACCTGACGTTACTAAGCGTAATCCATGGACCATTGCTCTTGACGACTTCAAATCAGACGTAAGAAGAGCAAAAGAGACTTTTGAAGGTACTGCTTATAACAAGACAATTCAACTGTCATACTATCCATATATTGACTACGAGATGATTAACAGTATGGAGGATTACAATCCAAACACTAGTGAATACCAGCCGATTTCTGTAAAACTAATTGATGGGAGTATAGCAGGTCCTAGAAATACACGTCTACAAACTGTTTTCCCATTTTCTGAAACAGAAAAAACTTACACCTATAATAAGACCTTATACAAAGATAAAAGCTGGTCAGAAATGAAAGATTACTCACTGGACCCAGATGACCTTTACACAGCTTTTGATTACTATCAATGGAAGAATAAGGTTGTATTTACTGAAACTTTTAACGCAGCTCAGATAGCAGAAAACCATCAACACACTCATGGAAATGCGACAATTGAAATCGAATATGATTACTTAGCTACTAACTTTAGAATGAAAGCAATATTAAGACGGAATTCTTCATCGGAGATAGCTGCAACACCAGAGTTACTAAATTACTCTATAAAATTTAAGACCGTGAAATAGGGGTGGGAGTATGGCAGAAGCAAAATTTAATCTTCGCTCTACAATACACGATAACCAGTTAGCTTATATAGTTGAGAAAGCAAAGAAAGACTTACAAACTAGTGTAGATGAAGAAGATTTAAGACTACTAATAGAAGAGTACTATCAAGATTACATAAAGAATATTGGTTCTCCCTTATATAAGCGAAAGCTTGTAGATAGACACCAAGTTCCATTCGTCGAAGATTTTATTGAAACAATGGATACAATATCGGCTGATGTAAATATTATGTATAAAGAACATGATAATACTAGTAAATTCATTACAGATACTTACAACTATATGCATTCGGAGAAGAAGAGATTACTTTCTGAGATTAGTGGACTGAATAGTCTTGTGGGCGATTTGAATCTAATTTCAAATGAACAAAATATTACGAATTTGTACTTCAAAGAAAGTTTTGAGAATCCAAAGAGCCAGGATTCTGATTTTCAACTAGATGGTATATCATCTGCTCAAGTATCTTCTACAGAAGGAGTCCTGACATTAGCTAGAAGCAAGACAGAGAACATATCTGAAAATGCAAGGATTGCTTCTTTGGAAGGAAATGGGGAGGCGGGGACAGGCCACATCGCTAGACGTATTCAAATTACCGATGAGAACGGCTCTAAGAGCAGCCAATACATATTTCTTAATAGTAACGCTACCGTAAGCAATGATGCGCCAGACGTGCTCTTAGACAATCGTAGCGACACTATATTTGAATACCAAATGGTTAATGTTCCTACTGACTTTATAAATCAGAATAAAAGATATGATTTTGAGTGGATTAAAGGAAACAAAATGGGAACCAGACTACGACTCAAAGTTGTTGTGGAACTAGACAAAGTGCAAACTATAAACTGGATTAACGTAAATCCATACTATCCTGCAAATTCTACTAACAGAGTTAACGTCTACTCAATAAGAACTTCAAAAGATGGATTTGAGTATGAGGGACTTTTTGAAAAAGATAATTTTGTTATCGATAAAGACTTGAATGAAACACCAGAAACTTACAAGGTTGAAGACCTTTTTGATAATTCAAATAACGCCGCTGACGCAAAATTCACAGGTCAGGGAGTATGGGGATTTAAAGCCAGAGAAGCACGCTTCGTTGAATTTGTTTTTGACCAAACAGAAAGTTATACGGAGACTATTGGCCAAGAGGTATATAAGGTCCGTACAAAGAATCAAGAATATTGGACACAAATTCCTAAGGTTGAAGAATTAAAAGATGAACCAACAGGAGAGTATTCTCGTTCACTAAATGGTGAGTCTGTCGTTTACAAAAAGGAGATTGTTGCCACAGACCAAGGTTGGAGACATGTAATCGCCTTGCGAGATATCAATATAATGAGTTACCGTTTTGAACCCAAATCCTCATTTGTTTCTCAAAAGTACGAGATTGATGGTGAGATTGCTAAAGTGATGCTTTATGCCAATGAAAAAATCCCTTCAGAGTATATGAAAATAATTTCTGAATCGAATGATTGGATTAAGTATGAAGTTTCCTTTGATGATGTAAATTGGCACCGAATTAGTCCGATGCATCAGGAACCGGTTGACGATAAGTTCCCTCCTAAGATATATGAACTAAATGCGAATGAAGTTGATTTAGCAAGTTCATTTCAAATACATAAGAAGCTATTAAAAACGGAAGAAAAACCAAATAGCGTAAGATTCAGAGTTTCGCTTAGCAGGCCTGATGGTATTGATTATGAAACGACAACTCCAATACTAGAAGATGTTGCGCTACGTATTGTTAAGAAGGAGGATGTTCTATGAGTATTCACAATAAAAGATTGAATCAAATCACAGAGGGAATACTCCAAGATTCCTTACAAAGAGGTATTTTACCAGACTCTAAGGAGTTTATCTGGAGATTGAATATGGCGATGAGGGACCAAAAACTCAGTCAGCCAAAATACAAATTTAAACCTTATCGAACAACAGAAATTATTTCCTCAGGACGTATAAACAAAGATAATAACTCAATACATGATGATTTAAGTATTTTGTACGACAACATTATTGATGTTCACAAACTATTAAACAAATACCAAAGTAATTTTGAAGTTGAAAAAGAAAAATTGGCTACAGAAATTTCGTCGATAGAAAACGAACTTAAACAAAAAATTATGTCATATAACTCTAGTGGGTATCTTGCCTATGCTTACGACACTTTTGATGAATTATCCAAAGTAGACAAAAAGGTTTCTTCAGATATATTCGTTGATACAAAAGAAAAACAAGTTCGTTTAGTGGAGGAAAAAAACACCTCTTCAAGAATCTATCCTGATGCCAAAACACAATTTTCAATCGCTGAATCTATTCTTGACAAGAAGGATGCAGTTCTAACAGGAAGTTTACAAGATGTTTTAAAGGATAATTCAGATACGGTTTGGCAGAAACAATACATACTGAAAGAGAACCGCTCACTAACTGGACTTGTAGAAATTCAATTCGATAAATCTTATACAGTTAATAAAATAGACATTGATTTCATGAGTATAAAGCGATTTTTCGCAAAAGTAGAATTTACAAATGATGGATATTCTTGGTATGAGATTCCTTATAACCAAGAGAAAGTGGAAGTGAAAGACAGTTACTCAGTTCAATTTCCTTCTATGAATATGAAAGCCGTCAGAATAATCATGGATAAAATTGAATCTGATGAGATTCTTCCTGCAACAGATAGTTATAATTTCATGTATTTATTTGGTTTGAAAAAAGTTCAATTTTACAATAAGCAATATCCGAGTAAAGGGTTATTTCAAAGTGAACCATTGTCTTTAAAAAATGCTTCAGAAAACTATCGCATTGACAAGGTCAGATTAAGTGTAAATGAAGTTGTTCCAACAGGGACTTCAATAAGATATGAAGTAGCCTTACCTCAAGAGGATGATAACTATGACTGGCATCCATTAGACCCAATAGAAAGAATTAATCCAACTGAACCACAGACATTACAGTTTTCTAATATTAAAAGAAATGAGAGTTTAAAAATGTTCTTCCCTTCTGAATACTCAATTGTTCAGTCCGAAGCGGAAGGGTTAGTTACTAATGGCATACCTATTTATAGGCTTTCTACCAATACTGGAAATAAAGTAACTCAATACATTCCAGATAAAGCAATCATCGATGGTAGTTTAAAGCTATATACAGGACGTGATTCATGGGAGATATCATCGTTTCCAAGCAAAGATGTTGATAGCATTCCATCAATAGAAGACTGGAAGAAAGTACATGATGGAACTAAACTTAGATACTCTCTAATGAACAACTCAAAGTCTGGCGATGTTTTAAAAGGTTGGACTGACGAACAAACTGGTAAATATTTGTGTAAAGCCGGTTTTTACAACGAGAGTAACGACATAATTATCTCAACAGCTCCCATCTCTTCCGACCCATTTGCACTTTTTGTTAATGGAGATATCATCTTTGAAGGTTCTCCAGGAGAGAAAAAAACTGTAAACATTGCTTTTAAAACTGGCTGGAATGAAATAGCAATTTTTATCAATGGTAAGAATGCAACTTCAGCAGCAGGTATGAATTTTTCGTTAGGATTCAATCCTCAATCTTTAGCTACCTATTCGTATTCTTCCTCTAAACCCCTCCAAGAAATTCCTCTTTTCGACTTAAAATATAATACAAAACAAAATGACCATTCAGTATTTAGTACAAGAAAAACCTCGGAAGGAATTGAGATATTAACCAACTTCGCACTTCCTGGGCTTCCATTTGACCTTTATTATGATTACGCAGATGAACTGGCTTTAGATAAGGAACCAGCAATGCTAATAAGAGCTTATTTAGAACGAGAGAATGGCGAAAATATTCCCTCACCTGTTATAAAATCATATCGATTGGAGTTCAGCTAATGCCAAAAAATACCTCATTCACTAATAATAAACTACTAAGAAAGCATCGTCCGACAACTGAAAAAATCCATGCACCTTATAGAGGCGTTACTTCTAGAGAGGATTTCATAAACATTACTATGGGTATGAGCCATGACCTTTATTATGTGCAAAGGATTGGTGGTGAGAAGGAAGGAGAGAGGGGACAGGTTCAAAATGAGGAAGATAATTTTGACCTTGTTCTTTTTGGGGAAGGAACCAAAGCTACTACAAATATTGGTACCGCAGGCCACTACTGCAGCTTATCAGGCTTTGCTGGTATTTCCCAAAATATTTTAGATAGCGTATGGACAACGTCTAATGGAGTGGTTAAAACATCTGTAGACGGTGGAATTCAGGTGTCGTCAGACGGAAATCTGGACCCCGCTTTTATTTCTCAATCGGTGACTGTAAAGCCAGGAGATATTCTGTATATAAGATTAAAACTGAAGAAAATAAAAGGCAATTGTGATGCAGTCAAATTTGGAGTAGACGATATCAATCGGACAGGACCAGATTTAAAAACTGTAGTTTTTCCTTCTTCCGACTTCGTTTACGTAGACCACAAGATTTATTGTACTGAAAACCAAAAAATAAATTTGAGGATTTATCCTCATTATCAGCCCAAGAATTTGGAAGCAACAACAATTCAAATTCAAGAAGTCCTAATTAAGAATCTAGAGGAAACTTCAGTATCTTTACCAGGGCTAAATGTTGGAATTAAATCAAAAATAGATAGCTTAGAAGAATCAACCACTTTCTTAAAGTCATCTATTAAAGGAGGTAAGTAACTTTTGCAATTAGAAAGTACCAGAACGAGAAACCTTCATAAGGGTCCTAGCTCATCTAAAGAGTTCAATTCCAAAGTTACAAGTATACAAAAAGATATAGCTTCTTTGTTTGATGTGTTGAATTCAAATGAAATGAAGATAGAAACCAATATGGATATCGTTTTGAGAGAACATCACTTCTTTCAGAAAAAGCTATATGAACTCGAAATGAAAGTAAAAGAACTTCAAGACCGATACAATCTTGAGGGTTACAAGGCAAATGAAATGAGAGTTCTTCGTTCATTTTATGATACAAAGGGAATAAAGTTGAACGCCTCCATGCAACAGGCTTATATTGATTCTAATTATGGTATCGCTACGACATTTCCTACGAATATCACTTCAAAACTCAGCTACCAAACAGATTCAGGAGAAGTCTTCTTACCTCAAGGCTTGGAAGTCTATGCTAGAGAAACCAATGATACTGCTTCGCTTAACGGTGAAACTAAAGAGAGAGTTTATCAAGACGTATCTAGTGAAGGACTAGCTTCAATAGTAGATAGAAAAAAAGAAACTTATTGGATTAGAAACAGCACATTCAAGAAAGAGGAATGTGTAACAAAGGTTTTCGGAGAAATACATATCAAAGTACCAATACAGGGATTAAATAATCTCTATTCAAATGTCCTCACAATCACACCATATCCATTAGGCTCTATGACCATAGAAGATGTCTTCTATCGGGGATACGGAGACCAGTGGGCAAGACTTCAAAACTTTCCAACCAAACTAGTTAATGATATAGAAACACCTATTCCAATAGAAAATGCGGAGAATCTATTCTTTTCCTTTGAAAAAACAGAGATTACCGAACTACGTATCTTGTTTAGTCAACCCTATTGGTTTGAAAACAACAATGAGAGAGTATTTGCTTATGGTTTTCAGGGAATAGACCTTCAGTATCATCTTTATTCAGAAAAAGATACTCAATTTGTTTCAGAGTTATCAACTTCAAACCCCTCACAAAACTTCCAAATCATTCAGATGCCAGAAGCAATCCCAGCAGATGTATCTGAAACAGATTTAACTGACCTCGTAGAACACCATCTATATTATGATGAATCACTTTCAACAGAATTCGAATTTGGTTCAAACATAGTAGCTCCTTTAAATAAAGTTTATATCAAAACAATTCTAAGGAAACTCGGAGATAAAACTCCAGTAATCAAACAAATGGTTTTCCCTTACACCTTTAAAACAAACGACATTACTTAGAAAGGGGGAGGACCTTCTTGTATACGCTATTTGTAACCACTCCTGATTGGAAGGACGAACTATTAGCCCTTCTTACAGGATTGGTGGTATTCGTCTATGGACCGCCTCATGCTTGTCTCAATATTTTCATTGGTATTTTGTTGCTCGAGCTAGCAATGAATTACAACCTACACAAAAAATCTCCTCTAAAAACAACTTCTGAATTCATCCAATACACCATTTCAAAACTTGCTAGATACAGCGTTCTGATTTTCATCGGAAATGGATTCGACATCTTTCTGAATAATGCTCCAAGTACAAGAAATTATATGTTGTTTGCACTTTTTGTGATAGAGACAACTCAGATTTTTAGTCTAATTGCAGCAATGGGGCATTCTAAAGAAATTAATCTTATAAAGCTGATTTATTCCACAGTAATTAAGAAAAATCCTTTAGGCGAAATCTTAAAAGAAATCGGCGAAAAGGAGGATACAGATGAAAAAAACAAATAAAGGAAGCATCTTTTTTGTGGTCTTCCTATCATCAATAATCTTTTTAATTCAGGGTCTAGAAGTTATGTTTCTACCTTCAAATTCAAGTGATATGTTGGGACTTTCGGCACTACCAATCATTATAGGTATCTTTGCTGGAGGTCCGACTATCGGTATCCCTTTGTCAGTGATATGGACTGCTTCAGTAGTTTTCGTCACGCCGGGGATTCATACTCAGACATTTGTTTTATTAGGCGCAAGTCGTTTAATAATGGCGATGACTATTTGGTGGGCATATAGCTTCTTCAAAATCACCAAAGCCTCAAACTATAAATCAATCTTTTATTCCATATTATCGGGAGTCATTGCAAAGAGATTGTACTTCTATTTCTACTACAAACTTACAAACCACACAGAGCTCATTAATTTTCCTTCAGAGCTACTAACAATTTTATTTCAAACACTTTTTTACGGATTCTGCGTCCATGTAGTAATACAAGCGACGATTGAATATAGCCGGTCTATCCGGTGAAAATACATTTTTTTAAGGAGGACGACTCATGTCAGCAGTCAAAATTACATCTTCTCATGCAGGTCACGGAGGTACCGACCCAGGTGCCGTTTGGGGCAAGTATGGGGAACATATTATTGCTTCACAAATCAACAAAAAATGGCTAAGTATCACTGGCGGTGTTGATTGTTCTGTAGAGAATTCAACATCTATCAACGATAACTTGGCGAAGATTTCTGCCAAGGTGAATGCTGTATCGAAGTCAGGTAGCAATATCAATATCAGCCATCACTTGAATGCATCTGGTGGTGTCGGAACTGGGACCGAAGTTTGGTATTGGGAAGGCGATGCTGTTTCTAAGGCTTATGCAGCTGCGATTTCTAAAGCAATTGCAAATGCTTTAGGTATTCCTGACCGTGGTGCTAAAGCTACTAATAATTTTTATGTTCATCGCAATACAACTGGTCGCATGTTGTTAATTGAATGGTGCTTTATTGACCGTAAAGGTGACGTAGAATCATTGCTTAAGAACATGGACAAAGCAGTGGTTGCAGCAACTGCAGCTCTTGGCTATAATGCTAAAGCTCCTGCTCCAACAAAAGAACCTACACCTGTAAAAAAACCAGAGGCAAACAGCACTCCTGCAAAAGATTTTTCCAAACAGTACTTCACTGTAAACCCTAAAAAAGTTCGCTTGAAAACAGCCCAAGGGTTGAGAAAGTTAACTGACGTAGAGTTTACTGGTAATTCTACTTACGGTGGCAGTTATAAAGCAGGAACTGTATTCGCAATTACTGGTCTTAAGTATACAAAGGCAGGATGTCCTAGATTAATCACACAGTCAGGACATTTGCTTACTGCGAATAAAGCTGATGTTGAAGAGATTACAGTTGCTCCAGCCAAGAAAACTGGAAGTTACAAAATCAAGAGTGCCATCGGTGCCAACATTCGAAGCGCAGCTTCAAAAAATGCTCCAATCGTTGGTAGTTATCCTCAGGGTGCAACCTTTAATTATGACCAAACAGTAGTAGCTGACGGTTATACGTGGTACTCGTACATAGGTTCTCAAAGTAAAAAACGTGTATATGTCGCAGCTGTCTAATTCGAAAGGGGTATTTAAATATGGATTATGAAGTAATTGCAACAGCAGTAGTTTTTGCAGGGCTTATTGCTCTACTCGGTTTACGTTTTGTCAAAGGTAAAAAGGCAGGGGAGACTACTGGTAATACTGCAATTGATATTTTAACAATTGCGGCTCCTTTAATTGACCAAGCCATTGAGAGCGTGAATGCTGCAAAAGAAGATGGTGTTGTTACAGAAGAAGAAATGATTAAACTTGTTTCTAATCAGTTACATACACTAATGTTAGAAGCTCCATTGACTGATGGAGAAAAAGCTTTAATTACTCCAGCTTTGGTAGAATTTGCTACAAAACAGCTAATGAAGCCACTGTTGAACAAGAAATAGAAAAAAGAGAGAGCAGCCTTAATGGTTACTCTCTCTTTTATTTATTCTATTGATTGTATTACATAAACGGAAGGAGGTGTACTCTCCAAAGCTTTCCTAAAAGGGACAAATTCATATACTTCACCTTCGTAATAATATAAATCTCCAAATACGGGAGGTTTACTTGCTGTAGGGAAGGTACCATTGATTAGTGCTTCTGAATATTTGATAGAAGAAAAGTCCCACATTCCTTCGGTATCAAGGTTTACTTCTCTTGGAGTGCAAAAATCCGCATCAAGAGAAAACTCGTTATGATATAGTATCAATGCTTCTATCAGTGTGGGTGAGGCCACCCAATCACATTCATTTATTTGGAAGACTTTCATGTCCTCAAGTAATATAATATTTTTTCGGTCTGTAGAATGGACAATCTTCATTGATATGCTCCTAAATTTTAAAGAAAATTTTATTGAAAAAATTAAATAATAATAATCGATTGGACGGGTCAAAAGACATGTATTGTGGTTCGGTTGAAAATACTTCTGCATTTTTGTTGAATTCTTCTGATGGAGAATAATGATTAAACCATATCTCAAAAGCTCTAGCAAATACTTCTGTTGGTGTGGAATAATACTTCATTCTTGAAGGAGACAATGTCGAACCGTAGGTATTTAGAAGCACTTCTTTGTAGTTCTTAATAATTGGCCTGAAATCTTCTGACAACGAAATTGTGCCTTGCCCATAGTTGTAATCTAGATAATGCCCATATTCATGAATTAAACTAGTAGTATCTCTAACATCAACACAGATACAATTATGATAACTAAAATATATCCCAGAGGCGTTATGTTGACCCAGTTTTCTAAAACGAAGAACTGGGGGATTCGTAGTTCTAGGAAGATGTTTATAAACATCAATCCATTTTTCTTCGAGGTGTTTAAAAGTTGGACCATCTATAGAATTGTCGAGCTCAAGAAAAGTAAATCCGTTTTTGATAAAGCTATTATTATTCATAAGCGCTTGCTTCTCTTTGGAAATATTTCGTTTGGTCATAAATGCCTTTGCGTACTCGCCTTCTGATTCATTTTCATGCTCTTGGTTAAGTCGAAAATTTATTTCGTTCTCGTAAAGAGTTGTTAAGAAGATTCCAAGTGCTTGTTGGAACGGCAAATCAGTATAGTTGTGATATAACTTAGGATTTGAATCCATTTCCAAATAGAGTGCTAACTGTGTTGAGAAATTTGATGGGGCCATCGAATTAAATAGGTCATTTCTAGTTGCTGCTTTATATCTGTCTCTTATACACATCTAGATGTGTATAAGAGACAGTCTAAATAGAGTGCTAACTGTGTTGAGAAATTTGATGGGGCCATCGAATTAAATAGGTCATTTCTAGTTGCTGCTTGATATATTCTATATATAGCTGAAATTCTTTTTAAAGAAAGTATTCGTATAGTATTAATTTGTCTAATCAAACCATTTAAATTTGTTTTGATTGAAGTTTTAGATATATCAGAATGATAGTTTTCAGCTTTTTTGGGTAATATCTCACCATCAAAGAATGCAAAAGCATTTAAAACCTTCAAAAGAGGTCCGTTGGTTAAATTAAGTTGCTTGTACTCTTCAGTTAAAACAATACAACTAGATTTCAGATTATCTTTTTGATTCAATATAATCTGTTTGTCCTTTATCGGTAAACTGTACAAAGATTCTCTCCAGCTGAAATGTTCCCCATCAATTAACCCAACAGGTAACTGACCAGTACTGAGATTAAAAATTTGCATCGCATGTATCAACTCTTTGGAATCTAGTGTTTCAACATCTTTTTCAATAAATCGGATGAACTTTGCAATGATTATGGTATAGTTATCCTTCCCATAAACGATGTTAATTTTCCTTCGATTCTTTTTATTAAATCTTAACTCTTCAGACATAATTGAGTAAGCCATATTTTGCACTCCTTTTTGACTTTTTACAATCTAATCTAGGAGAATAAAAAAATCAACCCGTATAATTAAGGAAGCCAGATAGAAACTTCTTTAATTCTTCGAATTGATGTTCGTTTTCCTTTTCTATTTGTTTCTTTTTCCCATCGATAACGGAGTAGGGTAGTATCCACATTTCATTTTCTGAAAAAGCAGCTCCCTTTAATGTGTCGGAATGTATGACTGAACCTTCAAAACCCATCAAAGATAGCTGAACATATGTGCATTGAACCATGAACAAATCGATGTCGCTGCAAAAAACTTGTGTAATTGGTTGATAATTAATACCTTTTTTCAAGTAAGATTTTCCAATGCTAATTGCTAAACCACCAGTTCCACAAGCCGGGTCGTTGATGGTCTTAACCTCGCCCTCAGAATCGGATGCTATACTTATTTCATTCATTAAATCTGCAACGTTTCCAGGAGTCATAAACTGCCCAAGCCTTGAACTAAATCCGGATAGATTATTGATTAATTCTCCTAAGTAATCATAAGGACAATCCGAAAAAGATTTAATCAATTCGTTAAGGAAATCCTTATACAAGTTAGATATATTTTTAGGAGTAGCTTCTAAAATACTATTTAAACGCAGCAGTCTATTTCTTGTAACTTGTTCAAAACCGGGCAATTTTGTTTCATAATGAGGTGTAATGGTTGAACTAAAAAACAATGCAGAGACCTCTACTGCTTCTCTTAAAATATCTATCTCTCTTTTATGCGTAATTGAAGAAATGTCTTTGATAATCTGTAATAGAGCTTTTGTATTTTTTTCAATATTCTTTTCCATTGTATTCCTCCCAAAATAAAAAAGGAAGGGCATAACGCCCCTCCTTAAAATGGTAATAAATCTCTATTAATTAATTCTTCTCTGGCCATTTCTTTGTTAAAAAATCCTAGCAACAAACCACTTTGGTACCCGGATTCTAAAGCATCAAATAAATGTTCCGCAATTTTATAGGCCATTCGTTTATCAGCCTCTTCAAAATACATTAACGATTTATCGTCAAATGTGATGTAACATCCTCCGCCTTCTTTATTTTCATCGATTACCTTTATGCGGTCTGGAGCTAGCTTTGATATATTCGGAATATCATTATTCATTCTGTAATCTCCTTGATTTTCTCTTTCAAATAATTCTTTTTTTCTCTTTGATATAAATACTCTTTTTTGTTCAAGCTATTATCCCACGGCATGGAGTCGGATACAATAACATTTTTGAGTGTATTATTTTTACCTCCACCTTTGGGCATCTTTCTTTTTTTATATCTCAAATCCCTTAATGGCTCGTTTAAAAAAGCGTTCATTACTGACTGTGTAGCAGCGTAAGTTATCGTTCGGATAATCATCGGTAATATATTGTATGGCAAAGTTATTCAGCTCCTCACTAAAATAGCCCCCAGAATAAACTGAAGGCTAGAGTATTTTAATGCCAAATACTATTTGACGATTTCCTCAAAACAATAGCAAAGGACTTCATCCCAAATTAGGCCAGAAGACAAACCATTTTTAATTTTACTGATGTTTTTCCTAATTAGGGACTCGACTAACTCGGGTTCCATGTCAGGGTGTTTATCTTGTCCGGTGGCTATTGCATCTGCAATAGTTAATTGGAAGATAATTTCGTTTCCGTTTTCCATTTTTTCACTTCCCTAAAATTATATAGTAATATCGACCATTAACATAAACTCTAATTACTTCGGAATAATCAGGATTCATATACGAATAAAAAGCTGAAGTAAAATTATCGAAATAAGATTCTTCATTATTGAAAAATAGCTCTCGTATTCTTTTCTTCGCATCCTGATATAATCCAATTGGCTTTGTACTAATACCAAAGAGAGTAAGTTTGTTGCCAATAGATTTTCTTATTGCTCCCACTGTTGTTGCCTTAGAAACATCGACACCATACTCATCTTTAAATTGATTATGGGAGTAGGTAGGGGCTTGACTGAAATGGTCTAAAAGAATTTCTTTCCAACCATGTGTTTTCCTTGGATTGATGTATGTCTTTCCATCATGCGTGATTATAGTAGCTTCACGTATACTTTTTGAAAGGCCCTCGATTGTTAAATTATGTCCATTCATTAAATATCTCCTTCTCAAATCTTATATGACTACTCAATTTAAAAGGGATTGTTAGGCTCTAACTCGCAATTAATTGTATATATTTTCTGGCTTCCTCTTTTGGTAATTCGTCAAAAGAAGAAATCTCAGGAGTAAAACGAAAAAGAACACGACCTTTAAAGCTTGAAAACTTATTTTTTGCGATTTGGGTTTCGAAAATCGGCATTTTCACAATTTCGCCTTGTTCTTCAACTTCCCAATAAACTTGTGCCTGTTCGCCTTTAACTCCGACATCGTTATGGCATAATAATATGGCTTTTGCTTCATATACTGCCTTACCTGAAGATTTGATATCATCAAGTTGTGGGCGTTTAAATACGTTTATTTTTCTAAACTCAGCAGAGCAAATAATGGGAGAATCAAAGCGAGTTGCGAGATTTGTTAGTTCTCCAGCAATATGGTCAATGCGAGCATTCTCTTCTGTATATCCCTTTTTATCGACGGAGATATCATGAAAGTTATCAATAATAGCCACTAATGTGTATTCCTCTGGGAAGTGTGTTTCTAACATATCTTTGTATTCCATCATTGTTTTTTCAATATGCTCAATGGACTGTCCTTCGTTAGCGTCTATCATAGCAAAGTGGGCGACGGAATCTTTGAGTGCTTGTATTCCTTGAGCTCTTTTATCCATCAGTTCGCCGATATGGCTATATTTCTTAGGGAAACGAACAGCATTAATTTTGATACGTTGGTCAATTGCGATGACACGAGGAATCAATTCATTACAACTATCATCTAGAGAAAAATATAAAACGAAGGCTTTTTTAGGATGATTTTCGTCGATAAAGCTATTAGCTTTAGCTACTTTCCAACCAATTTCCGCCAACATACCAGATTTACCGACGTTTGAACCGCCAGCAAATAATGTAACGCCGGTATTTAATCCTTCAAAGGCTTCGTTGTATTGAGGAAATCCCCAATCTAAGCCGCCCATTTCTCCTCGAGCCCAGCTATAGGCATCAACGGCTTCAATAATTTTTTCCATTTTTTTGAACAATGCTGGTTCCCCAATGTCTTCGTTAATTATTGGTGTAGGCGCACTAACGGAAGAGTTCAATTCAAAATAAGGCACTCCCATAGGGTCTACTTCAGCAGTTTGTGTAAAATCAAAACTGTTATCGGCAAAGCTATCTTCAACCAACAGGTCAGAAAGGGTGGTAGACTGATTACCGAAAAAGGTATCATTTGCTGTATTCATCTAGTTTTTCCCCCTTGCATAAAACTTTTGTTAAGAAAATCTGTGTGCTCATGTTTTCTCCTTCTTTAAAACTTATTTTTCCGGTTCATAATTGTCACTCAAAGTTGGAATAAGTTCCTTTATTTTTTCTACTCCGTAATTCCATCCTCTTCGTACAATACTATTTACTGTAGCTTTGATTTCACTTTTACGAATAGGGTCTGGTCCAGATAGAGCAGGGGCAGCCCATTTAGTAATTTCCTCAATTATTTGGTCAACAGAATATCCCTGATTATTGAAGAACGATGCAAGAACAGCCATGGAGTTGTTCCTATAGCCAGATACAGGGCCCAAGTCTAACAGTTCTTGAATATGTGACGGGGTGTAGTCAAGAGGTTTTCTAACACCGGAGTAAACAATAGACTTTGCAGCAACTACTTCTTTAAACTTCTCTAGATAAATTTTCTCAGCTTGTTTTACTAGGTAGGGCTTTGGATATTTAAACTTGAAGTTATTTGTTGCCTGCTCTCTGATTTCTTCCTCGGTAAAGTCTCTGAGCTGCTCATAAGTTAAAGGTATCTTATGGAGCCCAGTACCTTCGTGTATGCTGTTTTCCATTCTTAAGACACGTCTTCTTTCATAAACAGACATATCAAGACTTCCGTAAGCACAAAATTCTCTTAAATCCTTGGCCATCATTCGAAATACTTCATCAAGATTGTAGTCAGGTTTGAATCCAAAATATTGCCAAGGAATAATTACGTGGAATCCCTTTTTCCCAGAAAAGTAGATACGAAAAGCTTCAATAGGAAGGTTATATCTGTAGTTTTGGCTCATTAGATAGATAGCTTGTAGAGCATCTTTACGTGCGAGTTCAATATTTTCCTCATTATCAAAATCCATATAAAAGTTGCCCATTACTTGAGATTCGTAAACCGTTTCGTTATCTGTAACTTGGCGTTGATAAGCAAAAGCGGAACGATAAATCCCAGAGTTTTCGTAAAACTTTCTAAATTCGAAACTATCGTTTTCTTGTAGAAAATAGTTTCTAGTGAACCAAGTTTTTCCTCCCGGTGTTGCCTGCTTGTGTCCATATTCATAGACGACAAAGTCGCTTAAAGGAGCTGGTTGGTTCTTATCATTTTCATTTGTATCAGTGACAGTAGCGGCCACTTCTAGGGATGATTCCATAAATATCAGACTCCTTTAGCATTTGTATTCTTTGATAATAAAGACGCTTGGCTTCTTCTATATAAGTGTCTTCTTCTAAAAACCTAGGGGCTTTCGGGAAATAATTGCGGCCATTATCATTTGGTGTGCATGCAGCTTCAATCATATAGAGGAGCATATCTAGACCGTAAATAGGAAGCATAGAATGGAATTGAGTTCTGAATCCTTTTAGATTCGGATGTGAATTATTTGTTTTGACAATGAACCATTGTATTAAATCGGTCATAGTAAATCTAGGTTTTAACTCTAGATAAAAGGGTTCACTCTCAACTTCTACTATTTCGTGGTTCTCCTTCATGACATATCTAGTCTTTGCTCCGGAGACTTGTAAGAGGGGGTGGTAATAGAACTTTCCAAAGTAAAGTAAATCTTCCTCTGGGTCAAAATCAGGTACCCCATGTTTAAATGGGATACGCAATTCTGTAAGAACGTCTGAAGGCGAGTAGACAAGTTTTTGTATATCAGGTAAACTCATTGCTTTTTTAAAAGCAGAAAGTAAATCATCAACTTTCGTATCTCCAGACAATAGAAAGGTGACATCTTTTCGTAATGCCAATAAATAATCATCAGTGACATCAAACCTGCCATCTTTCTTCTTTTCGATTTTTTTTATGTCTTGTAGAAACATTTCGCTGACATAAAATACATCATTGGTATCAACTTTAGACATGGGGTATTCCTCCTGGTTTTTATCCTAAAATTTTCATTATTTCCACAATGACTAACTCAACATTCTCACTAGATAAATCACTGTAGCCAGCAAATTCGTTGTTCAGAGCCATTTGAATATATGGAACTAAATCGTTAATTGTTACTAGTCCTGCTTCTTTCATTACTTCTTTTAATGCCATGTACTCATCGTTAGTAATTTTTAGATTTGCAGGAGCGGGATGCGGCTGTGGCTGCTGTTCTGTGGTTCCTTGCTCTGAAGGTGCATGATTAGGAGTCTGATTGTTTACGGGCTCCTGAGAAGCATTTTGCAGCTGTTCAGGGGTATTGATTGGCTCATTTACATTAGGTTGTGGAGCAGTCGACCATGATTCAGTCAAGTTTCCTTGCTGTGGCTGAATTTGTTGTTGATTCGGCTGTTGTTGTGTTGAATTACTCTGTGAAGCAACGTTCTGTTGTGGGCTTTGTTGTCTTTCTTGAGCAGCATTGCGAGCTTTTTGCTTGGCTATATTCGCTGACTGCTCTCTAGAATCCATGATTGAAGCGATGATGTGTTTATCATATTCTGGTCCAAAGGTGTCATGGGCAGTAAAGGAGAACCCGGCATATGCAGGTTTGTATTTATTAGACACATCCAAACCAACTCCAAACATAGATGCACATTTTTTTAAAGCGTCAGTAGAAGCACTCTTAAAAGTAGATTGCTGAAGGTCTGTACTACCATTAATTGATGCAGAACCCCATTGTTCCCTAACCCCCAATCCAGGTATAGTCAATCGGCCCAAGCTTTGTACATGAGCATTTTGCTGAATTGGTTCGCCACCGTCTCTTTGTTTTAATGCTTGTCCAGGGATGATTTCAGTTCGGATAATTTGAAAGCTCCAGCTATAGGCAAAATATTTGTTTAGCATATAAATAATCGCATCACCTGAAAGGTACGGATAGTCGGGTTCTCTAGAGTTTGATTTTTTAAAATCAACAATTTCTTGCGGTGTTCCAGCTTGAATCTGACTAATTGCATGGAAAAACGAATAATTTTTTTCCTGATTAAATACATCTAGAGCAATAGTGCTCTCATTGGTTTGTTCATCTAACATTTTTTTTCTTCCTTTCAATCTTTCATTTTTATCCGAGACTAGGGAGTATCCCCTCTGCTCTCATGTATTGATTAATTTTCTTCAATCAATAAGTAAAGACCTAAAATATAAATTTAGCGGGTTGACTTTTCTGTAAAAAATCCTTGTTATATGCGTATAGAAAAAAAGTGCATACTGACACAAGAAAGGATGTGTGCCCATTTGATTTCAGTATATTAATCAAATGATTCCACAATGAACGATGATTATTTCAATGAAGACAATGAAATGGAAAACCTATGGTTAATTTGTCTGAATTGTGAATATGAAATGTCTATGGATGATTGCTTTTTTGATTACAGTGAAGACAATTTGTCAGACGAAGCTGTCGAGTGTCCTGTCTGTAAATCAAAACAAATGAGAATGGAACGCTCTTTCGAAGCGTAAATGTACAAAAGGGAGATAGATATGAATGTCAGGCGTTGCAAATGATTTAACATTTTCAGTCGATGAAATCTTTGTGTATATGGACTGCCCAATGAAACACCATTTACAGTATCAAGCAAAGTTAAAGGGCTCAAATAAACTCGTGATGTCATCGAAACCTGAAATATATAACGAGTGCATTCAAAAAACAATCTTTTACTTTTATACCCTTTTACAAAAAGGGAGTACGCCAACTTTAAAACAATTGTATTCAAAATATCTTTCGTTATGGAACGAAGCTAACGGAACGGAAGAAAAAGACATTTTCAATCGTGACCCTAAAGAAGCGGCACAAAGAGCAAAGGCGGAAAAAGAGCAATACGTCCACAGAGGATATGAGACTCTTCAAAAGTTTTATGCTTCTAATGCAGGCATCGAACAAGCAATACTAGCGGTTAATCATCCTTATGAAATCATTATTGATGGGGTATGTATAAAGGGTACTTTTGGATTAATTCGAGAAGTCCTTTCTCCAGATAAAGAGCGACGCTTAGTCGAAATCGTAGATTTTAATATGTCGAAGAAAAAACCAAATGAATTCTTCTTAAATCACGACTTATATTCCACATTCATGCACTATGCTTTTGTAAAAACATTCAAAGAATATCCGGACCAATTTACAGCACATTACGTAAATCAGTCCTTACAAATACCTTTGGTTAGAACGTCTAAGGAGTATAAACGAATGCTCAGAGTTGTTGAGTCATTTGTTAAAGGAATCCAAACGATAAAGCCTTATCCTAGACAAAGTTTTATGTGTCAAACATGTCCATTCTTATCAGAATGCGACAATATTAATTTTGAATAAAAGGAGAAATCACATGTCAGAAACTAAAGAAAAAATCGCAGTAGAATCGGGTATCGTTTTAAGAATGGACGAAGGCGGTCTTCCAATGATTAGTTTAATTGGAGAAGTGCCATTGACTCACCTTACATCTTACGCCAGATTGCTGAGTATGACAGAACAGCAGGCTTGGGAAAATGCTTTAGCACCCAAACCATTAGTCGAGCAACCTTAATGAGAAGCTCAAAATTTAAACCAACTGAGTTCGGAGACATTTCTTGGATTAAGGAGGTTCCGAGGAACAAACTTATTGAGTCAAAGGAAACGGGTGATATAAATGCTTAAAATTAAAACCAAAAAAGGTATCCTGGTCGGGGAAATAAACGATTACGGTGACGTAACTTGGATTAAGGAAACCAAAGAAACAGCACATAATAGTAAACAAGAATCAGTTTCGGATAACTCGAAAGAGGATATTGTCGTAACTGCTGAATAAAGGAGAATACATATGTTATCAGAGGTAGAGGTTAATAAATCAGAAGTGTCACTATCACGAGAAATGGAAAATGCAGTATTAGATGAACAGGCAATTCCTATGTTTATTTCGGAGCAAACAGTTCAAAACTTAACCATTCGGACGATTTTAATTCCGGCAAATGGAGTAGATATCATTTTAGCTACAAACGAACTATCAGATGAGTTTAAAAAAGAAATAGTGAATCAACTAGTTGACTCGAATCCACAGCGTTATCATGCCTTATCCGAAAAAGAGGCCCATCATCAAATTTACTTACGTTTGCTTCAAGAAACAGTGGCATATTATCTTCGTGATAATGGCTATGTTGAAGGTTGTAAGCAGTATAGTTCAGGTATTAAAGAGGATGGTTCAGTAAGTTTCGAAGCTTATTACTTCGAAGAAACTGAAGAATCAGCCAAAATCAACAAACAAATTTCTGAACATATTAAAAAACAACAAAAAAAGAAACGACCAGTAGAGTCGATGGATGACCTTAAAAAGCTTAAACGACGAAGAGCACGTCTTAAAAAAGCAATGGCTCAAGCGCAGGAGGAAGCATGATGGATATAAAAACAAGTGATTTAGCTGACTTTGCAGCTCGTCTAAAACAATCGGTAGCAGCCACTGAAATTGAGCAATCGAAAACAATTGATTTTAACCAATCTATCGAATCTGTTGTAAAAAGTGATGAAAGCAAGCTTGGAGATATCAAAGAGAATTACTTTACTGAGCTTTCTTTGAAAGGTATCGAAGATAATGAATATGGTGAAGTTGTAGAGAATATTGTTAACTTATTTCATAAAAATGCGAATGATGAATACACCGAAGATGAAGAGCTTGCTCCAGAAGATTATTCTGAAGAAGATGAGTTATTCAATTTGGAAGTAGTTGATGAAACTGAGGAAGAAGATTCGCTAGTCATCACTATTGATGAGGCATCTGGAAAGATGACTTATAATGAAACTCCTAAGAAAAATCAGCTCGCTGGAGAACATTTAATTAGCTCGGGGTATTTAGAAGATAAACTAATTAGAGAAATTCTCAACATTCGAATGAGTGAGTTAACAACTGCGCAAGAAGAGCTCTCTGAATCAATTGCAGAATCATCCAAAGTATTCTTAGGAGCTGAAGAAAGTATTGTTTCGACTCTGAATAAAGTGATTGCAGATGAACGTAGTAGTATCTATCAAGCAAGAAAAAAAGAAGTAATAAACGTAGCAGAATTAGACGAAAAACTTCAAACATTTGTCAAAGGAAAGTTATCAAAAGTAGCATATACCCTTTGCGAATTAATTGATTAAAAGCCTGAATATTCTAGTCTCAGAGAAACCTATTCTCTGGGGCTTTTTTTGAAACTAAATGAAAATGATTTGCTCTCTTTACTCTAACTTTTCTAATGGTTATTTTCTCAATGAAAGAGGTGAAGCTTATTTTATTTCTAGGAATTGACCCATCAACCACGAACACAGGTTTAGCTGTAGTTGATGAAAATAAAACAGTATATTATGTTGGTGATTTAAAGGGCAAGGCAGATAGCCCCGACTTCTTCTATGATTTATATGCCCAAATTGAAACCATACTGATGAATTTTGACATCACTGCAATAGCTGTTGAAGACCAATTTATGTCAAATAATGCAGATACACTAAAGAAACTGGCTCGTGTATCTGGTATCGTATTGACCTTAGCTGGAAAGTTCAACTTGCCTTGTTATCTACAAATTCCTGCTGCATGGAGAAAATACTGGGTAAAAGAATCAGGCATATTACCTTATGACCCAAAAGATTCTTACAAAAAGAAAAATGCTTATTCTAAGTTTGAATGTTTCTATGTCCTTCAGTTGTATTTTCAAGACTATCTTTCTAACTTTAAAAAACATAATGATATTGCTGATGCCCTCGGAATCGCCTGGTCATGTAGTCAAATATTTTTAGAAGGTGGATTACATACCAAAGAAAAGAAGAAAAGGGCAAAGAAAAAAACAAACAAGAAAAAGGCAACTAAAGAAAAAAGTTGATTTAAGAAGGGTGATGACTCATGTGTCAGACAATCGACAGTTTGGTCCTGCAGGCAAAAAACGGAGATAGCGAAGCATTAGAAAAGGTACTTGTAGAATACGGCTATAGATACGATAAACGGTTAGGAAAATTCTTAGGGAATTTTTACTCGTTATTGGTTTATGGAAAATTGGATTTAAAAGATAAGCCTACCCGTAGACTGTTCCAATTATTTGCTACAGACAACGAAGTGATTGAACGCTTGAAATATAATCTAATGAATGAGAGCATTTACGATAGCATCTATGCTTTTACAGATTACCTGCAACATGAAATGATGAATAAACTAGACAGGCGCCAAATCAAAGACGATTTAGTTCTGATGTTCATTGAGAAAGTACATAGTTATAAGAAGAAATCAGTAAAAGTTAATTTTGATACTTATATATCTAATTCATTTCATCACGACGTGTTCACTTACATTCAGAAAACATTATTTTCAGAAGATATTTTATGGGTTGAAAATGACCGTCTTACAGATTTAATAGAAAACATTGCTATTGAAGATGACTTTACAGTTTTTGAAGACCAATACTATAAAGATATGCTGAATGATGATACATTAACAATCAGATGGACGAATGGTCACTGTCATGAAGCATTTAAAGCATTGTCTGTATTTGATAGGAACATCTTGAAGTTGCATTATTGGGACAAGCTCAGTGATGGTACAATAGCAGATATGATGTGCTTACATATAAATACCATATACACTAGAAGACGAAAATCTGTAGATTTAGTTCAAGCAGAGTTAGCGTATCTCTTAAAAGAAAGTTATGTATAGTAAAAAAGAAGTCTCATTATAGAGGCTTCTTTTTTATTGTTATATTCTAATTGTCATGTTCCTCAGGTAGGGTGAATAAATCTTCGAATCGAAAAGGCTGACTATTAGGATAGCAGTGTTCTCTATAATCACAGTAACGACAATGAATATCGTTTGGAGTATATTCCCTTTGGGCGAGTTCATGCTTCCTAGCTAGGTCCAATACAATTTGTATTTCTTTAAGGACTTCTGCAATTTTGTCATCATCCTTTTCTATTATATATTCTTTAGTATCTTGTGTGTTTTTGTTTTCGTAATAGATTATTCCTTTTTCTATACCCGTTAAAAAGAAATAAAGTTGAAGTTGCATTTCATGTTCTTTCTTGGGTTTAGATTTTCCTAACGAATGAAAAGACTTGTCCTTGATAGATTTAAATTCAATTAAGAGAACCCGCTCTTGAGGACCAACGTATACTGTCTCTCCTTTTGAATTATTTAAGACAATTTTCTCTTCTTCGGTACTAGTTTCTCCTTGAATCGGATGTTCCAACGGGTCCAAGAAGTTCCATACAACTGCATCTGTTCTACCCGATATACAGAGGTCATCATTCTTTATTGAAAGCTCAGGAGCTACTAGAATACCCATATCATTACAAACTTTTTCCATTCGGTCATGGAAGCTTGTCCCGTTTTCAAGGACGCTTAGATTAGTACCGGTTTTTGGTGTTGCACGGTAATGAAGCATTTGGTATGTAATCATCCGTTTACATCTACCAAGTGAAGAAGGGAAGAAGCGTATATCCTCTTTTGACTCTCGTAATTCTTGCCTCTTCATATACTCTTGTTTCATATACTCTATCGACATGCCACCAAGACTTTTATTATGAAATAAGTCAAAACCGTCAACCCAATCGAATTTAGTATAAATTTTTCCGATATCTTCGTTAACTTTATAGGCTGATAAATCAATGTCATATTTTTCTTCTTCGACCTTTTTTGTGGCCCGGATAGCCCTTAGTTGCTCTCGACGACTCGGAGTAGGGGTTGATTTATTTTCTTCCAAGGGGTTAGTATCAAAAAAAGATAGTTGTTCGATATCCATAGTATCACCTCATTTATTTAGAAAGGATTTGATTGGGTGGTTATTAAGAAAAAAAATTGGTACGATGATGAAGATACGATTTTAAATCAGGTCAGCAAAGACATCGAGCTCTACCAAAATGTCTTAAAAGATGCAAAGGAATGGACAATAATAGGCGAGGGTGGGTACAGGGAAGCATTAAACTTCCTAGACCAAGGCCGTAACTGTCCATATTGTGCAGGTATTTTGAAATTCTTTGAATATACCAAAGCTGGTAATGATGTTGTTTATTGTGTTGATTGCAAACGCAGAATGTATCCTGCAGATTTCAATTATGTTTCTGACACGGTTGATAAATTATATAAAGCAATCCCAGACGATTTGGTCATGTATTGGGACGATTTTCTGAGAAGAGATAGACAACGTCAGCGATTAGAAGGAACGGTGACACAAGAATAGTTTTTAGTGCGGTTAGGGTATAAAATCTGAATGGTCTTGAGTCCTTTTCATTGATAAATTTAATTAGTGGTTTGTTTTCTGCCGCTGTCCTGACACCACTTAACATAAATTCCCATCCTTCTGTTTTTCCATGCAGTATTTCTTTAGCCTTGTCTTCAAGAATAGACTTCTTGATAGACGAGGCTTCTTTGTTCAATTTGTGGAAATAATAAAAACCAAGGATTACCCATAAAGAAACAGTTACTGTTATTACAATCAAGAGTGGAGTCATTCTTCATCTTCCTTTTCATATATACTCTTATTAAACTTTTCTCTTTTACCCGACATCACGATTGCTACAACAATCCAGTAAAAGACGAAAAAAAGCAGGAGGGAGCAAACAAGTTGGATTATTTCTAAATTAGTAATCATCACGCAATCTCCTCAAGCTGTTTAATCATAATGCGAATTTCTTCTTCAGTTTTTTCAATCAATCCGGAATTTAAATCACGTTTAGTTTCTAATGTTTTGAGAATTTTCTCATCAATAGTATCTTTAGTAACCATATCAATCATTGTTACCTGCTCATATGTTGAGCCTATGCGATGGATACGACCATATCTTTGTTCAATCACAGCTGGATTCCAAGGTAAATCATAGTTAATAAGGACATCTGCGAACTGTAGATTGATGCCATAATTAGCAGCATCAGAGCATAACATAATTTGCCGGTCGTCGTATTCTCTAAATCTTTTTATTTGTGCTTGTCTTTGCTTGGCATCGATGTGACCTGCAATAACATATGGTTCTTGGTCAAACTGAGTATAAAATCGGTCATATATAATCTTCAGCATTGTTGTATAAGTAGAAAACATAACTACTTTATGCCCGTTCTCAATAAGTGGTTTAAGTGTTTCAAAAAGTTCTTCCATTTTAGGAGAAGTTTTGCATTTTTTCAAAAGCGGAAGATACTTTTTGGCCATTTTAGATTTACCTTGAAGCAGTAAATGTGGGTGGTCAGAAACAGCTATTTGCATATACCTAAAGCCTGACAGCAACTCTTCTTCAGGAGTCTTGAAATTAGGGTCTGACTGCGCCTTAGCCGAAGTCTCGTATATTTCCTTTATGGTTTTCTGTATAGCCGCTTTATCAGTCTCAATAGCTGTATAGACGGCTTTTTGAGGTGCGTTCATTTCACTATAAGAAGTCGAATGAACGATAGTTGGTAATTCATCTGCAACATCTTTTTTCAATCGACGAAGTATGAATGGTGCCATTTTTTCACGAATCTCATCAAGATTCTTATAACCTAAATCGACGAAGCGTTTGCCAAATTTTTCACCAACCACTACATGTTTTTCTCTAAATTTTGTGATTCCTCCAAACACATCAGGAGCTATCCAACTCATCAAAGCAAATGCTTCTTCTGGTTTATTTTGCATAGGGGTTCCAGTCAAAGCAAAACGGTATTCTGGTTGTAATCTAGCTACTGCTTGAAAAGTTTTCGAGGTTCTGTTTTTCATACGATGAGCCTCGTCGAGAATAATACAGTCAAAAGGAAGAGATTCAAAAGCTTCAATATCATTACGGACTAACTCATAGTTAGCTAGTAGAAAGTTAGTTGAATCTTTGCTCCATACCTCAAGAATCTTTTCTCTTTTTGTTTTATTACCATCGAGCACGACTGCTGACATATCAGTAAATTTTTCTACTTCTTCGGCCCATTGGTATTTCACCGCAGAAGGACAAATAACTATAATCTTATTTAAAATATTCTCATTCTTTAAGTAGTAAGCAGCGCCCAAAGCTTGTAGGGTTTTCCCGAGTCCCATTTCGTCGCCAATAATACCAACTTTATTAGACACTAAATAGCTGATACCAACTTTCTGAAAAGCGAAAGGTGTCAACTTCATTGTGTCTATATGTTTGTTAACTATAGGGAACTCTAGGTTGATGGGTTCTTCAATGCCCCGTATCGAGTTTTCGGTTTCAACCATGGTGGTTACAAAGGAAAAATTTTCCATCCATTCATTAAAGAGTGAAAGGGGGATATAGTAGGTAAAGTCGTCTTCCTGATGATGCTGATGAGTTTCGAGAAAATTCATGAACTTGGCATATGATTGTGATGAGTTTTTTCCGTTTAGAGTAATTCTCAAGGCATTTAATGATTTGAAACTTTTTAATGCGTAAGCCAAAGTTGTCAGCTCCTTTGTATCTAAATTTTGTTTCTTGCTATTTTTCGTTTGCCAAACACGCCATTAACGTAATCATTCAAAGATAATTCACATTCTGATAGTGTTAATACAGGATTAATTACCATAAGAATATCTTTATCTTTACCGTAGGAAAGAGTGATATCTAAAGTTCCGTGGGCTTCATTTGGGAAAGAAAACATTTTTAAATCCTTATAAGTCAAACTAAAGTCCAATTCAGGCTGATTTTCATTTTGAAGCACACTTACTCTTTTTCTAATATCTGATTTTGAGAATACAGCAATGTCGATAGGGTCAACATCATCTCTAGAGAATGTTAAAATCAAGTAATCCTCTGTTATCTTCAAATCATAGGAATTGGTGAATCTGTCTTGATAGGCTTTTACCAATCTAATGCATCTCCATTCTTTTTTGATGTTAAGGATGATTTATCTTCAGCTTCATACTTAATATCAACTAGTAGGATTGTAAAGCCCCAAAAAAAATAGCCCTAGCAAGCGCTAGAGCTACCATGTTATAAGTATGTTCCTGGATTGGTTTTCAGAGATTCTAATATAAAAGTTCTGTTCAATTAATAGATTTAAGACTGTGTTGATTTCTTCAGTAGAATATTGACTGAAGATGGGGTCGTTTGAAAGAATCAAATACTGTAATCTGCCAGCAGATGCCTCCGTTTGGCACCTACTAAAAAGTTGGTGATATAACTCTTCTATTTTGCTCTCAAAAGAAGAGGGTGTAGTAGTTTCTTCCAAGTAATAAGGAATAAGATTCTTTATAGTTTCTCGCCTTAAAAAGGTACCATCTTGCCCCCATTCCTCATTAATTTTCACTTCGAAGTAACTACCTAGTTCATTATCATGAAGATATTTAGTTTCAAGGCCGATACTTTTCATGATAAAAATCAAAGATGTATGAAGTACTCCATAGTTCATCACTTTACCTTTATGTGCCTCGTCGATTATGAAATCAAGTTCAGCTAAATCTTCTGAATCCAATTCTTTGAGTAGTTGAGTGATATTATCCCAACCACCAAGTGTATCTGTATTTACTTCAGACATAGCCTCTCATCCTTCTATCTACTTTGCTTTATGTATTATATATGCAAAACTAGAAATAAATAAAGAAGTTTTACTTATTTTACGTTTAAATTTTGCGCTTCAAACGTAAATATCTTATCCAGGTTCTCAGTTAGCTGATGAGAAAAATCAATAATCGAGTTAGTCACACCAGACTCTTTAGCCACTTCTTCTAATTTGGGGAAGTCTACAATCTTGGCATAAAGTTCAGTAAGTCGATGTATTCTGCTTAACGTTTCTTTAATATTATCCTCTGTAAGCAAATTTAGTTCGAAAGTGATGTCATTTTTTAGTTCTTCAGAAATCAAAATAAATCCCTCCTTTGTTGTTTAGTTAATTACAAGCATAAGGAGGGATTTTGTCTAGTACACAGTTATGTTTTCCTGAAAGTCAAAAAAAGGTTTAATAATTTTCTTTGATTCGTCTAACCGGAGGAATGACACATCTAAATCACTAATTCTTAACCTATCTATTGCATCGGCATCTTTTAAAATATTGAGAAGCTTTATGGCACGTTGGTGTTCTGAACTGTCTAATTCTTTTTCAATAAACGAATATGCTTCATAGTCATCTAAATCATGGATTCTTACTATAGTAAATAATAGATGTGCATCCATTCCAGTTAGTTGATATTCTTTTGCTAGGCTTGATGTTTGAAAACCCAAATCAAACCAGCTGGAAAGCTCATCAGCAACTTCTGCCCACTCTTCGGGATATAGTCCGTCTTCATAACTAGCACCAATACATAGGGCCTCTACCCAATTTTTTGCACTTTCATACCCATGATTTGGTGCATCAAAATCAGTTCTACGATTGAAATCATGGACAGCAGCGGCCAAAAGACTGATTAATATTTCTTGTGTATCTAGTTCCAATGCATGACTCAATAACGTTGAACTAAACATCACATTAGTAAGATGTTTGTTTGAATGGTACATGTTAGTGCTATTCATTCTTTCTATTCCTAAATGAGTCGGAATATTTGCAGAAGAATCAATAATATTAGTCCTAATAAATGAGAACAATTCTGATAAGTTGCGATGGCTAAGTGCATCTTGTACAAAGGCAGTATCGTATTGCTTATTCTCTTTTATATCATGGACTGAATCGGGGCTTATCCATACTTCAGCCTCTCCCCGGCCATTATAAAAGTGAATGATATCTTTGCTATATACAGTGGCTTCATACCAGGATGCATCCGGAGAATGTAAAAAGAATTTTAATACTTCATTCCCACTGACTGTCCAGCTGTATGTAGCAGGTAGCGGAGTAGATTCGCTACCCACACCTCTATAAATAGTAATTTTTTCTGGAAGGGTTTCATAACCGAAGTAATTACATAGCTCTTTATAAAACTCTTCTTTTTTACCTACAGGCTGGTTGTCAATCATTCGTTTCCACATTTCTGCAGTAATAAAAGGTGCAATATAATCAACGTTTGTGTAAAACTCTTCCATAACTTCAAAGACCTTTTCATCAGGAATCTGCGAATATACTGCTTCTAAGGCAAATTTTAATAAGCTTGGATTAGCTAGTTCAACAGTAAATAAATAATTCAGGTAATCACCTTCGCTTATCTTATTATCTAAAGTTTCAATGAACTTATCAATTTTAGCTTTGGAAATCATACCAGGTAAAACAATAGGGGGGAATGAGAAAACCCGATAACCATTTATATAAATTACGTTAGGGTAATTCTTTCTCGCAACAAATAAATATTCCTCTTCAATTCCTTCAAGAATTAACTCATCTATTAAATCAATTATAGAATTATCGATGTTCGATTTATCGTCTAAATGAAATGGAGTGATATCATCCTCCGTAAATATATCAGAAAATAGCTTTTTTATTGTACCCATCTCCATAAGGTTTCTCCTTTCAGTAAACAAGTATCATTATACAACAAAACAAGCCAAATCTAATGTTGATTATGGCTTGTCTTTTGTAGGTTTTATAAAAATATCTGTTGTATAGAGGTGACTTGAATGATATTCAGCAAATGGAACCTCTTTTGAAAAATTTAAAGTGGTTTTTCCATCTGAAGAGACAAAATAACCATCAGAATTAAAAGTAGCCAATGATTTTTCAAAATCCAGAATATCATTTTTCATGTTCTCTGACTTTAAATCATCTAACAGTAGGGCATAAAGCACTTCTAATTCTAAGTCAAAGTTTTCGACTTTAACTACATCAACATTCCCGTCTACTACAGATGCTCTTACAATCATAGTTTTCCCTCCTGAAATCAAAAGAAAGCCTATCCGGCTTTCTAAGTTTTATTTTAATGAACCAATTACTTTGATAGTTCCAGAGCCTACACCTAAACTATAGGCAGTAGATTCGTCAGAAACACATATATCGAAGTGACTTCCTTGAATAGCACCACCTCTATCAAGGACTATCCCTTGAAGTATTTGCCCGTTATAGTTGATTTCGAGTAAGGTGTAAAAAGGGTATGCAGGAGGAGCAGCTACCACAACATAACCATCGTAGTAACGGTACCCACCAGTAATTGTTGTTGTCCACAAATCAAGTCCTGTAGCAGTTACAGTGCCGCCTTGTAATGCATTGTTAGCTGGGAAATAATGTGTAAAAGAAGCGTTTGTAGATATGCCAGAAGTAGTGGAGGCAGGGGTGGAGGCAGCAACAGAAGAATTTCCTGAAGAAGAAGCATTTTGCTTCGCTAATTCTTTGTTGCGTTTTACTTTTTTAGTTCAGTAATCTCCGAATCCTTTTGTGATAATAATTCTTTAGTATTTGCTAGTTGCTCTTCGATAGTTTGCAATGTACTCTCGATTTTTTTATTTGAATCTTCTATCTGTTTCTTTTGATTTTCTATTTTCTTGATACTAGAATCTTTTTCATCAATCTGCTTAGAAAGGTAATCGATTTTTTTATTGATGGCTGTAATTTCGCTATCTTTTAATACTATAGCTTTAGATGCTACTTCTAGTTTTGTTTCTGCTCGAGCAGTCTCCGCAAGTGCAGCGTGATAATTTTGTAACAAAAAGATTCCGCTAGTAGCTACGACTACCAACACCAGAGTGACTGCTACGTATTTCTTGAATAGGGATTTAAGTTTCAACATATTTAATATGCCTCCTTGTTTGATTTACAAAGAGATAATAAGTTCTAACAATAGAAAAGTCTGTAACAAAGTTACGAAAATATAACAACAAAGATTACAAATATTACGTTAAAGATGGGTTGACAGCATAATAAAAAAAACGTTAATAATAAATCTATTCCTTGTCATTTAGAGGGCTATAGTGCGTATTAAATCGTTCTAAAATAACCTTAGATACTAATAGTATCAATACTTACTACGAGGTGTAGGTTATGAGTGAGACGAATATTAATCAGGAGAAAACTCCTCCAGTTTACAAAAACTTTTCAAGAGGGTACAAAACAAAAGGAAAAAGCTATAAGGATAGATACGTTGAAGGACAGTGTCCTGAATGTGGATATACAACAATTTATAGAGATGAATGGGCACAAACAATTTCCTTTAAGTGTATGAAACGTTCATGTCGACACAATTGGTTTGAAGCGAAAGTATTTCCGAAAAAAGAGACTCAGGAATAATAATTTTCAATTTTTTGCCCTATTTCTTCTTTGTACATACGATTTTCTTTTAATGATTTATCTGACATACAAGCTGTATCATTGGTTAAGTATTTTCTTAATTGCATGGTACAGCTTTTTAGATTGCTTACTGAATCTTGTAGCTCCTTGCTATCTTGGTAAATTGCGAAATGACCCATGGCCAGTTCGATATCTAAAATATATTTTTCTATGGTTCTAAGCTCAAGGTCTGAGTAAAGCTTATGTTTATTTGAATGCTTGTAATTTGTTTTTTCTGAAGACAGAAGGGGTAAACTAGGTTTTTTATATAAAGGGTTCTTCCTAGATACAGTTCTTTTTGCAATTCTATTAGTAAAAGAAGATGTATGGCTAATAGAAGCTCTCACTGACATCATCCTTTCCATAAAAAAAGCCCATTGATTTATCAATGGACATTTTATCTATTAACTAAATTCTTTTTCTGCTGCAAATTGGCCGCATTTAGAACACTTATATTGAATACGTTCTTCAATCACTTCAACTGAATTTGGTACTTCTGATACAACACTCTTTTTGCTTAAACAAAATACTGCATGTTTTTCAAAAAGGTGACTCTTACATTCAGAGCATCTATAATAATCATCATTAGGCATTAACATTATGATTCCTTCTTTCTTTTATCAACAGATATTAAAACATCATTACAGATAAAATGGCTATTTCTGCTACACCTTCCATGCGAAGGGAGTCATCATATCTAGATTTAATATAATTAATACGCTTATCTAAATTGTTCAGTCCATTTTCATCTCTAAAATCTTCTAGCGTATCTTCAATTAGTTGTGTGCTACCTTCAGGTTGAGTCACATACATAGCTAATTCGTAACTTTACCTTTTTTTTAACTACATACTCATAGGTTTCAATCAAAAGTTGTTTTCTTGTTTTTTCCTTCCACCTTGTTTCAGCCTTTCTATCTCTTTTAGTAGCACTTCTTTTTCTTCTTCGAGTTTGCGTAAATCCTGAATCATAGAGATTTCTTGCTCATAAGGTTTTACAAGGTAAATCCGGTCATCATTTTTGTATGCAAATGGAAGATACCAGAAATCTTTTTGTTCTTGCAAAGCTTCTGATTCTTGTTTAACCAACCAATCTTTGGGAATAGAAATTGTCTTCTCCCCACGTCCATTTACCGTCCCTCGCTCTTTAACTTCCATAAGAGCATGTTCCAATTTGATATCGCCCTTGGCGAACCACATAGCTCCTGAATTAACCTGACGTTTAGCCTCATTATTTTTGGAAAAGCCATATGTAGAGCTATTTTGTTTCAATTTGGTTTTCTTCACGTAAGGATTAAAGGAAAGGGGAGCGGGTGACTCTTTTTTAGAAGTTTCTGCTGCAATTTCATCATCCTCTAAACCAAAAGAAGGTTTTGCTACTTTTTTCTTCTTCTTTTTATTAAAGGAGGAATTCCATTGGTCTTGCACCTTTTTCTCCAAATCCATCCCCATCTTCCTATGAACTTTATGGATATCGTCGTTAACACGATTTTTCTTATTCTCTTGTTTTGCATAATTTTTGCGTTGTTTTTCCTCTGATTTATTCTTATAAAGTGAGCAACCTTTGCAAAATTGGCATAGAGAATTATTTTCACATTTAATGAAAATATCTTGAGTACAGATTTTTGGAGGTGGGGGAGGAGGTAGGATTTCTTTCATATAGCAACTCTCCTTGTATTTAAAAAGTTGAAAAAAATAGTTGCAAATTCATTGCATTTGAATTTACCGATGTAGTACAATAAGGTTGTTATCCGGAAGTACCATAAATGCTTCCAGTATATTTTGTTTTTTGGTCGAAACAAAAATATTATAGTATTCTGAAAAGACTTGTCCAAAGGGTAGGTCTTTTTAGTTTCTCGTAAATGAAGCGTCAATTTTCATATATCCTGATAGAGTAATCATACGGTCTTGTTTATTCTCGAGAATAGATAGACAATGTTTTAAATGATTATAGCGATAATACACTTCACGCCAAGATTCATACATATCTACTGTTTCGTTAGTATTTGGCACAGGATAATTTTCGAGGTAAACAGTAGCATTCTTTTTTCTATCAATTTCGTTTCTACCTTCAGTCTTAGAACGTTCGCATTGTCTTATGATACTGTCGATACGTTCTTTTTCACTTTCCAGTTCAATAAAATCAAGATGAACTAATGTGTACAGTTCATCCAAGCGAGAAAGCATGTATCCTGCGTCAGAAGGAGTCATACCCTGATTAAGGATGCATTGTCTGATTTCTGAAATTGTTCGAATGCGGTATTCCTCAAAAGCAGCCCTTGAGCAATTTACGAGAGAACGTATTTGTGTTTTTGTTTGGGATTCGGAAACATTGACTTGCATTCCGCACCTTCCTTTTCTTTTTATATCAAGACCAATGGTGGGCGTAGCCCCTCAGCGATATCTAGGATAATATTCATATCAACCCGTTGATGCCAAAACTTAGATATTGTATTACATAGTGGGGCCAAGGATTGAAAAGATAAATCCTTCGGCTCCAACTCGCCACTTTCTATATGTTCATCCATTCCTAGCAGAAATACTGGTCCTTTTAGAAAAGGCAAATAATCAGGGGTTAAATCAATAACTGACATTAGATTTTGTCTATTTGACTCAATATCAAAACATATACCAACGTCATCCGTTAGTGCACAAAAAAATAGTTGATGAGGATTTAATCGATTAGCTGTTAAAAAGTCATCATATTTCATCCAGCAGCACTGGCCTAATTCATCTAAAAGTAATCCTCGACTTTTCATCATGCGACTCCTTCATCATTTGATTTTTGCATACTACGTTGAATTTCGCAGATAACATCAGAAGCAAAAGTTTCCACTGTTTCAAGACTTTCTTCAGCAGGAATCCTATACCAACTAGGGTCTTTAGCAAATCTATTTTCGTAGAAGTTTTGTACTTCTGTTAATAGTTCTAAATCAGATTCGTAACGGTCATTGTCCCCGTGCTTACCTTTTCTATTCATTGATATTTCTGGGGAAACAGCTAAATAAATTGTAAAATCAGGCATTCTGAAGTGTTTCTGAACGCTTTTAACGATATCCTTTGGAACAGTATCAATTGTTCCATTCTTCGCTGATAGATTAGTGTAAGCCTCTACGTAGGCTTCTTGAGAACCGGTGTATCTATCTAAAATAAGAAAGTCAAAACCTTCCAGTTCCAAATCCTTGATTGTTCTTTGTTCAGCCATCTTGTTTGATAGCATAACAAGCTCGATTGTTGCCTGGTCAGCATCAAATTCTCCATAAAGCCATTCTTTTATGAGTTTTCCTGTAGGGGATTTGTAATTATGAAATTCTCCCAAAGCAACTTTAAAACCTTGATTGCATAGTGAATCAAAAAGATAATTACTAATTGAATGTTTACCTGACTTATCTAATCCTTCTAGAGCTATGATTTTCATTCTTTTTCCTCCTTTAAAATCTCAAATCTTATAGATTGAGAAACAGGGATAGAAGTTTCTCTATCCCCATCCTTAATAATGATAGTGTCTCCATAAAAGAGCGGGCGAGAGGGTGGTAAAAATGTTTTAACCACTAAAATAGCAGTTAGTAAAGCCCATACTATGACTATAAATTTTTTTCCTTGATTATTTCCCACTCGAACCAAATCCTCCGGTTCTTGTTCCTGAAGCATCATCATTATCAGTTGTTAAGTAGTGTGAAAATATTCCTTGGCCAATTCGGTCTCCTTTTTTTATTTCGTATGGAGCGTCATTTCCGTTAATAAATGCAAACATAATATGTCCATCATTGTCCGGATTATTGTAGTAGTCGCTATCAATAACTCCAATCCCATTAGGTAGATATAATTTATTTTTGATACCTTGAGAAGAACGATTAGCTAAAATAAGAAATTCATTTCCATTCATATAAGATTTAATCCCAGTTGGAACAAAGTGTGATTTTCCGTCATTGGGAATAAGTACTGTTTCAGCTGCTTCAAAATCATATCCTGCTGAACTTGCAGTAGCTCTTTTAGGGATATTGATGTCTTTATCTTCCCATCCTCTTGCAATTTCGAACCCTCGACTAATCATTGTGTTGTTCAGGGTAATGGTGGAAACCTCCTCATTTTGATAAACTCGGGTAAAAGTTTTTCCTAGTCTTCCTTGTGCAGTAATCGCCATTGAATTGTTCTTGGTTGCTTCAGTTGTCATAAAAGAATCCTCCATCTATTAAATAAAATTTTAAATAAAATCATAAATAAAAATAGCTAAATCAAAAAGTGATTATTTCCATCCATTTTGGTTCCATCATGTGAAAGAGAGACAATGGTATAGCATATCCAATCGATTCATATGTTGACATTCCATTGCCCGAATAGTTTTTAACAGACTTCTTATATCCTTTAAAGTCAAACCAATCTAGACAAGATTCGACAAAGTCTCGAAACTTATTCAAGTCAAATATGTACAGTTTAGACATGTTTGGATAATAATAATAGAGCGTATCAGCCTTCGTCTTATACATACATCCATCGGAATTTGCTGAAGATAATACTTCATAATAAATGTTTCCCGACGTATATGAATCAGTCTTTACCTCAATATAATTTTTAGTACCATTTTCAGACTCCGAAATAAAATCTATATCTATTTTTTGATAAAATTCATTGTCTCGGACGTCCCATAACTTACACACGTTAGTCTGCTTCTGAAGATACATCCAAATAAAATCTTCGCCTTTTTTACCGAATTCTAAACTCTTTTTGAATTCATAGATTGCCATTGCCCAGCTCCTTTCTTCTTCGATAGGATAGTCTCGACTAATAGCAGTGTCTAGTCCCAAAATATAGGAATATACAAAAAAAAGACGGCTCGATGGCCGCCTTAATACTGTAATGTTACCTCAGTAATAGAGTAGTGCTCAGCAGAAGCATAGTAGGGCTCGTTGAATCTAGCAACCAGTATATTAACAGGGATTAGCATAATGACGATGGCCAAACTTTGGAAAAATCCTTTAACAAAGTAGGTACGCATTTTAATCCTAGATGAATATCCGGCGGCTAAGACCGAAAAAAGCCCTTTAGAACCGCATAATACTAAAATTAGTAATATCAGTTCAAGTAGAACGGGGAAAAGGGTATACATCATTTCATCTCCTTGCTTAACGGTTTAGTGGCTAATAGGTGAGGCACGTCCTTTCAATTAGGAATGGTTATTTATCTCACGCATACATTAACGATAAATCACGTCCAAAACAAGGGGCAATTTTACCCTAGAAAAAAGTTACAGTAACTATTTAATATCTTAAATTTAAAACACGCAGCTAGGGGAATGCTAGATGAATGCAGATAGGAAGTCTAAGACCATCAATATAGCTATAGCAATTTGATAGCTTCGAATAGATTTAATAACTTTCCATAGATACCGAGGATTATCTATATTGATTCTAGGAAAGAAGTACCAAGTAAAGAATAATGCTACTAACTCAACGTACAATAATATACCTACGACAATTAAAGTACCTGAAGTTATTTCTGGTTGAAAACTAAATAGTGTACTCAAGTATACTCCAAGATATAAACAAAGGGCAAATAATCCCAGGTAAATGTTAATATTGAGAACACATTGTTGTTTCCTACCATCTGAAAGGTTAAATATTCCTTTTGTCAAAGTCGTTCGTTGAATCTTTGAAAATATTAGCTCTTTTCTTATTCTAGAGATATGACGGTCCAATAACTCAGCCCAAAGGAAAAGAGAAATTAGTAGCAATGAGTTTATAATAGGGGTCATTTGAACACTCCTTTTAACAGCCATTCACTGTTGACCGCAACTAAAATGCTGGTTTCGAGTAATAGCAAATATATATTAAACTCATAAACAACGGATAATCTTCTCATATTACGTTGGGAGGCGGTAATGATAGTTTCTCTGTCTGTTAGCATAAAAAATATATACAGGCACAAACTGAGTCCCAAATATGAAAGAAGTAAGATTAAATCAAGTATTTCAGATGGATTTAAAAACAGCATGCGAGTACAATACATCATGCCTAAAAGGCAAGGTGATAATAAAAGCACAAATTTAATAGTCTGTATTCGAGGACTGTTTGTTTGGAAAAGAGTGTAATGTTTACCATATGAATCGTACCCAAATACTTTATTTCCATATGATTGCTTAAAGTCTTTCCTCATTTCATTAAACTTGTGTTTTTGAATTAGGGTCCAGAAAAGTACAACTATAGGTAAAAATATAAATATTAAATTCAATAAAAAATTAAATAAAATCATTAATACAATCCTCCTAAACCACTGGCTTAACAAGGTCCAGTGTTGAATTATGGATTTTCTTGTTTAATGGTCTTATTTTTCGGTATGATTTGACAACTTTCTCTATACTTTCTTCAGAAAGTATTATTCGAACATTACCATATCCACCATTGATGTCTAGAGTGAATTTATCATCATCATTCTTAGAAATATTTATCTTACTTTCATCGTCTATACGAAGGGTATTTTGATTCCGACTAATAGGGCGTCCAGATATTGATGAAGAATATATATTGGGGTTATTAACAATATAACCAGGTGCAGTACTCTCAAATCTGATTTCTTCAGCGGTCATCGTAAGTGATGAATTTCCTAACTCATTAACAATCTCAGGGGCCGATGGCATCCAATAATCTTGAGAAAACGGACTTTCTGTAAGGAAATCAAAATTAAGCCTTTCTAAACCGGCCGTTAGGTCAGAAATTGATGTAACATCTTCAGTAGCTGGAGTCCAATACGTGCTCCTAGTCTCTGGTTGTTCTCTGGTCGCATACTGAGAACGAAGTAGCCTGTCTCTTATTTCATTATCTAGTATCATATTCATTCCTCCTTATGAACAATATATATATTCGTTCAATAGGGGAGTCAATCCCTTAGTTAATAGAAAATGAAGACGGAGGGGTATCTAATTTTGCATCGATAATCTTAATTGAACCAGGGACCAGCACTGCAACTTGTCTCATGGCGTCATTAACATCAATTGCTTTAACATACATTCCAAATTTCTCATCATCCTCGTTAGAGTAGGTAACTAGATAAGAGTGACCTTCAAAAACAGGAAAGCGTATTGGTTTTAAAATTTCTTTATCCATGTTAGTTCCAACTTTCTATAATAGAGTAGTATAAATAGGCAAGTAGAGTAGAGTAGACCAGAATGATATAAAATAGCTGTCTCTTATACACATCTAGATGTGTATAAGAGACAGGTATAATAACACCGCTTATATATCAATAGTTTTCTCAGCTAGTTTATGAGCTGTCTCTTATACACATCTAGATGTGTATAAGAGACAGTAATAACACCGCTTATATATCAATAGTTTTCTCAGCTAGTTTATGAGATTAAAATAGTTCTGCCCTAAAT
>NZ_NGLF01000003.1:60247-125138 GCF_002140695.1 Enterococcus sp. 4E1_DIV0656 | reverse complement strand
CATCTTCAGTAGCTGGAGTCCAATACGTGCTCCTAGTCTCTGGTTGTTCTCTGGTCGCATACTGAGAACGAAGTAGCCTGTCTCTTATTTCATTATCTAGTATCATATTCATTCCTCCTTATGAACAATATATATATTCGTTCAATAGGGGAGTCAATCCCTTAGTTAATAGAAAATGAAGACGGAGGGGTATCTAATTTTGCATCGATAATCTTAATTGAACCAGGGACCAGCACTGCAACTTGTCTCATGGCGTCATTAACATCAATTGCTTTAACATACATTCCAAATTTCTCATCATCCTCGTTAGAGTAGGTAACTAGATAAGAGTGACCTTCAAAAACAGGAAAGCGTATTGGTTTTAAAATTTCTTTATCCATGTTAGTTCCAACTTTCTATAATAGAGTAGTATAAATAGGCAAGTAGAGTAGAGTAGACCAGAATGATATAAAATAGAATAGAGTAGAGTAGTAGACATAGGGCTAAAAAAATGGAGAGCAGGGTTGTGGGAGTGAAAGTTTCAATAAAAAGACTATATAATAGAAGAAAAAATGTTTTTACTTGCCAAAAAACAGCGATAATCACTGATATATCAACGTTTATGACCTTTTTTCAAGAGAATATAGGGTGATTCTAAGACGTTTTAGAAAATTTGGCAAACCGTTAAGCCATACCTGGCCTTTAAAATGCCCTCTGAGAACCTATTTTCTTAGGGATAAAACCCAATTATAGCTATCGGGAGATAGACGTTCAAAGCCCTTTTTTTCAAGGAATGCTTTCATCTCGGCTGTTAATACTGATTCAAACATAATGTTCTCATACTCATTTTCTCTGGCAAACTTTTTCAACCATTCAAATACTTGTGTTCCGTATCCTTGTCTCTTATTTACGAAGCTGAGTCTTGCAACTGTAAGGAATTCTTTATTGCTTAGGCGCAGCATAAAATCGGATTCAATCTCTGTATCTGAGCGCACGAATAAATTGTTAAACTGCCTGCTAACCATAAGCTTATGCCCGGCATCTCTTTGAAGGATTTCAATGATTCCTTCAAACTTAGAAATATCTAAATTCACAGTGTAGTCGTTCCTTTCTTTGTACCAATAAGTAGTAAAATGTCCTTCAGTTTTTTTCACAAAGTATTTCGACCTTTTAAATGGATTTTTCCTAGTTTACATAACATAGATTATACAAAGTTCTCTAAACTCCAACAGGCTGGGAGCATATGTGAATTTCACAAAGTCCCAGCCTGCTGTTTCGACGTATTAATTACTTATAGTATTGCATAATATTGCTAATATGTCTAACATTTTTTTATTGCCCAGATATGATTTTAATCTTTGTTATCCAGTAATTTTTCATGTAATAATTATAGACGGATTACTAAAAGTCAGTTTCATCTTCGATATGAATAGCATCAATTTTAAAAAGGTCTGATTCTGGAACTAAATCATCAAAATGAACAAATAATGGTTCTTCTGTTCTGGTAACAATTAAACCCAGGTTTGAACCATTAAATCCACTAAAGGTAGAGTCATATATCTCCGCACTTGTTGGGTCACGCATTTCCTCATAAACCATTCTTGTTTCTAGAATGGCTGGCTTAAGGTACGAGTTTCTCTCTTCATCTAGAGTAAGGTAAGTTTGAAGAACATCTTCTTCATAGATGATTTCTTCATTTTCAACCATGTTACCACTTGAATCAGTAATAAGATTAAAGGTGTAAGGGTATTCTCTAAGACCGCCAATTTTATTCAATTTATCAATGTTAGCATCATACTCTGCAATGGCTGCTGCTTTGTCTTCGGCGGTGAAGAAATCTTCATCAGGTTCAATCTCGTCTAAATCGTAGCCTTTTTGGCTGACGTTCCTTTCCATTTTTCCTTTATAATCTTCTTTTGCTACTTTGTCGAACCATTCTTGAATTTCTTTATCACTCATTTTAGAATAGTCCCCAAGCGTAACTGGGTTTTCATAATCGTATGGCGTTGCAGCAACAACTGTACCATCCTCAAATTTATAGATTTCCTCGATTTCCGATGATTTATCAATAGCGCCTACTTTTACGAAGTAAGTATAGCTTTCAATGAATTCTGATAGCGGAATCTGATTTGAAGTTACACCATCAGACTGGACATTTGCTGGTCCTCCGTTAACTGGGCCATCTGTTTTATTCTCTGTCTTATCTTTACTATTACAACCAACTAACAATACAACAAAACTAAATCCTAATAATAATGTAAATAATTTCTTTTTCACTCTATTCCTCCTCTTATATTTATTTTTTACTAGCATATAAATAGTATAATAACACCGCTTATATATCAATAGTTTTCTCAGCTAGTTTATGAGATTAAAATAGTTCTGCCCTAAATAAAAAATACTTGCAAAGACCCTTTTGGGAATCTGCAAGCATTTTATGGATGAATATTTTAAATTATCATTCAATATGGATATTTATTTTGAGACCAAGTCAATTATCATTGGGTCTTTATACTATGAAAGCTTTCCTTTAACAAAAGAAACAACTATGACAAAAAGCAGATACATCATTGGAATACCAAAATAGAAGAAACTCAAAGCTGAAAAGAATCCGCCAGCAGTTGAGATAACCGGAATATTAAGGGCTAATAGCCTTTCTCCAATATCTGAAATTACCCATGCTCCAGCAAAGTTCATTATTAACATGATTAAAGCGTTAGTAATACTTAACGGTACGGCATCAGCTCCTCCAGGCATTCCTCTAAGTTGTCCCCAAAATGTTGGTTTAATTCCTATTACGGAAGAACAATATGCTATACCTAAACACCAAACGATTACTATACCTGCAAACATACGAAAACTCCTTTTTTTATTTTTTCTTTTTACCAACAGTTTTCGAATAACTGATTCCAGTGCCTGGAATGTGCATCGTCATACGGTTGCTGCCTTTAGCTGTTTTTGTTAATCGTAATAATCCAGCTGCAAAACTAAATCCTACACCTGATTTGCTTAAATTGATACGGCTCTTTTTACCAACACGAATACTTTTTCTATAATTGAATCCCATGTTCCACCTCAGTCAACATTTCTAATCCCCCAGAATTCACTTCTCTTTCCTTCCTCCCCCTCTTTTTCCTTGAGGTGGTATAAGAAGCTATCAAGAGCATCTTCATAATCTGAGAAACCATTATATTCATTAGAATACAATATTTTACACTCTTGGTCTACAACAACATGATTAGCATCGTCTCCATAAATCTCACTTTCCAGCAAATAAATTTTTCTTCCATATTCTTCCGTTTCTTTAATAATATAAAACGTTCCAATATGTCCTTTTAACCTAATACCATTTCTTTTCATAATATTTCCTCCTAAAAAAAAATAGACCTTATTGGTCTATTAGTTGTTTAAATTAAAATTTAAGGCTATTCAATTCCACGACTCTTAAGAAAATCTTTTAACGTGTTGAAATTTGCATTGGGGTCATTTACATTCAACACATCCCCTTTGTAAAGATGAATCATCTCATTGAGCTTTTCTGGGTCGCATGCATCGATGATACCAATGTTTACTAAATCATACTCATCTTTAGGACGGTTGCTGAATAGTTTTGTGATGGCGAAGTATTCAATAGTCGGAATGTATATGGTTAAGTTTGAAAATTCAATAGAATCTTGAAACTCGATTTCCTCTAGTGGCGGAACTTCTACCACAGTAACATCCTCAATATCGTTTTGAAACATTAGCTCACGAAAAGTGGATGCTTTGCTAGCATCGTTAATTGCCTTCACCATAAAATCGACATCATATGTCATTCGAAAATCTTCTAATAAAAAGCGGCCTGCTTGGCCGCCAATTAGTATAACTGATGCAGAGATATCCTCATTCGCTAATTGCTCATTAAACTTCTCCATTTTACGCATGAAAAGCTTCATATTATCATTCATCGATTAACCTCATTTAAAAGCATTTGATAATCTTCTTTGTTTTGTGAGTATCCAAGTAAAACATTGGTATACTTATATAGTCGATTTTGGCTATAGTCTTTACGTTCAGTAGAAACAAGCAGAGATGGAGATTTTAATAGTAGCAACAAAACTTCTCGTTGCTCTTTATAGCGTGCATAATTAGCATCGTTTTTCAAAGCTTTTACTTGTGCATACTGTAATCTAAGTTTTCGAAAAGCAAGCGTTAGTTTGCTCATATCTCTCACCCCTTTCTTTTATTCATCACCACCATTATATCAAGAATTCTTACTAAATTCAATTTCTAGATAAATATACCTAGATAGAGACTCCTGATATGATAAGATGTCTATATCCATCGTAGAAGTTTACGCTTATAAACTCACCACTATTTTCTTCTTCTGAAACGAATAATTCATAATCAAAATGACCGGAATTTCCATAGGCTTCAGCAACTTTGTCTAACTCTGAAATATTTATATTTACAAAATCTACAAATTCAAGAGCGTAGTCATAAACTTTGCTAGTCGTATTGCCACCGTAGAAGGTTTCATTAATTAAATCAGAGCGCCATTCTGAATTAGAGCCTGACGTCTTAGAAAGGGAGTTTATCCTAGAAACATAATGTTTTTGTAACTCCTTCAATTTGTTCAAGTATTGCCCCGAAGCATAAAATCTTATTGATGGTGTATTATATTTAGTAATTAATTCAATTCTATCAAATTCCATATGCAAAGGCCCTTCAAGAGTATTTGCCTGGTCATTCCAATTTTGAATATACTCATTAAGTACTTCATCTGCAGCTTCTTTACTAAGTGGTTCTTCAGACTCTTCTGTTTCATCTACAGTTACTGTTACGGTGACTTGCTCATCACTGCTGCTTTCTTCAGTAACTGAACCATTTATAGCATTATAGTAACGCATTTCTTCCCTGTCACTTTTGTCCTTAACCAATGATATTGCAAAGAGTAATACGATTACAATTATCCCTGCAAAACCAAAGAACTTAAATAACCCCTTAAACTGGTTCATTGTTTCACTCCTGCTCTTTCATTTTCTCCATCTAATCATAATAATACCATAAGAGTATATCAACGATATCAACAAAATAAAAAAGTATACAGGAAAGCTATAACGGCTTCTCCTGCATACGTATTGTTAAAACATGATTAATTTGAATAGTTTGATACGACATATATCATTTCGGAGTTTATTCCTCATAGAAATCTTGATAGGTTTCATCCTTGATTAGCTCGACTTCAGGCTTATTAATCTTCTTGCTTAGCGGCTTTTTTGTTGATAAATCAAAGACGCTGACCTTGAACCATTTGTCTTGGTCCAAGATATGTATATGTCGTATGTCCTCCCATTTAAATTTTCTGTTCTCACAAACAAAGTAATCTTCGTAGGCTTCTCCATAAAATCCACCTTCTATACTTTCCAAAAGCCTACCCATGTTATCCCTAGTATTTAGCTGGATAGACACTTTTTTATTTTTTAAAAAAGCTTCTGATAGAACATCGTCAATTTCTTCTCTTGTCATTTGGTCGAATGATTTGATTGATTTTGTAGCATTTTTCTCGTTTTCTTTTATACCTTTAACCAGCTCGTCCATCGCATAAGCAGTGCCCCATTTGAGCGGAAAAGGTCGGTCATGGTATTGGTTGTATTCTGAAAATTCTTTTTTAGTTCTTCGAACCACTTGGTCCACCTTCTATTCCAGATAGCCCACCTGCGTGCCCTCCAACCAAGGAACTCCTGGTAATAGCTCGGGCTCCGGCCATAAGCGAGTGTGCATGGACAATGCTCTTAAATCCGTATTTTCGACGGATAGTATCTACAATATAATCTACTTTTCTTTCCTTCAGTTGGTCGTCTGGGTCTTCAAAGAGATTTAGCTGCAGCGATGTTGTAAATACTAATTTAGAGCAGTTAACACCGATGTTTCTTACATCTTGATATTTATAGTGTTTGTCAAATATCTGAAGCAGATACTCTGATAGTTCTTTGCTAGAATTTGTAGCAGGGATACTCAATTGTTGATGGAAGCCACGTTTGCCGGAAGAATCTGTATATCCCAAAGAAAATCCTATCCATAAAGAAATGACTTGAGCCTTTGCTCCAGCTCTCCTTAGACGTGTGGCCACTTGGTCGCCCATCTCTTTGATTACTACTTCAAGCTCTTTTTTGCTGGTATAATCTTTATTTAATACTTGCGAATTGCCTATACTCTTAGACTTTTGTGTGTAAGCCTGTCCTATAAACGTCCTATCAATACCCCATGCATGCGCATATAGCTGGGTACCCAATACACCGAACTGTGATTTCAACCTATAATAATCTGCGTGAGCCAAATCATAAATAGTTTCTATTCCCATTCGTTTCAAGCGGATAGCTGTTCTTTTACCAATTCCCCAAAAATCAGTCAAGTTGTCGATAGCCCAAAGTTTATTCTGAACATCTTCATAACGCCATTCTGCCTTCATGTTTCGGTTGTGCTTTGACTCATTATCCAATGCTAATTTTGCAAGTAACGGGTTATCACCAATTCCAACTGTAGTATAGATTCCTGTTTGTTTGTATACTTCAGTTTGAATGATTTTAGCCATCTCCACTGCATCTTTAGCTCCAAATAATTTCAGGCAATCAGTTACATCGACGAAACTTTCATCTACACTGTAAACTGCGTGATTGCTTTCGTCAGCAAACTCTTTGTAAATATTATTTATCTTCTTGTTCATATCCATGTATACCTGCATTCTTGGTGCAGCGATTACTAAATCTTTCGGATATGGAAAAGGTAAATCTCTGGCCCGTGAAACGTTTGATATCCCATAGGCCTTTTTTGCCTCAGGGGAACTAGCCAATATTAGTCCACTCCCCATTTCTTCGGGTGTGTCATTCGGATAAGACATTACTACTAGCTTGGCTTTTAGAGGATTTAGACCTCTAGCAACACATTCTACGCTGGCATAAAAAGATTTACAGTCGATACATAATATATCGCGCGAAGGTTCTTTATCATAAATGAATTTCGGATTCATTTCATAGTTCATGACCATCCTCCTCACTAAAGATGCGAAATTCATACTCTTATTAGAACACTTGTTCGCATATTTAGTCAAGAAGAAAGATGGCCAAATTGTGTGGAAAACAAAATAAAAAACCTATGATTTAAATTTAAACATTGATAAATCGACATTTTAAACTAATTATATAACAGTAAAAAATTTTTTGATTATATCTTTAAAGAATAGATATATTTTTCAGCCTAAAAGAGATTTATAAACGAACAAGAATGCGAACAGTCGGCAGCATACGTATCATGACGATACATTCTCTATCTTTTATTCGTTTTTCTCCTGAGTTAAAAGAAGATACTCTTTTGCTTCAAATATAAAAAACATGTCAGAAACTATCAAATTGAAGTCAAATTCTATTTGCGAGTGAAGATAATCATCAAGTAAGTTGTTTGGATTTCTATGGGAGTGGCATCGCACCCCATATTCATTTGTTAATGCTTGTAAAAAACATTCGTAATTCTCTGCTTTATGGTTGTCAATAGGATAGTTTGTTGCTAGATTCCAATTCTTCAAGCTCAATTCTTTAGGAACATCCGTTAATGTATTAAACCATGGTATACGAGCTGAAATGTCAGCTTTGTGAATTAGTAATTCTGTTTGTTCGTTCATTTCTTGTCCTTCCATCATTTCACCTCAAAAAAAAGAAGCCCTTAAGCTTCTTCAAGTTTTATTTGAATTAATATAGAAACCACTTTTTGCAAGGCTTTCTTGTATAAACTTCGTATTATCTTTTCGAAGAGTACCATTTACAACCTCATAAACCATAAAATTGTCTAGATGTTCATCAGCATATTGTTCTTCAATAATTTCTTCTGGGACGAAAAATATTCTTAATACCAAGTCTTTATTTCGTTCGTCCTCTGCAGTATTCCACATAAAATTGGTTAACCATTCATCGAAATGATGGATTAATTGGTCCCGCTCGTCGATGCCTTTAAAGCTAGATAGTAAATCCATTATATACCTACTCATTTCGTTATAATCAGGGTAATAATTGATAATTATCGATTCATTAGTGGTTACCTGATTAACTCGACCAAAGTTTGTTGGAGGATTCCTCAACACGTCGGTCAATATTTGTTGCTCCATTACATTTTGAACAGTCTCTTGAGCAGGAGTAATTACATCAGACCAAAGTTTGCCAAATAGAAGTTCTTGTATTTCCATATCGCTGAAGCCTTCAACAGTGATAGTGTACTCCTCAATGAGGTCTTTACAAATAATAATCGGACCAAAAATAGCCGCTTCCATTTTTTCACTTGTTGGATTTCCAATAAAGTATAAATTGCTACTACCGTTTGGAATTGATAGAGTATCAGAGATTATAGTGAATCCCAAACTTTCCACTCTTTGAAAAGCGACATTTGCATCCCGGTGAAAATACTTTTTCCTTATTGAATCTAGCTGTAAACTATCCTCATCAGATAAAGTCTCTATTTTCCAAAAACCTAAGACTGTATTTTCAGAATCGCTATCTACAGTACGTAAAATATATTGCTTTTTAACCATTCTATACACCTCCATAAACATCTTTTCTTCATCATTCTAGAGCTCTTTTGTCTATTTTCTTATAACTCCGAGATGAAATCAATGTTTATTTGAAGCGTATTCAATATTATCGGGTCAATGATTGACGAGTTACAACAACTTTCCAACGGCTGAACATAAAGGCATCTTGCATTTTGAACAACGCATTGGAGCCCAGTTCTAGCATACAAGCTTTATCGATATCATTTGTTGTTTTCGCAACACATCCGAAATCATCAAATTCTGAACAATATTGCTTTTTAAATCGATGCTTCAGATAAACTGAATAGGTAAAATCCGATAAACTGTTAGTCATTATTTCCTCCAAAAAAGCCTCTAAGATTAGAGGCTCTGTTTTATTTATTAAGTCCAGGTTATTACCCTACACGTTTAATTCCTGTTGGTCCTGAAATGATACTAATAAATCCTGATTCTGCAAAAATTGGATACTCAAATTCAGATACGTATGCCATATAGCTATGCTGCTTAGCATACTCTTCCTCTAATGGCCAATCAGCGCTTTCATTTGATACAAATAAAATAGATACAGAATCGATGTCTTCTAAAAGATGGTAAGGTAATTTATTCCCTTTTTTCAATTTTTCTACCAGTTCAAAATAATCCGATTCAGGACTTAGTTCTCTAACTGCCCCTTGAGCACTTGTTATATACAATGTTCCTTCTTCAAATTTTTCTAATACTGCTGGTTGTAAGTTTAGGCGAATCATTCGTAGCTTTGCTTCTTGTTTCATTTCTTCAATAGTTGCCATACAATGTTACCCACTCTCTTTGTTTTTTGGTCAATTTCAGGGCGTAGTCCCTCTATTTATTCTGTACTACATCTTCTAAAAAAGCAACAAAAAATAGCACCCTTAGATGCTATTGATTGTCTTAGTATTGAATCAGAAGAAATGCACATGAGATTAATAAAATAGATAGGAGGTTTATAGAATAAGGAGAGGGAGGTTTGACATGAGAGAGGTTATATCAAATACTAAGAAGGATAAAAATGAAAATTGAAAGGAGGCGTAGAAACGAGGTATTTCTACACTCATAAAATAAGCACTACATAATAAGATGTAAACCCCTAAAACTCCATTTTTTTATAATTAATAAAAGTTCCGTTAACCGTTTCATCTTCAAACTTCTCTGATGTTGTTTCTTCAAAAAATAGTTCAAAACCGGGAAAGAATGTATCTGCTTTTTTTTGCCCTTCGAAAATAGTTAATTCAATTTCATCAGCAAAGTCGATAAATTCTAAATATGTATTCTCTCCTCCTATCACCCATACATCTTCATTTTCTGATAGACTAAGAATTTCTTTCGTATTCATTATCTCAACTTGAGAATAGGGTAATTCGTTTGTTCGTTTAGACCAAAGAATGTTTCGTCTCGATGAAAGTGGGCCATTAGGGAGGGAGGAAAAAGTATTAAATCCATAAACGACTATTCCTTTTTCAGTGAGCGTTTTGAAATGATTCATATCCAACTTGCTCTTATACAATAACTTATTGTTTAGACCAATCCCTCTACCCTCATCCATTGCTGCTATTAACTTTAACATTTGAACACGCCCTTTGTATTATTTCCTCTTTACATAAACCCTAATTAAGTTAATTGTCTATACGATGTTTTAATTTCTTGTTTGAGCGCAATAACTTTCTTTGCAGTTTTCTCGGAATAGATAATGGTGAACCATCATGGTGAATGCTTATTCTGAGATATCCTATAGATAAAGAGCCTACAGACTCGTTATAATCTACAGTAAAATGAGAGGCAGATAATGCTTCTTTCACTTCATCTAATATCTGTCTGATATAGCGTTCTGGATATCCATAATTTTTAAAAGTTACATAGACAAAAGTTCTTTTTGGGAAATATTTCATAAGCCAAAGCTTAACAGTGATTTTCCTGATTATTGCTTTAGAAATCTTCTTTTGTAATTTGTAAGAAATCTCATGACCATAGTCTTCAGGATACAAATTGAAAGGTATCTTTGATTCTCTATGGTAAATAAAAGCTGAAGGGTCTTCTAGTTTAGAAATCTCAATTTTATATACTTCATTACTAATGACTTTTGATAAGTCTGGCAATGTAGTAACGAAGCAAAAATATAGAAATGACTCTTCTTTTCTAATTATCCGAGCATATACTTTAATTCCATATAATCGTGTTGTAAATACTTCTATATTATCTCCAACATTAAAGTCCATAATTTATCCTCCTAAAAAAAAGAACAGCTAAGCTGTCCTCACACATATTCTTTACTATTTTGTCCACATTTCTTACATCGATGGTCAACATACTTATTTAGTCCATTCCCTCGAATCCCACTCGAAACGAAATCATGAGAGCAAAAAAATTGTTTTATCTTTACTAGCATTTCTGTACCTCCATGTTGTTAGGATGTTATTAAGCTCTTACATAAAACTGATAATTGAAAAAATCCAGAATTCATAACGAAAAAGAAAGAGAGAATGTCTAAACTTTCAGGTTATGTTACTTTTTTTACTTCATCATTCAAGAGACAATCTTGTTATAATCTGAAAGCTGACTCGTTAATTTTGAACCAATGTCCTCAATAGAATCTGCTACAGCATGAAGTGTGAAAGGTATTTCTACATTAGTAGCATGTGCTTCATAACTCATTGAGAACTCTCGAGTAGAACCTTTGCATTCAAGCAAAACGTCCCACCCAGAAAGCATTAGTTTTTCAATTTTATCCATCTGAAACGCCGCGATTCTTATAATTACTGCAAGTTATGGACCTTGTAGGACTCGAACCTACGACCGGACGGTTATGAGCCGTCTGCTCTGACCAACTGAGCTAAAGGTCCGGATAAATGGACCAGGGGGGACTTGAACCCCCTTTCAGAGAATAATCTCCTACCACCTTCGTCCTCTTTTAACTAGTGTAAAGAAGACCCGGTCCTTATTTCAGCTAATGAACCATCTACATTTAGCTGTATGAGAAATACAAAACTCATATTTTTGGGGCAGTAATTTAGGCTTTTACCACCCAAATGGTTTTTGCTGCTATCTACTTTGCCTATAGCTCAAGCAGCTTCTTTTTTAAACTAGTGACATCAATGTTGTTACAAGGTATACCCGTCGATTTCCAATTAACAACTAGAAGTAATTCTTCCATATTTTAATAGGCTCATCACCTATACCACATTGCCTGCTTAAACTGCATATGCTAAAGAGGCGCTTTTATCTTTTTTAATAAAAATTTTATCAAGGGTCACAGCAGGTTCTTTAGAAACAATAAGATTGTCATTTTCATCATATTCTCTCTCTGGGATAAATTCAGAAGAGATAAAATTGGATGAATCGGCACTAAAGATTCCTGTTATAGGGTCCACCACCAATTTCTTAGGATTAAAAGCTACAGAAATTCTGCCCCGATTTCGTGATAAATAATAAGTTAGCTCCTCAGAATCTGTAAACAAATCGACAATTTTATCCTCGAAGCGTTCAAAGGTTCCGTCACTTAACTCAAATGTTACATCATATCTTTCATTGGTAAAATTCATGATGTTCAAATCTTTGATAGCTTCTTTGAAAGGTGTACCTAAGTTAAGTTCAAATGCAATAGCACGTAAACAGTCATAATTTAATCCTATTTTGGAAGAAAAGATAACTACATCATTGATGGCTTCGTGATACTTTGTACTCAATTTATCTTCCAAATACTCAGTAACTTCAGAAGCATCAGGATAGTCAAACCTAAAATGATAATGGAATCTACCTGGACGATTTAACATAAATTCGCTCATTTTATTTAGGTTGTTTACTGTAAGGGCATAAAGCCTTTTTTGTTGCGACATGCCATCGAACAATCCTAACAATGCCCCCTGGCTTTCACAATTATCGTCATCTTCATCAAAAACTTTCTCAAACTCATCAAACAATACTAATACTTCTTGTTCAATAGAATCTAAAAAGTCTGCAATGCCAAAGTAAGCAGTTTTAACAATTATTACCGGAATTCCTTGGGCGATAGTACGTTCAGAAAGCAGCTGAATAAATAATGATTTACCTATTCCTTTGTCCCCGCTGGCAATGATGCCAAGACTTCGTTCAAACATACTGTATGTTCCAAGCACTTTATCAACCTTTGATAAATGTGGACCATAGATTTTTTCTTCTTGATTCTTTAAATCAGTTCCTTTTTCCAAAAAGAATCCTGACATCTTGTTGAATCTTACAATATAGGTTTGTGGGGGTAATAAATCTGATGTTTTTACATCATCTGGGTAAATCTCATAATGTGAACTATGCGAAATAATTTTCATTCTATCTCTCCTAATTTTTTTCTACCTCAAAACTAAATAATTCCAGGCTTTTCTTCCTTGCTTCCACTATTTGCGAGACATTCAGTCACACACTCAAGAATGCTGAATCACCAGGAGCTACCTAGTAACTTATTCTTGCATAAAAAACGTGCAGTCTGGCATTACAACCAACAACTTTCACTTGAACATTCAGCTTTAATAGGATTTATCTTCCTTTATTGGAGTAGATATACTCTTCTACTTGAGCCGACGATTAAGCTACTCGTGCAGAGTTCTTTCGTTATAGGCCTATTTCTAGGATGTACGTCAGAAGTGAATCGGTTGATGTTTCTTAGGTTTAATATGTTTATCAGACATATCCTAACTAAGATTTTTCTACTCAAAGTAGCGTCTATTGTCTCACCCGAAAGGCTCTCACTTTATCTCTGGATAGTTTAGCAATAGCACACAACTAATACTGACTTTTATCAGTAGACATTTCCCTGTTACCAGGAACGATTCCTAAACATATCGACATTATCACGCCGATACATCTATTTAGAATTACAACATGCTATCCTAGCAAGATGCTCAATCTTTCTGCACTAGGTTTGGAATTATTTAGTTTTCAAATAGAAAACCGGAACAGCGGGAGTCGAACCCACAACCGTTCGCTTAGAAGGCGAATGCTCTGTCCTGTTGAGCTATGCTCCGAAAATGAGAATAAGAGGCAAAAGGGATTCAAACCCTAAAAAATATATCAACTTCACCCAAAAGGGTTATAACTATAATTTCGCATTCAGCGCCCCTATAACTATACTGACTTTATTGTAATTCAAAGTTGAGTTTTGCTATTGGGGTTTCTCAAGTCCCAACAACGAGCTAAGAAGATGTTTTTGAATTATACGAACATCCAGTTTTGTTTTTTTTCGACTCTGATATTCCATCTATTCTCCTGCTGGAAAAACAGTGAGTTTATCTTATGTATCTTTATCATACAAAAGGACTCATAAAGAATAGTATCCTCGTCTATGTCATTGGAGTGGCACTGCCCCACTCACGTATCAATACAACAAAAGAGTGGCTAGTTCCTTTATTTGGTCGCCCCTAACAATATTGATACAACCAAGCGTCTTCTACTTCCGCCACAATGACCGAAACATGGTGGTGTACACATACAGCACACTTACTACATTGCCAGACGTAGCACCGTAGAGTTTCTTTCTAGTTTTTTTCGGTATCTAGAACCATCATAGGCATTTTGTTCTTGGCAAGGATTTTCACCTTGCAGTCGGGAACGAGTCGTCACCTATCTATCCCTCAAATAAGCTCCAATACCCTACGTTTTTAGCATCGGCTACTTATACGTCTACATTTTCCGCCACAAGAACCGGAATTTAAGGCCATCCGTAAGCCAATATCATTGGAGTGGTACCGCCCCACTCATATAACATTCCTGTTTAGTTTTCGTTACTTGGACCGATTCAAATGAATCCAACCAATGCGTCTATCTAAATTCCGCCACAATGATACGATTGAGAATTTCCATATATTATGTTAATTCTATTGCTTGTTGTTCATCCAAAACAACAACTCCTCCTGCAGGACTCGAACCTGCGACATCATGATTAACAGTCATGCGCTACTACCAACTGAGCTAAGGAGGAAAAATTAATGAAACGAGCAAGACAAAACTTAAACGATTTTTCATGCTCGATTTCAATGGCTAGAGGTGGGAATTGAACCCACATACCTACATCCTTATCTTGAACATAGAGCTAAACCACTCAGCTACTCCGCCGTTTGTAATATATTGAGAAGGACTCGAACCTTCAAGAACGCTATTAGCGAACGGATGTCTTTCAATGGTTTCGAACCACTTACTCTTCATTCATCCCTCTCAGCATCGGTCTTACCATATAAGTACCTACCGCCTAGAGACGCCTTACCAATTAGACTACCAATATACTTAAGAATCATATGTCCTTTCTTTGAATTATCGTGAAAGAATCCAAAGCAAGAAAGTAAAGTCATGAGTCCTTTATCATCAGACTCAATGCCGGATTGTGGAGTCGAACCACTCAGAGATTTTTATTGCATGCTGACAGATGAATCTCACACCCTGTCTGGGGCTGCTAACCATTTGCATCTTCCGACGATGATGTAGGAAGGAATCGAACCTTCATTTTTACCTATGAGGAAAAAAATGTGAGTGCTGCTCTCTAAGGAGAAAAAAACCTCATTAAAAACTACATCGGAGAGGCCGCCAAGAAAGAAAAACTCTCTTGACGGAAGTAAATGAAAATTGTGATTGTGCGTACACTAGAAACAACCTAGTAAATATCATATAAAATATGATAACTAGCTATAGGGGAATCAAACCCCTACATTTTCAGCCTATCAAGGTAGCTAAAGGATAAAAAAGAGTTGTAAATATTTCAGTTTTTGGTCGAAACTAAAGGGTTTAGAAATGAAATCCCTTAGATGCAGGGTTTGAAAGAACTAATTTGCATTAAAGTTACTGTAACTTTTTTATTGTAAAGTTATAGTAGCATTCGTATTGGGTGTATCTGTGGCCAAGATTACTTCTCCGCCGAGCATGTCTTCAATAAAATTAGTTAGATTATCAACAATATACATGCCGTTTCTTCCAACTAACCTACCTCTTACAGCCTCTTCTCTAACTCTTGAAGCAATTATTGGTTCAGGAATATCAACACCCATTCTTCGTGCAGTTTCCATAATCATTCTGACTTGAGGTTGACTTTGACAGACAATTCTGGCGCCAGTTTCATTTGAACGCTTGATTGATTCCATTGTCTTCCCACTTCTTCTGTTTGCAAATAGATAGTCCATTTCTTTAGCTCCCAACATTTAAGTACTTCTTATCTCTATTAATACTTAAATCTCACACAATAGGAAAGTAAACCCCTAATTCGAAAATTATTTAAATTATTTTTCGATAATCCATTTTCCCATTGCTTTTGCTTGCATAGAAATATATTTTTGTACTTCAGAGATAGCTTTCTCGTCGTTCTCAATATCATTCTCAAAAATTAGTTGAACCAGTGATAAATTTTTGCTTTTAATAATTGCCCATAAATTAAGATAGAAAACAATATCTTCATCGAGAAGTAATGCATCTGGGTTTTCTTCTTTTTGGACTTCAGCGGCGTAGATACTATCTGCAATTTCTCCAACTAGTATCATAAACATATTTATTTTGTACGATTCCAGACACATCTGCATCGGTGAATACAAAGTGACCATTTTCTGAAGGATATCCATCTGTTCTCTGGAATACAAATCAAACTCCTGAATCTCAATTGGTGTGGATTGTTCTTGCTGAACTTTGTTCATTCGTTGCTACCCCTGCTTTCCACCCTAATATTTTTAAATGACTTTTAGGTAATTCTGATAGAAATCGACTCGGTTTTTGCTCAGTGAGTACGTTTCCGCTAAAGTATCGATTCTGATTGTATGAAACAAACAAAATATCTTTTGCTCTTGTCATCGCTACATACATTCCTCGACGTTCTTCTTCGATATCTTCTTCTGTTTCACTCCTCCTAGACGGAAAAACTCCTTCTTCAAGTCCAACTACAAAAACTATAGGCCACTCTAAGCCCTTAGACGAGTGAACAGTGGTAAGCCTTACTTTGTTGTCTTCAGAGTCATCATCAGAATTAGTATCGCCATCTACCTCGAATAAAGCTGTGCCAGCGATAAATCTTGTTAAAGAATCTTTGTATTCCAACTTGTCAAAATCATCAGAATCCATTTGTCGTTGCAATTCAACGTCGAAGCTCAAAGCGATTTTTGAAATCTCAGCAAGGTTATCGATTCTTGTCTCATCTTCTACCTTACTCGGGTCAAATTGGTCTAAGAAATTGGTTTTTCTTATTATCATGTTTACAAGATAGTGAACCGATTGATTCGGCGATGCAAAAATAAATTCTCTGCACTCCTGGATAGTATCCAACAAACTCGCAATAGCTTCCTTAGTTGTCTTTCTTATACCTTTGATATCATTTAAATGCCGCATGGTAGCATATAAGGACAACTCATTTTCTAATGCATACATCTTAATCTTATCCAGTGTTCCTTCACCAACTCCTCGTTTAGGTACATTAACGATTCTAGCTAGTGCAATATCATCGGTAGGGTTTTGAATAATTCTCAAGTAAGCAGCAATATCCTTAACTTCCTTCCGGTCATAAAAAGAAGTTCCGTTTTGAACATCAAAAGGTATACCCAAACTTGTTAAGGCCAACTCAATCTGGCGAGATAGCCACCCAGCTCTGTAGATTATTGAGAAGTCTTTATAGGAGTATTGTCCACTTGCAACGAATCCTTGTATGGCTTCACATATAAAATCTGCTTCTTTAGTTTCATCTGGGGAGACATATGCATAAATCGGGTGGCCTTTCTCTCTTTCAGAGTAAGCGACCTTCTCAAGTTGGTTAATATTATGGGATACTAAGGAATTACTGGCCTGCACAATTGTTTGAGTGCTTCGATAATTACGTTCTAATAACAATGTTTGTATCTCAGGCTCAATATTTTTTATATCAATCATATTATTGACGTTTGCTCCACGGAACTTATATAAGCTTTGTAAATCATCGCCAATTAACATATAGTTTTCAAAATGACTGGTTAAATAAAACATCAATTCAAACTGTACATTATTTAAATCCTGACATTCATCTACTAAAAAGTATTTAATTCTTCTAGACCACGTATTTAATACTTCTTCATCGGTTTTCAATAATTTCAACGTTAGAGAAAGCATATCGTTATAATCGACGTATCCAGCATTGTACTTGTACATGATATATTCTTGATAAGCCAATATATAATCCTTGTTTTCTTCTGGAGAATTTTTTAAATCATCAGGAGAAATATTATTATTAGCCCAATAATTTAACTTACTCTGACAAGCTTTAATACTGTCATCATCTGTAATTCCAAACATAAAGCAGAAATCTTTAATCTTTGCTGAAGAATCATCTTCAGTCAAAATCGTCATAGTCTCTTGATTTAAAAGACCATGACGATAAAGTACTTGCTGATTTGACAGTAATATTCGCATACATAAACTATGAAATGTACCTATTTTTACATCTAGGGCCGGGGACCCAATAACGTCTAACACCCGGTCTTTTATTTCCCTGCTTGCTTTCTTCGTAAAACTTACTGCAGTGATTTGCCAGGCAGGAACACCTAAGTGAATCAAGTAGGCAATTCTTCTGGTCAAAGTATGCGTCTTCCCAGAACCTGCACCAGCTAAAACAATAGCTTTACCATCCACAAACGTTGCAACTTCTCTTTGTTTGTCATTCAGTCCATCCAAAATTGCTGAGGTACTGTCCATAACAATTCCTCCTATACAACAATTGATTTTGCTAGTTTTTTCATTTGATAGCGTGTTAAGAAATCTTCTCCTCCCGATGGGGTTTGAACACGCCAAACAATTTCTTCTCTAAACCTTCTATTTGTTGCTTCCAATAATTTGAAACCATTGCAGTATGTTCCAATAGCTTGTTCTTGTTTTGTTTTTTGATATCTAGATGCATAAAATGAAGAAACATCTGGTCTCATATCGTATACGAATCCGCTATTTTGCGGCTTTTCAACTTCTTCTTTGATTTTATGGGAAGAGATGCATCCGCAGTTACGGTTGTAACCGTTAAGATGACGAGTAGTTAACTGAACATAACTTTTACAGGCTCCGCAATAACAATTCCAAACACGACTTCTGGCATGTGAATACGGTGTAACATTTAAAACCTCAATTTCCCCAAAAGATTTGCCCTGCAAATTTACATAAGGTGCTTTCTTAGATATAGTCATGGGTTTACCACCCGTATCTATAGGTCTAAACTCAATCTTTGTTAAGTCAATTACTTGAGTATCGTAAAATTCTGTAAATTTATCGGGATTACAAAATGGACAAGTCTGAGCAAATCCTTCAGAAACAAAATGGGCTTCTTCTTTCTCAAAATCTTGATTGCATTTCGTGCAGCGACAATTCCAATAACTTTTTTCTACTTCCTCATGAGAAAAACTCATAACCAACAATGCTCCACGTTTCGTTCCGACTAGATTGCTTTTCACTTTATTCATCATTTTTTTCTCTCCCTCGTCTATCTACGAGAAGCATGATAAACCCGTTAAAGAGTCTGAGTCTAGCCTGAAAATTATTAAACTTTTCTCACGAAGAAAAACCCCCAACCACCAACGGGTTGAGGGATTATTTATGTAAGTCAATTCCTAAAATTCTAAAATTGTTCTATCTCAATCTAATCTAAATTCTTATCCTTCTCATTAAACTTCCGAGTTGACAATTAATTCTTTCGAAGAAATTTATTCCATCTCTCTATTCGAATTTTTTGTTTAAAAGTTTGTTCCAGGAACTTGATTTGTTGAGAATCGAGCTTTTTTTCTTCAAATTCACTCAATCTAATAGAAATCAACATTTTTCTTCTATAATTTGCACTCATAAGAAAACCGTATACGTAGAAAGCAAAACCGATATAAAAAGATATGGTTAGAAAAGATGATGTTGTAAACTGTATAAAGACTTCATTTATCATAACTAAAATAGTCATTAATGTCATGAATATTGCTCCGATAAGTTGAGGAATAAAATATTTCCCTGGTCTTATAAACGCAATTTTGATTGATAAATAAACGAGTAAAACTATCAATAGTATAAATATAAATAACTGCATCAATGACATAAAAAAGCCTCCTAGAATTGTATATTAAGCATACCATAGGAGGCTTTTTCACTCAAATTTATGAAATTATGAATCCATAAGCTTCATTAATTTCATCTGTCACGGTAGCGATTAGTCGACTGATGATTTCTTCATTTGAGAAATTCATCATTTCCAGCGGATTTACATCCCATGCGTTTTGAGGGTAAACTTCACCGTCATCGTCTTTTTCAGAAACGTATGATTCAAAGGACAAGGCTCTTTGGTCAACTCCAGATGAAGCAAAGCTTCTTGCATAGATACCAAATTCAAATTTTCTATTAGAATCTTTATGAACCATTGTTCCCGTTAAGATGTCGTCGCCATCCATGAATGTTTCTGCATTGAAGTTTCTACTTCTGGCTTCATTTAAACAATCTAAGTTAATGGTTATATCAAACATGCCATCACCCTTCCTTTTTAAATACATCCACCACGATGGGGGTACCCCCTCCTAAAAACTACTATAACTAGAAGCTTTATTGGATTCTTTTAAGCCATTACTTATTGAGTAGTTAAGCATCTTATTGTAGGCCACATCAAGTGTGATGAAATCATCAGAAACCTCTTTTACCGTTTCTTCTGTTACATCAAATCTAATGGCTAATAACTTGATATACAGAGGCGTAAACCCTTCGTTGATAGTGAAGAAGTAGCCATCATCACAGTAATGAATATTGAGTTCCTCTTCTTTTAGTATAGAGAAAAAGTCTTCCCATTGTTCAATATAGATATACATCTCTCTATATACATCCATCTTCTTCTCATAAGACAAGTCTTTGTCTGCGACATGAAAGAATCTCGAAATATTGTCAACAATTGAAGCATTCTCTTCAGTTATTGTAGCGTACTCAATATATTTAGTATGATAGGCGCTCATTTTCACTAAAACATCTGAAAGCTCTTTTTCATAAGGGTTCTCATACTTTGATTCTTTTCTCCTATCACGCTTAATTTCTTCTTTGTCTTTTTTAAACCAATCAAAGATGTACTGAATGAAACCGGACATTATTAATCCTCCAATAAATCTCCATTTAGATAAATCTTATTGTTAATCAATTCGATTTTGTCATGAGCAGAGATTTTTTCATATTGATTTTTTGTAACTAAAATTCTTTTTTCTTCATCTTTTATTTTGATGGTAATCCAGTATGTATCAACCTCTGGATTTTGTACGGCGGAAATATCGACTTCTGTGTCATCAGCTGCAGCTATTTGTTCTGCGGTTAAGGTGCTTTGGAAAATATATTCAGGAACCACAGAATGGTAAACACTATGATAGAGATAAGGATTATAATAATAATGGTTTACACTTTCATATCGATTTAATAAGCTTCTGTCATAAATATAAATATTAGAATATGAAGAAAGGGAACGAGCAGCTGACGAGTAAGAAGAAGACTTTCTCGATACCTGGCTTTTACTGCTTGAAAATCCTTTGTTACTGTTTGATATTGTTTTTCTAGAAGACATACTATTCTTTGAACTTCTTACTGTTGATGAACTATTGGGATGAGTTCTTGTGGCGGGACTATTTTTACTAGATGAATGGCTGCTCTTTGAAGAATTTCTTGAATTCATACTATTTCTAGAAGCACTCTTAGAAGAAGTTGAAGCCCTAGAACGACTGGTAATGGAACTTCGGCTTCTACTTGATACAGAACTACGTGAGCGACTTCCTACAGAGCTTTTTGAGCTGCTTCTTGAAGAAGAACGAGAAGAAGAATGGGAGGAGGAGTGTGAAGAACTCCGAGCCTCTACCACGCTCTCAGTTGAAACTATGAAGACAGTAGTGAAAGTTAAAAACGCTAAAAATAATGTGAAATATTTAAAGGCTTTCTTTCTCATTACTCTTTAGTCCCTTCTTGAGTCGTCTTGTCAGTTACTTCTCCAGATACTGTACCTTCAATATATCGAGCATACGGTTGGCGATATACATGGACGGAATAGGAATCATCTTTTTCTTTAACTAACATTTTGGCTTCAGCATTTGGGTCAGTTAAAATATGTTCATAAAGGTTAACCGAATCACGGTACTCAATTGTTATAGATTTTTCCTCTTTGCCATCCAAATATCCGATTACAAAATACGGATTGCTTTCTGAAGTCACTTTAGATTCAATATCATAATAAGCAAGAGGAAAAGATGAATAGCTTGCACCCTTTTTCTTACTTTTTTCTGCATTCTCACTCTTGAAGACTTTCTCAATTTTTGAAGAATCTACTTTATTTTGAACCGGTTCTGCACCTTCAGAGCAGCCTGCTAATAAAAATCCCAGAATTAATCCAGATGTCATTAATACGATAGTTTTCATTGTTTTTTTCATAATTATATTCTTTCCCCTATTCTGCTAATTCGAATTTTAAATTTGGTTTGACGGGCTCATAGTTTTCCAACTTGAAGTCCGACGCTTGAATCTTGTAAAAATCTGTACCATCTGGAACGTCCAGATAAAATCTGGGTTCACTCTGTTGTCCCTGACGTCCCAATAGTATCTGGGCATTATCCAAATGCCGTTCGTAAATGTGAACATTTTGTATAAACTGAGTAAATTTACCAACTTTATAAGACAGATGCTTTGCAAAAGCTAACTGTAATGAATGATATTGGAGCGCATTTATGTGACCTGCTACAAGGTAATCAGAACTTCTTTGAATAAGTGTGCAGTCGAGAACCAGCTCCCCTTCTTCTCTTCGAACTGACCACAATGTTTCGTAAGCACATGGACTTAAAGCTCCAGGTTCTGATAGGTCTTTTTCTTGCCACATATTCATAATGTGTCTTCTACCAAAAGGATTCTCTTTTAAACCTTGTAATAATTTATCAACCATTTCATACCGATTGATAGTCGCACCATACCGTTGGCCAATAGTTCCGTCAGCCATCTTCCAATTCTCCCACCAATTAACACCTCGGGCTTCTAGTACAGATAAGTCAGAAGTCTGGTCTTGGTAAATCCATAAAAGTTCTTCGTTAGAACTCTTGAATGCGATAGGACGTAGAGAGGTAATTGGAACCTCTCCTTTGTCTGTATCAAAAGTAATCATTTCCTGAGTGATAAAAATACTATTTGCAGAGGTTTTGTCAGAAGCCCACACGGTCCGAGGATTTTCGTCCAAGTGGCCTTCATTTAAAATCTTAGCAATCAATTGTTTGAATTTAGCATCAACATGACGTTCATTCTTCTCTAGCATAGTCGTCATCAGGACTTATCTCCTCTTCTTCAGCCTCAATAGTAAAGTTATCCAGCAGATTTTGTAAAAAGTTAAAAATATCAGGATTTTCTTGAAGAGCAGCAATCATTTTGGCTTTACCGTTAAATTTCAAGTCGATGCCATTTACATTGAATACTTCACCAGTTTCCGGGTCGATAACAGATAACCAAGAAGTCCCTTGAATAATACCGGCAAGTTTGCACAGGTCAATTATTTCTTTTTCTACTGAATATCCAACCGTATAGTATAAATCCGTAGTCGCAACTTTTTTAGGTGCATCAGACTTATTCTTAACCATCTGTACCTTCATTTGATGACCAATAACCTCATCACCGTTTTTGATGTCTTCTCCACGAGTAATCTTAATTCTCAACCAAGAGTAAAATTTCAAAGCTCTACCACCAGGTGTTGTTTCTGGATTTCCGTACATAACACCAACTTTTTCACGAATCTGATTGATAAAAATAATCGAAGTTCCGTATTGCCGAATACTTCCATTTAATTTCGTACAAGCTTGAGACATTAATCTAGCTACTAACCCCATTGTTTGCTGGCTCATTGAACTTTCTTCTACCTTTGATGGTGTCAAAGCTGGAACTGAATCAACAACAGCTAGTGCAACATCCCCGGTACGAATTAACCCATCAAGAATATCTATGGCGTGTTCTGCTGTATCCGGGTCAATATAAACCAATTCTGTTAAATCCACTCCATATTGGGCAGCTAGTTCTTTATCGAACCCGCCTTCGGCATCGACAAAAATACACGACTTTGGTTCGTACCCTTCTTCATGTTCGGCTCGTTCTCTTTCGATTCTTTGACGTGTAGCAATAGCAATGATAGAAAAGGTAGATTTACCTGCAGATTCAGGACCATAAATTTCAATAATTTTCCCTTCAGGAATACCACCGTTATTTGATGAAACAGCCAAATCAATCATTTTACTGCCAGTAGAATAATGAACGGTGTGTCTCATTCCTTTTTCGGCGATATCAGTATGGGACCTAGAAAACTCCTTGTTTGCTTTTTTGATAATTTGAAGCATTTTAGCACTAGGCATTCTCATTCTCCTTTTCTATGAAGTCCATTACAGTTCGCAAGGACTTTAGCAGGTCATCTGTTTCAATCTCCTCGTCGACTGTTTTTGGAATAGTGTTCTCTATTTTTTTCTTTATAGCAGTTAGTACATTCAATAGTGAAGAATGCTCTGTGTTAGTTTCATTGACGAATGTTTTTCTTGCTTTTTCCATCTCGTCAACAATCATTTCAGCAATATTATCTTTTGTAGTGTATGGCAATAACGTATAGTAGAAATGAAATAGGTGTTGCATTAATGAAGCGTGGACTTCTTCTTTCACTTGCTCCACAGTGACATTAGTTTTCATAATAGTTCTCCTAAAAAGAGAGGGGGCTAGCCCCTCTATCTATTTCTATTAAAATGGAAGGTCATCATCGGCAATATTAACTGAATTTCCAAAACCATCATTTGACCGAGAAAAGTCCGGCTGCCCAAGATTATTCCCGAATCCACCAAAACCTCCAGGATTGTTATTAGGGAAGCCTGCATTAGATTGTTGATTCTGGGTTTGACCAAATCCAGTGTTTTGATTAAATCCACCATTATTCTGATTCTGATTATTTTGTTGGTAGCTGCCATTTTGATTTTGTTGATTTGAGGACTGGAATCGCCCTGATTGATTGTTGCTGCTATTATTATTTTGATTGTTTCCACTAGCACTTTCGAGTAGCACAACTTGATTAACTTTCAAGATTTTTCGAGAACGTTTTTCTTTTGTTTGTGAATCTTCCCAAGAGCTTGTTTGAGGTTCCCCGATTAATTGAACCAAGCTACCCTTTTTGCAATACTTAGATAATGTTTGTGCATGACCGTTCGTTGCGGAGAAATCATAAAAATCAGATACCGATTCACCGTTTCTTTTCCCGCTTAGTCGATAAGCAATCGAATTATCGACGACATCAAATTGGTTGTCCCCATTCCCTCTCTTATTTAACACGATGTCTTTTGTAATTCTTCCTGTAATCATTAGTAATCCATTCATTTCTTTACTCTCCTTCATTAGTGTTTTAATTAAATTCCCGTTTGTATTGGGATATAAAATTCAGGTTTGATGCTTTGCTATTAGTTGATAGCATAAATCTTTGGCCTTAGAATCCATTGAATAGGCTTTTCTTTATAATTTACAGGAACGATAACAGCCAAAAAGCCAAAGTCGTTTCTTGTACTTAAACCATCTAAAGACCTCAAGCTATTCAAAAACAAGGAGCCATAGTTAAATGCTACTAAGAATGATTCTTCGTAGATAGATTTGGAAACTCCTTTAATGGTTTTTCCTTTTGACTGTAAAAAACTTTCCATGTCATTACTTATTGGATGGCAATCTAGACAATGATGAATATTAGAAGAATAACTGCGATAATCTAATCTTTTTCTTTCAGCTAGAATTTCCATTATTTCTTCTTCCATATCTTGTTTTAATTGGATTTGGGTCGCCCCATAGGTGAAATTTACAGAGTTAAATACCCTTTGTACAACTCCAATAAGTTTATGGGTCGTACTTTCATAGGTAATCGATTCCTTATGTGCATTTCCTTTTAAAGAGACAGGTAAGTTATCAATCATTGCTTTTTGTTTAAGTGTATTATTCGTCTTAAAAGATTCTCTGCGAATATTCAAAATTTGAGCCTTCTCGTAAAGGGACTGAGATTTTGTTTCAATTCCATTACTTCTGGCACGTCGACTTCCTATCCATGAAATAATAGTTCTTTCTGTCGTACTGAAGTTATCAATTAAAAATTGGGCAAATACAGAATTTTTAACATACAGAAATTTACCCAATTCCAGGGATGAACAAACCAATAAAACATCCATTGATTGCTTGATTGAATCAAATTGATTTAGATTGACTTCCTCGAAAATACCAAGTTGAACGGCACGACGAGTATGATAATGTTCATTTATTACATAAAACGTTTTAAGAAAATCGTAGAGATTCTTGTTCATGAAATACACTCCGTCATATTTTCGTATATGATGGACCGTCAGTACTTCTATATCAAAGGTGGAATTTATTTTCGCTTGAACGACCATTGCCATTTCTTTTTACTCCTCTCTTGACTCTTTTGCATTCTGTTATGCTAATGCAACTACCTCAGGCAATAATACCCACTTGTTTGGCTTAGAGGGGATATTATAGGGCATTGCCAGATAATATTTCCCGGAAATGATTTTAATTGTAATAGAGTTATGTTTCTCAAATGAAAATACAAAAAGTGACCCATAATAGTTAAATAAATCGAGTCTTTCTAAATAATAAGCAGTCTTGACGCTTTCAACCGGCACATGTAATTTATTTAAGTGTTCTTCCAGCTTTTCATCTACTGGATAAAATGCTAGATACTTTTTGATAGCATTTTGATACTCTTCTTTAGACTCGGTTAATGCTACCTTGATATAGTCCATGAAGCATTCATTATAGGATTGGGAGGACTCTACAATCAGCCTATTCTTCTTTACAGTAGGGAAAGATGAGTAACTTAGAGTTGCAATTCCTACAAGTACGGGACTATCGAAGCGAAAATTGCTTCCGCTTTGATAGTTATTCTTTTTATATTTATGAGGAAGAGAACGATATAATCTACGAAACCTAGGACTTGAATATTGAAGATTCGAAGAATTTTCTATAGTTCTGATATTTAGTTTCTCTACTTTTTTTAGTATTTGTTTCGAGTTAGCAAAATCGCCTGCTTCCCTACTCCGTCTGTTCTTAATTCTTGAAAGGGATGTTACTTCAAATTTTGTGAGATTTTCAATTATAAATGCAGCTACTTCCTCATCCTTAACATATTTAAATTTCTGATTACTTTGACTCGTAAGAATAAGTAACGGATTAATAGACGTTTTTAAAGACTCTAATTCTAAAAAATTAGCTTCCTCAAAAAAATAATCATTGAAAGATGTATTTAAATGGTTTTCTGAATCACGAAAATGGTGTTTGTCCATGTAATCAGCCAGTAAATTGTTCATATGATAGACCCCATCTGAGAGTCGGATATAATAATAAGTTTCAACATCAATATTAAACGTAGAATTCGTAACTGCTTGTTTTATTAAAGCCACTATTCACTACCTGCCTTTCCGATTTTTTGTATAATTACGCCAGGGCAAAGACTTCTGGGAGAAGGTTCCATTTATCTGGTTTTGACTGACCATTAAATGGCAATGCCATGATAGAGTTATGACGAAAGTCTTTTAAAGTTATATTTTTCTTCTGGTCAAACGCACTAATGAATAATGACCCATAACGTTGATAAGTTTTATAGTCTTCGACATAATAAGAGGAATGTTTATTTTCTATTGAAAAGTCATGCATCTTCAAATAATCTTCCAATTTACTATCAACGGGATAATTAGTTAAGTACTCATTCTTCTCTCTCTCATATCTCTCTGTGTAATCTGAAATTTTTGATTTAAGGGTCCTTAAAAGTTGCTTGATTAAATCTTTTTCTAAATGAATTCTCGTAACATTTCGATATATATTTGGTAGATTAGAGAACTGACTAATCTCAACACCAACAAGAATTGACTTATCACAATATGATGAGCTATAATTCGAAAGCTTATTCTTCTGATAACGATAGGGCAAAGCAGCATTGACTGTTTTCAAAGAAAAGCTATCTAATGATAATGAACGTTTGTAATTTTTAATTTTGATATCTAAGCACTTTGCTTTCAAAAGTGATTCTTTGGAAATAATTGAATCACCAGTATTTCTAGCTCGTCTGTTTTCAACTCTTGCAAATGAGGTTACTTCGGATTTAGAGAAGTGCTCGATAATAAAATTAGCGACTTCTCCATTGATTGCATATCTAAAATATCCTGGACGCAGACTTGATGTTATCAGCAATGGTTCAATGGATTTTTTTAGAGTTTCCAAATCCGAAAATAAAGCTTCTCCAAATAATTTTTCTGAAATGCATGTTTCTCTACCAGTATCAGTACGAACGTAATAATGAGATGATATAAATTGATGAATGCGATTATTCATATGGTATATACCGTCTGAAAGTTTAATGTTGTAATAAGTTGAGACATCAATATCAAATGTAGAATTAACAATTGCTTGCTTTACCATAGCCATATCTGTTCATCCTTTCTATAAATGTTTAGTAGGCATGTTGATGCTTTTTTTACTTGCTTTAAGGGGATACCCCCTCTTTTAGAATCGAACTTATCTCTTTTACACCACTTTTTAGAACTTCCTTTTGACTTTGAGTCATTATGATGTTCAATCTTTTAAAAAAAGATTATAGTTCAATGTCTTGCTGCTCCTATTAAGATAGTTAAACTGTTCATTCGTACCTAAATTGTTTGCAAAAAAAAATTAATTTGATAAACTATAACTAGTTACTGTAACTTTTTTCTTGCCTAAATTATGAAGGATGGTGTGCTATATGGCTTACCCTTATCAAAATGGATTTACCCAATCCTTAATCCGAAGGAATCTTGCACCTATAACAATTGAAAATTACCACCAAGTATTAGAAGACTTTTATAACTACGAAATGAATTTCAACTTAAACTATCAAAGAACATTGGATTTACAAGATATTGTTGAAAATGATGTTAAAGCATATTTAGAGATGATTGTTAAAGAAAGACAGTACAGCAATGAGACTTACAATAAATATTTATCATTTTTAAACAACTATTTTAGATTTCTATTTGTTGAGAAAATTATTGATACCTTGCCAACCATCCGACTTAAAGGATTAAAACGAGAAGATAATCTTGACTTCACAGATACGAGATGGTTGTATGATTTACCAATCATTTTGCAAAACAAAGAAATTCACTATTATACAAAACTAAGCCTAATATTCCTAGCTCGCGGTTTTACTGTACAAGAGATGCTTACAGATGGTTTTTATCAGATTTTAAACAATCTTGAGTTAACGACTTATGAAACTGAGTTCTTTATAAAATTCGATAAATTTATTACTCCTATACAAAGGATTCAAAAAAGTCCTGATTTATTTTTAAAAATACGTATTTCTCCAAATGACCCATTGATGACTGACAAGCATCTTTATAAGTATCTCAAACGAGATTCGTTAAAACTTGGCTTTGATATTCATCCTCGGAATCTTCATCAAAGTTTTTTGATTCACTTTCTCCATGAAAATGAATCTAACACTGAAGCAAAGTTAACTGATGATGAACTTTTGGATTTACTACGTCTAGACCCTTCTAGTTTGGCTTATTACAAAAAGATAGCATTCTCTTGATGCATAATCTTATCTCTATATATTTTGTTTATTCCCCATCAATAGAACAGTCAATACGAAATACATTTTTTTTAGAAACTTTGTAATTGGAATTTTTCTTGATAAAAAGCCAGTTTTTCATCCGACAAGTCGGTCAGACACATTGTTTCTTCTTCTAATCCCTGCAAGTCACCAATACATTGCAAATAAAGCAATTGACTTAACAATTTTTTTCTTATTTCTTGAGACACTTTTACACTCTTCTTTCTCTTTATTTTACCCCACATATTCTGTGGGTTTTTTTGTTTCTTTCTCAGCCTTAGTGAGAGATATCATATAAATAGAGTCCTCCTAAGAGAACTCTACACATTTAGACCAATTTCTAATAAGATACTTCTTGGTTAATCATATTTTTTTCTCGTCGACTGGATTCATACCAATTTCTGATTGAAGTGATGCAATTTACTTCATAAATAACGTCTCGAATTGCGAACCAAATATTACCAGAAGTTAAGTCTAGTAAGAACCAGAAGAAGTTTGAAGAAAACCATCCCCACCATGAAATATCGATTCCCATAATCATTGTGAATTGAGATAGTACCCCTAAAAGATAAGCAATAATATTACCCCAGTATCTAATATCTCCCAAAGTGGTACCATCTGACACAAAACCTAATTGCGGAGCAAAGTGAATTAAAATGAACAGTCCAACAGCGCCCGAAAACAATACAAACCAAGCCCACCATTTATCTAGTTTAGAAATTTTGTATTTATTATCTTCGTCTCGATTATTTTTATTAGCAGCTTTTATCAACCCTATAATATGAGTTCCCCCATAATAGAAACCCGCAAAAGCAAGTCCTGTATTACCAAAGCTAAAGTTTATTAAAACTTCCCCGACATTAGATAATAATCCCAAGACATTACCTGTGATAGGCCATCTATCTCCTAATGTCACAACGCATGGTACACCTAAACAATAGGCTGTTATAAAAAAACCAATTTGGTTGGGTTTAGAAAAATCAGTGATGAAAAAGCCAATAATCAACCCTAATATAATCAGTGAAAGCATATAATGCTTTCGATACTTTCCGTTACTTAAAGAAATACTGTCAAAACCATTCATAAATGTGGTCATTTAATATCCTGCTTTCTTGATATCTACTGCGAAAGGCAATAAATTTTCATTGTGTTTTTTGATTTCACTTTCGGTAAAAACGAATTCGTTAGAAGAAGATAAAAAAGCCTTCTTATCAACTTGAACAATATCAAATCTGCCTCCTATCATTTTTTTCAAAACAATTAGTGAAGAGGATTCGTTCGAAATTCCTCTGTTAATTATTACGTTAAATTGTCGTTCAGATAATGAGTAGTCGTAGCTACTATCTGTCTTTGGTTCCGAAGAAAATCTATGTTCCATCTTATTAACCAAATGTTGTAATTGTCCTATAGAGTATTTCTCATTGATGTAGGCAGAAATCACTGCTTTACATATTTCATATCGATGCAAGTAACTAGAAGTCTTAATTTCAACATAAGAAATATTGTTGGACTGATAGATTTGCTTAAGAGTATTTTGAAAAGCAATCCGACCTTCATCGTTTCCAATTAACCGTTGGCCATCATCGACCCATTTAGTCGAGTTATCTAATAGAATAGTTAAATCGAAACGGTCGTTATCAATCTTCTCTTGAACTGAAGGATGCTCACGACCTTCATAAGCTAAACAAAATGCTTGAGTAGCAACATATCCTGTATCTGAAATAACAAACTTATTAGCATTTCTTCGTGCGAACCGAATATCCTGGTAATGCTGGTTAGCAATAATGGCATAATCATCGTACTGTAGAGCCGCCTCATCACCACCCAACTCAGCTTCGCAATAGGTTCTTCCATATTCCCAAACTGTAGTTGTTCCAAAAAAGTTTCCCAATTTATCTACAATAATCGTTTTCCCAGAGCTTTCTCCTCCTGCAATTTCAATAGTAGGTGCAATAGCCTCACGAGAAGCACGAGGAAGAAACTCCCAGTATTTTGCTGGGTCCTTTCGTATCTCAGTTGCAGAGATATTCATATCTGTCCGGTATTGGTCTAAGACTAAAACCTCGCATCCAAAATACTTTTGATAGCCATCAACATCTGAAGGTTCATTAATAAAAATACTTAACTCTGAGAAGTTAGTGAAATCCTTAGGTGTTCTTCTTGAGCTTAGAACAGAATTTTTAACTAGCTCTGCCCATTGTTCCCATCCATTGGGATAACTTGGGACATTAGTCTCGTCAATTAAAATAGGCTGAATCATTGGCTGCATTTGAAATGTTTTTTGAACTATTCTTAATTTGTCCCGAGCTGTCAAAGGTCTTTTCAAATTTGATTGCTCAAAGAGTTTTTCACTTTGAATATCCGAATGACTTACAATTACAAATAAATGGTCCACTAAACTGCTAGCTTTTTGAATCATATTTATATGTCCTTTGTGTAATGGATAAAACTTGCCAATGCACATTCCATACTTTTCCATATATTACTCTCCTGTTCCTGTATTTTATTTCAACATTTTGAGTGAATCTGAAATAATCTGTGCATGGTCAAAAGCAAAACTATTAAATCCGAAAACAAAATAGTCTTTGTCGCCGGACAGTAAAAATTCCAATTCAAAGTCTTTAAGTTTATACCAAAAGGCTTCAGAAGCATCATCCATAGCAATTACTTCAGGAAAGTCTTCTACTACAGTCGAAAAAGCAATCGAAATCGTCCATCCACGTGGGTCTCTTCCCTTGTCTCCATATACGCCCACTAATTGACTATTTAAAGATTCAAGACCTGTTTCTTCTTTAAGTTCTCGAGCCGCTGCTCTTTGAAGATTCTCGTATGGATTCACGAATCCTCCTGGCAAGGCCAGCATATTTTTAAAAGGATGGCCTTTTCTTCTTATCACCAAGACATGAATCTCGTCGCTTCTATTAAAAACGACATTGTCTACTGTAACTGATGGCATTGGGTAGTTAGGTAAATCCTGATTTTTGTACCATTCGAGCCACTCTAAATAAGGCAAATCATTTTCATTCATTTAATATTCCTTCTCTCTTCCTATCCATACATTCAATTGATTAGACAATACTGCTCCTCCATCAATATAAAAGATAGAGTCTCCTATACCAACGGAGTATTCGAAGATATCATTAGATTTATCCTTGGTAAAGGAACTGACTGGAGTATGTCCTACAACAAGAACCTTACCCGTATTATTGACTTCTCTAAATGATGGCCTTTGCCAAATCATCCGAAACTTATTGGATTCTCTCCAATCCTCTAAATCAAAATCTACTCCAGCGTGCACAAAAATAAAATTGGAGCTTTCAAAGTAATAATCTAGAGATTGAAGGAATGCTAATTCTGATTGAAATCTTTGTTGTATATAATCTCTTATTTCATTTGTAACAACTGAATAATCCTTTTTCAAATAGATGTTGTTCTCAAAATATGAAATGTCCTCAAAATATTCGTGCTCAGATAAAAAACTCTTAACGGTATTTAGATTCCAGTCATTTTCCAGTCCGAGGGTATCGCCTTCAAAAATAAAATCAAGAAACATCTTATCGTGGTTCCCCATTAAAGTAATAACTTGTTTAGGAAAATTAGATTTGAGAGACATAATATATTGTAAAACTCCTAATGAGTTAGGACCCCTATCAACATAATCTCCGACTAATACAAGAGTATTTTCCGGTTTTGATAAGTCGACAGTTTTAATTGCCTCTTCAAGCAAATCTAGCCGTCCGTGAACATCTGAAATTGCATAATAGTTTTTCATAAGCTATCTACCCCATTAAATACGTCTGCATAGATTTGTCTAAATCCGATTTCAAGTCAGAACCAATTCCGTAGTCTTTGATAGATTCGTTTTGCTCAACTAATGCTTCGATTCTAGTTGTATAGAATCCAAATAAGTTCTCTTGGGATTCGCCCATGTTAATAAAGTCTAGTTCTACAGCATGAACACTTTCTCGATTAAGCTGCTCATTTAACGAAGTAAATACTTCGATTCTAGAACTTTCTGAAATCCAAGTTCGGTTATGCATGCTATTCGCATCAATAACAGGTTCTTCGTTGCGCCAACCAACCAGCAAAAAGGCTACAATTGGATTCATAATAACCTTCTCAACGTCAACCATTTTATCTTCATCAAAAACCATCAGGTTTGATTCCAGGGTTGGTGTTTTTTGCATGTCAATATAACAATTTTTCGCAGGATTGTAGATATATAGTTCTTCGTCAATGACCGTATCTTCTACTGTTATCTCAGAAAAGTGTTCTAATACATGGTCAAAAACCTTTGTAGATAAATGACAAATATCTCCATCTTCATCTGTCCAAATAATACCTAGCTCTAGTTCAATGAATCTGAAGAACATTGAATCATAGTTTAATACATTACTGCCTTTTGCTTCTGCTGTATTCGTAATTACAGATACACGTTCACCTTTCCAATCCCCAGCAATAAGATTAATTAAGAAATTGGTCTCTTTATTTTTAATCAAGTGTGTTTCCAGACTACTACCGGAAAGATGAAAAAATTGCTTTTTATCATAATTCACTACTAAATACTGCAATGTCATATGTAACTCCTCCTTCGTTTTTTAGAAATTATTTTCTTTCAATCAAAAAGTCCAGTAAAAAATAAAAAAAAGGGGAGTCAAACCTCCCCATAGTAATTAAATAATCTTGAGACCTTTTGATTCTGCTACTTCAAAAATATCAGCTGCAGTAATCTCGTGAATTCCTGGAGCTTCTGCTTCTAATTGGTAAAATTCTTCCAACTTAGCGGGATTGTTTACAGAATCTGCATCACTGAAAAATGAAAAACTATCTAAAATTACTACTTCTGGAGTAGCTACTAGTTCGCCTGTAGTCACGTTAATCGCACGAATGTTTTCAATTACACTTTTAAGGCCATCTTTTTCAATTCGATAATCCATGTATCGGACTTTTTGATTATTTTGTACTGTGGTGACTTGTGCTAAAAATTCAGATAAAGGCACATCCATTAAAACATCATTCAGAATACGGCCATTGACTACGGTTAAATCACGTGAAAGATTTTGCTCGCTTACTTTGCTTAGAAAGTCTTCGATACTTGTTGCGTAAACGGTAGTAGCAGCTTCGCTATGAGGAGACATTAACACTGCAGAAACGATGCGTTTTAAACTAGTATTTTTAACTTCGACAGGTAAAGAAATATAGTATTCCAATGTTTTATATAAAGATGAAAATAGATTTTGTGTTAAACCATTTTTACTACTATAATTAATAGTCCATTGGTCCTTTTCACTATCAAAAATATAAAAGAGTGGTGTATCATCTTCACTTGAACCAAAAATTTTAATAATAGATTCTTCAGATTCGAATTCATTATTCTCCCCAATTGTTTCAAAGACGACATGTAATCCATATGCTTCTAATAACATTTTTAGCTCTTGAGGATTCCGTTGAATTAAGCGAACAAAGAAGTTTGGAAGTAACTTTGCTTGGTCCGTAATTTCACTACAGCTATAAGTCCCATTATTTAGCGCTGTGATATTTTGCCCATATCCATTAGTCCCTAAATACATAACTGCTTGATGCGCATGTAGAGAAGTTCCTTCTGTTACAACAAACGCAGATAGAGTATTCGATGTTTCTCCCCCCTCTGGTACAGAGGAACCTGGTTCTGCTTCTGTATGAACAATAATTCCTTGTTCAGCAGCCAAAGCGGCGTAATTGTATCCCAAAGCAACTGCTAATTCTGGAGTTACTTCTACCCCTGCTACTCGTGGATGAACGACTGCAGTAACCTGAGATTCAGGGGTTAAAGAAGTAGCTGGCATCACACCTGGTGTAACAATGCTTGTATCAGGAATAGCTTGAACCGAAGCTAACCCTTGATTGAAAGCTACCTCTAATGGATTAGGACTTACCGGCATTTGATTTGAACTATTTGAAACAGCTCCTTGTGCGGCCATTTGCAATAATGTTTCCTCGATTGGTTGTGCTACATTCAATTGATTGTTTTCCATAATTTTCTCTCCTTAAATTGTTATCAATTTATTTATTTCATTTTCTTCTGACCTAGTAATATAATTTCTTAATCCCTCTTCCTCAGGGACAAATTTGGTTTCCCCAATGAAAAGCAGGGAATCATCTTTTTGTATTCTTTCAAGGATAATGTTTATTAAATTAATAACCTCTTCAGAATCATAACTCTGATATACTCCAACAAAAGACAAAGTGAAATAATCATCATCATCAACAATGTGGAAGCTGTACTTGTCGTGATAAGGTGTCCACTCATCCTCAGCCACCACGATGACATGATTAACTTCCAATAAACCTTTAATCTGTGATTTAACTGAATCAGAATTCGAATGATATGTTTTGTAATTTAACCCAACTGTAAAATCAATAAACTTCATACTTCCCTCCTCACTTTCTTCCAGAAATGTCTACAATACGAACCTTCAATCCACCAGCCTTTGCTAAATTGACCATAGATTGTGTGCCCCTACTTTGTTTGTCCCAAAACGCTACTAATGCATCAGCATACTTGCTCATTTCTGCATTGCGCATTGGTCCAGCTGCATTTCCAAAAGTGCCCCATTTTGCAGGAAAGCAAGTAAGCAGTAGATTATTTTCTTTCGCATATCTTTCACCTAAAGAATCTACTCCCTTTGCATTGCCAGAGACGATTTCAATGGCTTCCTTGTTTTTAACGTTACGTAAAAAGAAATCCAAAGATTCTTTGACAACTTTGTAATCAGTAAAATCCCTATTTCCAGCGACTATCAATTTAAAAACCACTAAATCCTTCTCCTTTCCTGTTAATGATTTGCTTTTAGTGAGATGGGCGTATGCCCCTCCTGAATCGAAGGAGCATTCCCTGTACCTCAATTAGAATGTTGCTTTTGTTAAGTGCAAGTAGTCATCTCCAAAAACACTATTTATTACTGGAGTGTCGTCACTTTCCTGAACCTTTTCATCTAGATTAGTTAACTGAGCCTCAAAGCTATCGATGTAGTGAATTAATAAAGCCATTGGTGTTCTAGGACGCTCTTCAAAATGCCCATGGTGTTGTAGAATGATGGCAATCAATTGATAGAACCATTCTTCACTATAGGTATCAACGATTTGAGTTTTCACTTCAGTGACTAATTCTGCCCCCAAAAAGCGATGAGAAACGAAGCTGTTTGCCATATATTGACCGTTATACATTTCTAAAGTCTTTCCAATATCATGGACTAGTAAACCAATATAAAACAAATCAATTTGGTCTTGCGTTTTAAATAAATTTGGATGCTGACCTTCAATTACAGAGCCAATATTTATCATCTTTGCAGTATGGGCTAGCAGACCATGACGTACATTATCATGATGAGATTTCGCAGAGAACTCTTCTAAGAACCGTTTAAATAGCCCTTCTTTTGAGGTTAAAATCATATTCAGAACTGCATGAGCCTTTTCAGAAGTCTTGGTATGAATCAGACTATTGACATCACTCCATATTTCAGTTGCATTGTATGGTGTTTGTAAAAAAATTGAAGAATCAATTGTAATCTCGGTATTCATCTTATCGATTACAACTTGGAAGTTGTCATTATAAATGTTTGTATTCCCAGCTACTTCTCCTACCAATTCTTTCACTTGATACATATCCTGCATTTTTAATGAAAGTGTTTCGTCCCAGCAATTGAAAGTATATTTATTTCCATAGGTATCCATCAGAATCCCGGTTGCATACTTACTCCGTTTACCAGAGCGCACCGCTAAATCTATGATTTTAACTACATCAATAATGGGTTCCCCGTTTTTACCTTTAACCTCTCGTATTTCCTTTGGTGACATATTTACTACCCCTTTCGTTTTATATTTCTAATTCCCAGAATTTTCGATTTGCTTTAACTGGTACATTGACTTTTGTAATGATAAAACTCCGCTCATCTCTTCTTAAGTCATACTTAAAGACACCACTTACATCTACCACCATTCCTTCTTTTAGCAAATCCCTGTAAGTTGTTTGCTTCTTCCTGAATACAATTTCTTCGTTATACGTGTCAGGAAATACTACTGAAGAAACGACTTCGTTTTTAAAGGAGAAATCAATAAACGCCATTGGGTCTCCTTTTTTAGTGATGATTTCTTTAATTGTAGAAACAATGGCTTTCCCCTTTACGGTTTGTCCATCAGGTACGCTCAAATCTATATCTTCTCCAATGCCATCAAGTGGATGTCCTGAAAAATAAAAGCCTAAATAGTATTTTTCTTTTTCAAGTTTTGCTACGTTGTTAAATACATCAATCTCTCCATAAGCCTTGTTGGCATTTTCGGCGTCTCCTTTAGATACAAAAGCATCAGCCAAAATTTCCATCCTATTAACCGTTCTTGGATAAAATGAGTCAAATACCCCAGAAAGAGACAATGTTTCAATATTCTTTTTATTAATAGCATTCTTGCCACTTCTTAATGAGTAATCAGATAATGAGGAATATGGCTGATTAGCTACAATTTCATCTATGGCAGCTTTACCTAGATTATTGACCGATTCTAACCCCATCCGAATGGTATTGAAACCTTCAATGGAATAGCCAAGTTTTGACCGATTAATGTCCGGTGGTAAGATTTTAATGCCATGATTTTTAGCATCCTCAATGTATTTCACTACTTTTTTCTTTTTGGCTGCATTGACTGTAAGGAGGGAAGTGAAGAATTCTAAAGGATATCTTGCTTTAAAATATGCTGTTTGGCTAGCTACAAAGGCATATGCAGCCGCATGAGACCGGTTGAATCCATAGGCTCCAAATGGTCTAATCTCTTCGCAAATCTTGTCAGAAAGCTCCTCAGAGTGCCCATTACGCATTAGTGAGGTTTTCAGTTCATTTAACGCCTTATCAAGTAACTCTACTTTCTTCTTACCGATGGCTTTCCTTAAAACATCAGATTCACCTTTGGAGTATCCGGCCATTACCTGAGACAACATCATTACTTGCTCTTGGTAAATCAATATTCCGAATGTATTTTTGGTGAATTGCTCATATTCTTCACTCAGATAGGTAATTTTTTCTGTGCCATTTGCTCTTCTTTGATACGCAGGAATATTTGCCATTGGACCTGGTCTATACAAAGCAACACCAGCAATTACAGATTCGAAATCAACTTTCTTAAGACCTCTGAATACACCCTTCATTCCATCTGACTCTAATTGGAAAATACCATCAGTGTCACCCTTTTGAATCAATTCAAAAACTTTAGGGTCATCAAAGAAGGAGTAATTGTTAACATCAATTGCGCTACCATGTTTTTCTTCGACTAATGCTCTTGCACCTTCAATAACAGAAAGGTTCTTTAAACCAAGTAAGTCAAACTTTATAAAACCTATAGATTCAAGTTCTGGTCCCTCGTATTGAGAAACTATCTCTTCGTTCTTCCCACGCATTAAGGGAATTGAATCCATAAGACTATCTGTCGATACAACAATTGCACAAGCATGTACAGAAGAAGTTTTCGGCATACTTTCTGTTTCTAAAGCTAGTTCAAGTAAATCAGGATATTTTTCCATAAATTCTCCGACTTCTGGAACTTGTAGAAGTGCATCTTCCAATTTCATTTGGTCTGGAATCTTTTTGTTTAATTCATTGATTTCTTCGTGGTTTATACCAAGGACTCTACCGATATCCTTCAACACTGATTTACAGGCCATCGTTATATAGGTCCCCACTTGGGTCACTTTGTCGTGCCCATACTTATTTCCAAGATAATCAATTACTTCTGCACGTCTCGTTCCATCAACATCCGAGTCCACATCTGGAAAGCCAGGTCGTTCGGGATTAAGAAATCTTTCAAATAGCAAATCCCAACGAATAGGGTCAATGTTCGTCACACCGAGAGAATAGGCCACTAAACTTCCAGCTGCAGAACCACGTCCAGGACCAGTCAAAATATTTCTCTCATGACAGAAATTTAGAAAGTCCCATACAATAACAAAATAGGCAGAAATCTTTTTATTTCTGATTACCTCTAATTCGTAATACAGTCGCTCATGATATAAATTCCAATCCATCTTCCCGGTTTGGTCATTCATGAAACGCATAAACAATCCCTGTTCAGCAAGCTTCATTAAATAAGTATCGTAGTCTTCTCCTTCTGGTATTTCACATACAGGATAGCGCCAGTCATTATCATCCAAAATGGTGACATTCGTCCGATGAGCTAAGTCATAGGCATTTTGTAGAGCTTCTTGAGGAATACCGTTATCTAAAAACTCTTGCGGATGCATGAAGTAGCATGAGTCATATACAGAAATGTCATTATCATCATCGTCTTCTTTCCCCTTGTTTATATTCATGAGCTGCTTATGAATAGCTAACTCATCGTGTGTTACCATGTGGACATCGCTCGTTGCGATTAAGGGAATACCCATTTCCTTGGACCACTCAATCAAGACTTTGTTTACATGCCATTGTTCAGGTTGCTTAGAGGGTTGAATTTCAAAATAAAATTCATCAAAAGCGTTCATATAAAGTTCAACTTCTTTTTTCGCCTCTTCTATTTTTCCTTTCATAATCAACTGGGGAATTGTTCCACCTAAACAAGCACTTGTAGCTGCAATACCTTTTCCATATTTGGCTATGTCTCCATAATCTATCCGGGGCTTTTTATAAAACCCTTCTAAATGAGCGATGTTGTTCAAAGCTATTAAGTTTCGATATCCTTCGTCATTTAGCGCAATTAGAAGTAGATGAGATATACTTGGAAACCATTGAAAGTAATTACTTCTTGCTGCATCGCCTTCAATACCGAGTACATTCTCCATCAACACTCTATCCGAAGCAATTTGTAAGTAAGGTTTCTTTTCTTTGGCTTTGAGTTCGGATAATGGACGTTTTTCTCCCATCGCTAATGCCAATTCTTCATAGTCTCTTTCGAGAATTTCAAGAGCTTTGGTTTGAATATGCGGCTTGGCTTCAGTTAGAAATTTCTTCATTGTACTTTTAGGGCTTATTTCTAATACATTGCTGAAGTTCTCTGAATGGGAAGAAAATTCTTCCTTTGAAAAGAGTTTGAATATGTACTGCTCTTTTCCTTTTTTGTTTAAAATCGCTGTTCCTTCATCATCAGTTAAAATTGTATAGTTAACAGACTCAAAGTCCGCTTTTTTAAATGTTTTATCTGGAGTAATGTATGCTTCCATTCCAAAAACAGGTTTAATACCATTTTCTTTACAAAGGTTATTAAACTCAGGATGAGCAGCCATTGTTCCGTGGTCAGAGATACCTAGCGAGTCCATCCCCCATTCCAATGCCTTTTCAATCGCCTTATCAATTCTCATGTATCCATCTAGCAAGGAACCTTTAGGCGTGTGTGTATGCAAGTGAGTAAATTGAACTGGATTAGTTAACGACATATTTTTCCACCTCTGAAATCGCATTTTGAAGATTGTTCAAAAGTGTAAGACTTGATTTTCTATACCAGACTTCATCAAATTCATTAAGTATTTCTCCATGGTAGGCCCTAACTTTTCCCGTTTCATTAAGCTCTGATGTTATTCTCACTTCATAACCTGGATACATAAGATTTAAAGATTCTCGAAACAAGTTTAAACTTGCCGCTCTACCTTCCTCCGTATCCTCAAAAACTCCTTTATTATCTAAAACCCAACATCTATTCAAACTCATCTGTTAGCCTCCTTAGTGCTTTATATTAATTTGAGTAATCTGAGTGAATCAAAAAGTCCATAGCAAATTTGATTAGAAATAAAAAAAAGACTCTCAGAATAAAGAGTCTAATTTTTCTATTCAAAAAATGTTCTAGTGATATCCTCTGAAACCCCAATGAATTTGATTTGGTTTAATTCCTGTATATCCTTTAATGATTCTTGGATATCTTTCAAAAGTTCGTCGTAAGACTTCTCTGAAGACACTGAAGTTTGAAAACTTTCTATTCTTTCAATAATTTCGTCTATAGAAGCTTTTCCCTTTTTTAGGAGAATCTTTTCTTGAATCTTTTGACCGACTTCCATAGATTTTGTGTTGTGATAGATAGAATAAGTACCATTCTCAACCATTATTGATTCTCTTCTCTTTACACATTCCAACAAACTATCCAAAGAGATGGGTTCTCCGAAAGGTGTGTCCTTGAACTCAGATTCAATATTGTCTATTCCAACGTTTATATGGCTCAGATACATTGGCTTAGCCGCATGAATGTGTCCATGGACTGAGAATATTTTCTTTCTGGGTCCAGTTAATAGTCCAAAATGATTCAAATAAAGGGTGTAACCTTCTACAATTAAGCGTTCACCCGAAGGACAAAACTTAATTTTCCCCTTTGAGCCTTCACTGTTGTTTTTAAAATAATTTTCTAGCCTTCTCCCACTTTTGTGAGAGTCATGGTTGCCAGCAATCCATACAATAGAGCCATTTAATTGATTGATAATATCGATACATGCTCTATATGAATTATGCAAAAAGAAATCTCCCAAATGATAAACAGTATCCTCTTCATTTACCACTTTATTCCATGATTTTATTATTGCTTTATCCATTTCATGGGTATCTTTGAAAATTTTTCGCTTCTCTTCAAAGCCGTTTGGACCACAGATATTTTTGTGTCCAAAATGTGTATCCGAGGTAAAGAAAATGTTCATCTTAACGCTCCATTTCTTCTGCTAGTTTATTGTAGTAGATAGGAATCTTTAATTCATCGGTTCCTATACTACTTCGTCGAATAAATACTTTATCTCCATAAAGTTCACTACATGCCTTTTCTAGCATTTTTTGAACACGAGATAACTGATAAAAAATAATGTTAGGGCTTATATTGTCAAAGTAGGACTCAATACTATGAGTCAAACTGTTTATTTTACAATTTATTTCCTCATTGTCGTAATTATTCGCCGTCTCTTCAATCGCTCTTATGATTTTAACCGTTTCAAATTCTGATGAAGAAAGACTATTATCAATTGCATAATCGAAATAGAATGTCATTTCATCATATTCAGACTTTACAAAGGTTTCAAAAACAAAGTAGTTTACCAAAAATTTTCCTCCTATTATGAGAGAATAAATTTAAGGAGTACAGAAAAGTTCAAATCCGTACTCGTTAAAAATATTTTCTATCTGATTGTATGTGTAAAGACCTGATAAGTAGCGCTTCTCCGAGAATTTAGAAGCTTTGTTAAATAAACATCCGGATTTATACTTGCCTTCATTTATTTCTTTTAATACACTCCAGATATTACTTGAAATCATCTTAGCTTCCTCATCAAGAGTGTAAACCTTACATTTACATAATTTTTTATTTAAAATTTTATTATTAAAACTCCTAGGCTTAAGAGTTAAACTCATTAGCCAATGGAAAAGAATAGTCTTCATTTAATTGTCCCTTTTCCAGAAATCTTCATTTTTGAATACTCTTTAGCCAATGAATCGCAGACATGATTTTCTCTTCGTGGTATATATTCTAGTTCGAAACTACCTAACTGATAAAGTATCCCTAAAATACTGCTCTTGATTCTAGCTTGTATAGGGTTATTTGTAAGTCGAGAACCATAAAGATGTTCAATAACCGTTTGGCTGTCAGTTTTCACAACTAAGTGTATGTCGTCTAAGCTGTCAAACATCTCTTTAATATTGGAAAGTAATAAATAAACTCCTTCAAATTCTGGAATATGACAGTTTGTTGCCATAATTTCATTTCTAAATTCGTAGAAAGTTTCCAATACTGAACCCCCGCTTGAAATGAGAGTATCATTATCTAACAATTGATAAGAGCATCCTGCACCTAAAAATTTTAAGCTTTCATCCTGACCTTTTCTAAAATCATCATTACCTATAACAGAGCCATCAATATATCCTGTAAGTTGTTTTAAACCTTTATTTCGCTTATCTGAATTATAGAAAAGAGAAGCTGAAAAATTCCCAGCTTCTGTCTTTTCAATCTTTGAATGCATTATGCTACTCCCTCAGCAGGAGAATCGATATTATCCGCATGTCTTACTGTAACAGCTTCTTCTGACTCCTTAACGAGCTCTTTTCGAGCATCTGTCAAAGCTGTCCAGTCTTCTTCACTAATCTCCCCAAACTCTTTGATGAAGCCCTTGAAGGATAAGAAAGAAGTCATATAAGGATTTTTAGGATTTTCGATGGTAAGTAAGTTTAGGATGTCACTTCTTTTAGCAAAATAAGTTTTGGTGGACGAATTACTTGTATTGAAAAATACGGCCATTTCACTAATTGGTTCACAATTGATTAACTTGTTTACAAAACCAAAAATAATATTCGCAGCTGTCATATTGGCATGAATATTTTGTGGAGCAGATACTGCGTGCTCTGCACAAGATTCTTCCGAGGGAAGTTTATCCTTTGGTCGCATCGACTCTGGAAAAATTTCCATAGGGTTCGGGAAAGTAGCTCTTGAGCTAGTTACAATTAGTTTATTATCATCCTTATCAAGAGCTCTAAATAAGGAAAGCTTATTTCCAATATTTTGATTCGGAGCAAAAACAACTTGACCAGCTCGTTCTTCATTTCCCGAAGAAATAAAATCAGTTGGGCATCGAGTAAAATTAGATACAGCAGTTTTAAGAAAGTGTCTCGTTTTTGTATTATCCACACAATCAATGACCACGACACGCATTTGTTTTACAGAACCATTATCAGGATTCTGAAATACACTACTAGTAATATTTTGCAAATATTCATATACTTGCATTCTACTCTCGATATACTCTTCGATGTAGGAAATAGGCACACCAAATGATTTCGCATATCTTGTAGCGAGAACTTTTGCTTTATTTTTGCCAATATCATTGGGAATGAAGTTTTGCCGTGTTAAATTCTTTTCCTCTACATCATCTGCATCGATGACTGTGATTGTATGAGGTCGTAATCCTTGGCCTTTCATCACTTGGTTAGATAATGAAACTTGACGAGCAAGGTTAGGCAGGAGGTACCCGCCAGTGCCCCCTGCGCCTACTACTAAAAAGTGATACGTAGTTTGTTCTTCCGGTTGAAATTGTAAAACCTTTTCTAATGTAATTTCCATTACTTTACATCCCCCTAATTATACATTGTGGTTAAAATAGTTCTTAATGCTTCTTTGTTAGAATTCTTAGTGATTGCCTCAACTAAGTTCTCCGAAAACACTTGAGCATCATCTTCAATAGCCTTCATTTCTTCTTCCTGTTCTTTAGTTAACGTTTGGTCATAATCGACACCTAGGTTAAATTCAATATCCATACAACTCACAAGCGTAGATAATGGACCGTTTGCCATTTCATTTACGATATTATCTACATCTAACTGTTCTTTATAAGGCAGTTGGTTATAATTTTCATAAATGCCTATCTCTCCGAAATCTTCGTAAGAACCTTGATAGGCATAATTACCTCCAATAGAGTCTTCAAACAAATCTACTTGTTGAACATCATTTAACTCTTCTACCCCATTTACCGTTTTTATTCCCCTTGGGTTTGTTCCCACGTTTGGATACCCTAGATTTCTCCCAGTTGTCCCATTCGGAGTCATCCCAATCCCAGGAGTCCCTACCGACTTTTTTCCAGCCGCTGTACCTCCGTAGAATCCGCCATAGTTGTATGCGACAAATGATGGATGATGTTGCTTTTCTAACCATTCTGATGGATATTCAGCACGTTCAAAAGGCCCATCGTAATCCTTAGTTAGTGTCTCAGTTTTAACTTCTCCAATAGCCTCTTGTGAATAAGATGCATTTTGGTCTAAATCAGAAACAATAGATTCAGGTAAAAACGAACCTTCTAAACTACTCACTGTAATAGTTGTTTTTGTTGTTTCAAATTTTTCTTGTACTTGAGTAATTTGAGGCCAGTCAATTAAAAGAGATGGGGATAGTTTGTTCATCTTCTTATCCCCTTCACACCATCGGAACTCAAAACGAATTTGGTCAGAAGTAATTTTCCCTAAAACTAGATAAAACTGTGGGTAATTCTCATTTGAATCATCAGTGCCAGACCAAAATGCATCCATAGTATGATGACTATGAGTTTCTAATAAAGGTGACATGTTTTGTCGGAACCAAGCAATTTCTTCACCACGAGTGTTTACACCGGATTCGAAGTTTGTTTCTGCGCTGCTATTGCGCTGGAATGGACAAAAAACAATTAGTTGTCCGTCTTGAACGACTCCATCATAATTAGGTACTGGAACATTGTTGTGATTCCAATAGAAATTTGCACAAGCTTCCGTCTTGTCCTTAGCGTGAACATCACGATAAAAGGTAAGAATTTGAACAATATATTTCATAGGGATTTTGGGAACAAGCAAAATAGCTTCTTCTTTCATATCCGGTACTCCAGGGATTTTAGCGTCGCTAATTTTTTGAATAAATAGCGCTACTGGCGTTTTACGTACACGGAAAATACCATTTCCAGCACTTACAATCGTCACTTCTTTTTCGTATTCAGTGACCGGTGCAAATTTTCTATCTTGAGTTTCAGCTAAGAATTTTTGTTGAAAAGCAATAAGTTCTGGAGTTAATTCCACAGGCTTTGGTGCAGGTGCTTTATAAGCCCCAACTAAAGGGGTGTTTTTTGATTGATACATTAATATCTCTCCATTTCATTATTATAATCGGTCAAAGACATGCTTAATTGATTGGTTTGCAGTTCGAAGATTAGAAAGCATATAACTCAGGATTTCTTCAGTAGATTTATTTTCCTGCTTATAGAAGTAATCTGATGCTTCAAGATAATCTGTTGGTGATTGAATCTGACTTCCTGAACGTCTTCTTGAGCTAGGATTATCTAAACCACTACTAAATCTACTCCACTCTAAATCACGGTTTGTGTTTGACCCCATAAACTGAGTGAAAATACTTTGGATAGAACGAACAGAAGTAAACTGAGGATTAAAGCTACCCCAACAAATGCTTCCATTGTCAAACACATTCGGAAGCGGACAAACATACAAAGTATCTTGTTCAGATAAAATTTGATGTTGTAAACTAAACACATACGAGCTTCTAATTTCACGACGATTTTCACCAATTTTCCTTACTTTAATAAACCAAATTAAATAAGGAACAGCTGTTTCAAAATCTTCAGGGTCTTCATCCCCGCAAAAATGATTAGTAATAATCTTTTGTGGAGGAGTTACGTAAATGTACTTTTCAATATCACCTGATGTAGTGTACTTTAGTAAACCAGAGTCTCCAGGTAGTAACGGACTTTCGAAAGAAGCGTAAGAATTAAACGCCATTCCTAATTGTTCAAATGAGATAATCTTCTCAGAATTAATTCCTGAATTATTGGTTTGAATCGTGGCGATACCAGATTCATTTAATTTTATAGTTGTTTCTTGCATGGTTAATTTCCTCCATAATCGTTCTAGTTTCGAATAACAAAAGGCATAGTTCCATCTGGCCCCATAACAGGTATCAACATACTTGGTGTAGGTACAACATTTTCAAATGAATGAATTAGTTCATATCCAACAGTCTGTATCTTAGAATTATCGATAAACTCTCCTTCTTCAAATTCATGTCTATTTTCTAGGTCCCTATGTTTTACAGTTAGTACAGGGGGTGTCCCACCAATATTTACTTTAAACTCGGAACTGGTTCTGACTTCCTGATTGTCTTCCTCTTCAAAGAAGAACGAAATTTGTCCATGGTCATCTTCTATAAAAGACACACCTTCATAAAGGTTGTTTTCCACTTCTAAAGTTCCAGTTATTTCGTCAAATGAGAAATGCTCTTGTGCAAATAACATTTCGTAAGTTTGATTCATAAACCATTTTTCTGCATTTGATAAATCGATATTGTATTCCTGTCTAAGAACTTCCATAAACAATTCTGTATTTATTGCACATACATAATCGTTCTCCATCTCATGCTCTTGATAATATCCGTCAGTCGATTTATCTACTTTTCCTACATACTTGAATGTAGCTTCATAGGTATACCCTTCAATAACTGACTCAAATGGAATTGGCGGTAAAATAATCCAAGGCTCTTCTTCATCATTAACATTAGAGTAGACGTTAAAATACAAACCTCTATCACTGAAATCTTCCCAAATCAGCAATTTATCTACATTGGTTTGACTCATAAATTTCTTCATTTCATCGGTTAAAAACTCATCAGTATTGGATACAACCTTGTTCTTCAAATAATCAGAAAAGGCGGCTCTTCCCTTGTTGATATTTTCATTAATGAAACGAATTTGATTTGCACGATATTCATTCAAAGCATTTAATAGTTGTTCATATTTTAAGACTAACAAGTCAGTTGCAATTTGCACATAAATCATTATCATTGTGTAATCGACAATACAAGTCCAGTCACCTACATCATAAGTTTTATCTATGGTAAAACCATGAGTTCCAAATGATTCTGCACTGTGCCACCCACTACTTTCTGAAAAGATAGTTCGATGATTTAAAATCTCGATTAATGTATTTAGCATTGAAAGTTCGTCTTCAGATAATTCTCCCTCAACAATTTCCTTCCAAATAGGATTGTCTTGATGGATTTGGGCTAGGTGCAAAGCACGTAACTGATTCTTACCTTTAAAAGTAAAGTTATATGTTCTTTCTTCTAAACCTGTAGAAAAAGAAAAATTATCAGTATTGATATGAAGTGAAATCAATTGTGTCAAATAGTCACTGGCAGAATCATAATCAAACATAGAACCACTATAGATTGTGTTGTCTTTATTAAGACCAAAATAATCTTTTAGATGTCTTTTGATAGTTGGATTTACAGACAATTTAACTTCTCTATTTTGTTCAGCGATTTGCTCTGTTGAAGCCATCGATAAGGCCAAAATATAATTCGATACTTCTAATGATTCTCGAAAATTACTTAGTTGTGTCGCATCGTAAATATTAACCATTTACTTGGAACTCTCCTTTCTAAATAAAATCATCCTCGTCGTCAATAGGAATGTTGATACTCTGTACCATTGAAATTCTACTGGTTAAATCTCTAACTTTTCGATAATCCTGGTCCTGTAGACGCACAAGCTGTTCTTTATAGTTATCCACAACTGTTTGAAGAGCTGCGACAAGATTTAACTTAAGTGTGCCGAATTCAATTTTTTCTTCCACCGAAAGAGCATTAAACTCCTCGAAAGACAATTTGGAAAATCTTTCAAATAATGTTTTCCCTTCTTCATCAAGTAGTAAGAATACTTCTTCCTTAGGAATAGGAGCTGCTAAGATATTTTCTACCTTTTCTTTTGAATTATTGAAGAATGTAAGAACATTGTTAACAATAGCTTTTTGAACATTAATTTGGTTTTCATCAGCTGATTGTCCTACTGATTCCAGCCTTGTCATAAGTAATAAATTTTTTTGTTCATCTGATATACTATTTGGACTCTTCAAAAGTTCGCTTTTTTCTAAAAATTGACCAATAGTTTCGTAGTCATACATAACGCCACCTCATTTTTTTTAAAAATAGAGAGAGTGTCCTAAAGACCGACTCTCTCTATAATGGAAAAAGAATATTAAATTCCTTTAGTCCCAGATTTAGCTGCAAATGTAATTGAACGTACACCGTTTGCTACAGTTTCGATTACATCAGCGTTTGAAATTTCTGGATAGGTCAAAGCAAGCAATGTTTTTGCTTGGTCAGCCGTAGTGCCAGCAGGCAAAGGAATAATACTGTTTTGATAAACCGCTTGTACGGTATCTGCACCTTTTGTACCAGACTTAGCTGCAAACGTGATTGAACGTACACCATTTGCTACAGTTTCAGTCACATCAGCATTTGAAATTTCTGGATAAGTTAAAGCCAACAATGTTTTTGCTTGGTCAGCTGTCGTTCCAGCAGGCAATGGGATGATACTGTTTTGATAGACCGCTTGAACGCTATCTGCACCTTTTGTACCAGACTTAGCAGTAAATGCGATAGTTCGTACACCATTTACAACTGATTCATTTACATCAGCATTCGAAATTTCTGGATAAGTCAATGCAAGCAATGTTTTTGCTTGGTCAGCTGTCGTTCCGGCAGGTAATGGGATGGTACTGTTTTGGTAAACAGCTTGGACTGTATCCGCACCTTTTGTACCAGATTTAACAGTGAATTCAGTTGTTACATCTCCAGTAACTGGGTCCATAGACTGTGTGTATTCTGCATTTGCGATTTCAGGATAAGTACTAGCCAATAATGTACGAGCATTTTCAACTGTTACTCCTGCAGGGATTTCAATTACGTTACCTTGGTACTTCAAAATATTTTTTGACATGTCAAATTCCTCCAATAATTTTGTTTTTGGTCTTTTGCTAACTTCTTCAGTACACCAGCGCAACCAGGTGTAGACACTGCCATAATGGCAATGTTTCGTTTTAAGAACCCTTTAATTCCTATGGGCGTAGCCCCTCTAGAATCCTATTTCTAGTGGCAATGCTGCTCTGAGTTCGTTTTGGAGAATGACGTCTTCTGACAAAATTGCAACTGCACGACCACAACCTTGGCACACTGAGAGGTAACAACCTTCTCCAGCTTCAAGTAATGCTTCATCAGAGGCAACTGTTAATTCTGTTTCACAATCCGGACATTTACTTTGAAAATCGGTCACATAAAGAACAGCTCTAACATTCATATAATCACCTTTTTTTTATTTATTTTTCCTTTTGAATAATGGGCGTAGCCCCTCTCGACTAATCATAAATAAAACCCACCCAATCAATTTGTAAACACCAAAAAAATAAAAAAACACAAAAAAAAAGAAGGATTTACTCATCCTTCTTTAATCTTTATATTCAAATTTCATCAACAATAGGCTTTTTTCGTCCTACTCGACTGGAAAGTGGGTGTGTTTCTTCGTTATGAATGAACATACCCAATACCTTACCAGTACCAGGCGAAGCAGGTTCACCATTTAAACATATTTTGGTTTGGTCATTACTTTGCCAAAAGGCTACGTCGTGTTTTCTTTGTTTTAGCCCAATAGAACGATTCAATTCCGAAGAAGCATAATGTCCAAAGACAATAACTTTTCCTGTGTGATTCTTCTTGTTGGACATATCCTGTTCATCCAGGAAAAATCTGTCAACACTTGTGGTTTTCCATGCAGCATCAAGATTTATTGAAGCTGGGCAAAAAATAAAGTTATAATTGTCGTACCATAATCTTGTTTCAAGAAAGAGATTATAAAGGGGAAGATTCATCTCTTGTAAGTTTTCCAACGGGTATCCTAACTGTCTTGAAATCGAATCAACAAGTTCCATTGTATCATCAACTTCAGAATCATTTAACTTTTCTTGTAATAAGTATTTAACGATAAGTGTTTCATTGTAACCTCTCAAAAATATCGTTTTTCTATCTGAGCTTCTTAGTAGCAACATGTATTTTGCCATTTCAACAAAACCGGGGTCCCCACTAAAATAATTCCCTAAGAAAACGATACCATATTGAGACATATCCACCTCTTGATATCCTTCATTTTTTCTAGCCAACAAATATCTGACTTCGTTAACACAGTTATTGCTGTCACCAATTACATGTAAAACTGTTGCCTTTTTCTCTAAGACAGGTTCAGCTGTTACAACTGCTTCGCCTTGAGAAACCTTCAATGAAACCAACTCTTCTTTATCCATAATTTTTACCATGCTTTTTGCTCCTTCAGCCTATATAAATGTTAGTGGTCGAAACGTGTTTAAAAAATTACTTAAAGCCTGAAGAATTGTTAATTACGTCAGTCTCAAGCGATAAAGTGATTATATATAAAAAATGACAAAAATTCAAAGGCCTTTGGAGCCAAAAAACGGCTCAAATGAGAACTATTTCTTTACAGAAAACTTACAATCAGCGTTATTAAAGGATATCAACCGTTTTTTAATGTGCTGATATAATAGGATTCTCATAATTTAGTTTAATTACTAATCAAACTTTTACTTTTTGAACGTTTACATTCTTATGTTTTCTAAAAATTATTTTATTGTTACTGGCGAGATTAAGGAGAAAAATCCTTATAGTAGCATTTATAGTCCCAAAAAAATAAAGTATATAGTATATATATCTTTTGCAAAAAAATATCGCTATTTATATTTTTTTAATCTTACGCTCATTATATTACTGTAATGCATCAATAATGGCTGTTAACTTTCATTTAACAAACCGATACTCCCCCCCTCATGTTTATTACTTTTTTTATTACTAACTTTATTTAAAAATTTGTTGAAATAAATATTATCTGGTAGAATGAAAGAAAAAAGATTTAAAGGAGAACACTAATGCCCAAATTTGTTGAACCTCTTATTTTCTCTGTGACAAATGGTAAAGGCGGTTCAGGGAAATCAACTACTGTAGCAGCATTATCAACTATATCAGCAAAACGCAATTATGAAACTTGCGCTATGGATTTGGACCAGCAAGACCAAATTAAAGACTTACTTTTAGGTACAGAGAATACTGAAGATATTGTCAGTTCTGATTTCTTAAAGCAAAATATTCAAAGTAATGAAATCAAAGAAAACCTAGATTTAATTACTTTCGGACCATCACTTTATGGATTCGAACCAAAGGTAGCCCTTCAGGTAATCAAACCTCTTAGAGCTATGCTCAAATCCTTACCTTATGACATTATATTTATTGATAATCCTCCAGGCTTGCAACCTGCATCCCTTGCAGGCATCGGTGTCGCCGACTATGCATTAATTAGTACTCAAACCCATCACCTATCTGTAAAAGGAATAAGTGAACAATTAGATACTATTTATCGAATTCAGCAGCAAACGGATAGCCAAGTGCAAATGGCAGGCATCCTTGCAACAATGAGAGATAGAAACAATCACAACAAACGTAAATTAGCTGAAATTCAAGAGACTTACGGTGCAAGTGTATTTAAAACAGTGGTACCAGCTCGTGTCGTAGCTCAGGATTGGAGCGAATACGGAATCTCAGAGAAAGGCTCAGATAATTCCATTCTTCTTAATGTCTATTATGCAGATGCATTTAAAGAACTTATGGACCGTGTTGATGTTTTGTCTGGAAAGGGTAAGAAATAATGGCTAAAAAATTTGAATTTGATAATATCGAAATGCCGGCTTTAAACGATTTCCATGACAAATCAAAAGATACTGTTAAATCTAACGCATTTGGATTCATGAATACAAGCCAACCACAATTTTCTTTAGAATCATTGATTAGAACAAGTTCAACTAGAATCACCTTTAATTTAAAAGACACATCAATTGGCTTGCTAAAAACGTTCGCTCGCTCTAAAGATTTGAAATTCAGTGATTTGGTCGATATTGCGATTCTGAGACTATTGGAAGAACAAGGGGTCGCAGTTGAGGAAGCTGGGAAGGAAATATTTCCTTTTTTCAAAGCAGAAAAAGAATTGAGAAAATGGTTCAAAATGCGCCCTTCAAAATTTGAGGATAATGAAAACTTTGAACTCCGAGATGATTATCTTGAACCTAAGTTCTTTAAAAAAATTGGTGTAACTAATGAAAGAGAACTATACCAAAAAGTAACTGCTTTGAATAAAGAAATTAACGAACTTCCCCAATCACTATCTATTTTAACTGCAGAGAGCCTGGGGACTGATTTATCTTCGATGAGAGCCTTGTTGGTTACTCAAGCAGCAACGATAAAAGCTCATCTTGAATCCTTAATCGAAAACAAATAGCAAAATAAAGAGACAGGATTTTCCCTGTCTCTCGACTTATCTATAGCATAAAAATTGTAATACTTGTATAGATTGCCTGTTTGCAGATTGTTTATTGATAATAGTACCTAATGAATGTATAATTATTTACGCATAATAATTTACGGCCCACTTAGCGGAAACTAAGAGGGCTTTTTTTTTCATATCAATTGGAAAAGAGCAACTTGTTAGTCTATTTCATGTTACGATTCAATTAATCGTAACTTTGAGAAATAAGTATAACTTTATGAATTACGAGATACTCTTTTACCATACACTGACAGATAACATAAACCTGACTGACTTCATACTCAAATGAAAATGGGTTTATCATGTGTTAAGAAGTTATGAGATTAGTTATCAATGCATTTAGTTTAATCACTCTAATTAATAAAAACCTATTTCTAGGAAAGGTATTAATAAATTCAGAGAATACTTTTTACTTCTGCTAAAATACCTAGCCGGTTTTGCTCCTTCAATCTTACATTGTGATAAGCATTAGTAGTTAAAGCATACGCATCTGGGTAAATTCTTGTAAGAATACCAGAATTAGTATACGCCATAGGAAAGCCACTTTCATCATACTTCTCTATCTTAACTGTCTCACCGACAGAGAGAATTTCTTTTTCAGGACTAACTACACGGATTATCTTAACAGTCGTATTCAATGGGATGTACTTGGGATTTAGTTCTTCTAAATTGACTTTTTTAAGTATCTTTTCTGAAGCACTACTATCTGTTGCTTGCTCAATATGAAATTGGCATTGAGATAAAAACAAAAACCGTTCTGTATCTGTATAAATAAGTGATTTTAGGAACTCAAACATCTTTATCCTCCTAGATTTAATTTATTTTTAACGGAAAATTTAGCCATTTTCTGGACATATGATTATGCCTTCTACTCTTAAAATCTATCTCAAAATAATCAAGCTGAATAAATGAATTTAAGTTATTAAGTGATAAATTGTCCTTTGTATATTCCAGTTGAAATAGCAGTAGATTCTTGTCATACAAAATATCTGATATGAAATTACCTCCATAGATAAAATCAGGAGAATCTCTAAGTCCACGGCCAATATCATTTCCCCAGTATTTGTTCATGTAACCGTTAAATTCAATAGATAATGTAAATTCTGTAAAATAATCATACTCCTTAAAATCTTCTAGATTAAAAATAGCGTCAGAAATATCAACTATCTCATAATTCTTGCCAACAAACTTTTTTATTGAAAGGTAGTTTGTATCTATGCTTCGAGTACTTCTAGTTTTCACTTTTATTTCCAAAAAAATGCTCAATCTATTGCTATGAGAACGACTCCAGCCTTCATGCATCTTGAAACTCCGTAATACAATATTCATCCATATTAATCTTAAATAGAATTCCTAAAAGTATTGATTGATTAATTTCTGCAGAGTCAATCACCTTATTCAAAGTGAATTTAAATGCTTGATGTCCATCATCTAGTTCAGCGGCCATACTTAAATAACAATCATATAATTCAGATACAGTCTTTTTTTCAGTATCTGTTAATTTAATTGCTACTTCGAATAGTTCTTCCTCTAAATCGAGTTTCTTAATTAATGGAATAATTAAATCATGCAAAACTTCCTCTCCCCTTTTAAATACTTGTAATAGCTTTAGGAATAAACACACTAAGTTTCTTGTTTGGTAATCGCAATTTATTTATTCCCATAACTTCATTAAGTACCTCTTTCTTAAACATAAGAGAAGTCACTTCTTTGTGTTGACGGTAGTCATCAATACTGACATCATTGATTACCGAGACAACAACTACAGGCGACACTTGAGCTTTGGAACGGACCATAACAACATCTCCGGGAGCCAGATTACTAAATATCGGAGTATTGGGAACACGCCAATAAAACTCCTTCTGTTTAAAAACTCCATTCTTATTGATGTGGTATCCACTAATTAATCTTAATTTCATAACTTCCTTCCACCCTTCTTTATTTACCTCTATTCCCGTTCAATTTATATGTCAATATAATAAGTATGACATATCTTTCTGCTAGCCATCGATTTACTGGAAAGCGAAACACCTTTCTCAATATTTCTGATAGTTGATTTGCTATCTAGATTTTTTAAATAATTGAGGTCTAGAGATACTCGTGTAGAAGGTAGATAAATGTTCTTTTCAGAAGAAGAGCCTGACCCGATAATTGAGTATTGTTTTCCTTCAATCTCAACTTCACCAATAAAGAAGCCCGCTCTTAAGATATCGTGGTTATCTTTGAAAAATATAGGAACATGATTCTCCACAGTGAACCCTCCTGTTTTTAATACATATCTTTTAAATCGTTAGCAATTTTTGTTAGAGCCTTTCCTAAAAGATTTTCTCCTTGCCAAGTAGTTTCAGTTAAAGCTCTTTTATCCGTTGCTCTTAAGCCTATACCCCATACCTTGTCATAGGGAGATGCTTCAACAAATGTCTTCCCTTCATATGATAATAGTACCTGCAACAATTTTCTGTTTTGTGTAAATTTCAAGTAGTTACCCTTCAATACAATAGCGTACTTGTATTTATCCCATGTCTTTTCATCAAAGTTCTTAACTTTTCTTCCAAGTGCTTTAATTTTTTTAGGGTCTGGTTCACGAAGTATTAAACTAGCTGTATGATTATCTTTAAACAAAACAGCCTTTTGAAACATCATCCATTGCTCTGTTGTGCTGAAGATACGTCCGTCTGCTTGGAAGCTTGCAGGGAACCATTGGCTAAAAACTTCTTTTCCAAGAGATTTACCGTCTCCAGTATGTCCCCAAAAGAATACATAATCTGACATTGGTTTTCCTCCTTAAATCTTTAAATATGTTACTTGCGTATTTTTAGTTCCACTTAAAATATTTTCCCAAACACCATTTCCTAATCCACAACCGATATAACAAGGTGCAAATAAGGGTAATTTATATTGTACCGACAAGCTCATAGCTCTATTAATATTGTTGATTAACAGCTGCTCATCAGTATACTTAACATTCTTGTCTCGACCATAGGAGAACTGGCTAAAAGAGTTCAAGAAAAATAAATTAGTATCGACTTTTACTAAATGCATCTTTCCTAATAAATTATCTGCCGTATTCAGAGAACAAACCTTTAAATATCTTTCTTTTACTATCGGATACTTTGTAGCGATGGATTTTGCGATTCCAGAATTCATTTTTCCTTTACAGTTGACCTGCTGGATGATGATACCTTCTTTGATATTAAGGATATTACCTTCAACTATGATACCCATTATACGAGCCCTCCAGAAGCATTTAATTCAATAACTGGGTCATGAAGTAAATCTAATACAATAAGAACGATGCTCCCGTCAGATTTTGTAAGTTTCAACAAATTAACCTGAGGGTATTCCAGCTTAGTTATGTTTTTGATTTCTTTGTTGCATGATGGTGAGTTTATCTTTACATCATAAACGATATAGCTTGTTCTGATATCTACCATGAGTAGGCCCCCCTTTTTATGTAGTTCCCTCTCAGAATAAGAGGGAACATAAATTTACTTGTTTTGCTTAGCGAGTTCTTCATCTGTATATATCCGTAGGGATTCAACAGTTCTCTCCAAGTCTTCTTTACTATTGTTCAAAGTCTCAATTTCTGAAGACATTGAACTAATTTTGCCGTTTAACTCTAATAATGCATTTTCTTTTGAGGATAAAGAGTCTTGTAATTGTCTTATGACTGTTTCATTTTCAGAAGAAATCATTGATATCTTCTTTTCGTACTCAGCCCTCAAGCTATCTAACGCTTGTTGTTTTTCGAGACCTAATTGCGCAACTCGATTGTCTAATTCAAGTTGCTTCTGGTCTAATTCAGCTTGTTTGGCTGCTACCTTTTTATTACCTTCGTCAATCTTTTCCTGAATTTGTTTTCTCAAGCTGGCTATTTCTTCTTGAAGACCATTCTTTATCTGACTTTCAGCTTTTAGCTGTTCAGTCAGTTCGTCTACAGCCTGTGCTTTTTCTTTTCCGTACCTCAAAGACTTACTAAAGTTCTCATATATTTGGTTAATATTCTGAGCAAATGACCATTTTGTAGAAGCAGCATATCCAACAATGCCACCAAACACAAAAACTGAAGCAACGACAACAGATAATAAAACTTTCTTCTTGTTCACTAGAACTCCTCTTTCATTTCTTATCCTTTTACCTACAACGATTGTCACATGAAGAAAATATGACGTCCTAAGTAGCTAGCTAAAAAACTAAGTTTCACGACAGTTCTCCCTATATACATATTCAACTTACTTTTCAAGAAGTAATAGGGAGTAAACTAAAGGAAAGGTAAGTCAAATATGTATTGAGTTTGAAGGTCAAGAATAAAGGGACACAAGGTCCCTTAATCAAAGTCTTTAGATAAGAAGCAGTCATATTTAAAGAGTCTAATTGCTTCGCTAATTTCAGATTCACTAAATTTGTATCTTGTGACCAGAAGGGCGTGCCCCTCTTCAAAAGTATCAGTTGAGAAAAAAATTTCGATAATAAATGAAGCTTCGTAAGTAGTACCCTTTATACTAGGTCTTCCATTATTAGTGTTGGGGTCCCATATGATGTATCTATATCCTTGTGATAAATTCAAAACTTGACTCTTGGATTTTTAGAGGGCCAGATTAAGTGATTATTTAACTCATATTTTAATCCATCCCCACTTTGACGACTTTTATTTTGGTGAATATCCTCCTGCCGTTTCTTCCATTCGGCTTCAATTTCTTTTAAGCGGTCATATTCTAGTCTAGTAATAGTAACAGTATCCATATCTTCTCCTACTTAATAATATTTTTTTAGTTTTAATTAAATAATGATAATAATCGATAAATATCCTCGGGCTTATGCCCATCGTATTCTGGTGCATTAGGAGTTTCTTTAACCGTAAACATATCCCAATATTCTAAATCGTAATGATAAGAGTAAGTACCGGCTGGTGTATCGAAAACTAGAATGAATGAATTATCAAACATAGTACCATCAGCATGTTTTAAAGATTTTGATGAGTTCTGGGGAAATGACCAGGCCACCAACAAGGATAGAATCATGCGATGGGTGTACAAATCTTCAAAAGTATGCCATTTATCAGAAATAGTTTTGGTACTATGCCCATGTTCTTTCATTTTCAAAATAATTTTGTTTACTTGAAGAGGTGTGAATACAAAATCGTCTAGAGGCTTGTTTTTATACTCATTGACTCTATTGGTCAAGTTCGTAATCATTTCTGTATTTTGTTTATTTGTGTTTTTCAGAGTATCAGCAGTACGCTTCTCGGATTCGTATAGACTGTGCAGCGTCTCATACCTTTTTCTCCACTGAAAAGTTGAATATTTGAAGAATGCTAAAGTTATTAGCCAAAAAATTAAAGTTATAAAAAATTCCGATTTCATATGAAAACCTCTATTCTATATATTTATCTGTGATGCTTATATCCCAAGAGCCATAAGAACCTTTTGTAAAAAAGGAACCTGCTCTAAAACTATTATCGATTACATCTCCCACTTGAACCGCATCATAATAGGCTTTATCGACGGGAAATGCAATCTCAATTCGATTCATGGAGTCCTTCATCATATCTTCTATATCTATCGAGTAATGTTCTTGACCAACTTCCACAACAACAATATATCGGTCAAAATCATTTGCCGAAGACAAAGAAGATATTGTTTTACTTAGCTCTTCTTTTTCAACTTGCAGTTCGTTTATTTCTTCACGCAAATTATTGCGTTCGACTTCAGTTTCGGATTTACATCCGGACAGAATAAATACTGATAGAAAAATAGCTATCCACAACATTCTTTTCATAAAATTAGATTCCCTCAATCCTTTAGTCTATCCTTTTTGCCTTTGTAAAAGGCACTTTTCGGATGGTTAGCTCATCTTCTAGAGCAGTGATTGTATCTTCATAATAAGTAATGCTACCGTAACTCATAGTATTTTCAGCGGGGAACTGAACCATGTTTTCACGACGAGTAAAAATTTGTTCCTCGGTCCAGGTTTCGTATGGTCTAGTTTTCCTTGTAGTAGCACCATTTACATTATATTCCACAGTAATACCATCCACGGGTAGCCAATTACTTATGTCATCTTCATAGGCTGATTCTCCATAAACAGACGACGTCTTAAACAAAGTTAACAACTTAATGAACTCTTGGTATTTCTTACGGTCCACAATACGGTATGATATGGAGCGATGAATATAAGACTTCTTGTAAATAGCAATTTCGATACCATCGAATTTAATGTATCCATATTCAGATATACCATCTTCATGAAAATATTCCGCTATCTTGTAGGCCTTAAAACTATTCGGATTGAATTTTTGAAACTCTTCAACATATTCAAGCTCCATTTTGTCAAAATGAAGGCCTTCAATTCCCATTTCTAACAAAGAAACTACTCTAGTTTCACTAATAATTTTTGACTCTAAAAATTCACTCACTTTCATATCAACACTCCGTTCATTTTTTATTTATGCTTAAATTTTAAGCTGCAGATTGTTTCTTAATATTATGACGAATGACGTTACATATATTCTGTGAAGAACTGTCCATCTTTTCTGCAATCTCGTTATAGGTGAAACCTTGAAGATATAACGAGAAAATTTCTTTTGGACGTTTCTTTAAAAGAAGGATATTTAAATTTGCACATTTTTTTAAACGATTAGCGATTTTTTTCTTTCTTCTATTTTCTTCAGATTCTAATAATATCCGCTTTTTTTCACAAAGGGGACACAAATCATCTTCTAGACAATTTGTCTTACACTTAGGACAACTTGCTCTGTCACTCAGATTATCTTCCACCCATGGCACATCTTGACTAACCCATCGTAAGTTTTCTTTGACTATATTGAAGGGATTGTTATCAAGAATTTGGACATGTTTATATTTTTTTGGATTAGGAATGAAAGTCTTAGCATATAGTTTATGTAGATAAACTATCTTTTTCTTACCTCTTCTCGTTACTGCAGTAATGGGTAAGCCGTCACTTTCACCCTCAATGGACATTATAGCCGGAACTAAATCCCCATTATTTAAAATCTTAAAGCATGAACCATCCTCGAATAGAACCAACTTTCCGTTTTCTACTACTTTTGAAGACATCTGGTCTCCAAAATTTAGAGGATTATCCTGTAAAGATTTCGAAACATAAGAAGAGATTATACCTGAAACATTTGAGGTCGTAGTATTTCCTTGATTTGCGATATTAGTAATGCTTAACCCCTGGAGATATAATTCAAAATATTGCCTTGTTTTAGGACGAAGAGATACTAAATTAATTAATTGGCATTCTGTTTTTCTGTAACTGAGAATCTCCACTGATTTATTGAGTCTTCGTTCAAAATCTAGCTTATTTTTTTCGCATATTTGACACGATTTTAAAGACTTATGGTTTCTTTTACCGCATTTTTTGCAGATGATTGAATTCTCTTCATAAGTCATACTGCCTTTTGCTCTAATATAGCTAGCTGACACCCATCGTATATTGTTTAAAGAAATATTGTCTGAGTTACCATCAATGAGTTCTGCAATCTTATAGTTGTGTGGATTAGGTAAAAAAGCTTCAGCAATTAATCTGTGCTGATAAAATCTTTTTTGTACACCATCGATTGCGTGATTTACAAATTTGTATGTTCGTGAAGTAGATTTTAATTTCAATATATTCATTTCTTTAATTTTCCCGTTAGGGAGTCTCTTGAAAATTGAACCATTCTGCTTCACCCACAACCCCAAATGTTCTAACAAAACTGCTCCATTTAAAATATCTTCTTGAGCCACTGAGGCATCACTCTCTTTCGTAATTTTGGAAATACCACTCAAAGAATTCTTCATCATCGGCAGTTTCTGCATCTGGTAAATCACCTGCATCAAACCACCAACCAAGTTTCCATTTTCTATGACAAATATCTCGCTCACTAAAAAATAAACAGTCATCAAAATCCGGAGCTCTAACAGCTCGAATATCAATAAAAGACTCTGGCTCTAAGTAAGTTCCATATATCATATATCTTGCCACTCGTGCATTTTTAGCAAATACGATATCTGAACCCGCTTCTTCGTTACCTTTTTCATATACTAAGTAAGCTTGCATTAACTAACCTCTCCTATATGTTGAATTTCAGAAAATGAATATAGCATAGTATTCATACTCCAGACATCTAAACCATCTAATGCAATATCTTTGCAGTGGTCATCAGGCAGTCTCATAATCACACCAGTATTTAGAACTGCTTTTACTTTCAAGATTTCACTTGTATATCTAACAAATTCTCCACTAGCAATCATAGCTAACCTCCGATATCCTAAAATTTTCTATATCCTATCTATTTCCAGGTACAGGCCCCTAAATCTCCTACATCTCAATTCATAGGAACGATTAATAGAGTATGTCCCTCTATATATAGAAAAAGACAAGAGAATCCATTCGATGAAGAATAGAACCTCTTATCTTAAAAGCAGGTATGCAAGAGGGGGAAAAGGAGAGTCCTTCTTCTTACATACGGATAATGTCAACCAATAAAATAGTCAACCTTTTTTTAACCACCGCTCTCGATGGCCATTCTTACGTTTTCATCACGAAAGAGCATTTTATACTTAAGCTGCTCATCCTTAAGCTGTTCCTCGAGTTGAGCTATTTCTTGATGCTGGTCGATAACCGTGTATGATAACCAGCAAAGTCCAGCAATTGTCAGTAATATAACGAGTACGGAATGACTAACTTTCATGTGATTTCTCCAATAATTCTGAGTTCTCAAAAATGTTTCCGACTTTAACACATCGACTGTTCTTCTTAAAGAGAAATTCATCATGGCGTTGGAGACCCTTGGAATCTGTAAGCACCCACATACCGTCTTTCTTATCAACAACGTATCTATTAATTTCTTCTTTTCTACTAAATGGATTAACAATAGTTTCATCTAAAATATCTTTATGCCATATTTCTTCACCAAGCTTATCATTTAGCTCAGTGGATTGCATTAGAATCAGGCCGCACATGTCTGGTCTCATAAAAACATTTCGTAAGTTATGTCCATATAACAAACTTGACCACGAAATCATTTCATTATCATTTTTATACCAAGCTCTAAATTTGGGCCCCATCATTCGTCCTCCAATTCCTTTAACCAATCATTCAAAGTGTCTAAGACTTGGATGAACTCTTCATCGCTATTTATGTGGTTACGGTAATACCCGGTTATATATGATGTAAAAGCTGAATGAATAGCAATAAGTTTCGAATGTCCATAGACGTAGTGGTCCTCCTTAACGTCTCTGACAATTATCTGCTGATTCTCGTTGAGTTTTACCTCTTTTGGTCCATCAATTTTATTAACGATGTCCAATACGGCAGGTGTTCGAACTATCGCACACGGAAAATTCCCAGGGTATTCACACTGGTCCCCAATTGCTTGAATGGCTTCTTTTATATTCACATTCTTACCTCGTTTTCTTTTTACTGACTGATAATTCTGTCGGTCTACTTTTTTGAGACCATCAAAATTGACGGTCACAAACTTAGTTTTTCTAGCTTGTCGGATAGTAAACTATGCAGTTATTTCAACTAAAACATTCGACCACGCTTCAACAACACGCTCAAATAGTTCATCCGTAAAGTTCATATCGCCATTCTCAAACACTAACTTATACCCTCCACCAATAGGATGTGCTGTATAAGTTTCATCTTTTAAGCAATGTCTTCCTTCTGATGAAAAAGATTTTGTACATAAAAATTTTCTAGTTGTATAATTAATATGGATTGATTGCTCCATTTTCTGCCTCCTTACAATTTGCTATTTTGGTGGATAGTGGAATCATCTACTATCCTCTTTAAGCATTGAATGCAAATATATGAATTATCTATCTTCCGTAGTTGTCCAACGCAGTTGCACTTAAAGCATTTAATAACCCTACCTTTTCGATAGTTTCTTCCGCTAATGGTCTCTAACGTCTTTGATAAACGCATCATTTCAGATAGATTCACCCTTCTTGCACCAGAATCAATAACAGCAATTCGTTCATCTTCCATGACTTCCTCCATTCCGTAATTTCTGTCTTTACTGGAAAACCCCAAATCTATCATTTACATCAGCAATAACTACCTCTATCACTTTAAATAAGTCTTTATCGTTAAATGGCTTATCTAAATCTACCTGACGTAAAAGAAATGATGATAATGTAAGATAGGTAGCATCTCTAGGAGTTTCATCTTGCTCTATTTGCATTTCAATCGAAGCAATAATTCTCATGAATATTTTTGATTCCTCTTCACTTAAAGCTGACGTCACATCTTCATCTAAATTCATTTCTCATTCCTCCCATTCCACTATTTCTTCCACTAATTAACTATCTTGGCAGATAATGTAAATCCTCGTGCGTGTCATGTCCACATCGTGTACACTCTCCAGCCATTTCAGGTAACGGGTCATTTTTGTAATAATAGGGGTAAACCGCATAGTTATGACCTTTGTATTTGCAAATCGTAGATTTAATAATTTTATGCAGTCTAGCAAAAATTGGGTCCATTTTATATCCTCATATTCCGTTTTCTCTTCGACCAATTAACTATCTTGTTGATTATTAACTTAAATACTTCCGCTTACAGATTTAATCAGTCTCAAGATTCTCTTTCTTGGCTAATAAACGGAAATTATCGTAGAAATAATCTAAAGAGTTATCCTGAATACCTGCTTTATCATTACTATAAAGCTCATCATTTATGCCATTTACTAACAAAACACCATCTTCATCTATAGCTTCTACAAAATAGACTTTTGCTTCATGCGCTCCTTTGCGAATAACTAAGTCTCCTACTGATAATTCAAAAATCGCAGGTTTCAATTCCCTTGTGTGAAGTAATAGTGCTTTTAATTCATATTCAAAAGCAAAAAATCTTCCGCAACTATTACATTTCTCGTTTGTTAATTCAGTATTGGGTTCTTTTCCATTTATTTCAGTACTATAAGTCGTCGCACAATAAGGACACGTTATATCCAACATTCGATTCCTCCTATTTGTTTACCAGATGTACCTATCATTTATTTGGTTGGAAAATGTTTTTAGCTTTGTTGATGTTCTTTAACTTTTCTGAATTTAATAGCGCATTCAGCATGCTGCACTCGCCATCCGTGACCCTTCACTCTCTCAAAGTGACCCTTACCTTTTTCAACACGTTGAGCACAACGATAGCAATAACCTGGATACTTATTTCTCAATATTTAAACCTCCGTTAAATAGTTGATACCCATTTATTTTTATTCTGTTTAAATTCAATTTTTTCCAAATTTACATTTTGAACGAAATTATAAACCAGATGGGCTACATCCAAGTACCCTTCACACTCTGTTTCGCAGAATGTAAGAAACTCATGCATTGTTGGTGAGAATCTCTCTGGTACATAAGCCCAAGTATTAATCGTGCAAAGCAAATAATTTATTTTTTCCCTATGTTCTTTGGTATCTTTTATCAGAACATATTCCAATTCACAGCCAGTGCTGCGACTTTCAATTACTTCGAATTTATTAAGTTCACAAATAAGTATTTCATCCATTTATACTTTTTCCTTTCCTACTTGATACAAATAATGACAGGAAATGCATGGTTCTAAGCACTCAGTAACTATATTTACGCTTTTTGGACTAAGCCATCATAAATCTCTAACACCTTATCTTTGTTAGCGTCCATCCACTGAGCAACATCAAAACTATCGCCATGAGCAAAATAACCATCCTCATAGCCAATTTTAAAAAAGCGAATCATTTCTAAGACATTCTCATGGTCACTTTTAGGATGATTAAAATATGGGAGATAACTTTTATTTCTAATGTGATGTAAGAGTAATCTTTTTGTTTGTGCAATCATCCTTCTATGATGTATTGCTGAACACCAATTATTAATCATTTTTTTCATCGCTTTACACCCCTATAACTACATCAATTTGAAAAATAATCAGTTCAAAATGCCGAACAAATTCAGCTTAATTACTGCGACCATTAAACAAGCTATTGCCAGCATCATAGGCACAAACTTGAAAAAAAGTTTAGATAAAGCATTACTCGTACTAGTAAAAGTTGTTTGAAAAATCATATAAATACCAACTACAATTAATAAATAGTAAGCCATGAGCC
>NZ_NGLF01000003.1:36395-59321 GCF_002140695.1 Enterococcus sp. 4E1_DIV0656 | reverse complement strand
TTCCAATTCACAGCCAGTGCTGCGACTTTCAATTACTTCGAATTTATTAAGTTCACAAATAAGTATTTCATCCATTTATACTTTTTCCTTTCCTACTTGATACAAATAATGACAGGAAATGCATGGTTCTAAGCACTCAGTAACTATATTTACGCTTTTTGGACTAAGCCATCATAAATCTCTAACACCTTATCTTTGTTAGCGTCCATCCACTGAGCAACATCAAAACTATCGCCATGAGCAAAATAACCATCCTCATAGCCAATTTTAAAAAAGCGAATCATTTCTAAGACATTCTCATGGTCACTTTTAGGATGATTAAAATATGGGAGATAACTTTTATTTCTAATGTGATGTAAGAGTAATCTTTTTGTTTGTGCAATCATCCTTCTATGATGTATTGCTGAACACCAATTATTAATCATTTTTTTCATCGCTTTACACCCCTATAACTACATCAATTTGAAAAATAATCAGTTCAAAATGCCGAACAAATTCAGCTTAATTACTGCGACCATTAAACAAGCTATTGCCAGCATCATAGGCACAAACTTGAAAAAAAGTTTAGATAAAGCATTACTCGTACTAGTAAAAGTTGTTTGAAAAATCATATAAATACCAACTACAATTAATAAATAGTAAGCCATGAGCCTGTCTCTTATACACATCTCCCTAATAGAACCTATTACATATATATATAAACCTCTATAAGAGAAGACTCACTATATATAACCTCTATAGATAATCCCTATATAAGATTCCATTCAGTTTAATCATTCAGGGAAAGAAAGAAAAAAGGGAAACGGGGTTGGGAGGAAGGTTGCTATATATAGCTATAGCTCTATGAACAGCAGGTAATCCTCTGGTATGGTAATCGTTAGATGGTAAGTCCTCAAAAACAGTAGAAAGTATTGTACTCTCTTAACGCATAACCCATAAACACAACCAGATGTATCTATAGGCGCATTCCTATATATAGAGTCAAGCTCTTTACCCAGCTGTTCCAGCATCCCCTTTGCAGATAAATAAGACTCCCTCTCAACAGGAACCGCTACTAGATTATCAAATACTTGGTCTAACTCAGCATTGACGAAGCTGCTTATCAATGCTTGCCAGGCGGAGTGTTGGTCATCATATATATATAGATGGTTCACCCTTATAGATATCTCTTTTCCAGCGATGCTTGTACGCTCAATCTCATAGCTCTCCTGTACCTCAGTCTTTATCTCTACAATAGTCAAATTCTGGTAGTCAATGTAATACATAGGTGATGCTCCTCTCGGTTGTTTGTATATAGAAAAAATATAAAGGGGAATCTCTATATATAGTTTATCCCCCTATCAAGTTCGGATATCTTAATCAGCTGCTAAGTCATGTTGCTATCGGATGATTAGTTGCCGCAAAAAAAAGATTGTAAGGTTATAGGTATGGGTGGCAGGTGGGTAATATATATAGAGAAAATCAGCTTAAATAGTTACTCCATAATCATTATTTTCTGTCAGAATTTTTAAAGTAACTTGTTACTCACGGTATAACAATCGCCCCTATCGTTAGTAATACTCCTCATCTTCGTCTTCTTCATCAACATGATAAAAAAACTTATGAGTACATTTACCAGAACTTGAAAAATGGAATTCATAGACCATGTCATCCGGAAGCGTGAATTCTACAACCATATAGTTCTTGTCATCAGAGAAGAAAATCAAAACCAAGTCAATCTCATTCAATGAGTTCGGAATTTTTGGACCATTCAAATCAAGAAGCGTTATTTGTTCATAGAATAGTTCAAATAAATCATTATATATACTAGGACAAATCTGCCCGCAACCACCTTTAACCCTGTATCTCGTATTTTTAAGCACACCATTCCTCGAAAACTTTACAATATTCAGCCTACTTGATAATCTAAAAAACATTTCTGCAATTAAAGGACTATATTTTTCTACATCGGTTTCCATAATTTTCCTCCTGACACTTTGAATTGTTGAAAAAAGAATAGGAGATTCATGATTTAAAGATTATTCATCATCATAATCATCATCCCAATAATCTTCAGCTTCATCCCCATCTTCATCATCCGACAAGTCAGATTCATATTCTAAATAGCTACTGTGGAGGTATTCTCCATTTTGGTCAAAGAACAATTGATATTTACCACCATCTCTACTTTTCATATCTACACGTGCAGAACGTCCATAATTGTAAAAGATGATATTAAATTCTTGAACGTGAATATAATCCAGATATATGTCATCGTGGAATATATCAAGATGGGTAATTTCTTTATAAAATAAGTCGATTAGCTTCATATAAATCGGAGAACATTCATAAAAAGGGGATTGTTCTATCTGATAGTGACCAGTTCTCAAAAAACTAAGCCATGAGAAATAAGTAGCCCCAATACCTTCAGACAAACCAATTAATGACTTTGCAATGAGGGGATTATACTGAACCCCATAAGAAGAATTCTCTGTATCATATTCATTCATCATGTAGCTTACCTCCTTAAGTCAATAAATATTCAAACAGCAGTTCAGAAAGGGATTTAGATGAATAATTTACACAGTATTCCATAAAACATGTAAAAAGGGACTCCCACCTGTATATGAGTGCCAATAGTTTGGATTGATAAAATAATTACTACTTTCATAGTGAAAACAATTTTTTAGGACATCAACACACCTGCCTCCTAAGTTCCAAACAATCAAAGGGCCATCTTCATGATTTTTGTTTCGGTTAAACGAAACGTCAGTTCCATATGCTATGCTTGAATAGATAGTCATTTCATCTAAATATAAATTTCTAATATACGTCCATATATCCTCAGAAATACATCCTCTTACTTTTTTAAACATGCCATCAAACAATAAAAAAGTGTCAGAATCAGGTGCAACAGACATCCTCTCCCCAGTCCTGTACTCAATGCGTATTGATGTAGGAAATCTGGTAATAGATTCTATATTTTGTTTTTCAAAGAATATAGCCACTAAAGGGGAAATTTCCAGATTGAGGATAGAGTTAGCAAGTATTGTATTATCTTCAAAATCAATAATATTCGTCATTATTTTACCTCCGGATATTTTTCGAAAAGTCGCAAGAATCTGTTTTTGCTGACATCGTAAGACCTATGTTTTTGAGACTCATATAAGTCTTCATCGTAATCTGAAACTGACTCAATCATTCCAATACATTCACCGCTATTGGAAAATATCACCATAGGGCCTGTGTAACCAATTTCAATAGGTAAAAACGAAATGTCAGTACCAGAACTTCTGCTAGAAAAAATCTCCACCCTCCGAAGCTTATTTTCATCGGCATATTTCAAAACACTTTCAGGCAAACATGAAATAATCTGTTCTATAAACCAATCAAATAGCTTATAGCTATAGTTGTTGTGGTCGATTTTTACTGACGGACTTTGAATTCTATCAACCTTGATTATGGTTCCCAATTTTGTAATGCTGACAATATTTTGTAATTCAAAGACAGTAGTAATTAAAGGACTAATATCAAGATTGGACGTCTTATCAATCAATTCATAAAAGTTATCATAGCGAAATTCGAGCATACTAAATCCTCCTTCATTAATTAAGAAAATCGTAAGATTGCGGCACCATAGTAATAAAAAATGTGTAGACCTATTTTGCGGTTAGAGGACCTTTAACCTCTAAAAAGGGAATTTATCCAGATTGGAATAAAAACGCCGTAGAACGTAAGGTAGGACCATAAAATCAGACACCCTGTTTCATTGAAGTTTTCTTTTTTAGGACCTTGCCCCTCTAAAAGATAGGGGGTTCTCCAGAGGTGAAACAACAAAGTCCTCCAGAGGAAAATCCCGAGAAAATCCTCTCGAAAAAAGGAGAGCAAATTACTCGCTCTCCTCTCCTCTTCTCTGCTCTCTCTAAACGAATATACAGAGCATGAGACTCTTACGAAGCATGAGATGCACTATAGAGAATGTTGTTATAAACTCCAGAGTGAAAAATAGGGACGAAATCCTCCAGAGGAAGTTCCCCAGAGGTGGTAAACGTCTCGTAAAAGAGGTCTTGTCTCATAGAGTACATACAGATACCCTCTAGAGTGTGTCCGATAATTAGAAAGTCTCCACATTGGATAGGGACGTCCTTTCTAATAGGACTAGCTCCTTCAAGCGAGTAAGTGGGAAGGGAAGTAGACCCGTCTTTGTGGACAGAGTTCAACTTAGGAAAATAACCATCCTCAGATAAGTAGTCTTCTAGGAAGAATTGACGATACCAGACTCTTTCACTAGTATGTATCCTTACTCCTGGGTACCATTTAGATTCGTTTGTCAGTTTCTCAGGGTCATGTATTTGTTTAAGATTAAGTGCCATAGTTAGCATAGTTGCCTGTACCTCCTTATTATTAGTAAATGTGATAAGAAATAGATAAAGATTAAACTTAGCAATGGGAACTTCATTTCATCCCACTGGTAATCAACTAGCTCAACTGGGCGTAGACCCTCTAGGGACTCACTATATGGTGATTATTCCCTCTTAATCAATTTGTCAAATAAATATGTAGTATCCAATGTCATTTTCAGGCCCACAAAGGATTGTGGGACTATAAAAAAAAGAGAGAAAGCACTCGCTCTCTCTCCTCAATGAAGAAACTTATAACATAAACAATTGGTGGGTTTTGGAGTACCCATAATAAGAAAGACTCACCACATAAGCGATGAGTCAGAAAAGTTTGCTTAGAACGGCAGGTCATCATCAGAAATATCAATAGTTGAATTCCCGAATTGATTACCGAAATTGTTAGCAGGCTGGCCTTGACCAAAGTTGTTTTGAGCTTGACCTTGGAAGTTACCTTGAGGCTGAGATTGCCCTTGGAATTGATGTTGCGCTTGGTTCTGAGTTTGTCCATTGTTAGGACGAGCAATCATAGATGGGTCAAAAGGCACAATCAACTTATGAGCATAGCGCAAGATTTGAGCTGCAACTAGTTTATTCAAGATAACAGGTGATGAGTAATTCTTGGCACCAGTTTCATCTAGGTATTCACTTTGGTATGGACTAAAGCGCAATGCACCTTCATCCGTTTGGTTAATCCAGCCACCGGTACGAACTAAGCCGCCAGCCATAGTGATAGTCACACGAGCAACTGACTTCGGACGATTAGGATTGTTAGCAGGTTGTAGAAAGATAGAGTCGATGTGCAGTTTGTCGTTTGAAGAGTAATTGGTCACGAGGTGTGCGCCATCAAACTGGTCAGTCATGTACCATTCAGGACCGATATCCCCTGGTTTTGTAGAGCGAATAGAAAGTGCTTGTAGTTGAGATTGTTGACTGCCATAGCCTTGCCCAGCGACGTTTTGATTTGTGTTGTAACCTGTGCGAGTATTATTTTGTGCAAAAGACATGTTAATTCCTCCAATAATTTTTTATTTTTATTAGAGTGACGAATACTAATTTCCCCTATATCGTGTATAGGTGATACGCTGTATCAATCACTCTTTCATTGTCAATACCGGGCGTAGCCCCTCTCTCTCCTCAAAGAGAAGAGGACAACTGTTAAACAGCTGTCCCGGCTTCTAGTGCTTCATCAACTAGAGATTGTGTTTTTGTAGCAACACTAGCAGTTTCTTTAACTGAGTTTGATAACTTAGTTTCTTGGACTGCCTTCTTTTCCGCCGCCTTGCGTGCTTTCTTTTCTAGACGGTCGGCTTTACGTTTAGCTAGACGGTTTTCATAGTCAGCCTTAGCTAAGTCTTTCAATAATGCATGGTCATTAACTGAAGCAGATACTGCCATATCAAAGACTTCTTCATCATCGAGACGGTCAACCTTCAAGCCGTTAGCTTCTAAGACACTGTATATATGTTCAATTTGAACAGCAGCCTCATTAGCAGACACATGAGCCACCGCAACTGCTTCTTTTACATCTTTGCGTGTAGCTGGTAAAAATCGGTCAAATTTTTTGGTTCCTGATGCAAGTCGTAATCCTTCTAACATAGTAATTCCTCCATTATCTTCTTGTTGTGATTGGTTGTTGCTTCATTTCTTGTTGATACGTATAAGATGCCACTGCTGATTCAAAGTCAAACAGTTTCATCTTCTTGTTTCTCATCATGCTGGTGTCACAATCTAGTGAACTTCCAGTCATCAAAGCAAATGCAGCATCACAATCATCCAGCATTCTTTCTAAACGCTGTTGATTGCCACGCTCAACTACTTTTGGGTAACGTGCTTTCATACGTTTGACTAAATCAATCTGGTTTTGTGGAATAGCATGTTCTCCCCACTCTTGTTGAGGAATGTAGAAAATCACCTCATTTTGAAGACGTTCAGCACAATACAGTACAAAACGGTCAAAACGAGAATAGATAGGAATCAAAAAAGTCTGTCCACGCCACTCCGGCTTAGACAGTTCCTCCCAAACTGCATGCTTAATTGCTTTCCAGTTGAAATCCTCTTTACGGGTAAAGTAACTATTCGGGTCTTCCCGGTTACTAATAAATGCAATCTTAGCCATGTACGACACTCCTTGCTAATGTATAATCCATTGACAATTCATTTTCGTAATAGCCTAAATCACTTAGGGCAATCTCTTTGTCTAGTTTTGAAGAAAAAGGATTCTCCAAAATCTCGTTACATTTCTTAATGGCCTTAAGGTCTCTTGAAACTGCCGTTTGTAGAGGTTGCGGCATTTTTTCTTGGACCTTTGCGTCAGCTAAAAATTTTCGTGCGTCTTCCAATGTGTGCATAATTGTCATAAGTATTCCCTCCAAAGTTTTCTTCTATTAAGGCAAAGCCTCTCCTCGTACTACGGGCGTAGCCCACAACAATTCATTGTAAGAACATCTCTGACTAACAAAAAAAGACCCGGAGGGAAAAACCCCCGGCTCTCGTTCAATGACCTATTCAGTTGTCTGCAACTAATCTTTAAAGAATGCCCTGCTGATTAGGACGGTTAACCCAATAACTGGTAACCCGAGAAACGGATTGACCAGAAAAATAAATAAGATAAACAATACGAAGAGTGTTGTTACGCACCCTCCACGTCCCCACGATAAAGCAAAATATATCATAACAAAAAATGCTCCAATAAATAGAAATGCCGCCATATATTTGCATCCCCCCTTCCCTTTTTCTTCCTGAATCAATCAGGTTAGTCTCTATAAACTATCTTTAACGCAATATAGGTAACAACTTCTTCAAGAGTATTAAACTTAGATTTAACATCATTGAACTTACTAGTTACTACAAATGATGCATTAATGAACCGAGCATTGTATCCAAGGTACTGAAGTTTCCCTGTATTGCGATACTGGTCATATAAGATAGATTCAATCTTATCAAAGTCAGCCTTGATTACTTCACTATTTTCAGGAGTAATGGTGATGTCGATATCTTCACCGTAGTTATCTCCTACTATGACAGAAATATCTTCAAGAAAGTTGATTACTCCCTCCAGTACATCTGTTTCATTCGTGTTACCTAGTCTATCACGCTTTATTTCACAAAGCGTCTTAATTTGATTATCTAACAAAGCTACATCTAGTTTCATCGGTTGTTCCTCCTTTAGTGTTAACGGCAAACTAGTCTACATCAGTCAATTTGTAAATATAAAAAAAGGACTACTCAGAAAGCAGTCCCAGTTTATTCATCACATAATAAGACATATCATCATCTTGCTCAATCAAGAGGTAGATATTATGAATAGGTGTTTGCTTCCCTTCATATACCCCTGCGTGAATATCGTCCAACACTTTGTCAGTGGTCTTCTTTTCAATGGTGGAAATATTATTCACCAATCTGATAAAGCCATCGGCAAAACGTTCATACTTAGTTGGTAATGCTACTATATTCGAATTCATAATCATTCTCCTCTTCTGTAACCTTTTCTAAATCCAGATACAGGACCAGACTGCCCGGTTCTGCGATGATACGTGTACTAATACCTTTTAGAGAATGAACCATCTCTTGTACTGTGTAGTAGATAACTACTAGAGGGATACCTGCATCAACCATCTTCTCCATTGTTTCTGCAAACTCAACTATGTGACCATAATTCACATCAACCGAATACTTCAGAGTAACACCATCACGACTAAAATCTGTTTTATAGTTCTTACTAAACATAGCTAACAGTCCTTTCTTTTCTTGTCTTGAGTTAAACCTTTTCTCCATAAGACGGTCAATATCAAACATCCCCATTCACCTACATTCCCATACCCATCATCTAATAAATAAGAAGACTATCTCTAGGGTAAAGAAATTATCAATCTCTACGAAGGGCGTAGACCCCCTCTATTCCTAGAGAGGGACACTCTTCTAAATTTGCCAACTAACTGTAAAAGGAAAACCCGCAGGGGGGAAAGCTAGAAGGGCAAATCGTCATCTTCATCAAACTGGTTAACAGAGACATCCTTTTGTTTAGATAGTCTCTCTTCTTTAATCTGTTTCTTATATTCCATCGTTAATTCTGTAGACAACCGTTTACGGTATTTAGCAAACTCCTTCTCATACATAAGAAAGAGTCGCTTACTATCATTCAAGAACCATTCTCGGGTATAAGGCATTTTAGCTTCTTGTTCCAGGAACAGTATCATCTTTATTTCATCTCTCGTGTGCTTCCAATATCTCATCTCGAATCCCTCCTAAAATTAAAGAGGAGCTACCAGTCTACGGTTCAACTACCCGTAGCCGGAGGCTCCTCAAATTCTTTTGTTTAATAATCAAAGTCGACATTTCCGAACAACTCAACTTCTTCATTCATAAATACATCTGTGCTATCTGAATACTCATTGATGGTTCCCCCTACTTCTCCTAGTTCTGAGTAAGTATCCTCATCAGACTCTGTATATCCGTATTTCTCCTCACGTTGAGCAACCATTGTACGAATATTGTTCTTGGTTGTTTCATTGAATGCTGCAACGACATCCGCCAAGAAGACTTTTACAAAGGTAACGCCATTACGATTATAAGAAGCAAACCCAACTACTGAGCCTTGATACAAATCATAAACTCCTGTGAAGACAGAAGATTTCAAGAAGCATTTGTCTCCACCAAAGCGTGCTGCAAATTCATCCGCACGAGCAACATCTTTCAAGAAGGTATTAGTCAAAGCACCTACTGTTTCTTTCTTTGTAAGAGAAGCATTCTCTGGACTCATGACCAAACCTTTCCATACTAATTGACCATTCACCTTCTGAACTTTCAGCGGTTTATTTGAATCAGACAAATTCTTCAAGAAGCTCTTCACTGTGTCCACTTTCTCATCTGGCACTGAGAACTCGGTGATGGCATTTACTTTCTTCATAGGAATGTTCAAGTCATACTTACCCTCACGAAGCATCGCAAAGAATGAGATAGTTCCTTGAGCAAACAAGTCGAATACTGAAGCGAATCGAGTATAGATATATTCGCCATTTTCATCCATTCCATTCATGACTTGAGTGTCTTGAGCTTTTCCTCGAGTCATTTGAGCAATTTTTGCATGTTCAATTGATGCATTTTCTTCTAGCAAGAACAGATATACTGTCGCAAATAGCAATGCACCATTATACCCATCTGAATCGCACAACAAACGTGCTTCTACTTCAAACTGTGCTTGGATTTGTTTGTACTCCATGTACTTCACGACTGCCAAGTTTGCTTTTGCTTTTGGTAGATTGTCTTTAACGAAAGTATATTTGCGACTAGTTGAGTAGTTGCTGAAGTTATTATTAACGAAACGACCGTTTGGATTTTCTTTAATCTCTTCTTCAATCAATACATCCAAAATATTGATATAGTCATTTTTCTTAGGTTGAACAGTATCCCAGTAACGACGAGTGATATTGAACCCTTGCGTTCTGATATCTTCTAGGTTCACTTCAGGATTAGTATTCAAGACATATTGAATGAACGCTTGGCACTCCAATACCAAGTTATAATTCCGCTCATTATAGCGGCTGCCAAACAATGCTTCTTGACTCTTAACAAGTTTCTCTACGATACGAGTGATTTCGGATTGGAAATAACCGCCCTTCACTTGGTTTTTAGCAATGAAAATAGTACGAGACTTAACCATTTTATTTTGAACTTCATCAGGTTTGACATGGAAACGATTCGTATAGATATTTCTTCCTTCAGAACGTTCCACCAATTCTGCTTTATTCGCTTGTACCGCTGAGTTCATGCTATTCATCATATCTGTAAATTTTGTCATTGTTAGTTCCTCCAAATTGTTATAAGTTTTGTTATTGTTATATAGCTATTACGCCTCAACGCCTAGACGATTAACGAATAGACGTTGCAAGCTGATTCCAAATTCTTCTTCCAAATCTTCAAGTGCTTCTGCTGATGAGCCTGTTTCAAACAAAGCTTTATCGATGAAAGGCATAAATTCACGATATGCCCCACCATGTTTCGCTTTATCGATTTCCCAACGAATAGCCATTGCCATATAATGTTCCAACTTGCCGTATCCACTTACTTCTTTACCAAAGTATTCTTTTTCAACTTCAAGGTCTAAAAGTTCAGCAGATGTTACAGTTGCTTCAGCCTCTTGTTTCGCTTCTGTGACTGATGCCAGGATATTTGTCAATGTACCGATATCGTTACCTGTTAGTGATGTCATCAAGAAGAAACGGCAAATTTTATCTAAGACTAAACTTGCGCCTTTTCCATATTGATTGTATTTTTCTTTGTTGAATACTACATCAAAGCCATTAATTGTCATCTCTAGAGTTTCTTTTGCAAATCGTTCTTCACGTTCTGTTAATAAACCTTCTGGAAGACCACCATCAATAGTTTGACCAAATGGGCAACCTGCTACTAATGTTTCTTTACCATTAGCGTCTTTAAGAATTGAGTAGTCTAAGAACAATGGTTGTTGTTTCATATGCTTAACAACTTTCTCAGCTAGAGTAATGATGGCAAAGTCTCCATCAAAGTCGGCACCACTCATTGCTTCAGGATTCATATCCCACAAGCTGAATACCACACATCCTTCAAAGAACCCACGTTTAACTGCTTCACGGTATCTACTTGCATACCCACCTTTTGAATGTCCACCTGCTGTCTGATAAAAACCAGATACAGTCCCGTCAGCCATTACCTTTCTACTTTCTTTAGTATGCAGCATAGGGAATCGAATACATCCTGCTTCTCCATAAGCTGGAACTAATTGACCATCTACTTTTCTAGGGAGAACAATCCCATCTACTTTAATCCCAGCTTCCATCCCTTCTTCATAAACGACAGAAAGAAGACCTTCTACTAAGTAATCAACTACTAGAAGAGGGTCAACTGTTAGATATGCGTATGCTGTATCTCTCATATAAAGGAATTGTCCTGATGCAACTTTCGCATAGGTTCCTTTCAAGTAACTTTGAACTTTCTCTCTTGTTGCTCCAGATTTCAAAGCTGCTACTGGATTAGCTTTTACTAATTGACGAGTTAAATCATCTGCACTAGCATTGGCCAATAGTTCTTCTAATTCCATGTCATCATTTACATTGAATACTGCTTTAACATACTCAGGGTCTAAATCAGATACCTTTTCCCATACTGCAGCATTTTCTTCGATTGCAGCCTTAGCAGCTTCTGCATTGTTAAATAGGTTCAAGTATCCTTGTCGACTCAAACGTCCCACCATGTTTTCTTCCACTTTGCGATTGACATTTAATGCTGAGAAGAAGATATCGCCTTCTTCAAGGAAGTGATGAATCGATGCTTTCACTGCGCCAGCAAACAAAATGATATCTGCATCTAGTCGTTTAGTAAGACCAGGCACTGCTAACATCAAACCCTTGCTGTAAGGAGTCATACGAAATTGAACGGCGGCTTGCATGCCCTTTTTACCATTCATCTCTTGGTAAATCTCACGTGCTACAGATTCGTCCATGTATGAAATACCATCTGTCTTAGGAGCATCGATGACAACTTCATAATCAGAAACTAATTCCATCTCTTTGTTCTCATTGAATACTGGAGCTTCAATCAGATGAGATTTGATAACTGTAAAGTCTTCTGGTAACACCAGGATAGTCCGACCATTTTCATACGCATAGTGTTGACCAACAACATCTACTTGTTTGTACGAGTCGCCATCTTTTTCATGAAATTTAAAGACTCTTTCTGTCACAACTGCTTTCCCGACATTGTCAAACAAACCTAGCTCAATACCTGATGAGTTAGCTAATTTGAAACGAGTGAAGATTTTATTCATAGGAAACTTAACTTTGTCGTCTCCTACCTTTTTGGCAAAGCTATCAAAAGTAACTCCTGTTTGGGCAAGCATCGCCAAAGTTGTAATGGTCGGTTGATTAGCGTCAATACTAGCAGTTACGACAGCATCATTATCCCCTTTTCTTAACTGGGATACTGAACCATAAGCAAACTCCAAAAAGTTGTATGGCTTAACAAAATCCATACCTGAAGATGCTTCTTCAAATGTAATAGCATATCTGATATAATCCAAGATAGAGCGGCCTAGCTCATTAGTTAATTCATTTGTAACTGGATTCTTCAACAATCCAGGAATGAGTCCACTAATTTCAAGGGAGTAGATGTGTGGTAATACGTATGCATCTACTTCTTTTTCTTTGCTCACGAGTCCTTCAATAGAGTCTTCAACAACTTGAATCTTATAGTTTTCGATGAATCTACCTAATTGGCGATGTTGTTGTCCAGCTGAATCCAGCGCCCAATGATAGTTAGGACTTGTCGCATCATAGAGATTCTCTTCTACTCCTATGACGATACCCCCATGAAGAGCTGCAGCTTTTAATTCTTCAAACTCTTGAATAGCCCACTGTTGTGTTCCGAATACTTTTGCAAACTGTTTGGCATTTAACCCCATCAATTTAGAAGATTTAAACACTGAATTGATTGATGGTGTTTCATCTGTCGTGAATAAGACTTCCAAAGATGAAGACTCAACATTTCTACGAACAACACCGTCTAGTCTCTTTCTCATATCCCCTGCTTCTTTCATTTCTTTTTTATTTTGTAATGCTTGAATCAATTTGTTTTGTTCAACCTGTTTTGCCATGACCATTTTATAGTCCTCCTTTTTCATCTGTTCTTTCTTACCTGTATCTGTATTTAGTACCCATCCATGATTAAATCCGTACTCCATTGAATAATTTGCATTGTTTGTCATTATATTTTCCTTCTTTCTTCTATTTGTTTATTACAAGAGAGAGCTCTCTTATTTCATTTTGATAATTTGTTCAATCTGAGCATCATTACTGATGAATAGAATCAACACTGCTGCAGTAAGAAAAGCTATTGTTGTCATTCCAAGAAATACTTGTAATCCAACAGTTATTAACAGGGCACCGAGTAATTTGAAACGATACTTTAAACTTGTTGAAAGTAATCCAATCCATTTAAGCAGCAATACAAAGAATATTAGGCCAATTATCCCAACAATAAGATTCCCATAAGCCATAACACTCATCGCTTTAGTCAATTCAATCATCCCGTATGCATATCCAGTGAAGAACACGCTTGTTCCTAATACCGCTCTAAATCCACCCTTAAAGTTCTTTGTTTTCATCATATATTCCTCCATATTCGTTTTTATATTTAAAATTAGTAATAAAATTCTATTAATCGAATGATATTACTAATCCTGTTAAACCATATTTAATTTCTGTGACGATTGCTCTGTAGATGCTATTAAAGATAAAAGCAGTACGTGTTGATAAAGGAACATTACCTTGGGACATCACCATCCACTCATAACTCATTGAGGTTAGTCTCTTATAACGGCGAATTGTTCTAATGACATACATGCAGATTCTAAAAGGAGCTTTCAAAACGAACATACCAGTATCCCATACTAGTTTTACAGCTTTCTTACACAAAGAGCCTGCGCCAATTAAAACAGTACGAGAAACTTTACCTACAAACTCGCCAGTTTTAGCGGCAGAGGTCACTTCATCAACTATTACTGGCTCATCATCAGCAATAACATTATGGATATCAGAAACCACCGTCACTGAAGAATCAACTGTCCATCCTGTTGATTGAGCAACTAGTGTATCTTTCTTCTCTTCAACCATTGTTACCTGACCCGTAACTCCTTCTTTGAATCCTTCACAAAAATCCTTCATAAATTTAAACATTACAATTCCTTCTTTCTTTTGTTGTTGTTATAAGCTTGATGGGTGGGCACCGAAAGAATCCACCAATCATTCTTATACAACTACCTTGCGCCAGAAAAATTTATAAAACTTCTACATTCTATAGGGTGTACCTAGTTCAGTGCACAGCGGTCACCATAGGGGGTGGGCTAAAATCAGAGGGGCCCCCCCTTAGCTGAATTACATTTTCTCAATATTAAAATTTACTAAGTTTTGAGCTTTGTTGAGTGAATTTTCATTTAGGGGCTAGACACAGCGTCCAACTGGCTTTATTCTAAGCAAGCGAAGAACGAAACTCAGTTTGATATGTGAGAGTATCATCCGAGATGCCAGAGACTAATAACATGACTGTAAGTGAGGAACAAACAGTGGAAGAATAATGTGGTGCGGTTACTGAGCCACGAGCATCCTCAATCTAGAAAATTTATATGGTGACTGAGAGAATTGATGATTATCTGCAAAATGGGCCAATGAGGACCCTAGCTGAATTCTCAAAAGCATAAAACAAGCCGGTATGAAACTGATATACAGAGCTTGCGCCTGACTACGGGGCCTGGTTGCGACACAAGTAAATATAATGGGCATAAAATAATAGATTATATTTATCTTCAATTGGAATATTGTTAATGTGTGTAGGACTTGAATATCGGTAGGGAGTGGAGCCTGTTTTGAACATAGACATATGTTCAGGGGACTGCAGAATATTACCTAGAATCCCAGTGAAGTAAGAAAATAAGGGAGAAAATAGGTTGCAAGGTATTCAGGTGAGCGTAAAAACTCTGCAGGTCACAGTAGTTTAGCCATAATCAGCTAGACCCCGTTTATGTTTTTGACGGGACCAGTATGTCTTCAAGTAATTAGATTGATTTTAAATAAATAGTCATAACCTTATTGAGAAAATTAACTCCTTCTTGAAAAGGTTTTTTATTCATTTGGGGGTCTGATTGATAGAACTTTTTCATTTGATTGAAAGAGTCTGATTCGGTTAAATAAAGGCGTGGAAGATTGGAAGGGTGCAAGTTTTTTACTCTTAATGAATAACTATGTTTTTTTAGTTTTTTCTCAAAAAAATGTAATTAAGATAAAACTTAACATTTTGTTTTAGTTATCACTCTGGTGTATAATTAGGATAGGATAACACAGTGTGTTCATCCCTATTTCAGCTTTATTTACCTCTATAAAAGTTAATAAGTTGTAGTAGTTAGTTCAAACTTTTCAGGAGATGAGTATTATGATTATCGTACAGAATTTTTTAGACAAGAGCTCATCACCAAGTTATGATGAAGCAATGATAAAGACGTATCTAAAGGAAATAGCTGACATTCAAAAAAAGTCGGATGAACCGAAGTCCTCAAAAGAATATTTAAGCATTAGCTATCTAAGTGATGAAATTCATAAAGTAACTATAGATGATATTCAAGAATATGAAATGTTATCTGGAAAGTCTCTTTCTGTTGATGGACATATGCCAGTTGAAGAGATTCATTGGTCACGGATGAATGAGGTTTCTGGATACATTCTTTCTTCATGGGATATAGATATTTCAGAATATACTGATATGTTTATGCTTGCGACAACAAACACAAATAATAAGCGGACAATGATTTCAAGAGCTGCAAGAATGAAGATTGTTGTGGATGCAATTAATAGAGCTTTATGGTCTAGGATTAAACCCTCTTCAATAGGAAAAGTTGTTTCAAGAGACATTTCTTATGAACAAAACCAAGTAAACCTCACTTATTTCATATCGGCCAAACCGTGGGAAAACTGTGTGGTTAACGGCCTATATGCTTTAGTGTTTAAAGGAGATACAGAGGCTCTTACTATCGAATGTAAAACTTATGAGGTCTCTCGGCCTTTGATAGAATACAAACCAGATATATCAATCAACCAAAATAAACTCTTTGACGAATTCAAATTATTTGATAGTAAGACTTATGACAGAGAGCTCAAAGAGTTTGTTCCAAAGAAAAACTTTAGTTTCACAGTAGTTAACGATACTAACAACTATTCAGATGCAGAATTATCTAGAATGAACAAGTATATACTTAAACCTTCAAAAATAGATATTCACTATTGGAAGACTGAAGATGTGGACGTGAGGACGGGAAATGAAATGACCGTTGCTGGCGAAGCTCCATATGTTCGTGTTCTGAGCATGTTGTTCAAAAAACATGAAATTCAAGAGTATTGTAAGAATTTAAAACAAAGCTTTATAATCAATAAAAAACTGTTTGAAGGCAAAATGGTCACTGTCGGTAATCAGCCTTTAAAAAACAGCAATTACCTGATGATTAAGAATGTGATTGATTATAAGGAAGAAGGTGAACTGGTATCTGTATTCTTTAGATACTATACCTTTTCTGACAACCTTGAGGTAGACTTAGCTGCATCTTTTATTAATACCGGTATTCCAAACGACTTCAAAAATCCAGAACCATACGTTTTTGATTTTAGACCTATAATTGACATGAAGAAATCACAACTAGATACCGATGATTTAGAAATGAAATAAGAAAATAAGCGAAAAAGCAAGGGAGCCCACAAGAGGTTCCCTTTTTTTTATTTAGGGCTAGACAGGTCTATTGGTTAACATTATCTTGGGTATGCGAAAGGGAGAGTATCCCCTTTTAGGTTAAGCATGATGATGAAACTAAACGGACTTTAAAGGAGAATATAAACATGACAAAAGATTTAAAAAATGAAAAGCTAACCCTTTTAAACAGCCACTTATTACTATCTGACGAAGTAGGACATGCACGAGAGGTAGCAAAGGAGAAGAATCTCTCCCCGCAGAATCTGGACCATAACTTTGAAGTTGTTAGCCTAGCTGTGATTGATGCCTTGTCTACGCCAACTTTTGAGAGTTTCTCACTTCAAGATGATTTGTTAGAAAACAAATTATTATCTCTTTTTGAAGTAATTGATTTCATCCATAACTACTCTGATGACAAAGCTAGTGAAGAAAAGATTTCAGAAGAAGCTCTTGGAAACCGGATTACTGAATTCTTTGATGCTTTGCTAGTTGCTGGAGAAAAAGCAAAAGAACTAGAGTCGTCTAAAACTGAAGACCAAATGAATTTCCCTAATTATGAAGAGGGTTTTGAATTCGAGAATGATGAGGACATCGAAGAATATCCTTCAAAATTAAACGTGATGTATGCAGTCGATGAAAATGGTATTCATGAGTTGACTGAAGATGAAGCTGTAAAAATGTTAGGAATCAAACTTGAAGAGCCTTCCGATTCTGAAGATGAGCAAAATGAATTGAGTTTTATCGACCTATTATCTAGTCTTACACGAAATTCAGAAGAGAAAATTTCCGAAGTATCAAAAAATTTCAAGGCTGTCGATGAAAAGATTGATTTTCTAAGCTCTTTGCTACAAGAAAAAGCAGTTCCTGCTGCAAAAGAAACTCTAAACAGCATTCTATCAAAAGCTATGAGCTTAGGAATCGAAAGTAAACTTGCCTCCTTAGCAGATTCAAAAACCGATAAAGAAAACGTACCTGGTTCGATGAAGACTCAGACATTTAACATTCCTGGTCTAGGAAATGTCCAACTGGTTTCACTTGATTAATAGCATTATCTGGAGAGTCTTATCTTAGTTGATAAGGCTCTTTTTCTCCTCCCCCTTCCTGCACACTATCTTGCCGAAGACATTTTAATAAAATTTTATTTCTAAAATTAAATATAAATACGAATAATTTTAAAAATATAACCAACAACCCTCTTTACTTTACGATTAAATGGAATTACTAAAAAGAAAAGATGAAAGATAGGAGGAAGGAAAGACGAACACGATAGATTATACAGACCAAATTATAAATGGAGTCCGAGTACTTCGCTTAGATTTCAATAAATCGACTAAGAAGAACAAATATTGGATTTGTAAATGCGCATGCGGCAATGAGTTTTCTACTCGAGCAAACACTCTTAGATTAAAGGCCCAAAAGTGTGCATCTTGTAGTAACAAGTTGCGGAAAGAAAGCTACGAAAAACAACGGATTGATATCCAAGGTATGAAATTTAGCTGGCTGAAAGTTCTCGAATTGGACGAAGACAATTCCAGTGGAAGAGGCGCATTTTGGAAGTGTGAGTGCAAGTGTGGAAACATAGTCTCATTACCTGGAACCAAACTTCGTAGAGGAGATTTAAAGTCATGCGGTTGTCTTAGGGTACTTAGTGCAAGCTCCTTAAATAAAACCCATGGGGCATCACATGAACCTTGGTACGGAAACTGGCGAGGAATGGTGTATAGAACAACTAATCCTAAATCACCGAGTTTCGAGCGCTATGACAAAGTAATTGAGTATGGAGAAAAGATTGAACCAGACTTTATTACGGACCCTTGGGCATTCTTCGAAGAAATCGGTGAAAAACCCTTCCCTGATTATTCTATCGACAGAATCGATAATTCTAGAGGTTACGTTAGAGGTAATATCCGTTGGGCAGATGCGAAAACTCAATACTTTAACAGAAATATAATCAAACGAACTGAAGCTGAAACACAATTAATTGACTTAGCCACAAAGGCCTCTTCTAAAGAAGAACTTTTGTCCCTGTTGGAGACACAATTGGACGATACCACCTTCCATTCTCTCTCCCTACCCTAACCCCCCACATCGAAAGGAAATCGTCTATGAAACCAATAGTTTTATACCATAATGAAAATGAAGTAATGAGAATAATTTGTAAAGATGACTTAGGCTTGAAAGAAATTGGGGAGGCAAGAGTGAGAGTTAGTTCCCAGTTTCATATACGAGAGTATGAAGACAACATTGGTGGAGTGACCCAATTCTACAAACTAAATTTGATTGAACTAGGTAAGTACATGAAGCCAAACAAAGAATACATTGTTCTACCCAATTATAAAGAGTCCCTGTATCAACCATTTATGAAATTCTTTATGCCGGAAGAAAAGTTCAAAGCAGAAACTCCAGTAATATTAGGATATTCTGATTCAGAGTTAAAACTTCGCTTTATTCTAATAGATGACAGCTTTACAGTTGGCAGCTTCCCTTCCACCCATTCTTGTTTCCCTCCAGAGGAAACTGTTTCTGCAAATTTGAAAGCAAACGGGCCTGTACCTCAGTATTAAATAAATCTCACTATTGCTGATTGTAGAAGAAAATCATTCTATCAAATGTCAAACTCTCCCTAAAAAAAATCTTACGTAAAAAAAACGTATATTGTGACTTGCTTTCTCTACAAAGAGTATGGATTGAAATTCTTGAAATATTTACTTTCCAACAACAAGTAATGGATTCGGTAGTTTAACCATTTATTGCTACCAGAATAGCTCAGATGGCTTTGAAATGATGCAATAAGTAAATTGTACATAAAAAAAATCAAAAGGCTTTAAACGAACAACTAGGCGGTAATCTATGCATTCCAAATTGTTTTCTAGCTATCGTACTTAAGAGGGACTTTTCCCTCTTTTTTATTAGGGATTGAAATATTGAATGCGAATGGTTAGATTTCGTTCAGACAAATCGAATAGTGGGTGAATCTATTGGTCAAGACAATTATCGAGCATCTAAAAAAAATCGGTTTAAAAGAAATATTCGGATTAAAGCCTGTCCCTTATACACAGCCTAGATGCGAGCATTTTGACTTTGATAAGTTTAAAAGTCATTTAGAACCTCTCTCCTCCCCTGCTTTTTATCCGACTCTCTGTATAGAATGTCCAAATTGCAAAAGAAGAGGTCGACTTACATGCTATAAAAACATAAACAATCACACAATGATTGAGAAAAAGTTAGTTTGGCAAAAAATCTGAAAAAAGAATTGAGGAAAGCTTAATGGCTATTAAAGGATTTAGAAATAATCATCATCGAGAGGTTTCGAAACAGGAAACTAAAAAGAATGTAATAAACAATCACAGATTTGTAATTAATAAAATAAATAAGCCGACTGAAAAGATTGATTTCTTAAAGATAGATTTAGTTGGCATTAACAACATTGAGGTTCACGAAGTATATAAAAAGGGGGCATAAAGTCCAGTGAATGAAAAAAATAGTATCGACCAGCGTGTGGAATCTTTACAAGCTCTAAAAGACAAAGCTGATTTAATACAACCCCCTACCCACGCCCCTATTGCTGTACCAGAAAAAAACGTTTGGGGTTTATCTCCTAAAGGATTAGAAGCGATTCAGCAAGGTGTAGAGATGTATCAGACGAAACACGGACTATACTCTTCAATACCTATGATTTGTAAAGAAGAACAATGTCAATATGCACCAGTCTGTCCGATTTTAAAAGCGGGTTTATGTACACTCGGAGAAAGATGTCCTCTTGAAATCTCCTTGATAATAACTAGATACGATGCTTACAAAACTGAATTAGAGATTGGAGATGATGACTCAGTTGATTTGTCTTTACTCAAAGATTTAATTGATTATGAAGTACAGATTCTCCGAGCTGAGAACAAGATGGCTATTGAAGGTGACTTCGTAAAAGACGTACTCCAGTCTATTACAGAAAGTGGAGATGAAGTGTACAAAGAAGAGATTTCTCAAGCAGCCATCTATAAAGATAAAATTCAAACAAAAAGAAATCGAACATTAGAACTGTTGAATTCGACTAGAAAAGATAAGTCAGGTGAACGGATATCCGCCAACTTAGACCCTTCTTCATATGCCGCTAAGATACTCAAAGAGGCCAAATTGGCTGGTGAGGAACCTATTGAAGCTGACTTTGAAGAATTGGTTGAAATTGAAGAGCCAGAATATGTACTAAGGCAAAGAGAAATGGGCGGTGAATAGTTTGTACACTGCACAGGGTAATTCAAAAAAAATTTTTCGTCGAACAAAACCCTTTAACTAATCGGTATTTCTACTGAATGAAAGGTGTTGGCTATGTCTGAAATTGGAGTAATCAAAAAAGCTATTGCTAGAACAAACAGTGTTGATATAGGTAAGGCAATGTCTTTAGGAATGAAGATATCTGCTGGGTATATTGCTTTAGGAACTGCTATTGATACTGGCTCTAAGATAAACGAACATCAACAGGTAAAGCATCAAAGAAGAGCAGATTTAAAAGCTTTAAAAAAACAACAAAAGGACCAAATGAATTACAGAAAAAATCCAAGAAAGGCGCTTTCCAATCAACTTGGACAAATGCCCTTGGACTTATTCAATCAAAGAATAGGACATACAAATATGGGAAATTCCAAATACACTAGATAGGAGTAAGTAAAATGGCGAGTATAAGTGTTGCAAAAAGATTAGGTCAGAAACTCGGTCAAGCAGCTGGAGTTACTGCTTCAAAAGCTCGTAACTTATCAGTACCAGCAGCTCAACGAGCAAGAGTATTAGCCAATCAAGGTAGAACATTAAAGCATCAAGGTATTCCACTGGGCCAAAAGGCTGGAATGGGATTACGTCAAAACGCAATGAAAGCAGGACAAATAGCAAAAGCCGGTGCTAGAAGTTCAATGGATTACGGCATGGACGCTTGGAAAGGAGTTCAAGCAGCTGGAGTTGGAAAAACGATGTTTAGAGGCGCTATTACAGGAGCTGCAGTAGGCGGTGCTTCTTCTGTAGTAACTGGAGATGACTTTTGGGACTCTGCCGGTCGAGGAGCAGTCTATGGTGCAGGAATAAATACAATTTCAACAGGAATAAAAGCCGCTGGTGTACCTTCTAAAGAACAAGTAACAAGAGGATTTAACAATGTTAAACAAGGTATGACTAAATCAGCCTCTACATTAACTGACACCCTTAAAAATTCAAGAATGGCACAAACACTAAATGGTCTTAACGGACATACTAAAATTTAGGAGGTCCTTCTATGTCAAAATTAGGTAAAGCCTCAGGAATCGCAAAAAAAGTCTTCTTAAAGAAAGAAGCTAAACAAAGCTTGAAAAATCTCTATACTGGTTATTCAGCAAATAAATTAACTACTGGATTAGTAACTGCAGGTGTTGTCGGTGGAGGATTGGCTGTTGTTGGAGGTGGTTCTCCTAAAAATGGTGTTGATGCCTTATTGGGTCCAACAAATGCAAGAACTAATAATATGGATAACTTGATAGCAGTAACTAAAGGTGCAAAAAAGAACGTTCAGCAATCGATGGGAATTGTGGAAGCTCCAGCCATGACATCAGATGCTAAGGTGGATAAATCACTGGGCGCCGATGGCTCTATGTTGTTTGGAATGCACAATAAACGTCATGGATAGGAGTTGAAAAACTTGGCAAACATTTCTTCTATAACGAGTAAAGCAATATCAGGAATTAAAAATAATCCCATGAAAGTTCTCGGCTCTGTAGGAGTTGCTGCTACTGTTATTCCAGATTACAAGCAAAGTCGTGCTAACGGTAGTTCATTAGCTGGCTCTGCGGCAAAAGCAGCAGCTTCTACCCTCTTCTCTTATACAAACCCATTATTGTATGGTGCGTTTGAAACAGCACCATTAATATACGCTGGCGCAAAAGGAGCGTATGAATTTAGACAACGACGTGGAGAACAGATGCGTATGGATTTAGAGTCTCAAAGTAGAGGCTTTGTTGGTGGCGGTTATGTCGATACACAACAGGCTCAAACAATGCGTCAGGCAGCTGTACAACAGATTCAGGGCAATAAACTCAACGCCAGGTCCGCTCTAGGTGGCGAAGCACGATTGCTGTCACCCTATGGAAGCAGGTAACTTTCAATAATTTTTGTATTAATTACCTAAATATATTTATATTTCTATTTTTATTACTATTTGTTCATACTTTACTATTCGCTTTTACGAATAACATTTTACGTATAATAATCACTAATATATTATTTCATTTTTTATTGTTTAATATATTTATAATTCTATGAAGAAATCCAT
>NZ_NGLF01000003.1:0-35701 GCF_002140695.1 Enterococcus sp. 4E1_DIV0656 | reverse complement strand
CTACTTTTATTCTCGTTTAACAGTTGCTTTTTACACATGCTTTTTACACCTGTATTATTAGAGCCGCCTAAGAATTTAGCGACATTTGTTAAATGCACCTGTAATATACACCTGTATCTATTGAAATATTACTTTTAGTTTGATAGGATGTATTTATAAAAAGAAATACTATAGGAGTGAATTTTTTTATGGCCAAAAAACTAGAAGTATTCGCAGTAGATTTGGGTAACGGATTCGTAAAAGCTAAAAGTTCCGTAAGAGAACTTCTAGCACCTTCAAATTTAGCGCCTTTATCGGCAATAGGAGAGGAAGGTTTATTTGAAGACAAGAAAAGAGGAGAGACTTACCATATATATCAGCAAGCGAATGATGATGCTGAGTATGTATGGGGTACAGAGATAAGCAATCCCAATTTTATTGAACCAAACAAACTAATTGAAACTTATAAAACTCAAGCTAGATATGAACAAATGTACTTTACAATGTTGTTTGAATTTGTTCTTGCTGAATTAGCAAGTGACTTTGGAGAAACTGTAGATGTAGTTGTTGTTGCAGGACTTCCTTCATCAGAAGTAAACACTGAGCATCATGAAAATCTAGTTAAATCACTCAAACGCAAGCACTTGGTTACTCGAGATGGGGTAGACTATATCATCAATGTCAAGGCGGTAAATATAATGGAGCAGCCGTTAGGAACTGTTCTAGACATTTACATGCAAGGGAATGACCTGCATCCCGACTTTGAAGAGGATAGAATTGCTATCGTTGACTTCGGAGCAGGAACGACTATTCTTGATATCTTTCAAAGAGGGAAGAGGTTAGAAGATAGTCAAACATTCAGAGAAGGCATGAAGACCATTTATAACCAGGTGTTAAAAGAAGTAAATAGTAAAAATGCTAATTTACAAATTACAAGAACCGAAGTAGAAGAAGCCTTTAAAAACGGGATGAAAATCACGTATTCAAAACGAGAGATTATCGATATTTCAACAGAAGCTGATAGAGCAGTAACAAGATTTGTCAATGAAATGACTAACAAGATTGATGCTCAATTAACTGACAAGAATCGTATAGATGTATTTATTCTCACAGGTGGAGGCGTTAATATCGTCAAAGATAAGTTTATTAATCTTTTTGGAGTAGACCCAAAAGACATCAAAACACCTGAAAATACCCAGACAGCGGGGGTTAGTGGCTTTTATAAACTTGGTTCTTCAATGATTTAGGAGGAAGTTAAATGGCTCAAGAAACGCAAAACTTCGTATTTAATAGTGAGAAGAGTCCAGAGTTTTCTAAACTTGTTTCGGAGCTTAAAGGAGGAAAGGGTAGAGGTAAATCTACTCTTTCTAGGGACATTCAGAGGGCATTATTACTTTATCATTCGATACCTGAAGAAGTCAGACATGAGTTTACAGACTTTCAATTAACATTAGCTTATTTACAAAAATCAGGAATCGAATTAATTAACGGGGCATCGTCAGAATTTTTAGCAACTCATAAGTTTAATCAAGATTCAGTACATGTACAAAATACACCTGTAAATTACACACCTAATAATAAAGTTGAAAATGATAGCTCAGACTCAAGAGATGACGAAGACTTCGATAGAGAACCAAAATCAACTAGAGATAAAGAAACACTAAATAATCTAAAAACAAAAGCAAGCGAGGGAGACGAATCTTCAGAAAAGCTTGTAAACAAGTTTTTTACAAATTTCGATATTGGAGAAAAATAATTCCAAGTTGTTGACAAATCACACTTTAAGGGTTGTATTCAACCCGAAAGGATGTGATTTTTTTTATGTCCGAGATAGAAGACAATATTAGTTTGCATTCGACGGAGATGCTGAAAATTATGAAAGACCCAGTTAAGTGGGCCAAGCATCACCTTTCAGACCCTCCACGATGGTATCAAGAACAGATTCTTCGACATCCGCATAATCGTAAAGTGTTAAGATGTGGACGTCGTATCGGAAAATGCATAGAAGAAAATCAACGAATTCTTCTTGCGGACGGAAGATATGAAACAGTAAAAAATCTTTACGACCAGAGAGAATCATTTAAGGTAGTATCACTGGGAGAAAAACCTAAGAATGTATTTACTGAAGTATTCGAAATCGAAGACAATGGCATGAAGCCTGTATATAAAGTATCAACAAGACGAGGAAACGAAATCAAACTGACCGAAAATCACCCGTTATTAACGGTGGATGGTTGGGTAGAAGTTCAAGATTTAAATGTCGGCGAATTTGTAGCAACTCCAAAGAATCTCAGAGTGTTTGGCAGTAATGACCAAAGAAGCAATAACTTTGTAAAACTATTAGCTTATCTGTCTACTTCTTGCAAAGCCTCTGCCAATATCCTTACAATCGAAATCAAAAATGATGAGGTTTTGTCAGATATCTCCCGCATTTGTGGTGAAGAAGGGTTAGAACTTATTCAAAAGAGTCAAAAGCTCTTTTACTTGATTGATAGGTCTAAATCTAACGAAGTTATCCAGCTATTTAGAGAATCAGGTGGAAGAATTCCTTCCGAAGTTTATCAATATACTCAATTAAAATTGAGCATCTTTTTGGCCGCTATCTATGATTCTCAAGGATGGTCATTTGCTGGAGAAACTCCCGAAATTGGATATGGTGGCAGAAATAAAGATTTCCTACTCGATTTGAGTCATCTATTGCTTAGATTCGGAATAAAAGCTTCCATGGTCAATAGAATAGCAAATAAAGCCCCTTATATTCAAATGATGATTTATAAGTGCTCTGACATAGTTACTTTTTATAATGAAATAGCGCCCGAGGCTATACGCAACTATAAGGATGTTTATTTGGTTGCAATCTCAAAAGAAGATAGGCCTTTACTTATCCCACGTGGTCAATACCTTGAAAATGAAGTAGCTAGAAAGAACATTAAGCTAAGGAAATCCAGTGCAAAAACAATCCAAGAAGATAAGCTCCTTTTTTTAGGGGAAAAATACAATTCGGATATTTTAAAAGAAATTGCTCAATCTGATATATATTATGACCAGATAGTAAGTATTGAACCTCTTGGAAAAAAACAAACCTATGATGTTTTTGTTCCTGAAACTCAAAATCTTGTTGTTGAAGACTTTTATGTACATAATACCTGGACCATGATTGCACATATATTATGGGTAGCATTTACCTGTAATGGGGGCAAAAACCCTAATGGTTCTGTGTGTGTGGTAGCTACTCCGTATGATAACCAGGCTCGTCTGATATTCGATGAACTCGTTAAAAACATCGAGAGTAATGAAATATTAGCACAATCAATCAAATCCAAAACAAAAAATCCGTACTTTATAGCATTCAAAAATGGCTCCGTAATAAAACTCTTTACTGCTGGTACCAAATCAGGTAGTGAAGGTGGTAGTTTACGGGGACAAAGAGCTGACTGGCTCTACATGGATAAAACTTTGTCCCTTCATACGGTGACGTATGTCGATAACCTTGTGAATTCAGTGAAACCCGGAAAGGAAATAGTTAAATGGTTCATTTTAAGGAATACAAACCTACAGACAGAATTTTCAACTCAGATTCTGTTGATTACCCTCTACAAGCTTTGAACGAAAAATTAATAAATGATATACATAAAACAACTATTGCTTACCAAAAACCGGGCAATACTGAGCTAAGCTTAATAGGTAAACGTTGGTATTATTACGATGTTGATGGCGAAAATGTAAATTTCAATTATGATGAAATTGTTGATATAGACGATAAAAACGTGACAATACTAATGTATATTGCAAAAGATGGAGGACATGAGACCTTCTATGATGTACCTTTTACAATTAGTAAAGAAAACTACTCTAAAATGTATCCGGTACAAAGCATTTTTGCTGAACCATTATCGTCATTTCAAGAAGCATGGGCTACCTATTTTGAAAGTGCAACGACTAGTAAGCCGATTAATTAATCGCATAGGAAACAGTGTTTCCGAAGCGCAAGGCATCTCGAGAAAGGAGAAAGAATGATTATGGCAACAAAAATTCGTGTAAAGAACTTGAAATTCTCAAATAAAAATACGAAGTTATGGTATTACGATTTTCAAGGAAAAGAATTTGATTTGTTCATGGATACTAAAGCTGGCTATTTAGTAAATAGACCAGACGTCAATAAGTCCAAGTGGAACATAAAACATAACCATTCGGACCTCATTCAAGAAGATGATGATATAGTCTGAACCTCAGAGTAATCTGAGAAATGCCTAACGAGCATTGAACCAAATAGGAAGTTGACTATATGTCGGATGCGGATTTTGATACTATTTCAGCCATTGCTTTAGAAAATCCAAAAGAAATTGGAATCATGATAGCTTCTACGCCAACTGGTCGACGTGGAATGTTCTATAAAACATGTGTTGAACTGAAATTCAACCAAGACCAGCAAGTAATACCCAAATACACGCCCGAAGGATATATCTACAATCCGAAGACCTATGACAGAGAAACCGCCGAGGGATGGAAAGAGTTTTATTTCCCGACGATGGTTAACCCCAATTGGTCAGAATCTATGGAATCTGAACTAAAAAAACAATTTTCGGCTGTTGCTTATGAACACGAAGTATTAGCTGAATTCGGTTCAGAGATGATAGGTGTATTTGATAAAGATATGATAGATGAAGCAGCATCATCGAGCTATCGATTATCTCAGACACCATTGGATAGAAATGGATTAGTAGCAATCGGTGTCGACTGGGATAAATATGGGGCTGCAACTAATATAGTTGTAGTAGAGTACGACCCATATGACAAGCGACGTCCCAGACCAGAAATGGGTGAGATTGACAACGGATTTGGAAGATTTAAAGTAATTAATCGCCTAGAAGTTTCAAAAGGTGAAATGCATTATGATAAAGCCGTAAAACTCATTCAAGCCTTAGATGAACAATACAGACCATTCGCAATATATTGTGACCGAGGGGCAGGGGAATACCAGATTGAGTTACTAAGAGAAAAACTTGGTGATAAAGTAAAAGGCGTTCACTTAGGTTCCTATTACAATGTAAAAGACCCAGTAACACGTATCACAGAAAGAAAACCAATTAAACCATTCATTGTTAACCATACAAAAATCTTATTAGAACGTGGTCAATTGAGAATCCCGTCAATTGAAACTGAAGATACCATTCGAAGACAGATGACAAACTACCAAGTGGTTAGGCTTTCTTCAAAAACACAAGAGCCTGTCTTTAGCTCAACGGATGAACATAGTTTGGATGCCATGATGTTTGCTTTATTCGCATTTCTTGAGAACTATCCAGACCTTGTTAATACAATACATAAGATTAAAAAAGCAACAATCACCAGAGCCATCCCTTCTTCCATGCCCACAACATTGGACGGACTTAGACAAGCTGCTTCGGCCAGAATAAAAGGGGAATCTGACTGGGATGAACCCGGAAAACCACCTCTTCAAAAGGTCAAAGTGGGTCATACAAAATCAACGTCTGCACAAATGGGGTCAAATTGGGGAGACCGCTCACGACTTGCTAAAAGAAGGGCACCAATAAAAAGGAAATCCTGGTGATATTTAATATTGTATCAATAGCCCCGAGTTTAAAATCTTGGGGCTAATTTTTATATTCTGAGGTGATATACATGAATGAAGAGAACTCGAACTTAGTTCAAAAAACCATCAGTCCGTTAGAATACCGTCCTAATTTAGACGTGTCTACAAGCAAAGTAATCGGTGGGTTCCTTAAATCAGATACAGAGATTGAGGAATACATTCCTTCTGCATCTGATGATAAAGAAGTAGGCACTGGTCTTTTAACCGATGAGATAGAAAACTTTAAAGATATTCAGAAAACTATTAACCAAACTATTGATAACCTAAGACTCGAACTCAAGGATTTAGTCGTTTTACCAGAAGATAGTTTCTATCTAAAAAGTCTTAACGAAAGTAAAGAATCATTAGGCCTTCAAGGCAATGGTCAAATATCAATTGGGGATTACGAATATGCTCTAAACCACATAAATAATCCAAGCGGAGCCTATATAGTGGAACTTTGGGAAGAAGTGCAAGAAAGCGAACAAGGAAACTTAAAAGCTGAACTTTTTGGCGACTTAGTTGAACTTTCTATTGAATACAGCCATCTTGAAAAATATATCCAACGTTTCATAAACAAAGCCTTATTTGATGTTGCTTTAGATATGAATGAAGAAGGATGGGAACAAACTCTTTTAAAGGCAGAACAAACTCAAAAGAAACTTATGGATGAATTAAAAGAAAGGGAAACTATAGCAAAAAAAGACCTCATGGAAGCATCGCTTTTTAATTCTGATGGGATACTATCAGCAAAAGAAAATGCGTATCAAATTAGAGGTTACAAGACCCAAGTTATGAACACAGATTTGTCCATAAGAAATGCCTATCAAACAATACAAATGAAAAATATGGAAACCGAGATAATTGTTTCAGAAATCGTTTCTAATCTAGACCGAAAGACATTCATTGATAGGTCTAATCTTTTATTACCCTTGTCTTCAATTACAAAAACAAAAGAAGATATGCAGAAAGCATTGACTAGCTCAACTGTAATGCTTAAATTGGCGGTAGATTCTGAGAACAATAAAAAGAATACTATCAAAAATGAGCTTAGAAATACCTACAGTGTATCTAATAGAGATGTGCTGCTAGATGATTATGAACTAGACGAGCGATTATTCAACCAATTTGTTGCGGACTTAGAACATCGCTTTTCATTTTTCAATGGCAATCAAAACTCAGATACGACTCTGTATCTAAACAAAGTGACAAAAGGAATGACTGAGCTATACGAACTGAAAGAAACCAGAGCTCAGGAGTATTTCTCCTTGAATCAAGAAGCCGCTAATCTGAGAAGAGCAAAAATTGAGAACGTCTTTGACAAAGATGACGCTAGACAAAGCTTTCACTTCAGTAATGAACTCTTTGAGCTAGTGGATGAAAAGGGTAAACCAACTGCTGCAACATATAAAAATTATCTATCTTAAATGAGAGGTGAGCGCATAAAATGAATATCCGAGACCTTTGGGCTGCCAATCGCAATCGTATCACTAATGAGCGAAAGTATCAGCTAGATGAAGCAGGAGGCAAAAGCAGTTCTTCGAAAAGGGACCCAAGCGCAACGAGAGTGGCAAAAGTAACTCCTGCTTTAGGAGGAAACACGGGTAGTTTCGAAGAGTCTCCTGTAGATTTAGAAACTGTTTATCAAGCGTATTCTTCAGATGGCTATATTAGAAGAGCGATTGATACAGTATCAACACTAATGCTTAAAAGTGGTTACGAACTAAAGGGGCGTAATGCTGATACGTTAAATTATGTCAAAACTAGATTGAAATTGATGGAAGAAGCAACAGATATGTCATTCGATGATTTGATTACCGAATTGAGCGATAACTTTGTTCTCTTCTCAAATGCTCCAATAGTGAAAGCGAGAGGTACGGAAAATCTTGGCGGACTTCAAGCTACTGGCTATTACGGTGGAGAACCTATTTCAGGAGTCTTCCCAATTAGTCCTAGGTTTTTCCAGGTACAAAGAGATTCTTTAGGCGAAATAGAGACGTACCAAGTCGCAAGTGATGGAAGTGAAACAATCGACCTTAAACCCGAAAATGTAGGGCATTTAGTTTACCGAAGACCTACAGGAATGGCTTTTGGAGTACCCTTTTTTCAAAACGTATTAGACGATGTCTTGATTCTGCGAAATATCGAAGAAAATGTTTCTCAACTAATTTACCGAAATTTATTTCCCCTGACAACATATACGATAGGTGCTCAAAAAGAAGGCTACGAAGCAACCGATGAAGAAATAGAGGAAACTGCCCTAAAGCTTTCAGAAATGCGTTTGGATGAAATTCATGTTTTACCTGAGCGCCATAAGATTGAAACAGTCAATAACGGTAACGCAGCTATGGATGTGTCTAGTTACTTATCTTATTTCAGACAAAGAGTTTTCACAGGACTGGGAATGTCTGAATCAGTAATGGGTATAAGTGGTTCTGCTAATAAATCTACAGCAGATAACCAAAACTCGGATTTAAACGACCTCGTTAAGGACTTCCAGCGACGATTCCAATCCCAAATTCAGCATCAACTAATTAATGAGATATTATACGAGGGTGGATATGACCCCGTGTTAAACCTCGACGATGCAGTAACTTTTAACTTCATCGAAATAGAACAATCCGCCAAAATGGCCAGAGAGAATCATCAAATCAATCTTTATAATAATAACGCTATAAGCTTCGATGAACTTCGAGAAAACTTGGGTTATGACCCTTCAGACGACCTCAGTAGATTCCACTTTATGCTAAATACAACCGCAAATTCCTCATCCTCAAGTGCTGAAAACGTAGTTGATAACCTTAATCAGCCAGAAAACCAGCATGGTAAACAAGATTCTCCTTCAGATAAACAAACAAAAGAGAAAAAAGTTTCTAAAAAGGTATTGACCCAAGAACATCAACTGGTTAAATTCACGTTGTTAGAAAATCAAAAAGCTGATTCTAATCAATTAGAGTCACTATGGATTAGTATTCGTGATGATTTCAATGAAAGAATTGCGAAACAAAATTCTGTTGAAAGTGCTATCGGGTTCAGCCTCGAACTAGCTCGAGAAAAGGTTACAACAACCATTCTTTCGATAGCTTCAACATCTCTTACATCGAACCTCACTCTAACATCATCTCAAACCTACCAAGAACTAAAATCAATAAACAACTATTTACGAAGCGAAAGTGAACAAACTGTAGAACGGTTATTTATCTCACTAAAAAGTCGTCTACTCAATTTGGAAAAGAAAGAAAACCCTTCTGTCTATACAGAATCAATTTTCGGAACTTTTAGTCGTCGTATAGGTGATATCAAGGAATTTAATACAGCTTTCGGTAAAAATCTTGCTGACTGCATCAATCTTTTTGACGAAGGTCATAAACAGGTAACTATCAGTATTAATGACAGTGACTGCTCAAAATGCAAGACTCAAACTCTCACAAGAGAAGATGGCTGGTTTAAAAAAGTTCCCCCTTATCATCCTAACTGCTCGTGCTTTGTAAGTTAGTAGTTTCTTTGAAAATTAAATATAGGAGGTAGCGATTTGGCGAATCATTTAAAATTCCCAAAGCTAAATACAGACCCTAGAAAGTTTATAGAATCTGTGACCATAAAACCTCTAATTTCAGGAAAAGAGAAGCTAGCTGAAAGTACTTATGTAACTGATGCAGGATTCATTATTCCAAAAATAGAGGCAATTCACGCAGGCGCAACTCGTAATGACACAATTTACCCTGCGCATGAACTTAAAGGTGATGCAGTAAAGGGTACTGGTGTTTATTCCTGGGTTAGACCTTATCCAAAACCAGTTATATACAACCACGATACATTTACAGAAGCGACGGGTCGAGTTATGAAAGCAGTCTTTTCTGAGACTACACAAGCTGGACGACCTGGTATTATTTTATATCCCAAAATTACTAGTCCTGACGCTATCCAAGCAATTAAAGATGGACGTCTTATGACAGTTTCTATTGGGGGAGAAAGTTCTCATGTCCGATGCAATATTTGTCATACAGATATAGCAGAAGAAGGATTTTGCGGACATTACAAAGGTGAAGTTTATGATGACCAACTATGCCAGTGGATTATCGGTGAAATCAAGTTTGATGAAGTTTCATGGGTAAACGTTCCAGCGGATTCAGATGCGATGGTTGTTGATACAGAATCTTCTTTTATCCTTGATGGAGATACTGAAGTCACTGAAGCCACAAATAGCAATAATAAAGAGCCGGTAACAATCACGAAGTCAGATAAATCAATTATCGTCGAATCAAACGAATCTATTAATTTTACAGAAGCTTTAGAAGACAAAGAAACAAACGATATTGAAAACTCAGTAACGGAAGGGGTTGAAAACTTGAATGAACAGCAACTGAAAGAACTCGCTACAATGGTAGCCTCCATTCTTTCTACTCAAAAAGAAGCAGATAAGCCAAAAGATGTCACAGTTGATGACGATATCACTTCTGAGGATAAACAAGAACAAAATACTACAGCTACAGAAGACACAGAAACAACTGAGGAAACTGAAACAGATACTGAAACATCCGAAGATGAAGAAACAAAAGAAACAGCTGAAAGTACAAAAGAATCCTCTGCAGATGATGATAAAGCGGACGAATCAACACAGATTATTTCAGAAGAAGAACTCGCAGAGTTGCGTCAAACAATTGATGACATGCAAGAAGCTTTAAACACTGAACATACTAACGTCCGTGAATTAAGTATTCAATTAATCTTGGCTTTAACGGAAGGTGCAGCAATTGAAGAATTGTCAGAAGAGCTGAATGGACTAGCAATTGAAAAAATCCAAGAACGCTTAACTGAAGCACAAAATTCTAAGAAAGCAGATATGAATACAACTACGGAGCGTAAAGTAACTAAAGTTCAAAATCCCGCAGGTAAAGCAACTGAAGCTACTGAGGATAAAGAAGAAATTACCAAAGAACAGCTACAAGAACAAACTATCTCTTTCTTAAAAAACATTTTAACAAAATGAACATAAAACTATTTTCTCAAGGAGGAAAACATTAAGATGGCACTTTTCCCTAATACATACAATGCAGGTGTTACTTATGACGGCACCGTGGGTAAATCTCACACTAATTTAGTCGTATCAGAAGGTAATGCCCCAGCAGAAAAATTCGTGGTGGCAGCAGATAACCAATTCGACCCATTCATTTATGAATTTGGTCCAGAAGGTAATCAAGTTGTTGTTATTCCTAAAGGTAAAATCGTTGAGACAGCAGGAGCTGAATACAACCGGGGAACTGGTTTTACAGCTACAGCAATTAAAGTCGCAACTGAAGAGTCAGAACGAGTTATTGGTTTGAACCAACACAATGTTTATGAAACTCGTCGTGGTGCTATGGAAGGCACTGGAGCAACAGTATTAACTCGTAACTATATCGAAGTACCACTGTTTGAACATGCGGAACTAGCTACAGCAGAACAATATGCAAAAGCGATGCGATTTGGAGCTGCATATGGAACTACCGGCGGATTAAACCCTGGTGACTATGTTGTTTCTGGGTCAAATGGTAACTTCAAAAAATTTGATAAAGCGAAACATAATGCGCAAATGATTGTTGGCCAGGTTTGGAACGCTACTCGTGACCTACCTCCAATGGGATTCTTGCAATATTACATGGACATTGACAATGCAGAGTTTCAAGCATATATGAAACAAATTTCTAACCCAGCTTCTCCTGGTGGAAAAGGTTATCCGTATGGTGCTCCTTATTCCGTTAAAGGTTGGAAACCTGAGTTCTTAAAACAATTAGGTGGAGTAAAACCTGGCGGTATTCCGTTCTTAACTGATGGTTTCTTCCGAGCTCAAGAACGTATCTCTTTGTCGTTAAAAGAAAACGACCAAAATGTTGAAGCTGTTCGTGTTAACGAAAACACAAAACTTGATACGAAAACTGGTGTCCTAACTGTTAACGAAGATAAAGACAATGAGGGAATGGTTTATGTAAAAGTGAAGCATAAACTAAATATTCGAAAATTGCACGAAGTCGAAGTAACAGTTAAAAAGGTCGGTCCTAAAGGCGACGGAACAGATGACACTATTGTCAAATTAAGAGCTGATGACATTAAAGCTATGGCTGATTCTAATACTGTCGCATTCTACTTAGCTCCTGGTACCTACAAAGATGTAGCCGTAGCTGTTGACGCTGTTGTTAACCCGATTGCTGGATTACCTACTGAATGGGATTACGCTGGTTCTACTGGTGCTGTTCGTATCTTGCTTCAAAAATAATCTTTGAATCTCCTCGCTCCCGGCACTTAGCCGGGACTACCCTCTGGGTTTTTAACCCAATACCTCAAAACTAATCCCTCAAGGAGGATACCTCATAAATGAAAACAACCACTTTTACAACAGAGCAGACAGAAAAAATCGCACAATATTCTGGCTCATTTACATCAAACTCTGTCTTAAATATCTCTGAAGCAAAACAATCAGTTAAAGTCATGGAAGCTTTAACTTCACAAGATGCTAGCATTCTAATGCCAAAGGTAATCCAACAAGTTGTTACAGAAGCAGCCGAAGCTGAATACTTAGCTTCATTATTCTTCAAGAAAATCAAAATTTCTGAAGGACGTTCAATGGAGTTCATCCATTTTGGAGCTATCAGAGCTTCTGAAGTCGCTGAAGGCCAAGAATACCCAGAACAAACATTGAACCTAACCAAAAATGGAACTGGTACTGTCGATGTTCGAGTTAAGAAATACGGTTTGAAAATCAGTATTACTGACGAAATGATTTCTGACAGTTCTTGGGATGTAATTGGTTTACACTTACAGGCAGCAGGTCGTGCATTGGCTCGATTGAAAGAAGAAAATATGTTCCGCCATTTCTCTAGTCATGGACATGTAGTGTTTGACGGTAAGTTATTCGCTGCTGGTGAAGATGGTTATCCTACAGGCCGTGGTTTTGATGGAAATTACAATGGAACATTAGCAGCTGAAGATATTATCGACATGGCTGTATCAATTATGGCAGCTGGATTCAACCCAACTGACATTATCATGCATCCATTATGCTGGAGCTTGTTCGCTAAAAACGCAGCGTTAGAAGGCGCTTCTGTTGCTGCATTTGGCCAAGGTGTTGCAGGGACTGACCCACGAAATTTCAACACTTCTAATGCTTTGGGTATTAATGTAATGTTTAGTCCATATGTAGTTTTTGACCAAGGAGAAATGACTTTCGACTTCTATTTGGTTGACCGAAACAACGTAGGAGTGTTGTTGGTGAAAGATGAAATTTCTACAGAGCAGTTTGATGACCCAACACGTGATATCCAAGCTCTTAAATTAAAAGAGCGTTATGGCATTGGCGTGTTAAATGGTGGTTTAGGTATCGCCGTTGCTAAAAACATCAGATTTGCTAAGACTTATCCAGCACCAGAACGTCGTTTTGCTGAAATGGCTTTACCAACTGACTATGTTGGTGAAGAAGCAAAACAGCACGACAAAATCTAGTGAGAAGACCTAAACTCTAATTACTAAACTAAAAAATTCCAGACCCTAAAGGGAGCCCTCCGAAGGGCTCCTTTTTTCATATAACAGGAGGAAAACTTAATGAGTAATAATATCGTAGTAGCAGTAAGTCCATTTTATACAGGCGCAGGTTGGGAAGATTCATTCACAGGTATCGTATTTAAACCAAATCAAGCTTATCACCCTATTCAAATCAACGAAGACCAAGATTTAACAGGCATTCGACGTTCTTTAAGATTAAATTCACTAATCCTACTAAAAGGAACGTTATCTCCAGCTGAGTCCATAACCGCAACTAAATTAGACCCTGCAGAACTAAATACAGAGCAACTAGAAGAACTAGTAAAATCAGATACTCAGGCAGAAGACAAGGCAGCTGCAGAATTCTTGGAGAAAGAAACTCAGCTTAATACTACGATTGAGGCTCTTAATGCAGAAGTTAAAGCATTAAAAGCAGACAAAACAAAAGTGACAAAAGAGCATAATAAAATCGTTAAAGAGAAAGATACTCTTATTGAGGGTTTATTGGCTCTTCTAGCTGAAAATAATATCGAAGTTCCAGAAACATTAACTAAGTAAACGATGGGAGGTAGTATTCGATGCAAAAAAATTTAGTATCCAAAGTCTATCCATCGCAAAATGCAGAGAATATTGTTCTAATGCCATCGATTCGTATTGTATTTACTGAATCTATGAAAGTTGATTCCCTTAACGAAAACACAATTTTCCTTCAAAAAGTTAACGGTGAAGTAATTAAACTATCATACTTGTACGAGAACATCACAAAAACCTTGGAGCTAATCCCAACATCTCCTCTAGACCAAAATACTAGTTATACCCTTTACGTTAAGAAAGGGGCTGTCGGTCCGATTAGTATAGTTCAGACCGAACACGACAGGTTGTCTTCGTTCACATTTAGAACCCAAGCTGAAACGCCGAGTTCTGCAGAAGCTATAATGCCATCTGGAGTAGTTGTCGAAGCTTCTAACGGATACATTTCCGTGTCTTGGAATTCTGTAGGTCAGAGAACTAAAGTCTCTCTAAGAAGCTCTGAGGACGATATTGCTAAATATATATGGCCGAGTAATTCAGATTATGCAATTCAATCAACGGAAAACAAAATTGACATACCTCAAAAGATTAATCCAGGTAGTTATTATATTTGGATAAAACATGAGCTCGACAAAGGAGAGGAACCTTCTTCTAGTACTTACATTAAAAAATCTATCGTTATTGAGGAAGAGCCACCTATCCCGCTCCCCACAAATCCTTTTAATCTAAACATTGTAAGAACCTATCCGGAAAACAATTCAATCGCTAAAAACTTAGATAAGCTAGCAGTAGTATTTTCAGAAGATATAAATCTTAGTTCTATTTCTCATGAAGATTTACAAATATTAGATGCGGATACAGACGAATTCATGGCTGAACTATTCGAAATCAAGTCTTACGAATACACTATTCCCTTAACAGAAACTCCTCAAAAAACCTTACGAATTATTCCTCAGTTTGAATTTGAGGCGGGTAAAACATACAAATTAATTCTTTCCAAAAATATACATTCTTCGGCAAACCCGGCTGTTAATCTTGGAGAATCCAAGACCATTCAGTTTACAAAAATATGGGAGCATTTTTTTGCAAGCATCGAATCGATTAGAACAATTCTCGGCAATTTCTCGTCCTCCTTCGATGACGTACAAATATCTAAAGTAATCGCAGAGCTTTCCCAACAGCTGTATGCAAGATTTTTAGGAAACACTACTTCCGACTCTGCAAAATGGAAGGATTCGGGTATCCCATATTATGTTGTTGAATATATTAAATATAAAACTGCTTATATGCTGGTTCTCAATCTAGTTGTGAAAGATACTGTAGGACAATCTGAAAACATAAAACTAGGTGATTTACAAGTTGAAGAATCTGCTTCTCGTTCGAGTGAATTAGTCGATTTGCTTGGGCTTCTAAAAGAAGAGATGGAAAAGTGGGAGACACCGTTGGAATCATCTGCCAAAGCAGTTACTTTTGCAAAAATGAGCAGTTCGATAAGAGCATCATCCAACGAATATGGTGCAACGTATCCTGACCATATGACCAGAGTCCCGTTTAATGAGTTAGGAGGATAATCGTGGATTTAAAAAACAAATATAAAGAAATTATCAGTAAATATGGTTACGATATCCTTTTGCTTCAGCAAAACAAAAAAAGAAGATGCAGTTGCTATGACGAAAAAACTCAATCCGCTGACCGTAGATGTCCATTTTGCTACGGTCTTGGATATGTATCAACTATAACAAGACAAAAAATCAGAGATATAGACTCTGGAGTTCCTGTTACTCTTCCTTTGATTACTGCCACAAATACTTATGGTGGTCTCTCGGTCGCAACGAGGGCATACTATTTTCTTCCAGAAGCAACTCTTACGGAAAATGATTTGATTATAGATGTTGAATGGCAAGGAGATACTCCAATATATACAGGCAAAGGCATTTACCAAATAGCGCATATCGACCCTCAAAGGTTTGAAGGTGGGGAATTGATTTTTAATAAAGCCTATGTCAAAGATACCCCCATAAACAAACAAATTAGAGGGTTTAAGATAGTGCAAGACAACAATAAAGTCTTTTATGAATTATCAGAAGAAAGAGGGTGAGCATAGATGAAATTAACTGATATTATCTATGACAACCAAATGACTTCTATTCCGAAACAAAACATTTGTTTAATTGGTATGGCCTCAGATGGTCCAGTCTGTAAACCGTTCTTTCTGAATAAAGACACAGATGTATTTTCTTTACTAGGTGAAAATCAGATGGCTTACTCCTATGACGCTATAGAGAAGGCGGGAATTGCTCGAGAAAAAATTAGTATTTATAGGTTGAATGGTGAGCATGGAAGTATTGAATTGAGTAAAGACAACGAAGTTTTTATCAGAATGATAACCGTAGGTGCAAGTGATGAAGACCGGACCATAGCCATTCAAACAGGTTTCAAATCAATCACCATTAAAAAGACTATTTATGAAGAGTACGAATTGACGACTGAAAATGGTCCTATAGTAGATTCAAAGATAAAAAATATTGAGACACGGACATTCTCTTTCGACATTTATCCGACTCTAGATTTACTTACCGACGCAATTAACAGAGATGCAACATTAGGGATTGTTGAAGTGTTGTCAAACAACCTCAAAAATGGCTACTGTACCGATTACTTTGTAGAACAGAAAGAATATCTCTTTCTAAATAGTCACTCTCAAGAAAACTATGTTCTCGAAGAAGGTACCTTATTCGAAACACACAAAACAAACTATTGGGAAAAGCTATTCTCAGGAATAATTGGGGACGACAGTATGAGTTTTCAACCTGCGCTTCAATTAATCAACTCAGAGATTATGGTTTTTACAGATGTCTATTACGACTCATTCCCTGAAGCTGGTTCGATAATTGCAAGATTTGCTCAAGCAAAGTCAGAAGAATGTGGACGAGAAGTCTTTTCATTAATGAACACAAGTCCTGTACCTGGATTAAAGAATCCTCCAGAATGGTACTTTAAAACGGGACCAAACACATGGATGAGTGAAGATGGTGAGGTAACAATAGACCCATATGAAGACGTCAATAGCTATTTAGACAGGCTGACTTTACTGGGATTGTCTTCTGAACGTAATGCTTCACACATGAATCATTTGCAAGTTACGGTCGGTGACAGTTTCTATCAAAATACAAAAATACCAATTTCTCCTTATTATGCTGCTACATTCATCTCGACCCCTTTCTATCAACCAGTAAGCAACAAACAAATGACTAATCCATATTATGGAGAAGAAATATCAAAAAGTAGTATTGCTATTCTTCAAAGTAGTGGTTATATATGTTGTGTTCCGAGTATTCGTAGAAATTGTGTTCCTTTTGGAGCTCAAAGTTTCAGCAGAAAAGAAGGAACAGTACTAAGTTTTCTACATAATCAACGCATTGTTTCAATTATTGTAAATGATTTAAAAGAAATCTTTGATTCATTTATTGGATATAAGAAAAAAGAAGTATACAACCCCGCAATTCTCTCGAATCAAATCACTTCCTATCTAAGTCAGTTCACCAATCAACAATTAATTCAAACATTTTCATTAAACTTCCCAGAAATTCAAGATATTGATGACCCTGAAGAGTTAAACCTTTCAGTAAATCTCTCACTTTATAACGAGACTCATAGTATTCAAGCTGGGTTTTCTATTGAAGATAGAAAAGGAGCAGTAAACGTATGGAAACTCCTCTCTTGAAATCCGAAAAGAAAATGTCTTTTGACGATTTCACCGACCATATATATGTACTTCTGAATAGCGCTTGGGGAGATGAATGGGGTGTATTTACTGAAACTTCTCCGACATCTACCGACAGTAAAAATTCTGTATTCCCTCAAATTGTGTATGAACTAAAATCTATGGTTCCAGGGCGTATCGGTAAAAATACACGAGAAATCAAACCAAGATTTCGAGAGGAAATAACTATAGATGGTCAAAAGACAAGATTTTTAGGACAAATAATGGACTGTAAAGTAGGTTTTTATATTTACGGAACTTCTAACGAAGAAACAGAATTGTTAACTAACCGCTTTATGGAATTACTAGACACATTTAAAGGTTACTTAGGAGAACAAGGTCTGAAGGAACTCATTTTCGAAAACAGAACGAAGTTGCTTGATACTTCTAACACTAAAGAAACCACCTCAACTAGATATTTAGAATACTTCTTACGGTTAGAGAATATTACTCAACAAAATGTCGATTCAATCAAAACTATCTCCCTTGAGGCAAAGAGTCTCTATGAAACTTTAGCTCAAGAAAACAAACTACCATCCCAAAAAAAATAAAGAGGAATCTTTATAAATAAACTCAAATGGAGGAAAAAAGATGCCAACATACAAAAACATTCCGGGTGTAGATATTACATTACTCGATGGACAACTATCTACGTCAACACAAGTTTCTGGAACTAGATTACTAATTATTGGCGATGTTCCAACGGGTGTTTCGACTCCCGACGAACCTGTTCTAGTTCGAACAGTTGCTGATTTAAGAGCCGGCTTCGGAGATTTCTCAGTTAACGGTGTAGACAACCAGTTAGCTATTGAATGGCAAGCAGCTATGGATGAATCTAAAGCCAATGTCTACTTGTTAGCGTTGAAAGGTGCAACACCTAAACAAAAATTCTTGAATCTATACAATCAACTTAATGGATACATGATTGACTTGCAATTCGACCATGTGGTGTTAACTGGATTATATGCTGATGAGTTGACGGATAAATTAACAGTTACAGATTTTACTCAACCAGATGATAAGACAGATTTCCCATCTCTTCCAGGTATCGTAGCGATTGAAAAAGAAGTTAGTGAAGGTAAAACAACTACTGAATATGTTGGCTCACCGGGTCATCTAATTGCTTCCTATGCAGAACGTCAAAGCTTGTCTTCGAATGAAACCATTGGCTACATTGGAGTTAAACCACCGACTGCATTTGGTACTAGAGATATTGCAACTTACGTTTCAGCTTTGGTTGAGCAAAAAAATGAATTCTCTAAATTTTTACAAGTTATCGTTGGGCCACAACACGGAGTAATGGTAGAAACAAGCTTAAAAGCAAAATGGGCTTTAGGTCCGGCAGTATATGCTGCCCAAGTATCTCAATTACCTATCACAACTGCTCCTACTAATCAAAAAATCAAATCAGTAAGTACATTGCGTTGGATGTTTAGTCAGCGTCAAATCGACTCCTTGATTGGAAACAAATACGTTGTATTTACTATTAAGAACGGAAACGTCATTGTAGTTGACGCCGTTACGACTTCTCCAGATATCAAAATTGGTGAAGAAACTAAGAAATCTGATTACTCTCGACTTTCTACACTTAGAGCAATTAACTCTTTAGTGAAAGAAATCAGAGAACTTGGTGAAAGCTATATCGGCATCACTACTGGTTTTCCTACTTACTCGTCATTAAAAGCTGGCATTAAGTCAGTAATAGACAATAGTATCAACATTGGTGCAATCTCCGATGCAACATTTGCTTTAACTGTCGGTGAGCAATTTGACAGTATAGTTATTAAATTGACTGTACAACCAACATTTGAATTGCGAAACATCGCAGTAACAATTGGTTTGTCAGACCCGACAAACTTCACGTCTGAGTAAATTAATGAATTATAAGAATCTCTTAGCGGAGATTCTTAGCCCACTGGGCAACAAATAAATGCGATGGTTAACCCACGCAACAACTCAATAGGAGGTACATATAAGTATGTTTCAATCAAGCGATTACTCTAAAACATATACTTCTTTCTCTGGTTCTGACATTACTGCAACAATCGGAACAGTAGTTATCGGTACATTACAGTCAATTACTTACTCTGTAACCCGTGAGAAAGCCCCAATTTATACTATGGGAGACCCAAATCCAAAATCATTCTCTCGTGGAAAACGTGGTATCGCAGGTTCACTAGTATTCACTGTATTTGACCGAGACAGCTTAAAAGAAATTAAAAGCCAATCTTTAATTAATGCAAGTGGTTTAAATACTAGCGCTATCCACAAAACTGGAACAGCTCCTGAAGGTGTGTCTGCTGCTGCAGGAAAATCTTTAGACAGTATCGTTTCTCAATGGCAAACTCAAAGAAATCCGGTTTACACAGACGAGATTCCGCCATTCGATATCACAATCACATTTATGAATGAATACGGGCAATCAGCTTCTATGATTATTTTCGGTGTTGAATGCTTAAATGAGGGCATGGGGATGTCTGTTGATGACATTACCACAGAGCGTGCAGTAACATTCGTTGCTCGAGCTATCGAAGATTTATCTGAAAACAAATACGAAAATATCGATTAATTATCTACCGTTAAAGGGGCCCAAGCGGTCCCTTTTTTGTTAGAAAGGAGCAGAAAAATGATTGATAAAAACTCAATTTTCGACAATCTCATTGACCAAAGATTAGAAGTTAATCAAGGAGAAACTCCTTGGGAAAACTTTGCTTATCATCAAAAAATGTCTTTGCTTTCATCTACTGACTCAACAGGAGCATCAACTAGTTATACATCAAATAAAAAAGAAAAGAAGATAAATAAAGGCTACAATGCCAAGTTTACCGAGGCCTCCTATTCAGTAAATAATACATATACTTCTTTTTCAGGTGCTGATGCAATAGTCAGTATTGTTTTCAAAGGCGGACGACCAATTACTATTGGTGAATGTCAAACTATCACTTATAGCTCATATCGGCCCACAACTCCTGTTTATCGATTGGGTAAGGCAAAACCTGTTGGACACACAAGAGGTCCTAGAACCGTAGCAGGCACAATTATTTTTACAGTCTTTGATAGGAATATCTTAGTAGCCGCCTTACACAAAGCTTTTCAAGATAGTTCATCAAACTTTTTAGATTACAGTATTTTGTCCGATGAATTACCACCTTTTGATATTCACATAACTTTTCTAAATGAATACGGACAATCTGCTCAATTGATAATCTACGGAGCGAAAATAGCTTCAGAAGGACAAGTGATGTCTATTGAAGATATGATTACGGAAAATACAGTACAGTTCTTAGCTGACGATATTCGTGCAATGGAACCTAATATATACGAAAAAGGATAGGATGAAAAACTATGGCGAACTATTACTCAAATGATAAATATGATGCGTCAAAATCTTCTTCCTCTGAATATTTCTCAGGTTCAAATGTTCGTGTGTTTTTTAACAATAAAGAAATTGAAGAGATGACATCAATTCAATTTCAGATGAACGAAAATGTTCAACCAATTTATGGTTTCAATTCCTACACATTTGACCGAATCGCAAGAGGAAATAGAATAGTCCAAGGACAATTTTCTATGAATTTTGTAACAAAAGGGTATTTACAAGACATACTTAAAGCCTTATGTTCAACTACAGATGAGGGAGTAGCCAATACAGAATCCTCATACACCAATGTTTCTAGTGCAGATGAAAACATAAAAATGATTCTGAATGCAAAAGATTCAGCAGCAGCTGCGGCCTTAAAAGCCGATTTAAAGAACTCTCTTTGGGGCTCGGAAAAATACTACAACTCAACAGTATCTAATACTAGATATCAAGATTCTCACTTTTATTCAGGAGATACAGAGGATTTGAAATCATTAGGATTTGATATAAGAATTGAATATTCACCCGATGCAAATGATGTTGATTTTCAAAATAGTCTAAGGAACCTTGGTTCAGGTAATTCAGCATATCATACCTACAGAATCTTGAATGAAGTTCATATCTATAATATTTCTCAAGTTGTTGGAAATGATGGACAAGTTATTCAAGAAACATACTCATTCTTAGCAAAAGATGTTGATGGTGAAGGTGTAGTGTCTACAGCCCTAGACGAAAAATACACATATAAATTTTAAAAAACTACATAATAAGAGGAGATAGAATTATGGTGAAAAAAAGTAAAAAAGCAACTGATTTAATTGATGGTGTGAATGAAGAAGTGGAAGAAATAGTTGAAGATTTGAATGAACAAGAAGATGATGGTCGCTTGTTTCCTGGAGGACCTAATGAAGAAGAAATTGAAGAATTAAAGGTAAAAACAGGCGGAGAACTCTTTATGACTCGAATCATTGATAGCTACTATTTATGGCGACCATTAAAACGACTAGAATATAGAGAAATCATGCGAATCGAAAATGCGGATTCATACTTCCGTGAAGAAAAGATTTGTGAAAAATGTGTAGTCTATCCAAAAAATGTTGCAAAAGAACTCCGCTTAGGTAGAGCAGGCATTGCAACTTTATTGTCAGAAGTTATTTCTGAAGAATCTGGATTCACTAACAATGTTCAATCAATGAAATTATAAACAATTATATGAAGGGTGGGCATTCGCCCATCCTTTTTTAGTTAGGAGAAAACTAGATGAATCCAGAGGAAAATTTAAGCTTAACTTCAGCTCAATCAGATTTATCATTTAACGAAGAGAGCTGGATGGCGATTGATGAATTCAAAAAAAGATATTATGACGTTTATTTCATTCAAATCTATGACCAAGATTTCATTTACAGAATTCCTTCAATTGAGGACTTTAAGAAACTAGAAACTCGATTCCCAGATATTTATGACCTACAAGAAGCCGTTTGTAGAGAATATGTTTTAGACCCGGTTATCGAAGACTGGTCAGAAAATATTCCCGCTGGTTATGTAGAAAGCCTTGCTAAAGCGATAATTAACGATGCAGGAGTATGGTGGGACGGAGAAACAATCAAGCAAAAACTTGAAAACGCTAGTACTGAGATTTCTTCTTTACAAATACTTTTACCGTTAACTATAAAAAAAGCATTCCCAGAGTATTCATTTGAGGAATTGAGGTCATGGAGTTTATCAAGGCAGTTCGAGTATTACCAGTATGCCAAGTGGTTAATTAATGTTGATAATCCAACGTTTACTTTAGAACTCGTTGGTGATAAATAGGCAAGGAAGAGTGGAGGATATAAATGGGCAAATATGATAATAAAGAAGAGAAGAAAGCATCGCTGTTAGATAGCCCTTTTAAAAAGGCAGTAGCACTTGGTATTGGAGTAGCTTCAATAAATGTTCTTAACAAGAAGGGCGTTGGCAGAAAATTTCTTTCGGAAGCTTCTCAATTTTCATTACAAGTGGACGATGCTTTTAGAGCGTCAAAGCTTGCTACTTCAACTAGAGCAATAGGTAGTGGTATTACCGATACGTTTGGCCACGACCCTGGCTTACTTCGTTTAGCTCAAAATAGAGGGCGCCTAACTGATGGAACTTTGAACAACAGAATTAAACAAAGAGCCCTTGTAAACGCACGCCCAAACCGAGTATTACCAACCGACGTTTCTAGAATTCATCAAGCAACTCAAGGTTCCGCTATTAGAGACCATATAATCGCCAGAGAGAATCAAATGAAGAGTCTGGCTTCCTCCCATATCAATGCAGCATTAAAAGAAAACGCCTTTAGTTCAGTTACTAATAGAGATGCAGAAATACTACGTGATGCTATAAATAATAGAAGTGCACAAAAAGTTCTATCAAAAAATACTTCACAAGAAGATGTTTCAGAATTTCTGGACTCTTTACACCATTCAGAGGGACTAAAGAAAAAGTTACAAGACTATTCAAATAACAAGCAAGGCTACAATGATGAAGTCTGGAAAATAATTAATCATGCCAATAAAGAAACTGACAAATATGTAGCACAATATAAAAGTTTTACTCGTGATGAAGGAAACACAATTGATTTCATGAAGAATACCTATGCTTCTCAACGTGTTCAGATGGAAGCTTTAGAGTTTAATTCTTTAATGAAATCCACACAAGAAGCAAAACGTTCACAACGAACATTGAACTTGTCAGAATCTGGATATAAACCAGTGAGTATGGATGAAGCGACAAAATACACATTACCAAATGGGAAAACGATAGCAGATTCATACTCTCTAAAAAAAGTAGATAAACTTGGAAACTTTAAAGAATATTCAGGCGTTGATGCTTTTTATGCTAAAGGTAGAAAGTTAGGGTATAAAGAATCTGATTTAGAACAACATGTATTCTCAAACCAAATCTATATAAATCCTGAAACGGGTAAAGTTCTAGACTTTACGGGACAAGATGCGGCTAAGAAGGCTAGAAGAGGATTCATACAAGATAATCTTCAAGTTCCAGTAATGAATTTCAATCCATATGATATCGCTCAAACAAGGACATTTGACTCTCTCAAAGAGGCCCCATCATACCGACTATTTCGTGCCGGTGAAACTCTCGACTTCATAAATCCCAGCAAATTGCCTACAAGACCGAGTGAGTTTATCTCAGATATGCGTTCTGAAAGTTTACCTATCTCAGAAGACTTAGTATTTTCTCATGATAGTGTGTATCGGATGGACTCAAATGTTATTAAGGGCGCAAAAAACTTTCAAGAAGCTAATACCGCGATTCAGGAAAAACTCGATACTTTGCTTATTGAGGATGGACTTACATTAGCGCCATCCAGTGGAAACATATATGAAAGACTCGCAAAGGGAATCAACGGTGCTTCTGATTCACATACAAGTAATCCAATTAAAGATGTTCTTGGATTAGGGCAAGATGCCGAATCGATGTATGGAAAAACAAAGCGTTTCTTCAATAAGTTTAATAATCCAGAATACGGTGGAAATCTTGGAAAGAATCTATTCGCTTCTTCAGGAAAAGACCTGGATATAGATAGTGCTAAAACCTTCGTAGGAGCTGCTGAATCGTTAATAAACAATTATGCAGAGAACTTATCCTCCGAGTCTCAAAACGTCTTAAACAAGCGTTTAAGTTCCTTTTTAAACAATCAGTATCAGGATTATGGACTTCATCTTAATTTCGACACTTTGCTTGACGAAGAATCAGTCGTTAGTGCAATGGCGAAAATTTCTTTGGCACAAAATTCCCCCAATAAAATTTCCAATTCATTTGAACATAGTATTATAGGAAATATAGAAGACCAGATTTCACAAACTGTAAAAAGGTATGACTCTAATGCAATTGATTTTTTGAAAGACTCAAGAACTCGAAAGACACAAACTGCGGGAGAATTAGTGCCACAATTCTTGGGCGGCCCTGTAGTGTCTGCATTCGAAAAATCACAGCGAAAAACAGTCAGTTCTATAGAAGACAGTAAAAGATTACTTCAAGAATTAGCAATAGCAAGTGCTCGTGATTCCGAAGGTAATTTAATGACTATCGGAGACTTGATGTCTAACTTAGTCTCAGATTATGGGATTAATGGTCAAACTCAAAAAGAATTGATGGCACTAAACCACCATTCAAAATTAAAGTATTTCAATTCCAAGATTAATTCTAGTACAGAACAAATCGCTCTAGAAGGTTTAGAACAGTTTTCAGATTACTATTCATCTGATTTTATTCAAACGGCAGACCTCGTAGAAACATTACGACAGTCCGACCCTTTTATAGGATACGGACCTGCTAATGAAAAGACTAGAAAAATTATCGGAGATACAGCCTCTTACACACCGATAAAAAAACACAGGGGGCTAATACAATCTATTAATGAACAGTATGTAAATGCATCTTCTACAGATGCCCTTTCAAAAGGGTACTCTGGCGTTGCAGGAACAGCTGATTATTTCAGACAATTTTTTGCTGGAGCACATGACAGAGATTTTGTCACGACAAGTACTGCAGGTTCATATTTCTTTGCTGACCGTTTAGACACAGCCTTAACGAATGTAGGACTTGGTTTGCCAAATCATATGAAAGGTTCATTCCAAAGTATTTTAATGAACCAATCCTTGAGACGAATAGCTATGCCAGCAGCTATCCTAACAGGTGCTAAATTAGTAGATGGCATCACAGGAGACCGAATATCTGATAATCTTGCAGATGGCTATGTGAACATGAGAAGTGATGTTGCTGGAATCAGTGACTTTACTGGGTTAACCGGCATGAAGAAAAACATAGCACGTTTATTCCCTTATGCAAATCAACTGACAGAAACACCATTGGGCAAAGCAGCGGACTTTCTTACTTTAGGAGCATTCGGAACCAGGGACCAAGATGAAGAAAACAAATATTGGACTTCAGGAGAAGACGCAATAAGAAAAGGTAGGTGGTGGGGAATAGGGTCCAACTCTCCATATATCGGAGATAAGATTGATAGGTATGAACCAAACTGGTATCGAAAAATGAAATCTGACTATATGTTCTCAGAAAATGCCTATGGCTCTGAGTTTGAATATTGGTCAAATCATCCTATGGTCAACCCTATTAAGCACTTTGTTACAGACCCGTATCATTATGAAAACAAACATAAAGATGACCGTCCTTTTGCAATAACAGGAGGTTTTGCTGAATTACAAAACATTCCGCTGATTGGCCCAGCTGTAGATTCACTTGTGTCAGGGATATTAAAACCTCACAGAATTAATCCAAAACTTGAAAAAGCTCATGAAGAATATCTTCGAATGTACAATGAAAGGTTGATTGAAGGCTATACTTCTATGGATTCCGGTGGACTTATCTCTACGTCACCTGGTGGTGGGATAGGCTTCACTGGAAATCAAATTAATGCTGAGATAATTGATGAAGATGGTGAGATAGACCAAGAGTCCTTAGATGACGGTGTAGAAGTCGGAGGCAAATCTGGATATGTTGAATCTATCGCTAGTTCAAGTTCTTCAAGAAATCGTTCATTTAAGAGACAAACAAATGCCATGAGTTCATATAAGGGAGATATTAGAGGAGCAATTTCCCAGATGAACAAAAGCTTAGCTTCTAAAAATACAATGACTTCTCGGTCTTATATTGCAAGCCCCTCTGGTTTAATCGACCCTGGTACAGTTTATGATTTGAGTTCTGCCACTGATAAAAATGCCTTTTCAGTTTCTGGTTCTGGCCGTGAAGTATTGTATAACATTAGTGAAATGGGTGGCTTGTTTGGATTCTTAGGAAAAAGTGGTCTTTCATGGGAAGAAGCAAGAAAAAATCCAACTTTACAAGACTCTACATTGATGTCATCAAATAATAAAAAATTCTGGGACATGGAGCTCGGAGGATTAGGTGGGGATATCTCAGAAATATTCCGTAGATATTTACCTCGAGATACTGCTAGAAATTACTATAATCCGATACGTAATACGATGCCTGGATGGATGCCTGGTCCTGAATATTTTACAGATTTCCTTCATGGAGACCCTTATTCTAGGATTGCTCATGGTGAAGCCAGATTACCTGGAGAAGCATACGAGAAACTCTACAATGTAAAGAAAGATGCAGAGGGAAATTACTCAGCTCTAGACCGCTATAGAATACTTTCGGATATTGCACCTTACTCGGACCAGTTCAGATTATCGAAAAGAGAAGTTAGCCTGCTTTCTCAAAACGGTCTTCTCTCAGAAGAAGAAACAGAGGAATATCGTGAAATTAGGAATCAGGTGACGGCTAAGAAAAAGAAAAGACTGTTTTATCCTACAAAATTTATAGATGATAAATTAAAAACTACTAAAGAAACTGTTACCGTATCAAGAGTTATTGACGCAAATACTTTCTTAACTGAAGAATACGGGAATAATCCGTTAAAACTAGCTGGTGTCCAAGTCAAATCAACTGATACTGAAAGACGTAACTTGATTGACCAGTTCATAAAACCCGGACAAAAGCTTCGAGTGGAACTAGATGCAGACCCAAGCAAACGGGTCAGAAAAGACATGATGGATACAATGAGAGTAGTTGTATATACCCCTCATGGAGAAGAGGGAAATTACTTTGGCATGTATGGTATTACAAAGAATGAGAACTTAAACTACGCTTTGGCCAACATGGATGCTAAACAAACTGTCTCAATAAAAGATGATGGGTCTGCAGTGGCTACAAAGGCTCTGTATGATAAGTCTGAGATTACTGTTGGTAAGATAAGCGAGTGGACCACTCATCGGCTATTACCGAATATTCCTGTTGTTGGTATCGTTGCTGACAAATTTATGAGAGTACAATCCCCTGTAGAAGCATACAGGAAAGATATCTACTCGAAGGCTTGGCGAGATTGGGCTCATCCTATACAAGATTGGGTAATTCCTGCGGCAGAAACAAATATTGCACGCAACCCACTATTAGCATTTGGCACAGGATATGGCGTTGGAAGACTGATGGCCAGAAGTAATAAAACCTATTGGGGACTAGGGTTAGGATTGTTGTCAGGCATAGGAGCATCAACTAGAGCATTAATTCATGCAGCTAGTCCCGATGATTCTGTATGGTTGCCTACTAGACGCAAAAAAGAACGAGATATAGATGAATATTTTGACAAGCTAAAATATATCAAATACAGCGGACTTTACGAGAAAGCTAAACTTTTAGCAAAATCTGAAGAAGGATTTAATCTTGATTCCTACTTTAACGAAAAAGAAAAATTCGGTAAAAGAAACAAAAAACAGAAAAATTACCTTGAATCTAAGAAAAAGTGGTTGTCAATCGATAAAAAAAGTGGTTATGGTAATCAAGACTTAATAGACAATCAATTGTCGTATATTCGCTCTGAATTGGGCGGAATAGATAATGACAGGTCTTTCGAGCAAGTTGGCCCATATACTGCTATGGCTCTAAGATACAAAGAACAAATGGAATCAACTTTGTATGGAGCTGAAGATTCTTTAGACTTCCAAAAAATCTATCGAGCATTACCAGCAAAAGACCGCCAGTTCTTCACAGAATTCTTAAAAGCCTCGCCAAAAGAAAAACAAGAAATCATTCGGATGGTTCCTAAAAACCAACGGCGGATTTATCAACAGATGTTCAATATGGAAGTTGATGAAAAAGAGGATTTAAAAGACTTCTTTGAAGACCATTATCTACCAGGAAGAGACTGGGAAGGATGGCAAGCGAGTACAAGCTTAGATGACATCAAAGTAAAAGTAATGTCTCAAGAAGGAATGACTCTGACGGAGGCAAACTACTGGGACGATGATGTAGAACGAGCAGCGAAAAGTAATGTATCAGCGATAGAACCATTTACTCCCACGGTATCTCAAAATATTGATATTAGAAGACTAGAAAACGCACTGAGAGGTGCGGGCCTGAAAGATGTTTTTGTTTCTATGCAAACAGCGCCTTCATCTCAATTATCGTTCAATGCAGATGTCGATATAAATCAAGACCGGACAGAGGAAGTAAAAAAAGGAATCTTCAATCATTTATTTAGCAATTAATAGGGAGGGCTTAGGCTCTCTCTATTTTTACTTTAAAGGAGGTAAAAACGATGGTAAAAATCCCAGAACGAAATATTTTTGGTGGACAAAATATATTCTCATCAACAACTATCGAACCAGTACAAGACTTAACACACATGTCTGAAGTATTAGATTATTTAAACAAAAATGATATTGATAACAATAATAATTCATTAGGAATATTTTCAAGCGATATTAGGAGAAGTGTAGGCTCTGGAAGCACACTTGAAACCGAAAGAACACTTAGCAATATGGTTGATGGAGAAGACTTTGTCTTCTACGATTTTGAAACAATCGGGAAAATGCCGCAACAGAACCATTTTTCTAGTCTTCCTTCACCATTCACTCCTACCGAGCTTGCTTTTCAAAAAACAAAGTTTCAAAATAATAGGTTCCATAAAACTTCAGACTTTGGTTCAATATTAATCCAACCAAAAAAAGAAATGGAAACTCATATTGAAGGATTATTGAACACAATTAATATGAACCCTTTTTCATTGACAAATGGTTCTATTGACCAAGATGACAGACGATTGTTACTTCGCCTGTTTTCTTACGGAGAAGCTAAAACATCTAAACAAACTTTTAACGGAATGGAATACATTTCATTAGATGGCGCAGGTGCAACCCCAACTTCAATCAGTGCATTAACTGTTAAAAAGGATTTACCAACAATCAGAAAGGGTTTCAATTTGATTAAAAGCGGAACGCCCATCGATGTTACAGCTGATATTTTTAATTCAGCGATGAAAGGTGCTGGTGTTGCTGGACAGAATATCAATAACTTCGACCAATTCGGTATTTATTCTTTATCAAAATCATTGATGTCCAATGAAAAAACAAAGAATAAAGGACGTCAAACTTGGGCTACGTACCAAAATGCTAAAAAACTAGATTCCTATGAGATGATGAACTTATTACCTAACCAGAATAGTGCATTAGGGTCTAACATGAACTTGGGTAACGTTTATTTCAATTCTACTGGGAAAATACTAGATGGCGCCCATACAGGATTTGTCGATGTTTCTGCAAATATTGACATTGTAAATCAATCCATTAGGGAATCACAAACAATAGCTAAAAATTCAAAAAAAGATTATCTAAGTACGAATTCAATTTTTCATGTTAAGAGGGGCCCTGGAACTTATACAAATACGCCAGGTGCAGATTATAACAATCACAGAGGTATCTATAATGTCTCGATGATTAAAGGTCAGGATGGTCAATGGCAAATGTCTCGTCCTGGAAGAGAGCCTGCTATTATTGGTGGGAATTCTTATCGAATAAAACAACAGTTAAAAAATGTTCCTTTCGGAGCAGATAAAATTCCCCATTACATGATGGTCCTGGAAAATATAGATACAGGGGACCATTCAGCTATCGTAGCCGAGTCGATGGGTCAACTGGGGTCATACTTCAGTTCAAACAATGTTTCAACTGACTCTGCACTTTCTATATTATCGAGAAGAAAAGATAATAGCAGAAGAAGATGGGATAGAATTGTCAAACCATCTCAAAATAATCATACAAATGATGCTGTTTCAGATATAAAGAAAATGTATGAAAATCTAGACAACTACCAAGCTCGACTTGCACAGATTAAAGAAGCCGAACCAAACCTTTCAATCAAAAATGCTCAAGAAAGAGCGATAAGAGATGTACATAAAGCAGCAGTTGATGGTCAAAATCTAGATAACTTTCAATATCGTTACTCATACGACAAAATCCGTAGTGTTGTTGACTTAGAAAAAACCTTAACAGATATCAGACCATTCGCTGAAGAAACGATGGCCTACGCTACAAAGAATGGAAATTCAAAACAACAAAGAAATGCTTTAGTTGAATCAATGTTTGGAAAATATCATGAAGCATATGGAGCAGATATTTATGATGTTCAAGAGCGACACGGTCTTTTCTTGCCAAGGAGTGTAGGAGGGGAAGTAAATTATCTAGATATTACAACGACTGATTCAATAAAAAATAAAATATTCAGCTTAAGTAGCTCAGGTAATCATGCAAGTATTTCGAAGAGAATGGAAGACTACCTTACAGATATTTCTGGATACGGAGCTCTATCTCAAGACCAGGTCAAATCTTTTACATCGAGAATAAGAAAAGATTTAAAAAATCAAAACAAGGTCTCAGCAACATTGGCTAATGAAATATCTACTTTTATTCAAGAAAATGGTAGTAAGCTTCCAACAGCTTTGAACGAAGTACATATAAACAAGAAAGTTACAGAACCAATTAGAAGAACTGCATTTTCAAATGGACTCCGCTCAAAAAGTTCTAACTATGCTAAAAATCAGTTCGGTTCTTGGGCAACACAAAGTTTAGAAGAAATAATGAGTACAATTTCTTCATCAGGAACTTTCGGAGCGAGCGCTGCGAGGATTTCTGCTGAAGTGGCTAACGCAAGTTTTGTTACAGACCATTTTGACTTTCAAGATAAAATGCATGCAATGATTCGGGGCAATTCAAAAGTAAACGGATTGTATAAGGATTCCAATAAAAATGCGTACTTTAACTCACTAAATGAAATCTTAAACGGATTCGACAGAAATAAATTTGAAACGTCAATTTTTCAAGATGAAACAACAAATCGTTTGATGTTATTTTTTGGTGAATCTGGAACAGTAGTAGGTAAGCAGGCAAAAGACCTGAGAAGCTCGAGGTCTGTTTCTCAGATAGAATTGCCTATTCTAACTAGCAATAACACAGTTTCTTTCCAAGGTACCAACTATCAAAACAGATTTTTTTACAAGGGAGAAAAATCTGCCCAAAGATATGTAGACTTATCACAAAAATTCCTTGAAGATTTGAAATATCTGCCAGACGATATGAGAAGCGAGATTAATCGCTTAAGAACTAATGGTATAAAATTTAATTCTTATCAGGATGTCGCCAATTCAAGAGTAAATCGACAAATTTATAGTACTACTCAATCCTTATCTGAAAGAGCATTTTTAGGAGACAAGAGCTCAGAACATAAGCGTCATAGAACATCCCCTTTGTCGAATGCAAAAATGGGAATGCAACTTGATACAGGCGAAGCAGTTAATGAGTGGCTTGCAAAGACTCATCCTGAAATGAATGCAATTTTTGAAAGACAAAGAAAGAACAATCCTAAAATTAACAAATGGTTTGACGTTGCACCAAAAGAATATGGATTATCTATCAACGATTTTAATAATCTGCGTAGTCAAATGAATTTCGGTTTTACAGATTTTTTCAACAATAATATTGGTTCGAAGGATGGCGTTAAGCTTAGCGTTAACGGGACTAGTGGAAAAAATGCAGGGAGAGGTATCTATAGTGGATTAGATGTTAGGAAATTATCTCCTGGAGGTATGTTCCAGTCAACGTCTCACGAAAGAGTAGAAAAAGCTTTAAATTACGCCACTATTGATAGAGAAGAAACTATTAGTAGACTAATGCTTAATCGTCAGTATTCAAGACTTCAAGCCGAATCTGTTGTGGGCAATAGTATGGTTTCAAACGCTGGTCGATACTTTGGAGCAGACAATGAAACTTCACATTTAAATATGACTCACCGTATAATGAATGATGAACAAATCAGTCAAAAATTGGCTGGCTTTGACAAGAAACGTTCAATGCTTATGGAAGAAATAAATACTTTGAAGCTGGCTGATACCAGTAATCCTTCTATTAAGCATCAAATTGCTGCTAAACAAAAGGAATATGAAAAAGTATCAGCAATTCTGAATGAAGCATCTGCAGCATCAACATTTGATGGACAAATGATTATGCGCAAAAGCATGGCTGATTCTATGACCAGAGTAAATGCAGGACATATAAAATTAAATGGAACAGAAATTGATAGTAGTTTTAAATCTTTCCTAATAGAACATGGATTTGTAGATACTGATTATGATTTTACAAATAGTCTAGACTTTAATAAAGGCGGTCTTCATCACGATTATTTAGATAAGTATGGACTTCTAGATAAAAATGGTCAGGTAACTATCGGTAAAACAGCTGACTATCAAACAGAAAAAAGTAGAATTAAAACCAAAGATTACAAAATAACCGGCTATGATGCAAAACTCCAAGCTTTTAGATACGAAGAAAGATTAGGTTTAAATAATTCTGACAAAATTATTACTAAATCTGGTCAACGGGCTACCGTAAACATATTACCTGATTATGTTGTAGATGCAATTGCTGGTTCTGACATTGACCTTATTGGAACAGCAGCGGGCCTCTCAAAAGGCGCTGGAGGTGTCCATCAGTTAGAATTAATTAACACGGCTGGAAAACAAATTCAAAGTTCTCTTATAGATGTTGCCGAGGGTAGAAAATCTTTATCAAGTCTACCACGTGCCTTACAAAAAAATATCGGGAAGACTACTATTCAAGACTTAGCCAATACAGCTGTTCAGACCAATGTATTGAATAAGACAATGAAACCATTATTCAGAGAGCTTGGATTGGATGGACAGATTTCCTATCAGACATCAAACAATGGAATATCACTAGTTGAAAGTTTTAGTAATGCAGGAATACTTGGAAACAAAGAAGCGGCTTCAAAATTTGGACAGGTCTTAGATTCTTTTTCAAAAGAACATGGCTTGAACATTAGAGGGGACGTAACGAATACCGAAGTGGCTTTCCATGACGTCGCAATATGGGGTGGGGCGTCCTCAAAAGCTCAGACCTCTTCTAAAGAATATCTGGCCATAAAAAACACGTTGTCTAAATCAGGAGTTAATAATGAAGTTGCTGATGAGATTCTAAACCGTTTCAAAACTCCAACAAGTATTATGGATATTGAATCTCACAAGGAAGCTAGAACAATAGCTTCTCAGATTATAAATCATGAAAAGATTGTACGTGAAGGCATAGACCCACTTCATCGAAAAAACTCCATAATATTTGATGTCTCAGGTGGTTATTCCGGTTCTCCTCTCGATACACCTACATCAGTAGCTGCTACTTCTTACAATGGTGCCGTTCATATCGACATGTCCAATACAAAAAAGAAAATGTATAGTGAGTTACGTTTTGGACAAACGCCTGGACAAGGAACTTCGGAAGCACTAAACACCATATTGATGCCTTCTAGCATGAATATCACCCTTGAGAATGGTACGCAAACTGTCGGTGACCTAGCAACCAACATGACTGCAGCCAATAGAAGTGAATCAGCTATGTTTATGAAACTTCCCAATATTGCCACTGAAGAGGCTCGAGTTAGCGCCAAATATATTCCGATGATAGATGTTAAACCTGAAAGACTTTCTGTTTTGGATAAAGATACTCAAATTCATTTAAAAGCTATACAGACTTCCCAGGCATCTATATATCAAAATGCTACTGAAATGTTAAATCAAGATGGACCTATATCCAGAAAAGCTATTGAAAGTTTTAATGATTCCATCATGGAGCATCAATCATTATTGAACAAATATTTAACTGGTACGGGTTCCGGGAGTTTCGAAAAGGGTGCAATAGGTGTTTCTCAAGAAATGTCTGGCGCATTTAAAGCTTCCTCTAGAAATGTATCTATTGCTTATGAAAGAACTTCTGCTGGTCTTTCTTTAAGGAATGAAGCTGCTGAAGCAACTGTGGCTATATCTCCGAAAGAATTCAGAAAAATGATATCAGGGAATGAATTGGCTATTGCTGAAGCAATTGAATTGAAAGACAGAATATCAGTTGCTGATTTATCTAAGATGAATACAGACGTCTTAACTAAAGAAATAGTACAAGCTTTAGATGTTCGTAATGGTGTAGAAAATACTGCTGTATTGAATGCAATGTTCTCAAGACAACCAACAACTGGTTCAGACTCCTATCAAGCAAGAAGATTAGTTTTGGATAGTGCTCTGGAGTCAGGAGCAAAATCAAATATGAATATTGGTCCGATGACAAATAAACTGATGAATGGTGACTTTGATGGTGACTATATTTACAGTATGTTATCAATGTACAACAAACCAGAGAACGCTAAGTTAATTAATGACCAGTTAGGAAAAGTCTCCAATTATCAACTTAATATGGTTAAACAATTAGGTCCACAACATGTTCTTTCTGAACTTGGAAGTATAGGTTCAAGTGAGCTAACATCTGTCGGAGATTTGATGAAAGAATTATCTTCGGGAATTAAGTATAACGACTATGGAAGCAACAACATAGGTGATGAATTTCTAAATATTGTATCTCACGAACAAGGAAGCTTTATCGGACAAGTCAATAACTTCACTGCTAGACAGAACGCTGCTGTTGATGTAGTAGCTGATAGATTATTAGCGACTAATCAGTTTTCACATACTCAAGTAGCAGACTTGCGAAGAAGAACTGATGCTTTGAATTATGTCTTTGCTCAAATGCCAATCGGAACTAAACATATAGAGAGCAGTATTTTTGATGGAAAAGATGTTGGAGAGCTACTTAAATCTGGAAGAACTAGTTCAGAGGACTACATAAATTATAGAAACAACATGTCTAAGGCCATGAATACCATCCAAGGCTTGGAATACAATAATAAGCAAAGCTTAAACCAGGCAGTTGAATACTTTGACTCTTTACTCCCTCAAGACAAACTAATAGGTGCATTGAAAAAGGGTGGCTTTCAAGATGTAACGTCTGAAAACTATAAAGGACATTTATATGAGCTAGCTAATGACTTTGCTTTAACTAATCAAGCTGTCGGGAAAAATGCCCAATTAGGATATCATGGTGACTTAGGCACAATAAGAAAAGACTTCTTATCTCCAACGGGAATTCCAACAGAGGCTTTAAAAGACATTTCATCTATGTATGATACAAGCTTACCCTCAAGGCAGATAGCTGGAATTGATAGTCGAATAAAAGATATTTTGGGAAATACGGATAGTATTTCTATAGGAGATATTTTA
>NZ_NGLF01000002.1:623889-899983 GCF_002140695.1 Enterococcus sp. 4E1_DIV0656 | reverse complement strand
TCCCCATTTGGTTGGGAACGTTACACCGGTTTCCATGGAAAAGTGATCGCGATCGATCACTTCGGTGCATCAGCACCTGGCGACAAAGTCTTAGCGGAATTCGGCTTCAGTGTTGAGAATGTCGTGAATACCTTCAACTCACTATAATCAAAAAACAGGCGATCTTTAGAGGGAACATTCCTTTGAAGATCGCCTGTTTTTGTTTACTAAAGAAGCATGGCCAAATCTGCGCTTAATTTTTCTCTATTGTTAAAAGGAGCCATGAAATCATCTCTCGATAGCACTCATCAGCGATCGCATTTGGTGTCCGATCAAAGTCATGCTGATCTAAATCGAGCCAAAGTGTTTTGGCACGGGGGACTTGTGCTGCGAAAGCTTCGGAGGCGCTGAAGGGAACGTCTGGATCTTTTTTGCAATGAACGACAAAGCAAGGAGGAAAGTCTTTGTAAGCGGCAGCAGGAATCGCCAAGGCTGCCAGCTGTTCCCGATTGCCTAAATAACGCTGCCAGTTGCCATATTGACGGGCGGAAAGGTACAAAGGGAATCGTTTTTCTAACGTGCCGTGGGTGATTGGTTGGCTTTCGATCATAGCTTCGGCGTCGAGTGGCGGGACTTTCGGAAATTGCGTGTAAAAGCGTGCCGGCTGCAAAAATTCTTTATAAAACAACTCTTGGTATCCGTAAAATCGGATCAAGCCTTTTTGCTCCGGATGCTTTGTGCGTGCGGTCAGTAAGGTCGCTAAAAAACCGCCGGCGGAGCGACCGAATAGAATGTACTCATTTGCACCAACGCCGCTGAAGTGCCAGCCCTCTGTCAAAAACCATTCCACTGCCTTTTTTGTATGAAGGTAAATGTCGTTCAGCGCTACTTCGGGAGCCAGTGGATAATCAAAGAGATAAAGGCTAACACCGGCAGCCAGCAATTGGTGGACATAATCCTGCGGAAGGTCTTCCCGCTGACCATAGAGGAAGCCACCACCATGAAAATACAAAAGGCTGATCCGAGGCTGCGCTGCTTTTAGGATCGTCACTTCTAACGGCAAAATGCCGTAGGTGTCAAATTGGATTTTTTCTGTTTGCGCAAAGGCATTTTTAGGATAAACCATTGTTTTCTTCCTTTCTCTTCTTCGATAGTATAAGGAAGAGTATAGGAGAAGGAAGCGGTTTAGAAAACAGCGTTATGACTAAAAATAGAAACGGTTTTGTCGAAAGTGAACAATGATGTCCTTCAGTAACACGCTTACAATAACCGTATAAATCAAAGGAGGCAGAACAATGGAGTTGAAAAAAGAAGTAGCGGCAATGATCGATGCATTATCTCAGATTGGGAATGATCCAACTGGAGGAATGACTAGACTGCTTTATACCGATTCATGGAAAGAAGCGCAATCATTTGTAGAAAAACAATTAAAAAAAACTGGCTTAACGACGTCCTATGATGCAGTCGGCAATCTCTTCGGCAGAATGGAAGGCAGCCAGTATCCAGAAGAAACGATTCTTTCAGGGTCACATATCGATACCGTCGTCAACGGGGGCACATTAGACGGTCAATACGGGGTCGTTGCTGCTGCTTTAGCGATCAAGTATTTAAAAGAGACCTATGGGCAACCTTTACGCTCCTTGGAAGTCATCTCAATGGCAGAAGAAGAAGGCAGTCGTTTTCCAACCGTTTTTTGGGGAAGTAAAAACTTTGTCGGAGAGGCCAAAAAAGCCGATGTTGAAGCGATCGCAGATTTTGAAGGCAATAGCTTCGTGGCAGAGATGCAACGCCAAGGCTTTGACTTTCGCGACCCACAAGAACCGGTTCGATCAGACATCAAAGCCTTCGTGGAAATCCATATCGAACAAGGCAGTGTTTTAGAAAAAGAAAACTTGCAGATCGGTGTCGTCAATAGTATCGCTGGTCAAAAGCGCTACACCTTTGTCTTAAAAGGACAAGCCAATCATGCAGGCACCACACCGATGGGCTATCGTCAAGATGCTGTGTATGGTTTTGCCAAAATGTGTGCCGCAGTGATCGACCGTGGCTTAGATCTTGGGGATCCATTAGTTGTGACATTCGGTAAAGTTGAGCCAAAGCCGAATACGGTCAACGTGGTTCCTGGTGAAGTGTTGTTTACGATGGATTGTCGCCATACTGATGGGCAGCTATTGGATGCCTTTACTGCTGAAGCAGAACAGATCATTCAAGCGATCGCCAAAGAGCACGACCTGACAGTGGAGATGGACCTATGGATGGATGAACGCCCAGTGCCGATGGACGATACGATCGTTGCCACGGTGGAACAAGCGGTGAAGCAAACCGGCAAACGCTACAAAGTGATGCATAGTGGGGCGGGTCATGATTCCCAAATCATTGCACCACATTTTCCAACGGCGATGCTGTTTGTACCAAGTATTGATGGGATTAGCCACAACCCAGCCGAAGCAACAACTATCGAAGATTTAACAGCTGGGGTAGAAGTTTTAGCAGCTTCCCTTTACGAGCTAGCATACAAAGAATAGAAAGCAGGGACACACATGGGATACAAAAATAATAATACGGGCTATTTAGATGGATTGCTGCAATCACGTGCAGTCATTAGAAAAAATAATTTTGCGATCTTGCCGCATGACGGGTTAGTGAATAATGTCATTCCAGGATTCGAAAACTGTGAATGTTCGATACTCGGCACACCAAAATTAGGGGCGTCTTTTGTCGATTACATCATTTCATTCAAAAAAGATGGCGCCAACCAATTGGGCTTCGGCGGACCAGAGATCGAGAGTTTCTTGTATGTCATCTCGGGCAAACTGGAAGTGAGTGATGGTAAAGAAACCCATACATTGACGGACGGAGGCTATATCTATCTGCCTGCTGGAGAAAAACTGTATATGAAAAATCTCCAAGAAGAAGCGACAGAAGTGTTCTTATATAAGAAGCGTTACCAACCGTTAGAAAATCACCAAGCCTACAAAGTAGTGGGGAATCTTTCAGAGTTGATACCGATCCAATACGAAGGGATGGAAGACGTCCTGCTTTGGGATTTCTTACCGAAAGAGTTGGGTTTTGACATGAATATCCATATCCTTTCCTTTGAACCAGGGGCAAGTCATGGCTACATTGAGACCCACTACCAAGAACACGGGGCGTACTTACTGTCAGGTAAAGGGATGTATAACTTAGACAATGATTGGTTCCCAGTGGAAAAAGGCGACTATATTTTCATGAGTGCCTATGTACAGCAAGCGGCCTATGGTGTCGGTCGTGATGAACCATTGACCTATATTTATTCCAAAGATTGCAACCGCGATCCGGAAATTTAAAGGAGTTTAGAAAATGGAAGAGACGGTTATTGTACAGTCACAAGAGTTACAGCAATTGATCCAAAAAAAATTAGCGGCTGCTGGTTTGTCTGAAGCGCACGCAGCCATCGTTGCAGAGCATTTGGTCTTTGCCGATGCCAGCGGGATCCACTCTCATGGGGCTGTACGGGTAGACTATTACGCAGAGCGGATCGCTAAAGGTGGAATGAATCGCACTCCACAGATCACGTTTGAAGAGACTGGGCCTAGCAGCGGGATCGTTCACGGTCAAAATGGCGCAGGGCAGGTCGTTGTATTAGAAGCGACAAAGCATGCCATTGAGATGGCCAAACGTTCTGGGATCGCGGCGGTTGGTGTACGGAAAACGAGTCATAGTGGGGCGCTATCCTATTATGTCAAAAAAGCTGCAGAAGCTGACTTGATTGCATTATCTATGTGCCAATCAGATTCAATGGTGGTTCCTTTTGGCGGCAAAGAAAATTATTTTGGTACCAATCCAATCGCATTTGCCGCACCAAGAAAACAGGGGGCACCGGTGGTCTTTGACATGGCAACGACGGTCCAAGCGTGGGGCAAAATATTAGACGCTCGCTCCAAAAATAAAGAGATTCCTGCGACATGGGCCGTGGATGCTCATGGCAAGCCAACGACGAATCCACATCATGTCCACGGCTTACTGCCGATCTCAGGGCCAAAAGGCTTTGGGTTGATGATGATGGTGGATATCTTATCAGGAATGCTCCTTGGGCTGCCTTTTGGCAAGCATGTTTCCTCTATGTACAACGATCTGACGAAAGGTCGCGACTTAGGGCAATTTATTTTGCTGATCGATCCGCAACGCTTTACAGATTTAGACACATTTAAAGAGTCGGTGGAGACGATGGTTGCCGAACTGCATGACATACCGGCTGCTGAACAGTTCCAGCAAGTCTATTATCCAGGCGAGATCAATCAACTAACCTATGAAAAATATATGGCAGAAGGCATTCCCATCGAGAAGAACATTTATCGCTATCTCATTAGCGACACGGTTCATTTTGACCAGTATTCTGGGTCAGATGCCTTTGCACAGACAGGAACAGGAGAGTGAGGAGACCCATGTTACACACTATTATTCAAAAAAACAATTACCAAGATTCCATTGTTTTAATGCTTTTGACCAATCGTCTACTGACGATCGAAGGGATCAACAACGCTTCGGTCATGATGGGCACACCTGCCAATAAGGACATTTTCAAGACGGGTGGTCTTTATACCGAGGAGATGAGCAATGCGACATCCAACGATATGGTGCTCGTTTTAGACATCGAAGAGGAAGAAATCATCGAAACAGTCCTGTCAGAAATCGATGCCTTCTTATCGGACCAAAGCAATAGCGCAGGAGAGGAAACCCAAAGCGTCAAAACTTGGGAAAAAGCCTTAGATCTTGGAAAAGATGCGAAGGTCGCTGTCTTATCGATTCCCGGTACTATGGCAGCACCAGAAATTGAAACCGCATTAGCAGCGGGCAAACATGTATTTTGTTTCAGTGATAACGTTTCATTGGAAGAGGAAGTTCGGCTAAAGAAACTGGCGCATGAAAAAGGACTTCTTTTAATGGGACCAGATTGTGGCACAGGGATTCTCAATGGGATACCAGTAGCCTTCACCAATGCCGTCCGTAAAGGGAAAATCGGTGTTGTCGGCGCTTCGGGTACTGGTATCCAAGAAGTCACCACTATTATTCATAAATTGGGTGCCGGTGTAACACAAGCCATCGGAACCGGTGGACGAGATCTCAAAGAAGCCGTCGGTGGGATCACCATGAAAGATAGCATTCTTGCCTTGGAACACGATCCTGATACGGAGGTGATCGTGGTGATCTCCAAACCACCTGCACCACGTGTCCGAGATGAAGTGTTGGCACTTTTAAGAAGAGGAACAAAACCTGCAGTCACGATTTTTCTTGGGGAAGAGCCAACGGACCACGAAGAAAATCTTTACCGAGCCTACACGCTGGAAGAAGCGGCTCAATTAGCCGTGCAGCTGCTACGCCAAGAACAGATTGGACTAGAGCCAGTGAAAGAGGAAACAGCAGCTGCCACTTTTGGACCTGAACAACAAAAAATCAAAGCTTACTATTCTGGCGGAACATTGGCGTACGAAGCAGCGATGCTTGTTAAAGCAGGATTAAATCTGGAACAAGAAGATACCCATCAGGAAGGGTACATCTTAAAAGCAGCTGGCCATGAGATCATCGATTTAGGTGATGACATTTATACTCAAGGCAAGCCCCATCCGATGATCGACCCAACAAAGCGGATCGAACTGTTGAAACAAGCGGGGGAAGATCCTGAAACGGCAGTGATTTTGTTAGATATCGTTTTAGGGTACGGCTCTCATCAAGATATGGCGAGTGAATTGGCACCGACCATCAAATCATTGAAGGAAGAAGCACAAGCAGCTGGTCGGGAGTTAGCGGTGATCGCTACGATCGTTGGAACTGATTTAGACCCCCAAGATAGCAACGAGCAAGCAGAGATTTTAACCGCAGCTGGCGTGATTTTGTGTCAAAGCAATGCCCAAGCAGTCAAAAAAGCTTTAGCAATGCTCGGCCATCCCTTTTCCCCAATTAGTCGTAAGCTGTTGCCAAAAGCAGTGACAACTGCCGATGGGTTGCCAGAGCCATCTGAAAAGAGCCGCGAATTGTTGTCGAATGACGCGTTCATCAATGTAGGATTGCGTAGCTTTGCAGAAGCGATCCAGACGCATCACGGTCAAGTCGTTCAATATGACTGGCAGCCAATTGCTGGTGGGAACGTAACGTTACAAAAAGCCTTACGTTTCTTAGCACAAGTGTCACTATCAGAGTAGGAGGAAGTTATCGTGTACGAAACTATTGAAGAAGCAAACCAAGCCGTTATTGCCAAGATCGTTGCCGGTTCGCCTTTTTTGTTGGATGTCGTTCCAGCAGTCAGTGTCATTCCAGAATTAGGTGAAGGAAAAGTCCTATTGCACGCAGGACCACCGATCCGCTACGACCAGATGATCGATCCGATTCAAGGCGCTTGTGTTGGAGCGGGACTTTTTGAAGGCTGGGGCGAAACGGAAGAAGAGGTACGTCATTTATTAGCATCTGGGGAAGTTCAACTGATTCCTTGTCACCACGTGCAAGCGGTTGGCCCAATGGGGGGCATCACCTCTGCCAATATGCCGGTTCTCGTGGTGGAAAACAAAACAGACGGCAACCGAGCGTACTGTACGATGAACGAAGGGATTGGGGCAGTTTTACGTTTTGGCGCCTATTCTCAAGAAGTCATTGATCGCTTGCATTGGATGAAAAATACGTTAGCACCAGTTTTAAGTGCTGCACTACAAACAAAACCCGATGGCTTGAACATCAATGTCTTAGTCGCAAAAGCAATCGCCATGGGGGATGAGTTCCATCAACGGAATATCGCTGCTTCGTTGGCGTTCTTAAAAGAAGTAGCACCAGCGATCGTTACCCTTGAAGGATTTGAAAAAGAAAAACCAGAAGTCATTCAGTTTCTAGCAGACACGGATCAGTTTTTCTTGAATATCATGATGGCTTCTTCAAAAGCGGTGCTTGATGGCGCCCGGACGATTGAAGAAGGAACGGTTGTGACAGCAATGTGTCGCAACGGGCATGAATTCGGTATCCGTATTTCTGGTATGGGGGACGAGTGGTTTACCGGTCCTGTCAATACACCAAAAGGGTTGTATTTCTCAGGATTCAGTGAAGAAGATGCCTCTCCAGATATGGGCGACAGTGCCATTACGGAAACCTTTGGTGTTGGGGGAATGGCGATGATTGCTGCCCCAGCTGTGACACGCTTCGTTGGTTCCGGCGGATTTCACGATGCGTTGAAAACCAGCAATGAGATGTTAGAGATCTCCATTGATACCAATCCGAATTTTCCCGTTCCTACATGGGACTTCAAAGGGATCTGTTTAGGGATCGATGCTCGGAAAGTCGTGGAAACAGGGATCTTACCGGTGATCAATACAGGGATCGCCAACAAACAAGCTGGACGGGGACAAATTGGGGCTGGGACAGTGACACCACCAATGGATTGCTTTGAAAAAGCTGTCTTGGCTTATGCAAAAAAATTAGGATTTGAAGAATAACTCAGGGTCTGAAAACGTGAAAAGGAGCAACCTAGCGATGATACAGGCAAAATGGATCGACCAAGCTTTATTTGAACCCGCATTTATCAATGGCACCTGGCTCGTTCACAGTGTGTTTCAGCATAGTTTCAATCTGCAAGATCCTCGTCAGGATCAGCTGATCTGTGTCTCCAAACAAGCGGCTCGCGTGCCCAAAGGAATGATTTTAGCTGCCGACGATTATGCAGCGTTGGCGACCGACTTGCTTGCTGGTACCACTCTTTTGGTTCAGCAACGAGTGATCCATTTTCCGCATCATCGTCTGTCTTTTCAAAAGGCAGCCATGTTTACAACCACCTTCCCAGCTGGCACAGTCCCATTTGATCGAGAACTGTTTTGGTCAACCCTCCAACATGTCACGGAAAAGACGGGGATTCAAGAAGCTGTTTCACAAACCATCAGCAGCAATCATCCGTTTTATGACGCAATCGATCAGCTATGCACGCCTTCATTTAAAGAACAACGGCAAGCAGTCGCTTATTTAGTCGGACGGGGTGTCGGATTGACCCCCACAGGCGATGATATGCTAGTTGGCCATTTACTGGCTCGCCGAGTGATGGGGCAAGAAGATACCCGCTTGGTGGCTTATCTACAAAGAAGGCTGTTGACAGTCAATGATTTGACGACTGACGTCAGTAAACATTATCTTCTGCATGCGTTGACAGGCGCATTCAATCAATCGGCGTTATCCTTGACCAGGTGTACCGATTCAGCGGCTTTTTACCAAGTAATCAAAGAGATACTAGCGATCGGTCATACCTCGGGGGCTGACTTTTTGGCAGGGTTTGCTCGCAGTATCAATCAATTTCAAAACAATAGAAATGAGGAATTCATATGGCAAAACGAGTGGTCATCGCTCTAGGGGGCAATGCAATTTTAAAACCGAATCAACCAGCGACCGTAGAGACACAGCTTGCAAATATCCAGTTAAGTGCAGAACAGATCGCTAAAATCGAGAAACTTGACCATCAAATCGTTGTGACGCATGGCAATGGGCCGCAAGTCGGCAATATTTTACGACAAAATGAAGAAGCCAAAGAAGTCGTGCCGCCTTTTCCACTGGATGTCTGCAATGCAGAGTCACAAGGCTTTATCGGTTATTTGATGGAGCAAAGCATCAAAAATAAAATCGATCAAGAAGAACTGACCAGCAATGTCGTGACCTTATTGACTCAAGTGGAAGTGGCAGCGGATGATCCCGCGTTTGAAAAGCCAACGAAGCCGATCGGCTTGTTCTACTCAGAAGAAGAAGCAAAAACAATGGCTGAGGAAAAACATTGGGTGATGGAAGAAGATGCTGGACGTGGGTACCGTCGCGTCGTGCCATCCCCACAACCTGTGACGATCCACGGCGTGGAATCAATGGTTCATTTATTGAATCAAAATACCATCGTGATCGCTGGTGGCGGCGGTGGGATTCCAGTCGTAAAACAAGCGGAAGGCTTGAAAGGGATCGAAGCAGTCATCGATAAAGACCGAACTGGGAAAAAATTGGCAGAACAAGTGGATGCCGATGTATTTATGATGCTGACCGACGTCAGCAACGTTTATATCAATTACGGAACACCGGAGCAAGAAAAATTAACGGGATTATCCGTAAGTGAAGCGCAAGCATATTTTGATGCGGGGCATTTTGCAGAAGGCAGTATGGGGCCGAAAATGGAAGCAGCGATTGCGTTTGCCAAGCAAGGAAAGACGGCAATCATCTGCTCATTGGAAGAAGCAGACTTAGCATTGTTAGGTGAAGCAGGCACAAGGATCGCTGGGTAACACCAGCGATCCAACTGCTTGATTCGCCTATTAGTCGCCTTCTTCGGACAGCTCAAGGGCTAAGCGCAGATCCAGGCTAATGCTAGGATCATGCACGTTTTTTCCTAGTAGCTTTTGGCACTGTTCGATGCGGTATTTGATCGTATTGCGATGAACGAACAAGGCTTTGGCGGTGCGGGTGATCTCACATTGATAATCCAAGTAAGCCCGTAAGGTTTTGCGCAATTCGATGGTGGCATCTTCTTGCGGAAACGCCAATTCTTTGAGGATCGTGCGGCAGAAATAATGGATATCTTCAGGGCTCATTTTTTCAAATAGACTCCGCATTCCCCGTTGATGGTAGAAAGAGACGATGGGAGAATCATGTTGGCCTCTTCGTTCTTCATAAGCAGTCTTTGCTTCAATGTAGGAGCTGGCTAAATCATTGATGCTTTCACAGACACTCCCTACACCAAAGGCCATTCGAAAAGGCAACCGATTGGTCAAAGCATTGGCGGTCTCAATCAAATGGTCTTCTAAGGCATCACACTTATGCTGCACGAAAATCGCAAAGTGATTGCTGCCCTTTAAGCGAAAGAGACAAACATCTTTGATGCGATAAGGCAGTTGTTCACTAAACCACTGATAGACCAAGTCACTTTCTTCTTTTAGGTATTTGTCTTTGTCTTTGGTTTCTTTGGTTGGTTCACAGGCACCATAGATGACACGATAATGGCGGGCTTTGACCAACCCGTAAGTCTTTCCGAGATCTAACCAATCTTTTTGTTCCTGTTTGGAAGATTGCTGGTATTCGATCATCCGTGTTAAAAAGTCACTTTTTAAATCTTCAAAAGATTCTTGCACTTTTTGGTTTTTGTAGAGCATAAACGACAAGACCAATGCTGCTTGTTCCAGCGCAAAATCCGAGACAGGATAAGGAATCGCCTCAGGATTCAAAATGACTAAATAATGGGGGAAATAAGTGGAGGTTTCAATGGCATAATAAGAAATTTGTGACGTTTTTTCATGGAGATCTTTGATAGGGATCGCCCCGCTTTTTTCACCAGTAAAAACCCCTTTCGTTTGTCCTAATTGATGGATGTAGTACTCCGCGGGTTTTGACATGCGGGTGAAATGCTTGGAATGGGCAATCACTTGTTTGAAAGGATTCAACAAAATGATCGGTGTATTGACCATTTGGCCAAAATCAGCGATAAAGCGAGCGATGCTGACATCCTTCATCAAGGAAGCAGAGAACCGTTTTTGGATATCTAAGGCATAACTCAGCTGCTCGGTTTTGGTGTTCCATAGTAAATTCAAAAGCTGGTGCATCAAACGGCCCAGCGGCATCGTGGCAGGTACTTCTACGATGGGGAAACCTAAACTATCGGCGTAGGCGATGACTTCAGGATCGATGACATCCAAAAAACGACCGATCTTGATGCCTAATCCAGCGGCATTTTTGGCTACGAGGGAATCGATCAGTTCAAGCAGTGCTCCTTGATTATCTTTATAAACCATCGCCGTGCTTAAGATAAAGGTATGCTCAGGAATATAGTGTGCGATATCGGGGGTCTCAGTGATTTCGATACTGTCGACGGGAATTTCCGCGGTAATGGGATCTGTCAACAAACGCAAATTGGAAAAGCGTGGTGTAGCAAGCAATTCAGCAACTAACTTCATAGAGAAACTCCTTTTAGAATTGAACAAAACAAACAAAAACATGTCCTTTTTTAGCTTTATTGTACAACAAACTTGGAAACGTTGACAAGGCGTTGGGCAGTGAAATCAAAAAGAGAAATGAGGGGAAAAGATGTATAAAGAGTTAACGATCGCACAACGTACGATCATGACACCTGGGCCTGTAGAAGCACATCCAGCTGTTCTTCAAGCAATGACCAATCGTATTTTGGGACAGTTTGATCCGAATTTTTTGGCGATCATGGATGAGGTCAAAGAAATGATCAAACAACCGTTTGGAACCAAAAACAAAGAGGCATTTGCCATTGATGGGACTTCCCGAGCTGGTTTAGAAGCGGCGCTGATCGCTTTGATCGAACCAGGGGACAAAGTCTTGATCCCCGCCTATGGGCGCTTTGCTTTCTTACTTGGAGAAATCTGTGAACGTGCCCAAGCGCAAGTCAAATATGTAGAAAAAGAATGGACGGCTCCTTTTGCACCCGCAGAGGTCATCAAAGAAATCGACGCATTTCAACCCAAGATCGTGGCGATGGTCCACGGGGAAACTGCCAATGGGCAAATGCAGCCGTTAGCAGAAATCGGGCAGTATTGTCGCGCAAAAGATATTTTCTTTGTCGTTGACATGGTGGCGACTTATGGTGGCGTGGCCCTGTCAGTCGATGATTGGTGTGTCGATTTGGCAATTGCCGGTACACAGAAGTGTTTAAGTGTGCCGTCTGGTCTTTCATTAGTGACCTACAACGATCGAGTCGAAGCCGTCCTTAGTGCCCGTTACCAAAAAGAATTAGGCTTGAGCAAAACGGATCGAAACAAGCGGCACATTATGAGTAATTACTTGGATTTGAGTCAATTGCAACGCTACTGGAACAAAGAGCGAATCAACCATCACACAGAAGCGACGAGTATGATCTATGCGCTTCATGAAGGATTACGGATGTTGCTAAACGAAGGCCTCGATGCAGCCTATCAACGTCATTTGACGAATGAAGGGGCGTTGGTCGCTGGACTGGAGGCAATGGGGCTTTCGATTTATGGCGAAAAAGCAACCAAAATGCCGACAGTTACCCCCATCTTTATTCCAGAAGGTGTTGATGGCGAAGCTGTCCGAGAAGAGATGCTTCACTCCTTTGGTGTAGAGATCGCTAGTTCATTTGGTGATCTAAAAGGAAAAATCTGGCGGATTGGAAATATGGGCTACAGCAGCCGCAAAGAAAATATTTTACATGTCCTAGCCGCGTTAGAAGGGGCACTATTGTACCAGCAAGCACCAATTTCTGCCGGCAAAGCGCTCATCGCTGCGTTAAATTACTACCAAAAAACGACTTAAAATTTTAGCACAAATGCACAACGACTGAAAGCGCTTTGTGAAAAATGACAAATGCAATAGTCGGCAAAAAAACGTACACTAAGACTATCTTAAAGCGCTTTCGTTGGCGTGCTTCACAAACTTTACTTGTGTAACTGATGGAGGGAAAAAAATGGAAATCAATAAAGAACGTGGTGGGCTTGCCTACTGGAAACAAATTATTATCTTAATGTGTTCAGGCTGGGTCACTATCTGGATTTATCGCGCTGCGTTATCACCGGTCTATCCGCAAATCAATGAGTCACTTGGCGGCAATATTTCTGATACAGCATTAGGATCGATCGCCAGCTTTTACTTTTTCGGCTATGTGATCATGCAGATCCCTGCCGGCTTTTTAGTGGATAAGATTGGGAAGAAAACAGTTCTGCTCCCAGGATTTGTGGTATTTGCACTGGCAGCTTTACTGATTTCACAAGCCTCTTCAATCTCCATGATCTATACCGGTAGCTTTTTAGCAGGGATCGGCTGTGGATCATTTTATGGTTCCGCGTATTCTTTGACCTCACAGAACATTCCGAAAGAAAAGAAGAGCTTCTCAACAGCGATCGTCAATAGTGGTTCTGCCGTTGGTTCAGGGTTTGGGATGATCTTATCAAGCTTTATCGTTATTCAGATGAATATGCCTTGGCAAACAATGATGTATTTATCCGCTTTCTTGATCGTTTGTATGACGATCGCTTTCGCATTGGTTATCCGCAGCAACAAAGAAGACGTAGCTTTCTTGGAGAGTCAAGCAGCAGCTGAAGAAGAAACAACGGATCAGCCGAAAGAAAAAGTTTCCCTTTCGACCTTGTTCTCCCTGCGGATGCTCTTTACGTATGTGTTATATTTTGCGACGTGTTATGCCTACTATATGACGGTTACTTGGCTACCAAACTTCTTAGGAACAGAACGAGGCTTCCAAGGAGTCGCAATCGGCTTCTCTTCTTCATTGGTGGCATTTGCTTCGATTCCTGGGGCCTTGTTCTTTAGCCGCTTGGCAGACAAATACATGCATAAAAAAGTTACCTTTATCGTTATTTTAGAAGTATTAGCGGCGTTGATGTTATTAGTAACGGTGCAAGCAACAAATTCGACTTTCTTAATGATCGCGTTGATCTTGTACGGGTTCCTTGGAAAACTAGCGGTTGAACCAATCATCATTTCTTGGCTAGGGGAAAATGCACCAAAAGTTGGGGTCGGTACGACATTAGGGGTCTTCAACTTTTTCGGCATGATGTCTTCCGTTATCGCACCAACATTGACCGGATCGATCTCGGATGCAACAGGGTCAAAAGTAATGGGCTTTTATATCGCAATTATTTTGTTGATCGGTGGTACATTCTTATTCTTGACTGTAAACTCTAAGAAAACAGCAAAGTAGAAAAGTGAGGAACAACAGATGAAAAAACGATCCTTAAAAATCAGTTTGACCAACCAAATCATGATTGCAACGGTATTGGGGATTTTTTGGGGCGTTTCCTTTCCCGGTTTAGGTGATCAAATGCAGCTAGTCGGGGACTTCTTCTTGCGACTGATTCAAATGTCTGTGGTCGTGTTGGTCATGGGCTCGGTGATTGAAGCGGTGGGGGGACTTGATCCAAAAGAATTAGGTGGGATCGGCGGGAAAGTCTTCCTCTGGTTTACCGGTTCGACCCTCGTCGCCGCTATTTTCGGTCTCTTGTTCGCCTTGATCCTCAAGCCCGGCGCAGGCCTTGACCAGTCGCTGCTGCAAAGTACAGAAACTGCATTAAGTACCAGCAGCATAGAAGAAGTCATCTTGAACTTTGTTCCACTGAACATTATTCAAGCCATGGTGGAGCAGAATATGATCCAAGTGATTATTTTTTCGCTCTTCTTTGGCCTTGCCTTGAGCTTAATCAAGCATGAAAAAAAGAATCAGCTGTTTCTAGATATGATCGGTAGTTTTAATCATATTTTGTTAAAAATGGTCAGCATGATCATGAAGTTGGCGCCGATCGGGATTTTCGGCCTTGTTGCTTCCTTGGTAGAAGATACCGGCATTCGTGTGTTGGGAATGTTAGCCAGTTTTTTATTGACGTTAGCAGCGGCATCTTTGCTCTTTTTGTTTCTTTGGTTTCTCTTGACGTCGCTCTATTGCAAAGTTTCCTTGTTTCGTTTGATAAAGAATATGTGGCGTCTATCGGTGGTTTCCTTTACGACCACCTCTTCTGCTGTTTCATTGCCGTTTCAAATCGAAGATGGCAAAGAACGATTTGGGATCAGTGATCGAATCAATAAGCTCGTGATGCCTTTAGGCATGACCTTAAATAGCAATGGGCTCTCCTTATTTTTAGCCCTGGCAATCGTAACCGTTGCTCAGGCGTACCAGATCCAATTGAGCTGGGGGGATCTTTTGCAAGTGGTCTTGTTGTCCTCGTTGGCATGCTTGGGAACGATCGTCGTTCCAGGCGGCGGATTAGTCACACTGGCTACGGTTTTACCTATGTTAGGACTACCTAATGAAAGCATCGCCTTACTGGCAGGGATCGATTGGTTTTCTGGGATGTTTCGGACCCTCTTGAATGTTGACCCTGACGTCACGGTGGCGTTGATCGTTGCTCATGATGAAGGAGAACTGGATCGTGCAGTCTTCAATGGTGAAAAAGCCCAGGTCAAATTAGCAGAAAAAATCACCGATGGCGTATAAGACCAATCATTCTTGTGATGAAACTTTACTCTTTTTTGAAAACGTGCTACGATTGATTCGTTGATAGACTAAAGAAGCTTCCTGAAATACCGTAAACGGTAAACAGTAGCGGCTGATTTTCCGCTTGTCATTCAACAGACAACTACGACAAAAAGAGGAGGAAAAAACATGACAGCATCGATGAAATTGTGGATTGACCTTTTGAATAGCTAACTTAAATCTATTTCAAAAGTCTAGGCAATCGTGATTTCAAGGGATGAGTGTCCTCTTTTTTCCAATTTCTTATTAAAATCAGGGTATAGCGGTAGGCTATGCCCTTTTTTTTGTGCTTGCGTTTTCTTAGACGGGAAGGACAGACTGATGGAACAATTAAGTGTAAAAATAAACAATCTAATCAAAAATTATGGGGCCAAAGAAGTACTGAACATTGAAGAACTGAGTGCCTATCAAACGGATCGTATCGGGATCGTGGGCGCAAACGGGCAAGGCAAGTCTACCTTGCTGAAGTTGATTGCGGGAGTGGTCGATCCTGATTCAGGAACGATCCAAAAAGAAAATTCGTTTCACTATTTCCCGCAAATCGCTGAGGTGACTGAAAAGACGGAGGCCCTTGACTGGGCGCTGTTCGGTCGTTTTTCGATCCCAACAAATGAATTGGCGACACTAAGCGGCGGGGAGGAGACCAAATACCGGTTGGCACAAACGTTATCTTCCTATCAGTTAGGACTTTTGCTCGATGAGCCAACGACCCACTTGGACCAGCAAGGAATTCAAGTCTTGATTGATGAACTGCAGTATTATTATGGCACCCTGATCGTGGTCAGTCATGATCGGTATCTATTGAATCAGCTGGCAACGAAAATCTGGGAAGTCGATCAAGGAAAAGTCACCGAGTATTCTGGTAATTATGACAGTTATCGACAGCAAAAAGAGCAAGCGGCACAGCGTGTTGCCTGGGAGGCTGCGCAGTATCAGCAACAAAAACAGCAGTTGACCCAAGCGATCCAAAAGAAAAAAGAACAAGCGATCAAGAGCAGTCGCATTTCTGAAAAAAAGCGGCAGCAGAACATCCGACCAGACCGTTTGTCGTCATCAAAACAAAAAGACACGGTGCAAAAGTCATTGCAAAAAACAGTCAAAGCCATGGAAAGCCGCTTGGATCAGTTGGAAGAAGTGAAGGGTGTTGCCCGGCAGCAGGTGATTCGTTTTCCGGTAGTCCCTGCAGTGGAGCTGCATAATAAACGACCGATTCGTGGGGAGCAAGTAACCATTCAAAGAGGGGCGAAACGTTTGCTAGACAGCAGCAGTTTCCAGTTTGCTGCCGGGAAGAAAATCGCTATCGTGGGTCCGAACGGTTCGGGAAAGTCGACTTTACTAAAAGAAATCATCGCAGGTGGAGAGGGAATCTATGTATCACCGAAAATCGTCTTTGCGGTCTACGAGCAAATGGGCTATCGAAAAAACAGCACCACACCGCTTTTGACGGAATTGATGGCTCAAACAGACTATCAGGAACCACTGGTCCGCAGTATTTTACACAATCTGGGATTAAGCCAGATTGACGTGATGAAGCCAGTCAATGTGCTAAGCGGCGGGGAAGCGACACGGGTCGAGCTCGCACGCATCTTTACTCAACCTGCCAATGTCTTGATACTTGATGAACCGACGAACTTTATTGATCTACCGACAATCACCGTCTTGGAACAATTGATTCGCAGCTATCGAGGCATCGTTTTGTTCACATCTCACGATCAAGCGTTTATCGATGCCGTCGCGGATGATGTGTATCAAATCGATCATGGAAAATTAACATTGGTTTCCAGTAACTAGCAGCATTGTCGCTTTTATACCTGTATAGAGAAAAACAGCGCGGGAAAGGAAGCGACCGCCCAACGTTCGATCAACAATCGGCCGTTGAGCGGTCACTACAAAACCCGCGCTGTTTTTTTTTGCAATCATCGGTATCGCCTCGCTGTTGCTACATCGCTTAATAAATCTTTTTCGTAAAGTATTTTAAGATCAGGGGAGAGATCAAGGTACTCAACAAGACAACGATCACCAAAGGGGAATACAATGCGGACGAAATCAATTGGTTTTGTTGACCAATCTGTAAAATGATCAATGCCATTTCACCTCGGGAAATCATTCCAGCTCCCACCATCCAAGCACTGTTGTTTGAGAATTTCGCGATTTTCGCCCCGACATAGCCGCCGACCAATTTGGTCATGATCGCGACCACGGTAAAGGCAAGAATAAAGAATAATTGCTCATTTAAGCGGGAAAAATCAACTTCTAAGCCAACGCTGACAAAGAACACCGGAATGAAGACGGCGTAACCTAATGCTTCGACACTGTGTTCCACTTCCTCACGAACCTTCGTTTGACTGACAGCGATCCCTGCGAAGAAGGCACCAATGACCGAGCTTAACCCAACGAGGTCAGCAAGATACGCCATTCCTAAGCAGATGATCAGTGACATGATGATCACCGCGGAATTTGCAAATAGCTTTTCTGCAAGTGCCAATAAGAACGGAGCAATCCATTTCACTAATAGAAAAATCAACACAAAATAAATCAATTCTACCAATAAGGTGACCGGCAGTGGTGTTGCTTGGCTGCTTTCGCCGCCTAAAAAGGAAAGGCTAAGACTCAAAACCAACACGACCAAAATATCATCCACGACGGAAGCACCAAGAATCGTCGACCCTTCTTTCGTATTCACCACATTCAACTCTTTCAATACTTCGACAGAAATACTGACTGAGGTGGCAGCTAATACGATCCCGAAAAAGAACGCTTCTGTGGGACTGCTTTGAAAACCGACCCCCGTGGCATACCCGAAGAGCATAGGGAACACGATCCCCAAAAGGGCAACGAGCATCCCTGGACGAAAATAGCGTTTCAATAAAGAAATATCACTTTCCAATCCCGCTAAAAACATCAGCAAAATAACACCAATCTCTGAAAAATCATGAACCAGAATATCTGGATGGACCCAATTGAGTCCTGCGCCTCCTAATAAAACCCCCGCTAACAACTGCCCGATAACAGCAGGAACGCCCATCCGTCTCGCCAGATGGGAGAAGAGGGTCGTCGTGATTAGGATCAAACACAAAATCCCGACAAAATGCATAAAACCTCATCCTTCTTTCCTATAACATACTCCCCTTTAGTATAGCATTCTCTCTTGAATTGAGCCTGTATCAAGCCTTTTTTTATTAAAAGAGTTTCATTAAACCACACGTTTTTTGAGATAAGGAGGAAGCGAAGGCAATCAGAGTTTTTCTGTGCACTCGTCGAAATAAAAAAACATTATTTTCACTTTACTTGTAACAAATTATTGTTCGAGCCAACGGGCAAGCCGTTGAAAAACCATTTGGACTTGCGGCTCCTCGACGTTTTTCAAAAAGTCGTGGGGCAAATCATAGACAGGGACAAATTTGCTTTTAGGCACTTTCTTCAAGCCTTTGCTGTAACGAAAAGGAACTTCCTCATCGGTACTGCTGGCACTGCTGAAAATTGGAGGAAATTGAGCAAGCAGCTCAGGATCAATGGCATAGTCAGAAAGAGCTTCAGCTGTTAGACCATAGATCGTTGTGAGTTCTTGCTGTTGAACCCAATAAACATAAGGCAAATAGCGCTGAAACTGCGGATCATCCCAAACGATCTCGGTTTGATCCAAAGAAGGGACTTGCTCTTTGCTTAAGAGCGGCTGCTGCAAGACTCGTTTGTTTTCAATAAAAGAAAGATCGGTATACCCATAAAAATTGACCAGTTTTTCAGGCAATCTCTGTTGTTCCTTCAGTAATTGCTGGGTAAGCGCCAGCATCAAATAACCGCCAGCTGAGCGTCCGCAGAAACAAAACGGGTTATCTTTAAGCACAGTTGCTTGCAATTCTTGAAAATTTTGCCAGTTCAGCGCCAAAATCTCCGCTAACGAGGAATTGGGCGCCAGTAAATAATCGACTGTGAGGACGCTGTATTGCTGCGCTTGAAATAGTGTGATCAGTGATGCGGGAATGTCTTGGCGGGTTCCATAAACAAAACCGCCGCCGTGAAAATAAATCAGGTATTTCTCCGAAGCAGGATAGAGGGTCACGGAAGCACCGGTGGTCAATTGCCATTCTTTTTTCATTTTGCTTGACTCCTTTTCTGAAGCTCTAATAAATAGGTGCCGATCTCGTAATTGACTAATTGGATCGGACTTGTCAGATCGATCTCTAGTAGCTGTTCGATTTTGCTTAGCCGATAACGAATCGTTTTGGCATGAAGAAACAAGGTTTCAGCCGTATTTTTGTAATTGCGATTCGTGATAAAAAAGGTATACAGCGTTTTGAACAGCTCTTCATTTTCTTCCGAGAGTTGATACAGCTTCGGGGGAATGCTTTGCTGCAGCTTTTCCAGTTGGTTCTCCTTGATAAAGGAACTAAAGATACCTAAGTCGCTATAGGCAATGATCGGCGCCAAATAAAACTGCCGATTGAAGCGGATCGCATCCAAACACTCTGGCAGGATCTCTTTGATCTGTTCCTTGCGCAAGACTTCGCTGACCACCAAGCAGCCATGTTCATCGGCTAGCAGGGCATCATCAAAATATGTCTGCAGCATCTGTTTCGTCACCTGATGGGCGATCGATTGGAAATTATAGAGGATCACCAAATAATTGTGGTGTTCAAAAAAGACGTGGGGTGTTTTCAACGCCCGTAGCTTGTGCAAAACGACGGACTTACGCTCCTTATCTTTAAAGCTGTTGGAAGCAAAGGCAATGCCTTGGTAGAAATCGTAGCGATCCAGTTGCGCTTCTTCTAACAAAAGATCCAGCTCAGCCAAATTACTAGGAGTGTTTTGTAAGATCGCATCGGCAAGATTGTTCATGCGATTGTAGCGTTCTTTCTTCAACAAATACGCCATTTGGAGGCGTTCATAAATGACGTCGATCACATTTTCAATGATCATGACTTTTGCCTCAGGGATCTGCGAATCTTTCTGATAAACGATCAAGGTACACAGATCATTGTAAGGATTGATGATCTCTACTTTGATGGCAGTCACATATTGATTGTTCTCATGAGAAAATAATTCCAAATATTCGTAGTGGTTCTTGGTAAACTCGATGGTTTTCATGGGTTCTTGTTTGGTCACCACGAAATTCTTAAAGGATTGACCGACGGACACATGCACATCTAAATGGGGGATGCGCAACGAACAAGGCTTTTCGATCAATTGATAGAACTCCTGCATGATCTGATCGAAAGAAGAGTGGTTGCGCTCAACTTTCATGAAGCGCTGGCGAACTTCGTAATAGGTACGCAGCAGCTGGGTTTGGTGATTTAGCAATGGTTCGTAAACCGCTAGCATGATGGCTTCATAGCTGACTTCTTGCTGCACTTTGATCAAAGGGATCTGATAAGCAAAGCTAAGCTCGATCACCCAATCTGGGATCATAGGGATCAAGCGATCCACTTTGATCACTAAACCGCTGACACCGATTTGCTGCATTTTTTCAAAAAAAACACGCAGTTCCTCAGGGGATTGGTCTTTGAAGGCATAAAAAGAAGTCAAAATCAATTGATGGGCTTTGCTCCATTTCTCGATGTCCATCGCTTCCAGCACCATGACGGAACCGACGGAATTTGTTAAACCAATGGAGCCAGTCAGGACTTTACTTTTTTCAAAAAGCGGCAGTTCAACCAATTCTTTTAATTTCATAAAATGCTCCTTTTTTCTCTTTTGGATAAAAAGTATAGCATTTTTTTAGAACTTTATCCAATGAAAACGCAAACAAGGATCGTTAGAATGAGAGTGTAAGAAAAGGAGGAGAACAAATGCTGCACACAGTAATCTTAAAGAATAACTACCAAGATTCCATTAACTTAATGCTGCTGACGAATACGATCAATGATCTAGGCGATGTCGAAATGAGTCAAATCATGATGGGGACGGATGCAAACAAAGACATATTAAATAACACTGGCTTGCTTTCTAAAGAGGCGGAAGGTGCTTCACCCAACGATATGATGATCGTGGTCGATAGCCAAAACGAACAGATCATGGATCAAGTAATGCCAGCGATCGATTCATTTTTAGCTGATCTTTCAGCAAAAGATCAAAGCAAAGAAACGCCAGCGGCGGCTTCATGGCAAGAAGCCTTGAGCGCAATGCCGGATGCCAATGTTGCACTATTTAGTATTCCTGGGGAATATGGCGCAGCCGAGATGGAAAAAGCCTTGAAAAATGACTTGCATGTTTTCTCGTTTACGGACAATGTTGCTATCGAAGATGAAGTGCGTTTGAAACAGCTGGCTCATGAAAAAGGCTTATTGATGATGGGGCCAGACTGTGGGACTGGTATTATTTCTAGCATTCCGATTGCCTTCACGAATGTCGTGGCACCAGGAAACATCGGTGTTGTTGGTGCCTCTGGTACGGGGATTCAAGAAGTGACAACGATCATTGACCGATTAGGCGGTGGTGTCGTTCATGCCATCGGGACCGGCGGACGTGACTTAAGCGACAAAGTTGGGGCGATCACTGTCAAAGATGCCATCGTTGCTTTAGAAAATCATGAACCGACAGATGTGATTTGCGTGATCTCGAAACCACCTGCAAAAGAAGTGCGGGATGAAGTCGTTCAATTGTTGCAAAGTATCAGCAAACCTGTAGTAGCGATTTTCTTAGGAGAAAAACCAGAAGCCCATGAAGGAAAAGTCTATTTGGCACATACTCTGGAAGAAACAGCGCGCATTGCTGTTGATCTTGCCAATGAAGAACCAGTCAAGGCGAACTATTTTGAACGCGTGGCAACCCCAGATGTGCCAAAACTCGCTGAAGACAAAGTGGTCAAAGGTCTTTATTCTGGCGGTACATTAGCTGCCGAAGCAGGAATGCTGATCTCCGAAGCCTTGAATCTAGAAGGCCTTGTAAAACAAGAAGGCTATATCTTGCATTCCCACGGCTATGATGTGATCGACCTTGGTGATGATATCTATACCCAAGGCAAACCGCACCCAATGATCGATCCTGAAGTGCGCATCAAAAAAATCGAAGACTATGCGCAAGATGAGCAAACCGGGGTCATTTTATTTGATGTGGTGTTAGGTTACGGCGCACATGCAGATATGGTAGGTGCACTGTTACCAGCCATCGAAGCTGCACAGCAAACAGCCCAAGCAGCTGATCGCGCGCTATACTTTGTTGCTACCGTCTGCGGAACTGAAAAAGATCCGCAAAACTATCAAGAAGCAGTCAACCGTTTGAAAGCAGCTGGCGTCTATGTGGCACCAAGCAATGCTCAAGCAGTGCAATTAGCCCTCGCCTTAAAAGGGGCGACTCTTTCTGAAGCAGACAAAACAGTCAATGACTATACTGGTAGCAAGGTTGAGGTGCCGACAGTCAGCGAGAAAGTAATGGAGCTGTTGACCACCAAACCACGGATCATCAATGTTGGCTTGCAAAGCTTCAATGAATCGATCCTGCAATATGGCGGGAAAACAGAACAATTCAACTGGCGTCCTCGTGCTAACGGCAACAAGAAAATGATCCGTATTTTAGACGCGTTAGAAGAATTTGACGAAAAAATCACAGCTGAAAACCAAGCAGTGACGGATAAAATCAAAAATGCCCAACCATTCTTGATCGATGTCGTTCCGGCTAAATCAGTGATCGCTGAATTAAACGAAAGTCAGAAAACCTTGCTGCATGCAGGACCGCCGATCCAATGGTCGGAAATGACGGGACCGATGCAAGGATCTTGTATCGGCGCTGCCTTGTTTGAACGCTGGGCGAAGGATGAAGACGAAGCCCGCCGCCTACTAGAAAGTGGGGAAGTCCGCTTTATGCCATGTCACCATGTCCAGGCAGTCGGTCCAATGGGCGGGATCACTTCAGGGAATATGCCTGTCTTTGTGGTTGAAAACCGCCTTGTCGGCAACAAAGCCTACTGTATTTTGAACGAAGGGATCGGTAAAGTCTTGCGATTCGGTGCTTATTCACAAGAAGTCATCGATCGTTTGGATTGGATCAAAGACGTCTTAGGACCAACCATTGCCAAGGCATTAAAACTAACTGAAGAAGGCATCAATTTGAATGTATTGATTGCCCGGTCGATCACAATGGGGGATGAATTCCATCAACGAAATATTGCAGCATCATTGAACTTCTTGAAAGAGATCGCGCCGTTGATCATCCAAACAGAAATCGATGAAAAGCAAAAATATGAAGTGATCAAGTTCTTAGCAGATACCGATCAGTTCTTCTTGAATATCATGATGGCAACCGGCAAAGCCATCGTTGACGGTGCCCGTGTCGATGCCAAAGGAACGATCGTGACCACCATGACGAGAAACGGCGTCAATTTTGGGGTTCGTGTCGCCCAAACAGAAGACCAATGGCATACTGCACCAGTCAATACGCCGAAAGGTTTGTACTTTACTGGGTTTACCGAAGCAGATGGCAATCCTGATATTGGGGACAGTGCCATTACTGAAACCGTCGGTGTCGGAGCAATGGCGATGGTAGCCGCACCAGGTGTAACACGCTTTGTCGGCGCTGGTGGCTTTGAAGATGCGCTAGAAACTTCCAATGAAATGGCAAAAATCTGTTTCGGTCATAATCCGACCTTCTCGATCCCAACATGGGACTTCCAAGGGACTTGTTTGGGGATCGACATCCGGAAAGTCGTTGAAACAGGCATCACCCCAATCATCAATACCGGGATCGCCCATAAAGAAGCAGGTGTCGGCCAAGTCGGTGCAGGGACGGTGCGCGCACCGTTAGGCTGTTTTGAAAATGCCTTGACGGCTTATGCGAAGGATCTGGGGATCGATGTTGACTGAGAAAATCAAAATCAGTGATTATCTAGACCCATTGCGACGATTCGGTCGTAACGGTCGGGTGCATAGCGTGTTTGATCGTTCATTCAATGTGATGATCGGGCAGCAGCTGGTTAACATCAACAATTATCACAACTATTTGACTGGCTTCGGAGTCTTTTTACCAGATGCATTGTTTGAGCAAGTCCTGCCTTTGATCGAGGTCGGCAATCGCGTGCAAGTCCGAGAGCATGGTCTAATTTTTTACAGCACAAAAGGAACATTTTCTCTTTCATTAGAGGAAAAAGAATTGGTTTCGCTGCAGGTGAAGGAGCTATCCTTCACCTCTGCGGAATTGCAGCTTTTGAAAGAAATCCTGCTTCAACAAAAACTAGAAACCAAGATTGGGTTGCCCGAAGATGAGAAAACCCAAGCAGTGTTTGCGGCATTGCGGCAGCCTGTCTCAGATTGGGAACCAATCATTGCTCACCTGATTGGCCGCGGCAAAGGATTGACACCTAGCGGCGATGATCTTTTAGTTGCCTATCAAGCGATGCTCTATGCCTTGCAGCAGCCGGAAGCTGACGCGTTAGCGCAAGCATTGGCAAAACCGCTGTCTACGACGGATGTCAGCCTTGCTTATATTCAAAGTGCCAGTCAAGGGTATGTCAATTCTCTGATGCTGCAATTATTCAAAGACTTAAAAAAGCAAAACCCACAAGTGATTGAAAAAGATGTGCAGCAGTTGATGTCCGTTGGTCATTCGTCAGGCAAAGATCTTAGTTTTGGGTTGTTGTTAGCGTTGGAGTCATTGTCACTTGAGGAAAAAGAATAGAAATGGGGAGAAATCATGGAAATCAGTAACCAGAAAGATGCGGTCAAAGTAAGCAATTCTTACTGGAAAAAAGTCGTTGCTATTTTCTTTGTCGGCTGGATTTTAATGTACGCCACACGGACGATCTTCAATCCAATCATGGGTGTGATCGGAGAAGAATTCAATTTAAGCAACACACAACTAGGACTTGCCAATAGTATTTTCTTTTTGACATATGCCGTTGCGCAAATTCCTTTTGGCATCATCGGCGACAAAATCGGTCGCAAATTGGTGATCGCCCTAGGTTTTGTTTTATTGGCGGTGACTACTTACTTCAGTGGGCTAGCCACAAGCTTCGTTTTGTTCTTAGTGATTCGTGCCATTGCAGGGATTGGTCAAGGTGCCTATTACGGTCCGCAATACGCATTGTCTACCGAAGCGATTCCCGACAACAAACGGACCGTCGGAAATGCCATTATCAACAGTGGGATGGCGTTTGGAACGTCTGGCGGGTACTTGCTTTCTAGTAAATTGGTCTTGGATAACGGGGGCCATTGGAGCCAACCCTTCTTCCTAATGGCGTTTCCGACCTTGATCGTCGGTGTCTTGTTCTATTTTGTTTTGAAAGAAAAAGTGATTCGTCCAGAAGATGAAGGACAAGAAATAAAAGAAGAGGGGCCAAAAGAAAAGATTTCCTTGAAGCAGATTTTTTCAAACCGCAATCTCGTGGCAGCCTTTGTTCTATGCTTTACCAGCATTTATGCAAACTTTGTGATTATAACTTGGCTGCCGCAATTCTTGATTGCCGAGCGTGGCTTTGAAGGGGCGAGTGTCGGCTTTATTGCTTCCTTAGTCCCATGGGCATCGATTCCAGGTGCGTTGATTTTTGCTCGATTGAATGATAAAACTGGCGCGACGAAAAAATTAGTCTATTTATTGGTCCCATTGGCGACCCTTTCCGTATTTGCCATTGCCTTTGTAACGGATCGTACCTTATTGATCACTGTTTTGATTTTGTATGGATTGACTGGCAAGCTGGCGCTTGATCCAATCGTCGTGACCTTTGTGACGAAAAACGCACCAAAAGGCGCCTTAGGAACAACCTTGAGTGCCTATAACTTTATCGGGATGTCGGGGTCGATCATAGCGCCTTATGTTACTGGCTTTTTAGCCGATTCTTTAGGATCGATGCAGGTCGGGTTTTACCTGTCTTGTTTATTACTGCTGATCGGATTAGGTGTTTTTGCCGTATTAGCAAAGGAAAATCAGAAGGAGAGCATAAAATGAGTTTGAATGTGATCGCTTTAGGCGGCAATGCTATTTTAGATAAAGACCCCAGTGATGAAGGACAAAAAGCAGTCGTTGCGCAAGCAGCACGTTATATTGCCGATTTTGTCGAAAAAGGGGAAAAAGTCATTATTTGTCACGGCAATGGACCACAAGTCGGCAACTTGCTGTTGCAGCAAAAAGCCGGGGAAAGTGAAAAAAATCCCCAATTGAAATTAGACAGCTGCGTAGCGATGACCCAAGGAAGTATCGGTTATTGGCTGCAAAATGCCTTGATCAATGAGTTTGCCACACGTCAAGCACATCCATCGGTAATCTCATTAGTCACCCAAGTTCGTGTCGATCCAGCAGATCCATCGTTTGAGAGACCTTCCAAACCAGTCGGACCTTTTTATAGTGAAGAGGAAGCCAATGCTGCGATGGCAGCCAATGGCGGGGTGTATCAAGAAGACGCTGGGCGTGGTTACCGCAAAGTGGTTCCATCGCCGAAACCGCAAGAAATTGTTGAAAAAGAAGCCATCAAAACATTGGTCGATGCAGGTGTGATCACGATTTGTGCCGGTGGCGGTGGCGTACCTGTCGTTCGCAACGATAATGGGTTTACTGGCGTGGAAGCCGTCAACGACAAAGACTTTACCGCCAGTGTCTTAGCAAAAGATGTGCAGGCCGATCGCCTGATTATTTTGACCGGTGTCGACAATATCTACATCAATTACAACCAGCCGAATCAGCAAGCCTTAGGAGAAATCAGTGTGGCACAAGCCAAGGGCTACATCGAGGAAGGCCATTTTGCAGCGGGCAGTATGTTGCCAAAAATAGAAGCTGCGATTGATTTTGTTGAAGAAGATGCAGCCAGAACCGCGATTATTACCTCAATCGAAAAGTTAGCTGAACTGGATCAGCATACAGGAACCATACTTCGAAAATAAAGAGGGGATCAAAGTGAAAGCAAAAAAACTACCGATGGTGACGCAGATCGTTATTGCCGTTCTTCTAGGGATTCTTTGCGGTTTGTTCTTTGGGCAAGCCGCTTCATTCCTAAAAATCTTGGGCGATCTTTTCTTGCGTCTGATGCAAATGGCGATCCCGTTATTGATCGTTGGACAAATCATTCAAGCAGTTGGGGGGATTGCCCCGAAAGAACTCACTCGTTTGGGTGGAAAAACGATCGCTGTCTTTGGGATTTCCTCCTTATTCGCTGCTGCATGGGGCGTGCTGATGGCGCTCTTCTTTGCTCCAGGCAAAGGGATCGACTTTTCACAAGCTGTCGGCGAACCTCTGCAAGCACAAGAAATTTCTATATCAGAGACTGTGATCAACTTTATTCCCACGAATATTTTCGATGCGTTGAGTAAAGGGTCAATTATTCAAATCATCGTTTTTGGGTTGTTCTTTGGTGTTGCTCTCAATCGCTTTATGCAAAAGAAACCTGAGTCATCTCTTTATGGGCTGATCGTGGATCTAAATGAGGTTGTCATCGCTATCATTCGTTACGTGATGATCGTGGCACCAATCGGTATTTTTGCTTTGATCGCTTCAACGATCAGCTCCCTGGGCTTGCAGATCATTTTGCCATTAGGCAGCTATTTGCTCGTCTACGGTCTAGCCACCGTCACGTTCCTTGGGCTGTGGCTAGTCTTATTGACCGTTTATTGTCGGATCAATCCGTTACGATTGATCAAAAATATGAAGAATATGTCGGTCATGGCATTGGCGACGACCTCCTCTGCCATCACGCTGCCGATCGCTATGGAAGAATCCCAGAACAAATTAGGACTCAGTAGCCGCATCACCAATTTGGTATTGCCATTGGGCATGTCTTTGAACAGCAATGGGTCAGCGATGCATATGGCGATTACCGTCATGACAATCGCCCAAATGTATCAAATCAACTTTGACGGGATCCAAATGGTGATGGTAGCTGTAACTGCGACTTTCGTTTCTTTAGCCAATGCAGTTGTTCCCGGAGCGGGGTTAGTTTCCTTGGCAATCATCGTTCCCCAGCTTGGTTTACCAATCGAAAGCATTGCGCTATTTGCTGGTGTCGAATGGTTTGTTGGCATGCTGCGGACAATTTTGAACGTGAACTCAGACGTCTATTCAGCGCTGCTGATCGCTAAGTCAGCCGATGAACTGGATTATCGCGTGTTTAATCAATAAGAGAAGCCGTTGCCAAGCGTGCTTCTCTTTTTCTAAGGAGGAGAAAAGATGGAAGAAATGAGCAGACGTTATCTGCTGGAATTAGAAGCATTGATGAAAAAGAAACTATTGGCTGCTGGTTTGCCAGAAGCCGCTGCCAGTGAAACAGCGGCGCATTTGACCTTTGCGGATGCTTGCGGGATCCATTCTCATGGTGCCGTGCGGATGGACTACTATGCCGAGCGTTTAGTAAAAGGTGGCATCACGCTGGAACCAAACATGTCTTTTGAAAAAACAGGCGCCGCTACCGGAATTTTCCACGGAGATAACGGCATGGGGCATTATGTGTGCAATGAAGCGATGGCGATCGCCATTCATCTGGCAAAAGAAGCCGGGATCGCTGCAGTAGGAATCGAGCAGACCAGCCATAGCGGGACGATGGCGTATTACGTCAAACAGGCTGCTGAAGCCGACTTAGTAGCGATCGCCATGTGTCAATCGGATCCGATGGCGGTGCCTTTTGGTGGAACCGAAAACTATTTTGGCACCAATCCAATCGCGTTTGCTGCACCACGAGCCAATCATCCACCGGTGGTTTTTGATATGGCGACGACGGTTCAAGCGTGGGGCAAAATTTTGGATGCTCGCTCGAAGAAGCAGCAGATCCCCGATACTTGGGCAGTAGACGAGCATGGCTTGCCTACCACCGATCCCTATGCTGTCCAAGGATTATTGCCAATCGCTGGTGCTAAAGGATATGGCTTGATGATGATGGTGGATATTTTAGCTGGCTCGATGCTAGGCTTGGCTTTTGGTAAACAGGTCACCTCCATGTATGCGGACTTGACGGAAAAACGCCGCTTAGGACAATTCCTTCTTGTGATCGATCCATCTCGTTTTACCAACACCGAAACCTTCAAGCAAAGCATCGATCAGATGGTGACTGAGCTGCATGCAATCCCGCCAGTAGAAGGGCAATCACAAGTCTACTATCCTGGAGAGATCAGCCAAATACACTTTGAAAAAGCCCAGCAAGAAGGGGTCATAATCCCCAAAGCGATCATCGATTATCTCGAAAGCGAAACCCTCCATTTTGATCGCTATGGTAGTCAAGATTCCTTTGCTAAATAAAAATCCGCAAAAGGCAGTTGGTTCAGAGGGGGATTGAACCAATTGTTTTTTTGCTGTGTGGAGCAAAGAGAAGTTTTCAGTCAGAAAATCGCACATTATTGGCAGGATCAGACGAATTCTTTGAGTTGGTTCATTTTGTTCAAAGCATTTCTTAAGCCATTCGACCTTTGATTGCTTGTTTTTTGGAATGTGGTAGAATAGGTCGCATAAGTTAAGATCACTCAAGAAATGAGAGAAAAGCGAGGATGCAACGTGGCAATGAATAAAGTGGTTCTTACTGGGAAAATCGCAGAGATGCCTAGTAAAGAAGCGTTTGATGCGGCGGACGATCAGGGCGTACGTTTTGATCTTGTCATTGTGTCTCAATGGCAAAACAGTGAAGAAGTGCACCATGAATGGTTTGCTTGCGTCATTCATGGAAAGCAGGCAGAGACCTTTTTACGGTATACTCAAAAAGGGGCAAGTATCAAAATCAATGGACACTTGCAAGGCTGTCCTTATGAAACACCAGAAGGTCAGAGACTTTGTGCGGCAGAAGTGGTGGTGGATAGCTTCCAAATCTTAGAGTTGGCAGAAGAACCAGCGGCGCCTTTTCCTAAAAAGCGGCCATCGACACTTGATGAAACAACGCAAACAAAGTCGATCCGTAATGAAAAAGATCCCCTAAAAACACAGATGCTGGAGTTTTTAAAAGACAATCGATTATTTTAATGACGAAACATGCGGAAAGCAACGGCTTCTCGCATGTTTTTTTACGTAGAGAAAGTATTGGTAAAATTCAACTATATCTGACTAGCGGTGTTCTTTATTGCTTATCAAAGAGGGGGTTAAATAGAATGGTGATTGTAATAAATGATCGCGAAAGTGAAAATAGTGTTTCACAAAAAGTGCGGATTGGTTTAGAATAGTTGAAACATATCTTGAGAAAAAGTGCGGCGCTTGCCTTGTTCAACTGCTAGATACCGCTTTTTTCTGAAAAAATCGTTAATCAGGGAGGGATGTCGATGGGCAAATCAATTATAGGGATCGCTGCGAATGAAGTGCAAGATGCTGGCGATGTGCTGCATCATTTGCCGATCGCCTACACACCATTAGGGTATGTGCGAGCGATCCAGCAAGCGGGCGGACTGCCATTGCTCGTGCCAATCAGTGAGCCAGCTGCAGCCAAGGACTATGTTTCACAGATCGATAAACTGGTATTAGCTGGTGGACAAGATGTTTCACCCAAGTTTTATGGGCAGGAGACCCATCAGGCAACTGGAAGCGGCTTGTTGGCACGGGATGAGTTTGAACTAGCGCTGATCGATGAAGCGCTGCTGCAAAAGAAACCAATTTTTGCGGTTTGTCGGGGAATGCAGCTGGTCAACGTGGCATTCGGTGGCACGCTGCAGCAAGACATCAGTACCTTCAGTGAGATCATTCATATGCAGGCGCCGATTCCGAAAGAAGTGCCGACCCATGCCATCGTGACGGCTGAAAAAAGCATGTTGGCTCGTGTTTACGGTCAAAAAACAAAGGTTAATTCCTTTCATCATCAAGCGGTGGATCGATTGGCTCGTCCATTGCAAAAGACAGCTTGGAGTCCTGATGGCATCATTGAAGGCATTGAACACGTGGGTCAGCGCTTGTTGGCGGTTCAATGGCATCCTGATTTTGCCTATGATGCGCTTATACAAGAACAAGCGGTTTTCAAGTATGTCGTTGACGTATTGTAAGAAAGAGGATCACGCAAGGAGGAGAAAAATGAAAAAGAAAATGATGGGTATCACTGCTTTCACAGTATTGGTTTTAAGTGCCTGCAGTACCACGAGCCCCACGACGGATTCTGGACAGCAAGAGGAGCAAGGAGCCGTTGCGCAAGAAATTCAAGTGTCAACCGCTGGCGCCTTATCAACCCTTGATAGCGGACAATACACGGATGTCAATAGTTCCGATATGATCGGACAAGTGGCAGAAGGGTTATACCGTCTGGATCAAGAGGGGGATCCTGAGCTTGCGATGTCCGCTGAAGAGCCTACGGTATCAGAAGACGGACTGGTTTATACCTTCACCATTCGTGATGCAAAATGGAGCAATGGCGATCCTGTTACTGCGGATGATTTTGTCTACGCCTTTCAATATGTTGCTAATCCAGAGAATGGTTCTAGTAGCAGTAATCAAATGGATGTGTTGAAAAATGGCAGTCAAGTGCGTCAAGGGGACGCTGAGGTGAGTGAGTTAGGTGCAAAAGCATTGGACCAGCAGACGTTAGAGCTGACATTGGCAAGTCCAATCTCGTATCTGGATCAAATTTTGGTCGGGACACCTTTTATGCCAAAAAACCAAGCGTTTGCTGAAGAAAAAGGTGCCGATTATGGGTTATCAGCGGAAAATTTTGTCGGCAATGGCCCATTCTTGATCGAAGGGTGGAACGGGACCAACGAATCATGGACGTTAACGAAAAATCCTGATTATTGGGATGCTGAGAATGTCCAATTGACCAAGATCGACGTGCAAGTAGTGAAGGAAACGGCGACTGGTGTCAGCCTTTTTGAAACAGGAGAACTGGACTACACCACCTTAACGGATACTTACGCGCAGCAATACCAAAACTCAGCTCAAGCCAACTATGTGCCAAAGGCGCTGGTGGGGTATTTAAGTGCCAACCAAAAACGAGAAGTCACAGGCAATGTCAAGGTACGTCAAGCAATTTTACAAGCCATCGACAAAGAGGCATTTGCCGAAAATATCTTAGGTGATGGGTCCACTGCATTGAACGGCTTTGTGCCAAGCAACTTTGCCAAAGATCCTGAAACAGACCAAGATTTTCGTGAAGAAAATGGCGATTTACTGCCGTACGATTTAACAGCCGCACAAGAGCTTTGGGCACAAGCCAAAGAAGAGTTGGGACAAGAGGAAATCACTTTGGAACTGTTGTCAGCAGATACAGCAGCAGCCAAGAAAACCATCGAGTTTGTCCAAGGGCAGTTAGAAACCAATTTGCAGGGATTAACCATCGATGCCAAGTCGATTCCTTTACAAAACCGTTTGGACTTGCAATCCCAAGGTGAATTTGATCTCGTCTTTGGGACTTGGACACCAGATTACGCGGACCCGATCAACTTCTTAGAATTTTATGATTCAACAGGTGGCTTGAATACGTCTGGGTATGCTAGTGAAAGTTACGATCAAGGGTTAGCAGAAGCACGGACGACTTTAGCAAACGACCCAGCTGCCCGTTGGGACTTATTGAAAGAACTGGAAAAACAATTGATCGTTGAAGATACAGCCGTTTTGCCGTTATATCAAGGGGCGGTGGCGTATTTGAAAACAGATCGTTTGCAAGGGGTGCAAGTGTTTCCTTTTGGACGAACAGTATCCTATCGCCTAGCATCTGTCACAGAATAAACAGGTAGTAAGAAAACAGAGGAACTTTTTTTCAACTAAGTGTGCTGATCAAACAGCGTTTGTTGAAGAGAAGGGCATCTGTTTTTTTATTTTAGCCAAAATCGTTGCAACTCTTGGGGTAAAACAGGAATTCGTTTTCAAAAAAAGGTTGTTAAAAAGGGCTGTTTTCACATCTGTGTTTTTAGAAAAGTCAATCTTTTTTAAAGAAAATTAATAAAAGTTGTTGCATTCTCAGAAACTTATCTGTAAAGTGTTAGGTGTAGTCAGCAAAATAAAAAGAGAAGGAGGGATTACGATGCAAAAAGTATTTGATAAAAAAACAACCAAATTGAATAAAGTGAATCCCTCATTCGGTAACCATTAGTGTACAGATAATGTCTATAATAACGACGTTTATGCTCTGTCCTTTTTCCGAAGGGACAGAGCTTTTTTGTGTACTTTTTTAGAATGTGAGGGATAAAACATGAAGTATGTATTAAAACAATTAACAACGTATTTTAAAGAACATAAGGTGCGCTATACCTTCGTATTCGTCTTTATGGTGATTGCTAGTGCGATGTATGTCGCACCAATCTATATCTTGCGCTTATTCATTGATGCGCTGATCCAAGATAATTTTGATTATTCGGTACTGGTCCAATACGTGACCCTCTTTGCCGGAGCTATCTTGTTAGGATATCTGGCCGAATTTGTTTGGACGTTTAATTTATTTATTGGTTCCTACGATTTGCAAAAACAATTACGGGAACAATTGATGAGCCACTTTCTTAAAATGGGGGCGCCGTTTTACCATCGTTTCCGAACAGGCGATTTAATGACTCGTTCCAGTGACGATGTCCAAGTGATGGGGATGACCGTTGGGTATGGACTGATGGTTTTCTTAAATACTAGTTTGTATCTAAGTTTTATCGTGGCGATGATGGCTGGAACGGTTTCTTGGCTATTGACCTTGATTGCCTTGATTCCAATGCCGCTTTTAGCCTATTACATTTTCAAATGGGGCTCACAAGTCGATAAGGCGTTTACGGAAGCGCAGAATTCTGTTTCTGAGATGAATAGTGAAGTGTTGGAGATCATTGATGGCATTCGGGTCGTCCGAGCTTATGGACTAGAAGGAGCTACCACTGAACAGTTTCAAAAGAAAACACTGGAAACAAGAGCAAAAAACAATATCGTTTCTGAGATCGATTCCCGTTTCGGGCCGCTGATTACCATCATCTTAGCGATCAGTTTTGTGATGAGCTTTGGTGTCGGGGCGTTTCTTGTTGCCAACCAAACAATCACCATCGGTGCGATGGTCTCTTTCCAAGTGTACTTGACAATGGTCGTTTGGCCGATGATCTCAGCAGGAGATCTTGTGAATGTGATGCAACAAGGTGCCGCATCCTGGCGTCGGATCAATGAAGTGCTGCAGACGGGTGATGAATTAGAAACTCCTGGTGAAGCCGACCTGCAAGCCATCAATACGATCCGTTTTGAAGCATACCATTTCCAATACCCACAAGCAGCTCGTTATGTGTTAGAAGGACTGGATTTGACGATCACTCGTGGAGAAGTCTTAGGGATCGTTGGGAAGACCGGTAGCGGAAAAACGACGCTGCTAAGACAATTCGGTCACCGCTATCCATACTCTGATCAAGTACCCTTGATTAACGAGCAGCCGTTGACGACCTATCAAACAACAGCAGTGCGCAACCACTTTGCAGAAGTGCCGCAAGAACATACCTTGTTTTCACGAACAATTCGCGAGAACTTGCTATTCGGACAGCCAGATGCTTCCGAAGAAGTGTTGTGGGAAGCACTGGAAGCCGCTTGCTTTAGTGAAGACATCAAGCGGATGCCAGAAGGGCTCGAAACGGTCGTCGGTGAGAAAGGCGTTTCCCTGTCTGGTGGACAAAAACAACGCTTGTCCTTAGCACGGGCGTTTTTACGAAACAGTGAAGTCCTCTTACTGGATGATGCCCTTTCGGCAGTTGATGCCAAAACGGAACAAGCCATCATCACGAATTTGAAAACGATGAAGCAGGCACCGACCTCCATCATCGTGACCCATCGATTGTCCGCCATCACCGAAGCGGATCAAATCATCGTCTTAGAAGACGGACGGATCACACAGCGTGGTACCCATCAGGAGTTGATCGAAACGCCAGGCTGGTACCAAGAACAGTATTACCATCAACAGTTAAAGGAGGACGATACAAGTGTTCTCAACGATTAAGCGTTTGCTCACGTATTTGAGCTATTATAAAAAACAATTTACCGTGGGCGCAATCTTGCTGTTGTTGGCAGCAGCGCTCGAACTGACTTCACCACTGATTGCCAAACAGCTGATCGACCGAGTGATGACACCGGCGGTTGACAGCAGAAACCTAAACACGATGCTTTTGATCCAATTACTCGCTGGGTATTTGCTGGTCAATTTGATTGGTTCTCTCTTTCGTTATATCAGCTTGCTGCAATTGCGAAAAATGTCCAACAGTATTGTCAAAAAAATGCGGGATCAGCTTTTTGACCATATGCACAAATTACCGGTTTCTTACTTTGACCAGATTCCAGCCGGCAAGGTCGTCGCACGGATCACGAATGACACCGAAGTCTTGCGGTCTAATTTCTACGTGATCGTGATCAGTAATTTGTTAAGCAACATTATCCAAATCATTGGTGCGTTTATTGCATTATTTCTTTTGAACCGCACCTTAGGAGCAGCGATGCTGATCCTGATCCCGATTTTAGGAATCTGGCAGCATTTTTACACCAAATATGCCTCTCGTTACAATTTAGCAATGCGGGAATACATCTCACAAATCAGTGGGCAGTTAAATGAATTTGTCCAAGGAATGGCGATAATCCAAGCCTTCCAACGAGAAAAGCAGTTGCAGAAAGAATTTAATGAAACAGTAGAGAAATGGTTCAAAACTGGACGTAAATACCTCTTACTCGATTCAAGTATCGCTTGGGGATTAGGCAATTTGTTGCGAAACTCAACGATCTTGCTTTTGATCACGACCTTGGCCGCCTTTTTCCTTGATGGCCGCTTGGCGATCTCAGCAGGCTTGCTGTATGCCTTTATTGATTACATCAACCGCCTGTATGATCCCATCGAAGGGCTTGTCCAAACCATCACCAATGTGCAGCAATCATTGGCTGCCGGACAGCGGGTCTTTGAGTTTGCTGATCAGCCGGTTGAAAAACAACAAAGTGAGCAGCTGACTGTCACGAATGGCGATGTTTCTTTCCAACAGGTGACCTTTGGCTACGATCCTGAGCAAGCGATCTTGCACGATATCAACTTTGACGTTGCCGCAGGAGAGACCATTGCTCTAGTCGGTCATACTGGTTCTGGAAAATCGAGTATTTTGAACCTGTTGTTCCGTTTTTATGATCCGCAGCACGGAAAAATCGTTGTGGATGGACAAGTGATCGCTGATTTTGATCGTCATAGTTTAAGAGATTCAATGGCGATCGTCATGCAAGATCCCTATCTATTTACTGGAACGATCGCCAGCAACATCGGAATGAACGATCCAACGATCACCGAAGCGATGATTATCGATGCCTTGAAACAAGTCGGCGCTGACTACCTTTTGAGCCGCTACGAAAAAGGCATCCATCATCCAGTCGTTGAAAAAGGCAATGAGTTTTCTAGTGGAGAACGCCAGCTGATCAGTTTTGCCCGTGCATTGGTGTTTGATCCGAAAATCTTGATTCTGGATGAAGCGACGAGCCATGTGGACACTGAAACAGAATCCATCATTCAAAAGGCGATGACCATCTTGCAAAAAGGACGGACGACCTTTATGATCGCTCACCGTTTGTCAACGATCAAACAAGCAGATCAAATCTTGGTCTTGGATCAAGGGAAGATCGTGGAACGGGGAACCCATTCGAGTCTTGTCCAAGGGCAAGGAATCTATCAGCAAATGTATCAAATGCAGGCAGAGCAGCTGTAATCAGCGGTGATTGCCGACAATGTTAACCGTAAAAGAAAATCCTTGAGCCTCCTGCATGGGAAGTGGCTCAAGGATTTTTTATATAATGCGAAGGAGCAGCCAATCATCTATGGGGAGTTGGAAGAGGAGGCCTTCGCTTATATATCAATAGGAAAAGCTGTAAGATGATGCCGTAATTTTGCTAAGAAACGCTCGCCGATCACTGATAACGGGCGATCGTTCTTTTTAATGAGGATGATCTCACCCTCGGACGCGTCGATCAAAGGAAGAAAAGCCAAGTCTTGGCGTTCTGGTTGGGCAACGATCCCCGAGCCGGTTCCATAAAGATCCGTCTGTTGTAATAGCTGGACCATCGTGCCTCGATCGCTGACATGCACCACTTGAGGGCTTTGAGCGAAGTCGATCAAATCTTCTGAGAAGAACGAATAGCGTTCATCTTCTTGCAAAAAGCGTACTTGTGGATAAGGGGCGAGATCTCTTAAGGAAAGCTGCCTTTTTTCTGTCAAGGGATGAGCTGCTCGCAAAAAGACATGGGGGCGAAACCGTCCCAACGCCTCGAAGGACAATTGGGCGCCTTGCAGCAGTCGTTCCAATCCTGCTTGGTTTTGCTCATTCAAATAAAGGATCCCAAATTCACTTCGATATTGTTGCACGTCCGTGATCACCTTTAAGGTCGTGGTTTCTAATAAGCGAAACTGGCGGCAGTCGGGAAATTCCTGCAGCAGCTCACTGAAAATTCCAGCCGTGAAATCATAGTGCTGGCTTGCGATAGCGAAGGTTTGACTCGCTGCTTGCTTGCTGGAAAAACGCGTTTGCAGCTGCGCCACTTGACTCAAGATCGGCTGGGCATGGTCTAGAAATTCCGAGCCTTCGGCAGTCAAGCGGGCGCCTTGATTCGTACGCTCGAAAAGCTGGACCTCCAATTCTGTTTCCAACTCTTTCACGGCTTGGGAAAGACTTGGCTGCGAAAGATACAGCCGTTTGGCTGCTTCACGAAAACTTCCATGGTCAGCGATCGCTTGCACGATGCGCATTTGTTGAATATTCAATTTTTGACCTCCTTTACAAAGATTCAGACGGGGAATGGTCCACTAATCAATAGTAGTCATGTCTTTTCCTTCTATAGTAATAGAAGCTTCTTTAAAAAATACGACGATATTTGCTGCTTATTGCTACTTGTGAAGCGGTCATTGCAATTCTTCAGGAATAAACCAATAACCCGTTTGATTCTCTTCTGCCAGCAGTTCTTTAAAGGCTTCAGAATGATAAGCTGCCACCACTGCCTGTGCCCAGTCACTATCTTTGTTGGCTTTTTTTACCGTTGCCACCAGTTCATATTCTTGCAAAATGTCTTCACTTAATAGGCTTTCCTCTGCAGCGATTCCAGCACTATAAACGATGCTGCCGGGAATCACCGCATAGTCTAAATCTGCTAAGCTGCGGGGGATTTGGGCAGAATCCATCTCGACGATGTCCAGGTCATAAGGATTGTTAGTAATGTTTCTCAAAGTCGCGTCAATGGGCGCCACTTCGGAGTCAAGCTCGATCCAGCCGGCTTTTTGTAGCAGCAACAGGGCCCGGGCACTATTTGACGGATCATTGGGGATCCCGATGGTATCGTTTGCTTCAATCGCTGTTAAACTGTCCTTTCTGCCAGGATACAAGCCGGCTGGAACGGTAGGAATTGGTGTGATACCCACTAAATCGGCATCCGTGTTTTCATTGAAGTTTTCTAAATAGGCGGTGTGCTGATCGACGTTTAAGTCGATCTCGCCATCGTTCAATGCAATGTCCGCTTCCAAGACCCCAGTAAAGCCAATATCCGTCACAGTATAGCCAGCTTCTTCTAAAATCGGTTTGATTCCTTTGAGAAACAGTTCGCTGTAAGGCCCTGGTGTCGTCCCCAATCTGATTTCTGTCTGCTGTTCCTCGGCACTTCCCGTTACTTCTTCTTGATTGCCACAACCGGCAAATAAAACTAAGGACAATAAACCAAAGCCCACACCCAATCGAATCTTTCGTTTCATAACTTTTCCTCCTTTTTTATAAAAAAAGCCTTCCCAAAGAATAGTCTTTGGGAAGGACGATCATTTCGCGGTACCACCTTCGTTTGTTTTTTGCTGAAACAAAAAACCTCAGTCAGTTCATCAAATAAACTGCATTGCGCTATCGGGCTTTCTCCGTCGGGGATTGTTCGTCCACGAATGCTCAAAGGTCATTTTCGGATCGTCTTCCTTACTCGTTTCCACCAGTTCCGAGTTCTCTTGAAAGAAAGGGGGGATCGTACTCTTCTTCTCACTGCATGTGTATGAAATTAGTAGTATCTTAGAACAAGATGAGAAAGTTGTCAATTGCTTTCGTGATAGGTGATTCCAATCACTACGCAGGTAGTAGGGGAACAAATGGACAAGGGCAAGAATAGACCTAAAAAGCAGGAAAAGCAGATGAATGGTCGAAATCGCTTGGTTGGGTTAGAATCGAAACACAAAACAAAAAAAGAGGCGAGCAAATGAAATTACTTTTGATTGGACATACCGGCACACTTGGGCAGCTTTTAGTTGAAGGCTTTCAGCAGCTACCAGAGGTGGAGCTGATCACGGCTAGCCGTAGCAGCGGCGATCATCAAGTCGAAATTGCGGATGCAGCCAGTGTCAGCCAGCTATTTGCAGCTACTGGGAAAGTGGATGCCATTGTTTCCGCTGCGGGAAGCACAGTGTTTAAACCCTTTGAGGAATTGACGCCAGCAGATATTCAACAGTCGGTGGCTTCGAAGCTGCAAGGACAAGTCAACCTTGCGTTGATTGGCCAGCATTTTCTCAATGAAGGTGGCAGTATCACGCTGACTTCTGGAATTATCAAAGACGAATTTATCCCAATGGGCACGCCTTCAGCACTGGTCAACGGCGGTTTAGAAGCCTTCGTGGCATCGGCAGCTTTTGAGATCGGTCAGGGGATACGAATCAATGCAGTCAGTCCCAATGCGCTTGTGGGCTCTTGGGAAACCTTCGCCGATTCTTTCAAAGGCTTTATTCCCGTTGGTGACGCACCCGTTTTTGCAGCGTATCAAAAAGCAGTCTTTGGAATCATGACTGGCAAGACCTTCACCGTTTATTAAGAAAAAGCAGAAGTAGAAAAAAACCGCCAAATCAAAGCTGACTTGGCGGTTTTTGTTCTGCTGAAAAAGAAGTAGCAAGCAGTTAAGAAGAGAGCAATTGGGTTTTCAGCTTGGGCATTTCTGCTTTGAGTTGTTGGCGAGCAAAAGCCAAGTCATTGATCCAAGAAGCAATCGCTTCTTTTTCTAAGAACAGAGGCATTCGATCATGGACTGGTTCAACAGAATCGTTCGCGGCAGTCGTTAGAATGATTGATTCGGTTTCGATCTGATCCTCTTTTTGAAGGATGCGATAAAAACCAGCAGCATAAATCACGTGATCTTGCGAAAAGAGGAACTTTTCCTTTTCATGATTCCATTCATAGAAACCAGACATCGGAAAGACACAGCGATGCTCTTGGAAAGGCTGGCGAAAAGTCGGTTTCTCTTCAACGGTCTCAGAACGCGCATTGATCATCAAATGCCCTTTTTTAAAGCCGGTAAAGCCCCATCTTGTCACACCAGCTACAACTTGTTGTTGTTGATTTGCACCGATGGTTACGACGTGATTGGAGGGGAAAACATCATTGATAGCGACAGTCTGTTGGCGCTTGCGGGCTTTCGCCGCGGCTTCTTGATAATATTCTGACAATTCGCCAGTTGATGGATCAAATAAGTATCGGCCGCACATGGACAGGTCACTCCTTTTTTTGGATTGGCTGGTGCCTTTGTTTCAGTATAAAGACTCAAGGCGTCAAAACCAACTAACTTGCTTCACAGCGTGATTCGACAACGAAAGGATAGGGGCGGTTATGTAAAAAGTTAGTACCGCGAAAAGAGTTAAAAGAAATCAGATAACAAAAAAAGGCAGTCACCTACTGAGGTTGACAGCCTTTTTTATTCTAGTTGGTTAGCCAATTTTTTTAACTCTCCCGCCGATTTTATTTGCGAAACGTTCAGCATCTTCTCTGCAAGTATAGGTCAATGCAATTGTTTTGTCCCGTGTTCTTTTTCCTTCGGCGGTTAGATAACCATGAAAGATTTTAATCGCATACAATCGATAAACACCTCCTTATCCTTCGTAATAATAACAAATTTACCGCTTACATTCAAGAGATATAGTAAAACTTTATTTTTTGTTAGTTATTTTATTAAGAAATTGTTCAAACGCTTAAGAAAAGATTGAGGGATAAAGGGAGGTGTGGAATAGACCAATGCGCATTTGAAAGGAAAGACGAAGGAACCTAGATGTATAAAGTTACTGCTACTTGCTTTCCAGCATAGAAGGACAAAAAATGAGAGCGATTTTGTTTTGAAATTTAAACAAATAGACCAATCGAGGAATAGCTAAGATAGGTGTCAAAAGTAGAGAAGAGAATCTATTTTCGTTTTTGCGTGTTATTGAGACATTTTCCCCTCAAAAAATGGTTTGTAGAAAGAAACGATGATTCAAGCGCTGCATAAGCACGAAGATTGTTGTTTATTGTGCCGGCAAGTTGTTGGTTTGGGGATAAAAAAAGCAAAAGTTGTTCTTAAAACACCAGTCTGACAAAAATAGCTTTTGTGAGAAGCTCAACGGGGGCTTAACGATCGTGCGAAAAAATTTAAGGAAGCGATTGACAAGTTTTTTTTGAAGTGCTATGATACCGATGTAATTAGATAACGGTTACAGAAGTGCTGTGACCAAGAGGCGTGTTACTGTAAGAAGGCAAACCTCATATTCCACCAAGGGTGGAGTATGAGGTTTTTTAGTGTTTTTAAGGTGGAGGAAATCATGAAAATAAAGAAGTTTTTAAATAATAATGTTGTCTTACTAAAGAAAGGCAGCAATGAAATTATCGGATTTTCTACAGGCATCAGCTTCAATAAGAAGGTAGGAGATGATGTAGAAGAACAAGATTTTGAAAAGATTTTTGTATTGGATACTCACGCAATGTTGGAACATTTTAGCTATCAATTAGGAAAGTGCGATCCGAAATACGTAGCGATCGTTGCTAAAATCGTGGCTTATGCCAAACAGAATTATCGCTTAGCAGTCAGCGACTATATTTATTTGACTTTGCTGGATCATATTGATTTCACTGTTCATCGTATCAAGCAGCAAATGACTTTTCATAGTCCTTTGCAATGGGATATTCGGCGATTTTATCCCGATGAATATGCCATTGGGGTGTATGCTGTCCAACTTATGGAGCAAGAACTAACGATCGATGTACCAACAGAAGAAGCGATCTCCATCGCATTGCATTTTGTAAATGTCCAATCACAAAAGAAGGATATGGCGGTTACCAATCAAATCGCGAAATTTATAGAAGACGTACTGACGATCGTAAAGTATGAGTACAAACAAAATTTTGATGAGAATAGTTTCCATTATTCTCGCTTTGTCACGCATCTGCACTATTTTGCACAAAATGTGATCAATCATACACTTCCCAGCTATGAAGCGTCGACGCTCTATGCACAAATTGAGAAGATGTATCCGCAAGCGTTTCACTGTGTGGAAAAAATCAAGGTTTATATCAAAAATACGTATGATATCAACATCTCAGAAAATGAAGAAATTTATCTATCACTCCATATCCAGAAATTGACGGAACAAGGAGAAAGGGAGAAAAACAATGGACTATAAACAACTAGCCAATGAAATTTATGAAAATGTCGGCGGTGGTAAAAATATCCAGCACGTGACCCATTGTGCAACAAGACTGCGTTTCACGCTGGCCGACGACAAAAAAGCTGACAGTGAAGCAATCAAACAGTTAAAAGGAGTGACTGGACTCGTTCAGGGAAATGGTCAATACCAAGTGATTATTGGGCCAGATGTATCGAGTGTATACGCTCAACTACCGACGACAGAAACGACGGCTGATCAAAGCAGTAGCGATCAATCGATCATCTCACGACTCCTTGACTTTATCGCAGGCTGTTTTACACCGATGATTGCAATCATAGCAGCTGGAGGAATGCTGCAAGTGGTCCTTTCACTATTGGAGTTATCAGGAATTTTAGCTGCAACTGACGATACGTATCTCGTATTGTATCAAGTATCGCAAGCAGCCTTCTTTTTCATTCCCGTTTATTTAGGAAATTCTGTGGCCAAACGATTGAAAATTGATCCTTTCTTAGGAAGCTACGTCGGAGCGATTTTTGTGATGCCAGGATTGACGGCCCTTCTTAGCCAAGAAGGAGGAATCACATTATTTGGATTGCTCGTACCGAATGTGAGCTACAATGCCTCCGTTTTGCCAGTTTTATTAAGTGTCTGGGTTATGTCTTATGTCTATCGGTTCGCCGATCGGATTTTACCGAACAGTGTCAAATTTATTCTACGTCCATTGATCGCCATCATCGTGATCACACCGCTGGCTCTATTGCTAATCGGACCATTAGGTGTGACGATCGGCAACTATGTGTCACAGTTTTTGAACTACTTAACAAACAATTTTGGTCCGTTAGCCGTCTTGTTTATGGGTGCCTTTGCTCAATTGCTAGTAATGACGGGCATGCACACGACGCTGACCCCTATTTTATTAACTTCTTTGGCAACGTACGGGTATGATGATTTGATCGTCCCTGGTATGCTGCTTGGATTGGCTGCCGAAGCAGCGATTTGTTTAGCGGCTGGAATCAAAGCTAAGGATACGGAATTTAAACAAGTGAGTTTTTCATCGGCAATTACTGCCTTGATGGGTGTGTCTGAACCTGCTTTGTACGGAGTAACCTTACGTCTGAAAAAACCGATTGTCGGAATGATCCTTGGGGGTGCTGCTGGGGGACTTTATTTTGGTTTGATGAAAATCAATACGCCAGTAGTCATTGCTTCATTTGTGGCGCTTCCATCATACAGCAGTGTGTTTCATGCGCTGATCGGCTCGTTGATTACTTTTGCGATTGCCTTTGCTTACACCTGGGTCATGGTCAAAGATGCAGATTTTCCTAATAATAATCAGCCGCAAGCAGTCAAATCTGGAGCGCAAGATGTGACAGCCAAAGCAACTGATGTTTCTTCTGAAACGAAGAAAGAACAATCAGCGATTGAAAAAATTGTATTATCACCTTTAAAAGGAACTGCCGTTCCATTGACAGAAACCAATGATCAGGCGTTTGCTTCATTGGCATTAGGCAAAGGAATTGCTGTTAAGCCACAAGATCAACAGGTGATTGCCCCATTTACGGGACAGGTTTCTGCCGTTTTTCCAGGAAATCATGCGATTGGACTTACCAGTACCGAGGGGATTGAACTTCTGATCCACATCGGTATTGATACGGTGAATATGCAAGGAAGTGCCTTTGAACGACTAGTCAATGAAGGTGATCAAATCACTATGGGAGAAACATTATTGCACTTTGATGCAGAAAAAATCGCTCAGGCAGGGTATGAAGATACCGTTATGATCACTGTTACCAATACGGCAGACTTCTTAGATGTTGTGGCACTTGCCCAAAATCAAGAAATTAAAGCTGGCGATCAGTTATTAGCCATTTTTTAACCATTAGAAAGAAGAAAGGATGACAGCAATGAGTTTCCCAAAACATTTTTTATGGGGCGGCGCTTCGGCGGCAAACCAATATGAAGGCGGCTATAATGAGGGCGGAAAAGGGCTCGCTTGTGCTGACTTGATCAGCGGTGGCAGCCATACGACTTCTCGGAAAATCACAGCAAAAATTGAAGAAGAGTTGTTGTATCCAAGCCACGAAGCAACTGATTTTTATCATCATTATCAAGAAGATATTGCATTGTTTGCAGAAGCTGGATTTAAAGCTTTCCGCATGTCTATCAACTGGACCCGGATTTTTCCCAAGGGCAACGACGCTGAACCGAATGAAGAAGGCCTGGCCTTTTATGATCGCGTGTTTGACGAGTGTCGGAAGTACGGGATTGAACCAATTGTAACCATTGCTCATTTTGATGTTCCCGCATATTTGAGCCAAGAATACAATGGTTGGGCGAGTCGTGAAGTGATCGACTTTTATGCGAGATATGCGGCGGTGTTGTTTGAACGCTATCACGAAAAAGTAAACTATTGGATCACTTTTAATGAAATCAACACGGCCACCTTAAGTATCGGAAACTTTTTATCACTGGGACTGCAAGTTGGTGAATCTGAATTTATCAATCAGCCGGATAATCTACAGCAACGCTACCAAGCCCTGCATCATCAATTTGTTGCCAGTGCAAAGGTTGTCGCTTACGGACATGAGCATTATCCAGACCTGAAAATCGGCTGTATGATTTCTTATATGCCACGCTATCCTTATACTAGCCATCCAAATGATGTATTACTAGCCAAACAAGAAGAAAATATGCACTCGAAATTTTGTGGCGATGTGCAGGTCACAGGGAAATATCCTTATTATGCAAAGAAATATTTTGCTGATCATGGCTTTGCAATCGAGTTTGCACCAGAAGATCAAGCGATCCTAGCTAAGGGAACAGTGGATTACTACACGTTTAGTTACTATCTAACACTTTGTGTCTCTGCAGATGAGAAAGTTACCAAAAATGGGCACAGTATGATTGGCGGTTCAGGCGTAAATAATCCTTATCTAGAGCAGACGGAATGGAATGCGATGATTGATCCAGTAGGATTGAGAATTGCGTTGAATGATATTTATGATCGCTACCAACTGCCATTGATGATCGTGGAAAATGGGATCGGGGTTTCAGAAACTGTTGCTGAAGATGGACAGATTCATGATGATTACCGTATCGATTATTTAGAAAAGCATATTGCTGAAATGGAGAAAGCCATCGATGATGGTGTCGAGTTGATTGGTTACACGATTTGGAGTGCCGTTGATATTGTCAGTGCTTCTACAGGAGAAATGAAAAAAAGGTATGGCATCATTTTTGTGGATAAATATGACGACGGGACAGGGACTTTAGATAGAAAGAAAAAAGACAGTTTCTATTGGTATCAAAAAGTGATTGAACGAAACGGCTTATGATTAAATACTCCAGTACTTGCGGTGTACAAGTGCTGGAGTTTTTTTGCGTATCAATTTCAGCGCGTACAAAACAAAAACCACGCGTAAAACACGCGTGGTCCATATCAGGGGTTCATGTTAGTTGCCCCGATAAACAAATCGTCCATCAAATACGGTGGCTTCAACGGTCGTTTGAAGCAATTCTTCGGCAGTTAAAGGCAAGATGTTTTGTGACAAAATACAAAGATCGGCTAAACAGCCAACTTCTAATTGACCGATATCTTGCCGACTCAAGGCTTTGGCGGCGCCTGCGGTGTGGGCATAGAGGGCATCGGCGATGGTGATTTTTTCCTGTGGCATCAATCCGCCTGCTGGCTGGCCATTTTTTTCTTTCCGAGCAACCGCATAATACAGCGAGTCTAAAGGGGGCACGTCGATCACGACCGGCGTATCAGTCCCAAAAGCCAAGGTGGCACCTTGCTCTAGAAAGGATTGAAAAGGAAACATTTGACTGGCACGCTGAGGTCCTACTTCTTCATCGAGGGTCTCATAACCGACTAATAAATGGCTAGGCTGTACGGAGAGTACCAGTTGTTCTTGGCGAACTAGTGGCAAATCGGCGGCATCCATCACTTCCAAGTGTTCCAAGGTATTGGCTTTTCCTTTAGAAAGCGGGTGAGCAGCAGCACTTTCTTGATAAAAGAGGAGTGCTTGTCGAATCGCTTCATCACCGATGGTATGGATGCGCATCGGCCAGTCTTGCTGGTTAGCTTGTAATATAAAGCGGCGCATCCGTTGAACATCGATCAACGGCATCCCGACATCACCAGCAAAATACGGTGTTTCATATTCCGCTTTTAAAAAAGCGGTGTGAGTACTCGTCACGCCGTCAAAAAATTGTTTGACGCCGCCCATTTGTACTTTTTCGGAGCGATACGTACGGTAAGTTTCTTTTAGTTGTGTGATGTCTTCTCGCATGGCTGGATAAAAGACAGCGCGCAAGGTCGCTTCTGCTTCCGTTTGTCGATAAAGATTGGGGTAGACCAAATCGTCCCAGCTTTCTCCTGTCAAGGCAACATCGCCGATCGTCGTGATGCCGTATTGATTGAGCTGTTTCATATAGGTCAAAAACGCAGCAGGGCTTTGAGCTTGGAATGACTGTAAGACCTTTGCTAAATAATGAATGGCGATCGCTTCTAAAAAGCAGCCGCTTAATTGTCCGCTGTTTTCGTCAAGCAATGCCTCCCCGCTGATCCCCGTTGGCAAGTTCTCAGGTGTGATCCCTAAAGCAGCGATCCCTTGGCTATTCAACCAAATGCTGTGGGCATCACCGGAAATCAGCATGACAGGCGTGTCGGCACAATAGTTGTCGATCGAATCTTTCGTTGGGTAGACTTGCTGACCGAAATCACTGCTGAACCAGCCGATGCCGATTTTCCATCCATGGGTGATGGGCAGCGCGGGCACTTGCTGGGCAACGGCTTCTTCTGTCACTCCCGTAAGATGGGTCAGTGCCCCTTGATGGAGTAATGCGGAAAGATAAAAATGAACATGAGCATCAATAAAGCCCGGGATGATCATTTGTTCTTTGAGATCAATGACCTGGGTGTCTTCAGCAAGTGTTGGCAGCGCTGAAAGAGGACCCACAGCCGTGATTTTCTGGTCTTCTATCAGGAGAAAGCCCGCAAAAGTCGTTTTCGTTTTGGTATCAAAGATGTGTTCAGATTTTAGTAATAGTGACAATTATAATCCCAACTTCCATTCAAGGAAAAGGTCGTTGTAAAGCTCAACCGCTTCTTTTCCTAAGTATTCATAATGTTCCATTTGTTCCATCGCACTTGGCTCAGGGTAGAAAGCTTTGTCAGCAGTCAGTTCAGCCGGTAGCATGGCTTTGGCCGTTTCACTCGGCGTGGCATAGCCTACGTATTCGGCATTTTGTGCGGCATTTTCTGGGCGGAGCATAAAATTGATGAAGGCGTAGGCTCCTTCAAGATTACCAACGGTTTTCGGGATCGCAAAATTGTCTGTCCAAATCGCACCGCCGTCATTGGGAACGATATAGGTGACGGCAGGATTTTCCGCCATCACATAAGCGGCATCGCCCGAATACCCGATTCCTAAAGGGGCATCGTTGTTGATCATCAAGGTTTTGATCTCGTCGGTCAAAACTGCTTTGACATTGGGACGGATACTTTCCAGCTTCTTCAAGGCTTTGGCGACTTTGGTCGGGTCTTTTTCATTTTGGGAAAGACCGAGCGTCTGTAACGCGATTCCTAAGGTTTCGCGAGCACCATCCACCATCAATACATCATTTTTAAATGCAGGGTTCCATAAATCCCCCCAGCCATGGATCGAAGAAACATCGACTTCTTCAGTATTTGCCATGATCCCGATCGTGCCCCAAAAATAGGGGATCGAATAGGTATTGTTTGGATCAAAGGCTTGATCCATCAAAAAAGGCGACAGATCTTCCGTTCCCGTCAATTTCTGATGATCTAAAGGCACTAACAGTCCTTCTTCGATCATTTTCGGAATGATCGATTCGCTAGGGAAAACCAAATCATAGCGTGAGCCGCCTTGTTTGATTTTTGTTTCCATCGCTTCGTTGGAGTCAAATGTATTATAAATCACTGAGTAACCAGTCTCAGTTTCGAATGTTTTGATCAATTCGGGGTCAATATATTCGCCCCAATTGTAAATAATCACTGTATTTTTGTCAGACGACGTTGCTGCCCCCGATTCTTTCGTTAACACCGAAGCACCGAAAAACAGCAATGCGGTGATGCCGATCACACCGCCAAAAAATACCCACAACCTTTTCAATTCATCAATTCCTTCTTTCTTTACAATTTCGTATTTCTTGAGTAGCGTAATTGATTTTTAAAGAAAAGGCAATAAAAAAATGAAGAAAAAATAAACCCGTTTCTTTCAAGGCTTAGCAGGAGGAATGGCCAGGTGGCTGCGGCAGTTTCCAAACATATCATTTGTCAAATTTCTTCCTTTTGCCTAAGCTAGGGAAGTGAGAAATCAAGGGATGGAAAAACAGGAACCTCTCTTTGATGAAGAATGAATGTAAGGAGTGAAGCATCAATGGAAACACGTGCTGTCGTTATTGAAGCCTATGGTGGAAAAGACCAATTAAAAGAAGCAACGGTCCAATTACCAGAATTAAAAGCAAATCAATTATTAGTCAAAGTTGCCGCAACATCCATCAACCCAATCGATTGGAAATTAAGAGAAGGCTATTTGAAACAAATGTTTCCATGGGACTTCCCAATTATTTTAGGATGGGATGTCGCAGGGGATATCGTAGAAATAGGCGCTGACGTGACAGAATTCAAAGTTGGTGATGCAATCTATGCCCGCCCTGAAACGACTCGTTTTGGGACGTATGCTGATTATGCCATCGTGGATGCTGAGTTAGCAGCGATTAAACCAGAAAACCAAAACTACGCAGAAGCAGCTGCAGTGCCATTAGCTGGTTTGACTGCTTACCAAGCGTTGTTTGAACACGGTCGTTTAAAAGAAGGGGAAAAAGTCTTGATCCATGCCGGAGCAGGCGGAGTTGGTACCTATGCGATCCAACTGGCCAAAGCAGTTGGCGCTTACGTCATCACGACGGCTAGTCCACGTAACCATGAGTTATTGCAAAAACTTGGTGCCGATGAGATCATCGATTACCACACGACAGATTTTGAAGAAGTCTTGCAAGACATCGATTTGGTCTTTGATACGATGGGGGGCGACACCCAGAAGAAAAGTTTCACTGTCTTAAAACCTAAGGGCCGTCTGATCTCGATTTTGAGTATTGAAGACGAAGACTTGGCAAAAGAAAAAGACATCTTCGCCAAAGCAGTTTGGTTACGAACCAACGGCAAACAATTGGCAGAATTGACAGAGCTGATCGAAGCGGAAAAAGTCAACAGTGTCATCGGTGCAACCTTCCCATTGACGGCACAAGGAATTTACGATGCCCACGCATTGAGTGAGACACATCATGCGGTCGGCAAGATCGTTATTGAAAATCAAGACAATTTCATCAGCCAAGACGCAGAATAAAGGAGGCTGAACCGATGCGCTTATGGCATGAAGCACTGATACTTGCTTTGCCTCGGCAGCAGCTGTTAGGCCAGCATCGTGAAGCAGCAGCCTTACGAGGGTTAGGCTGGGGCAAGAAGCATGCAACCGTCGATTACGTTTTTACTCATCCACCCTATAAATTGTTTCAATACCATCAGTTAGTGCTGGATGAAATGACTCGTCGAGGCTATCGGCCAGCACCTGAATGGTACGATCCGGCGTATCGTGGCAAAAATCTGCCGCTGGAATCATCCGTTCAAGCCGTCCCTTTGACTACGCCGATCTATCCAGAACATGATGAAGCATACTTGGAAGAATGCTTAGTGAATCTCCATCGTAAGGGGATCTATCTTTAAAGACCAAACACTTTCCTGAATTTTTGTTCGGGAAAGTGTTTTTTTCGCTTTAAAATCGGTAACTTACAAAAAGTAAGCATATTGTTCGCAACTTTTTTTGTTCCTTGTTATAGTGAGAACAGAGAATCAGTAATGAGAAATGAGGAAAAGAAAATGACCATCAATCACAGAAATCTTGAATTTGGGTTAGATACTTTTGGCGATCTAGCCTTTGATGATACAACGAAAGAACGAATCAGTTACAGCGAATCGTTGCGCAATATCGTAGCAGAAGGAAAATTAGCCGATGAAGTCGGCATCGATGTCATTGCCTTAGGGGAGCACCATCGGGAAGAATATTCGATCTCAAGTCCTGATACGGTACTAGCGGCTTTAGCAATGGTTACCAAAACCATCAAATTAGGTACCGGTGTAACCGTCTTGAGTTCGGATGATCCTGTGCGGGTCTACGAACGGTTCGCGACCGTTGATGCGTTGTCGAACGGTCGCGCACAAATCATGCTGGGACGAGGATCTTTTACTGAATCATTCCCTCTATTCGGCTATGACTTGCAAGATTATGAAGAACTATTTGAAGAAAAAACAGCAATGTTCAGTGAATTGAGAAAAGGCAAACCATTAACTTGGGAAGGCAAGTTTACGCAATCCTTAAAACATGCCGACGTTTTTCCAAAAATTGAGGGGCATCAACTAGATACCTATGTGGGTGTCGGTGGAACCCCTGAATCGATCATTCGTGCCGTCCGTTATGGGTTTCCTGTTATGTTAGCGATCATCGGTGGCGAACCCGCTCGTTTTGCGCCCTATGTTGACCTATATAAAAAGGCAGCGCAGCAACTAGGGCAACCGATTTTACCAATCGGCATGCACTCCCATGGTGTGATCGCCGACACCGATGAAGAAGCCTATGAAATCGGCTGGAACTACATCAAAAAGAGCATGGACAAAATCGGTCTTGATCGCGGCTGGCCAGCCATGAGCAAAGAGCGCTTTGACTTTGAAGTCGAACATGGGTCTTATTATGTAGGCAGTCCAGAAACCGTGGCGCAAAAAATCGCTCGTATGATGCCGCAAGTCGGAGTACAACGCTTTGATCTGGTATACGGTACTGGCGGCCAGCTGCAAAAAGACCGTTTCAAAACGATTGAATTGTATGGAACCAAAGTGATTCCACGGGTGAAAGAATTGTTGGCAGCAGGTGATGGCAATGCCTAAAACCATCGGTATTTTAGGCGCAGGCAAGTTAGGCTTAGCGCTCGCAAATCTTGGTGCCCAGGCGGGCTATCGGGTCTTGATCGCCAGTACGAAGCCAGCAGAAAAAATCGCCTTGTCCGTTTCTGTGTTGGCTCCGGGAGCGATCGCAAAAAATGCCGCTGAAGTGATGGCGGAAGCTCAAACGATCATTTTGGCAATCCCATTGAGTAAGTACCAACAGCTGCCGGCAGAAGCATTGGCTGGCAAGCTAGTGATCGATGCCATGAATTATTGGTGGGAAGTCGATGGCAAAGAAACAGAATACTCATCCATCGAGCAGACTTCTTCGGAACGTGTGCAACGCTATTTTTCCCAAAGTAAAGTAGTCAAAGGATTCAATCATATGGGGTACCACGACATCCAAGAGGAATCCTTGCTGACGAGAACGGCTGCTCAAGGAACTACCAAAAAAGCCATCGCCATTGCTGGTGATGACCAAACCGCCCTCGATCAGACAGACGAAATCGTTGCCGCTTTCGGTTTTGATCCCTTTCCTATCGGTGCTTTAGCTAATGGCATCATGTTAGAACCCGGCAGCCCTTTCTTCGGAGCCAATCAAAACAAAGAGGGATTGACGGCATTGATGAAGGAGTTTTGGAGCAGTGAGAAAGGGCAAGCGTTTCTGGCGCGTCCTTCCGCTGTGAGTAACAAGCAGCAGGCTTCGCAGTAAAAGAGCCGCCTCCATGTACGACTGGATACGATAAAAACAACCCTCTTCTCAAAAAAGAAGAGGGTTTTCCCATCCAGTCAAATCAGCACGTGGTCGCTAAAAAATACAATGTGATTGCTACGATTGTGATTCGTAAGCAGTGGTTGTTACGTTTACGTCTCTGCCAGACGTTCCATAGTGTACATATCAGCCTGTACCTGCTTTGTGCTCGCCTTTGACACCCACCCATATTGATTAAAGATCGACCAGCCAGTTGGTTTGTTGGATCTTTCCATCTAATTCTCGCAGCTGCTTGGCGGTCGCATTCAATTGCTCCGTTAGCGTTTTTGTATCGATCGTACGCACCAGTCGAATTTCGTTGCGACCTATTCGGGGAGCTGCTTTGGTTTCATCCAGTGCTTGCGTTAGCAGTGCATGCTTGCGGCGCAGCTGTTCTCGCTGTTCTAGTGCTTCCATCAGCAATAACGCACTATCTGCTAAAGAGGCAGTCGCATTTTTCCGATTGATGGCAACGACTAATTCTGAATATTGTTGATTGATCTCATCGTATTCCTTGAACAATTCTGTGATACTACGATCCAAGGTATCGCCTTCTTGGACTAACACACTGCTAGAGATCTCGTTACGTAATTGAAACAGACGATTGTTCAAATCCCGTCTTAAAAGTAACGCTTCTGCTAATTTCATTTTGGCACACTCCTTTTTACAAATGAGAACAGCTTATCTAGTTCTTATCCTAGAGAAGAACGTGATGAAAGGCAAGCAAGATGCAAAAAAAGGTCTGCCAGAAAAATCATAAAAAACTGAATATTCGCAATTCTTGTTGACTTCCAAAAACACCAATAGTATACTTTATAACAATCATGAAATAGACAAAAAAACGTCATTTACCTGTTTTTTAGATAAAAAGAAAGACGATGAAGAGAAGAGTAGCTTTGGAATCTGTTAGAAGAGAACCCGGATGGTGAGAAAGGGCAGCAGAAAAAAAGTGAAGATGAGCTCTGAGTGATCTGATTTGTTCACGCAAATCAGACGGAAAGCAGCCGTTATCGTGCCAAGTATCTTAGCGTACTGTTGAGGTGCCATTTGTGAGGATGGTGCGAAAAAGGGTGGTAACACGAAAATCTCGTCCCTTTGTTTGTCAAAATTGATAAGCAAAGGGATGAGGTTTTTTCTTTTTATCGATGAATGCGTTTTTGCCGTCATGAAAAACACTTGCGTTGGTTGCGCAATCACATAGGAGGAAGAATGGAAATGATCTGGAAGAAGCGTTTATTGGTTGCAGCAGGAGTGATTGGGTTGACCCTTTCCGGCTGCACGACAACAGGAAATACCGAGGGATCAGAGGCTGAAACTAACGGAGCGCCGAATCAAGCGATTGCGGTGAGTCTACCGGCTGAGCTGACGACTCTCGATACGACTCAAACGACGGATAAAGCAACATTTACCATCGTTCAACATTTATTCGAAGGGCTTTACCGTTTCGATGAAAACAGTGAACCAGTTCCGGGCTTGGCAGAAGGAGTCGAAATCAGTGAAGATGGCAAAACCTATACCTTTACCTTGCGAGAGGATGCGAAGTGGAGCAATGGCGAAGCGATCACTTCAGCTGACTTTGCTTATGCGTGGAAAAAGTTAGTCGATCCAGCAACGATGGGACCTAACGCCTATTTGTTAGATAATGTAGTTAATAGTAAAGACATTCGTGAAGGCAATGCTGATATAGAAACGATTGGTCTGGAGACCCCAGATGACGCGACCTTTATCGTGCAGTTGGAGCAGCCACAGCCATCCTTTTTATCCTTGATTTCCATCGGCTGGTTGGCACCGCAAAACCAAGCCTTTGTTGAAGAAAAAGGTGATACCTATGCTCGTACAAGTGAAGATTTGCTGTATTCTGGTCCCTTTACCTTGACCGATTGGCAACAGACTGGGGATGAGTGGACATTGGTGAAAAATGACCAATACTATGATGCTGATGTCGTTCAATTGGAGGAGATCAAAGGCTCCACCATCAAAGAAGAAAATACTGGGATCCAATTGTTTGAAAGCGGCGACCTGGATTTGCAAAAAATCAGTGGGATCTACGTTCAACAATATGGAGACAATGAAGAGCTAGTTACGCAAAATGATGTTGCGAACTTTTTCTTAGACTTTAACAAAACGGCCAACGATGCCTTGGCAAATGTTCATGTGCGTAAAGCGATCGCGTTGGCGATCGACAAAGAAAGTCTCGTGGATAATGTGTTGAACGATGGAGCGAAAGTTTTAAACGGGCTGGTCCCCACCGGCTTAGCTACGAATCCAAATACTGGCGAAGATTTTCGAGCATATAGCGGTGATTACAACTTGTATGATTTAGAGGCGGCCAAGGAAGAGTGGGAAAAAGCCCAAGCGGAAATTGGCGAAAGTACGACGTTGCGTTTATTAGTGACAGATGATGACAATGGTCAAAAAATCGGGGAGTACTTGCAAAGCCAACTGCAAGAAAACTTGCCAGGCTTGTCGATCTCCATCAACAAACAGCCACGTGCCAGCTTGAATCAATCAAGAGCAAATAGTGATTACGAGCTTTCCGTTTCTGGCTGGATCGCTGGAAGTAGTGACATGGATATGTTCTTTATCTTATACAAAAATGGCGCTTCCTTTAACTACGGCGGCTATGTCAACGAAGAATATACGGCATTGACGGAAGATGCTCGCACCGTTCATGCCAATGACCCCGATCAATATTTTGAAGATTACAAAGCGGCAGAAGAAATTTTGTTGGAACAAGATGCTGCGCAAGTCCCTCTATACCAGAGTGCTTCAAATTATCTGATCAAATCAAATGTAAAAGACATCCAATTCCCAGCCTATGGCGCGCATTTCTTTTTCCGCACCGCCTATGTCAGTGAATAAGGAGAAAAATAGCTGAATGAAGAGCGCATGTTTATTCGATGAACATGCGCTTTTTGCAACAAAAAAAGCAGTTCAGAAAGCTGAACTGCTAAATGCGGAAGATGGGAGTTGAACCCACACGAGATAAACTCACACGCGCCTGAAGCGTGCGCGTCTGCCATTCCGCCACTTCCGCATAAGATAAAGATAATCCTTTCTAGGAAGAAATGCAAGTCCAATCTCACAAAAAGGAGCCCGCCAGCGGGGACTGGCGGGATAGGAGTAAAAATGAAAAAGTGTTAGGGTTGTTTGTTGGTATGCATTTATAATAGCGTGTAAATGTGAAAAAAAATTGACGAATCAAACAGAATTCTGAGAAGAAATCGCCAAGAAAAAGTGAAACTAGATAAAACAATCAGAAGACAAAAAGGAGCCCGCCAGCGGGGACTGACGGGATAGGAGTAAAAATGAAAAAGTGTTAGGGTTGTTTGTTGGTATGCATTTATAATAGCGTGTAAATGTGAAAAAAAGTTGACGAATCAAACAGAATTCTGAGAAGAAATCGCCAAGAAAAAGTGAAACCATGTAAAACAGTCAGAAGACAAAAAGGAGCCCGCCAGCGGGGACTGGCGGGAAGGAGTAAAAATGAAAAAGTGTTAGGGTTGTTTGTTGGTATACAAGTATCATACCGAGAAAATATGAAGAATTTTCGAGCGAAATTTAGGAATTGCGTGAATATTTTGACAAATTATGCCTTCTGTTTGAATTTTTTCTTAAAAGAGAATTGACAAAAGGCACAAGCTTTGATAATTTAAATGAAACAAAATGCAAACGCGATGAAAAAGAAAGTAGAATCAAGGAAGTTGTCTAGCAGAGAGTTCCGGTAGGTGGGAAGGAACGACAACGAATGATTTGAAAATGACTTTGGAGAGGATTTTCTGACTAATTAGGAAAATACGGTTGCCCCGTTAACAAGCGACAGTCTCCGAGTGTTTTCGGGTACTGAATGAGGTGAAGCCTGTGAAGGTTTTGCAGATTAAGGTGGTACCGCAGGTGATGCCCTTAGCTTTGGCTAAGGGCTTTTTTTGTGTCTGCACGGTCAGCTGTTTCAAGCGCAGGTTTTGTTAAAAAGGAGAAAGGTTGTTGGGAGGAGAGAAAAATGCACAAATTAGTGGTTCAAACCGATTTTGGTTTGCAAGATGGAGCGGTTAATGCGATGTACGGGGTAGCTTATCAAGTGGCACCGGAGCTGGTCATTGCTGATTTGACTCATGAGATCGAGCCATACAACATTCATGATGCCAGCTATCGTCTGCTGCAAAGCGTCACCTATTGGCCGGCAGGAACGGTCTTTGTTTCAGTGGTCGATCCTGGCGTAGGGTCTGATCGACGAAGTGTGGTTGCCAAGTTGGCGACCGGACAGTTGGTTTTGACACCAGATAATGGCACACTGACTTATTTAGCGACTTATATCGGAATCACTGAACTACGGGTGATCAATGAGGCAACTGAGCGGTTGGCAGGATCAGCCGAAAGCCATACATTTCATGGTCGGGATGTTTATATGTATAACGCCGCGCGTCTCGCCAGTGGCGCCATCAGCTTTGATGAGCTAGGAACACCCGAACCTAAAAAAGCGATCCAAGTCTTTGCCATTGAAAAGCCAAGCCAAACAGCAGAAACGATCACTGGCACGATCGATATTCTTGATATTCGTTTTGGTTCGTTGTGGACGAATATTCCCCATACGTTCTTTAAGCAATGGCAGGTACAGTACAATGAGCCGCTGCTCGTCAGTATTTATTACCAAGATACGCTGCGTTATCAAGAAGAAGTGCGCTTCGGACGCTCTTTTGCGCAAGTGTCGGAAAATGAACCTGTCTTATATGTCAATTCCCTATTGAATATTGGTTTAGGGCTCAACTTGGCTTCATTTGCTGAAACCTATAAAATCGGGACTGGCACGAATTGGAAAATTACCCTCAAAAAAAGGAGAAATGAAAAATGAATCAATCAAAATTTACAGTAAAACACATTGTTGCTATCGGAATCGGTGCTGCCGTCTTTTTCGTCTTAAAACGTTTCGTCACGATTCCAACTGGTTTTCCAAATACAGATATCGCCACAGCCTATCCTTTCTTGGCACTATTAGGCGTTGTCTACGGTCCAATCGTTGCTGGTTTAGCGGGCTTTATCGGCCATGCCCTAGGAGATTTGACGACTTATGGTCCGTGGTGGTCTTGGATCGCCGCCTCTGGGATCTTAGGGGTGTTCTTCGGACTTTTGACTCGTTGGATTCCAATCCAGCAAGGAACCTTTGGCGCTAAAGAAATTCGGACCTTCTTGATTGGTGAATCGATCGCAAATTTGGTCGTCTGGGTGATCATTGCCCCAATCGGTGATATTTTGATCTATGGCGAACCAGCGAACAAAGTCTTTGCGCAAGGAGTCATCGCGGGATTGACCAACGCAGTCGTAACTGGGATAATCGGAGTGATCCTGCTAAAAGCCTATGCCCAAACCAAAACCAAAAAAGGCAGCTTGAGCAAGGAATCCTAAACAAAGAAATGTGTGAAGGCTAAAAAATGAAACAAAAAATCATTCAATTTACGAATTTTTCTTTCCAATATGATGCACAAGCGGAACCGACCTTGAAAAACATCGATCTAACGATCTTTGAAGGAGAAAAAGTCCTGATCGTCGGTGCTAGCGGTTCTGGCAAAAGTACATTAGGAAAATGTTTGAACGGTTTGATCCCGCAAAATGACGAAGGTAGTAGTACCGGAGCATTGACGATCGGTACCAATGCCTTTGGGCAAGCTTCCATCTATGAGCTGTCTTTGACCGTTGGCACGGTGCTGCAAGACACCGATAGCCAATTTGTAGGTTTGACCGTAGCAGAAGATATCGTGTTTTCCTTGGAAAACGATCAGCGTAGTCAAGCTGTGATGCAGGAGACGCTGCGCGTTTGGGCAGAAAAGACCGACTTAATGGATCATTTGGCAAAAAAACCGCAGGAATTATCGGGTGGCCAAAAGCAGCGTGTTTCAATGGCAGGTGTTTTGATCGACGAAACACCGATTCTACTATTTGATGAGCCCCTAGCCAACTTAGATCCGCAAACAGGTGTGGAAGCCATCAAAATGATCGACCAGCTGTATCAAGAGAAGCGTTTTACCACCATCATCATCGAACATCGCTTAGAAGAAGTGTTAGCCGCCGCTGTCGATCGCATCATCGTGATGGAAGAAGGCCGCATCATTACCGACAGTACACCGAATGAACTATTAAAAACGGACATGCTGCAGCAAGTCGGCATTCGTGAACCACTGTATTTAGCCGCTTTAAAAAAAGCGGGGGTTCCTGTGACCGATGCTGCTGATTTGGTCGCGGTAGAAGCATTTGCATCACATGAGATTGCCGAAAAACTGACTAGGTTTCAAAAGGAATATCCGAAATCGGCACTTCCTAGCCAACAGCCGCCGTTGTTGGAAGCGAAGAATTTATCGTTTTCTTACCAAGTGGGCAAACCAATCTTGCAGGCACTGGATTTTACCATCCATCAAGGAGAAATGATTAGTTTGGTTGGGCATAATGGCGCAGGAAAATCGACCTTGTCCCATTTGATTACCGGCTTTTTGACACCGACTTCTGGCAAGTTGCTTTGGCAAGGAACAGACATGGGCAATGATTCCATCAAAGAACGAGCGCAAAAAATCGGGTATGTTTTGCAAAACAGCAATCAAATGCTGTCAAAAAACTTCCTGTTTGACGAAGTTGCCTTAGGCTTGCGCAACCGAAATGTCCCAGAGGCTGAAATCACAGAAAAAGTTCATCAGACCTTGAAAATTTGTGGTCTTTATCCGTTTCGCTCATGGCCATTGTCGGCACTAAGTCATGGGCAAAAACGCCGAGCCGCCATTGCAGCGATCCTCGTCTTAGATCCTGAACTCATTTTATTGGATGAGCCGACAGCGGGACAAGACTATCGCCATTACACCGAAATGATGCAATTTTTACAGGAGTTGAACCAGCGGGGATTAACGATTGTTATGATCACCCACGATATGCACCTGATGTTGGAGTATACACAGCGGACGATCGTTTTGACGCAAGGAACGATTTTGCTGGACGCACCGCCAGAAGTTGTTTTAGCAGACAAACAAGTGGTGAGTGCCGCGAACCTTAAAGAAACCAGCTTGTATACACTGGCGACCCTTAACCAGTTGACAGATCCCGCCGCTTTTACAGCCGCCTTCATTGCCAGCGAGAAGGAGGGACACGATGGAGAGTAATCTAATCGGCTATCTTGACCGCAAAACGTGGATCCACCAATTAAGCGGTGCCGCAAAACTGATTTGTTTTTTGCTGCTATCCGTTATCGGGATGATCTCTTATGATACGCGTTTTCTTATTGGACTGGCATTGTTTTCGGTCTTTCTATTTGCCAGTGCTGGAATTCGCTACCGAGATATCGCTTTTGTATTAAAATTTATCATCTTCTTTTCGATTTTGAATTTGGTGGCGGTCTATCTTTTCGCTCCAGAATACGGGGTGGAGATCTACGGGACGCGCCACGTGATTTTCGAAGGGATCGGTCGGTATACATTGACCCAAGAGCAAGTGTTTTATGAGTTGAATCTGTTGATCAAATATTTTGTCACGATTCCGCCAGGGTTGATTTTCCTGTTTACCACTAATCCAAGCGAGTTGGCGTCCAGTATCAACCGCATCGGGATTTCCTACAAGATCGCCTATGCAGTCGCACTGGCTTTGCGTTACATCCCTGATATTCAAGAGGATTTTCGAACCATTGCCAAAGCGCAGCAAGCACGTGGCGTGGAGCTTTCTAAAAAAGCACCTTTGCGCAAACGAGTGGCAGGCAATGTCGCGATCGCGATTCCTTTGATTTTTTCCAGCTTGGAACGGATCGACCATATTTCTGCTGCCATGGAGCTAAGAAGGTTTGGCAAGCATAAGCAGCGTACCTGGCTGAAAGCTAAGCCGATCCAAGGCAAAGATCTCTTGGCGATTGCTGTCGTTTGCTTGATCGTGGCGCTTGGATTGTTCTTGATGGTCCTTAATGGCGGACGCTTCTACAATCCGTTTCGTTAACAAATCAACACATGAAAACTTAAAAAAACGGACTCATTGTCAATAATGAAAGTGGGACGGATGAATCAACTCTGATTCATCCGGTCCCATAAATGATCGAGACAAAAAACGCAGGACAGTCAGTCAATTGACTTTAGCGAGTGCTACATTTGCTAAAGCCAGTTGCTGCTAGGTCTGCGTTTTTTTGCCGATAAAAAAAAGGAGCCCGCCAGCGGGGACTGGCGGGATAGGAGTAAAAATGAAAAAGTGTTAGGGTTGTTTGTTGGTATGTATTGATAATAGCGGGAAAATGTGAAAAATATCGGAAGAGAAAGTAATAGAAGTGTGTCAATCTTTTGATGATTTTCGTAAAACATTCCAGCGGAACCCTTTTAGGTCTTTGATTGACGGAAACACGAAATAAGGCTACACTGATGGCATCAAAGCAGTACAAGGAGGGGACAGGATGGATGCCATTACGATCAACGGATTAAGCAAACAATACAACAAGAAGTACGCCATCGAGAATGTATCATTGCAAGTGGCAGAAGGAGAGATTTTTGGCTTTATCGGACCAAATGGTGCGGGAAAATCAACGACCATCAAAGTATTGTTGAATTTTATTAAACCGGATGCAGGGCATGCGGCGATTTTTGGACGAGATTGCCAACAAGCAGCCAAAGAAATCAAGACGTTTACTGGATATGTTTCCAGTGATGTACGGTTTTATTCAAAAATGACGACAGCAGAATTGCTGGCATTTACGGCAGATTTTCATCAAGTCAAGCAGCCAAAAAAAGAGATTCAGAATTTGATGGAGCTTTTTCAAATTGATCCAAACAAATCGATCGCAGAACTTTCTTTGGGCAACAAGAAAAAAGTCGGGCTTGCGAGCGCCTTGATTGCACAACCGAGAATGTTGATTTTAGATGAACCGACCAATGGCTTAGATCCCTTGATTCAAAAACGGCTGTTTGAAGAGCTCCTTAGAAGAAACAAACAGGGGATGACGATTTTTCTATCTAGCCATGATTTGCATGAAATTCAGACCTATGCCCATCGGACCGCCTTTATTCGTGAAGGACAGATCATCACCGTGAAAGAACTGAGTGAGGAAGAAAATTTCGGCAAAGTTGTAACGCTCACGAATGAGGGGAGCCTCTCATTAGCCGGCTTGGAAAACGTGCAAGTTCTTGCTCAGGAATCACACAGCTTGCGTTTTTTCTATCAAGGGGACATGAATCAGCTGGCACATTTTTTAACCAATCCTGCCATTAAAGAGTTCACGATCGAACACCCAACCCTTGAACAGCAATTTATGCTGCTCTATGAAGGAGGTTCTCAAAAATGACTTTAATGAAAATCGACCTTAAAAATACCTTCAAAGGCTGGCTGGTCTGGACGATCCTTTTTGCAGCAATCATTTTTGCATTTACGGCTATCTATCCTCAAATGATCACGCCAGAAATGAAAACGTCCTTAGACCAGATGTTGGGCTCTTTCAGCCCAGAATTACTAGGCATCTTTAACATCCAACTGACAGGACCCTCAAGCTTGGTTTCACCGACAGGCTTTTTCGGGTACTACTTTCAATACTTATTTATCGCCGCGTGTATTTATGGGATGCTTTTAGGCTTGAACAGTCTGATCACTGAAGAATCAGAAGGAACGATCGAGTATTTATATGCTCAGCCTATTAGCCGCAGAGAAATCGCTGGGTGGAAGTTCCTCGCCCGATTGTTGCTGCTGACTGGCTTTTGGCTGATTGCCTATGGCAGTAGTCTGGCCTCGTTTGCTCTATTCAAACTACCAGGAGACGACCTGTCCTCTTTTATAGAAGAAATCAGCAAAATCTTCGTTGCCGAGTATGGTGTCTTAGTCTTCTTCCTCTGTCTAGGTTTCTTTTTATCCACGATCTTGCGTTCCAGCAAACAAACCGCAAGTGTCGGCTTAGGCTGCGTGTTCGGTCTGTATTTGCTCGGCATCGTGGGGGAACTCTACGATAAATTGGAATGGCTGGCAGGACTTTCGCCTGTGCGGATGGCATTACCCGTCCAACTCATGGATAACGGCGCCACATCAATCCTATGGGTACTGCTGATCGGTGTATTGTGTTTCTTTGGCACCTTTTACCGTTACGAGCGCAAAGACTTGCAGGTCTGAGCACTACAATCAAAAGACAAAAAAGAGCCTGTCAGCGGGGACTGACAGGCAAAGGAGTAAAAATGAAAAAGTGTTAGGGTTGTTTGTTGGTATGCTTATATAATAGTCTCGAAATGTGAAAAAAGTATGACGAAGCAGGCACGTTTTTGCGAAAAAATCGTTGCGAAAGTTAAGAAAGCCTAAAGTGCCCCTTCACCAAAAGGCTTGAAGGGACACCCAGAACCTAAAAACACTCCGAAGCAGCAGGCGGTTCATGCTGTTACGGAGTGTTTTTTTAGTTGAAGCTACTTGCTCAAATCAAGGCTATCGACATTAAAGGTGTCGCCATGTGCTAAGTCACCATAACGATAGCCACGGTTAAACCAGTCCACGCGCTGCTGCGATGTGCCGTGCGTAAAACTATCTGGAACAACATAGCCTTGGTATTCTTTTTGCAGCGTATCATCCCCGATGGCATTGGCAGCCGTGATCGCTTCTTGAATATCGCCAGCTTCTAAAATCGGCTGTCCTTGATAGGTTTCGCCTTGCAAATATTTCGCAAAGGTACCAGCTAAGTAGTCAGCTTGCAACTCCAAGCGAACGCTGTACTGGTTGTACTCCTTCTCTGAAACTTGCTGGCGGATTTTTTCCAATTGTTGGGTGATCCCCAGCTCATTTTGCACATGATGACCGACTTCATGGGCGATGACATAGGCCATTGCAAAGTCGCCGCTTGCGCCATATTTATCAGAAAGCTCATTGGCAAAACTCAGATCAAGGTACACATTCTCATCTGCTGGGCAATAAAACGGACCAACCTGTGACGTGGCATATCCGCATGCCGACTGGACACTTCCCGTAAATAATACGAGTGTTGGGTCTTGATAGGTTTCTTGCCGCTCTTGAAAAACGTCTTGCCAGTAATCTTCTAAATAGCCGAACACGACTGCGGAAAACTCTTTTTCTTCCGTGTACTCACTGGTGCCCACATTTTCTGTCTGGTAATTGGCTGCTTGTCCGCTGCCACCCAAGACATCCGGCAGCGAATTTAAATCACCACCGCTAAACAGGAAAAATAAAACAGCGATGATCACCGTACCGATCCCGCCACCAGCAGCCAACATCCCACCTGAGCCAGATGATCGCCCCGTTCGATCATCGACATTGCTGCTTTGTCTACCCCCACGCCATTTCATGTTATCTCCTCCTATATAAATCCTAGCTTAATTATAAGAGAAAGGCGGCAGATTGTGAAAAAAAGCGCCTTGAAATTGTTATAAAATGCCTTCAGGAGCCTTAAAAATCAAAGTGTACACTCCTTTTAATCATTCTTTAATCTAACAATTAGCCTTCTAATTTGGTACAGTAGCAATAAAATAGATGTAGAGGGTGAGCGTATGAAAATGAATTATTCGGGGACATCGGAACGAAGGATTTTGATTTTTAAACGGTTGATTGCTGGCGAGCACCTCAGCTATCAGCAGTTAGCAGAGGATTATTTCGTTTCCCGCAGCAGCATTGCTAAAGATATTTCTTATTTAAAAGAGCTGTTTCAAAAAGAAAGCTTACGTCTGAGATTTGATAATTCAGGTACATTTTTTGAAGGAAGTGAATCCCAGATCCATCGAGTGCTCAAACGCTTTTGCTTAATGATGCTGGATCAACCAGCGGCGTTTTCCTTGTTGGTGGAACCTGCGAAATACCAGGAAGTAAATCAGGCCTTTCGTCGAGCATTAGTGGAAAAACAAGTAGAAATGCCCGACAGCTATATCCAAAGTATCGTCCTTTCCATCGTGCTGCTGATCGAGCGGGCGAGTCATGCGGAAAGCTTAGTGATTGAAGAAAACCGCCAAGTGGGGAAGTTGTTTTTGGAGTTCGACAAATATCCGTTAGTCTATGAGCTACTGAAAGAAATCGAAGAACAACACATTTATCAATTTTCACCAAAAGAAGTGCAATATCTAACCTACCTGATTGTCGGTAGCGGCTTGAAATTTTTTATGAAAAGTGAAAAAGTTCCTTTTGTCTTTCGGGGAAAAGTGCGTAACTTGATTCAAAAGATCAGCGAAGGCTTAGGCACCGACTTGACCCAAGACAATCGTTTGGAAGAAGATGTGACGATCCATCTGTATCAACTACTGCTGCGGATCGAAGCGCAAACCACAGTCATCAACCCTTTGTTAGAAGAAATCAAACAAAACTATCCTGCCTTGTATGGCGTGGTCTGGTTCTCGCTTCATGATTTCTTGAAAGCGTATCAAGTGGGGATCTCTGATGATGAGATCGGATTTGTCACGATCCATTTTCAAGCAGCAATCGAGCGAATGCGTCGCATGAACAAAATCATTTTTGTCTGTCCCAATGGTGTCGGCACTAGCTCATTTGTCTCTGCGAAAATTCGTCGCATTCTGCCTGAAATCGACAGTATCGAAACCGTTTCAGTAGAAAAATTAAAGCAGATGGACATCTCGGCGATCGATTTTATTATTTCAACCATCGATCTCGTCGGGATTCAAAAACCTGTGGTGCGGATCTCGCCTATGGTGACTAATCGCGACATGAAGCGGATCATGAATCACTACATCGATTTAGTCATCGATAATGAGGCGGTGGTCGATCAAAATGGTTTACTTCTTCAAGCCCAATCGATGATCCAGCCAACCGTCTTTTTCGAGCGATTTGCCAGTAAAACAGAAGCCATCAATTTTTTGGTCGAACAAACCCCTTTTAGTGATGAAAAACGAAAAGCGCAGTTTCGGCAATCCGTCATTGAAAGAGAGCAGCTACAATCAACCTATTTAGATAATGGCTTTGCCATCCCTCATGGCAATCCGAATTATGTCGAAAAAACAGCGATCTCGATCCTGCTTTTGGATCAGCCAGTAGAATGGGGCAACCAAAAAGCCGACATCATTATTTTATTGATGATCCGAGAGGATGAGACGCAAAAGGTGGAACCAATGATGAAATTGATCATGCAAGGAATCGAAAACAAAGAATGGTTCCTATCAAAAATGTTGGAGGTTAAATCAGAATGAAAGTGAAGGATTATTTGCCTGAGAAGCATATACAGACGGATGAGACAGTGGCAGATTGGCGCTCAGCTGTAAAATTAGCCAGTCAGCCCTTGCTCGATGAAGCGCTGATCACGTCAGCTTACATCGAAGCGATGATTCAAAGCGTGGAAGAAAATGGTCCTTACATGGTGTTGGCGGATTACTTTGCGCTGATGCATGCCCGTCCTGGAGAAGGGGTTTTGGAGCAAAGTATGAGCCTTTTAGTAACGAAACAGCCCATCGATCTTGAGGGCAAACCGGTGCGGATATTTCTTGTCTTAGCCGCCGCAGATAGTGAAAGCCATCTAGAAAGCTTGAAAGAGATCATGGCGATCTTTATGGATGAAGAAAAATACAACGTGATATTAAACGGCGATCGGGAACAAATTTGTCAATTATTCCAATAGGAGGAAAAGGATATGAAAATTTTAGCAGTATGTGGATTTGGTGTAGGAAGCTCAATGGTATTGAAGATGACGATCGATAAGGTGATCAAAGAGTTAGGGTTGACGGCAACTGCCGAGAATACTGATTTATCAACGGCAAAAGCGACACCAGCAGATGTTTATTTTACGAGTAATGAATTATTGAATGAGTTAAAAGGATCCGTGAAAGCACCCGTTTATCCAATCAAAAAGTATATGGATAAAGAAGAAGTCAAACAGCAAATGGAAAAATTTTTAGCTGAAAGAGAGGGATAATCATGAATTTTGTCACGGATTATATTTTAAAAAATCCGCCAGTCCTATTGGGGATCATTGCCATGATTGGGTTATTGGTACAAAGAAAGCCCTTCGCAGAAGTCGTCAAAGGAACCTTAACAGCTTCCTTCGGGATGGTGGCATTGACGGCTGGGGTAAACATGTTGGTGGGAACGATCGCACCGATCAATGCTGCGGTTCAAACCCAATTAGGCGTTGCTGTGTCAGATGGACTCTCTGACATCACCTTTACGGCAGAATACGGCGGAACAGTTGGTTTAGCGATGTTTTTCGGCCTGATCATTCATCTATTGATTGCTCGCTTTACACCTGTGAAGACGATTTTCCTCACCGGTCACATGTTGTGGTGGTTCCCATTCGTCATCGTCGCTGGGGGCGTTGAAGGCGGACTTACCGGAATCCCACTGTTGATCTTAGGGGCGGTTCTATCTGCTTGTTACTGGTCCTTCATGCCATGGATCATGCGTAAATATGTGTGGGATGCCACAGGCGATGATTCATTCTTGATCGGTCATCCAACGGGGATCTTGTCATTGGTTTCAGGCTTTGTTGCAAAACGGGTCGGAAACAAAGAAAAATCGACGGAAGATTTGAAAGTGCCAGAAAATCTATCGTTTTTCCGTGAAATATCGATTACTGGCGCGTTAGTGATGTTTTTGATGAATATCGTTATCGGTCTGATTGCGCCCGTATTAGTTCCTGAAGGGGGCAACTTGGTGATGTTTGCGGTTGATGCTGGCTTGAACTTCGGTGCAGGACTATTGATCATGTTGTATGGGGTACGTCTATTGATCAACCAAATCATTCCCGCCTTTCAAGGGATCGCAGAAAAAGTCGTTCCTGGAGCAAAACCAGCTTTTGATGTGCCCATCTTGTTCAACTATCGTCCAAATGCTGTAATCATCGGCTTTATCGTGGCGATGATCACCTCAACGATTTTAGTGGTCATTGCCAATACGACCAACGTCTTTGGCATTTTGATCGTTCCTTTAGTCATCACCAGCTTCTTTGAATGTGGCGGTGCTGCGGTGATTGGCGAAGGACAAGGGGGCTTGCGAGGGGCCATTATTGGTACGATCACAGCTTCTGTCGTTATGGTAGCACTCGTTGGGATCTCTGCAGCGTTATTCTCAACGACGATTCAAAACTGGATCTTGATTTTCGGTGGGAACGATTTATCTTTATGGGGCATCCTTGGTGAATTGATCGGCAAGCTGTTTGGAGGGTTTTAAATGTTTCAATACTTTGAAAAAGCAAAAGAACTATTGTCTATTGTAGAAGAAAAAGAAGCACCAGCGATTGAGCAAGCCATTGAATTACTGACGCAAGCCAACTTGACCAAAAAAGCCATCTACATTTTTGGCGCTAGTCACGCTGGGATCTTAGCCGAAGAGATGTATTATCGAGCAGGCGGCATGATGACGATCAACGCGATCTTTGGAAGAGAACTGATGCTTGATCGCAGCCCAATCACCTTCACTAGTAAAATGGAGCGCTTAGAAGGCTACGGTAGTGCCTTGGCGGCGACCCAGCCCTTTACAGCAGGCGATGTGCTGATCTTGCATTCGGTGTCTGGGCGAAATCCAGTTATCATCGATATGGCGCTTCATGCCAAAGAAAAAGGGGTCAAGATCATCGCATTAACGAACCTTACCTATTCGAAAACAGTCAGCAGCCGTCATACATCAGGCTTGCGTTTGTTTGAAACGGCGGATATCGTCATCGACAATCATGGGGAGATTGGCGATGCTGCGTGTACGATTCCAGACGTAGAACAAAAAGTCGGACCTACATCCACCGTAGTCGGCGCAACGATCTTAAATGCGATCATCGTTGAAGTTTGCCAAAAACTAAAAGAAGCCGGTGTCGACTATCCGCCGATTTTTTACTCAGCGAATCTAGACGGCGGGGATGAATTGAACCAGTCCCTGTTTGAAAAGTACCAAGAAGCGATCCATTATCAGCTGTAAGTCAAGAGTTAGTCGTTCCTTAGCGAAATAAGACGGTCAAAGAAACCATTCAAGACATTTTCTCCTTGCGAGAGAATGTCTTTTTTTGCTTACTTGTTAGAAAAGGGCCGGAGCATAGGGATGAAAAAGCGATTCAAGCAAAGAAGACTTAAACTGGAATTATGTATTTTTACTTAATAATGGTCTTTAAAAATAAAATTATATAAAATGCTAGCTAAAATATGAATAAAATACTACAAAAACGATTGTTGTTTAACTTCCCGCTCGGTATAATTAGCTTGGGAGCTACAGCAAGACAACAAATAATGAATAAAAAATCTACAAACCGTTGATTAGAAAGGAGCAGCTTATGGAGTAGGTAGTGGGTATCGATTTTTCGATAAGAAGGAGAGGAAGAATATGAAAAAAGAAAAGAGAATGTTAGGTGATAAAAGTTATTGTGAAGAAACAGACAAGCGAAGGAGTCGGAAACTACATAAGTATCTGCTTGTCGGACTGATCGTTGTCCTTGTACTTAATCTATTTCCATTTGGTCGTTATGCTGACAATGTGGTAGAAGCCGTTACTTCTACAGAACAAAAGCAAAATAGTGAAGATGGTATCGAATATACAGAGATTCATTCAGCAGAAGAATTAGATACCTTAATACGTAAGGAACTAAACGGTAATTTTAAGCTAGTTAAGGACATTGATCTATCCGACTATCGTTCTAATACAAATACTGCGAATCAAGGATGGCTACCGATCCCAAACTTTACGGGTGTGTTCAATGGTAATGGCCATACGATCAGTGGGTTGCGGATAAATCGAACAGGTAGTAGTTTTTTAGGTTTATTTGGTTCAGTCAATGGAGCGACAATCAAAAATGTGACCGTTGCACTTGGTGGGGATATCCTAGGATCTTCCGCTGTTGGTGTCATTGCAGGGCGAACGACGCATGTAACAAACAATGGTGCCGTTTTAGAAAACAATCAGGTGATTGGCAACGGGCATACAGTTAGAGCCACGGCGCTGCTTGGGTATGCCGGCGGGCTGATTGGTTATTCTGGAGATAATACACGACTGGAAAACAATCAGGTAGAACATATCAATGTCCTGACAAATAGCGTTAGCAATTACGCCGGAGGACTTGTCGGTGCTGCTCGTAACTCTTCATTATTCGATAATGCAATCAATCGTGCCAAGGTAGAGGCGTATTCCTATGCTGGAGGGATAGCTGGGGTTACTTATGGATACTCTGCTCAGGCGCACAGCAATGGCACATTAGTAACGAAAAACATTGTCGATACTGAAAGCAGCGTACAGGGAAGAGGCTCCTATGCCGGAGGGGCATTTGGGGCAATTTATGAAGGCAGTGAAGTGCGGCAAACACTGACGCATGCGAAAGTAGTCGGCAAAGGGGCCTACAATGGCGGCTTTGCTGGAGTTATTTACGATCGTTCAACGGTTGACCAGTCTGCGGCTTATGGTTCTGTCGAGGCTGTGCGCTATACAGGTGGCTTTGTCGGAGCGTTGTATAACTCGGCCTCTGTAAGTAATTCTTACGCACGAGGAGCAGTGACTGGAACAACCGAACTAGGTGGCTTTGTTGGTACATTCTATGATTCAGCGATCATTGAAAACAGCTATGCAGCGAATACGATCCATACGGATGAAAGAAATCAAGAGCGTGCAGGTGCTTTTGCCGGTCAACATCTTGGCACACGGCAACAATATGCAGGGACGAATTATTTTGATCAGCAAATAGCTGGTATCGCACAAAATTTAAGTAATGCAGGCGGCGAGCAAACGAGTGGTGCTAGACCTCAAGGAAAAGATACGCAAGAATTTTCACAGTCAGGGACATTCGATGGGTGGGACTTTGAAGATACTTGGATCATTGATAAGGGCTATCCAGTATTTCAATTTTCCTATAAAGAACCTGACATTCCAAAGGAGATCGAAGAACCCATGATCATTGTTCATACAGCGTTTCCAGAAGGAGAAGTCACTGTCCCATTCATTGACATTGAGTATACAGCAACCCCAACAATAGGCAATGAGATTATAGAAGTCTATGTGAAGATCAACGGTAATTTTGATAGTTATTTGTATCTGAAAGGCGGGAATGGTATTACGCCCAAGGGTGAGTTGGGCACAGGGAGAGTCTTTTTCCGACCGATACAAGGAGAAAATCATATTGAGGTCGTGGCTTTTGATAGTAGTGGTGTGACAGGAAGTTATAAAGTTGATCAACCTGTGAAAGTGGTGGAACATCCTGTTCCAGATTCACCAAAACCAGAAGAAATTAGTACGGAGTTCTTTTGGGAAGATGAACGCACCTTTGTGAATAATCGCTTCCAGTTATGGCTTACAGGAGCTACCGTTGAGGAAAGAAAAAATGTGACGCCAGAGCTGATTGAAGAAGCACTTGCTTCCATTGATGCCACTTTATTGATCGAACCTGATTGGCTCGGTCAGCTTACTGTTCAAGTGAAAGAAAGTACGGCAGAAGAGCTGATTGAAATGATTGAAGATGTGATAGAAAATTTCCCAGAAGTCTTTGAAGATGGCAATCTTGATACATTAGATGATGCATCAATCAACGAAGTCACCCCTGTGGAAACACTGAGCAATAAGGAATATTTTCCTGACGATCCTTGGTGGAATAACGGTGAATGGGGGCTACGTGCGATTAATTTACCCGAAGCATGGGCGTTATTTGGCACACATGAAAGGGAGAATGTCAAAGTAGGGATTATTGATGATGGTGTTTGGGGGAAGCATGAGGACCTACAGATACCAGCTGGAAATACTGAAAATGATCCAAACGCTAAAACAAATACGGAACTATTTACAGCCGATCATGGTACGCATGTTATGGGAACGATCGGAGCCATTCAAGATAATCAACTAGGAGTCAGTGGAGTGATTAATATTTCACGGCAGAATCTTCTTAGTTATAATTCGTTTGATGGAATAGCTACAAATAGAAACACGGGTAAAAAATTTTTATCAACCAGTGCTAATGCTCAATTAAGTGGTTTAAAATGGAATGTCGAAAATGGGGCTCAAGTTGTAAACGTGAGTCTTGGTGGTAGCGGATTTCAATTTCCGCAATTGGGACTTTTTAATATTTTCATTAGGAAAACTCAACGATTAGTTGATGAGAACTATGAGTTTGTCATTGTTCATGCTGCAGGAAACAATGCGATTGATGCTAGATATGGGCAATCCTTTTCTAATATTGGAGAAAATCATGCATTAAGAGAACGAATTATAACAGTCGGAGCAACGACTAATGTGAATAATAGAATTCGGATGGCTAGTTTCTCTAATTATGGAACAATTGTAGATGTTGTTGCACCAGGGCATGATATAAAAAGTGCTTCATCGGTTAGCAAGGACTTATATGTTAATAAGAACGGTACTTCCATGGCAGCACCTCATGTTACTGGTCTTGCCGCTCTTGTATGGTCGGAAAACCCAGGTCTTTCTGGTGCTCAAGTTAAGGGGGTTATTACTCAGTCTGCGATACGCTCTGGTTTAAAAGTCACAGAAACCAGACCAAATACTCCTGAAATGACCTATTATCAAGTAAGTGCTTTTGCGGCTTTAAAGCAAGCTCGTGGTGTAGATCCGGACAGGGATACGGTTCTGATTCGAGGGAAAGTCAGACAAGAATCTACCGGTTACTTATTAGAAAATGCTCGCGTTCATTTGTATCAGAATAATAAACTATTAGAACAAACATGGACGAATTCATTGGGTGAATTTCGTTTCTTCAATCAACCACCCGGTCATGATTATCGAATCACAGTTCATTACCCATGGCATATTGCTGCAAGAATCAATAATTTTTCTGTTCCAGAGGGTATCAAAGAAAGAGATGTTGGGACAGTTGTTCTACATGATTCCTCTTATGTAGGAATTGACACTGTCTTTTTATTAGATGATTCTGGCAGTATCAGCGCGAATAATTTTAGGCAGATGACTAATGAAGTACAGGCATTATTTTTAAATGAAGATGCTTTTACGAGTGACGATCGGATTAGCTTGTTTACCTTTAATTCTAGAGTAAATCGACATTTCTCATTTTTAAATCCTTTACTTGCAGCTGAACGGCTTCCTAGGCAAGTTGGCGGTAGTACTGCATTAAACCAAGCAATTGCGCAAGGTAACCAAGAATTTGAACAGTATGGACGAAAAAACGCAAAAAAAGTAATGGTTGTTCTTACAGATGGACACAATAATATTTCAGGTCCCCCAGAGGCAGAATTGATCCAACAGGCTAAAGAAAACGATGTAACAATCTTTTCTATAGGGGTGGGGAATAATCTAAATCAACGCTTTCTCGAAAATATTGCAAAAGAAACAGATGGTGAATTCTTCCACATCTCTAACTTCCAACAATTAGCAGAAATTTTTGAAAAAATTCGTTACGAGCTATTTGATGAAAATATTCAAAAGCTGCAAATCGAACTCTCAGAAACTAGTGCTCAAAATCTTCAGACGACCAATGTGGAGTCTGAACGTTTAGCAGCATAAGGTTCTTTTTAAGGAACATGAATTTGTTGTTCATCAAATGGTTATCAATTAGTTTTTTTACTAGTGAAAAATAATCATTTGATGAACATTTTTCATAAACTTCGAAAACCTCAGATGTAAGGAGTGAATTGAATGCAATCAGATCAACGCATAGCCGCAATGAGTAAGAAAGAGGCTGATAGAGCAAATCCTTTATGTATCATTCTTTGTATTTTATTAATTTGTTTCACCATCTGTCACTTTTTAGTTTTACCTGTAAAAGCAGCCGAAGTTTCAGATACTGATTCAATTCAGATAGAAGGCACCTTAGCGGCCATCCTCAACAGCGAAAGAATTAATCCAGAACCCACAGAGCCGCTCACTGAACCATTGCTGGAAATCGTCACGGAACTTCCGAATTCAGAATTGATGGTTCCTTTTTTAGAATTGATTTATGCGGTCACACCAAGCGAAGGGCAAACGTTAGAAGAAGTCTATGTCAATGTGAACGGCGAATACGATCAGCACTTGTATCAAAAAAAAGCGGGAGAACCTGAAGTTACAGAGCGAACATTCGGTGAAGCTCGTCTCTTTCTTTCTACCGATGAACAGGAGAGCCGATTTGAATTAGTCGCCGTCGATAGCAGTAACAGAAGGACTTATTATCCCATAGAGCAGTCATTTTGGTTATCGGAAAATCCCGAACCGCCGTTGCCGACTATTGCCGACATATCAATACTTGATCGTTATGAAGGAAAGATAGCTTTTGTACATAATCGTCTCCATCTCCAATATAATGACGAGATACTTACAGGAATAAACGAGCAAAACGGCGAAACGAGTTTAGATCAGCTGTTGGATGAACTTTCTTACTATGACATGGAGTTGATTGCTGGACCAGACAAGAATGAGAGAGTAACGATTCAGTTAAAGCAAACTCCTTATAGAGAGCTTAATAGATTTATTTATGATTTAGAAACATTTACTTCTGGTATTGTTACCGATGGAGAAATTGAAGAGATGACTTTAGCTGAGGTGGACCAGTTACCCAAAACAGCAGCACCTGTCGATCGCTCGGTTGAGTTTAAACGGCATATGTTAAAAATCGGTTGGGTACCGGGCTTGTTTTTCCGAAGGTATCAGGACAACGTGGTAGGTTTCAAGCTGCATGAAGAAACCATTTTTTTAAATCCCGAGTCGTTTCCTGAAACTTATCTCAGTAAGAAACTGATAAATGAAAAAATCGACGAAGCTGTTGCAGCGATTGACGGCATTCGTTTAGAAGAAAATCGACTTTCTTATCCTTATGTGCAAATAGCTGTAAGAGGAAATACACCAAGGAATTTAGTGAAGAAAGGGCAGCAACTACTGACGAATTATCCCGAAGTCTTTTCAAAAGGGTATGTAATAATCAGAGGAAGGCAAAATATTTATGGCTATACTACCACAGCCGAATACAAACGACGATGGCGTGTTAGGAGTAATTTTGAAGAACGAAACTACCCTATCCGGGCAATCATCAACCCGAATGGCACAGTTTCTTCGTTAATGGATATAGGTTGGCACGGCGTGACTGTTAGCATGGCGTTAGTGATAGGATTTGGTTCTATCGGCTTTATTGTATTTATATGTGAACTTTTTGCTTGTCAAAGGGCAGAAAAACGAAAAAGGAATAGGCAATCAGGTAGAAACTGATACCCGTTTGTCATTCTTAAATTCTAATAGAATTCTGTTACCTCCAAAGAAGAAAGGAGCAAAGTGAATGCAATCCGCTGCGCAAATAAATTCAAACGACGAGAAAGGCATTAAAAACCTCTTTCGCAACCATAAAATCTTTAGTCTGTGTTTCTTTGCTCTTACCATCTATCATATGTCCAGTTGGCAAGTATTAGCAGCCGAAGAACCAACCGACCAGTCCCAAGGCGTCTTAGCCGACATCCTCAACAGCGAAAGGATTACCCCAGAACCCACAGAGCCACTCACTGAACCATTGCTGGAAATTGTCACAGAGCTACCCGATTCAGAACTAATGATTCCCTTCTTTGAATTGATTTATGCGGTAACACCAAGTGAGGGGGAAATGCTGAAAGAAGTCTATGTCAATGTGAATGGCGAATACGATCGGCATTTGTATCAAAGAGCGATGGGGGAGCCAAAGGTCACAGAGCGGAAATTTGGCGAAGCACGACTTTTTATTTCTGAAAATCAACAAAAAAGCCGATTTGAATTGGTCGCCGTCGATAGCAGTAACAAAAGGACTTACTATCCCATAGAACAGTCATTTTGGTTATCCGAAAATCCCGAACCACCATCGCCGACTATCGCTGATGTAACGACGGAAGAGTATTTCGATGAAGAAGTGACCTTCATTAACAATCGGATCCAGTTTCAACTGGATAGGAAGCGCTTTAATCAAGAATTCGGGTCAAACCATGAAACGGTTTTAGACAAATTGCTTTATGAACTTTCATATTTTGGTGGTGAACTTCTATCCGGTCCAGATAAAAATGATTTTGCAACAATTCGTTTGAAGGGAACTTCTTATGAAGAGCTTGAAAGGATTATACAGAAGTCAATCTCAGAATCCTATGGATTTATCGCTGATGGAAAGATCCAAGAGATAGATTTAGCCACATCAGACTTATTGCCTAGTGAGGAAGAACCTGTCAACCGCTCCTTTGAGTTAAAACCTGAAATGGTGCGAGTTGGTTTTGTTCCTGGATTGTTTTTGAGAAGGTACCAAAACAATGTGTTGAGCTTTCAATTGCATGAAGAAACATCTTTTTTGAATGCTGAAACGTTTCCAGAGACTTACCTTAGTAAAAAACTGATTGAAAATAAGATTGATGAAACAATTACAGCAATAGATGGGATTCGATTGGAAAGAAATCCTTCTAGTTATTCTCTTTTCCGCGTAAAGGTTGCTGATGGGACACCTAGAGAATTGATAAAAAAAGCCCAAAAACTATTGGCAGAGCACCCCAACATTTTTGCAGAAGCACGTTTAGCTATATTGGCAGACATAAAAACACCACGTTATGACACAATTCCTGAATACGAAAGAAAACCTCTTGATAGGCGATTAAATCACTTAGAACAACAAATATACCAATTTTGGGGAAGCATTAATGAAAATGGCACAGTTTCTTCAATGGCAGATATGGGCTTGAGAGGGCTGCCGACTATCGTGAAACTACTAGGAGGTGCCGGTCTATTTTGTGGCATTCTGAGTTTCGCCATCTTCATTTACCGAAAAAGACCTCCTCGCAAGAAACACGAATTTTGGGGATAATGTTCACTGATGGGCATGTGGAAATTCCTTTCAAGCTGAAGGAGAACGGGGGGAACGTTGTTGTCTTTAAGTGTCGAAACAGTGAAGGACAACCTTCTTTCAAGAAACCGACATTCGATTAAAAGCTGTGATGAACGCCTAGCTGAGGCTTGTCGCCTTTAAGAAAATCGAACTGCTAGCAAGGAAATTTCTGCCAAAAAGAATATTTTGATCTTACGACTTTGATCCAGGCAAAGCTAACCACTGGAGCCTTGGTTACATAAAAAACCTCTCAAAAGCAGCTGGTCGCTGATTTTTGAGAGGTTTTGTCTACCAAGAGATAGCTATGGTGTTTTTTCCAGTTGAAATTGTTTATTCAAATTCTTCATACTCATTTGGGTCTTGACCATCGATGCGGCCGTCTGCTTTGTTTAACTGATTGATTTGATTGATTTCATCTTCAGTCAGTTCAAAGTCGAAGATCGCAAGATTTTCTCGTTGATGGGCGAGGTTTCTTGATTTAGGTAGGGGCAAAATGCCACGTTCCACATGCCAGCGCAAGATGATTTGACCAGCTGATTTTTGGTATTTCTCAGCTAATTCAGTGATCAGTGGCTCTTTCAGGGCATCGCTGCCGCGGCCTAATGGGCTCCAAGCTTCCGTTACGATGCCGCGTTTTTTGTTCTCTGTAACCATTCGTTCTTGGACCCAGTAAGGATGGATCTCAATTTGATTTAGCGCAGGGGTCACACCAGTTGCTTCAATGATGGCATCCAAATGTTCTGGCTCGAAATTGGAAACGCCGATGGAACGGATCAAACCTAATTTCTGGGCGGTCACTAAGGCTTGCCAAGCTTCGACATATTTGCCGCGTTTTGGTAATGGCCAGTGGATCAAAAAGGCATCGAAGTAGTTGAGTCCCATGCGAGCAAGGGATTCTTGAATGCTGGTTAAGGCATCATCATAGCCATGGTATTTTCCCGGTAATTTTGAGGTGATATAAAATTCTGAACGTGGGATACCAGAGCGACGGATCGCTTTGCCGACAATGCCTTCATTGTCATAATTGGTTGAAGAATCGATCAATCGATACCCGTCAGCGATCGCTGCTTGCAGCTGGCTCAACCCTTCGCCACCGCGGATCTGATAGGTACCGATGCCCACGGCGGGGCGTAAATTGCCGTCGTTTAATGTCAGTAAAGGTGCTTTCATAAAATGATTCCTCCTTTTCTTTACATTCTACTCTAACGCTTTTTTGCCAGGAACGTAACCAACTTGCTCAAACAAAGAAAAAAGAGCAACGGTTTCTGTTTCAGAAACAATTGCTCTTTTTGATTAAATTATTTTTCAGGCGGTGTGCCATACATTTTTGGTGTGACTTGATCGAGTTTTGGCGCTTTTCCTTCGATCTTTGGTTCGTCTAGCCATTGGTATTCGCCTTCACCATCAAGGGCTTTGCCTTTCGCCCAAGAGCCTTCTTTACTTTGGTCGCCTTCTGAGAAGTTATAGAAATCATAAGCGATATCTAAGCGTTCGTTTTTGCGGTCAAAGGTAGTCGGCACTAAAATCGAGCCTTCATTTTCTTCCAATTCTTTCACGGCAGCTGCCCAAAGATTTTGGTGGTAGCTATCACGCGCTAATAAGACCGAAAGTAAGTCTTTGACCCCACGGTCATCGATCATTTCATAGATGCGTGCTACTTGCAGACGTCCTTGTGATTCTGCATTTAAGTTGGCACGGAAATCAGCAAGCAAGTTGCCACTAGCAATGATATACGCACCTGACCATGGATTGCCGACGCTATCAGCAGGACGTGGTCCTAAGCCGGCAACGATGGCATGTTGCGGGTTCATTCCGGAAATGATCGCACCGATCGTTGGGTCTTTTTTCATGGCAGCTTCCTGATCTTCCACAGGTGCACCTTCCAGCAGACGTGCAACCATCGTTGCTAACATTTCAACGTGTCCAAGCTCTTCAGTAGCGATATCCATCAACATATCTTTGTATTTTTCTTCCCCACGGCAGCTCCATCCTTGGAATAAGTATTGCATGGCAACACTCATCTCTCCATATTGTCCACCGATTAATTCTTGAAGGTATTTCGCAACTAACGGATTTGGTTTTTCTGGTTTAGCTTCAAACTGTAGTTCTTTTTGATGACGAAACATACTATTCCTCCTAAAATTTTTTATTGGGCCCATAAAAAGTTTCTCATGAATCGAAAGGTTCGTCTAATAAAATGCACTTAGTTCAAAATGAAAAAAGCTCCAAAAAGAAAAGCCATTTACTTTGACAAAAAGCGAGAAGCGTTAGATAGTTAAATTAAGAGAGAATTAGAAAAGGAGCGAGTCACCATGTTTCAGTATTACAAAATGGACGACCGAAAAATAAGGGAATCCTCGGGGGAAGATTACAATTGGCTGGTGGTTTCTGGGACAGATCCAGAGGAACAACGCCACTTGTTAGATAAGTATCAACTGCCCGAAGATATTTTTATTGGCGCCAACGAACCGGAAGAAGTCTCACGTTTGGAATACTTACGTAACACTAAGTTAAATCATCCGATTCTTTATACCTTGATCGATTTGTCAGAAGTGACACAAGACCGCATCGAAGATCGTTTAGAACCGGTGACGTTTATTTATACCAAAGATCTTTTAATCACTTATGTCTCTCATCAATCTACACTGATTAAACGCCTGATTGAAAAGCATGAGCAAGATATTCAACGGTATGAAGATATTGTTGCCTACTCGACGCTGATGATCTACACCCATTACATCAAAGGTCTGCAGGAAATGAAGAAACAGATCGATGCACTAGATGAAGCAGCTCGTAAAACGACGGAAAACAACGAATTGTTTAATTTAGCCGATACCGAACGAGACATGGTCTATCTGGATCACACCTTACGGGATCAGAACCATACCGTCGATCGTTTGATGGATCGCAAAGAATTTTTGGATCGTTTGGATAATGAAGCACTCGTTTATGACATTAAGCTACGACAGAAGTTTGCCATGAAAATGGTCACTATCTATCGCGACTTGTTAGAAACCATTGGTGGCTTGTTCTCCGATATGATGGACAACAATCTAAACCATCTGATGAAATACTTAGATTCTGCGGCATTGGTGGTGGCTGTGCCGTCCTTGATCGCGGGGCTATGGGGGATCAACACTGGGGGACTGCCAGGAAAAGACAATGCCATCGGTACGATCATTGTCTTTGGTTTGGCTATTTTAGTTGGGATATTAACCGCCATTTACTTGTCACGGAAAGACTTTTCAAAATAAAAAGCGCCGCTGCTCTGTGGCACCGTTCATCCATAAAAGGAGAATGGTGCGACGAAGCAGTTGGCATTTTTTTATTTTAACCCGCTGTCCAAATTGCTGTCGAGAGTCCAGCGCTGAAAGGCGAGAAAGACCAGCAGCAAAGGCAAAACAGAAATTACCGAGGCAGCAATCAAAATCGTCCAATGGATATTTTCCGCGCCCACCAAGCTGCGGTTCGCCACTTGCAAGGTGTATTTTTTCGGATTATTCAAGACGATCAAGGGCCAGATATAATCATTCCATCGCTACTGGAAGGAGAAGATCTCCAGTGTCATAATGATTGGTCGGGCAATCGGCAGCATGGTGATGGCGATGATAGAGGAAGAAAAAAATGGCATCGTATTTTGTAAGCGCATAGCTGCAGTCGGCACTGACTAGAATCCTCAATAAATCCGCGTAAGGCAAATCAGGAACTTCTACAGTCACACCGTTTTTTCTGAGTATTTTCCCGTCATTTTCAAATAAGTACCGCTTTCGCTGGGAGCTCTGGAAGCAAACATGGGAATCTGCGAAGACATTTCCAATCGGCAACGATCGAAACGTCCTCTAATGAAAAATAGATGAAGTGCTGAAAAGATAGCTGTCCTAAAACGCACTGAGGAGTAAAAAGTGCCAATTATCTGACAAAATGAGAGTGGCTCTCCCTCAGTTTAGCGAAGAAGATGCAAAATAAAAAATAAAGCGATTTCAAAAAATGCACGAATATTAAAAAAAACGAATTAAAGCTCTTACAACGATAATTAAGAAGTACTGGTAAACGTTAATATAACAAGGTTTGAAATTTTTTTTTGCAAATTGAGTGCAAATCTTTTGTCTAAAACGGGGATTAAGCGTAACATAATATGTGTAATAACTACTTAAAAGAAAGAAGGAGAAAAATATGCATTGGTTATGGGTATTAATCGTAGGAGCTATTATCGGTTTGATCGCCGGAGCTATCACAAATAAAGGTGGATCAATGGGTTGGATCGCCAACATCGTTGCAGGTTTAGTAGGTTCAGCTATTGGACAAGCAATCTTAGGTTCTTGGGGTCCATCACTTGCTGGAATGGCAATCGTCCCATCAATTATTGGTGCGGTTATTGTAGTTGCTGTTGTTTCATTCTTCTTAGGACGTTCAAACGGCTAGTCCATTCAGCAATTGTTTCCATTCATTTATTTCGGGTAGTAATTACCTCGAATAGACAGGCAAATCCAGATTTTCTGGGTTTGCCTTTTTTGTTTTTAAGGAAGCATAAGCAATCCTTTTGTCATATCGGGAAATTGTCGTTACACTTGAAGTAGGTCAAAAAAAGAAAGGAAGAGGTTCAATGAAAAAGCAATATGAAACAGCGATGATCAATCGAGGCGGACGTGTCGGAGAGGTCGAAGCACCAAATGGCAGTTTTCACCTGAAAATCGACAAACCGGGTCTTCACAGTGAGGGCACAAACCCAGAACAATTATTTGCCGCTGGCTATGCTTCTTGTTTCAACGGTGCCGTACAGCATATGCTGAAAGAGCATAACATCGAATCCGAATCCGAAGTTAAAGCAAGAGTGTCTTTGTATCAGCATGAGGACGGCAGTTACCAAATCGGCGTGATTTTAGAAGTGTCGTTACCAGGCGTTGAAAAAGCCGAGGCAGAGAAAATCGCAGAAGAAGCCCATGATTTTTGTCCGTATTCTCGGGCAACTCGTGGCAACATTGATGTCGAAGTACAAGTAGTCTAAGCATTATTGCAGCTAGACAAAAAATAAGCGGCTGATGAATCAGCCGACAAGAGGGAATTCATCAAGGAGGCCAATCAATGAGACAAACAGAGATCTTGCTGCTTTTGGGCGTGTTTGTGGTTGGCCTTTTTGTGGTGTACTGGCTGAAAAAGCACCGACATGCGCGCCACAATCAAGCACTGGCAGCTCAGCTGAAGCGTTATCCCAGCGTGCGGAAAGCGTGGCTGGCAGCCGGGGCAAAAAGGGAAGCAGTCCTTTTGGTTCCTGGTTTAAAAAAAGCTACTGCCGCAGTTGCAACGACGGCAACGGCGAAAGCAGAAACGAGGCTGTACAAGCATGCGGATCAGTGTCAGGCAATGACCCCACAAGGGTTGGCCGTTTCGGAGGACTATTTGTTCCTCTCTGCGTACTGTTCGCAGCAGGAACATCACTCACAGCTTTATATAATAGAAAGAACGAGCGGACGGCATCTGAAAACGGTGGTTCTGCCAAAACGCCCCCATGTCGGCGGATTAGTCTTTGATCGAGCAACGCAAGTGCTGTGGCTAACCATCACTGGGAAAGGAATGGGACGAGTGGCGTGTGTTTCTTTGCAGACACTGCTGGAAGATGATTCCTTGGCAACCAGTCAGCCGATCGCTTATCAGCAAGTCATCGAATTGGCAGGCATCACTCACAGCTCCTATTTGGCAGCCGATAGCGGTGAACTTGTCTCAGGGACCTTTGCCTTGAAAAACGGTGGCGTGGTGGCGAATTATCCGCTGCCTGTTCTTTCAGAAAGCGGTCGCAAAGCATTTCCTCGCCTCAAGCCGCGTAAGAGAAGGGTCACCACCACGAAAGTCCAAAGTGTCGCCTTTACCACTGAATACTTGTTGCTGGCACGTTCCTTTGGACCAGGGTCGGCTGAGTTATGGGTCTTTTCAAAGGATGCAACGGTGCTGACCCGCAAACATGCGTTGCGGCGCATCAAGTTTCCCCATTACCTTGAACAGATCGTGGTAGAAAAAGGGCAGCTGTACTGCTTGTTTGAAAGTGGGGCATGGGCGTATCGGCAAAAAGGCGGCAGCATCGATGAAGTCGTGGTATTGGACCTTGCGACCTTACTTAAGTAAAATCACTGCTTAAAAAGAAAAAAGACCAGCCTCTTAAGAAGCTGGTCGTAAGTGCAGTAATTATTCCACGATTGCTCGTTGGATATCTAAGACGGTGCCGGTATGAGCATCTGCCAAAAATTCATAGGTGACAAGCTGTCCGTCTTCGGTGCGGGTGATGCCGCCAGTATATCCTTGGGAAGTGATCGCAAATTTGCGCAAAGGTTGTTTTTCGAAATTGATCCAAGAACCTTCGATCGGTCCTTCTTTGATAAACGCCGCTTTTATATTGTCTAAGACATCATCGGCATTCATGGCTTGCCTTTTCTTCAACCAGATCGTTGAAAAAATCCCTCCTGCAAAGCCAAGACCTAAACCGATGGTCAGTCCATTTTTAAAATAATGCAATGGATGCTCATTCTCCATCTAATGTCCCTCCTAAAGTAAGTTTTCCCGAATGTTTTGATCTCGGTGAAAGCACAGGTTCTCTTAACAATAGTTTACCATAGTTTAGAAATATTCTATAAGAAAAATAACCAACAATAGAAATTTGCGCTATAATAAAGAATATCAGTAGGAATAAGGAGGAAGAGAGCACATCCGTTGTTTCACCCAAAAATTGCTGGAAAACACAGCAACAGCAAGCGTTGCTTTTTCAAAAAAAGCAGCTTTGTTTCTTTGGGGCAGCAAACAACTGATACGTGTTTCTCGAATGATCATGGAAGAAAAAACATTTCAACGTATCAAAGAACTAACGGAGCTACAAGGAACCAGCGGGTTTGAACACGACGTGCGAGCGTATATGCGTGAAGCGATGACTCCATTGGTAGATGAAATCCAACAAGATGGCTTAGGCGGCATCTTCGGTTTGCGTCACCACCAAGAAGCAGATGCACCACGAGTGATGTTAGCTGCTCACATGGACGAAGTTGGTTTCTTATTGACGACGATCACCGATCGCGGCTTATTCAAAGTCACTCCTTTAGGCGGATGGAACCCTTATGTGGTATCTGCTCAACGGTTTACATTGAAAACAGCGAAGGGCGATTACCCATGCGTTTCTTCTTCAGTACCGCCACATTTATTGCGAGGAAGCAGCGGTCAAAAAAATGTCGAAGTGACAGATATTTTGTTTGATGCTGGGTTTGAATCAAAAGAAGAAGCAGAAAGCTTTGGCGTACGTCCTGGCGATACGATCGTCCCACAAGTGGAAACCATCAAAACAGTCAATGGGAAAAACATCATCTCGAAAGCTTGGGACAACCGTTACGGCTGTGCTGTCGTATTAGAAGCACTTGAAGCCTTGAAAGAGGAAACATTAGGCCATACGTTGATTGCTGGTGCCAACGTTCAGGAAGAAGTCGGCTTACGGGGTTCTCGTCCGTCTGTGATGAAATTCAAACCAGACTTGTTCTTTGCGGTCGATTGCTCGCCAGCGGATGACACAGTCACGAAAAATGGCACCTTTGGTCATCTAGGAGCCGGGACTTTGATGCGAATCTATGATCCAGGCATGATCATGTTGCCACGGATGAAAGAATTCTTGTTGGATACAGCAGAAAGCAACAACATTCCTTACCAATACTTTGTTTCAAAAGGTGGTACCGATGCTGGTGCAGCACACATGGCAAATGAAGGGATCCCAAGTTCTGTCATCGGTGTTCCTGGACGGTACATCCATACTCACCAAACCTTATTCAGTATCGCTGATTTTGAAGCGGCACGGGAAATGGTGATTCAAGTCTTGAAAGGATTGGATCGTTCAACCGTTGATACGATCTTAGCAGGACAATAAGCGAGAACGAAAGCAAAGAGACAGCCACCCGTTGTCTCTTTTTTTTCTGCAGGGCTTTGCAAGATCAGCATGTCAGTTGGTAGTCCCTGAAAGAAAGGTGTATACTTAAAGAAAAGAAAGTGGTGAGTATTTGATTATTCCAAAAGATTTAGCAGAGTTAGCAACATATGTGGAGAAAGGCAAAAATGTCTTCTTTTTCACCGCCGATTGGTGTGGCGATTGTCGATATATCAAACCGCAATTGCCTGAGATCGAAGCGGATTTTCCAGCGCTTCAGTTTATCGAAGTCGACCGTGATGAATACATGGATGTAGCGGTTGAATGGAACATTTTTGGTATTCCTAGCCTCGTCGTTATCGAAGACGGCAAGGAGCTGGGACGGTTAGTCAACAAGGATCGCAAAACCAAAGAAGAGATCGAAGCCTTTTTAACCAGCGTACAATCAGCATAGGAGGGGAAAAAGATGGAAGCACAAAGATATCAAAATATTTTAGTAGGGATCGACGGTTCAGATCAAGCGATGTCAGCCTTCAAAAAAGCAGTGGAAGTCGCTCGTCGAAACCAAGGGAAGGTCTATGCCGCAACGATCATCGATCAGCAAGTGCCGACCATGATGGGCTATGCACCTTTGGATAGTTCCATCTTAGAACAAGAAAAAGACACGGCGAAAAATCTGATCGACGACTGCAAAGCCTACGCAAAATCAGTGGATTTTGATCTAGTAGAAGGCATCGTCGCTTACGGCTCCATCAAAGACGCCCTTGCCACCCAATTACCGGATCAATACGACATCGATTTGATCATGGTGGGGCAATCCGGGCTGAACGCCGTGGAACGCTTCATGATGGGGAGTGTCGCCAGCTTCGTTATCCGTGAAGCCCGGTGCGACGTGCTGATCGTATCACCTGAAGAAAACAAAGCGTAAGGTCATTTTGGAAAAAATAAGCTTGTCGTTGCCGTGTTCTTTTCCATAGTTTGCATGGTAGTAACAAGTGACAAAAGGAAGTTCCTGAGAACCAGCGGTTTTGCTCGCTAGTGAAGCATTGTCTTTAGCAAATGAGCAGTAGCTGGTTTTCAGGCTTTTTTGTCTTTGAAAATAACTAGAATTTCAAGGAAAACAAAGAAATTCCATGACGGATGCCGAAAAATTTGATAAGATTATGGGCGGAATGTGTAAGTACCTAAGGAGGAAAAAACGTGATTTTTGCTTATAACAAAGAATATGTCAGTGATACACTGCTTGCCATCACAGCAGATGATAAAGGATTAGAACAAACCGTCGAACGCAAAGGCAATGTTGCCCAAATCAAAAATGAAGAAGGCACGATCGTTGGCTGGAACTTTTTTGCGATCTCAGAAGTGATGACGATCGAAGGCCGTGGTCAAGTGACGTTGACGAAAGAACAAATCCAACAATTGAACACCATGATCAAAGAAGCAGGATTCAGCGAAGAACTGCCTGCAGATACGGAACCAAAAATCGTCGTTGGCTATGTGAAATCTTGTGTAGAACATCCAGACAGCGACCATCTTTCTATCACGGAAACAGAAGTTGGAGATGGGAAAGTCTTGCAAATCGTCTGTGGCGCTGCCAATATTCGTAAAGGATTGAAAGTCGTTGTCGCAAAACCTGGCGCAATGATGCCGGATGGCTTGATGATTTGGCCGGGGACACTTCGTGGCGTAGAAAGCTTCGGAATGATCTGTTCTGCTAAAGAACTACATTTAGAAGGTGCCCCAATGAAAAAAGGCATCCTTGAGCTGCCTCAAGATGCCGTTGTAGGTGAAGCTTTTCCAGTCGGTAAAGCCTAAAAAATGAACTGCCGCTTCCTGTTTTTGCGGCAGTTCATTTTTTGATTGTTTCGATTGGTTTTGGTGATTAGTTGCTGCTGTCTGTTGATTGTTCGTTGATCGATGTATCAACGGAAAGTTTTACTTCTGCTGTTTTTTCTTCATCGCCACGATAGAAGGTTACAGTGATCGTGTCACCGACTTTGTGTTTGTACAACGCAGATTGCAGATCCGTTGTGGTGCTGACTTCTGTATCATCGATTTTCGTGATAACGTCATATTGTTGCAATCCTGCTTGTTCTGCTGGTGTTGCATTGTTGACTGAGTAGATCACAACGCCTGAAGTTACAGATGAAGGAACTTTCAAGATTTGTTCTTGTTGTTGTGATGTGATTGAACCTAAATCAATCGTTTGGATCCCTAGTGCAGGGCGAACCACTTTGCCGTCTGCTTCTAGTTGATTGATGATTTCAACGACATCGTTACTTGGGATCGCAAAGCCCATCCCTTCGACACTAACGCCTGAAGCAGAGCCCGAGGTGCTGGCGATTTTACTTGAGTTGATCCCAATCACTTGACCATCAACGTTGATCAGTGGACCACCTGAGTTCCCTGGGTTGATTGCAGCATCCGTTTGGATCGCATTGATACTGATCGTACCACCAGATTCGTTTTGGCTTGTTACTTGACGATTCAAGGAAGACACGATCCCTTGTGTCACAGAGTTTGCATAGTCAGAGCCTAGAGGAGAACCGATCGCGATTGCTGGTTCGCCGACTTTCAAGGCACTTGAATCGCCAAATGTTGCGGCAGTTGTAACTTTTTCAGAAGAGATTTTTAAGACGGCTAAGTCTGTGTAAGAATCGGTACCTACCAATTCAGCTTTGACTTTTGTACCATCTGCTAAGACAACTTCCAAACCATCTTGACCTTCAACTACGTGGTTGTTGGTTACGACATAGGCATCGTCGCCATCGATTTTGTAGATGACACCACTCCCTTCAGAAGAAGCTTCTAAGGCGCTGTCGTCTTCGCTTTGGCTATCGCCTTCACTTTGTCCACCTTGCTGACCAAAGAGGCTGTTCCAGTCGTTGCTTTGACTTTGTTGTAGATTAATGATGGAAACCACCGAATCTTGTACTTTTTCAACTGCCTCAGTGACATCGCTAGTCACATCAAGTTTTACATTGGATACTTGGGTTTGTCCGTTAGAATCTTGGACCCCGCTGTTGGTCGTGGTTTCTGGTGTTGAAGTCAAGGATGAACCCATTGCCAGATACAGACCGCCGAAGGTCAATAATCCGCCGACCATACCGCCTAAAATCCCAATACCTAATCGTTTTAATAAACCAGGAGAAGTTTTCTTACCTGGTGTGACATATTTTCTTGCCATTACTATTTCCCCCTTAATGAATAATTCGTTATAATCAGTATATTCCTTCTATCTGAGATTAGTCTACTAAGAGATTTTGAAAAAAATATGAAGAAGTTGCGTAAGAATCTGTTTCAAACGATGAAATTTTCTTCGCAAGACCCGTTCATTTTTGAATAAAAATAGCAGAGAAATCTGGGGAGGAGCAAAGGTTTTTTTATCCACAGTGTGTGGACAATCTTGATGGGGTTGGTTGGGTGGATGAAGAAATCGTTGAAGTGTCACAGTTTTATAGATAAGATAGAAGAATTTCAAAGAAAGTCAAAGTGTGTAAAAGGTTGTGGATAGCATTGTCCACATTTTCATAAAATAAGGGGATAACGAGGAGGGACCTATGAAAATCAAAATCGTCACAGTAGGAAAACTAAAAGAAAAGTACCTCGTTCAAGGAATCAACGAGTACGCCAAACGATTGGGGGCATACGCAAAGCTTGAGTTTGTCGAAGTACCAGATGAAAAAGCGCCAGAAACCTTGAGTGAAGCCCAAATGCTGCAAATCAAAGAAAAAGAAGGCCAGCGCATTTTAGCCAAAATCAAAGACACCGAATATGTCTTTGCCTTAGCAATCGAAGGCACCAATCCCACCAGCGAAGCCTTCGCCAAACAAATCGATCAACTCGGCATCCAAGGAAAAAGCCAACTGACCTTCGTCATCGGCGGATCCCTAGGCTTAAGCCAAGAAGTCATGACTCGCAGTGATGCCAAAATCTCCTTTGGCAAAATGACCTACCCCCACCAACTCATGAAACTGATCTTATTGGAGCAGATTTATCGCGCGTATCGAATCAATACGGGGGCGCCTTATCATAAGTAAATATCTCAAGCAATATAATAGAAAAAATTATCCACCGGTACTACCGGTAAAAAGGAGCAACAACCATGCGAAATATCAAACTAACGATTGAATACGACGGCAAGCGCTACTTAGGGTGGCAACGACTAGGAGATTCTGAAAAAACGATCCAAGAAAAAGTTGAAGGGGTCATCAAATTATTGACGGGAGAAGAAATTGAGATCGTGGGTTCTGGTAGAACCGATGCGGGCACACATGCTCGAGGACAAGTGGCAAATTTCAAGACGACCCATCAAATGAGTTTGCCAGAGATGCAGCAGTTCTTTAACCGCTATTTGCCGCAAGACATCGTTGTCAACAAGATTGAAGAAGTGCCTGAACGATTCCATGCACGCTATCACGCTAAAGGCAAGCAATACAGCTATTATGTTTGGAACAACGCGATCCCATCGGTCTTTGCTCGCAATACCAGTTTTCATTGCCCGCAGCCCCTTGATTTGGAAAAAATGCAGCAAGCGGCTGAGAAGTTGATCGGCACCCATGATTTTATTGGCTTTTCTGCGTTGAAAAAATCAAAAAAATCAACGGTGCGCACAATCGATGAAATCACTATCACACCAGAAGGCGACCTATTGCGGTTTACCTTCAAAGGCAACGGCTTTTTGCATAAAATGGTCCGAATCTTGACAGGCACACTGATTGCCATTGGCGATGGCACGCTACCGCCAGAAGTGATCGATCAAGTGTTAGCCGATAAAGTACGACAAGCAGCTGGTGAAACAGTGCCTTCTCATGGCTTATTTCTAGATGAGGTGTATTATTAAAAGAAACATGGTAATGGCTATTTAAGGAAAGGAGATCATCTATTGATCACATTAAAATCCCCGCGAGAGATCGAACAAATGAAAACTTCTGGTCGTATCTTGGCAAGTATTCACGAGCAGCTACGGGAAAAAATCGTTCCCGGTATCACCACGAACCAAATCAACGCCTTTGTCCATCAACAGATAGAAGCTGCAGGGGCAACAGCCGCGCAAATCGGGTTTGAAGGGTATGAATTTGCGACGTGTATCAGTGTCAATGAAGAGATTTGTCATGGTTTCCCTTCAGAATATGTTTTAAAATCAGGCGATGTCGTCAAAGTCGATTTTTGTGTCGATTACAAAGGAGCAATCTCTGACAGCTGTTGGACATATGCTGTAGGAGAGATTTCGCCAGAACATCAAGCACTGATGGAAGTAACGAAAGAAGCCTTGATGAGAGGCATCGAGCAAGCACAGGTTGGCAACCGAGTCGGCGATATTGGTTATGCGATCCAAAGCTTCGCTGAAGAAAAAGGGTATGGTGTCGTGCGGGACTTTATTGCTCACGGCATTGGCCCAACCATTCATGAAGAACCATTCTTTCCTCATTTCGGGTTACCTGGCAAAGGAATTCGTTTGAAAGAGGGCATGACGATCACCATCGAACCGATGATCACGACCGGCACTTGGCGCATGAAGATGGACCCAAACGGCTGGACAGCACGCACGATTGACGGGAGCTATTGTGCCCAATATGAACATTCGATCGCCATCACCAAAGAAGGTCCAGTCATCATGACGTTGCAAAAGGAAGAAACTCCAACACAAGGCCGATAGAATAGAAGAAAATACGAAAATCGTTCGAGTGTTTCTACACGAACGATTTTTTGCATTTACTTGTCGAAGTTGCGAAGCTAGGGTACAGCACAGTCAAATAGGAAGAAAAGTAGGTCTTTTTAGGAAATGATTATGAAACAATCAAACTACTTCCAGTAGAAGCTTTTTGGAGTAAACATTCAAAGATATAAAAGCTGGAAATAAGAAGAGCCGGTATCGAATCATTTTTTGGTTATTTTCTTTTTAAAATATTGTCATAGTTTTGAGAGAACCAAAAAAATTCTCGGAAAAATCAGAATCGTTAAATTTAGAAGTTATTATTCATCTATATTTATATCTTTACATCCTTTATTTACTGAAAAAACCGTGATATACTTTTAAGATAAAAATACAAGGGGGAGATAAAGTGAAAAAACGTGTATGGGGTATTTTATTATTGGGAATTGGTTGTTTCTTTGTTCATAATTTCACATTTCAATCTGTACAAGCAGACGAGTTTGACGATGGGCAGGTGACTTTTGAAGACTATTCAAAGGATAATCGTAGTTCAGTTATGACATATGAAGAATATGTAGAATTCATCAATAAAATTAATTCTCAAAATAATCAACTAACAAGAGAGGTCGTATCTCGTTCATTATCAGGCGGTAATCTGAGTCAAAGAGAGCAAATTGTAGCAGAAGCAAAAAAACATATAGGGAAACCATATACTCAAACAAATCCTGATAGATTGGGACCTGACAAATTTGATTGTTCTGGCTTAGTTTATTATGTTTTTAATCAAGTTACAGGAAAAGATGTCGGAAAATTGACGTGGGAGCAAGAGTATGCTGGAAAGCAAATTCCTATCTCTGAGGCTAAACCAGGTGACTTACTTTTTTGGGGAAGTAGAGGGAAAACGAGTCATACTGCCATTTATATTGGAAATAATCAGTATATTCATGCTCCAACTTTTGGAAGAACGGTTGAATTATCTCCAATCTGGGACAGTTTCTATCCATCATTTGCCATCAGGATGGATCTATCAGAATACCAAACAGTGTCTTATGGAAAAACGGTTATGGCGGTCAGTAATTATCCACTATGGAACAACTTGGAATTTACTTCTCAAAATGGAAATACTTCTAATTTTCAAGATGGTTTAGTTTATTATGCGAAAAATCAAATCTCTTTTAGTGATGGTAGAACATTTTATGAACTATATCGTGGAGATTCCTTTGTAGGATTTATTAATACTGTAGCAGTTGAAGAATTAACCGCTACAAGCGAGAATAAAAATATTATGGCAACTAAAAATTATCCAAGATGGGGAAATCTCTATTGGACTAGTAAACTAGGTGATACTTCTGATTTCGCCGATAATCCGGTGTACTATGCATCTGTTAGTTATACTTTGACAAATGGTAAAAAGTTTTATTCTCTCTATCGTGGTGATCAATGGTTTGGTTATATCAATGCTGAAGCGGTTATTGATTTAAAGGCTGAAAATATTGATAAATTTGTCAGTGCGACGAAGAATTATCCGATTTGGGGAAACCTATATTGGACGAGTAAATTAGGAAGTACAGAAAATTATTCGAGTGGTTTGGTCTATAAAGCAAAATATAAATATACTCTGTCAAATGGAAAGATATTTTATTCTATATATCAGGGCGACACTTGGATAGGTTATATTAATTCTGATGCTACTGAAGATTTAAGAACTGAAAATATTAACATAGAAGTACAGATTACTAGCAAAAACTATCCTATGTGGAACAATTTTTATTGGACTAGTAAAAAATTCGAAGCAGGTCAGTTGTATGGTAATAGTTACACTGCTAAAGTAAAATATACATTAGGAAATGGAAAGACCTTCTATTCCTTATATGATAATACAAATACATGGATTGGATATGTTAACACTCAAGGTACAAGTGTTAAATAAGTTCTCGCAAAAATTATCAATATTTTTTACTATCCTAGATGAAAGCAAAAAGCGAATCCACACTTGATTCGCTTTTTGCTTTCTCAAGTTTAATTAATATAATTAGGACAATGAATTTCGAACAATTCATTTAAAAGGAAAAAATTCAAATCGTTTTGCCCCTTTTTCTTATCCCTCTCACCGCTCCAGTGAAAGCTTTATTCCACAACCCTTTAGCAAGCGGCTAACATCAAACATCCCCATGATTGAGTTTGTCAGCCACAAAGGTTTCTACACTATACCTGCCCCATTTTGAGAGACTCTCTATAAATAAAGGGAAGGTTACATCTGTAAAATGACTGACCAAGAGATAACAAGCTTGACCCGAAACTTTATGAAAGACCTCAATTTCTTTGTATTGATTCACGAAGGCTTCAAAAGCTGTATAGCGATTTGAATCCATAAAAAACCGGATGTATTGCGTACTTGGGTAGTTTACTACAATACTAAATCGCTGAATGATTCCCTCATCTTGCAATTTCAAGATCCGATTGCCCACGGCTTGTCCCGTCAGGTGGACCATTTCGCCGATTTCTTTGTTCGATAATTTGCTGTTGTGTTTCAGGATAGCTAGGATTTGTTCATCGATGATGTCCATAAGGGTTCCTCCTTTCATAATGAAAGTAAATTGACTTTATCTTTTTCAAGAGACACTTTGTTGTAGGTTCATATGTATTTATACTGGATTATAACAAATAAGAAAAGAAATGGTGATTCTATGAAAAAAGCTTTAGTAATGATTGATGTCCAAAATGATTATTTTAAAGAAGGAAGAATGGCCCTTCATTCCCCTGAACAGGCGCTTGCAAACATAAATAAACTAGAAGCGTCTTTTATCGAAAAGCAACTCCCGATCATCTATATCCAACACATCAACCATCAAGAAGCAGCTGATTTTTTTGAACGAGGGACCGAAGGTGTACTGCTGCATGAACAGTTAAAAACAACGCATTCTTCTATTATTATCGAAAAGCACTTTCCTAACTCCTTCATTGAAACAAATTTAAAAGAGACGTTAGACTCTTTAGGTGTTCAACAAGTTATCATCACTGGGATGATGACGCATATGTGCATCGATTCAACCACAAGAGCTAGTAAAGAACTCGGTTATCAGCCCATACTGATTTCTGATGCCACGGCAACGAAAGCATTAACATTTGAAGCACACGAAATTCCTGCGGAAGCTGTTCAACGAGCGTTTTTATCGGCGTTGGAAACCTTCTCTACGGTGATGAAAACCGATGACTATTTAAACGGATTGTAGAAAAATTGCGTATTTACCAACAAAGGCAAAGGTTCATTTGCATTGAGTGGTTCTTGATCACTCTTTGAAATTGGCAATCCTATCTCATTCCGCTTCAATGTTTCTAAAAAAAATGAATGCCCAATTGCGTACCCACCAATGATACTGAGCTGATCCCTCAGAGGATGAATAAGAACTAACCCATACAAAAGCCAAAAACGTTCGAGACATTCTCTTGAACGTTTCTTGGGCATCAAATTGGGCGAATCGTCGAAACTATGGTACAGTGCAACCAAACAAGGAGTAAAAGCGGCTCGTTCATGAGGCAAAGGGGCAATGGTGATGAAGCAAACAACGATGGCGTGGCTGTCAGAAATCTATAATTTGATCTTGCATCCTGGCACGAGACAGTGGGAACGAGAACAACTGGTGCAAGCGAAAAATACCTTGGAAACCCAGCTGGTGACCAAACAAAAAGCAGGCAAACACGAAAAGGAATCGTCAAATAGTCTTGAAGACCAACAGACCAGGCGGGTTTTGGAAAAACTAGAAGCGTCGTTGCGTCCTTTGGCACTGAGAAACAATCTGACCCCGAATGTCGCCGAGTTTTATCAAACAATCAGCCAGCCAGCACCGAAAAAGGCAATGAATGAAGAAACAAGCAAAGCCCAACCAGCAGAAGTTTCCGTGGAGCCGACCGAAACAGGTGGAAAAGCACAAGAAGTGGCTATTTTTGCTGGCGGCTGCTTTTGGTGTATGGTAGAGCCTTTTGAAGACCAGCCGGGCATTCTTTCCGTTTTGTCGGGGTATACTGGGGGAACAGTCCCGAATCCGACGTATGATCAAGTACTAAGTGGAACAACAGGGCATGTCGAAGCAGTAGAGATCATTTTTGATCCCAAAATCATCACCTATCAGGACTTGTTACAGTTGTATTGGCAAGTGACAGACCCGACAGATGCTTTCGGACAATTTCAAGATCGCGGCAATTTTTATCGTCCAATCATTTTCTATACGACTGCTGAGCAAGAAGTGCTTGCGCAACGAGCCAAAAAGGAACTAGCACAATCTGGTTATTATCAGCAACCCATCGTGACCGAGATCCGCATGGCTGCACCCTTTTGGCCAGCGGAAAACTACCATCAAGAATTTTACAAGAAGCAGCCCAAGCGCTACCAGCGGATCAAGCGAGCGCGCAAGCAACTGATGCTTTTTTATAAACTGAAACGCTGGACAAACCGAGGGGAAAAACGATCATAGGCAGAAGATACATCAAAAAAGCGGGGCTCCGAGAAAAGGCCAGAGGATCAAATGAAGGCTCTTTTCTCCACAGGCCGCGCTTTTTTCTGCGCGTTTAGCCAATTGGATAAAAAACGAAGATTTATTTTAGAATAATGTCCAAAGAAAGCGTTAACAACAAGAATTATAATAGAGAAAGAAAAAGTGGCGAAAAAGGTCGAAAAAGCAGGTTCCTTTTGCTTGGTTCCTTTCTTCGAGGAAAGAAGGTGGGAAACACCAGAGAAAAATCAGCGGAAAAATCAATCAGCAACACCCCATAGCAACACAACATTTATTATATGAAGATTCATATAAGTTAGGAGAAATGTGATGAAAAAAAAGGGAACGTTCGTCTCACTGTTTATGGCTCTCATTCTTTTTATCTTTTCAGAAAGAACAGTGTTTGCGGCAGAAGCGATCAATGAGATCGTTGCACCAACTGGAGTCAAAGCATTTTTAGTACTGATTCCGTTAGTGTTAGTACTGGTTTTACTCTTTAATAAAGTAGATATGATCATTGCTGGCTTGATTGCTGGGATATTGGCGATGATTATTGGCGGGATCAGTTTAGCTGAAGCCAATTCGCAACTGTTGGAAGCTATTCCGACGATGTTAAGTATTACGGTGCCAATCATCAATTCCGCTGTAGCGATGGCGGTCTTCAAAGCCGGTAGTTATACGGCAGCCTTAACCTTAGCCAAAAGAGGGACCAAAGGAAAAGTGGAATATGTGGCTGGTTTTATTGTCATCTTATTGGCAGCAGCGACTTATATGTCTGGGATCGGCGGCGGGAGTGCAATGGTGATCGCACCATTAGCATTTGCGGCAGTTGGGGTGGTACCCGAATTGATCGCAGCGATGTCGTTAGCGGCAGCTGTCTCCTTTACGACCTCTCCTGCCTCTTTGGAATCTAGTATCGTGTCTGAACTGGGCGGCTTTAGTGTCGCTTCTTATGTCGATCAAATGCGCCCATTTTGGTTGTTATTCGTTGGTTTGGCGATTTTATTGGCATTCTTCGGGACCAAGCGTCGTCATCTGGGCTTCAAAGAATCAGCCAACCAAGAGTACGAAAACAAAAGCAATGGCGAGTTATTCAAAACGACATTGCCTGCGATCTTCTTGCTTTTTGCGGTCATCTTTGGCCCGTTGATCAATGACCTGATCGGCTTTGTCCTCTTTACGCCGCTAGTTTATATGGTGGTCACGTTGGCGTTGATTTTTGTTTGTACCGACTTTTCGATGAATCAATCGGTGGAAGCGATGGTGGACGGATCCACGTATATTTTGACCCGCTTGTTCCAAGTGGGGATCTTTTTAGCCTTCATCAACGTGATCGCTGAAACTGGGACATTTGCTGTTATTGCTGGTGCGGCACAAAATGCCCCCGCAGCGATCGTCGTTCCCGTGGCGATCTTGACGGGTGTCTTGATTGGGATTCCCGCAGGTGCCTATGTTGGCTCCGTATTAACATTAGTGTTACCAGTTGCCGTTTCATTAGGCTTCCCAGTGTTAGCTCTTGGTTTTGTAACGATGGGGGTTGGACTCGGCAGTCAAATGAGTTTCGTCAACATTACGATGCAAGCTTTATCTTCTGGTTTCCAAATTCCGATTCTAGATGTGGTCAAAGGAAACGTGAAGTGGTTGAGTTTAGCAGCCGTATTATTATTAGTCATCGGCTTAGTGTTTGGCTGATGGATAGGAGGAAAACATGGATTTATTGATCAAGCAAGCACGTCTTGAAGACGATGCAGAATTAGTAGACATTGCCATTTCAGGAGGAAAAATCACCGCAGTTGCACCCAACATTGAAGAATCAGCAGCAAAAACGATTGAGGCGAAAGGCAAAGTGGTGATTCCCGGATTGATCGAAAGCCATATCCACTTAGACAAAGCCTTGATTGCCGATCGTGAACCTAATAATTCAGGTACATTACAAGAAGCGATCCAAGTTACGGCAAAGCTCAAACCGACTTTTACCGAAGAAGATATTTATGATCGAGCGAAACGTGCATTAGAAATGCTGATCGTACATGGTACGACTGCTGTTCGCACCCATGCCGAATTTGATCCGGCGCAAGGCTTCACAGGGTTTGACACCATCATGCGCTTAAAAGAAGAATACCGAGACCTGATCGACATTCAGGTCGTTGCCTTTCCGCAAGAAGGAATTTTTAAAGCCCCAGGGACGGATAAAATGATGATCGAAGCGATGGAGAAAGGCGCCGATGTCGTTGGCGGCATTCCTTACAATGATGCGCCAGCCAATGAACACATCGACTTGATCTTTGAGATCGCCAAACGATTTGACAAAGACATTGACTTGCATCAGGATTTTGCTGACGAAGCAGACGATACATCGATCGTCTACCTGTGTGAAAAAACCATCGCAGAAGGCTACCAAGGTCGGGTATCTGTAGGACATTTGACTGCGCTGCACGCTATGGAACCGGATCAGCTGGCAGAAGTTATCGATTTGATGGTCAAAGCCCAAATCAATGTGATGCCGTTGCCTGCGACCGACTTACACTTAGGTGCTAGAAATGATGCCTACAACGTTCGTCGTGCCGTTACGCCGATTCGCAAATTACGTGATGCCGGTGTGAATATTTGCTTAGGCAGCAACAATATTCGTAACGCCTTTACGCCCTATGGCAACGGTGATTTGATTCAAATCGCTATGTTGGCTGTGCCAGTGGCGCATTTAGGCGGCGCCGATGACCTGCCGACAGTCTTGCCAATGATTACGACCAATACCGCCAAAGCATTAAATATCAAAGACTATGGGATCGCTGTTGGCAACCGCGCAGATTTGATTCTTTTAGATACCCAGAGAAAAGCCGATGTGCTGATCGATATTCCTGAACGTTTAGTGGTCATCAAAAATGGCCGCATCACCGTGGAAGTCAAAAAAGAAGTGACGATCCACCGTTAACAACAGGTCATGTTTTCTCAAGTAGTACGATTTATTCGTGCTACTTTTTTTGTCGTAATATAGTCGAAATAAAAAAATCATTTTCTAGTCATTTGTTCTTTTTTCATCTATGATAGAAAGAAAACCGCTATCACGGAGAGTTCGTTTAAGAAAATCCTGTCAAAACTGTTTGACAATGCCGTAATATCAATGGATTTGAGCAGAAACCACAGCAGTTCTGCGTTAAGGTAGAAGAAGGAGGACAAGATGACGATTGGGGAAGCACTAAAGAACCATCGAGTCACACAGCAAATGAGCCAAGAAGAAGTAGCAAAAAAAATTTTAGTGACCCGCACATCGATCTCAAATTGGGAAACCGGCAAGACGGTACCAGACAGTTTGAATTTATTGAAACTGAGTACCCTTTATGGGTGCAGTGTCGATGAGCTATTAAAAAAGGAGCGAGCAGGAATGAAAAAGAACTTTCGTACGATGACCTATGGTGCTGGATTGAAAGACGGAACGATGCGTTTGAAAATCGAGACTGATGCCAGCAAGTTTTTCCCACGAGGGGTTGAAGTCAAAGCATCCGTCGATTTAGAAACAGGAGAAGTGACCTTTTTTGTCGAGCAAGAGGATTTGAAAAAGCTGAAAGCAGCCACCGACGAAAAATAATTTTTTTATACAGATTTTTGCTAAATTTTGCTTGGACAAGAGAAAAAAAGTGATGGATAAAAAAACACGAGCCTACCTGCATCGTGTTTTTTTATGTGGGATGAAAGAGGACTGAGGCAATCGATGGCAGCTGATTCTGTTTTTTCTTATCTGCTATTTTCAAAGTTTGTAACGTTTAAGGGAAAGCGAAAAGACGTAAACGGATTCATACAATATATAGTGAATAGATCGATTTTTATCTAAATAAAGCACAATATGTAGTATTTACTTTTTTAATAGATTGTGTAAAATAGCAGGTGTAGTGAAGAAGGAGCTGTTGTTTTTGAGAGTAACTGTATTTTGCGGTACCCGTTTAGAAAATGAGGAAAAGTTGGCAAAGACCGCTCGTGCCATCGGCAATGCCTTAGCAAAAAATCACATCGAGTTGATTTATTGCGCCCCTTTGGCTGGCTTGATGAGGGAGATCGTTAATGGGGTCTTTGAAAAAGAAGGCGCAGTGACGGGGATCTATCCATCAGGTTCCTTTGCAGAAGATTTGCCGCCAATTGTCACTGGATCAAGCACATACACTGAGTTCTATACGGAGACGAGGGAGGAGCAAACACAACAATTGCTGGAAATGAGCGATGCCTATCTTGTATTACCTGGTGGATTTGGTACACTAGAGGAGTTGTCATCAATATGCTCTTTTATGACTCTTGGGAAATTGCCAGTCAAGCCAATCGGTGTGTTGATGAACGAAGGCTTGAAGGATGGACTGAAGCCACTGCTAAAAATGTTTGAAGCTTCCAGCTTTGCTTGGGCTGAACTGCCGGAAACGCTCTTTTTCCTATCTGACGTTGAGTCGTTGATCCAACGATTGGCGGCGAAGGGGTCAGGAAAGGAGTGCTTGGCAGGATGAAGCAGGTCTATTTAGCTGGACCGTTTTTTTCAAACGAACCAATCGCACGACTCAATCAAGCAGAAAGCAGTTTAGCTGAGGACCCGCAGCCCTTGGCGGTCTATGCGCCGCGCTTGTATCAAAAAAGTTCATCTGAACCCTATACACCGGAATGGGCGAGAGAAGTTTTTGAAAAAGACATGCTGGAATTGACACGAGCCGACGTCGTCGTTGCCGTTTTGGATTACCATGAAGGAATCACTGATCCGGGAACAGCCTTTGAAATCGGCGCAGCACACGTACGAAATAAACCAGTGATCGCTTTTCAGGAAAAGCCGCGGCGGTCAATCTGATGTTGACGGAGTCGGTGCAAGCGTATTTGACTGATCTGGCGGCACGAACAACGTATGATTTTGAAGAGATGGCGCACCGAGCATTTGTCGGTGACTATATTTAATAAAGGATGGATGAATGTGTTATTAATCGCAGGTACGATCGGGGCAGGAAAAAGCAGTTTGACTGATTTTTTATCGAAGGAAATGGCGTCGAAGCCTTTTTATGAAAACGTGGAGGACAACGATGTTCTGCCATTGTTTTATTCCAATCCAGAACGATACGCTTTTTTATTGCAGATTTTTTTCTTAAACAAAAGTTTTTTAGGGATGCGGGAAGCGTTATCGAATGATGACAATGTCATTGACCGCTCCATCTATGAGGACAGTTTGATGTTTCATCTAAATGCGGATCTAGGTCGCATCGCACCGATGGAGGTCGAACAATACGATAACCTGTTGAATACGATGCTGCGGGAATTGGAAGAATCGGCGCCGTTGAAACATCCAGATTTAATGGTTCATATTAAGGTTTCCTTGGATACAATGATTGAACGGATCAATAAACGTGGGCGTTCCTATGAACAAATTGCCAATGATCCGACATTGTATGACTATTACAAAGAATTGAATCAGCGATACGATGAATGGTATGAAAACTTTGATGTCTGTCCGAAAATGCAAATTGATGGGGATCAATTGGACTTTGTTGCCAATGAAGACAATCTCATGGTGATCCTCGAGATGATTCAAGAAAAATTGGTGGAAGTCCGTCAGACCCATGGCAAAGGCCACTATTGTACGAACAAAGCCATCGCAAAAGGTGATTTTTCCAAGAAAAATTAAAGCAGAGAAGCAACCGATGATTCTTGCCAGTTGGTTGAAAGAGCACTCGTCCCTGTCAGCTTTTTTATGATTAATCGAAGTGCTTGAAAACGGCGATTCTACAGGATTATAGAGCAATTCTCGTTGTCAAACCAATCATTCAATGGCGTTTGCAGTAAACAAAAGAAAATTGGTCAGCACTGAAGACGCCGTTTTCGGTGCTTTAGTGTTTCAATTATCTATTGAGAGAAATATTCGCGCCAGACACCAGCAACAAAGGTAATGACTCGTGTCGGTGTATCAAGAGTCTGTCCATGTGATCACTAGGGTGAGACACTAGCTGATTGAGTGCATCAAGTGTTATTCTAACGGGTGAATGCTGCGAAATACTAATAGTTGATACAATCACCAGCACTTCATTGAAGAATATTTTGCCTAAAGGTAGAGAGATTCGCTTGTAGTCTATTGCCAAGCGAATGCTTCTCTTTTTTTATTGGTAAGGGCTGTTTTGTGCCAGCGTATGATTTGATCAAGAAAACATCGATACGATTATATCGAAAAGTTTCTGAAAAAAATTTGCATATTCATCTTTTGCTCCGTATACTAGTTTAGGACGTTGTTTATAAAACGCTGTATCATCGTACATATTTTTTTGATAGGAGGAATTGCATGAAAGACAAACGAAAAGTCTTGCGTCCGTTAGGATCAGGGTTTGCGATGGCGGTTCCTTTGTTTATAGGGATCCTTGTTCAGGACCCTTTGATAAGTTCTGTGGGGGCGATGGGGGCTTTTTCATACTTAGCTTTTCAACATCGGTCCCTTTTTTATAATCTGCGCGCCATTTTGACCCACGGGGCGGCGTTGCTGCTGGCCTTTATTTTAGGCGCTGGGACAGCACTGATTCCTTGGAGCGCGCCTTTTATTATCGGTGCTTTATCGTTTTCCGCGTTTTTGTTGTCAAAAGTGATGCGGATCCCCAAGCCGGATTATTTCTTCGTGTTGATGCTTTATGCCACCGGCTTTAACTTTCACGCCGCTCATCTTGGAGAAATCTTGCACCACAGTTCCTATTTGCTTTACGGCATCGCAGGCTCATTGCTTGCTGGACTGGTGATTTCGTTAGCTGAACAGCTACCGTTGAAAGAAGAAAAAACGGCTTTTCAACAACTGAGCTTGCACGAGAAATATTCGCTGGCATTATCTCAGCAACCAGAAATGGTCATCAAAGCACTGCACTTTTCTTTGATATTGTTTATTGCGACCTACATTGCCTATCTGTTGCGGGACAGCAACGGGTATTGGATCTTGATTTCCGCTGCTGCCGTATTGGCAGGGGAACATATGGAAAAAATCAAAAATCGCACGATCGGCAGGGTACTGGGAGGAATCGTAGGGCTGCTGCTGGGTTTCTTATTGATGTCCTTGCATATGCCCCTTGAAGCGATCGCAGTTGTCTTGATCATTCTAAACATATTGACGGAGTTTTTTATGCCAGTCAATTATACCGTTGCTAATTTCTTTACCAACCCACAAGTCCTGCTGTTAATGACGATCGGTACTAGTTTTACGCCACTGAAATTGATCCCATTGCGTTTTTCAGGGGCATTGATTGGCAGCGTGCTGGCAATGCTGTTGATCTTTCTAATGGATTGGGCAGTAAAGCAAATGGAGCAAGCGCTGGGAAATAAGCCAGAAGACACGACGGATCAAACACAATAGAATGCACCATCATCGAAAAGCAAGAGCAGCTGCTCTTGCTTTTTTTGCATCTGATCCTCTATCTAAACGTTTTCTCCATCGGATAGGAAAAATAAGGAAAATATGAAATAATCGATCAAAGATTCCTATTTCGAAATAGAAGCGTTTACATTTTTGCAAACTAAAGTGGCAGAAACATCTACTTTTTTTGTTGTAAGCGAAATCATATACTCAAATCAGAGAAGGAGAGAAAGTTGTGAAAAAACGAATCGTAGATGTTTTGCATCGCCTGTTGGTGACTGATTATCCACTATCCATCGAGCAACTGGCAGAAGAGACCGCAGCGAGTGGGCGGACGATCCGCAATGATTTGAATGAGATCAACACGTTTCTCGCTGACTTACACATCGGACCGGTCCAAACCCTTCGAGGAAAGGGCATCCTTTTGAAAATGCCCTCAAAGCAGCAAGCCATCGTTTGGCAGGCATTACAGGCACAACAGTCGGAATATATGACCCGTGAAGAGCGTAGTTTTGATCTGCTACTGCATCTGACATTTTCAAAAGAGATCCTGGTGTTGAATAAAAAAGAAGAAGCGTACCAGATATCGAAAAGCAGCATGGATGAAGACATGCGCCGTTTGCGGGCGGACATCAATAAATATGGCATTGAGATCATTAGTCTAGGAAAAAAAGGACTGCGGTTGAATGGATCGGAACGAGCGATTCGGACGATGATTTTTGACATCATCAATCAGCGGATCGGTAGACTGCCACTTGATAAACAGACCCCAGATTTAGTCTTTACAAAATTGCTTTATCGCTATTTGCCGCAAAAAGAAATCAAACAGATCCAACAAGTGATGCAAGCAGTGTTGCCGCCAAATCAAAATGAGTTGTACAGCAGCCAAATCTTATTATTTACCGCCATTTGGCTGATGCGCATCAGAATGAAGGAATTTATCACTCGCATGAACTGGTCTACTTCCAGCAATCCGCTCCAAGGGTCAGCCTATATCCAGGCGATCGCTGAAACCTTTTCGATCGAGCCACCAGAAATCGAAGTCAACTATCTTTCTTTCATCATCGAATCACTGAATTTTAAAGATTTGTCCAATTCCATCGAATGGGCGCATGCGCAACTCTTGTCGCTGCAGCTGATCCAATTTGTGGAATGCCAAACCAAGATCCCTTTTAGTAAAAAGGAAGAAGAGTTGTTAGAGGGATTGTATAAACATATGGCAGCGCTGATCGTTCGAGCCAAGAGCGGCATTCAAGTACCCAATCCGATCAAAGAGACCGTTCGCAAAAATTATGGACAAATCTACCAAGCCGTCAAGGGATTCGCCCCCACGATCGAAGAGATCGTCGGTCAACCACTATCAGAAGATGAACTGACATTTCTCGTGATTCATTTTTCTACAGCCCTAAGTTCATTGAACCACGAGATTATTACGATCTATAAGGCGGTCGTCGTCTGTAACCATGGAATGGCAACCGGCAATCTGCTGGCAGCCAGCCTCAAGGAGAAGTTTCCAGAAGTAGAAGTTGCGGCAGTCTTGAATTCACAAGAAGTCAATTTGATCACGAAATTCGATGTGGATCTGGTTTTTTCAACCTATGAGATCGATTATCGAGAAAAGCCGGTATTACTGATCCCACCGATCATCAATGAAGAAAATCACCAAGTGATCCGCCGTTTCTTAAAAAACAATGAACAATTCAAGCGGATCGCCTTTGACCAAAAAAATGCCACGCTGTTCTTCAATCAATTGCTTACAGTCATTGAAGAAAGCGGTGGGACGGTCGATGCTGCCGCCTATCGCAAATTGACACACTTGTTTGAACAAAATCAATTAGCCATTAATGCAAGGGAGATTCAGCCAATGTTAAAAGATGTATTATCCGCTAGTCATATTCAATTAAATGTTCCTGTTCAAAATTGGGAAGAAGCCATTGAACGCTCGGCGCAGCCGCTAGTAAAAGAACAGATCATCGAAAAACGCTATATCGAGGCAATGGTTGCTGCGGTGAAGGAATACGGTCCTTATATCGTCATTGGTAAACATTTGGCGCTGGCGCATGCCCGACCAGAAGATGGCGCCCAGCAGTTGGGTGTGAGTGTCCTCACCTTGGCGCCGCCAGTAGCATTTGGGAACCCAGAAATGGACCCTGTCAAAATCATTTTTTGCTTGGCTGCGGTGGACTCCTACTCTCATCTTGCCATCATGAAGGAATTGATCGAACTGATCAATGACGAAGAAAAAGTCACGCAGTTGCTGGCTTGCTCTACGATTGAAGCGTTTCAATCATTGCTATTTTCATAAAAAACAAGAAAAGGGGAAAAAATCATGAACAAATTATCGATCTTATTCGTATGCGGTGCAGGTCTTGGCAGCAGTTTTGCGGCTCAGATGTCAACAGAAGATGTCTTAACGAAATTAGGAGTGGAGGCGAAATTGGATCATGTCGATATCTCATCAGCAGTATCAATGAAACCAGACATCATCATTACGGCAGAGAATTTTCGGACGCAATTTGAAAAGTTTGCTTTGGACCCGACAACCGCAATCATTTATTTACGCAACATCGTTTCAAAACCAGAAATCGAAGAAAAAATCATCCCAGTATTAACGGAAAAAGGCGCACTGTAAGGAAGAGGCATGACGAAGGGAGTTTGAAAAAATGGGCATCATCAATTTTATCATTGATAATATTTTAACGCAGGCATCGATCACGATCGCTTTGATCGCGATGTTAGGGCTGTTGCTTCAGAAAAAGTCAGCAGGTCAAGTCATTTCAGGAAGTTTGAAGACGCTATTGGGCTTCCAGGTTTTAAGCGCTGGTTCTAGCATCATCGTCGGTAGTTTGACCTATTTCGGCGAGATTTTCACAGAAGGATTCGACATGCAAGGAATAATCCCTTCCATCGAAGCCATCAACGGGCAAGCGATGAATGAGTTGGGCTTGGGTCGGGACATAGCGCTGACATTTTTAGCCATCTTTGTTTTTAATATTTTATTGGCACGCTTTACAAAATGGAAATATATTTTCTTGACGGGTCAAGCCATTTTATGGATGGCGACCATGACGACGGTCTTTGGCTATTTCGCTGGTTTACGGGGCGTTGTCTTGATTCTTGTCGGTGGGTTGATTGGGGCGATCTTTGCCGTAGCGATGCCAGCGATGGCTCAGCCCATCATCCGCAAAGTCACTGGTTCAGACGACATTGCTCTCGGACATTTCTGTACGATCGGTTACCTCTTTGAAGCAGGCGTTGCCTATCTGTTTGGAGAAAGAGGCGAGAAGAAAAAATCGATCGAAGACATCAAACTGCCACGTTCTTTTGAATTTTTACAAGATACCTATCTTTCTGTCATGGTCGTGATGGTTCCACTGTATATCGTGACGGTCTTGTTTGCTGGAGAAACCTTTGCTTCTACGCTCTCTGGTGATCAAAATTACATCATGTATGCCTTCTTACAAGCCATTCAATTCGTGGTTGGGGTCTATGTTTTGCTAGCTGGCGTTCGGTTGCTCTTAGGCGAGATCGTCCCTGCGTTTCGTGGGATCGCCATGAAATTGGTGCCTGATGCAAAACCAGCACTCGATTGCCCAGTGTTCTTCCCATATAGCCCCAATGCAGTTATTTTAGGCTTCATTACTACAACGATTGGGACAGTCATCGCCATGTTCGTTTTACCAGTCTTTGGCTTGGCGATGATCTTGCCAGGGATGCTGACGAACTTCTTTGCAGGCGGCACCGCTGGGATCTTCGGCAATGCGGTCGGTGGACGTCGAGGGGCGATCATCGGAGGGATCTTTCACGGTTTCTTCATTACGTTATTGCCAGCCCTACTTGTAACGATCTTCAATCAAATGGGCTTTGTTAACGCTACGGCAACTGATGTGGATACCGTCACGGCAGCCTTGCTATATGCTTGGATCATCAGTCCCTTATTGAAAAACTTTTAATCGCTAGGAGGAAGACGCATGTTCTCTTTTTTCAAAAAAGAAAAAAAGCCCACAGAAACACCAGCGGTTCCTTTGACCGCTGAAGAAAGCCAAGAGGCAGAAGCGCTTATTGCAAATCTAGAAAGTCAGTTGCAAGCAGAAACCGACATCGACGAACAGGCAAAATTGTATGAAGCGTTAGGCTTAGCCCAGGCAAAACTTTCTCGCACAGAAGAAGCGATCGACGCATTGGAAAAAAGTTTGCAGGCGAAGAAATCGATCGGGGACGGCTACAAAAAACTGATGTCCCTTTACAATGCTCAGCGTGCCGCCGCCGCACGAAATGGCGACGATGCAAAGATCGACTATTACATGGATAAAATGGAAGAAATGCGGCAAATCGCCAAACAACTTACGATCAGCGGCAATTAAACTAGACGAGGTGGAATCAAGGATGTATACAACATTAAAAGAAGTAACGAAAACAGCAGAAGCATTGAATTTTACAGTGGGGGCTTTTAATACCCATAATTTAGAAATGCTGCCAAGCATGCTGCGGGCAGCCAAAGAGATGGGGGCACCTATCATCATTCAAACAAGTATCGATACGGCGAAATACATCGGCTATGATGTCTTGGTCAATGTCGTCAAAACGATTGCCGATCACGAGCTGGTGGACGCTGTCTTGCATTTGGACCATGCCAGAGATTTCGATGAGATCAAAGCGGCGATTGATAGCGGCTATAGCTCGGTGATGTATGATGGTTCGCATTTGCCCTTCAAAGAGAATATTTTGAAAACGCGCGCAGTCGTAGAATACGCCCATGCCCATGGGGTGTCCGTCGAAGGAGAACTAGGAACGATCGGCGGCACAGAAGAAGGCATTCATGTGGAAGAAGACGATAAAGTCTTCACACGCCCAGAAGATGCAGTAGAATTTGTCGCTGCTACTGGCGTCGATGCGCTAGCCATCGCTATCGGAACCAATCACGGCCAATTCCGCTCCAAAACCGAAGTGAATGTTGCGTTATTGAAGGAGATCCATGCAGTCGTCGACGTGCCGCTAGTCATTCATGGAGGAACTGGCGTCAAAGAAGAAGATTATCCTGAATTGATCAATAACGGCATTCGCAAGTTTAATGTAGGTACTGAATTGTTGGTCAATTGGACGAAGATTGCGAAAGAAAATTTTGGGGCAACGGAAGTCAACAAATCATTGCGCCACAACGTGATCCCATCCAATGAAGCCATCAAAGAAATCGTCAAGCACAAGATCGGCCTTTTCATGAATACGAAAGCGCCGACTGTGATCGGCAAATAGATGGTACGCAAAAAGATGCTTGTTTTATTGGCAGGCAGCCCTGGGACTGGAAAAAGTTATTTACTGAATCTGCTGAAGGCACGTTTTCCCAATCTTTTCGCTCTTACGCCAGATGAAATCAAAGAGTGCTATGCCGAATCCCTTGGCTTTGATTCATTGGCAGAAAAAGCCCAGATCGAAAAGCAGTATGTTTGGCCTTTTTACTATCAGGCATTGGGTTTGTACATGTCTCTAGGAAAACGTTTGGTGGTCTCGGAATACCCCTTTAGTGAAAAGCAGAAGCCCTTGCTGACTTTTCTCGCTCAAAGCTATGGCTACGACTGCTTGACCATACGTTTGACTGCCTCGTTTGAAACCTTATGGGAAAGACGTTTCATACGTGATCGAGCGGATGACCGTCATTTGAGTTTTATTATGGAACGATACCATTACGGGGATGTGCTGGAAGATAGACAAGCTGCAACCAACCATATAACCAAAGAAGCGTTTCGGCAAATCATCACCGATCGCCGTTACGATGACTTTCAGTTAGGGGAGCTTATCGAAGTCAATGTGGAAGATTACAAGCAAGTGGATTATCGCCCATTGATCGAGAGAATCGCAATTGAGCTAAGTAAATAAGCAAAGCAGTGGGCGTTATACCTGTTCTAGGTACATGCCAACTGCTTTTTTTGAGGAGCTATTTCTCATGATTCAGCTTTTGGGGAAGTTTAGCTGTCAAAGCAAGACGGATTGTTTCTTATGTCTCAGAAGACTTTCTTTTGCAAAACCGCCGATTTCCTCTAGAATAAGAAGCATAACAGAGAAATGGAAAAGGCGGGGAATGGATGAAAGATTATTTTGCGCAATACAAACGCCTGTTATCGATCGCTGAAGCAGGTTTGTACTATGGCAAAGATGTGTACGATAAGGAACGATACCAAGAAATCAAAGAGTTGGCATTGCATTTGATGAGTACCGTCGTGGATCAAGACGCAGCTGCGTTGACCCTTTTAACAGAAAAAAATGAGGGGTATCCTACACCTAAAGTCGACGTACGAGCATTGATCCAAAAAGACGAAAAAATCTTGCTAGTGGAAGACAGCCTGACGAAAGAATGGTCACTGCCGGGTGGCTATGCAGAGATTGGCTTGACGCCTCGGGAAAACATCAAAAAAGAAGTGCTGGAAGAAACCGGTTTGCTAGTAGAGGTGAAGGAGCTGCGAGCAATTTTTGATACGAATCTAAGACAAGACATTCCGCAAGTGTTTCAATACTATAAGTTGGTCTTTGAATGTGAGGTTCTGGCAGGGGACTTTATCAAAAACAGTGAAACCTCCAACAGCGATTACTTTGCGTTGAACGAGTTGCCAAAGCTTTCCATCAAGCGCACCACCAAGGAACAGCTGGAGCAATTGGTGAATGAGAAGTCGTTACACGTTGATTAGAAACAACTAAGGGTAAGATGTTGGAAAAAGCGTTTTATTGGTTTTTTTAACCGGATAATATTTACTTGCAGATAAAGTTGGTTTATGATTGATTTCGTCGTTTTCATTATAAAAAATCAAGCAATTGCGACACCTTTGCTTGATTGCTGGAGGAGTAAAAATGAAGAATCAAATCAATTCCTTTTTTGGGCTAGATACCTTACAAACAACGGTCAAACGAGAAATCTTAGCTGGTTTCACCACCTTTATCTCAATGGCCTATATTTTATTCGTCAATCCAACGGTCCTCGGGGCATCTGGGATGGACGAAGGTGCCGTCTTTACAGCAACGGCGTTAGCCAGTGCATTGGGCTGTATCTTGATGGGGGTTTTAGCAAAATATCCGATCGCTACAGCACCCGCATTAGGGATCAACGCTTTCTTTTCTTATTCAGTCTGTATTGGAATGGGGGTTCCATGGCAAACAGCATTAGCTGGCGTTTTTGTGGCATCACTGATTTTCATCGTGATCACGATCTTCAAATTACGGGAGCTGATCATTGATGCGATCCCTGCTGATTTAAAATACGCCATCTCTGGCGGGATCGGTCTGTTCATCGCCTTTTTGGGACTGAGCGAAGGCGGGATCATCGTTTCCGACGATTCGACCCTTGTGGCACTAGGTTCATTGAGTGTCGGTACGACGTGGCTGACGATTTTTGGTCTAGTGATCACTGCCGTCTTGATGGTTCGCCGAGTTCCTGGTGGAATTTTTATCGGGATGGCCGCAACAACTGTTTTAGGTCTTTTGACTGGCTTGATCCAAGCACCATCCAGTATCGTTTCTGCTGCACCAAGTATTTCTTCCACATTCTTAGTGGCGCTCAACCATGTAGGAGACATCAACTCCCTGCAAATGTGGGTCGTGGTGCTGACTTTCTTACTCGTCACTTTCTTTGATACCGCAGGCACCTTGGTGGGACTTGCCAATCAAGCTGGCTTCATGAAAGACAACAAAATGCCACGAGTCGGCAAAGCACTTGCTTCTGACTCCACTGCCATGCTCGCCGGTTCTTTATTAGGGACCTCACCAGTAGGGGCGTATGTGGAATCTTCCGCTGGGATCGCCGTGGGCGGTCGTTCTGGCTTGACTGCTGTGACGACTGGAATTTTCTTCTTGTTCGGCTTGTTCTTTTCACCATTGCTATCCGTTGTTACTTCCCAAGTGACGGCACCAGCACTGATCGTCGTAGGTGTGCTGATGGCACAATCGCTACGAGAAATCAAATGGCACGAAATGGAAATCGCAATCCCAGCCTTCTTGATTCTACTAGGCATGCCGTTGACCTACAGCATCTCCGATGGGATCGCCTTGGGCTTCATCTTTTACCCAATCACCATGTTAGCAGCCAAACGCGGCAAAGAAGTCTCACCGATCATGTACGGCTTGTTCTTTGTCTTTCTTGGGTTTATGTGGATTTTGAATGTGTGATAGAGGCGTTTTAATGTAAACTTAGGATTGGATTTCTACTAATGAAAAACCAGCTAAGCGTGGCTTAACTGGTTTTTTTCTTATATGTCGCTTGCTATAAAAATGTTCAGAATCCAATAATGGTTTACTATCCGTGGTTTATCTGCTGACGAATCATGGCGGTATATTGCTTAAAAAATATGCTCAATGATCTGATCGATCTTCGCCATAGCTTGTAAAGGGAGATTTTAGTTTCTCAACCATTCATTGATTGTAAGATTACTTTGAAGTGAAGCTTCATTCCAAAACCGCCCAACCCAACAATTTTTACGCAAAACCTGCGCTTTTCTTTCAGTTATTGTTATAATAAAAGAAAATGCAAAGGTGGGAAATCATGACAACGATCAAGGACATTGCTGAAAAGGCGGGAGTAGCGAAAAGTACGGTTTCCCGCTATCTGAACAATGGCTATATCAGTGAAGAAAAGCGCAAAAAAATTGATCAGATCATTGCTGAAACTGGTTATCGCCCCAATACATTTGCTCGATCGCTGAAAGCCCAAGACACGAAATTGCTGGGCGTGATCATTCCTCGATTGAATTCGCCCTCGACAAATGATGTGTTAAAAGGGATCGATACGACGGCTCGGGAAAACGGCTATCAAATGCTGATCACCAACTCTGATCAAAGCGATGAACGGGAACTAGAAAATATCGAAATGCTAGTCAAACAAAAAGTAGCAGGGATGATCCTTTTTGCGCGCAAAATCACGCCGCAGCTGCAAGCGGTGCTGGCAGAGGTTCCTATGCCTGTTTTATTGTTAGGTCAACAGTTAGCTGGCATTCATTCCATCGTCCATGAAGATTATCAAGCTGGCAAAACCATGGCAGAATATGCAGTCAGCGCTGGCCACCGACGTTATTTATTTGTTGGTGTCAGCGAAAATGATTATGCGGTAGGTGTCTTGCGGAAAAAAGGATTTCTTGATGTCTTGGCACAAACCCCCAACGTCAAAGTCGACTTTATCGAAACGTCTTTTTCAAGAAGAGAAACGTACCAAAAAGCCCTTGTGTTCTTGAAAGATCAACCGGCAACGTACATCGCCTGTGCTACCGACAATATTGCTGTTGCTGTATTGAAAGCCGCCCATGAACTAGGGTATCAAGTGCCGCAAGACTTTTCCTTGAACGGCTTTGGCGGCTATGATTCGACGGATTATGTCTATCCGACCATCACAACGACCCAATATCCCTATGTCCAATTAGGCATCGATGCCGTCTTAACAATCCAAAAACTGACGCAAGGGGAAGAGGTTCCTGAAGTGATCGAATTGCCGAATCGATTAGTGGTCAAACAGTCGACTGCCAAGCGTGAAAAGCAGGAGAAATAAAGCAAATATTTTTAGAGAAAACAGGACGACCATTTGCGGCGTTCTGTTTTTTTATTTTCTTTGCTTGCAATTGCAAACGGTTTCTGTTAATCTACAGATGTAGAACCGGTTCCACAAATGAACCGACGATCAAAGGAGTGGGAAAAATGAAGGAACAAAAAACGATCGACCAAGTGTTAGAAGCTATTGGCGGCAAAGAAAATGTCAAAAACTTTGAACACTGTGCCACACGTTTGCGCTTGATTTTGAAAGACGATCAGTTAGTAGATAAAGACAAAGCGGAAGCAGTTGAGGGCAGCAAGGGCTATTTTTTCAACACGGGACAGCATCAGTTCATTTTTGGAACAGGAAAAGTCAATGAAGTTTATCAAGCCTTCGCAGCAGAAATGGGCAATGACGCCTCCGCTGAAAAAGCTGGCTTCAAAGATGATGTTTATTCGAATCTGTCACCCGTCCAAAAAGTTGTCCGCACGTTGTCAGATGTCTTGGTGCCATTGATTCCAGCTTTGGTAACGACGGGGCTCTTGATGGGGATTCGGGGGTTATTGACCGAGTTGGGGGTCACCTATAGTGCTGACTGGTTAGCCATGTTTGAAATGTTAACGGATACAGCCTTTGCCTTTTTACCTGTTTTGATCGCCTATAGTGCGACGAAAAAATTCGGCGGTAATCCGATCATCGGGATCGTGGTAGGGTTAATGATGGTGGCACCGCAATTGCCGAACGCTTGGGCAGTTGCCAGCGGAGATGCAGAGCCATTGCACTTATTCGGTTTATCGATCTCTGGGTATCAAGGGTCGATTTTTCCAGCAATTATTGTCGGGATCTTAGTTTCTAAGCTAGAAAAATGGTTCCGTAAATTTGTTCCGCAAATGATGGATTTGATCGTGACACCATTCTTAACGATCGTCATTACTTTAGGCTTGATTTTGTTTGCGTTAGGACCAATCTTGCAAGTAGCTGAAAGAGCAGTCATCAACAGTATCGTCTACTTGGTGCAAGCGCCATTGGGCATCGGTTATATCATTTACGGAGGGGTTCAGCAAGTGATCGTGATCACTGGATTGCACCATTCGTTAAGTATTATTGAGTTAGGGTTATTGAATACGACAGGCGAAAACGTCCTACAAGTCTTAGGTACAGCAAGTATGGCGGGACAATTCGGGGCTGCGATCGCTGCGGCATTTATTTATAAAAACAAAGTCAAACGCTCAAATGCCATCAGTGCGGCGGTTCCAACCTTATTTGGGATCACTGAACCTTTACTATTTGGGGTCAACTTACGCTCGATGCGGATTTTTGGCGCAGGCATGCTGGGGGGCGCAGTCGGCGGGTTTGCGACGTATGTCTTCCAATTAGCTGCCACTGGGATGGGCATCACTTTTATACCAGGACTGTTGTTGTATACTGGAGATTTCGGTGCCATGCTGAAATACGTTGTCGTGATTTTGATTGCCTTTGCAGTCGGTTTTGCTGGTGTCCAATTGCAGCGCAAACCGCTAGCCAAAGAGTTGAATCAATAAATAATCCCTTGCTGTTCATCGGCAAGAGAAAAGAGGTACCGCATTGTTAACGAAGAAATACTGGGCACAGCTTGCCCAAACACAAAACGAATTAGCAGAAAAAATCAGTGCTGATGCGTGGCGCTTGAACTATCATTTGATGCCAGAAACAGGATGGATGAACGACCCGAATGGTCTTTGCCAATTCAAAGGCGTGGTTCATTTTTACCATCAATATGTACCGCAAACGCCCCATGGCGGGGAACCACCTCACTGGGGACACAAAACGTCGACGGATTATGTCACGTTTCAAGAAGAAGCGCTGTTTCTTTCTCCCGAACACGACTATGACAAAGACGGGGTCTACTCGGGCTCTGCCTTTATCGAGAATGACGCGATCCATTTCTTCTATACTGGGAATGTCAAACATCCTGGTGATCATGACTATACCTTTAGTGGACGAGAACAAAACACGGTCCATGTAATCAGCAAAGACGGCTATACCGTCGAAAAGCAAGAAGTCGTGATTCCTCATGAGGACTACCCTGAAGGATTTACCGATCATATTCGTGACCCAAAAGTTTTTGCCCATGAAGACACCTACTATATGCTGCTAGGCGCGCGTACGTTGGAAAACGAAGGCAAAATTTTGATTTATGAATCGACGGATTTAAATGAATGGACCTATCGAGGAATCTTTTTCGGTGAGGACTATGCTCTAGGCTACATGTGGGAATGCCCAGACTACTTCCATTTAGATGGCAAAGATGTGTTGGTCTTCTCACCGCAAGGTTTGGCAGCCAAAGAACATGCCTACCAAAATATTCATCAATCAGGGTATCTGATCGGTGAGGTGGATTGGGAAACCCTGACGTTTAAAGAAACTTCTGCGTTTCGTGAACTTGATTATGGGTTTGACTTCTATGCCCCGCAAACCTTTGAAGATGAGCAGAAACGTCGGATCTTGTGGGGCTGGATGGGGCTAGGGGATACCAGTCCTGAATACAGCAATCCTACGATCCCTCGCGGCTGGCAGCATGCCGCAACGCTGCCAAGACAGCTTTCGGTCAAAAATGACCAGTTGTATCAAGAACCTTTGCCAGAATTCCAAAAATTGCGAGACAAGCAAGTCAGCCAAAAAATTGTGCTTTCAGATAAACCGCAGCACTTGTCTTTCGATGAATTGGCATATGAGTTGCAAGTTACGGCGGAAGCCCCATTGCAGCAGTTCCAGCTTGGACTTTTGCAAGATACGACTTTGGCTTATGAAGCTGGTGTCTTCACGATCCATCATGGCGTTTCTGGCTACGGCCGTAAACAGCGCAGTGTCAAGGTCGATGAACTGACGCAGCTGCAGATTTTTGTCGATACGTCTTCGATTGAGATCTTCCTAAATGGCGGGCAATATTGTTTGACCTCTCGCGTGTATCCAAAACGGACCGAGGCGATCGCTCTCAGCGGAACCGGCACGGTTACTGTCAATGCTTGGGCATTGGCGAAAAAATAAAGCAACGATCCGAAAACGACAGCAAACAGTTGGTTTTTCTTGTTGCACCCCCAAGAGTCAGCTTTTTCTCTGGCTTTTAGGGGGGCATCATACCAACTATTTCGCTGTCGTTATTTGCTTGTTACTGCTTTTGTTGGTTTTGGATAAAGGTCTGCAGCGCAGGCACATCGATCCGATAGCCGTCTTCAGTTTTTGTGACTAGTTTTTGCGTTTTGAATTCTTTTAAGGTATACGTCAAATGGCGATAGCTCACGCCTAAGTATTCGGCGGTCTCCGTCAATTTTTCTTGAAAAAGATCATCGATCGAAGCTTCCAACAGTAGATGAGCAAGGCGCCAAGTTAAGGGATAGGTTTGATTGACGGAAAAATGATCCATACGCAGCAGCAATTTTTCACCGATAGTTTTGCCTAGTGTTTGTACGAAAGCCAGGTCTTGCATGAGCCCGTGAGCTGCTGCTTGCATCGGAATGCCCAGACATGTTGTTTCACCGATCGCAACCACGGTTTTCGGTACTGTTTCGGCGCCAATCAACGTGAGATCGCCAATGCAATCACCAGAATGGAGAAACTGCAGCAAGGCACGTTTGCCGTTTTCTTGCGTTTGAATGATCTTGGCTTTGCCAGTCAATAGGACGAAAAAGACCGACATCGGCACCGTTTCTTTTTGGATCGCTTCTCGATGATCAAAGGTCCAGAGGGCACTTTGTTGTAAAATCTCCTCAGGAATCGGTAAGGGGCAGCTTTCTTTGATTGGTACCTGCTTTATTGCCAAGGCATAAGCGGTTTTTTTCACTTTTTCCCTCCAAACTAGGAGAAATCTCCTATTTGTTTTTAGTCAGTATAGCACATACTTAGAAAAGCAAAAAAGAAAGTGTGGGAGAAAAAATGAATAAAAAGCAATGGATAGGATCAGGGATTTTTTATGGGCTGAGTGCATTCGGGATCAGCTTGACCATTAAAGCAAGCGTTGGGGTCAGTAGTTTTAATGCCTTGAATGTCACGCTGGCAACGATGTCAGGAATCAAAGTCGGCACCATCACAACAGCCATCAACTTGGGCTTTTTAGCTGCCTGTTGGCTATTGGATCGGCGGCAGACGTCCCTCAAACAAAAAGGCAGTGAGTACTTGATTATGTTTTTCGCTTTGCTGGCATTCGGCTATTTGATCAATGGCTTTGTTTACTACTTCTTGGCATCGCTGCACTTGACGAATTATTGGAGCCAACTAGCTGCTTTGATCGGTGGGATCTTGATTTCTGGAACGGCGACGGGACAAGTCCTACGGTTGCAGGTCTTGAAATTTCCAATCGAGCACTGCTGTCATTTGCTGGCGCAACGCAGTCGTTGGACATTTAAGCAGTACCGTTATGGCGTTGATGCAGTCTGTATTTCGGGGGCACTCTTGCTAGCGATCAGTTTGGGCTTACCGCTAGCGGTGAGGGAAGGGACGGTCATTAGTTTCTTTTTGCTGTCAGGTGCCATCGCTTGGTCGAAGGAACGTGATTTGACTTTGGGAATACCGACTCGGCAAAAGCGTCAAGGGTAAATCCTTCAACGCCTTTTGATCTTACGCATCAAATTGCAAAGTGATCCCGGATTTGGTCAATTGTTCCCATTCACGGATCGTTGGCAAGCGACCTTGGCAAAATAGCTGATCGTCGACATACACGAGTGGCAAACAGCTGCGGCCATTGCTTGCTAATTGCTGCTTGACGGCTTGATTCGTATGAAAAGGGGCAGAATCTTCTGTAAAGAAGTATTCGTCGATCGTTAAAGATTCGTTATGAAATGTTTGATGAGCCTGGGTCCTTTCTTCATTTATTTTTAACTGGTGAGTCAAGTGTGCTTCCCAATTATCTTCTTTCTGGTCGGCATAAACCGCGATCGTTGGCATTGCATCAAATCCTTTCATGGCAGCTGAATTGTCAAAAGTATACCTGAATTTCTTGCCACGAGCAAAAAAGAGTATCAAAAAGAAGTGAAACAACAAAAAAGACGCAAATGCGTCTTTTTTGTTGTTTCTTATTCGTCAGCGGGTAAAAAATCGAAATTGGTCAACTCGTTGTAAGAATACGCTTGGTCGATTTGACCCTTGTCTTTCGTCCAAGCAATGATTGCGTCGAATTGCTCTTGCGGCACTGCCTGGGCATACGGATAGTCTTCCTGGCTGTCTAAGTAAGTACTCATAGCATCGGGAAATTGATAGTCTGCCAAGATGTCGGCATAGTCTCTTGCTGAATGAGCATTCATGTAATCGATGGCTTCGTTGTAAGCACTGTAGAATGCTTTTAGGTCTTGCGGTCGATTTTGGATGACTTCGTCCATAAATTGCAGCGTCCCGCCTTTGATGCCAGCATCTTTAGAGCTGCCTAAAACAATCGCCCCTTGGGCAGCCAACATGCTGGCTTGCGGTTCCGTATAAACAGCGCCATCGACTTGGTCATTGAGCAATGCTTCGGAACGGGCAGAAAAAGAAGCGATATCCACGATGTCATAAGTAAAATCATTTTCTTGTGCAAATTGATCCATGATGTATTCTAAAATGAAATTCGGTACAAGGGTGATTTTTTTATCCGCTAACCCTTTCATCTCAGTAATCCCTGAATTCGGTGAAGCGAGAATCTTGAAGTTTTCCAAAATATCAGAAGTGATCGTCATATCGATGCCGTTTTGCTTGAAGGTCGCTTCTGTCATGACATCGCTGATCGTACCATCCAGCTCGCCTGCCTGCACTGCCACATTGCGGTCATTTGGGGAAGTGAAGGATTTGAGTTCCACAGTCAATCCTTGCTTTTCGAAAAAGCCTTCTTCTTTTGCTAGAATGATCGGAATCGCTGATTCTGCTGGTAACACCCCGATCGTCAATGTTTGATCCGTGACCGCAGCTTCTGTACTGCTAGTGCTGGAATTGCTGGTACTTGCTGTTTCGCCAGTGTTGCCGCAGGCGGCAGCGCCGACAGCGAATAGTGCTAGGATACTTGCTAAAATCGTTTTTTTCATTGGTTCATTTCCTCGTTTCTAAATCGTTGTTCAAAAGCAGCCATTGGTAGTGAGAACGGGAGGACAGCCCGATGGAGTTCCATTGGCTTGGTTTTTGTCGTATTGATGCCAGGTTTGGTTGTAAATGCCAGAACAAAGCCTTCCTTTTCTAGTGTTGCGATCGTCTGCTGATCATAAAAGCCAAAGGGATAGGCAAAAACATCCTTGATGGCCACGTGCTGATTGCAGCTTCGTAAGTCTTGCGCAAAGGCTGCCGGTGTTTCCCACATTGACCGCCCTTGCTGGTTCTTGCGTTCGTGAAAATGAGCGGTATGATTGGCATATTCGAAGACATCGCTCATTTCGGCTAATTCGGCACTGCTCAATGTCCGCGAAACTTCTGGTTCGTAAGGCTGAGGGGCATCAAAAAGCCAGCCGGTCACGACAAAGGCAGTGGCCTTGAAACCAGCTTCCTTCAACAGTGGGTAGGCATATTCTTTCATTGATTGATAACAGTCGTCAAAGGTCAGCAACACGGATTTTTCTGGTAGCGGCTGCTGCCGGAAATAAAAATCTTTGACTTCTGCAAGGGTCAACGTATGGTAATTTTCTGCTTTCAAAAAGTCGATTTGTTGTTTAAAATGAGAAGTGCTATTGAATAAGGGCAGAGGCAAGGCATCTTGATAGCCGTCTGCGACTTTGATCGGGCGCACCTGATCATAAAGTTCTGCTTCGGGACGTATTTCATGAAATACGAGGGTCTGAAACATCATAAACCATCCTTTCTTGTCAATCACGCAAAAAATAGTATAGCATAAAATGTGAAAACCAACACAAATAATTTGAAGAAAGAAGTTTATTCTCTTATGAGTATTCGATTCGATTCCGTTTCCTTTACGTATGGGGAAACCGTCATTTTTAAGGATCTTTCGTTTTGTTTTGAACAAGGAACGACCTATGTGCTGCTGGGAGAATCGGGGATTGGCAAAAGCACGCTTTTATCCTTGATCAAAGGGTTGCAGCGACCGCAATCAGGCACGATCACTTACCAAGGCTGTTCCCCTGACAACATCGAGGTCGTTTTCCAAGAACTGCATTTGTTTCCTTGGCAAACAGTTTACCAAGTACTGGAAATGCCGCTGCTTATCAATCAAACACCCAGTGAGAGCCGTAAAAAACGGGTCACAAGCTGTTTGGCGGAGTTGGGATTGACGCAGGTGCAGGACCGCTATCCACATCAGCTTAGCGGCGGTCAAAAACAGCGGGCTGCCATGGGGCGGGGACTGATCACACAGCCCGATGTTTTATTATTGGATGAGCCGACTGCTTCACTGGACCAAGAAACCAAAGCAAACGCACAAGCCATGATCGCTGCTCAACAGCAGCGCAGACAAAACAGCTTAATCGTGGTGACCCACGATCCAGAAGAGGCAGTGTTTTTGGGGCAGACGATTTTGTTGCTAAAAGATCAGGACGTTACGCCGATCAGTAATCCATTTTACGGCAGCCAGCTGGAACGAGACTCGTTGGCTTTTTATGAAGTCGTCTTGCAGTTGAAAGAACAAATGAGGGAGGCGAGGCAATGAAACCCATCAAATCTTTTGCTTGGGGCTTCTGTTCGTTTGTCGTGGTTTGGTGGGGCGTAAGCTGGGTGACCAACAATCGCTCACTGCCTAATCCTTTAGAAACGGCCGAACGTTTTTGGGCACTGCGAGAAGTCTTACTGATCCACACAGGTGCCAGTTTGCTGCGGGTATTTGCGGCGTTGAGTGGGGCGTTGCTAGTCGGGGTGCCGTTAGGAATCTTGATTGGGCGATCCCAAAGAGTGGATCGGCTGCTTGGTCCACTGCTTTACTTTTTATATCCGATTCCTAAAGTTGCGTTTTTACCTGTCTTTATGATTTTCTTTGGCTTAGGCAATCTCTCAAAAATTCTCTTGATTTTTGCGGTGATCGTCATTCAAGTGATCGTCTCGATTCGTGATGCAGTCACGAAGATCCCACCAGCGTATTTTCAGGTCATGAAAAATTATACCAACCAATGGCACCATGTCTTGCGCTTCGTTATTTTGCCCGCGCTCATGCCAGCACTTTTTGCCAGTGTGCGGGTCAGTATCGGGATCGCGTTGGCTTCCCTCTTTTTTGCCGAAAACTATAACACGACGTATGGTGTCGGCTATCTGATCTTAAGTGCGTGGTCAAAAATGGACTACCCACAAATGCTTTCGGGTATCCTCCTGATTGCTTTGATGGGCTATCTGCTTTTTGCCAGTATCGATTGGTTGGAAAAAGTGGTGTGCCGTTACCGACAATCTTAGAAAAGAATGATCGATTGATAAATGTTTGCGGCAGTTCGTGTATTTTTGAACAAAATGATTTATACTAAGGATATCTTATTGAGAATCATTCTCACTGAAAGGAAGACCTTACTATGAAAGAAATCGATCTGTCAAAAACGCTCTATGAACTTGTGGCACAATACCCTGAAATACAAGAAATCATGAGTAAAATAGGGTTTACGGCGATCAATCAACCAGGGATGCTACAAACTGCTGGACGTTACATGACGATTCCCAAAGGGGCTCAGATGAAGAAGATCCCCTTGGAAAGGGTTTGTCTCGCTTTCGAAAAACAAGGGTTTCTTGTGAAAGGAGCGACGAAATGAAAACTAACAGTCAAAGACAAGAACGGATCGTCGAAATACTGAGTTTGCTTCACCAAGGCGGTTCCTTTGAAGAAGCTAAACGCTTGTTTAACGAAGAATTTGATGGTGTGGATGTGACGGAGATCACTGCTGCTGAAAAAGCTTTGATCCAAACGGGGTTGGACCCTTCTGAGATTCAGCGTTTGTGCAATATTCATGCTGCTGTTTTTAAAGGATCGATCAATGAGATCCATCACTCCAATGAAGAATATGGGCAACCAGGCCATCCTGTGCATACTCTGAAATTGGAGAACCAAGTCCTGCAATCCTTGTTGACCGATGAGATCGATAGCCTCTTAGCTAAAATAAAAACCGGTGATTGGACGCCTAAAAAGCGTCTAAAAGCTGCCTGCAATGATTTAATGCAGATCGACAAACATTATGCGCGAAAAGAAACGTTGATTTTTTCTTACATGGAGAAGTACGGCATCACTGCACCGCCAAAAGTGATGTGGGGTGTCGATGATAATATTCGGGTCATGATCAAAGCGCTCAATGAGCTTTTGGCTTCCGAAAAAACTGCCTATAATCCGATTGCTGTCCAATGGGAAGCGGTCAAAAACGAAATCGAAGAGATGATTTTCAAAGAAGAAGAAATCATGGTGCCAATGACGCTGGATGTCTTCAGTCTTAAAGATTGGGAACAAATTGCGGCTGACAGTTTAGACATCGGCTTTGCCTTTATTCCAGAACCGCTTCCTTGGAAACCGAGCCAAGAAGCTCTTGAAAAGGAACAGGCGGCAGAACCCGCAAGGCAAGCGGCGATCAAACAAGCCCAAGAAACAACCGCCGGCATCGCAGCCGGTTTAGGATTCGATGAATTTCAAGTCATAGAAACGGAAAATTCGCCGCAAATTGCTGAACAGCCGACCATCTCATTGCCTACTGGTAATTTGCAATTTGAACAATTGGTGGCGATTTTTCAAACGTTGCCAGTGGACTTGACCTTTGTAGATAGTGAAGAGCGGGTGCGCTTTTATTCAGAAGGCAAGAGTCGCGTCTTTCCACGAACGAATTCGGTTTTAGGCCGTGAAGTCGTCAACTGCCATCCACCGAAAAGCATGCATCTCGTGCAGCAGATTTTGGATGATTTTCGAGCGGGCACACGGGAGACTGCTGAATTTTGGATCGATATGCGAGGCCGTAAAATCTATATTCGCTATTTTGCATTAAAAAACGAAGCAGGCATCTATTTAGGTTGTCTAGAAGTCACGCAAGACATTACGGAGATCCAAAAAATCGAAGGGCAAAGCCGTTTGCTGGATCAGTGAACAGTTTGGAGAAAGGCTGATCTGCGTCTATTCAAAACGAAGCGAAAAAAAGAAAAATCAATAAAACGCTTGCAACGTTTCTGGAAAAATAGTATAGTAAAGGCAATCAAATGGGTAGTTACTGATAATGCAGGCTATACCTTTTTACGTGTGTATGGATCCTACACATGTATTAAGGTATCGCCTTTTTTCATTTTAAGGAGGTGAGAAGCGTCTTGAAGATCAAAAAAATCTTAAACAACAATGCAGTTTTGGTCGGACAAGATGGCAAAGATTTTATCTGGATCGGTACCGGCCTTGGCTTCAAAATGAAACCAGGACAAACCGCCGATGAATCAAAAATTGAAAAAGTGTTTGTGCTTCATAAGAACAAAGTTTCCGAGCGATTTTTAAGTTTATTGTCATCCATTCCGACAAAATATGTGTCTTTAGCGGATGATATTATCTCACTTGCGAAAGCAGAAATAAAACAGGAGTTAAGCGAGACGCTGTATGTATCACTTACCGATCATTTGTATAATCTGTTCAAACTGCATGAACAAGGAATCACAGTTACGAACCGATTATCATGGGAATTAAAGAAGTTTTATCCGCAGGAATTTGAAGTTGGTAAAAAAGCATTGGAACGGATCGGACAAGAAACAGGGGTCGTCTTTGAGGAAGAAGAAGCAGGAAATATAGCAATGCATTTGATCAATGCACAAGTAACAGATGAGATTGATCAGCCAAAAGATGTCCAATCGATTGCAAAAAAGATTCGCGATATTATTTCACTTATTCGATTTTCTAACAAGATACAAATTGATGAAAACTCTTTGGCATTCGATCGATTTATCACCCATTTGCGCTTTTTTTTCCAGCGATTGAAGGCTCGACCAGATGTGGTAAAAGCAAATCCGCTATTGGGACACGTGAGCGGACAGTATGCAGACGCGTATAAGACGATGCTTTTGATTGAAAAGTATTTAGGTGTTCCCTTGAACGATGATGAAAAGCTGTACTTAACGTTACACATTCAAAAATTAATAGAGAACGAATAAAGGTTGTTACTGATAATGCAGGAAAGACTGATAATTATTCCATCAAGGAATAGTTATTTGTCTTGCTTTTTATTTTTACATTGAAAGGATGAGAACGATGGCATATCAAGAATTGGTCGATGAAATTTTAAAAGGAGTCGGCGGAAAAGAAAATATCAATGGGGTGACCCACTGCATCACAAGACTGCGTTTTGATTTAAAACATGAGGAGCAAGCAGACACAGAAACACTGAAAAAGACGAAAGGAATCGTGACAGTCGTTCAAAGCGGCGGTCAATACCAAGTCGTGATCGGCAATCATGTGCCAGAGGTGTACCAAGAATTTGTTCAACATGCAGGATTGGCAGGAAATGATGAGGCACCTTCGGGAGAAAAGAAAGGACCGCTGGATGCTTTTATCGATGTGATCTCCAGTATCTTTACACCTGTATTGGGTCTTCTAGCTGCCACAGGAATGATCAAAGGATTAAATGCGCTATTTGTTTCTTTGGGATGGATTGAGAATACGTCAGGAACCTATGCGATTTTGCAAGCAGCAGGTGATTGTTTCTTCTACTTCTTTCCAATCTTTTTAGGATATACCGCAGCGAAAAAATTTGGTTTAAAGCAATTTGTCGGTATGGCGATCGGTGCTGCCCTTGTTTATCCAGCCTTGTCTGGCTTGACGGCAAATGCCGAACCGTTGTATACCTTGTTTGCAGGAACCGTTTTTGAATCGCCTGTTTATGTCACTTTTTTAGGAATACCAGTCATTTTAATGAGTTATAGTTCCAGTGTTATTCCAATCGTCATTGCTACCTATTTTGGTGCCAGATTAGAAAAAGGCATTACAAAAATCATTCCTAGTATTGTACGGAGTTTCTTAGTTCCGTTTCTAACTGTCTTGATCATGGTTCCGCTGACTTTCATTGTCATTGGTCCGATCGCGACATGGATCGGCAATTTGTTGGGTGCGGCTGTGTTGGCGATCTATAACTTCAGCCCAATTATTGCAGGGATTGCAGTTGGTGCTGTTTGGCAAGTGTTGGTCATGTTTGGTCTTCACTGGGGGATCATTCCGATCGCAATCAACAATATTGGTGTTCTTGGTTACGACCCAGTGATGGTCTTAGGACAAGCGACTCCTTTCGCGACCGCAGGAGCTGTGCTGGCAGTTATTATTAAGTCTAGAAATAATTCTATTCGGGCAATCGGGATTCCCGCATTTATTTCCAGTCTATTTGGGGTATCGGAGCCATCCTTGTACGGTATCACGTTGCCTAGAAAAAAACCATTTATTGCGACCTTGATTTCAGCATCGATCGGCGGATTGATCATGGGTGCAATGGGAACAAAATCCTTTATTATAGGTGGGATGGGTATATTCAGTTTACCCAACTACATTGATCCGACAGAAGGCATTGGAAGCGGCTTTTATGGGTATGTATTAGCAATCACTGTAGCATTCGTCTTATCATTTATTTTAACGATTACTTTCTTGTATGATCCGCAAGAGGATCGGCAAGAAGCAACAGCTAGTAATAACGAAGCCTCGCCTTTGATCCCAGAAGAAAGAGCAGCGAAAGAAATCACTTTTTCGTTACCATTAACAGGCATCGTTTTGCCTTTGTCGGCAGTAGAAGATCAAGCATTTGCAAATGGACTATTAGGAAAAGGCTTAGCAGTTTCACCAGATGAAGGACTGGTTCGAGCACCTTTTGACGGAGTAGTTGAAACACTGTTTCCAACGAAGCATGCGATTGGCTTGAAGTCGGACGATGGCGTGGAAGTGTTGATTCACATCGGCATGGATACAGTGAACTTAGATGGTCGTTTTTTTGAAACAAAAGTCAAGCAAGGGGATCAGGTCAAGCAAGGAGAGGTATTGCTTACATTTGATAAAGAAGAAATTGAAGAGGCAGGATACTCGTTAGTGACGCCGATCGTCGTTACGAATACTTTCGCATACTTAGATGTGATCGCTGATGATAATCGAGGGGCGATAACGATCGTCAAGTAGTCGCAACGACCAAGAAAAGGAAAGAAAAGAAAGAAGGAAAGAATGCTATGCGAGCAATTATGCTGATGTTTGATACTCTGGCTAGAGATTTTTTATCAAACTACGGAAACGATTGGATCAACACGCCAAATTTTGAACGGTTAAGAGAAAAAACGATTACGTTTGACAACTTTTATGGTGGCAGCATGCCTTGTATGCCAGCGAGAAGAGAAATTCATACAGGTCGTTACAATTTTATGCATCGTTCGTGGGGACAATTAGAACCGTTTGATTCGTCAATTTTTGATACGCTGCAGCAAAATGGTGTCTATTGTCATTTGGTAACCGACCATTCCCATTACTTTGAAGATGGCGGTGCCACGTATCATAACCGTTATTCCACATGGGAAGGATTTAGAGGACAAGAAGGCGACCGATGGGTTCCAAGAAAACAGGCAGAGAATCATCCACCGCTGAATCCGTTAAATAAGAGTGGTATTTCTGTGGAACAGCATTTTGCGAATCGAACACGGCAAGCAGTAGAAGAAGACCTGTCCACGGTTCAAACGATCCAAGCCGGTTTGGATTTTTTGGAACAGTACAAAAATGAAGATCAATGGTTTTTGCAAGTCGAATGTTTTGACCCCCATGAACCATTTTATGTGCCAGAAACCTATCGCAAATTGTACCAGGAGACACCAAATGAATCACCTTACTTTTGGCCAAAATATGGTCGTGTAACAGAAGACGTTGGCGAGCAGGATTTGATTGAGCTGCAAAAAGAATACGCAGCGTTGATCAGTATGTGTGACCATCACTTAGGACGAGTGCTGGACTTTATAGAAAAAAATAATATGTGGGAGGATACCTTGATCATTGTGAATACCGACCATGGCTTTTTGTTAGGGGAACATGACTGGTTAGGAAAAAACGTAGCACCGATGTATGAAGAAATCATTCATCTGCCCTTTTTCATCAGTTACCCACAAGCTGAATCGGGAACCCATACTCCAGTATTGAGTCAAACCATCGATATTCCAGCAACTTTATTGGATTATTTTGAAATTGAGAACACCTTAGATATGGATGGCAAATCTTTGTTGCCTGTGTTGAAAAAACAGCATTCGCAACCGCTTCATCAAGAAATTATTTTTGGTACAAACGGCGGTCATGTCAATATCTACGATGGTCGTTATGTGTATATGCGTGCATCGGTTCACCCTTCTAATGGACCAATCACCATGCAGACGCTTAGTTATGCTTCATTGCGTGGTTTTTTGAATAAAGAGGTCTTAGACAGCATGGTCTTGAAAAAGGGCAATCGATTTACAAATCATTTTCCTTACACAGAAGTCGAAGTTTCCACCTATATCGATTCTTATTCGGTAGGCCACTTGTTGTTTGATTTAAAGAATGATCCAAAGCAGTTAACACCGTTTCATGACCCACTGATTGAACAAGAAATGATTCAGAAATTGATTAAAGTAATGAATCAGATTGAAGCTCCTGAAAGCGAGTATCAGCGCTTAGGTTTAAGCAATAGTCAGAGGCAGACAATCGCACAAAAGAAATAAAGAAGTGAGGAACAACAAATGAAACACATCTCCGTATTGATCAAGCCAGCATCCTCTCTTTGCAATCTGCGCTGCACCTATTGCTTTTATGCCAACGTCAGTTCCTTGCGCGAAGTGCGTTCCTTTGGCAAAATGAAAGAGGATGTAATGGAAAAGATGATTGCAAACATCTATGCAGACTTAGAAGCTGGCGATCATTTGACGTTGGCATTTCAAGGCGGAGAGCCGACGATGGCAGGGCTGAGTTATTTTAGAAAACTAACGGCTTATGTTGCGGCGCAAAAAAAGCGAGTGACAGTACACTATGCGATCCAGACCAACGGCATGGTGATCAATGATAAATGGTGTCGTTTTTTGAAAGAGTATCGCTTTTTAGTCGGGCTGTCGATCGATGGGCATCCGCTTGCGCACGATCGGCATCGATTAGACGCCAAAGGGCGGGGGACCTTTGCGCGGGTTTTGCAGACCAAGCGATTATTGGACGCCTATCAGATTGAGTACAATGTCTTGTGCGTGTTGACTAATCCCTTAGCAAAGGAAGCCCAGCGTGTGTTTGATTTTCTCAAGGAAGAGCAGATTGCCTTTGTGCAGTTCATTCCTTGTTTGGCTGATTTGGATGCCACATCAACCAACAACTATGCCTTGACACCAAGAAGCTTTGCGCACTTTTATCAGCAGCTATTGGCTTTTTGGCTGCAGGAATTGACACAAGGGCGCTACTTAAGTATTAAGCTGTTCGATGATTTACTAAATCTATTGGTGCGGCAGCAAGTTACTGCCTGCGGGATTCTAGGCAACTGCCAAGTGCAGTATGTGATCGAAGCCGACGGCAGTGTCTATCCTTGTGACTTCTATGTATTAGATGAGTTTCGCATGGGCTATATCCAAGAGCAAACGTTACGGGAATTGTTTTCTCAAGACTGTTCGCAGCAGTTTTTGTGCCAGAAAAAAGACATGCCTTCGAAGTGTACGCAATGTCCTTTCCAAAAAATGTGCCGAGGAGGCTGTAAACGAATGAAAGATGCAATGTACGTGGATAGTGAGGGGTTTTGCGGTTATCAGGAGCTGTTAAAAGACTTCACACCTAGAATCAATGAGATACTGGAGCTTTTGCAAGGGGTGAGACAATGATCGGACTGATTTATTTTCTCGTGATCGTCTTAGCAAATACCGTAGGGGCAGTTTCGGGCATGGGGGGCGGCGTGCTGATCAAACCGATTTTCGATTTTATCGGCGCCCATTCTGTTGCTGCAATCTCTTTTTACTCGGCGACAGCTGTCTTCACGATGTCTATCGTTTCGACAGCTAGACAATTAGCCAGTGGACGGAAAATCAATTGGTCGATTGCCTTGTGGGTTTCTGGTGGTGCTGTGTTAGGCGGTGTTTTAGGCAATGTTGCCTTTGAACAGCTATTGCTGGTTTTTCGAGACGACAAGATGGTTCAGCTGATCCAAATCCTTGTGACCGTGCTGACACTATTGTTTGCTTTTTTGTATACAAAATATAACTGGCGCGGGTTTGCGTTGGAAAAAGTCGGCTGGTATGCAGCTTGCGGTTTGATTCTCGGTTTTCTAGCCAGTTTGCTGGGGATCGGCGGCGGACCCATCAATGTTTCTTTATTGATGCTACTGTTTGCCATGCGGATCAAAGAGGCGACGATTTATTCCATTTGTACGATTTTTTTCTCGCAGCTGGCAAAAATTTTGACGATCGCTTTTTCGACAGGTTTTGGTGCGTATGATCTGCAAATTTTGTGGTTTGTTATTCCAGCCGCGATCGTGGGGGGACTATTAGGCGCCAAGGCTAGCAACGTCCTGTCACCGCAGCGGGTGACACTGGTATTTCAAAGTGTGATCGTGCTGGTGTTACTGATCAATCTGTACAATGGCTATCAATTATTGTAAAAAGGAGGCAAGCAGATGCCCACGATTCCAGCAGGAACTTACCGAATTGGCACGAATACGATGGACGGCTTTGCCGGGGATCTTGAGGGACCGCAAATCAGCCTCGACAGCCCAGCATTTGCCATTGATGCCACGACAGTAACGAACCAAGCTTTCCAAGTTTTTGAGGAAGCAACAGGATATGTCACAGAAGCCGAGCGTTTTGGCTGGTCGTTCGTTTTTCACTATTTTTTAAGTGAGCAAACGAAACACCGCAGTCAAAAGGTACCGAATATGGCTTGGTGGTACGCGGTTAGCGGCGCAGATTGGCGTCATCCTGAAGGACCTGATTCAACGATTGCCCAGCGGATGGATCACCCAGTGGTTCAAGTGTCTCGCAACGATGCGATCGCCTATTGCCAATGGGCAAAAAAACGCCTCCCGACAGAAGCAGAGTGGGAGATCGCTGCAAAAGGCGGGACAAGTTTTGAAAAATATCCTTGGGGAAGGGAATTTTTGACAGAAAATACCTATCATTGCAATATTTGGCAAGGCGAGTTTCCAAAAAGCAACACGCGAGCAGACGGCTTTGCCAATACAGCGCCCGCGAAATGGTATGAGCCCAATGGCTTTGGTCTTTATCAAGTGATCGGCAACGTCTGGGAATGGTGCGTCAATCCTGCCCGCATCCCGTTGACGCAGTTTCAACAACAGACGGGACAAACCTTTTGGATAAGGAATCAAACACAAGATGATCAACTGTATGCGACTCGCGGCGGTTCATTTTTGTGCCATGAATCCTATTGCAAACGATACCGAATTGCCGCTAGAAATGGTAATTCTGGGATGTCGGCAGCCAATAATTTAGGGTTTCGGTGTGTCAAAGACTTGGATCAGTAAACCGATAAAAGCAAAAGTGGCACCTATTCACAGGGATAGGTGCCGCTTGTTTTATTGCCATTCGGATTGATAATTTCCTTTGAGATCATAGACATAATTGATCTCGGTTCGATTACGAATCCCATTTAAACCAACGGTCCAAGTCCATTCACCTTGGAAGCCGTTTAAAATGACGATGCTGACGCCAGGAACATAGTGATCTAGCTGAGCTGCTCGCACCTCAGAATCCTTGATGATCTTGGGAATGACGCCCCAGTCGATGGCATCAAAGGCAATGGTATCTTCCATCGAAAGCTCGATCGTATCGTCGTCTTTTTTCCATTTGGTCAACAGATTTTCTGGGTAATACCAATACTCGTCTTGTAGGCCTGTGTTTGGATTGATCACTCGCGCAACTGCATAAATGCCGCTTTTTAGCGGGACATTGCGGATGTGAAAACTATAGCTGACCAGTTGCAGCTCTTTGTCCTTGAATGAAGATTGATTTGGCAGCGCCGCCATAATTTCTTTGGCACTGGTTTCTTCTCGAAAGAGTTGGCGGTCTACAGGTAAAAAGGTGGAAACTACGCCAATACAAAAGAGAATCGCTGGTAGCAAGAGCAATGAGAATAACCAGTAAAATGGCGATTTTTTGTGTTTTTTGAGGCCGATGATCAGACCGATCAAAAAGACCAGCAGGATCCCTGCTACCCAAAAGTAGGGGAACAAACGAATGATCTGATGCCTGGTTTCAACGACTTGGTATTCATTCAGACCAAACCAGTTTTCCGCGATGGTGAGGTTATTTAAAACAATAATTCCGCCAATAATACCTAGAATAAATAAGAAAATCAATAGCAAAAGCATCCGACCGAGTATCCGACGTATCAGCGAGGGTCTAGTAGGTGGGGTCATGAGTCACGTCCTTTTTATATTTTCGAAAATAGTAGGTTAAATACAAGAGTAGTACAACTGGTGTTTTTTTTCAATGATTGTAGACAAAAAAACTACATCCACAGATGCGACCTCAAAAAGTTAGACCAAAAATCTAACTTTTTTGGGGTCAGGACACCGCAGATGCAGGTTTTATTTTCAATTAGTCGAGGGTTTGTTGGCGGGCGATAGCTGGAAAGAATTTCAGGCTATACAATGCACTGATCCCAACTAGAATATAAATGACGCGGGCAATGATTGACGTGCTGCCGCCGGTGATCGCTGCGACAAGGTCAAACTCGAAGGCGCCGACCAGCAGCCAATTGATCCCACCGATGATCAATAGTGTCAGTGCGATCCCATCAAATGTTTTTAACATAGGAAACTCCTCTCTAGTTGTCGCCCCATCAACGTTCATCGTCGGTGATGGTGACATCTTTTTCTTTCTCACCTTCTTGATTGCGATCATTATAGATATAGACATGGCGAACGATTTTAATCAGCGGACGAATGGTCAAAAAGACACCGCCGATCAAATAGGCGATCGTTCCGTAAATCGCAGGCAAGCTAGTTAATGAAACGATACTCCCGAAAATATAAAACAAGCCCGTCAAAATATCATTCGTAAGTGAGATCAACATGTAGCGATTTTGAAAGTAGATGCGAAAGCGACTTGCCTTGATGATCACATCTTCTTCTTTTCCCGGATCGAATTGATGTTCACTCCGTTTGATTTTTGGCATAGGTGCCATCACTGCTCCTTTGTTTGTGCTAAGGTTTCAAGACAACTTTGATGTTCTTGTCTTCTTTTTTGTCAAAAATCTCATACGCTTTGGCAGCATCTGCTAAAGGCATCGTGTGGGTGATGATCTGTGACGGGTCAAACAAACCGTCCGCGATCATATCATAAATTTTTGGCATCAAATGGATCACAGGTGCTTGCCCGTGTTTGACATCAATGTTGCGCATAAAGAATTCTTGCAATGGATAAGAAGAAGCAGGTGTCATGTAAACGCCAGTGATTTGGACGGTACCAAATTTTTTGACTGCCTTGGCGGCCATCTGGATCGGTGAGATTGTTCCACTTTGCAAGCTGACTAGATTTTTGGCTTTTTCTTTTACGGGTTCTAAACCATCCATCCCAACACAGTCGATGATCACATCAGCGCCACCTTTGGTCAGTTCATACAATTCATCGGCACTAGTAGCCAGATCATCCAATTGGAATGTTTCGACTTGATTGTAGCTGCTGGCTTTTTCTAAGCGATGAGCAACAGGGTCCACGGCAATCACCCGCTTAGCGCCTGCCATCACAGCAAATTTTTGCGCAAACAAGCCAACTGGTCCTGAGCCTAAGACGATCACGGTATCATCTTTTTTGACGCCGGCATTTTGGACGCTCCAAAATGCTGTAGGTAAGATGTCAGATAAAAACAATACTTTTTCATCAGGGATCGTTGATTCAGGTACGATAAACGAGGTGAAATCTGCGAACGGTACGCGCAAGAATTCGGCTTGACCGCCCCAGTGGTTGCCGTTCATTTTTCCAAAACCGAATAAGCCGCCATACAATGTATCTTCTGAAGAATTGTCGCATTGACTTTCCATCTCATTTTGACAAAAGTGGCAATGGCCGCAACCGATATTGAAAGGGATGACGACGCGGTCGCCTTTTTTTAGTTTCTGTACTTGACTGCCGACTTCTTCGACAATACCCATTGGTTCGTGACCAACGACATAGCCTTCTTCCAAAACCGAGCCGCCATGGTGGTAAAGGTGGAGATCAGAGCCGCAGATTGCAGTTGCGGTGATTCGGATGATCGCATCCGTCGGTTCTAAAATCGTTGGATCTTCTACACGGCGAACGTCCATTTTTTGATTTCCTTGCCAGGTTACTGCTTGCATCATTTTTCCTCCTTGTTTGTTCAGATAAGTTCGGACAATCACTAATTTTTCCAACAACATGTTTTTACTTTTCAGTAACAGATAAGTTAATTCTGCAAGGATTTTAACGATTTGACAACGAAAACGCTCAAAACGGTTGATTAGGATTTTTCTTCATCAATGGTTTAAAAAAAGAAAAACAGATGATTTGCTAAAAAAGTGAAAGCGTGACACTATTAAAGTGAAGCATGCATGTGTTACGAGTATCTATTGGAACCTGCATCAACCAGTGACAAGAAATGAGGAGGGATGATCATGGATCTAACGATTCGAGGAAAAGCTTCTTGCACCAATTGCAATGAAAACTTTGATGGGAAGCTGGTCGTTCATTTACAAGAAGACAGCGAGGGGCAATTAACCATGGTACCACCGTTGGAAACGAATGAATTGGCAGAAGATGAAATCGCTATTCATTATACTTACGGGGAAGTGAAGGAAGCCATTGAAGGAACCTTCGTATGTCCAAACTGTCAGACTGAAAATGAGGTTCGGATTGAAATTCCGACCGAGCTATTAGATGGCTCAATGAATTGAATGAATAATTAAATTGAAAAAGCTCCCTGTTCCTTGAACAGGGAGCTTTCGTTATTTATTGGTCATTGGTTTATTTTGTCCCATCAATGATTTGGACATTGAAGTCTCGTAAGATGTCGAGTCCTTGCGACTCGTGATTTTTACCGGCGACTAATGTTTTATTGATGGTGAAATCAGCGTCAGGAAAGGCGCTTTGGATCTCGATCGTATTGGAAAGGACACAGATGTTGGTTTCAACACCGGTGATTTCGATTTTCTTTTTTTCCTCGGGTTCAAATAGATTTTTCTTGATGTCGATCAAGACTTCAGGTGGAATACTGTAATAGTATTTCTTGACGACTTTTTCATTTTCGAGAGGCTTAAGTTCTGGGATAAGCTGCAGGGCAGCGGCTTCTTCATCAGGCGTTCCTTTGACTTCGATTGGGATGTCGCGGGTGTGTAAGATGTACTCCCCATTCGCCCGCGCTTGTTCTAGGCGCTTGGCGATTCGTTTGACGAGAGCGGCGCTATCTGGCACATACGCTTCGTTCTCTTCATCGAGAATTTGGTTTTGCATATCGACAATGACTAGCATGTGGTTACTCCCTTTCTATAAACATCGTTTTTCAAATGATCTAACGAGAGGTTGAAAAATAGGTGCTATTTCTATGATGCCCCACTTTTTTTAAATTTTCAAAGAAAACGCTCTTCTTATCGTGAAACGGTAAAAATGTTATTTTTTTATTCGAATAACGATGCCTTTTGTTTGCTGAAAAGAAGAAGTAGTGATAGCTTTTAAATAGTACATTAAAAATAAATGAAAGTAGGTTAGGTTAAATGAGAAAGTTATTTTATATGGGGACTTTGCTTTTTTCAGTTGGTGTACTGGCGGCAGGATGTGGCAATAGCGAAACCGCTGATTCCTCGGGGAATGAGTCAGCAGATGGCAAAACGACGTTGGATTTTTGGTCCTTCTGGGGGTCTGGTGCAAGACAAGAAGTAATTGAAGAAATTATTGATGATTTTAATGCGTCACAAGATAAAATCGAGGTCAAATACAGCTACCAGCCTTGGGGCGATATTTGGACAAAATCACTGTCGTCGATCACTGCTGGTAATCCGCCTGATGTTATTGTACAAGATATTAATTCTGTTGCTCAGCGGGCAGAAGCGCAGCAAGCAACAAATTTAAGCGAGTATATCGAAGAAGGCTTTTCTGATGAATTTTATCCGCAATTATGGGATACGGTGGAGTATGAAGGGGATGCGTATGCTGTTCCTTTCAATACAGATACGCAAGTGATTTTCTACAACAAGACACTCTTTAAAGAGGCAGGTATCAGTGAAGAGCAACTGCCCCAAACGTGGGAGGAGTTAGAAACAGTTGCTCGTAAATTAGATGTCAAAAACGGTGATGACTTTGAGCGGATCGGTTTTTACCCATTGTGGAATTTAGGCGCCGATGTGTGGGCCTTGAATGCCGACGATGGCGTCAGCTGGTTTGACAAGGATGAGAACGTCAAAATCGATACAGACAACAAAGTGGAAGCGTTGGAATGGATCTTAGACTGGCAAGAGTATTATGGTCAAGATACCATCAATCGGTTAGAAGCTGAATTTGGTTCAGGTGTTGCCGATCCATTCATTTCTGGATTAGTGGCGATGCGTGCGCAAAACATCAACTACTACTCAAGTTTAGCGGAAAATGCACCGGATGACTTTGAATTTGGGGTCATTCAAATTCCTGAAAAAGAAAGTGGTTCTGGTCACTGGTCATGGGGTGGCGGGTTCGTCTTAGAAGTGCCATACGGAGCCAAAGATCCTGAAGCGTCCTATGAGTTTATCAAATACTTGTCGACACCAGAAGTTCAAGAGAAATTTGGTGAGAAAAGCTTTGATATCATGGCGAATCGAACAGCCAACGAAAACTTGGTCAACAACGACAATCTAGATGAAAACGGCCAAATGATCTACCAAATGGCAGATGAAAACTTTGTCAATACGGTGATCACACCTGTACCATTGACAGCGCCTGATTTCAGCAGTCTTGTCAATGAACAGATCGACCAAATCATGCTGGGCAGCAAAACACCGGCTGAAGGGTTGGCAGATGCGCAAAAAGCGGTGGAAGATCTTGTTGAGCAAAACAAATAAACCTCAAAACGAGCGTTTTTAAAAAAGAAGGAAAGTCCAGTCGGTTAGCGGACTGGGCTTTGCTTTCTGCTTTGCGAAGCGGACATGTTTTCTTGAACAAACAATGAGTAAAAATAGAATGGAGTGGAAGGAATGCCAAAGAAGCGTTCAAAAAGTAAACGGCAAGAAGCTCTTTGGGGCTACTTCTTCGTAGCACCATTTTTGCTTGGGTTCGTGGTGTTTATGTTAGGGCCCATGCTGTTTTCCTTCGTAGGAAGCTTTACCGATTACAATCTGACTTCAAAAATGAATTTTATCGGCTTTAAGAACTTTACCCGCATGTTCACGCAAGATACCCTGTTTTGGAAATCTCTTTATAACACGGCGTATTTTGTACTCTTCAATGTTCCCTTAACAACGTTATTCAGTGTTTTTCTAGCCACTTTACTGAATCAAAAAATCCGCGGAATCAGTTTTTTCCGAACGACCTTTTACTTACCAGCGATCCTTTCAGGGGTTGCCGTCTACGTCTTATGGATGCAATTATTATCTCCTTCCGCAGGATTGATCAATACCTTCTTGAGCTGGTTCAATATCAAAGGTCCGGCATGGCTGTTTGATCCAGAATGGACGAAACCAGCGTTGATTTTGATGAAGATTTGGAGTTCAGGGGGCGCGATGCTCTTGTATCTAGCTACCTTGCAAAATATTTCGCCGACGCTGTACGAATCGGCTGAGATCGATGGAGCGGGGGTTTGGGCGAAATTCAAAAATATTACGATTCCTTTGATCACGCCGATCATCTTCTATGATGTGATTACTTCAACGATCGGTTCTTTTCAAATTTTCCAAGAAGCATACGTGATGACCAAAAATGGTACCGGCGGTCCGGCGAATTCGTTGCTATTCTATAATTTGCATATGTGGAACAAAGCATTTGTTGCCTTTGATATGGGTTATGCGATGGCAATGTCGATGATCTTGTTCATGATCGTCTTAGTCTTGACCTTTATCAATCTCAAGCTGGCACCACGCTGGGTTCACTATACCGGAGGTGGCAGCTAATGGAAATGACGACAAAAACGCGAAGCAAATCAAGCCAACAGCGAGTCAAGAAAATCATCAGCTATGTGGTGATGTCGATCATCGGGATCGTGCTGCTGATTCCGTTGCTGTGGATGGTCTTTACGTCATTGAAACCGATGGAGGAGATCGTGCGTTACCCGCCGACCTTTTTCCCAGAAGAAATCAATCTTGGCAATTATTTGGAGACCATCAACGCCTTTCCTTTTTGGCAGTATGCAAAAAATACGTTATTCATTACTGTCTTAGTGGTCTTCGGGAATATCTTATCAAATTCCTTCATTGCTTATGGTTTTGCAAAATTAGCCTTTCCAGGAAAAAATCTGATCTTTGCCCTCGTCTTGTCTACCATGATGATTCCTGGCTTTGTGACGATGATCCCGCAGTATGTTTTGTTTTCCAAAATCGGCTGGGTCGGCACCTATCTGCCGCTGATCGTTCCAGCGTTTTTCGGCAACGCCTTTAACATTTTCTTGATGCGGCAGTTTTACTTGTCCGTCAACAATGAATTGATCGAAGCCGCTAAGATCGATGGCGCCAATCATCTTTATATTTGGAGCCATCTAATGATCCCATTGACGAAACCCGCACTGATCACCATCGCCATCAACTCCTTCAATGGGGCGTGGAATGATTTCTTAGGGCCGTTACTGTATATTCAAAACCAAGAAAAGTACACGCTGCAGATTGGCTTGCAAGTCTTCCAAAACCAATCAACGACCCAGTGGAACTACTTGATGGCAGGAGCAACGCTTGTGTTATTGCCGACGATCTTGCTGTTCTTCCTCGCACAACGCTACTTTATTGAAGGAATGGATCTGACGGGAGGTTCCAAAGGATGAGAACAAAAGTTACCCCGCAACGCTTGAACCAAGCGCTGTTGACTGGCATCAACTGGCTTCCGCATTTACTGGTTTTACAAGGCATGTGGCTGTTGTTTTCCTTGCCTTTGATCACCAGTACCACCGCTAGTCGAGCATTGATCGAGACGTTGACGGAACTGCGGAACGATGGCTTGGAGGCAAGCAGCAAAGCTCGTTTTCAGCAGGCATTTCATCAACAGTGGACAACAAGAAAAGGGCAAGACCGTTTGCTCAGTCTATTCTTCCTGCTGCTTTTGGCGGACAGCTTTATCTTTAGCCGTTTGCAGCACCCGCTGTTTCAGATCGCTAGTTACGCGTTAGCGTTCACCTTTGGCTTGTTTTGCTTGGTCTTACTTTATCAAACGAGGCTGCTTCACACCTATCCGCAGCAGCCCAGCTCATTGTTTTATAGTTTTTATCAGTTTGCTCGTTCACCCAAACGAGTACTGGCGCATCTTTTAGCAACAGTGACGCTTGTCTTGACCTTTTTGCTGTTTGGTCCAGTCTACTTATTGGTCTTAGGAATCAGCACCTTGTATTTAGTCAATGTCGTGCTCTGTGACCAAGCGCTCAAATAGAAAACAAATGGGTATCCCGAAACTTCCTTAGTGAAAAGCTAAGGAGTTTCGGTTTTTTTGTGAAAAGAAGGTTGACAGGGCCAAAAATTATGCCTATGCTGAATGTAAATTTAGTAAACAGTAAACAGATGAGGTGCAGCTATGGCAAGTATGAGAGATATCGCGAAATTAGCCGGGGTGTCGGTAGCAAGTGTTTCTAGAATCCTTAACAATGATGAAACCTTCAGTATCAATGAACACACGCGTCAACGAGTCATTGAGATCGCCAACCAAATGAATTATTCAAAAGAAAAAAATCAACCCCATTCCCGTGAAGTCGGCGACCAAAACACGATTGCCATTATTACCCGCCACGATCGAGAGTCGGAAAGAAACGATCCGTATTTTATGATGATCCGCAATGGGATCGAAAAGGAAGCGGCGAAGTGGCGCTTAAAAACGATTCGGGCCTTTTCCATGCGGGAGCCTCAAAAAGATTTGGCACAATTGGCGAAGTATGGCGCAGTCATTATTATTGGAGAGATGACCAGCGATGCTTTGGCAGAGATCAGTCAGCAAAATGCCAATATTATCCTGGTGGATAATTATAGTGAAGCACCCAGCTACGATTGCATCCAAACCGATTTTGCCCAAAAGACCCACCAGATCCTCACGATGTTAAAAGAGAAGGGTCATGAGCATATCGCCTTTGTGGGTGGTGTTGCCAGCCGAGTCACGATTTCTGGCGAAGTCGTTTACGATGAACAAGAGATTCGAGCAGAAAACTACCGCCAATGGATGCTGCTCAACAAATTGGAAAAGTTCACAACCGTGCTTCAGGGGAAGTGGTCACCGGAGACCGGTTTGCATTTTGGTCAGCAGATTGCGCAAATGAATCCTCGCCCCACAGCGATCGTCGTTGCCAGCGATCCTATGGCAGTCGGGGTTTACAAGGCACTCGCTGAAGCGGGGCTATCGATTCCTAAAGATGTGTCAGTCGTTAGTTTTGATGATATCGAAATGGCGCAATTTATGACGCCCGCACTGTCCTCCGTCAAGATGAAAGCCGAAGAGATGGGGCAGATGAGTGTCGAATTAGCGAAAAATAAAATCCTAGGGGTGCGGACGATGCCGGTTCGCGTCGTTTGTGGCAGTGAATTGATCATTAGAGAATCGATTGCCGAAAAAGATCAGTGACGTCTGATCTTTTTTATTTTAGGGGTTGTGTAAACATTAACTAAACAACTATACTGATTGTAGTAAACGTTTACAGTTAAAAATAAAGGAGAAAACGAAATGAAGTTTATTGATAAATTAGCCGAAAAGATGGTGCCTTTTGCTCAGATCATTGCCAACAACAAATACTTGTTAAGTCTGCGTGATGGGTTTATGGTCGCTTTTCCTGCGACAATGTTTGCGTCAATTATGATTATTATTCAAAATCTGCCTGCTACTTTCGGACTCTCGGAAAAACTTCCAGAGGGATTCATCACGTTTCTAAACGACTTTTTTGGTCCTATCGGAAATGCGACCATGAGTATCACCGCTATTTTCGTTGTTTTTGGGATCGGCTATCAGTTGGCTGGCAAATATGGACAAGCCAAATTATTTGCGGGTGCCATCTCACTGTCTTCGTTTTTGATGCTGCTGCCTTTTGGCTCATCCGAAGAGTTAGGTACAGTGATCCCCTTGTCGAAATTAGGGGCTGAGGGAATGTTTGTCGGAATCATCACGGCCATTATCGCTACGCAGATCTATTGCAAAATCAGTGCGGCTGGGCTGACGATCAAAATGCCAGATTCGGTTCCGCCAATGATCGCAGAATCATTTGTCGCCATCATTCCTGGGGCGGCACCGTTGTTCCTTTTCAATTTGATCCGCTACTTGTTCACCTTTACTTCATGGGGCAATGCCGTTGATTTCGTTTATGAAATTCTGCAAAAACCATTGATGGGCTTGGGCGGTACGTTGCCAGCAGTACTGATCGCCGTCTTGTTCACCCAATTCTTCTGGTGGTTTGGGATTCACGGTACCTTGGTGGTCAATGCGGTGATCGATCCAATCATGAATGCGTTAGCGATCGAAAACTATGAAGCCTACAAAGCAGGGGCTGAACAACTGCCTCATATCATTAACACTACGTTTATGGGCGTGTTCGTCAATCAAGGAATGCAGTTGGGGATCTCGATTACAATGGCCTTCTTTATCGCTCGTTCGATTCGGATGAAAAAATTAATGAAGACAGTGATCGCTCCATCTGTTTTCAACGTATCTGAACCGATGACCTTTGGTTTGCCGATCGTCTTGAACCCAATCGCTTTTGTCCCATGGATCTTAGCGCCATTAGCCAGTACGACGATCTCTTACTTTGCGATTGCCGCAGGTTTGGTTCCGCGGCCAATCGGAGCAACGGTTGTTTGGACGACCCCGGTCTTCTTATCTGGTTGGTTAGGCACGGGTTCTGTTGCCGGCGCAATCTTACAGTTAGTGACGGTTGCCGTAATGACCTTGATCTGGGTGCCATTCTTGATCGTAATGGATCGTGGGTACTTGAAAGAAGAAAAAGCGGAAGCGGCATTAAATGAACAAGCGGCATCTGAGACGATCAATCAAAGGGTAGAAGAAAGATAAGCCCAGAAACGTAAAGGAATGCAATAAGCGCATCCTTTAGAAAGGAATTTGTGATGAGAACCGATACATTGTCTTGTAGTTATCAAATGAATACCACATCTACGGATTTTTCCAGTGTGTTATTGGCGGAACAAGAGAAATTCTTTCGAGCCAAACAAGCCCAAGAACCGTTCGGGGAAGGTTGCCGTATTGAAACGATGATTCAAACCAAAACCGCTCCGCGGATGGTACCAGCCGTTATGACGGTCAAAAAAATTGCCGCGGATGCGCTGTGGCTTTGTACGACCCATGAAGAAGGAGTGATCGATCAACGGTATAGTTTTGCTCCAGGACGAAAAGGGAAGCTGCAAGTCACGTATTCGGAACAAAGCCGTTTTGAGCAGCAGAAAACAACCTACAGCTTTATGTTGGCGGCGCTGTTTTACAAATTCTTTTTCAATCGTGGTGTCAAAAAACGCTTGCGTTATCTTGAAGCAGCTTGTCAACGAGCAGGGACAAATGAAAAAAATGGGGAAAATTGAGGATAGCAATGATAGAAATAAAGAACGAACAACTCTTTCACTTATACAATGAAAAAATCAGTTATATCATAAATGTGTTACCAAATCAGCAACTGGGTCATGTCTATTTTGGGCCATCTCTAGGCACACTGGCGCCGTTTGATCAAGCGTACCTTGAGAAAAAAGAGAATAAATCGGCAGGAACCGTCAAATTTTTTGAAGCAGACAATCTTTTTACCTTGGCAGACCGTTTTCAAGAATTGCCAACGTATGGGACTTCTGATTTTCGAGAAGGGGTAGTGTCGGTTTTTGAGGAAGAAACCCCACTTTATGTTGATTTTAAACTTGTGGCTTTTCACTGTTTTGAGGGCAAAGAACGAAAGCTGGCGCAACCAGCCAGCTTCGCGGCTGCCGATGAAAGCCAAAGCATCGTCTTTGAATTAGTAGATCAAGAGCGACAGCTGGAAATGGCGATCACCTATACGATCTTCAAAGGATCAGGAACCATCACGAGGCAGCAGACACTGACCAATACGGGGAGCAAGCCTAGAACCATCCAGCGCTTTTTGAGTGGTGTCTTGGAGCTGAAAAATCGCGATTTTGAACTGCTGCATCTTTCAGGCGCCTGGCTGAAAGAACGACATATCAAGACGGTTCCTTTGACCCAAGGGACGATCAGTGTCGGCTCGTTAAAAGGAGCGTCTGGTCATCAGCACAATCCTTTTGTTGCCTTAAAAGAACAGCAAGCCACCAATGACACTGGTCACGTCTACGGTGCCAACCTGATTTATTCTGGTAACTTTTTGGCGCAAGCAGAAATGGATGAATGGGACAACGTTCGATTGATGTTGGGGATACATCCTGAACGTTTCAGCTGGCAGCTTTCACAAGGAGAAACCTTTGAAGCGCCGGAATGTCTCTTCACCTTCACCGCTGCTGGCCTGAATGGTTTGAGTCAAGAATCCGCCCAATTTATCGAAAAGCATGTGATTGCCCCTTATTGGCAAAAGCGGCAGCGGCCGATCGTCTTTAATAACTGGGAAGCGACTTATTTTGATTTTAATGAAGAGAAGCTGTTGACCTTAGCCCAAGAAAGCAAGGCGTTAGGGATGGAGTGCTTTGTGCTGGATGATGGTTGGTTTGGAAAACGTAACAACGACCGCAGTTCATTAGGCGATTGGGTGGCGGACCCTGCCAAATTTCCAAAAGGAATCGGTTCTTTTGCTGAGAAAATTCATGCCATGCAGCTGCAGCTGGGGATTTGGTTTGAACCGGAAATGGTTTCGCCAGATAGTCAGTTGTACCAAGAGCATCCTGAGTGGGTAGTCAAGCATCCTTATGAGCGGATCTCTGTGGGGCGCGGGCAATACGTGTTGGATTTTGCCAATCCAGCAGTGGTCGAGGCAATTTTCGAAGCGATGCAAAAAGTGATCCTTGAAACCAAGCTGGATTACATCAAATGGGATATGAACCGCAATATCACGGAAGCTTACTCTCCTTACTTAGCGGAACAGGGAATTTCTCAGACGGAGTTTTATCATCGTTATATTTTAGGCCTTTATCGCTTATATGAAAAAATCTTAGCGGCGTTTCCGACCCTTTTGATCGAAGGCTGTGCTGGCGGCGGGGGCAGATACGATTTGGGGATCTTGTTTTACAGTCCGCAGATTTGGCCTAGTGATGATAGTGATGCAGTGGAACGTTTAGCCATCCAAAGCGGAACGTTGTTAGGGTATCCGTTGTCCTCCTTCAGCAATCACGTGTCGGCGGCACCAAACCACCAAGTCGGCAGGACAACTTCTTTAGCCTTTCGGCAAACCGTCGCAATGTTTGGGCCATTGGGGTATGAACTCGATCTCTTTCACTTGTCTGACGCTGAAAAGCAGGCAATCAAATCCCAAATCGTTTTTTATAAAAAGCAGCGGCAATTGCTGACCTTTGGTACTTTTTATCAGCTGCAGCAGTTGGAACATGCCAATGAAAAAACTTGGGCGGTGTATGATCCGCAAAACGAAGAAGCATTGGTTGCTTTCTTTCGCGTGTTGGCACAAGCCAATCCGACGGCGGAAGACTTTTTGCCCGCAGCCTTTCTCGATGGCCAACAGGTGTATCAGGTCAATGGCGAACCCGTTTCTGGTCAGCTGTTAAGGCAATTAGGGTTGCGTAAACCCTATCAGTTTAATGCCGTCAACCATGGAACGGCGCAAGTCACTGGCGATTTTCAATCATTTGTCTACCATTTACAAGCCAAAAAAGGAGCAGAATGATGAGCAATCAATTTTTTGATCAGCAGTTTATGCATGGCGGGGATTACAACCCCGATCAATGGCTGGCTTATCCAGAAATCTTGCAAAAGGATCTTGCTTATATGCAGCAAGCCCATGTCAACACCGTCACATTAGGGGTGTTTGCTTGGAGTGCCTTAGAGCCGCAAGAAGGCGTTTATCAGTTTGACTGGTTGGATCGTGTGTTTGATCAGATCCATGGCATCGGCGGCAAAGTCATTTTGGCCACTCCTAGCGGTGGACGTCCGCAATGGTTGAGCCAAAAGTATCCCGAAGTCAATCGGACCAACGCCCAAGGGCAAAAACATACCCATGGGTTTCGCCACAATCACTGTTACTCTTCACCGATCTATCGGGAAAAGGTAACGCAAATCAATCAGCAGTTGGCAAAACGTTACGGCAATCATCCGGCATTAGCCATGTGGCATATCTCCAATGAGTACTCTGGGGAATGCTTTTGCTCCTATTGTCAAGAAAACTGGCGCAGTTGGCTGCAAAAGAAATATGGTGATTTAGCCACGTTGAATCATGCCTGGTGGACTTCTTTTTGGAGTGGTACGTACTCCGATTGGTCGCAGGTTTTACCGCCTTCGCCTCTAGGAGAACACAAAGTGCATGGCATGGATCTTGATTGGAAACGATTTGTTACAGATAGGACGATCGATTTTTATTTGCATGAATATACGCCGATTCGCCAACTGACACCGGACATTCCTGTGACGACGAATTTTATGGCGGAAGGACATGCTACCCAAGACTTTATTCCTTTGGAAGGCATTGACTACAGCAAGTTTGCTCGTCATGTGGACATCGTTAGCTGGGATAGTTACCCTGATTGGAACAACAACTTTGAATCCTTGGCAGCGACAGCGATGAAATCCGCCTATGTACATGATCAATACTGGTCATTGAAGAAACAGCCCTTTTTAGTGATGGAATGCACGCCGAGTTTTGTTAACTGGCATTCCTTTAATAAAGCGAAAAAGCCTGGTGTCCATCAGTTGAGTGCTATGCAGCAGATCGCTCACGGCTCAGATAGTACCTTGTATTTTCAATGGCGCCAATCCCGCGGCAATTCAGAAAAATTCCATGGAGCAGTCGTGGGACATGATGATTCCACGGAGAATCGGGTCTTCAAAGAAGTTGCGGCTTACGGCAAGCGCTTGGAAAAAATCAAAGAGATTCAAGGAACCACAAGAAAAAAAGCAGTGGCGATCCTATTTGACTGGGAAAGCAACTGGGCATTGAAGCGAGGCGGCGGGTTTGGTCGACCAACCAGACGGTATCCGCAAACGTTGCAGGAGCATTATCGTTATTTCTGGGAACAAGACATCGCTGTCGATATTTTGACGCCAGAGCAAGATTTTTCTGACTATCAGTTGGTGATCGCTCCAATGCTTTACTTGATGACATCAGAGACGATGGCAAAACTTTGCCAGTATACACAAACCGGTGGTACCTTGATTTCCAGTTACTTTAGCGGCATGGTCAATGAAACCGACCTGTTGTATCTGGGGGGCTTGCCACAGCCGTTGCGAGGGTTATTAGGCATCAACGTGCTGGAGCTAGAAACTCTTTTTGACACTGAACACAATCAGTTGGTTTTTCAAGGACAGCCCTTTGAAACACGGGACTATTCTGCAATCATTGAAGCCGAAACAGCGGAGGTACTAGGGGAGTATCAAGCGGATTTTTACCAAGGAACACCTGCGATCACCAAAAATGCCTTTGGTGCAGGCACTGCCTACTATCTGGCGGCTCGCACCAACTATGACTTTTTCGAACAGTTTTATGCCTCTTTGGTCCGTGAGCTGTCCTTGGCAGAGGAAAGGATCGCGCATGCCAATCCTGCAGTCTCGATCCAAGGCAGGATCAGTCCAGAACGAACGTACTTTTTCATCATGAATTTTTCTGAGAAAGAGCAGACATTGGACTTGATCAAAGAAGTCGTTGATTTAGAGACCAATCAAGCAGTCCCTCAAACAGCAACCTTGGCGCCGTATGAAGTGCGAGTGGTTTATTTTAACAATTAGCTGACCATTGGAAAAAACGTCCCTTTCGATAAATGCAGAAAGGGACGTTTTTTTGATGAATGGTTTATCAGAAATCATTCTGGATCGGATGCTTGGTGCTTTTTCATCCATTGAGGCAATGCGGCACTGATTTGTGTCGGCAAAACGACATAGTGCTCTTTTGCCAATGCTTCGCCAATCAGGCTATGGAGATAGACAGCCGCGTGGATCGTTTCCTCTGTTTTTTCAAACTGTGCCAAAAAGCTGGTGATCATGCCTGCCAGCGTATCACCCATGCCGCCAGTCGCCATTGCGGGTGTTCCGAGGGGATTTTGGGCGATGCTGCTGCCGTAAATTTGTGTGCGATGGCTTTTTAAGACTACCAGACTTCCGAGTTTTTGTTGGGCTTGCTGGTTGTTTTCCTCTGTCTGGTCGGCAATTGCCAGTCCGCTGAGCCGTTGCCATTCCATCTGATGCGGCGTGAAGACGACTTGTTCAGGAAAGGGGATGATCAGCGGATATTTGGCAGCCAAATTGATCGCCGAACCATCGATCACCAACCATTGGTGTTCTTTTTGGGCAGAAACGATCCGCTGCAGCAGATCAAAATTGCTTTTTCCTTCGCCTAATCCAGGACCAATCAGTAGGACGTCTGCCGATTCGGTGACCGTATCGATCAGTTCTGTTTGCTGCCAATCGACAAACATCGCTTCAGGCAAGCGGGCGTGCAGGGCGGTTCGGTTGACGCCATCGGAGATCACGGTGGTCAAACCAGTTCCCCCATACACACAGGCTTGTGCAGCCATTAAGATCGCCCCACCGAATTGGCGGTTGCCCCCTACTAAAACGGCTCGGCCAAAAGTGCCTTTGTGGCTTTTTGTCGGGCGCTGTTGGATCACTTTGGATAAAATTGCAGAATCAAGTTGCTCCATGCAATGACTCCTTTCGTTAATCAAAATCGAGTTATATTTATTATACCTGTTTCCTAGAAATTTCATAGAAAAGACCCATGGAAAAAGGCGCAATTTTTTTTCCTTTTTTGGTTTAAGAGTGTTATCATAAATAGCGAGAACAGAAATGGAGGGAACACTATGACAATCGATTGGAAAAAAGAGGTCGAAGCCCGCAAAGACGATTTGCTGAACGACTTGATTGATCTATTGAAAGTAAAAAGTGAAAGAGAAGATGATAAAGCGACTGCGGATGCGCCATTTGGTCCTGGACCTCGTGATGCGTTGCTACACATGCTAGCTTATGGCGAACGTGATGGCTTCACAGTCAAAAACGTCGATAACTACGCTGGTCACATCGAATTTGGTGAAGGAGACGAAACATTAGGGATCTTCGGCCACATGGATGTTGTTCCTGCAGGTGACGGCTGGTCAACCGATCCTTATGATCCAGTCATCAATGACAACAAAATCTATGCTCGTGGTTCTTCTGATGATAAAGGTCCTTCAATGGCTGCCTATTATGGGATGAAGATCATCAAAGAATTAGGCTTGCCATTATCGAAAAAAATCCGTTTTGTCGTTGGTTCTGATGAAGAAAGCGGCTGGGCAGATATGGATTACTACTTTGAGCATGAAGAAAAGCCTGATTTTGGCTTCTCACCAGATGCCAATTTCCCAATCATCAATGGAGAAAAAGGAAATGTGACATTAGGGATCCATTTCCAAGGCAACAATGAAGGAGACTTCACGCTGCAAAGCTTTACTGCTGGCTTGCGAGAAAATATGGTACCAGGAACGGCAACAGCAAGCTTCATTGCTCCATCAACAGAAGAAGCATTAGCGATCGAAAAAGCCTTTTTCGATTACGTTGAAGCCAATCCAGTGACGGGCACAATTGAAACAGAAAATGAACAAGTGACGATCGAATTAGTCGGTAAAGGTGCCCATGGTGCCAGCCCACAATCAGGAATCAATGCGGGAACCTTCTTAGCTGTCTTCTTAGATAACTATGCCTTTGGCGGCGGCGCAAAACAATTCATCCATGCAGCAGCAGCCTATGTCCATGAAGATTTCTACGGTGAAAAATTAGGTGTGGCGTACGAAGACGAAAAAATGGGTAAATTAACTATGAATGCTGGCTTGTTTGCTTTTAAAGCGAACCAAGCAGGAACGCAAGCAGACAACTTTATCGCATTGAACTTCCGTTATCCTAAAGGGGTAACTGCGGAAGGACTTGAAATCGGTGTGGAACGCACCGTCGGTATGGAAGGGGCCACCGTTACTCGCAATGACCGTAACATGGAACCTCACTACGTGCCAGCAGATGATCCATTGGTAGAAACTTTATTGGCGGTTTATGAAGAACATACCGGCGAAAAAGGCTTCGAACAAATCATCGGCGGCGGCACATACGGTCGTCTATTGAAACGCGGCGTTGCCTATGGCGCAATGTTCCCAGGCTATGTTGACACCATGCACCAAGCCAATGAATTCATGAGCTTGGATGACCTATTCAACGCAGCGGTGATCTATGCAGATGCTATCTACCGTTTGGCGAAATAAAGAGACATTGATACCGTCTATTCTTTTTTTAGCTGAGTCGATTTATTAATACTTAGATGAATAGAGGCAATAAAGGAATAGCAGTACGACTGATTGTTTCAATCATTGTCATACTGCTATTTTATTACTTTGGGAAATAAATATTTTATTTTCGTTGGGTTATTTTATTATTGACATCAAATCATCCGAATGATTTACTTTTTGTAAGGAGTTGAAAAGTGATGCCTGATTTGGTGAAATTTATTTTGGTTATTCTGGCGATTTGGGTGGTTTATCAAGTATTTACGACGATTTTATTTACCCTTTCCCAAAAAGCAGTTACCAAACGAATCAAAAGCGGGAAGATGTCTGATCAGCAGTTGGCGAATTTGTACCACGCTGTAGCACGAGCAAATCAAGGAAGCAATTTCCAAGCGATTTTCTCTTATGGGCTCTTTTACCGCAGTCATGCAAAGCAAAGTGATGCGGTTTATGAACTGTATCGCGCGGAAATGGCGAAAAGAAATCTGCTGTAACCAACTGTGAAGCAACTGTTTTCGAGAAAATTGCTCGAAGTAGCAAAAAAGCCCAGGTCCTGTACAACAAGTGCAGAACCTAGGCTTTTTTTGTATTTACTGGGCAGCAAGCTGTGACAGATAAACACAGCTCTTTGCTTCAGCTATTTCTTGTCTTTGTTGCTTTTTTGATCCATACCGGCACCGATCGCTACACCTAGTGCGATGCCTAAACCCATGCCTAATGCCAGGTTGTCAAAAAACAGCATCCCAAATGCAGCACCTAAGGCCATTCCGACACCGATCCCCAATCCCATATTGTTAGAAGTGGCTTCTTTTTCTTCAGACGTTTGCGGCGGTTTTTTCGTCATTGTGAAAAACCCCTTTCTTTTTAGTATAGAGGGGTTTTGTTTTGATGACAAACATTCGAACTGCTGCTCAGTGATTTTCATGAGGAGAGAGCAGCCGCTTGGTACAGTAAACGGGGGTGGGGACCATTGGTCTATCTTCCGCCGGGCAAATAGTTACGCTCGGGGTTGTAGCGGCGAATGATCTTATTTTCAGCAAGTACGTGCTCATAATAATAAACAGGCGCATCCTTAGTCTCTAGTCGAAAAACAAAGACTAGCGGAACCTTTAAGACGGAATAGCGCGCGGGGATCGCAATATATGATTTTTGATTGCGCTCCATCGTCAATGCGAATTCATCAAACAAAAGCGCCACTGGTGTGGGAAAGTTTACCAATTCATAATAGTGTTTTTCAAATGCATAGGTTTCTTGTTTTGCATAAGCGATTTTTGCAGCTGGCATACGCATTCACCTCACTTGAATTATACGAACGTTTGTTCTATTTGTAAAGTGGAAAATCACCAAACGAGGAAACAGGGGGAGTTCTCTATGAAAAAGATGTTTTGCTAACAAGAAATTTGCTACACTAGAGAAAAGAAGGAATCAAAAAGGAGCAGATACCATGGATTATGAACGCTTTGCACGATTACAGGCACGCTTTACCGATGAAAAACTGCTGACCAATGAAGGGTTCTATCGGTTGCGCTTGTCAGGGAAGGCGCAGTTCGAACTAGCCTTTATCAAAACTGGACCTTGTGGCGAGTCTGTCTACCAGCCGCTGATCAAGGGCACTTTTTCTGAAAAAGAAGCAATCCCTACCTATTTGCTGGATCTTGCGGCGCAACCTATGACGCAAATCAGTCAGCGAACCTCCGAAAATGCAGCCGTGTTAGATAAAGCATTCGTAGAATTAATGGAAAAATGTGAGCAGGCAGTTGCCGTCAACGAAACCGCACAAGAAGCCGCACGTTAATTAGCGCGACAAAGATACAAGAGCCGCCTGAACCTGATTTTTTACATCAAGCAAAAAAACGATCCTGACAAGATTCCTTGCCAAAGATCGTTTTTTATTTTCCCGTGGTGATTAGTGTCCTCATTCGCCGAAGTGGTCTGAGAAGCCTTGTTGCTTCATAAAGGCAGCGACATCTGGACGTCGCGGTTCACGGAAAAATTCCGTCATTTTCGTTTGCCAATTGGTTTGCTGTTGATTGCTGCTGCGCTGTGCATAATAGGCTTCCGTCGTTTGGTTGTACTGGGCTGTTTGCTCCTGCGTCAGCGGTTGATACTGATCGACACTTACGATCGCTTCTTGAGGCAAGCGGACTTTCGGCTCATTTCTATGTTGCGGATAACCGATCGTCAAGCCGAATAACGGAAACGTCAATTTTGGTAAGCCGACAAGTTCTGCGATACGAGGCAAATCATTGCGGATGCCGCCGATGTAGCAAATTCCTAAGTCTTGTGCTTCAGCATATGCTACCATATTTTGGGCAGCGATCGTCGTATCAACGACAGACACAATAAACGGTTCCATCGTGGTTAAGTGGGTATCCGGCAACCCTGCTTGGGTCAGCAGCTGCTGATGCTTATGTAAGTCGGCGACAAAAAGATAGAAGACGCCCGTTCGAGTAATGTAATTTGGGGCACCGGCAATTTTTTCGATGGCAGCCAGTTTTTCAGGATCACTGACCTCAATGATCGAATAGGCTTGAACAAAGTTCGAACTGGAACCGCTCTGGGCAACCGTTACTAATTTTTGCTTGAGTTCCTTTGATAGTGGGCGTGGTTGAAAATCTCTGACAGAGCTGTGGCGGGTAAAAGTATCAAAAAGATCCATCGTTTTTCCTCCTGTAACGTACAAATTTCTTTCTTCTTTAGTGTAACAGAAAAAAAGGAATGGGAACAAAAAGAATGTTTTCAAAAAATTTTCAAATTGATGTTTTATAGTTGCCAAGAACAACAGTTTCCGTTATGATAATGATACATTCTTATTATTATTCCTTAGGGGAGTAACCGGTGGCGCAAGCTGCGATAATATCAACAGTAAGTAAGCTGGCGACAGCTTTCTGGTATTATTTGAAATGGTGAGACCTAAGACAAGCGTATACTTGTCTTAGGTCTCTTTTTTTCTAGCAGAGTGCCTAAGGAAAATAAAATTAAAAGGGGCAAAAAAATTGGCGAAAGAAATGTATCAAAAAGAAATCTCGGAAATTATGGCAGAGGTCCAGAGCAGTCCAGAGGGGTTGACGCAGCAAGAGGCAGCCAAGCGGTTAGAAAATGGCCTGAACCAGCTGAAGGAAGCACCTAAGAAATCAAGCTTTGCCTTATTCTTAGATACCTTCAAAGATGCGATGGTGATCGTCTTGTTGATTGTGGCAATCATCCAAATGGTTATGGGTGCACACGTTGAGTCCATCGTTATCTTCGCAGTACTCTTGTTGAATTCCGTCGTCAGTGTGATACAAACGAAAAAAGCCGAAGGATCGTTAGACGCTTTGAAAAGCTTGTCAGCACCAGATGCTAACGTCATTCGGGATGGCAAAGAACAAAGTGTGCTGGCGAAAGAATTGGTTGTCGGCGATATCGTTATTTTAGAAGCTGGGGACTATGTACCAGCAGATGGTCGATTGATCGAAGAGGGTTCTTTGAAGGTCGATGAAGGAATGCTGACTGGGGAATCAACGCCAGCGGAAAAAGAATTAGGTGTGATCGATCGTACCGCACCGATCGGCGACCGTGACAACATGGTCTTCAGTGGAACGATCGTCACTTATGGACGTGGTCGGTTTATCGTAACCGCGACTGGTAATGTGACGGAAATCGGTCAAGTGGCTGGCTTATTGGAAAGTACAGTTGAACACAAAACACCATTGCAACGAGGACTGGACAGCTTCAGTAAAAAACTGAGCTTGGCGATCTTGGTCCTTTCATTGATTATTTTAGGGGTTCAAGTAGCACGGTTGTTCTTAGGTGACGGAACAGGTGATATGACGGAAGACTTAGTCAACGCCTTTATGTTTGCGGTAGCCGTAGCCGTTGCAGCGATTCCAGAAGCATTGCAATCGATCGTGACGATCGTCCTTTCGATCGGAACAAAACAAATGGCGAAGCGTCATGCCATCATTCGAAAACTACCAGCGGTTGAAACATTGGGTTCAACGAGTATCGTTTGTACAGATAAGACAGGGACCTTGACCCAAAACAAAATGACCGTTGTTGACTACTATTTACCAAATGGGCAAACGGGCACGTTCCCCGATGAGCCAACTACCTGGACATTGCCTGAAAAACGCTTAGTAGAGATCAGTGTCTTGGCAAATGATGCTGCCATCAGTGAAGATGGGGCGAAGCTAGGAGACCCTACTGAAATTGCTTTTCTGGATTACAGTGAGAAACTAAATCAGCCATATCGGGCGATTCGTCAACAGTTTCCTCGTTTGCAAGAATTGCCTTTCGATTCTGATCGTAAATTGATGTCCACCTTACATGAGATCGATGGCGAACATTTGTTGTTGACCAAAGGTGGTCCAGACATCGTCTTTGGCCGCAGTACCAAAGTCTTGATCGATGATCAAGTCGTGCCTTTAACAGATGAAATTAGAAATAAATTGCAGCATCAAAACGAAGAATTCTCAAAACGGGCATTACGGGTCTTGGCGTTTGCTTACCGTCCATTGACTGATGCCCAATCACGAGAATTGACACTTGAGGATGAAAACGAGTTGATTTTGGTTGGTTTGATGGCGATGATCGATCCTCCTCGTAAAGAAGTCAAACAAGCCGTAGCGGATGCTAAATCTGCTGGTATCAAAACAGTGATGATCACAGGGGACCACAAAACGACAGCCGTGGCGATCGCACAAGAGATCGGTATTTCAGCCGAGGGCGACTTAGCTTTGACTGGTACGGAATTGGATGCTCTTTCTGAAACCGAACTAGCGGATCAATTAGACAAAATCACGGTTTATGCTCGTGTTTCGCCGGAAAACAAAATCCGTATCGTGCGGGCTTGGCAAGACAAAGGCAAGATCTCTGCCATGACCGGAGATGGAGTCAATGATGCACCCGCCTTGAAACAAGCGGATATCGGGATCGCAATGGGAACCGGAACGGACGTTGCCAAAGATGCAGCGGCGATGGTCTTGACGGATGATAACTTTGCCTCGATCATTCGTGCCGTAGAAGTTGGCCGAAACGTCTTTGACAACATCAAAAAAGCCATTTCGTATTTGTTTGCTGGAAACTTAGGTGCGATCATTGCGATCGTCTTTGCCTTAGTGATGGGTTGGGACAATCCATTTACTGCCTTGCAGCTACTCTTTATCAACTTAGTCAACGACTCATTACCAGCAATTGCTCTGGGAATGGAAAAAGCCGAACCAACCATCATGCAACGTCAGCCTAGAGATCCAAATGCAGGTATCTTCACTGGAAAAACTTTGATCTCAGTAACGTATCGCGGTATTTTGATTGCCGCTGTCGTGATTTTGGCACAATGGTTAGGGATGAGCCAATCACCTGAGTTAGGTGTAGCGATGGCCTTCTCAACACTTATCTGGAGCCGGACATTGCAAACATTGCCAGCACGCTCAAATACCGAGACTGCTTGGCAAGCTGGCCTTTTTGCCAATAAAATGGTGTGGTTGGCGATCGTCGTTTGTGGTGGACTATACAGCATTACCTTGATTCCTGGCATCCGTGAAGTCTTTGCGATTCCAGCAACCTTCACTTTAGGACATGTCGGTCTATGTATCGCAATGGCTGCTGTGGCAGTTGTTTTGATGGAAATCACAAAGCTGATTATTATTGCCGTTCAAAAACGTCAAGGAAACGCCTAGAGCAAAAAACGTATCGATCCTTTGATCGATACGTTTTTTTGTCGTTTCTCCTCACCGCTTAGTTGATTTTTTTCAGCTGACTGATTTGGGCAGCGACTTGCTTCAAGAAGGCTTCTTGGCCAGCCGGCTGTTCTTGACTGTAAAGGTAGGCTTCGTATTGCTGCGTCAAGCGGATAAAATCACCATGAAACAGTGGATAGAATGCTTCGAGTCGTTGGGCATAATCGATCAACGGCTCCGCCTCGTTACGGTACAAAACTTTCGTCGTTTGCCTTAAAAACAAAGGATAGGCAGCAACTAGCGGCTGTTTGTTAAAGCGGCAGATCAACCATAAACGAATACGGAAAAACGAATGGCGGAAATAGAAAAGCAGGCCAAGTCCTAGGAGAGCTAAGCCTCCAAAGAAGCCATTGCGCAGCGTTTGTTTCAGCTCCTCAGTCAACCAAACATCATTGGTAACCGAGGCTGTTGCAGAACTGCTGGTCGTGGTTTCACTACTTTCTGTTTCCGTGCTGCTCGTTGGTGTTGTCTCGCTGCTAGCGGTCGGTGTTTCTTCTGAGCTAGTAGATTCTTCGGTCAACACGGGACGATCTGGATTTTGGAAACTAGGTGTCGGTTCAAAAGGCACCCAACCGTATCCGTCAAAGTAGACTTCCACCCATGAGTGGGCATTCAAGTTACGGACAGTATAAGTAGTGATGCCGTTTTCTGTCACGGGGGATCCAGGAGAAAAGCCTTTAGCCCAGCGAGCAGGGATCTCTAAACTCCGTAGTAGCACGACCATTGCCGTGGAAAAATTGTCGCAGTAGCCGACTTGTGATTCAAATAAAAATTGATCAACGTAATCTTGCTCTTCTGCAGGCACGACGGCATCGGTCTTGGAATAGCGGAATACGAGCGGATCTTTCAAATAGCTTTCAATTGCGGTGACTCGGTCAAACAGACTGTTGCTGTCAGTGGTGATCGCAGCGGCGAGATCTCGTACCCGCTGCGGCAAAGAATCGGGTAATTGGATATAATCGATCGGAGAATCCGGATAGATCAAAGGCAGATTTTGAAGATTTTCTGCGGAAAAATCTGGATGGTCCCAATCGAGGGTCAAGGCCGTGTCTGGTAGCGAATCAATCAAATCGACCCGTTGAATAGCGTCGCTGATTTGAAAGCCACGCGCGCCGCTTTCAAGGGATAACCTACTGCGGCCATAGGGCAATGGCACATAGTCTCCATGGTTTTGGAATTGGATCCGCACTTGTTCATTCTCAGGATAGGTTTGTTGATAGCTCTGGTCAGCGATGGTGACATCGTCTGCTTCCAAGCGAACGTCTTCGCGGCTCGTACTGATCCAGCCTTTACCAGAATAAAAGTCTTTGCTTTCCACCCGCCAGTAATGCGGGGTTTCTTGTTGCGCTTCAAATAAAATCGTCGCATCATCAAGTAGTGGTCCGCCTAATTGACGATCATTTTCACTGAAACCCGTGCGAGAACCAGTGGGGGTGCCATGTTCTTCAATAAATTGATAAAAACCCAGCTGATTCAGATTTGTCCGTATAGGCGTGGAACGGGCTGCCAACTGATCCCGCACGCTCGTTTGCGGCAAGTAGACAGCAGTGACGGCTAAGCCACCAATCAATAGCATCACACCAAACCAAGGGGCGATCGTTTGACTGGATCGAAAGGTGCTGCGCTGGATCAGTGAAGAAGCCAGTGCGCAAAGAAAAATACCAATCAAATGCCACGTCAAGTCAAATTGATTAAAAATCACGACTGTCAGCAAGTAGCCGATCATGGTACCGTAAATCAAGAAAAAGCGTTGATAAGCAATCGGTAAGATCGCTAAAAACAAGACCCAACTAACGATCAATGTCACCGCCGCCAGTTCGGTGATATAGCCGACTTCACCACTGAGGATCTCTTGAAAGGCACGGTGCAGGTCTAGCAAAAAACGCAGTAGCCAGTCAAAAGAAAAGGCAGTCCCATAAGGAAAGATCCGATACAAGACGATCAGCCAAGCGGCTGCCAGCAAAGGCAAACTGTAACGGACTTTCGGCACGACGGTCAAAATCAAACAGATACTAAAGGCATAAGTTAACAGGGTGAACTGATTGCCAAGGTCATAAACTGCGATAAACGGCAAGATCACCAGTGATAGACTGAGAAGGGTCAAAAGACCAATCAGTGCTTTCTTAATAAATCTCATCCTACCACCTCCTCAAGTTCATTCAACTGCCTCATTAAATCAGCGTAGGTAAACACTTGGCAGCTGTTTTTTGCTTCCAACTGACTGAGGTAGTTTTCCAGTTGTGGGGTGAAAACCGGGGTAATGAAGATAAGATGGCTGCCAGTCAAGAGCGGTACCCCTTCAGGAACTTTCTCGAAGGGAAGGATCTGGGCATAGGCAGCGGCATCCGTTTGGTAAGGAGAAGTCAATCCGTCACCAATCAAGAGCGGCTGAAAAAGTCGTTGATTTTGTGAGAAATGGTGGATCGAATAAAACAGTGTCAAGGTCTCTTCAAAAGCAGGATGATCTTCTCCCCAAAAGAGCAGAAAGATGTCTTGTTCTTCTTCGTATTCTCGTTCGCGATAGATCAATTCCTGTTGTTTGCTGGATAATTTCCAATCGATATTTTTTAATGAATCCCCTAACTGGTATTGACGGAACTGTCGAATAGAAAAATTGGGTTCCCCATGGGTTTGGCTGCGGACTTGCTGTTTAAAAAATGGCAATAGGGCAACGGCTTCTAGCTTCAATTTCGGTAGGATCAAAATCGATTGTTTCGCACCTGCAGCGTAGCTTTTTTCAAAAAAGCCAAAGAGATCATGGCTGTACAATTGAACGGGCAATTCTTCATAGCTGCCGCGCTCCTTTGGGGTCCAAGGCAGATGGAGCCGAATCAGATTGCCTCGATAAAAGGCGCTGTGATGACTATTCTTGAAACGATCGTCAAACTGCAAGGTGAAATCGACCAGCGGCAGCAGCGTCGGGCGATACTTGAAGACTTGCAGCGGTAAGGTGATCGCTGTCTGTGTTTCAGCTTGGATCGATTCTTCTAAAACGATTTGGACCTTCTTGAGGGAGGGCAGCAAGAATACTGCGTCAAGCAACAATAACAGAGTCAGTAAAAACCAGAGGCTCCAACCGGCATTATTATTAAAGATCACACAGTAAGCCAGCAGCAAAAAATAGGCAGCGCTAAACAACAGGAGGCGCAGCACGCGTTCAAGCTTTTTTTTCTTCATCGCTATTTCCTCGTAGGGACAGGCACCCGTTGGATCATCTGTTTCATCAAATCTGAAAGGGTCTCCGCGCTAGCATGAACGCCGCCTTTCAGTAATAAACGATGACCGAAGACTGCTGGTGAAATTCGCTGCAAGTCTTGCGGCGTGACAAAGGTCCGTCCTTCCGTCAACGCTAACGCTTTTGCCCCTTTTAAGAAGGCGATCCCACCACGAGGACTGATACCAAGGTCAATGGCATTATGCTGGCGGCTCGCTTGAACCAGCTGCAATGCGTAACGGGCGACCCGCTCATCGACATACACGTCGTCCACCATCGCTTTCAAAGCGGTCACTTCATCAGCATGTAAAATGGTTTGGATCTGATCCAAGCTTTGCTGTCGTTTTCCAGTCAAGAGGGCGAGCTCATCTTGAAAATCTGGGTAACCGATATGCAGGCGGAACAAAAAACGATCCAATTGGGCTTCGGGCAAGGGATACGTTCCTTCATATTCGATTGGGTTTTGGGTAGCTAACACAAAAAAGTGGGGACTCAATGGGTACGTTTGATTGTCGATGGTGACATGATTTTCTGACATGGCTTCTAAGAGCGAGGCTTGCGTCCTTGGTGTGGTTCGGTTGATCTCATCTGCCAAGAGGACGGAGGTGAAGATCGGGCCGGGACGAAACTCGAACTGGTGGCTTTGGGAATTAAAAATCGACACACCTAACACATCGTTAGGTAAAAGGTCTGGGGTAAACTGTACCCGCTTGTAGTCACTTTGAATGGCTTTGGCTAATGATTTGACCAACATCGTTTTCCCAACACCGGGGATATCTTCGAATAAAACGTGTCCACCAGCAAGCAGCGCAGCCACGGTAAATTGGATCACATCTCGTTTGCCTAAAATCACTTTTTCCACTTCTGCGATCAAGGCATCAATTTTTTGTAATTCAGCGGTCATGAAACAACCTCCTTGCGTTCTTTTCTTCTATTGTAACGGTTTTCTAGGACTGTCGCAATTTTCGTGTAACAATTAAAGAAAATTTCAAGAATATTCAAAAAAAGAAAAATCCTTTCTGCGGATTTGCGAAAGAAAAACAAAAAACTTCCGAAGCGTTTCCTCGGAAGTTTGCGTTTGATAGAAAAGAAGCGACTAGAAGATGTGGTGTAAGAGGTCAGCGGCGATCTGGTCCGCCTGCCGTAAATTCCAAGCATCGGTTCCTGGCTGAGCAGTGGCAGCCGTCAGCCAGTGGATGCCTTCTGTGGGAATCCCGAAACAATAGAGGGCAGTGTAGGGGCGTTCATCTGGTCCAAGGACCTGATTGGTCTCAGGATCGATGGCGATAGCACCCGTCTCAAAAGGCACCTCATTGGGTATCGGCAACCGGTGCGGGTGAATGATCCGATCGTTTAGCAGTTGCCGCAATAAGGAATTGTTGGTTCGACGAATCGCTGTCGATGGAATGCGGGCCTCAATTAGTTGCGTCGCGTGATAGCGTGTGTCGGGAAATCGCTTTGAATACGTACAATAAGCCTCCTCAATCTCAACAGTCATGTCAGGACCTAGTAAGGTCACCACTCCGGCTTCCATCAAGGCGACCAGTTCCTGCAGTCGTTGAACCGGCGGACCGATCGATAAAAAGCTGTTAAAGGGAACGAAAGACTGCCAAAAGAGTGTTTTCAGGTCTTTTGCTGGCATTAGCTGATGATCGAGAACAAACCGAATCGGGTCACGCAGATCTTTGAAGACTTCCAAGGCACTGCTGATAGGTCCCGCTAGATTGCCTTTTTCGGCATCTTGGATTTGGGTACGTAATAGCGCAATGAAAAAGTCTTGCAAGGACTGCTGCTCTTTCTGAGCAAAGGGATCGGCTAGTTGGTGCCATGACCACCATTCCCTCTTAGGAAGCTGCCATTTTTTTAGCAAGTCTTCAGATCCTTCCGTGGCAACAAAGGCGGTGGTAAAAGCGTCAAGCTGCTCTTTGTCAAGCCGCTGTTTTTCTAAAAGCAGCGTCTGATAATAGACGAGTTCTGCCTCTTTCTTTAAATAGAAGAGCAGTGTCTTGCCAGCAACCGTTTTGGCTGCTTGCCAAGCAGCTAGGCGTTCAGGGGTCAAAAAAACGGGCTTTCGCTGCTGCGTTGGTGTTTTTTGATTGCGGCCACGAGGATGATACGGGACACCCCGACGAGAACCGGCGATGATTTGCGGTTCTTCACCAGAAGGTTGATAGACGAGGGATTCATTGACTTTGACGAAGGTTCCGCCCCGACCACTGGTCAAGCGGGTGACGTAATCGTAAAAGGCAAGTCCTAGTCCCCGTAAAATCACAGGTTCTCCGGCTTTCACAGCCGTTAGATCCGTATCTGCCGCATTGGCTGGCGGTGCATAAAACCAGCCATTATTTTCTGCGGCAGCCGCCAATTGTTGTTCCCCTGATGACAGTTGGGCCTGTGAATGGCCTGTAGCTAAGACGACGGCATCAACAAGGAATGTTTGGTGAGCCGTCGTCAACTGGTAGCGATTTTTGGAAAGAGGGATCAAAGAGCTGACACTATCTGACAGATGGTTGACGGTAATGGATTCAGGTAGCTCTATTAACAACTGCTGATAAAACCACTGTTGATAGAGTCCATATAACGCCCGCGAGCAATGCCCGTGAGGATCAAGTGAATCAAGTGCTGTGCATTTCGCAATGAGCTCAGGGGCATGCGTGGCTGCGAAATGTTTCCCTTCTGTCACTGCCCATTCGTATAAGGTAGGTCCTTTGACCACGGGGCCGCCGGTGCTTAATGTGTCATCCGTGAAAAGGGTGACTTGGCTGGTCACAGAATTCAATAGCAAATCTGCCGATTGGTCCGTGCGCCAAACTGCCCCAGGAAGAAAAGGATCAAACAGCAGCAAGTCGATGGCTTGTTTGTTTTGTTTGCTATGAGCAATCAGCCGTTCTGAAAGTGAAAGTCCACGAGGACCAGCACCAATGATCGCTATTTTCATATCACACCACCTCAATTATTCTATGGTCTTTGTGTCATCAACGGGCTAAGTCAAAAGGTGTCTTGCGGAAAATCAGCCAGTGCATGCCTAGCACCATGGCTTCCTCGATAGCATCGATATAATGGAAAGCGGGCTGATTGGGTTGTTGCTGCAGCAATGGATTTTTTTGGATCGCGTCTAGGAGATCGGTTTTTACTGCATCACTGCTGGCTAAAATGATACAGTGGGGGGCAAAAGCTGCATTGTAAAATGGCAGTATGCTTGTCAGGCGCTGGACCAAAGCCGTGCGGTCTTGCGGTGCACCTTGATCCAAGTAGCCGGGTAAAAATTTTGCCTCTCCCGCTAGGGCATCTTTTCCTTCTAAAAGCGCACCATTGACTAGGAGCGTGATACCGGGCATGCTTTTTTCAGGATTGTACATGCCAACGATGGTTTGCTGCAAGGAGATCTGTTGGGCGATGCAATAGCCGATCGTTAAAATATGGGCATCGTTTTGACAGTAGAAGGGCAGTGCAGTGACCTCTGCCACGAGGGCTGCCAGCTGCCAGCCGTTAAATTTTTCATACCAGCTGGAAGTCACGGTTCCTCCACTGATTTTTCCTGGTAAAAAGAGGGCGATCTGTTCCACAGAAGGAAATAATGCCAGCTCGTTCGTTACACATTCTTGAAAGCGATGAGGGGCAACATCAGGAAAGGGCTGGTCGTGTTTTGCCAAAACCTTCCCCTTGCGGTCGATCAGCATGGACCAAAGAGCCAAGGAGCCATCGTGATCGATAAAGCTAAGCAAAAGAGAATGACCTCGGTCTTGATTTAGCTGATAGGTCACTGCTGGTCGTCCTAGCTCTTTTTGCTCCAGCGGACCTTTCGTGATTTCCCCCTCTGTTAACAATTCTTTTAATAATGAGTTAGTGGTGACCATGCTGATGCCGGTTTTCTTCACTAAATCGGAGGCGAATAATGCCCCGTTTTGAAACAAAGTTTTTAAAACCAGCTGTTTGTTTTGCTGGCGAATGGTATGGGTGGTAGAAGCCATAAATGTTCTCCTTAATGAAGTGATTTAATTAAGTATACCGACGGGATGAAACGATGTAAAGTTTTTAAAAGACTGACTTGACGGAAAACTTGAAAATAAGTATACTTAATTAATAACGTTAATTAAGTGATTTGGAATGAAGAGGACACGAGGTAGAGGGGAAGAGAAACGTATGATCAAATTAGTCATCACAGATTTAGACGGTACATTTTTGAACAGCCAAGGCAGTTTTGATCGGCCTTATTATGAACAAGTCAGCCAACAAATGAAAGAAGCGGGTGTTGCTTTTGCTGCGTGTACCGGCAAACAGTGTGAACGAGTGGAAGAACTGTTTGGTGAAGCAGCAGCGGATGTTTGGATTCTTGGGGATAGCGCGACCCGCATCAAACATCAAGGAGAGTACATCTTTGAATCGCTGCTGCCAAACGAATTAGGGCGGCGGATCATTGCGAAGCTCGCTGCGATTGCGCAAGATCATGTGATCATCGCTTGTACACCGACTGCGGCGTACATTGCTGACACAACCAATGAAGCGGATGCGCAGAAAGTGCGTGGCTCTTATCGGGTGGTCAAAACGGTGGCGGATTATCAAACTATCACAGAAGATTTTGTGAAGCTTACTATTTTTGATCCCAAACTACGTTGTTTTGAGCATGTCCAACAGTTAAGCGAATTTACCAATGAAGCGTACATCGTGGCTTCGGAAGCCGCTTGGATCGATATCACCAATCAAGGCGTCCACAAAGGAACGACTGTGGCACACTTGCAAGAATTGCTGCACGTCACACCCGAGGAGACAATGGTTTTCGGCGATGGCTTGAACGATTTGGAGTTGATGGCAGCTGGCACGTTTAGTTTCGCCATGAGCAATGCCTTTGAGGAAGTCAAGGCAGCGGCAGCGTTTGTGACCAAATCAAACGATGAAAATGGCGTGCTGAAAACTATCGAACGTCTGTTACCGCTACAAATGAAACAATAAAAAAATCGCTCCCTGGCAGGGACAGCGTGCACTTTCAATTGACTGAAAGTAGACTGCTGCCTGTTGCTAAGGAGCGGTTTTTTCGTTATGCATGTGGTTGACTGACGCTATAAGGATAGGCATCGGCTGACCACTCTTTGCTGCGAGGGACGATACCTAGCTGGAAGTTCAATGTACCACCGGCAGTCAATTCTTGGTGGGTGAAAAATAATCGCTCGAAGGGTTCTTCGTTCAATGTAATTTTATCCACGAAGAGCTGTTGCGGCGCATTGGGCGTGCTCTTGATCACTAAGTCTTTGCCTGAAGCAAGATGCAGTGTTGCTTGATCAAATAAGGGCATGCCAATGACATATTCGCCTGTCCCCGGTGTGACTGGATAAAAGCCCAAGGCATTGAAAATGTACCAACCAGCCATGCTGCCGTTGTCTTCATCGCCAGGAAAGCCTTTTGGTGAGTCATTGAAGCACTGTGTCAGTAGCTGCTTGATCAAGGGCTGTGCCATTTCTGGTTTGCCCAAATAGCTGAATAGATACGGATAGTGGAAGCTTGGCTGATTGGAGATCGCCAGCTGACCAAAATCGAGTGCGGCCATCTCACTCATTTCATGGATCTCGAACCCGTAGCCTTCTGTCGTATAGCGAGGTTCTTGATTGCACAAGTCGATCAGTTTTGCTTCAAAGGCCGCTTTGCCGCCGTGTGCAGTGATCAAGCCAGCGAAATCATGGTAAACAGCAAAACTACTTTGCCACGCACTGCCTTCTGCATAATCCAAGCCCCAGCGTGTGTCACTAAACTCTGGACGAAAAGCGCCATCTGGGTCTTTTGCCCGCATAAAGCCGGTCTCCTGATCGAAAATGTTGCGGTAATTTTGCGATTGCTGCTGATAATAGTCTGCTTGCTCGTCACCCAGCTGTTGCGCGACTTGTGAGATACAAAAATCACTGTAACAATAATCAAGGGTGTGATTGACCGATTCATGATGCGTCAATGGCACATACCCGTAAGTCAAATAGTCCGTCGTGCCGCGCCGACCATAATTGGGATTTTCACTTTGGACGGTGGCACCTTTTTTCATCGCTGCTAAAAATTCGGGCATCAAATCGGGACGGATACCTTTTACTGCGGCATCAGCGATCACGGCATCGATCAGCGTCCCGGGCATCAACCCCCGCTCATCAGGTGATAGCCATTTTGGTAAAAAGCCGCTTTCGCGATAACTGTTCAAAAAGCCTTCCAGCATGTCTTCCAATTGTTCGACAGCCAAGAGTGAAAAGAGCGGGTAGACAGTTTTATACGTATCCCAAAAGCCGTTGTTTGTGTACAGTGGTCCTGGTTTGATCGCTTTTGCCAAGGTATCCCAGTGCACTTTGCGACCCTCTTGATCGATTTCGAAGAAGGTTTGAGGAAACAAGAATAAGCGATAAAAATTATGATAAAAAGTAGAAACTTGTGCTTGATCGTGATGCTCGATCTCGATTTTTTGCAAAAAATGATTCCATTGCTGTTGGACAGAAGCCAGATAATCGGCAGGAGCCCATTGCTGTTCCCGCTGCAAGTTCAAACAAGCTTGTTCGCGACTGAGAAACGAGGTTGCAAAACGGATCGTCTGTGTTTGGCAATCATCAAAGCGGAGAACGACGAAGGCTTCTTTGCCTGTCAAGGCACCTTCGATCGCCGTGATGGGTGTTTCAAAACGATAGACGAAATGGATGGTGAAGCTTTCGTCTTCGCATCCTGAAAATACGATCAGTTGACCAGCCACTGTCTGTTCATCCAACTGTTCTAAGACATAGTCACCCGGCAGTGACAAGCCAAGACCCGGCTGATCCCCGCAGTTTTCAATAGACAGCACACCGCCATACATACTGGGAATCAAAGTCGTTGTTGTTAAATACCGCTGCGTCTTGATTTTAAGAAAGGCTGGATTAAAGGTGCTTTCTTCCGGACGATACGAGCTTTGCGCATGGAAAAGGGTATTTTCAGAAAGCGTGCCGTTTATCGGCAGCATCGTCAGATGGCTGAAATCACCCATCCAAGGGCTAGGCTGATGGGTGATGCGAAAGCCCTGAAAGGTTCGATCTTCTGGATGAAACCACCAACTGCCTCGTTGATCGCTGGTTTGCGGGGCAAAGTAGTTCATGCCAAAAGGAACCCCTGTATAAGGCAGGCAGTTGCCATGGGAAAAACTATATTGGTTGTCTGTTCCGTGTCGTGTGTCGATCATTGATACGTTCACTTGGTTCACTCCTTTAATTGGGTTGATTCTCTTTTGATCAAAGAAACAGCCACTAAATGGGTGGTCGTCTCCGTTGGTACTGGGGGTGCTGCCTTCGCAGCGTTGATTTTCTCAATCACTTGGTTTCCTGCCAAGCGCCCCATCTCCGCAAAATTCTGCCCGATGGTCGTTAGTGCTGGATCAACGAGGGCAGCGGCTTGGATATTATCGAAACCAACCAGGGAAATGTTGGCAGGGACGTGCAAATCTGCTTGACGCAGTGCACGCATCAATTCGATGGCGATCAAGTCATTTTCACAGACGGCTGCCGTGACCTGATGTTCTTCCAGGTAGGCAAGCGCATTTGCGATACTGGCAGTAGCGTCGTCTAGCTTGGTGCGAAAGGTTCTTTGGTTTTTTTTCAGCGCATCGATGTAACCTAGATAACGCTGACGGACGGATTGTGGATGGTGGGTATCACCAAAAATATAAGCGATCCGTTGATGCCCCAACGCAAGTAAATGCTCCGTAGCTAGCTGTCCACCTTGAAAGTTATCTGGCATGACCGCTGGAAAATCAAACTCATGCAGCTTTTTATCTAAGGTCACGATAGGAAAGTGTTTTTCAGCACATTCGAACAGCAAGTCATAGTAAGAAAACGTATTGCTGGCGTAATAGATCAGGCCGTCGAATTCTTGCATCAGCTCAGCTGCCGTCGTTTTTTCCAAATAATCCACTGGTGTCATCAAAAGTTCAAAGCCGTGTTCTTGCATCACGGGGTAAATGCCTTCGGTAAAGTTTCCTAAAGAGAGATCATTGGCAAAGGGCAAGACAAACAAAATTCGTCCAGTCGCTTTTTTTTCCTTCAATTCTCGGACAAAGCTGCCGCTGCCTTGCACGCGATAGATCAGCTGATTTTGTTCCAGTTCCGTCAAGGCTCTTTTAGAGGTGATCCGACTGACTTGGTATTGTTCAGATAGTTCTTTTTCAGTAGGGACACGACTGCCCGGAGCTAATCGCCCTTCAACGATGGCTTCGTGAAGCTCCGAGTAAATTTTTTTATATAATGGTTGTTTCATAAGAAAACCCCTTTTGATATATCATATTTGTTAGCATACCATAAACCGATAAAAATGAAAACCCTTTAATTATTTTGAAAAAGCGCTAGACATTCACATGATTCATGATATACTAGGTTCGTAAATTGATATATCAAATCAGGGAAGGTGATGGAATGGTTTATAAAGAAATACCAACTTCAGTAGCAACATTTATGGAAACGATTACGGATCTATGCGGAGAAACGCATGCCGATTGGGCGAAAAATTTTAATGCAGCTTTTGCTAATACACTATTAACGACGGTCAAGCGTCATGAGGATGGCACGACCTTTTTACTGACGGGGGATATTCCAGCCATGTGGCTGCGAGATTCCACTGCGCAAGTTCGTCCGTATTTAGTGATCGCCAAAGAAGATGAAGACTTAGCAAGTATGATCAGCGGGTTGGTCAAGAAGCAATTCTACTATATTACGATCGATCCTTACGCAAATGCCTTTAACGAATCAGCCAATGGCGCTGGCCACCAAACAGACGATACAGAAATGAACGATTGGATCTGGGAACGCAAATATGAGATCGATTCTTTGTGTTATCCGATCCAACTGGCCTATCTGCTATATAAAAACACAGGCAGAACAGATCAGTTCAATGATGATTTTGTAACAGGCATCAAAAAAGCCTTGGAGGTGTTTGTAACAGAACAAAACCATGAGGAATCCCCGTATCGCTTTGAACGGGATACCTGGCGAAAAGAAGATACCTTGACTCATGACGGCAAAGGCGCGCCGGTGAAACCCGTTGGCTTGACTTGGTCAGGTTTTCGACCAAGTGATGATGCCTGCAAATACGGCTATTTGATTCCCTCCAATATGTTTGCGGTGGTGGTCTTAGGCTATATCCAAGAAATCTTTACGACGGTTTTAGAAGACACAGCGATCGTGGCACAAGCGAAAAAATTGCAAGCAGAGATCGAAGCAGGGATTAAAGCATACGGGTTGACCAAAAATCAAGCTGGCGAAGAAGTCTACGCGTATGAAGTGGATGGATTCGGCAATGGCACACTGATGGATGACAGCAACGTGCCGAATTTGATCGCTGCCCCTTACTTGGGGTATGGCAGTATGGAAGATCCCCTTTATCTTCAGACCCGTAAAACGTTGTTAAGCAGTGAAAATCCGTATTTCTATGAAGGCAAATACGCTAAAGGCATTGGCAGCTCTCATACGCCAGAAAATTATGTGTGGCCGATCGCCATGGCAATGGAAGGCATGACCACCACTGACAAAGAAGAAAAGAAACGAATTTTGGATCAGTTAGTGGCGACAGATGCGGGTACAAATTTGATGCATGAAGGGTTCGATGTCGATGATCCTTCGCAATACACGAGAGAATGGTTCTCTTGGGCGAACATGATGTTTTGTGAATTGGTCATGGATTATTTCGATATCCGAGTGGAAAAATAAGCAGCACGACCCACGACCGTTCGAGTGACACAAAAAGCAGTCCAACGACGCAAACAGCGAGGAGTAAAAATCAATGAAGAAACAAGTTTATATCATCTCTCACAGCCACTGGGATCGGGAATGGTACATGCCTTACGAACAGCATCACATGCGGCTAGTTGAATTGATGGATGATCTTTTAGAGTTAATTGAAAATGACCCTGAGTTCCACAGCTTCCATCTAGATGGGCAGACGATCATCTTGGATGACTATTTAGAAGTGCGACCTGAAAAACGCGAAGCGGTCAAAGCGGCCATCAAACAAGGAAAATTACAGATCGGTCCGTTTTATATTTTGCAAGATGACTTTTTGATAAGTGCTGAATCAAACACCCGTAATATGCTGATTGGAATGGCAGAAAGCAAAAAGTGGGGCACCCCTGTTATGTTGGGGTATTTCCCAGATACTTTCGGCAATATGGGGCAAACCCCGCAAATGATGCTGCAAGCCAATCTTGAAAGTGCTGCATTTGGACGTGGCGTCAAACCAATCGGCTTTGACAACGAAGTTTTACCCGATGATCAATTTACTTCCCAATATTCTGAAATGCATTGGGAAGGTCCAGATGGCAGTCAAATCTTTGGTCTACTTTTTGCCAACTGGTACTCCAATGGCAATGAGATTCCAGTGGATAAAGCAGAAGCCAAAGCTTTTTGGACACAAAAACTGCAAGATGTAGAGAAATTTGGTGCCACCAATCATTACTTAATGATGAATGGGGTCGATCATCAACCTGTCCAAAAAGACATTTCGGCAGCGATTCGTACAGCTAACGAGCTTTTCCCAGAGTATGAATTCAAACACGCCAGCTTTACCGAATACCTTGAAGCGGTGCAAGCAGATCTGCCAGATGACCTAGGAACTGTCACAGGTGAATTGACCAGTCAAGAAACCGATGGTTGGTATACTCTAGCCAATACCGCCTCTTCCCGAGTCTATCTGAAACAATGGAATACAAAGGTTTCCCGCCAATTAGAAAATGTCGCTGAACCATTAGCAACTATGGCTTATGAAGCAAGCGGCAGCTATCCTCACGATATGTTGGATCATGCGTGGAAAACACTGATGCAAAATCATCCTCACGACAGTATCTGCGGCTGTTCAGTGGACGAAGTACACCGAGAAATGATGCCGCGGTTTGAAAAAGCCAATGAAATTGGTAAGTTCGTGGCAGATGAAGCGTTACGCAATTTAGTAGCCGCCATCGACACGAGCAGGTTTCCTGAGGAGAGTCGTCCCTTTGTGGTCTTCAACACCACTGGCAGCACCCGTTCTGGTTTAGTGGAAGTCGTGATCGAACTTGAGCGTAAAACATTCCGTGAAGGATTGCCAAGCAAGCTTTACCACGAATTATTGGCGAAGCCAAAAGGTTCTTATTCGGTGATCGATGAACAGGGGAAACCTGTTGCTGCGATCATCAGTGAAGAAGAGGTCCTTTTTGACTATGAATTGCCTAAAGATGCCTTTCGGATTCCTTTCATGAAACGCTTTGTCACGGTTCAAGTAGAAGCAAACCAGTTGCCGGAATTTTCATGGCAGACCTTTGCCCTAGTGGAAAAAGCCGCTACGCCAGTAGAGAGCGCACCGATCGTTTCAGAAGGAGGGCGTAAACTTGCCAACGCACATTTGGAAGCCGTCATTACTGAAAACGGCAGCTTGACGATTACAGACAAAGCAACCCAAAAAACGTATCGCAATTTACTGGTTTTCGAGGATGTGGGGGATATCGCCAATGAGTACATCTTCAAACAACCAGAAGGGGATCAAGCAATCTTATCGACGCAATTTCCGCATCAGGTGACGATCGAACAAAACGATCCGCTGGTGGGAATTGTGCGACTGACACAAGAATTACAGATTCCTGTTTCAGCAGATGACCGCTTGTTAGAAGAACAAAAAGCTGTCGTCGATTTCCGTTTCCGTAAAGCACAGCGGAGTCAAGAATTGGTTGCTTTCAAGATCGAGACGGAGATTCGCTTAGAACGAACCAGCAACCGCCTGGCATTTAAAACCACCGTCAACAACCAAAGCAAAGATCACCGACTGCGGGTTTTATTCCCAACAGGGATTATCACGGATTTCCATGAAGCTGACAGCATTTATGAAGTCGTAAAACGGCCGAATCAGGTTTCCAGTCATTGGGAAAACCCAACGAATCCGCAGCATCAACACGCCTTTGTCAACTTGCATGATGAAACAGGCGGCATGACGGTTTCTAATTTTGGTTTGAACGAATATGAAATCGTGAAGGATCAGATCTGCTTGACCTTGTTGCGCTGTACGGGAGAGCTAGGCGATTGGGGCTACTTCCCAACACCAGAAGCGCAATGCTTAGGCAGCCACACCTTTGAATATGGCGTAGCCTGTCATGGGGCTCCTGAAGAACGTTATGAAACGTATCGCCAAGCACAAGCTGCCCAAGTTCCTTGGACGGCAAGCCAGACCGACAAGCATCAAGGCAAGCTAGCCAGCAGCAACCAATACATGGAAGCTCATGGAACGACGGTAGCTATCACCGCCTTAAAACGCAATCGCCAAGACCAGCAGATCGTTTTGCGGGGCTATAATTTGGCGGATCAAGCCACTGCCTTTCATGTGCAAAAAGAGCAGGCGACACTCTGTCTGTTGAACCTATTAGAGGAAGAACAAGCATCGTCCGTCAATGAGCAATTACACCCATATGAAATTCGAACCATTGGAGTAAAGGAGTGAGAAATGATGGTTTACGGAGGAATTGAAGCCGGCGGCACAAAAATGATTTGTGCCGTTGCCGATGAACAGCTGACGATCATCGCCCAAGAGTCGATCCCAACGACAACGCCAGAGGAAACGTTAGCGGCGATCTTTGCCTTTTTCGATCCCTACGATCTCGTGTCATTAGGGGTCGGTTCCTTTGGTCCGATCGGGATCGATCCAACCCAAGCGACCTATGGCCACATACTAGCCACGCCGAAACAGGGCTGGCAGCAGTTCGATTTTCTCGGTGCGTTGAAGAAGCGCTACCCAGAGACAGCATTTGCTTGGACAACAGATGTCAATGCTGCCGCTTATGGAGAATTACGCCAAGGAGCGGCACAAGGCAAAGACAGCTGTGTCTATTTGACGGTAGGGACCGGCATTGGCGCCGGGGTCGTTCGTGAAGGAAAGATTTTCGAAGGGATCGGTCATCCAGAAATCGGTCATATCTATGTCAAACGTCACAGTGAAGATATGTATGCTGGTACATGCCCGTATCACGGCGACTGTCTGGAAGGATTAGCCGCAGGGCCTTCTTTGGAAGGACGTACGGGGATCAAAGGACAAGACTTGCCGCAAGCGCACGAGATTTGGGGGTTGCAGGCCTTTTATCTAGGGCAAGCGCTGGTCAATATCACGTTAACTTTAGCACCTGAGATAATCATTTTAGGCGGTGGGGTCATGAATCAGCCGCATTTACTCGCTCAAATCCAACAAGCCTTCCTGAAACAAATGGCAGGCTATATGGAGACACCACCAGTGGAAGACTACATCGTCACTTGGGGCTTGCCGAACAAAAGTGGCATTATCGGCTGTCTCTTGTTAGGCAAAGAGCAGGTGACTGCCCATGACTAACCTGCATTTTCCTAAAGATTTTTGGTGGGGAGCCGCTGCCAGCGGTCCGCAAACTGAAGGACGAACGGTCGATGATGGCAAAGGGGATTCGATTTGGGACTATTGGTACGCAACGGAACCAGAACGCTTTTATCAAAAACGGGGACCCGAAGATACCGTCCAGCTGCTGCAGCGTTACCCAGAAGATGTAGCATTGATGAAAGAGATCGGCTTTAATTCTTTTCGAACCTCGATCCAGTGGAGTCGCTTGCTGCCAGAAGGAAGAGGAGCGGTCAATCAACAAGCGGTGGCGTTTTATCGCGAGTACTTCGCCACTTTGATCGAAAATGGCATCGAGCCTTTCATCAATTTGTATCATTTTGATATGCCGATGGCACTGCAAAAAGAAGGCGGCTGGCTCAATCGCGAGACTGTCACAGCATTTGCAGATTATGCCGCTTTGTGTTTTGAGTTGTTCGGTGATCAAGTCCGTCATTGGTTCACGCAAAATGAACCGATCGTGCCAGTGGAGATGGGGTATTTGTATCAACAGCATTACCCAGCAGAAATCAACTTGGCACATGCGGTGCAAGTCGGCTACCATGAAGCACTCGCCAGCGCTTTAGCGATCCAACGCTTCCGTCAGTCTCAGCAATCAGGCGAAATCGGCATCATCTTGAATTTGACACCGACCTATCCGAAAGATCCGAATGATGAAAAAGATGGCCAAGCGGCGCAACTGGCAGATGCCTTTTTCAACCGTTCCTTCTTAGATCCAGCGGTCAAAGGCACCTTTCCGGAAGAATTGATCACTGTCTTAAACGAGTTGGCGATCATGCCAGAAACCAGAGCAGAAGATTTGCAGATCATTAAAGAAAACACGGTCGATCTCTTGGGGGTCAACTATTATCAGCCGCGGCGGGTGCAGCAAAAGCGTTCTGCCAAAACAGCGGACACTCCAATGCCAGAAGATTACTTCGATGTTTATGATTGGCCAGAAAAGAAAATCAATCCCCATCGAGGCTGGGAAATTTATGAACGAGGCATTTATGATACCTTGATCAACCTACGAGACAACTACGGCAATATCCCTTGTTATATTTCAGAAAACGGCATGGGAGTCGAAGATGAAACACGCTTTATCGATGCCAGCGGTCAGATCCAAGATGAGTACCGCATCACCTTTATCAAAGATCATTTGCGGTATGTTCACCAAGCAATCCAAGAAGGCAGCCGGTGCCGCGGGTATCACATGTGGACTTGCATGGATAATTGGTCTTGGCTGAATGAATTCAAAAATCGTTACGGGTTTATTGCCGTTGATTTGGCTACCCAAAAACGCACCATCAAAAAGTCAGGTGAGTGGTTCCGCGAAGTGATTCAGCAAAACGGCTTTGTCGATTGATCCTTTGTAAAAAACAACTCAATGAAGCGTCCTATCTTGCAAAAGGTAGGACGTTTTTCTGGTTTTTAGAGAATAAAAACAAAATATAAACAAAGACCTTTAATTTGTTTCATTTTATCTTTAGTTTGTTCCTTATTTTTTAGGGATGAAAGCGTTATTCTAGTAGCATGAAGGAGATGATGAGATGTGAAGAAAAAGGGGTTTTGGAGGAATGTCTGGCAATACAAAGCGTTAATATTGATGGCTTTGCCAGGTGTTGTCTGGTTTATCTTTTTTTTCTATATACCTGTATTCGCAAATGTGGTGGCGTTCAAAGATTTCCACATTTCACCAGACGGCTTTTTTGCCAGTTTGAAACAAAGCCCGTGGGTCGGCTTTGATAACTTTAAATTTTTATTTGCATCCAATGATGCTTGGCTGATCACTAGAAATACATTACTTTACAATATCGTATTTTTAGCATTCAACCTATTCTTTGCGATTGCCTTTGCCATTATAATGAGTGAGCTACGCAATAAGCGTTTGGTAAAAGTTTATCACACGATGTCACTGTTGCCGTACTTCCTTTCTTGGGTGGTTATTTCGTACTTTGTCTATGCCTTTTTGAGTCCAGACAAAGGGATCATCAACCAATGGATCACGGGTATGGGCGGTGAAGGAATCAACTGGTATGCTGATCCGAAATGGTGGCCGTTTATTTTCGTCTTTATGAATGTCTGGAAGAGCTTAGGCTACAACAGCATCATCTATTATGCGTCAGTGGTCGGGATCGATCAAACGTATTACGAAGCCGCGATGGTCGATGGTGCCAGCAAATGGCAGCAGATTAAAAATGTGACGTTGCCACAACTGATTCCAATGATTTCCGTCTTGTTGATTTTGAACATCGGTGGGATCTTCCGTGCCGACTTCGGACTTTTCTATCAAGTCCCACGAAACTCTGGGGCGTTGTACCAAGTCACCTCCGTTTTAGATACGTACATTTATAATGGACTGACTGCCACAGGCGACTTCGGGATGACCGCAGCTGCCGGCCTTTATCAATCAGTGGTTGGGGCATTATTATTACTAACAGCGAATTTGGTTGTTCGTAAACTAGAACCAGATTCAGCATTATTCTAAGGAGGATGGATAAATGAAGAAAAAAGTAACGAAAGTCGAGATCCGCTCCTTTAACCCAACGGTCAACCTGATTTTTAATATCGTGATCGGTCTGTTCGCGATTTCCTGTGTCTTGCCGTTTCTCTTTGTGATCGCGATCTCATTGACCAGTGAAACCTCTTTGGCAGAAAACGGCTATCGCTTTTGGCCACAAGAATTTTCGTTCGCAGCATATACCTACCTGTTTAGCGGACAAATGAGCAGCAAAATTTTCCAAGCATTTGGCGTATCTATTTTTATCACTGTTTTTGGTACCTTCGTCAATGCAACGATGACTTCGCTATATGCCTATGTCATCTCTCGCTCAAATTTTCCATTCCGTCGGTTCTTTACGATCTTCGCTTTGATCACCATGTTATTTGCGCCAGGGATGGTTGCCAATTACTTAGTGATGGTCAACTTGATCCAATTGAAAGACACGATTTGGGCGTTGATTTTACCCCTTGCCTTAGGGCCTTTTAATATCCTTGTTATGCGGACCTTCTTTAAAAAGACGGTACCAGATAGTATTATAGAATCTGCGCGCATCGACGGTGCCAGCGAAATGAAGATTTTTCTGTCCATCGTGTTGCCCTTAGCGGTTCCAGGGATCGCAACGATCAGTCTATTTGCCGCTCTTGGCTATTGGAACGACTGGTTCAATGCATTGTTGTATATTCAAAAAGACTCTTTAGTGCCGTTACAAGCACTTTTGATGCGGATTCAAAGTAACTTGGACTATCTAGCCAAAAGCTCTGGTATGGCTGCCCAGATCCAAGGTGGTTTGGCCGCTTTGCCAAGCGAAACTGCTCGCATGGCAATCGTTGTTGTTGCAACCTTACCGATTGCGATCACCTATCCATTCTTCCAACGGTATTTTGTCGGTGGTCTGACAATTGGTGGCGTCAAAGAATAATCAAATAAGTATAGGGAGGAAACAAAAATGAATTTGTGGAAAAAAACAGCTTTTGCTGGGATGGCCGCAGCGGCAACTTTGGGAATGGCTGCCTGTGGGTCGAACGGCGCAACATCCGATTCAGAAAACAATGCAGACGGCGTAACGACTTTATTGATGTATCAAGTCGGGGACAAGCCAGAAAACTTTGATCAATTAATGGAGATCGCCAATAAACGCATTGAAGAAAAAACCAACGCTCGCATCGATCTGCAGTATATCGGCTGGGGTGATTGGGATCAAAAAATGAGTACCATCATTTCATCGGGTGAAAACTACGATATTTCCTTTGCCTCAAACTATGTTGCCAATGCGCAAAAAGGCGCGTATGCAGATTTGACGGAGTTAGCACCAAAATATGCCAAAGAAGCGTATGATCAATTAGACGAATCTTATATCAAAGGCAATACGATCGACGGAAAATTATATGCCTTTCCAGTCAACGGCAATATTTATGCCCAACAAGTCTTGACCTTCAATAAACAATATTTAGACAAATATGATTTGGATATCAGCGGGATCGAATCTTATGCAGATGCCGAAGACGTGTTGAAGAAGTTCAAAGAAGAAGAACCAAACATCGCACCGTTTGCGATCGGACAAACCTTTAATGTTTCTGGAAACTATGATTATGTGATTGGGAAAGATTACCCATTTGCTGTCAAATTGGATGGCGATACAACGAAGATCATCAATCAATACGAAGATGATGAACAAATGGAAAACTTGAAATTGATGCACAAATGGTACAACGAAGGCTTGATCCCAACCGATGCAGCCACCAATACAACTGGTTACCCATTAGAAGGCAACACATGGTTCATGCGTGAAGAAACCCAAGGACCAATGGATTACGGCGATACGATCTTAAGCAATGCCGCAGGTCATGAATTGGTTTCACGTCCAATCACGAAACAATTAAAATCAACCGGACAAGCGCAAATGGCAAACTTTGTCGTAGCGAATGTTTCGAAAAACAAAGAAAAAGCAGTGGAAGTGTTGGGCTTGTTGAACAGCGATCCTGAATTGTTGAATGGATTGGTTTGGGGTGTCGAAGGTGAAGCATGGGAAAAAATCGAAGGCCAAGACAACAAAATCCGTCTCCTTGATGGCTACTTGCCAAATACCCGGATGGCTGCTTGGAACACTGGGAACAACATGATCCTTTACACACAAGAATCCATCACAGACGATATGATCAAAGAGCGTGATGAAAACATTGCTAACGCGGAAGCATCACCAATCTTAGGCTTCAACTTCAAGACTGATAATGTGAAAACAGAAATCACGAATATCGCCAATGTCATGAACCGTTACAAAGCAAGTTTAGCAACCGGAACGATCGATCCAGAAGAAAATGTTCCGAAACTAAACGAAGAATTAAAAACCGCTGGCTGGGAGAAGGTCCGCGATGAAATGCAAAAACAATTTGATGAGTACCGCGCAAGCCAAGAATAAGCAACAGGCGCCGCTCACCAATCAATAGATCAAGCAAGCCGGAGGCTAAACGCATCAGGACCAATGGTTCCCACGTCTAGCTTCTGGCTGCTTTTTCTTTAAAGTAAGTAGCAAAATCTTTGATGAAAAAATAACGTTACTTTTGTTTTTTAACCTTCAAGCAGCAAGCATGGAGCATCTAAAACGTACATAGCATTAAAAGATTCTCAGGTAGCTTGAGTAGGAAGCTAAAATCATGCTACATTTTCGATAGGGAACAAATAAGGGAGGAATTTTAAATGGAAGAAACAGCAAATAGTGGGTTGGTCAAGGGCTTTCGCTTGATTTGGGCGATCGTGAAGTTGAATTTGTTTTTCGTCGTATTGACATTGGCAGGTGGCGGAATCTTAGGGATCGGTCCAGCGTTTCATACCATTAGTACCTTGATCCACGAAGACGGTTTAAATTATGAGCATCAAAGCTTTCGCAGCGCATGGCGCATTTGGCGCAACGTCTTTGTCAAGGCCAATAAGCAGTTTTATCTGTTCTTCCTACTGACAGGGTTCTTAGTGTATAACCTGTATTTAGCTACCCAGATCCAAGGCTTGATTTGGTTGATGATCTCTTTTGTTTTAGTTGTTGTCAGTGGATTGAGTGTTTTACTGTACCTGTTAAGTGTGGTTTTTGACACGTCCTATGAGATTTCCTTGTGGAATAACCTGAAATTGTCCTTTGTGTGTCTGTTTCTTCATATGGCGACCTTTCTAAAATTGCTGGTTGGGATCGCTAGTATTCTAGTTTTTACTTGGATGATGAAAGGGCTCTTGCTCTTTGGAACCTTCAGCTTACTGATTTTATGGTGCCATGTGGCGATCAGTCAGGAAAAAAACGTCATTGATCGGGATTTGGCACATGACTAAGTGGCGTTTTCGTTTGTTCAAACACGATTTTTTGATCAATCAGTTGATGCAGCTGTACAGTGTACTCTTGGTGATCATCTCCATCATTATTATGTTGGTCCTGACCGCTTATACCGGAGCGGATCGTTTTACTACGAGTGAACGTTTAGTGGAGAGCACAAGCTTGCAGCTGGATGCTTACGTGCAAGATCAAAATACCGTTGTTTCAACGGTACTTGGCGAATTTACTAGTTCAGATACCGCCTTTGAATCATTACGCAACTATTTGCAGCTTTCACTGCCAGATTATTTTTCCTATAGTAATGATATTTTTCGCCAGACGGGACAGAGTGTATACTTGCCCAATATTCTCTATCGTTTGATTCGTAATCATCCTAGTATCGAAGAGATCATCATTCAATTGGATGAAAGCAATGAGACATTAGTGGCAACGCCGGATACACCTTATGGAGAAAAACACAGCGGCAAACAGATTGATTTAAAAAATCGTCTGTTTTTTGTTCGTTCGATCGCCCAACCAAGTAATTATGCCCAGCCCTTAGGCCAAGTCTACGTGATCTTTCGTTCAGACGATGTTTTAGCCAATCGACAAGAAGACAACCAAATTCATGGAATCAACAGTTTTTTGTATACCTCAAATGGTCAGCGGCTGTACAAGGATGCCACGAACCTCAGCAAGGAAACTTTAGCCAAAATTGATCAGGCGGTTGCTCACGGAACCATTCACGACACTCTTTCGAAAGACTTTTATATCAAAAAACAAACCACTGTCAGCGGAGAAGTGTCCCTGGTTTTGTTGTCAAAAAGGGTTATCTGGCGTGATATTTTTTCCAGCGCCATTTGGATCTTTAGTTTTGGGATTGGGATTCTATTATTGGTCCTATGGGTGCTTCATCGCACCTTTAAGCGCTATACATCGCAAGTACAGCAGATCGTCTATGCGACGAAAGAAGTCAGCCAAGGGAATTTTGACAAACGGATCGATACCGCCAATGTCCAACAAGAGCTGAAAGAAATCGCAGAAGCCATCAATCAAATGACCTACAGTATCAACGAGTACATCAAAGATATTTACACGCTAGAGATCAAACAACGGGATGCCGACATGCGGGCGCTGCAAGCCCAGATCAATCCGCATTTTCTGTATAACACGTTAGAATACATTCGAATGTATGCCTTGAGCCGCAACCAAGAAGAGCTGGCGGATGTCGTCTATGCTTTTTCGGCCCTATTACGGAACAACACGACGCAAGAAAAGACGAAGACCTTAAAAGAAGAAATCGATTTTTGTGAAAAATATGTCTACTTGTTTCAGATGCGCTACCCAGATAAGATCGCCTATCATGTAACCATCGATCCGGCATTAGAACAGTTAGAATTGCCGAAGTTCACACTGCAGCCACTTGTCGAAAACTATTTTGTTCACGGCATCGATTATCAGCGCAATGATAACGCCATCAGTATCAAAGCTTATAAAGAAGCCGGTCAAATCGTGATTGAAGTCAAAGACAACGGCAAAGGCGCAGATCCGCAGCAGTTAGGGATGATTCATGAAGAATTGCAAAATCAGGAGATCGGAGCCCAAACCTCAATCGGGATCAAAAATGTTCACGAACGGTTGCGGGGCATGTTCAATGGCGCTTATCAAATGGACGTTACGTCTCAAGCAGCCGCTGGGTTTACGGTCAAGATCCGTCTAGATGAAAACAATTTGCAAAGGGGGCATGAGGCAGATGTATAAAGCAATGTTCGTTGATGATGAATATATGATCTTGCAAGGGCTGCAAATGATCTTGCCTTGGCAAGAGCTGGGCTTTGAGGTGGTGCATACAGCGAAAAGTGCTAGTGAGGCCCTAGAGTATCTACAAGAACATTCCGTTGATTTGCTGATCACGGATATTCGGATGCCAGAAATGAACGGCATCGATATGATCCGCCAAGCGCAAGCGTTTGGGAATCGATTTTTTTCGATCATTCTATCTGGTTATCAAGAGTTTGCCTTTGTCAAACAAGGCATGGCGTTAGGTGTGCGTAATTATCTAGTCAAACCTGTTAACAAAGAAGAACTGCGTAGCAGTGTTCAAGCGATTGCAGCTGAGTTAGAGGAGCAGCAAAAACTGTTGGCAGAAAAAGAACTTTATCAAGAATCAAGCCTGCTGCTTTGGTTGAATGATGAATTGAACGAAAGCGAGTACCTCCATTTGCTGGCGCAACAGAGGGTGCCGCTAGCAGCCCCCTTTACCGTTTTGCAGTTCAATGGGACTGCCGAGATCTTACAAAAAATCACGACGTTTTTTCAGCAACACGATCAGCCATTGATCTTACCAGGGCGATTAGATGAAAACCAAGTGATCATTACCGCAGCCGGACCAAGACAACAAATCAACGCTGTCTTAAAAGCATTAGCCCAGCAACTTAATAGTAAAGACTGGCAGTTGATCATGAGCGAAACCATCAACGAGTGGGAGAATTTGTATAAAGCCTATGAGAAAATCAAGCAAGTTCAATCGCTGCAAGCCTTCTATCCAGATCTGTTTTTACAAGAACAGACGATCCACGTGGATATATTAGAGCGAAACGAAGAACTACCGTTTCTATCTTTTAACAAAGCGCTGACCATCGGGGATGTTAAAACGATCCAACATGAGCTAGATAAAATGTTCGCTATTTTGGAACAAACCCAAGCAGACCCTGAACATGTTCGCTATGTTTCTTTTTTGTTGTTCAATGATATTTATCGGCAACTGCCGGTGCTTTCCCAAGAAAACCATGAGCAGATTTTGGCACGGATTCGCGAGTCCAATACATTGGCAGATTTGCGGCAACTTTTTGATGATGTGTTGGAGCTGGCCAAATCGCAGCCGCCGCAAAAACGTTATTCAGAGATCGTTCAAAAGACGATCCAGCTGATTGAAGAAGGCTACACCCATGATTTGACGGTCAAATCAGCGGCAGAAGAACTGCACGTTAGCGTTGTTTATTTGGGGCAACTCTTTAAGAAAGAAACGGAAATGAGCTTTAATCAGTACGTCAATCTGGTGCGCATCAAGCAAGCCCAACAGCTGCTGCTTCATTCGAAAGCCACGATCAGTGAGATCGGCGATCGTATTGGTTACAACAATACCAACTATTTTTCGAAGATGTTTAAGAAGTTAAATGGCTTGACCCCCAAAGAGTTTCGCGATACCTATGAACAGCATTATGAATCCCTTGATTGAATTTAGATTTCTTCAAAAAAAATCCGGTTTTTGTGATTAAATGATAGTAATTGTGACGCTTTCACGGTAAACTAAGAGAGGAAAAATAAAGAAGAGAGCGTGATGTTGTGAAAGAAACCAAAAAATTTGCACAAGTTTTGATAGGTACCGGGCTGATTGCGTTAGCCATATCCTTATTGATCACTGCCCATCAAGGATATGATACGATCAGTACGTTTTTGTTAGGAATTTTGAATTTTATCGATGTCCCTTTTTGGATAGCCAGTTTGTGTTTTAACATTGTTGTTTTGTTGATCGTTGCAGTCTTTGATCGTGCCGAATTAGGCATTGGCAGTTTTATCAACGGGATCGGCTTAGGCTTGTTGATTGGGATCTTTGAACCAGTGATGGACAAAGTATCAATTCATTTGCCTTTCTACCCATGGATCGCTATTTTCGCTGCACCGATCTTATTTGGCATCGGCGCCGGCATTTACGTTTCTTCCAACAAAGGGTCGGCCGCACTTGAAGCCTTGACTGCCTTGATCTACAAACGAAGCAAATTGACCCAAAAAACGATCCGTATCGGCTTGGATGCTGCGATGGTCTTGATCGGTTTTGCGTTAGGCGCCAGTGTGGGGTTAGGTACTCTCTTGTGTATCGTCTTTATTGGCCCAATCTTTGAAGCCACCATGAAAACCATCGCTGCCCGGAGGAAAAACGCCTAGCCTTGAGAATAAGTCGGAAAAAGCTGTCTGTGAGGGCAGCTTTTTTGCTGCTTCTATTTAAGGAAATCATCTGAAGAAAGAGGAATCCTGATTTCCTTAAGATTCTCTGGGTAAAAAAAGTGTTTTCTCCATGGTTCCCGACTGATTGGACTTGGTATACTGATAAGACGAGCAAAGGAGAAGTGAAAATGAAAAGTTATCGTTCGACGATTGCGGCTTGCTTTGTAGGGTACATCGTTCAAGCCGTGATCAATAATTTTGCCCCCTTATTATTTTTGACCTTTCAAAGCCAATACCAGCTACCAATCAGCCAGATAACTTTGTTGGTCAGTTTTAACTTTTTGACTCAGTTAGCCGTCGATTTTGCAGCAATCTTTTTTGTAGACCGTATCGGCTATCGTATTTCGATCGTAGCGGCGCATTTTTTTGCAGCGATCGGCTTGATTGGTTTAGCCATTTTTCCCTTATGGTTTCCGACCCCGTTTAGTGGATTATTAGCAGCGGTTTTGTTGTATGCCATTGGCGGTGGCTTGCTGGAAGTTTTAGTCAGTCCCATCGTTGAAGCCTGTCCAACGGAACATAAGGAAAAAACGATGAGCATGCTGCACTCGTTTTATTGCTGGGGGTACGTGGGGGTCGTTTTGTTCTCAACGGCGTTCTTCATGGTGTTCGGTATTCAACAGTGGCCGATTTTAGCGATCGTCTGGGCGCTGATCCCGTTGGTCAATTTGTTTTTCTTTACCAAAGTCCCGTTGGCGCCAATCGTTGCCGAAGGAGAACGAGGGTTGACCACTCGGCAGCTCTTTTCCTTGAAAAGCTTTTGGCTGTTTCTGGTGATGATGGTCTGTGCTGGAGCCAGCGAACAAGCAGTCAGCCAATGGGCATCGACCTTTGCTGAACAGGGCTTAGGTGTTAGTAAGACACTAGGCGATTTGGCAGGACCGATGGTTTTTGCCTTGATGATGGGGATCTCCCGCTTGCTTTACGGCAAATTTGGAGAACGAATCGATTTGAAACGCTTTATGTTTTTGAGTGTTTTGCTTTGCCTACTGGCGTATATGATGATCGGCTTTGCTTCATTGCCATTGATCGGGTTCCTTGGCTGCGGCTTAAGCGGTTTTGCCGTAGGGATCATGTGGCCGGGGGTCTTTAGTCTTTCTGCGCAATACATTCGCAACGGCGGGACGGCGCTATTTGCTTATTTGGCATTAGCGGGAGATCTAGGATGTTCAATCGGACCCGCTGTCGTCGGTAGCATCGTCGAATGGACGGGACAACAGCTGCAGGTTGGGATTTTAGGTGCGATCATTTTCCCGATCATCTTGCTGGCAGGAATTTATTTGGTTCAACAAATGCACAAAAAACGACAGCTTCCGTTGCTGGTTTTTCAAGAATCCACAAAAGAATAAAAAAATTTTGGAGCAAATGCCGTCTTTTCATGGTATTTGCTTTTTGTTTTCTGAAATTCCTCTAGTCAAGATAGTTTCTATCCGCTATACTTTGACTTATTCATTTAAAAAGGAAGTGATGTTGTGAAAAGTCAATTGAAAAAAGAAATCAGTTTTTTTGGGGCATTATCGACAGTAATGGGAACGGTGATTGGCGCCGGCGTGTTTTTCAAAGCAGCGGCTGTGGTCCAGCAGACCCAATCGACTGGATTGACCTTGTTGGTTTGGCTGCTTGCCGGCTTTCTAACGATTTGCGGCGGCTTGACCGTGGCAGAGTTAGCGACGGCGATTCCTGAGACCGGCGGACCTATTCGATATATCGAAAGAATTTATGGGAAATTACCCTCCTTTTTATTAGGCTGGGCACAAAGTATCATTTACTTTCCAGCGAACGTGGCGGCTTTAAGTATTATTTTCGCAACACAATGTTTGAACTTATTTCATCTACCTAGCAATTATTTGCTTCCTTTATCGATTTTGACCGGAACGAGTGTGACCTTGATTAATCTTTTGGGAACAAAAGCTGCAGCTCAAGTCCAGTCCGTCACCTTAGCAGTCAAGCTGATTCCGATTGCGGTGATTATCGTGGCTGGCCTGATGACACCAGGGCAAGTATCGGTCTCATTGGTGGATTTTTCTTCCAATACTCAAGGCTCCCTTGCAGCTGGTATCAGTAGTGCCCTCTTAGCAACCCTTTTTGCTTATGATGGCTGGATGGGGGTCGGCAATGTCGCTGGAGAAATGAAGCGACCCGAAAAAGATTTGCCAAAAGCCATCATCTTTGGGTTGAGTTTTGTTACCTTGGTGTATGTGTTGATCAATGTTGCCTTTTTAAAAACATTGCCGATCGATCAAATCGCTGGTAATTTGAACAGTGCCTCAGAAACTGCGATGGCCTTGTTCGGCAGTTTTGGCGGAAAATTGGTCACGATCGGTATCTTGATCTCTGTGTATGGCGCATTGAACGGCTATACAATGACTGGCTTGCGGGTCCCATATGCGATGGCGTTGGAAGATGAGATTCCTTTCAGCAAGACCTTTGCGACCTTAAGTAAAACCACTAATGCACCCTATGCGGCGGCCTTTTTACAATTAGGGATCGCGTGTGTCATGATGCTTTTAGGCACCTTTGATCTCTTGACCGATATGCTGGTTTTTGTTATGTGGTTCTTTAGTGTATTATTGTTTGTAGGAGTTTTTCGTTTGCGAAAAACAGAACCGCAGATGAAGCGTCCGTATAAAGTTCCTTTCTATCCAATCATTCCCTTGATTGCGATTTTAGGCGGCTGTTTTATCTTGATCATGACCTTGATCACTGACACGTGGTTAGCAGTCGTGGGAATCGGCGTGACGTTACTAGGAATTCCCGTTTTTTATGGAAAAGCAAAAGGAAAAGCGAGAGGGGCGAAAGAATGAAGATCGTTGTACTTGATGGCTATGCGTTGAATCCAGGGGATTTGGCTTGGCAAGGGTTTGAAGAATTAGGAGAGGTGACGGTGTATGATCGTACCTCATATACAGATAAACAAGAAATTATTGAGCGAATCGGTGATGCCGAAGCGATTTTGACAAATAAAACGCCGATCACCGCTGATGTGCTCAAAGCATGTCCGCAATTGACCTACATTGGGGTATTAGCAACTGGATACAATGTCGTTGATTTGGCAGCAGCGAAAGAACAAGGAATCACCGTGACCAATATTCCTAGCTACAGTACCAATGCATTGGCACAAGCGACCTTTGCTTTGCTGCTGGAAGTGACGAATCAAGTGGGACACCATAATCGTTCCGTGCATCAGGGAGACTGGCAAACTAGCAAAGATTTTTCTTATTGGCAGACACCGTTGATGGAATTGGCAGGCAAAACGATTGGGCTGATTGGATATGGTGCGATCGCTCAAGCAGTTGCCACGATCGCACATGCGTTTCAATTGAAAGTAATCTACTTTAATCATCGACCAAAACCAGCACAAGCGGATTGGGCAAAACAAGTGTCGTTGGCGGAACTGTATCAAGAAGCAGATATCATTAGCCTTCATGTTCCACAGTTTCCTGAGACAGAAAAAATGATCGATCGCACAGCTTTGGCGCAAATGAAACCTTCTGCGATCCTGATCAATACCTCGCGTGGCGGCTTGATTGATGAAGCAGCAGTTGCTGAAGCGCTGAAAATCGGGCAGATTGCAGCCTTGGCGGCAGATGTCGTCTCGAAAGAACCGATTGCAGCGGACAATCCCTTGTTGCAAGCACCAAATTGCTATTTGACGCCGCATATCGCTTGGGCGCCAGTCGAAACCCGACGTCGTTTGATGGGGATCGCTGTGGCGAACTTAAGCGGCTTTAAAGCAGGTACAGCGCAAAATGTCGTGTAAGCAAAACGAGCAATTAAAAGGACTTTGACAAAGCAGGCGACTAGCAAAGCAGTTAGTCTCGCCAACACAGTAACCATTTCGACCAGTCAGCCAGCCTCACAAGGTGATTGGTCGTAGGACTGGTGGTTTGTCTAAGTCTTTTTTTGCTGAAAAAGAAAGGAGACGGTCTTGAAAAAGTATTATTATCTAGCGGCCTTTGTTAGCATGCTGGTCTTGAGCTGGCTGATCCAAACCCAAAGCAGTCGCTTTTATGCACAGCCGATCATAGAAGTACAAACGGTTCAAGTCACCGCCGAACAGCAGCAGATTCAAGGGATCCTTCGCAACGGAGAAGAAGCTGGGGCACTGCGGACAGTCACTACAGAATACACGCCCAACGGTGCGATTCATCCGTTGTATCAGACCGGACAACAGCTGCTTTTGCAAAAAGAAGGAGATGGCTGGAAGGTACAAACACAAAAACGGGATGGGTATCTCTTTTTCTTCCTTGCCTTATTCCTGATGGCAGTAGTCGCAATTGGTGGCAAAAAAGGCTTACGGGCTTTGCTTAGTATCTTTGTGAATACTGGCTTGCTGCTCCTTTTTCTTTGGTTTCACAAAGGCAACAGCTCCTTTTCATTGGTCTTTTTGATGATCGTTTTTACGATCGTCTCGTTGGTTATGACGATGGGGATTTCTTATGGCTTTCGCACGATCGACAGCCGCAAAATCATTGCCTCCTTAGCCAGCGTTCTCTTGGCGTTTTTTCTCTGTCGATTCGCCATGGATCTTTTGCAAGATCATGGGTTGCGCTATGAGGAAATGTCGTTTCTGACCCGTCCGTATCGCAGTGTCTATCTAGGAAGTCTGCTGATTGGCGCAATCGGTGCCAGCATGGACAACATCGTCATGCTGATTGCCAGTTTAGATGAGATCCAACGCATCAATCCCCAGACGAGCCGCAAGGAACGATTAGCGATCGGTCGGTCCATCGCGCAAGATACGACTTCTTCGATGATCAATGTCTTGTTGTTTGCCTATTTAAGTGGGAGTATGCCAGCGCTATTGTTTTACCTAGCCAATGGCTGGCTGCTTTCGCAAGCATTGCCGATGCATCTTTCTTTAGAAATAGTGCGTACAGTATGCGGCGGCTTTGCGTTGGTTTTATCGGTACCGTTGACGCTCCTTTGTTTTGAAGTGCATAGGAGGAAAGCAAAATGACTGTTTTGTTTGTGTTGATCTTGCTTTTTCTCTTGCTGACTTTCGCTGTTTTTCGGATCGAAGGGCTGTTTCAAGTCACAGGTCTGTTTATGAATGTGGCCGTCTTTCTAGCGCTACTGGTCCTGATTGACCGAGGGGCACCGATTTTACCAGCGGCTTGTGTTGCCTTTTTAGCCGTGGCGGCGATCACCTTGTTTTTCGTGAACGGCGTCAATCAGAAAACCAAAATTGCCTTTGTCTGTGTGTTGGTCTTTCTAGGGCTTTTTCTACTATTATTTCCTCTTGTGCTCTCTGCAATGAATCTTCATGGGTTTTCGGCAGAGGAACTCGATGAGTTGGCGATGTATTCCTTTGATGTAGCCATCGATTTTAAGACATTGATGACTGCGATCATTTTGATGAGTTTTTCGGGGGCGGTGGCAGATGGGAGTATGGCGATCAGCACTGCGACCTATGAACTTTTTCAAGCAAACCCGCAAGTCTCAATCAAGGCATTAAGTAAAAGTAGTATGACAGTGGTATCAGACGTATTGTCTTCGACGATCAATACCTTATTGTTTGCCTTTATGGGAAGTAATCTGGCGTTGATTGCGTGGTTTCAAGATTTGTCGATCTCCTTTGGTGAAATGATCAATTCAAAGGCGTTCGTCTCAGAATTGATCGTTTGTTTGATCACGGGTCTGGCAGCGGTGATTATTTTACCCATCACCGCATGGGCAGCGAGTTGGTATTTTTTGAAAAGAAACCGAATGGAATAGAAGGGAGCGCAACAACTATGGAACCACTAATTGAAACCGAGCGATTATTGTTGCGAGAAATGAGTCATGACGATCGTCCAGCGATTGAAAAGATTTTGCAAGATCCAGGAGTCATGATTGCCTATGAAGGACCCTTCAGTGAGCAGGAAGTCACTGGTTGGATCGACAAACAGCTGCAACGCTATCAAAACGATCACATTGGCTTGTGGCTAGTGATTGAGAAAGCATCCGGGCAAGCGATCGGTCAATGCGGCTTGACGTGGCAAGACGTCAAGGGAGAAGCTGTTTTAGAAATTGGGTACTTGTTTCAAAAGAACTTCTGGCATCATGGGTTTGCCACAGAAGCCGCCCAGGCTTGTAAAGACTATGCGTTTGGAACGCTGAATGCCGATATTGTTTATTCGATCATTCGTGAGTCCAATCAAGCCTCCATAAATGTGGCATTGCGCAATGGAATGAAGCTGGTGGATCGCTTTGTTAAACACTATCGACAAGTGGACATGCCGCATCTTGTGTATGCTGTGGCGAAAGAGATGTGAAAAACGAAAGAATGCTTTTTTCGATTTAGACAATGAAACGCCCCTAGAAAGTTAGCTTTTTCTAACTTTCTAGGGGCGTTTTTTAAGCTTGCGTAAAGCTTTTTCGCTCGATGAGATCAGCCCCTAAAAGGACTGTTTTGGTGATCGCTCGAGGATGAACGATCTGATCCACCAGCAAATCGATCGCGGTTTTGGCGATTTCCTCCACATCGATGTTAAACGTTGTTAGTGGGGGAGCCACAAATTTTGCGATCTCATTGTCATTGATACTGATTAATTCCAAGCGATCAGGAATGATGATAGATCGTTCATTTAACGCTTGGAGCACACCAACTGCGACGGTGTCAGAAGCCACAAAGAGCGCCTCTGGCAAATTGTCACCAAGGGACTCCACCATTTTTTTCGCCAAACGATAGCCGGTTTCAACGGAAAAATTGCCACCACTAAATAAGAACGCCTCATCGAACGCATCTCGACGAGCCAGCGTTTGACGGAAGATGATCTCGCGACTATCCATTTCTGCACGTTGAGTATCAGGATTTAGATAAGCGCCACCAATAAAGCCGATCTTTCGGTATCCTTTTGTTAAAAACAGATCGATCGCCAGTTGCGTCATTCGATCAGTATCGGGTTTGACCGTATCGAACAGCTCTGGACAGGGGTTGATTTCCAAAAGGACACCATAGGGGCAAACGGATTTGAACTGCTGCGTTTCTTTCTCAGTGAAAGAGCCAATCCCAATAAACCCCGCGACCTCTTGCAATGTTTCTAAAACATCATCTTCATGGGTGATCAGTTGAATTTCCAAATTGTTGATTTTCGCATATTTTTCTAAAGAGATTCGCAATTGTCGAAAATAGACATCTTGAAGCTCTTCTTGTTCTGTCAGCCAGAAAAGGACGGCGATTTTTTCTAGTGTTGTTTTTATTTTTGAGCGATCATAACCTAGTGATAAAGCGGTATGAATAATTTTTTGACGCGTATCGGCTGCGATCGACAACGATTCGTCGCCTTTCAATAATCGGGAAACAGTCGCTTGTGAAAAGCCTGATTGCTCGGCAATTTTTTTTATTGTAACCAATCTTCTTCACCTCTTTCTTCTAGTATACGCTAACAACTTTACCAAGTAAATGAATTTACTAAATATATTTACTGAATAGTGGAAGTTAGTAACATAGAGGTATTTCGAAAAAAAAATTTGTGTGATAAACCTTGATTTTATCCGTTTATTTACTCCATTGAAGAAATTAATTTAGTAAAACTATTTACATATTAAGTAAAATAATTTATTATAAACGAGAAGATAGCGTTTGCAAAATAAAGAAAAGGTGGAGAAATGATGATGAAAAAAATGTCTCGAGTTCTTTTTTTAAGTGTAGCAGCTTTAGGATTAGGTGCTTGCGGTCCACAAAGTGAAGGGACAGATAGTACTGCAGCAAATAGTGGCAGCGATAAGGACTATGATCTATTGGTCTGGGAAGACCAAGCAAAATCAGCTGGGATTGAAGAGGCAGTCAAACAATTTGAAGAAGAACACGATGTGACGATCAAAGTGGTCGAAAAAGCCTATGGTGGACAGATTGAAGATTTACGATTGGATGGACCCGCTGGTACAGGTGCGGATGTCATCACAATTCCTGGTGATCAAATCGGTACAGCAGTTACCGAAGGGTTGTTGAAAGAATTAACAGTCGATCAAACGCTACAAGATCTGTATACGGAATCAGCAATGCAATCGCAAATCGTTGATGGCAAAGTTTACGGCTTACCAAAAGCGGTTGAAACACAAATTTTGTATTATAACAAAGAGCTAATTTCCGAAGAAGACTTGCCACAGACAACGGATGAGTGGCTAGAGTATTCTAAATCTGTTTTAGGTGCTGACAGTTATGGGTTACTGGCATTATGGGATCAAATTTATTACGCACAAGGTGTATTGAGCGGTTATGGCGGTTATGTTTTTGGCGAGAATGCCGATGGATCCTATGACCCTGAAGATATTGGATTAGCTAATGAAGGTGCGATCGAAGGAGCGGACTATATCCAACAGTTTTATGATGCAGGTGTTTTTCCATCCGGATTGGTCGGTGAACAAGGAATCAATGTGTTGGACTCTTTATTTACGGAAGGAAAAGCTGCAGCTGTCGTCTCTGGTCCATGGAACTTGTCTCCTTATAAAGAAGCGGGCATCGACTATGGTGTGAAAGAATTGCCATTATTAGGCAATGGTGAACATATGGGCTCCTTTATCGGTGTCAAAAGCTACAACGTAAGCAGTTATTCCCAAAACCCTGAATTAGCTGAAGCGTTCGTGAAATTCATCAGCAATGAGGAAAATTCAAAAGTCCGTTATGAAAAAACGCAAGAAGTACCAGCGGTTGCTTCATTGGCAGATGATCCAGCAGTTCAAGAAAGCGAAAGTGCTGCAGCCATTGCTGCTCAGTCCCAATACGCAGAACTAACGCCTGGGATCACTGAAATGAATTCAGTATGGGAACCAATGGATGCCGCATTGCAGACAATTGCTACTGGAAAGGCTGAACCGAAAACAGCTCTACCACAGGCAGTCGATCAGATCAAATCAGCCATTGCAGCAATTCAAAACTAAAAAGTCGTTACGAGGACAAACGTTTCGGATGGTGATTCAGTACTAGGAATCAAGTAATGCCGAACGAAACGTTTGTCAGCGGCTTTTTCTTACAGGGGGCGAAAATGTGAAAAACACGCAGTCGTATGCAAAACGAGCAATGCTATTCTCGATAATACCAGGATTCGGTCAATTTTATAATCGGCAAAAAATCAAAGGCGCTTTATTTTTCTTCTTTTTTACTATGTATCTTGTCGTCTTTAAAGATTTATTTAATATGGGACTTTGGGGCATCGTGACATTAGGCGTGGAAGTGCCGAGAGACAATTCCATCTTTTTATTAGCAGAAGGATTAGTTGCCTTGATCGTCATCGGTTTTGGTCTGTTGTTCTATTATTTAAACATCCGTGATGCCTATAAAAACGGCGAATTAAGAGACAATGAGCTACCAGTCAACTCTATCCGTGAAAGCTACCAGGCACTATTAAGAGAAGGCTATCCTTATTTAATGAGTAGCCCAGCATTTTTCTTACTCGTGTTTTCTGTTATTTTTCCGATTCTCTTTAGTATCGCGTTAGCTTTTACGAACTATGATCTCTATCATTCTGCACCTGCCAATTTAGCAGATTGGGTGGGATTAGAGACCTTTAAGAAGATTTTTACTGTCGATATTTGGCGTAGTACCTTCTTCAATGTTCTAGGCTGGACAGTTATCTGGACCTTGATCGCCTCAACGTTACAAGTTTCTATCGGAATATTTTTAGCGGTGCTGGTGCATCAAAAAGAACTACGATTCAAAAAGTTCTTTCGAACGATTTTGATCCTCCCATGGGCAGTTCCGGGATTTGTTACGATCTTGGTATTTTCAGGAATGTTCAATGATTCCTTTGGTGCGATCAATAATACGATTTTGAATTTCTTCCAGATTTCACCGATTCCTTGGCTAACGAGTGCGAATTGGACCCGTTTAGCTTTGTTACTGATTCAAGGCTGGCTAGGCTTTCCGTATATTTTTATCGTGACTACAGGGACGCTGCAATCCATTCCTGATGATTTGTATGAGGCGGCGACCATCGATGGTGCTTCAGCTATGCAAAAATTCCGACGAATCACATTGCCATTACTGCTTTATGCAATGGCACCAATTTTGATTACGCAATATACGTTTAACTTCAACAATTTCAATATTATTTATCTGTTTAATTCTGGCGGACCGGCAGTTCCTGGTTCGACCGCTGGTGGTACCGATATTTTGGTTTCATGGATCTATAAGCTCACGATGCAAAATAGTCAATATGCACTAGCAGCAGCATTGACGATTCTCTTATCGATCGTCGTGATCGCGATTGCTTTATGGCAATTCCGCCGAACAAATTCATTCAAGGAGGTTGGATAACATGAAGGCAGCAAGTATGAAAAAACAAAAATTTGTCCGCCTATCCTTGACATATCTTGTACTGATTTTTACGGTAGTGGTGATCGTCTACCCTTTACTATGGACGATCGGTGCTAGTTTTAATCCTGGGAACAGTTTAATAAGTACGAGTCTGATTCCGACGAGTCCGACATTAAGTCACTACACGAAATTGTTTGCTGGTGACAACTCGCTATATTATAGTCAATGGTATTTGAATTCATTGAAAATCAGTGTATGCACTATGTTCCTGTCACTGATCTTTGTCTCCATGACGGCTTATTCCTTTTCACGGTTTCGTTTTACAGGCCGTAAAAATGGATTGATGCTGTTCTTACTACTACAAATGATCCCGCAGTTCTCTGCCTTGATCGCAATTTTTGTACTGGCGCAAATGCTCGGCTTGATCAATAGTCATTGGTTGCTGATCTTGATTTACGTTGGGGGTCAGATTCCCATGAACACGTACTTATTGAAAGGATATTTTGACTCGATTCCGTTAGATTTAGACGAGAGTGCCAAGATAGATGGTGCAAGCAATACGCGAATATTCTGGCAAATTTTGATTCCATTATCTCGACCAATGCTCGCAGTGGTTGCCATGAATGGTTTCACCGGACCACTGGGAGACTTTGCCCTGTCTTCAGTGATTTTACGTAATCCTGAGTACTATACATTACCCATCGGGTTATACAAATTAGTCACGGATAAAATGGGTGCCAGCTATACGACTTTTGCGGCAGGGGCCATTTTGATCAGTATTCCGATCGCGCTCGTCTTTATTGCATTACAAAAACATTTTGTCACCGGTTTGACCGCTGGCGGCACAAAAGGATAGGAAGAGAAGATGACAAGATATAACTTAGAAGAACGCTTTTTACATGGTGGGGATTATAATCCTGACCAGTGGCTAAATTATCCCGAGATCTTAGCCAAAGATTTAGAACTAATGGAAAAAGCTCATGCTAATACATTTTCCCTTGGTATTTTTGCTTGGAGTGCCTTAGAGCCAGCAGAAGGGGTGTTTCAATTTGAATGGTTAGACAAAATCATGGATCAGCTCGCCGAACGAAACAGTAACGTCATTTTAGCGACGCCAAGCGGTGCGCGTCCTGCCTGGTTGTCTAAAGCATACCCTGAAGTTCTCCGGACCAATGAAAAACGGGAAAAAATGTTACACGGTGGGCGACACAATCACTGTTTTTCTTCGCCAATCTATCGTGAGAAAGTGGCGATCATCAATCGGAAATTAGCTGAACGCTACCACGATCACCCAGCACTATTGATGTGGCATATTTCCAATGAGTATTCTGGAGATTGTCATTGTCCTATTTGCCAAGAAAACTTTCGTCAGTGGGTCAAGCAGAAGTATCAAACGCTAGCAGCCTTGAATGAGGCCTGGTGGGGACCGTTCTGGAGCCATACGATCACCGATTGGTCGCAAATCGAATCTCCTTCACCGATCGGCGAAATGCAAGTTCATGGACTAAATCTAGACTGGCATCGTTTTGTAACCGATCAGACTATTGATTTCTATGAACATGAGATCAAAGACATTCGTCGTTTGTCTCCAGATGTGCCGATCACAACGAATTTCATGGCAGATACCCGTGATTTGATTCCCTTTTATAGTCTTGATTATGGAAAATTTGCCCAGCATGTGGATGTCATTAGTTGGGACTGTTATCCTGCTTGGCATAATGATTGGGGAACGACAGCCGATTTGGCAAGTAAGGTTGGGTTTATCAATGATCAATATCGTAGCTTGAAAAAGCAACCATTTTTGATCATGGAATCAACCCCTAGTGGTGTGAATTGGCATCCAGTCAACCGCACGAAACGCCCCGGGATGCATCTGTTGTCTTCTATGCAATTTATTGCTCACGGTTCAGATAGTAATCTTTATTTTCAATGGCGAAAATCTCGAGGCTCATCTGAGAAGTTCCATGGGGCCGTCGTGGACCATGACAACGACGAGCAAAATCGTGTTTTTCAAGGTGTAGCACAAGTGGGGAAAGCCTTAGAAGAAATCAAAGAAATCAAAGGATTGCACAAAAAAGCCAAAGTGGCGATCATCTATGATTGGGATAACAATTGGGCGCTCAATGATGCGCAAGGTTTTGGTTTGGAGAGCAAACGCTACCCACAAACGTTGCAAGAGCATTATCGCTATTTTTGGGATCATGACATCGCGGTTGATGTCATCACGAAAGACCATGACTTTGATGCTTACCAATTGATCATCGCTCCGATGCTTTACCTCTTACCAAAAGAAACTATGAAAAAATTTCAACAGTATACGAAAAATGGCGGGACACTGGTTTCCACTTATTTGACGGGGATCGTGAATGAAACGGACTTGACCTATTTAGGAGGATGGCCCCAAGAGTTAGAAGAACTGTTTGGTGTGTCTGTGAAAGAAATCGATACGTTATATCCGAAACAAAAAAATCTGCTTTTAATGAAGGAACAGCAGTACCAAATTCATGATTATTGTAGTATTGTCCAAACAAACACCGCCCAAACGTTAGGGGTGTACGGTGCAGATTTTTATCAAGGTCAAGCTGCAGTGACCGTAAATGATTATGGTGAAGGAAGTGCCTACTATCTTGGGGGACGGACGGATCAAGCCTTTTTGGAAGACTTCTATCAAGAAGTAACACAACAGCTTCGCTTACAAAATGAGTGGGTCCGCCAAGGTTCAACGAACGTGTCGATTCAAAGTAGAGAAAGTCAGCAAGAGCAGCTCGCTCCGACTACCTATTATTTTGTGATGAATTTTTCCGAAGAAAATCAAGAAGTAGAGGTAGCAACTTCAGGAATCGACTTGCTTACAGGAAAAACGACAAACCAACTTCTTCAGTTGGCGCCTTATGAGGTGCAGATCATCAAAGTGACAGCATAAGATCAATAAAACTATTGTGTCAATTATATGAGAAAAAAGAAGTACTAACGCTGATGAAAAGCGTTAGTACTTCTTTTTTATAGAGAATGGTTTAATTTTCTTGCGCAAATTCGGCAGCTTTTGTTCCTGCTTGGCGTCCGAAGATGATGATATCGGCAACTGCATTTCCGCCAATTCGGTTTTCACCATGCAACCCACCAGTTACTTCTCCGGCTGCAAAGAGACCTGGAATGATCTCGTTATCCGTAGCGATCACTTCTGTGTTCGTGTTGATCTTCACGCCGCCCATCGTGTGGTGGATACCAGGAGCAATGGCGATGGCATAGTAAGGTCCTGTTGACAAATCGTTGTCCATTGCTGTGCTGCGTCCAAAGGCTTCGTCTTCACCAGCAGCCACACTGCTGTTCCAAGTAGCGATCGTTTCAGCAAGCGCTGCTTCTGGCATGTCCAATTCTTTTGCTAATTCTTCGATCGTGTCAGCGGATTTGACTAACCCTTGTTGCTCGTAAAAATCAATGGCTGTTACGCGTTCTTTGACACCTGCATCAAAAACTAACGTTGCCGATTTTTCAGGTAGGGCAATAATCGCTTCAGAGACTTTGTCTCGTGTTTCCATTTCATTGAAGAACCGTTCGCCTTCTTGATTGACCAAGATCGCGCCTTCTCCACGGACAGCTTCAGTGATCAACAGTGATTTAGACTGATCCACTGTTGGGTGGATTTGGATTTGCTCTAAATCAACCGTTTGTCCGCCTAACGCTTCGATCATTTTGATTCCATCACCAGTCGAACCCTCTTGGTTCGTTGTCACGTAGTCTGCCAATTCTGGTTTGTACTCGGTGATCATGTCGAAATTGGCACCGAAACCGCCTGTTGTAACGACAACTGCTTTGGCATCAATGGTTTGTTCGTTTCCTTCTACTTCAACGGTCACCCCGTTGACTTGACCATCTTCTTCATTGATTTCTTTGACATCGGCATTTACAAAAATTGGGATTTCCAATTCATGGATGTTGCGCATCAAGCCATCAACTAAGTATTCCCCAACCGCGGAACCATCAGATGGACGGTGCGTTCTTTTTTCACTCATCCCGCCAGTCGTTGTTAAGTTGTCTAAAGTGATACCCATGGAATCTAACCAATCGATCGCTTCTGCTGAATGATCCACAAAGTAGCGCAACAATTCTTCATCATTGGTGTTGTGACCGCCAGCTAATGTTTCTTCATAGAATAGATCGTTTGAATCTTCAATGCCTTCTGCTTCTTGGAATTTGGTTTCTGAAGCGTTCATTCCTGCAGAAGATTTCAATGTATTCCCACCAGAAATTGGCATTTTTTCTAAAATAACTGGGTTTGCGCCAGCTTCCTTTGCTTGGATCGCAGCGGCCATTCCAGCGCCACCCGCACCGACAATCACGACATCGTAGCTGTCTGCAAGTTCGCTAGGGTCTGTGTATTCTTGACCAGATGCAGCTGAAGTTGCATCTGTTTCTTCATTAGCAGATGAACCAGTACTTGTGCTGCTGCTTGTTTGTGAATCAGCGCCACAAGCACTCAAAGTTGCTAACGAGGTTAGGACTAATAGTGTTTGGAAAATTTTCTTCATTGTTTTTATTCCTCCTAAAACTTTTTCCAAATCAAAGACTAACATAGTTGTCATGTTATTTTTAGCTTTTGTTCGAAAAATCACATAATAATTAGAAAAGTTTAATTTATAAAGCGTTTTAGTCGAGATGAAAGGGTTTCTTGGTCATCATAAAAAAGAGTGAATTCGTGAATTTATGGAAATAGAAGAATTATTGATTCTTTGATTTGTTTGGTATTAATCATAAAGGGAGAAAGCAAAGAGGCTTTGATTAGCCTCTCTTCTGTTATTGAAAAACGTACGTCACTGAGGTGCCGAGGAATGATCTCTTTTATTAAGAATAAATCAAACGCTTTGCGATCAAAAGATAGAAAGAAATTGATGGCATCCGTGTTTGTGGGCACCAATTTTTACTCAATAAATAAAGATAGAACCTTAGTTTTCAAGAGTCATTGCCAAGAAACTGCGGTGTTTCTTAAAAAAATCAAGAGAACTGTCTTGCAAAACCAATCCTTTCTTGTATAATAAAAATAAGTTAGGTCTACCTAAAAAATAAATAAACTATCCTTAACTATGGAAATGGAGTGAAAATAATGATTACTTTTTCAGAAATATCCGCAGCCTATGATGGCGATCATCAAGTGATCTCGGATTTGTCGTTTCAAGTAGAGAAACCGGCGATCGTAGGGATCATCGGACCAAATGGGGCAGGGAAGTCGACGCTGATCAAAGCGGCGTTGAAGTTGATCCCTTCCAGTGGGAACATGAGTGTCAACAAAAAAACGTTAAAAGACTTTCAAAAGGAAATTGCCTATGTCGAACAAAAGACTGCGGTTGATTACACGTTTCCGATCACAGTCAAAGAAGTCGTATCTTTAGGCTTGTATCCTAAGATGCGCATGTTCCAAAGAATGTCGGCCAACGATTGGCAGAAAGTGACAGCCGCTCTGGCAGCGGTAGAAATGGAATCCTTTGCGGAGCGTCAGATTGGGGAATTGTCCGGTGGGCAGTTTCAGCGGGTCTTGATTGCTCGAACGTTGGTGCAAGATGCTAACTATATCTTCCTCGATGAGCCCTTTGTAGGGATCGATGCCACCAGTGAAGCGATCATCGTCGGGCTGTTACGTAACTTGCGAGATGCTGGCAAGACGATTTTTATCGTTCATCATGATCTGGGGAAAATCACCGAATACTTTGATTACTTGGTTTTGCTCAATCAAACCCTGATCGCTGCGGGACCAGTCAGTGAAGTCTTTACCGAAAGCAATTTGAAGCAAACATTTGGTGATGCGATCATCGTGAAAGGAGGCGTTTAACATGTTGACAAGCTTTTTTACCAGTTTAAGTAACTATCATTTCTTGCAAAATGCCTTGATCACGGCAGTCGCGATCGGAATCGTCGCAGGGGTGATCGGTTGTTTTATTATCTTACGAGGGATGTCCTTGATGGGGGATGCAATCTCTCATGCGGTCTTACCAGGGGTAGCCTTGTCTTATATCTTCGGCGTTCATTTTTTTGTCGGGGCGATCTTCTTTGGGATCTTGGCTTCCATGATCATTACCTATATCGCCAATAACAGCCTGATCAAAAGCGATACGGCGATCGGTATCACCTTTAGTTCGTTTCTAGCTTTAGGGGTTATCTTGATTGGAGTAGCAAACAGTTCGACTGATTTGTTTCACATTTTGTTTGGGAATGTGCTAGCGGTACAAGATAGCGACAAATGGCTGACGATCGCTATCGCTATCCTTGTGCTGGCAGTGATCATCCTTTTCTTCCGTCCACTGTTGATCACGTCTTTTGATCCGATGATGGCAAAGGCTTTTGGGATGAAAGTGCAAGCCTATCACTACTTATTGATGTTCTTATTAACTTTGGTTTCAGTGACAGCGATGCAAAGCGTCGGAACGATCTTGATCGTGGCTTTATTAGTCACTCCAGCAGCAACGGCTTATTTATATACAAAACAATTGAAGCATATGATGATCATCGCAGGGGTTTTAGGTGGTCTCGCCTCATTTATCGGCTTGTTTATCGGGTACAGCTTTAATATTGCCGCAGGATCAAGTATCGTTTTGACCGCAGGAGCCTTTTTCGTGATCGGTTTCTTGTTCTCACCAAAACAAAAGACCAGTCCAGTCAAGCGCTGGTCAGCGACAGCGGTTTTAGCAACGGCAGCTGTAGCCGGTGGCTTCTTTTTGGCACAGCAAAACGGACAGATGGACCAAACAGAAGGGAAACTTTCAGTAGTAGCGACCAATTCGATCATTGCTGATATTACGGAAAACATTGCCGGTGATCGAATCGATCTTCACAGTATCGTACCGGTGGGGCGTGATCCCCATGAGTATGAACCTTTAGTGGAAGATGTTCGAAAAGCGACCGATGCCGATCTTATCCTTTACAACGGCTTGAATCTAGAAACTGGCGGCAATGGCTGGTTTACCAAATTGATGAACAATGCCAATAAGGTAGAAAATGAAGATTACTTTGCCGTCAGTGATGGCGTGGATGTGCTTTATCTTTCTGATGACGAAGACCACAGCAAAGCCGATCCTCATGCCTGGTTGAATCTAGAAAACGGCATGATCTATGCCCGCAACATTGCTCAACGCTTGAGCGAAAAGGACCCTGACAATCGCTCTTTCTATGAAGAAAACCTTGAACGCTACTTGGCTTCATTAGAAGAACTGGATCAGCAAGCGAAGGAAAACTTCCAATCGATTCCCGAAGAGAAGAAATTGATCGTCACCAGTGAGGGAGCCTTCAAATACTTCTCCAAAGCCTACGGTGTACCGTCTGCCTATATCTGGGAAATCAATACCGAAGAAGAAGGAACCCCTGCGCAAATCAAGAACTTAGTGGATCAGCTGCAAAACTCAGCCGTCGCTTCCTTGTTTGTCGAAAGCAGCGTCAATACTCGTCCGATGCAAAGTGTTTCTCGTGATGCAGGTATTCCGATATTCGGAACCGTCTTTACCGATTCGATTGCAGAACCGGGAGAAGAAGGCGACAGCTACTATAACATGATGAAGTGGAATCTCGATACGATTTATCAGGGCTTGAATCAATAATGCAAAAAACATCCTTAGCTCGTTCTGGCTAAGGATGTTTTTTCGTCGTATTTTTGTGCTGGAGAAAAGCAAAGAGATAAAATCCGCAGCCCATCAAGGCAGCAAGAAAAGCGATGACAGGAAAGTACAACCCCTGACCGTATACATAGGCTGTATAAGCGAAGAAGGCGATCAAAAACCAAAGCGTTCCCGAGATGAGCATTTTTTGGTTCCTCCTAATTGTTTAAAAGTATTTATTTGGTATATTTTAACACGATAGGGGCAAAAAGAAAATCAGCGAATCGAACGTTTGCTGAAACGATTTGCTGATTTTTTCCCAATTACAACGATGAACAGTTAAGAAACGTTCAATTGCTGTTGCGGTTCTAAATGGTAATAAAGGATCTCTGGCGGGACGCCGAGTCGGGCGGGAATCTTGGTCATACCGACCCCACTGGAAACACTCAATAAGGTCTCATTTCCTAAAAGGTAGAGCCCATCGGTATATTTCAACGCGCCCTTTGTTTTCGCATAATAAAAAGGCAAGCGAATCTGCCCGCCATGGCTATGGCCAGAAAGAATCAAGTCGTAGTTTGGCAGATTGGTGATCCGAGAAACATAATCGGGTTCATGGAGCAAAAGCAGCTGCCATTCTGCTAAGGTTGCTTCATAGGTAAAACTGACTTTCGGACTTTCTATATCGATACCGACAATATTCATCGACGTCTTGTCATCAGAACCAAAAACCGACTCATTATCAAGTAAGGTAAACCCTGCATGCTGGTATATTTCCTTAACAAAGTAATGACCGTCATTCAAATGGTCATGGTTCCCCATAACTGCGATCTTACCCAGAGGCGCTTGCAATTTTTTCAGCTTTTCGATCAGTCGCTTGGTTGAACGATGCGGCCATTTTTTATAATTATCGATCAGATCCCCCGTGATGATGATCAGATCCGGCTTGTTTTGGATCGTTGATCGAATGATGCGATTCATTCGTCTTGGTTTAAACCAACGAGAAAAATGGAGATCACTGATATGGGCAATCACGATATTGCTTTCTGCTTGGTAAAGGTCATAAGCTTTTGAAATATCTAAGACGGTGCGCTTGTCTTTTTTTATGAGATAATGCCGTTGTTTGAGAAGATGCGGTTCAATAATAAAGGAGTAAACTAGCAAGCCCGTAAGGAGGAATGCAATAAGAATGAGGGTGTACATGGCGTGGCTCCTTTTTTGATTTGCTAGTTTCTAGCATAGTAGATTCTTACAAAAAAAGCAATCATACGGAAGCAAAAATAACAAAAAATATCCATCGTATTTCGCTTGATTTTTCCATTAAAAAAGATACAAAAGAAGCTGCAACAGCCTATCTTTTGTATCCTAGATCGCAATTATTTGATTTTCACCAATCGTTTGAAGCGTGCCTTGTGTTTGACAGGGATCAAAGCCATGACACAATCATAAGGGACAGAGATGATCGCCCATGCGAGACTTTTACTTGAAGCAAAGGGATAGTTTTGCTGTAAGACAAAATGGCCACTGATCAAGGCAAAACCGATACTACCGACCCACAGCCATTGCGGGTCCCAATTCGTGAAGTGCTGGAGGGCTGTGATGACAAACGGATAGCCGTAAAAGTACAATGCAGTCAAAACGAAAGTGACATTTTTGGTTAATTGACGCAAGGTCAGTAAGAAAAACAAGCCAGAAAGAACGATACCCAATGGAGGAAACAGACTAACTAAGAAGGAATAAACGATGCCCCATAAGATCATGCCTGGGCCTTTGACGAGAGCAGCTATGACAAAGACAAAAAGTAGGAATAAGAGCTGTTGCGAAAAACTTGCTGCCGTCAAAAGTCCGAAGAAACCAACCAATAACCAGTGAGAAAAAGTCGCTGTTTGATTCTTTTGTGGCGTCTGCTGCTGCAGTTTTAGCCATGTAGCAAAATTGGGGAAATCTTGCTGGAAATTTCGCTGAAAATCGCTATTGAATGCTTGATGGGCATTTTGCTGCCGATAGTAGTGATATTGATTTTTTAACGTGCCTTTAGTTGCTGCTTTTTGGCCAGAAAAAAAGCGGCCGGGATCAATTTTTGATCGTTCCATATTTCCACCTCCATACGATTTCGTTACCCTCAGTATAGAGAAAATCAGCTTCGGCGTCCTCCAACTTTGGGCGGATTTTTTTTGCTTGCTGAAAGTTTTCTTAAACTGCTGAAAAAAGCGGAGAGGATTCGTTTCTTAAACCGTCAAAATATGCTAGAGTATAGAAGGACTAAGGAGGAGATTTCATGATTTTTGATTCTCATACACATTTGAATGCAGAACAGTTTAACGAAGACATTCCCGAAACCGTCGCCCGTGCGCATGAACTAGGAGTAACGGAGATGGCGGTCGTCGGTTTCGATCAGCCAACGATTGAAAAATCGTTAGCATTAAGCAAAGAATATCCTGGCATTTACAGCATTATCGGTTGGCATCCCACCGAAGCTGGTTCTTATACCCCACACGTAGAAACCTATTTGCAAGAGCGCTTGGAACGACCAAAAGTCGTTGCCCTAGGTGAAATCGGTTTAGACTACCATTGGATGGAAGATCCGAAAGAAGTTCAAGAAAAGGTCTTTCGTCGGCAAATGGCAATCGCTCGTGAACATCAGCTGCCCATCAGTATTCATACCCGTGAAGCCTTAGAAGATACCTATGCGATCTTAAAGGATGAAAAAGTCCAAACAATCGGTGGTATTATGCACAGCTTTAGTGGAGACGGAGAATGGGCGAAAAAGTTCTTGGATCTAGGAATGTACATTTCCTTTAGTGGTGTCGTGACCTTCAAAAAGGCCACGGAGGTACAAGAAGCTGCACTAGTCGTACCACAAGATCGGCTACTCGTTGAGACTGACGCGCCGTATTTAGCCCCTGTTCCTTATCGCGGCAAACGCAATGAACCCGGCTATACCCATTATGTGGTGGATAAAATCGCGGAGCTGCGGCAAGAAGCGGTCGCTGATGTTGCGGCCTACACGACAAAAAATGCCCACCGCTTGTTTAGGATCAATGACTGATAAACCGAAAATCGAAGAAATCATTGTCGTCGAAGGCAAAGACGACACCCGTCGATTGCAAGAAGTGTTCGAAGTAGATACGATCGAAACGATCGGTTCAGCGATCGATGATACGATCCTTGATCAAATCGAGCATGCCCAAGAGACACGAGGGGTCATCGTGTTTACCGATCCCGATTTTTCGGGAGAAAAGATCCGCAAAATCATTATGGAAGTGGTTCCGGATGCCAAGCATGCCTTTTTACCGCGCAGTCAGGCAGCACCGAAAAGCAAAGGCAGTTTGGGCGTGGAACACGCCAGCCATGAAGCATTGAAAGAAGCCTTGCGAAAAGTCGTAACCCCGATTGCTTCAAATGAAGTCAGTGAAGGAACCATTGATCGCCAACAGTTATTAGCGTATGGCTTGATCGCAGGCGCTGGAGCAAAAGAGAAACGAGAGCGGCTAGGAGATCTTTTACGCATCGGCTATACGAACGGCAAACAATTAGAGAAGCGGCTGGCAATGTTTCGTATCACCGATGCAGAGTTGGCAGAAGCTATGAAAACAGTGGAGGAAGAATTGTGAAGGAAGAACGGGATATAGCAACCCCCTCAAGAACCAAAGAGATTTTAGCGAAACATGGCTTTACCTTTAAAAAAAGTTTAGGACAAAACTTCTTAACAGAACCGAATATTTTACGGAAAATCGTAGAAACAGCAGGCATCGACGAAACGACAAACGTCATTGAGGTTGGACCTGGAATCGGTGCGCTGACCGAACAGTTGGCAAAACATGCCAAGCAAGTGTTGGCGTTTGAAATTGATGATCGGTTGATCCCTGTATTAGCTGATACGATGCAGCCTTACGCAAACGTAAAGATCATTCATCAAGATGTCTTGCAAGCAGACCTATCAACGACCATTCGGTCAGAATTCAGCGATACGGCTGCTTCATTAAAAGTTGTCGCAAATCTGCCTTATTATATTACTACGCCTATCATGATGCACTTTTTAGAGTCTCAGGTACCAGTAGATGAAATGGTCGTGATGATGCAAAAAGAAGTGGCTGATCGAATCTCAGCAGTTCCCGGGACCAAAGCCTATGGCTCGTTGTCGATCGCTGTGCAATACTACATGGAAGCAAAACTGGCATTCATCGTCCCGAAAACCGTTTTTGTACCCCAACCGAATGTTGATTCGGCTATTTTGAAATTGACGCGCCGTCCACAACCAGCGGTCGCAGTCACCGATGAAAAAGAGTTCTTTAAATTAACGAAAGCAGCCTTTCAGTTGCGTCGTAAAACCCTTTGGAACAATTTGCAAAATAGCTATGGAAAAGATGAAGAAACCAAACAGTGGTTGGCAGACAGTTTAGAAGCAAGTGGGATCGATCCGAAACGTCGTGGAGAAACGCTGTCGTTAGCGGAATTTGCCAAATTAAGCAATGAAATGCAAGCGCGCAAAGGATAACTTCTATAAAAACGGATGTTGAATAAACATTCGTTTTTTTTTGTGTCTTGACACCTTGTGGAAATACCAGTAGAATAAGCAAGACAGAACTGTCATGACACATTTAAGGAGAGAGTATAAATGAAAAATCATTCCATCCGCCATTTAACGATCGCTGCATTGTTAATAGGCATGGGGATCGTCATTCCCATGGTAATGCCCAAAATCGTCATCGGACCTGCATCTTTTACCTTAGCTAGCCATGTTCCCGTATTTGTGGCGATGTTCTTTTCACCAGCGATGGCGATCGCTGTAGCTTTAGGAACGACCTTTGGCTTTTTCTTAACACTACCACCAATCATTGCATTACGGGCATTGTCCCATGTTGTTTTTGCAGTCATCGGTGCCTTTTATTTACAGAAGCACCCAGATATTTTACTGAAAAATGGCAAACCCTCTTTATTGAATATCAAATTTCAGAGCTTTAACTTGATTATCGGATTGATTCATTCTGCCGTTGAAATGGCAGTCGTTGCCGCCTTTTACTTCACAGGAAATGTACCAGGGACAGCATTCGATGGCAATTTCTACTATTTCTTGTTCGTTTTGATGGGGATCGGTGGCTTGATCCATAGCTTGATCGATTTCAATTTGGCTTATTTTGTTGCAGGTGCCTTAAGCAAACAATTTGATATTCGTTCGTTTTCAAAAGCAAAAGGACGCTTTATTCAGAAACAGAAGAAAGCGGCATAAGCGCCAGTTTGAATAGACCCGCTGCGTAAACGGGTCTATTTTTTTGTGTTTAGATTAAGAAAATACTCCCTCTTAAAACGTTTATTATAGTGAAATAATAAACAGAAATAAGTTATAATATAAAAGAGGAGGAAGTAGATGAAGAAGAAAAAGTTAAAACGGTTACTTTTAGGTATGTTCGTCTTGATGCTCTTCTTTCTGCTGATTTTTTATGACAGTAAGAATGGGCAGTCCCCCTTTGAAAAGATAGAGGATGAATTGACACTAGCACTTTCGGATGAAGAACAAACACCAGAGCCTGAATACAGTGACGTTATTCAATTGGACGTTCCGTTAGAAAATCAATTCGATGAAGTTACGTTAGGAAATGGTTGTGAAGTAACGGCTTTATCGATGCTCTTGAATTTTTACGGATTTGATACCAATAAAAATCAATTGGCAGAAGAATTAGTGTATGTCCCACTTTATGAGGATTATAATCACCATGGAGATCCGCGAGAAGGCTTTGTTGGAAACATCTATGGCGGCGATAGCGCGATGGGTGTTGACGTAGAACCGATCACTGATGTCGCCGAAAGTATTGTAAAAGAGCAATATGAAGTCGTTAGTGGACGAGACAAAAGTTTTGATGAGATCGTCAAAGTCCTGCAATCTGGGAAACCAGTTTGGATGATCGCGACGTTAGAATTACAAGTACCTACCGATGCTGATTTCTTTCAATGGAATACCCAAAATGGCGAAATCCTTGTGACTGCATTGATCCATTCGGTAGTGATCACTGGCATCGATGGTGATACGATGTATGTCAACGACCCTTATGGGCATAAGGATCGCGAAGTCAGCAAAGAAGACTTAGCAGCGATCTATGAAAAAATGGGTCAGCAATACTTATATTTAGAAGAAATCTAAGAAAAAGTCTCAACTTGCCGTTGACAGTAAATGAAAAAACAATTATAATTTTTTAAAATTAAACAAAGAATTCGATAACGTTGAAGAGAAGAGTAGCAGATCAACAAAGGTACAGAGACTCCGGTTGGTGAAAAAGGAGACATGCGGTGATCAGTGAAGATGAGCTCTGAGTTTTTTTGTTGGTTCACGCCAGCAAAACGGCATGCGCCCGTTACAGCGCCAAGTATCATAGTGTACTGTTGAGGTGTTATTTGTGAGAATAGCACGAATTAGGGTGGTAACGCGCATCAAGTCGTCCCTTTTATCCATAAGGATAAAAGGGCGGCTTTTTTTGTTTTTCACAGCCGAAACTGTTCGCTTTCTCTTCGACAAGAAATTTATCTGTAAGGGGTTGAAGCAATGCCAATCATTATTCCCAAAGAATTACCCGCTGCAGCGGTCCTGCAAAAAGAAAATGTCTTTGCCTTACTGCAGCATAAAGCGGCGAAGCAAGAGATCCGTCCCTTGAAAATCGCGATCGTCAATTTGATGCCGAAAAAGATCGCTACAGAAAATCAGTTGTTGCGTTTACTTTCCCAAAGTCCACTGCAAATTGAGGTGACTTTACTAAAAATGAAATACCACGAAAGCAAAAACACCTCTGTCGATCACATGGAAAAGTTTTATCAAGAATTTTCAGTGATCCAGCCGCAACGATTCGATGGCTTGATCATCACCGGAGCCCCAGTTGAAAAAATGGCATTCGAAGCCATTGACTATTGGCAAGAACTACAAGAAATCATGGATTGGAGTCAGACGAATTGCACTTCAGTCCTACATATTTGCTGGGGGGCACAAGCGGGGCTTTATTACCATTACGGCATCGACAAAGTATTGTACCAAAGCAAATTGTTCGGTGTCTTCGAACAAACAGTCACGCATTTTCATCCACTGGTTCGGGGCTTTGACGACGTCTTTTATACACCGCATTCGCGCTATACTGGCATCGATGATGTCCAGCTGGCCCAAGCGCCTTTAGAAATATTGGCAGCGGGCGTTGAAACAGGGCCTTCCATCTTCGTATCAGAAGATCATAAAAATGCCTTCTTGCTAGGACATTTTGAATACCATTCAACGACCTTGAATGAAGAGTACTTGCGAGACATGGAACGGGGCTTAGATACCGCATTGCCCAAAAATTACTTTGCCTATGACCGCTTAGGCGGAAAAATCACCAACCGTTGGCGAGGACATGCCTCTTTGTTTTTCAGCAATTGGATCAATGAAACCTATTTGCGAACGCCGTATGACCTGTCCGTCACGCCCACGAAAGAAGGCTATCGGATCGGTAGCGAGCCAGAAGTCGGGTGAGTATCAATGACGATTGAGCATTTTCTCTCCCACTATGCCAGGCAGCGAAAAGGCACCAATTCTTTAAAATGGGATCTTGTCGATCAACGGTTCCAAGGAGAAAAGCTTTTGCCTTTATGGGTAGCTGATATGGATTTTGCGGCGCCAAAGGCAGTGGAAGAAGCCTTGCAGCAACTGGTTGCTCAAGGAACCTTTGGCTATGCGATTCCCCCCTCAGGCTATTTTTTAGCCTATCAAGCTTGGCAAGATCGCCACTGGGGGACGAAATTCGAAGAAAAATGGCTCTCGTTTTCCACAGGGGTCGTCCAATCTTTGGTTGATTTGCTTCATTGTTTCACAGAACGAGACGATGGCATCTTGATCCAGCCGCCCGTCTATTATCCCTTTTTTGACAGCATCAAAGAGACGAAAAGGTGCTTGATAGAAGCACCCTTGCAAAAGGTGAAGAATTCCTATCAAATCGATTTTGCTGCTTTTGAAGCCAAAATCATTGAAGAAAAAGTGAAACTATTTATTCTCTGCTCCCCCCACAATCCAGTAGGGCGGGTCTGGCAAGAGAAAGAATTGCATCAGTTATTGGCCATTTGCCAAAAACATGAGGTTGTCGTGATCGCCGACGAGATCCATCGTGAACTGATACTCGGTGAGCAGCAATTTGTTTCAGCCGTGACAGTGGCACAGGGGTTCGGCTTTGAGAAGCTGATCGTTCTGGATTCGCCCTCAAAAACCTTCAACTTAGCAGGATTGTTACTCTCTCATGTTTGGATTCCTGATTTAGAGATGCGCAGAGCCTATCAGGCTTGGTGCCGACAATACAAGCAGACGGAAGTCAATCGTTTGGGATTGGTGGCTGCGAAAGCCGCGTATGAATCGGGGGATCAATGGCTAGATGACCTGCTTTTGGTGATTGCTGCCAATGAACAAATGGTCCGCCAGCAACTGCAAGAAGCATTTCCCAAAATTGAGCTCCTGCCATTAGAAGGAACCTATCTTCTCTGGGTCGATCTGAGGCAAGTCATCGCCAAAGAACGAACCAAGCAGGTGGTCCAAGATACTGCCGGTCTCGCAGTCGATTATGGGGAATGGTTCGCCAAAGACGGTCAGGGCATGATTCGTCTGAATCTTGCGACAACACCAACGATCATTCAAAAAGCCCTTGATCGTTTGATCGAGGCAATCAAAAAGGAGGAACGACATGACCATTGATACAGCAACTTTTCTGGCCCAATTAGGCAATCATTCGGATCAGCAAACCGGGGCGATCAGTCCGCCAATTTATCTTTCCACGACCTTTGCACATCCTGAATTGGGGCAAAGTACCGGCTATGATTATACTAGGACCAAAAATCCGACCCGGGATATTTTAGAAGCAGGCCTTGCCGAATTAGAAAAAGGGGCTCGGGCAGTAGTGACCAGCTCTGGCATGAGTGCGATCGCTTTGATTTTTGATTTATTTGCCAGCGGCAGCCGCTTTTTGGTTTCTCGTGACTTGTACGGCGGTAGCTTTCGCTATTTTGCGGAACTGGAAAATAGCCAGCGGGCCTTTTTCGATACCTTCAGTACTTTAGCCGAATTAAGTGAAAAATTAACTGACGAGGTAACGGCTGTCTTCTTAGAGACCCCGACGAATCCTTTGATGACCGTGACGGATATTGCTGAAACCGCCAAGCTTGCTCACGAACAGGGGGCGCTATTGATCGTAGATAATACCTTTTTGACGCCCTTACGGCAGTTGCCCTTAGAAGATGGCGCGGATCTAGTGATCCATTCAGGTACCAAGTTCTTATCTGGTCACAATGATATTTTGGCAGGCGTCGTCATCGCAAAAGATGCGCAGCTGGGGGAGCGTTTGAACTATTTAGCCAATACTTCTGGCCCTACCTTGAGCAGCTTTGATACGTGGTTATTTATTCGTAGTTTAAAGACGCTGCCATTGCGCTTTGAACGGCAGGAAGCCAACGCTAAGGAAGTCGGCCGCTTTTTACGAGCCCATCCGGCGATCAAAGAGGTGCTTTATCCGAACGCCGGCGCGATGATCAGTATTCGGGTGCTTGATGAAACCAAAATCAGCGGCTTTTTAGCAGCATTACAGGTCTTTACCTTTGCGGAAAGCCTAGGTGGTGTGGAAAGTCTCATCACATATCCAACGACACAGACCCACGCGGATATTCCTCAAGAGGTACGAGAATCTTATGGGTTGACGCCGGATCTTTTACGGATCTCCATCGGGATCGAAAGTAGTAAAGATTTGATCGATGACTTAGAAAATGCACTGAAGATATTCAAATAACCCGACCACAGATCAGCTAGTTAAAAACTTACTTTTGTAGAGTAATTTTATTGACAGTTTTAGTTGTATAGGATAAAGTTACACTACATATGAATAGTGAGTCCGATGTTTTCGGTTGACGGCAACAGGCATTTGCCATTTCTCCTTTGAAAAAACAATTTGTTTTGAGAAACAGAGGTGAAATTGGTCTAGTTGAGCAATACGTCAAGAAAACGGGACGATTGATCTGAGGAGGGAACAAAAGGGGAAAAAGGGATGAAAAGAAACGTAGTAAAGGGATTGGCAACAGGGGCTCTTGGATTGCTGGCATTGTTCAGCTTCGCCGCTTGCGGCAGCAGTCAAGCAGATGAGGAAGCCACCGTTGTCAAATTGGGTGTCGTGGGTGAGCAAAACGAAGCCTGGGAACATGTGCAGGAAGAATTGAAGGAAAACGAAAATATCGACTTGCAATTGGTGAAATTCACCGATTATCGTCAGCCAATCGTGGCGCTTGAGGATGGCTCAATTGACCTTCACGCAGCATTGACGGAGATTTTTATGGACAATGTCAACGAAGAAAGTGGTTATTCCAACACGACGATTGCCTATACGACATTAAACCCACTTGGTATTTATTCCGATAAAATCACCGATGTCAACGAATTGGCAGATGGTGCTACGGTGGCTTTACCCAATGATGTCTCAAATGAGAGCCGTGCACTATTACTCTTACAGACCGCCGGTTTGATCACTTTGGATGAATCAAAAGGTTTACTGCCAACAACCAGTGATGTCATTGACAATCCCAAAGCCCTGAAATTTGAGCTACTTGACTCCAATCAAACTGCTCGGGCAATGACCGATGTCGACATTTCTTTGATCAATAATGGCATGGCCGTCGATGCTGGTTTGGTTCCTACAGAAGATGCGATTTTCTTAGAACCTGTGGCTGATTCCTCCAAGCCTTATTATAATGTGATCGCTGCGCGAGCAGACGAAGCAGACAATGACGTTTACCAAACGGTCGTTCGATATTATCAGACCGATGAAGTAAAAGCAATCATCGAGGAAGTAACAAAGAAATCTAGTATACCTGTATGGGAATAGAAAGTTAAAAACGACTATTACTATATAGGAACAGGAAGTAGGATGGAAAAATGATAAATTGGAAAAAAGGTTTAGCAAGTGTTGCCGTCGTTGGACTAGGATTTGTTCTAGCAGCCTGCGGTGGATCAAATACAGAAGAAACGTCAACCAGTAGTGCAGCTGGAGCTGGGGATGATTCAACATTCACTTATGCGATCAGCGGGGACCCATCGTCCACTAACCCGATCAACACCAGTGATCGTTGGGGATTGACAGTGACAAACATGATCTATTCTCCACTAGTTACAGTGGAAGCAGACGGAACAACACAAAATGCGTTGGCAGAATCAGTGGAACCAGCTGAAGACGGCCTTTCATTGACAGTACATTTGAAACAAGATGTGAAATGGTCAGATGGCGAAGACTTTACCGCCGATGACGTTGTTTTCACATATGAACAAAAAGTCAAAAAAGAAAATGGCAATGCCGATTCCCTTTGGGTCGACGACCAACCAATCGCGATCGAAAAAGTGGATGAATACACCGTCAAATTCGTGTTGCCGACACCGAGTGCGGCAGCGATCAGCAATATTGCAACCGAAACATACATCATTCCCGAGCATATCTTTAAAGATGTTACCGACTTCTCTGTCAGTGAACTGCCTGAAAAACCAGTCGGCACTGGTCCGTATCAACTGAAAGAATACAAACGTGGTGAGTACTTTACTTTTGAAGCCAATGAAAACTATTATGGCGGCAAGCCTTCGATTCAAAATGTGACGTTGCGCATCATCGAAAGTACCGATACTGCGAAAGTCGCTTTGCAAAAAGGGGAAGTGGATGCAGCCGTTGTCTTGCCTTCAGATATTGAAGACTTAGATGATGAGCAGATCTCTGTTTATCCTTATACTGAAAACCGTGTTGGTTATCTAGGCTTGAACACTCACTCAGATGCTTTGCAAGATGTGAAAGTTCGACAAGCAGTTCTCTATGCGTTGAACAAAGATGAATTAAATCAAGCAGCATATTTAGATGAAGAGTATTATGCAACACCATATTCATTCTTGCCACCGAACAACCCATACGTCACTGATGATGTTGAAAAATATGAGACGAATGCTGAAAAAGCAAAAGAACTTTTACAAGAAGCTGGTGTGACTGATTTGTCATTGAATTTGGCTTTCAACTCAACCGATCCAGCCCAAACGATCCAAGCTACGTTGATCCAACAACAATTGCAACAAGCAGGCATAACGGTTACACTTGAAGGTGGCGATGGTACAGCGATCTTTACCGAGTTGAAGAAACCTGATTCAACGAAGTACAACTTATTCCTTGGCGGGTATATCATGGGAAATGACCCTGACTTATACGGCAGTCTATTTGAAACTGGCGGTAGTGCCAACTACTTCCAAAGCAATAGCGAAACCATTGACAATTTGTTTGCCCAAGCAGCAGTTGAATTAGACACGGACAAACGTGAAGCATTGTATGATGATTTGCAAAAGGCCATTGCTGACGAAGCGATCATTTACCCAATCGTTGACAACAAGAAAATCCTAGCGGTCAATAACCGAATTGGTAATGTAGAAGATGCAGGTTTGATCCCAATCTATACATTCGAAGATATGTCTAAATTGACAATCAAGTAAATCCATTGGCTGTGATAAAGAGGAATCTTTTTTATCACAGCTTTTTTCTATGAAAAAGAAAGTAGGTCAGTTATGTTTCGATACATTGCAAAACGAGTATTGCAAGCAATCCCTTTGCTGTTTGTGATCTCTTTTATCGTTTTTTCACTTATACATATCGCACCGTATGATGTGATCGACTCTATCACGACACCCAATATGTCGCAAGAGCAAATCGATCTTTTGCGGCAGCGCTATGGCTTGGATCAACCCTTTTTGGTTCAATATTTTCTTTGGATCAGAAATATTCTTACCGGTAATCTTGGATTTTCTTTGGTGTCTCAAAGTAGTATTTCACAAGAACTTGCGACTCGGATTCCCAATACCATGCGCCTAGTGATCCCCGCTTATTTGACTGCCTTGTTGCTGGCCATCATTTTGGGCCTGTTGGCTGCTGCCAACAAAGGAAAGATTTGGGATCGGATCATTGACGCTGTGGCATCTCTAGGAATCGCTGTGCCGACCTTCTGGTTTGCGATGATCTTGATTTATGTGTTTGGTTACTTATTAAATATGTTTCCAATCATTGGCATGTATACGGTCGGTAAAGAAGGGGATTTTGGCGATTTTCTGCAGCATTTTATTTTGCCTTATACCACATTGACAGTCGCCTTCTTTCCAGATTTGACGCGGTATATCCGCGCATCAGCGACACAACAAGTTTCAGAAGACTACGTGATGGTGCAACGGGCATTTCATGCCAGCAAATGGCAGATTTTCAGCCGTCATATTAGTCGAAATATTTTGATTCCTGTTGTCACCCAAATCGGCTTGGCGTTGCCGATGTTAGTTACCGGTGCGATCATTACAGAAACGATCTACGGCTGGCCGGGCGTCGGCCCTTACTTGATGAGTGCGACGAAAAGCCTCGATTATCCTGTGATCATGGCCATCATGCTGTTGTCAGCAACACTGGTCATCTTAGGGAATTTGTTAGCGGATGTATTATACTCCGTGGTTGATCCACGTATCCGTAAAGGAGGGAGTAAGTAATGAAACGTTTCAAAAAAATCAGTGAAGTCATGCTTGCTTCGCCCATCTATACCTTTTCTGTCGTTTTCCTGACGTTATTGATTATTTTGTCGCTTGTTGCACCTTTGATCCCCATCGATCCTAATGCAACGGATGTCAGCAACATGTCACAGCCGCCGAGTTGGTCTCATTTATTTGGAACCGATGAAGTGGGGCGAGATTACTTTATTCGGGTCGTCTACGGCGGTCGGGTATCATTGTTTGTAGGTGTTTTGGCAATGATCACAGCGACGTTTATTGGGACTCTTGTCGGTCTTGTTTCTGGCTACTTTGGCGGTTGGATCGACAACCTGCTGATGCGGCTCGTCGATGTATTGTCATCGATTCCTTGGTTGGTGTTAGTGATCGTTTTGAGCGTCTTTTTACGTCCCGGACTAACCACGATTATTATTGTGATCGGCGGCTTCTCCTGGATGAACATCGCTCGTTTGATTCGTGGTGAAACGTTAGCGGCGAAAGAACGGGAATATGTCGCTTACGGGAAATTTATCGGACGTTCTTCATTTAGTATTATCGTGAAGCATGTTTTCCCAGCAGTGCTTCCTACCTTGATCGTTGCGGCATCTGCAAGTATTTCAGGAGCGATCATGACCGAATCGGCTTTGAGTTTTCTAGGCTTAGGAATACAGCAACCGATGGCTTCGTGGGGCAGTCTGTTGCAAAACGCGCAAAACAGCTTGCAGCGGGCACCATACATGGCGATTCTTCCAGGGCTCTTTGTTATTTTCACCATCTATTCCTTTAACAATATCGGCGACATGATCAAACATGTCTTGCAGAGAGAGGTGTGACCGATGAAGACAGAGTTATTAGCGATCGAAGCGTTGAATGTGACATTTCAAAGCAAAACCGGTCCGAAACCGTTAGTAAAAAATCTTGATCTGGTAATTCCTAAGGGCAAAGTCGTTGGGATCGTTGGCGAATCTGGCAGCGGCAAAAGTATGACCATGAAAAGCGTCATGGATCTTTTGCCTGATAAAGTGACCGATCACTATACCAGTTATACATTTGAAGGAGCAGCAGTGACCGATCGTCGAACATTACCGATCGCCATGATTTTTCAAGACCCGATGACTTCGTTAAATCCTTTGCGCACAATTGGCTATCATTTGATCGAAGTGATTCGCCGCTCACAAAAAGTATCGAAAAAAGCAGCACAAGAAATCGCCGTCAAAGAGTTAGAAAAAGTCGGCATACCTTTTCCAGCACAACGCATGAAACAATATCCTCATGAGCTATCTGGGGGGATGCGTCAGCGGGTGATGATTGCCATGGCTTTGTTGGCGCAACCGAAATTGCTGATCGCAGATGAACCGACAACGGCTTTAGATGTGACGATCCAAGCACAGATTTTGGCATTGATCAAAAACCTGCAAAGAGAGAACCAGCTTTCCGTCGTCCTTGTGACCCATGACTTTGGGGTCGTTGCAGGAATGTGCGACTTTATTAAAGTGATGTATCAAGGCCGAGTCGTGGAAGAAGGAACCACGGAAGAAATTTTTTATCAGCCGGAACATCCTTATACGAAACAATTATTGCAGGCGGCCCATTTAGGCGACAAGCATGCCGAATTAAAAGTCTTTGACTATCATGAGACATTGGCAGATGAACTGCAAGAAACGCAACTATCTAAGACACATCGCGTCTGGCGCAATCAGGAGGTGACAGAATAATGGAAGAACTGATTCGCGTAGAACATGCGACGAAAATCTTTCGCAGTAAAAACTGGCGCGGCACTGTCAGTGAAGTCCGAGCGGTCGAAGATGTCAGCCTTACGATCCATCGGGGCGAGACATTGGGGCTAGTGGGGGAATCTGGGAGTGGGAAAACCACTTTAGGACGCAGTATTTTAAATTTAGAGACCTTAACAAGCGGGGAGATTTTCTTTGAAGGCAAAGAGATAACAGCATTGACGGCAGAAGATCGCAAAGCAGCGTATCAGCAAATGCAGATCATTTTCCAAGATCCGTATTCATCATTGAATCCCCGTATGACAGCACTTGAACTGGTGATGGAGCCGTTGTATCATGAAACGAAAGATGCTGCTCGAGCGAAAGCCAAAGAAATCTTAGCGATCGTCGGGATCACCGGTGATGATGTTCATAAACTGCCTCGCAGTTTCAGCGGCGGACAACGGCAACGGATCGGTATCGCTCGTGCGGTGGTCAATCGCCCGGCGTTCGTCTTGTGTGACGAACCGACTTCGGCATTAGATGTCTCCATTCAGGCTCAGATCATCCAATTGCTACTGCGTCTACAAAAAGAGTTTTCATTGTCTTATTTATTCATTTCCCATGACTTGTCCGTGATTCGTCATATCAGTGATCGAACAGCCGTCATGTATCAAGGGAAATTAGTTGAATTGGCACCTACCGATCGTTTGTTTGAAAATCCGCTGCATCCTTACACGAAGAAATTATTAGCAGCAGCTCCGATCGCTGATCCTGTGTTAGCAAGAGGTGCGATGGAACAAACGGAAATTCAAAGCACGATTACTTTGACACCATTGTATGAATGGGTCGAAGTTGAACCAGATCATTTTGTGAGGAGAGAAAAACGATGACAGTAGAAACATTGACGATCCATCAAGGAAGCGACAAATTTGAAATGACGACCCCAACTGGCAATTGGGTGTTAGCACGGGAAAAAGGCTATTCGCCAGTCCAAATGCTTGTGAGTGCGGTAGCTGCTTGCGGCGGCTATGTATACGCATCCGTCTTAGAGAATTCAAAGGTTGAAGCAGAAATCGAAAAGATCGAAGTCAGCTATGACCGAGACGACAATAAAAAAGCCCAACCAGTCAGTGCTATCCAAATTCAGTTTTATGCGAAAATCGCCGAAGCTGATCATGACAAAGCGACCCGTTGCCTAAAACTCGTTTCACCAAATTGCCCCGTGATCCAATCGTTAGATCCAACGATCGAAGTGACGGAAACGGTGACGTTTATTTAATCGAAAAAAGACTTTGTGTGCCTGAAACCAAAAGGCGTACAAAGTCTTTTTTGATCAATAAATAATATTCTCCCGAATAAAGTCGATATCTGTCACTAATAGTTTGCGATCGACACTTTTTAGGGCACTAGATTCTCGTAATTTTTGCATCATTCGATTGACACTGCTGGCAGAGGTAATGCCGCAAAAGCGAGCGATCTCTTCATTGGTGACTTCAAAGTCGATCAAGACGCCCTCTGTTGTTTGAACCCCAAAAGTTTCATAGAGCTCATTGATTTGGGTACAGACAGCACCGAATTTGCCGTTCATCAGCATTTGCTGCATCTTTTTCATCGTATCCATCAAGTTTCTCCGATAATACTCTTTGACATAATCCTGTAGCAGACGGTCACGATTGACATCTGCCCAAAATTGATCCCGCACGATTTTGTATAATTCGGCTTCTTCTGATTCAACCCGCACATTAAAAGGGGCTTCGACTTCTTGAGAGGATTCGTCTTTAAACAAAGAGACGATCTCGAAATCCGTCAAATAGCGCAAGTTGAATTCGCGCCCTTCATGGGTCACTACGCTAGTTTTGATGATGCCTTTTTTTAAAATATAGACGTACCGATCCGGGATGCCTTCATACGTCAAGTAACTCTTTTTCTTGCGGATAACGACCGGTATTGCTTGTTTTTCTAAATAATCACGTAATATCTGTTTTTCCACCCGCGTTACTCCTTCACTTGATGCCAACCCAACATTTTCTGAAAAAAAGATGAAATATCCTCTATTCAAGCTTCATTAAAAGACATTTCTAGTGAAAAAGCAATAACAAATGTTAATGTTTCTTGTTAATGCTCTTTTTTAACAGCAAAAGCGCATTTCAAGTAGAGGAAGTTTCGGTATAGTAAAACGCATCACAGCACAAACAGGAGGAATGGAAGAAACATGTCAGACAGGGAAACCAATCAAGAAGGAATCGTCAGCTCGACGCCGTCAACCAAAAATGAAAAACTATGGAACAAAGGGTTTATCACGATTACCTTGATCAATTTTATCGTCTTTCTCGTGTATTATTGTTTTGTCGTCATCACTGCGAAATTTGCCACTCAGGAGTTAGGGGCATCCACCGCACAAGCTGGCTTGGCAGCGGGGATCTACATCATCGGGACCTTGATCGCTCGCTTGTATGTCGGAAAAATTTTAGAATTAGTCGGTCGCAAAGCCGTTTTGCGCTGGGGGATTTTGTTTTATGTTATTACCACCGCTGCCTATTTAATCTCGGTCAACATCTACATTTTAGATACCGTGCGCTTTTTCAATGGCTTTGCTTATGGTGCTGTCTCAACTGCGGCTAATGCGATCGTCACAGCATATATCCCAGCTTCCAAACATGGCGAAGGGATCAATTACTATGGATTAAGTACCAGTTTAGCAGCGGCAGTCGGGCCTTTTATTGGCATGCTATTATTACCGACCGTCGGCTTTGATTTCATTATTTGGTTAGCAACCATCTTATCAATCGCAACAGCCATCGCGTGTTTCTGGTTCCCAGTCAAAAACATCCCATTAACAGAAGAACACAGAGCACAACTAAAAAAATGGTCCATCAAAAGTTTTGTCGAACCAAAAGTCTTTTTCATTTCCGGGATTGCCTTTTTGATCGGGTTGGCTTATTCCAGTGTTCTCGGCTTCTTGTCAATCTACGCCAGTGACCTTGGGTTAGAAACGGCCGGTGCTTTTTTCTTCATCGTCTATGCACTTTCCGTGACCTTCACACGACCAATGACTGGCAAACTATTTGACCGCCATGGCGCAGATGCGGTCATGTATCCTAGCTTTCTTTTCTTGACCCTTGGTCTTTTCCTATTGAGTATTACCGGCAACAGCTGGATGTTGTTGCTTGCGGGTTGCTTTGTCGGCTTGGGCTATGGCACCTTCATGTCGAATGGCCAAGCCGTTTGTCTAAAAGAGGTCGATCCTCACCGTGTCGGCGTAGCACTCTCCACCTATTTCATCGGGCTGGACCTCGGCTTAGGCGTAGGTCCCTATGCATTAGGAAGCTTGCACGGTCTGTTTGATTACTCGCAGATCTACATCTTATGCGGACTGATCCCAGTCGTCGTTCTTGTTTTATACAAATTGTTTTATAAAACGAAACGCGCAGTTGCCGCCGTTGGTACTTTGAAGCAGCCAATCAACGAAGAAGAATGACCTCAACCATCACAAAAAGGAGTGTTTCACCATGGATAACAATCAATTGATTATTGAAGCATTGAACAAATTAGTGACGAACATCAACGAATTAAATGAAGAAATGCACGCTATGAAAGAGGTCACCGCAACGATGACCCATGAACAACTTGCTATCGATCATCAGTTACGCGACATCAAATCGGTATTGATCAATGACAATCTGATTGGGTAGTAAGGCACGAAATGAAACAAGAAACAGGAATGAACGCTTTTTTTGAGAATATTTGTTGCTCACTTACTGGTGGCAGAAAAATTCACATAAGAAAAGCGTTTTTTTGATGCGCAAAAAAGAAAAGCGAACATTGGCAGAGTTTGTACAAGAAAATAAGCAAGAAAAATTGTGGCAGTCCGCGCTTATATGCTATAGTGTGTCTGGGTAGCAATACCTAATAAAAATCAGAGTAGGAAATAAAGCGTTAAGTGCTGAAAGGATGGGATGTTGCCTTTCGGACGAAGAACGATCATTCGTTCGCGGTTTTATTTTCGCATTCGCTGCATGAATTTGTAGCAACTCTAAAAGGAGATGCTCGCTATGAAAAGAAAAGTCGATGCACACATGATTGCGGTCATGGGACTTTTGATTGCCTTAATGGTGGTCTTGTCGCAAATCTTGGGGTTTGAAACCTCCTATATCAAAATCACATTTTCCTTTGTACCACAGCTGATCATGGGTATGCTGTTTGGTCCGTTTTGGACCGCAGTTGGATCGTCATTAGCTGATATCGCAGGAATGGTGATTTTTCCAAAATCAGCCTACTTTTTCGGCTTTACCATCAATGCCTTTGTTGGTGGACTGATTTATGGCTACTTCTTCTATCGGAAAGAAGTCACATTAAAACGAGCGGCAACGGTCGTCTTGTTAAATACTATTTTGATAACCTTGATCTTAACTCCGATCTGGTTAGCCATGATGCTGAATATTCCTTTGACAAGCTGGGCCATCTGGTCGGTCCGCTTGCTAAAAGCAGTCATCATGTTCCCGATACAAACTGCGTTGATTTACATCGTAGGGCGTGCGGTACCATACAAACGGCTGATCCGACGGTTCGTTTAACGAGTAAAAAAGAACGATAACATCCATTGAAGTGAATCATCTGCGAATATTTCGACAGTGGTTCACTTTTTTCTTTCTAAGGATGGGCTTAGTCATTCTCAATAACTTGTTTAGAGGGGAAGGTGAACCTATGAATAAAAAAGGACTCGCTATGGGACTGTTTCTTTTCTTGGTCTTAGCAGCAATGGGAGGGATGAAGTGGGTGATAGAACAGCAAAAACAGCAAACGGAGGAGTCATCCGTGATCCAGCAAAGCAGCTCGAGAGACGAAACAAAGGAAGAAAGCAGTGCAAGCCAAGAAACCACCTCAGTTTCCACGTCACCTTCTGTTTCAACTTCCGCGCAAGAACAGCCAGAAGAGGCGATAGCAGAAAAAATCGCCACGATGAGTTTAGAGGAGAAGGTCGGGCAATTGTTTTTTGTCCGTGTACCTGAAAGCAATCAAATCGAAGAACTTCAAAACTATCACTTTGGCGGCTATCTGTTATTCGGCCGTGATACCGAAAATGAGACGGCGGAGAGCTTGAAACAGAAAATTTCAGATTACCAAGCAGCCAGCGCCATTCCGCTGTTGATCGGTATGGATGAAGAAGGGGGCACGGTGACTCGCATCAGCCGCAATCCGAACCTTACGGATCAGCGTTTTCTCTCACCACAACAGCTATATGCCCAAGGTGGATGGTCGGCGATCGAAGAAGATACAGCAAAGAAAGCGGAAATTTTAAAAGCGTATGGCATCAATGCCGGGCTGTTTCCCGTTGCCGATGTTTCCACTGATCCGCAGTCCTTTATCTACGACCGAACCATTGGCATGGATGCGCAGGGCACGAGTGCGTTTGTAGAACGTGTGGTTCATGTTTTGCAGAAACACCACGTGGGGTCAACCTTGAAGCATTTTCCCGGCTATGGCAACAATCGTGACTCGCATGTCGCCGTCGTCACCGATGACCGCCCGCTATCTGCACTGCGGGAAACGGATTTTCTGCCTTTTGCCGCAGGGATCAAGGCTGGTGCCGATAGTATTTTGGTGGCCCATACGATTGTCAATAGTATCGATAACACTGTACCCGCCTCTATTTCAAAACCCGTGCATGAGTTGCTCCGAAATGAATTGCATTTTGAAGGGGTCATCATGACGGATGACTTGGATATGGTAGGACTTTCTGAGTTCATTCCGCAAAATGAAGCCGCATTACAGGCGTTGCAGGCGGGAAATGATCTAGTGATCTCATCTACCTACCAAGAACAGATCCCCTTTGTCGTACAAGCGGTTGAAGATGGCCGCTATTTGGAAGCTGATTTGAATGCTTCCGTCAAACGAGTTTTGCTCTGGAAAGAAGCATTGCATTTACTTTAAGAAAAAATAAACCTGCTGTTTCCTCCGTGTAAGGGAGTCGTTCTCTTACTGAGAGGAAGCAGCAGGTTTTTTTTAGATACTATGAGCCAGTACCTCTAATTCTTTGGCAAAGGCTTCTTGTCCAATAAATCGCAGATAGTCCAAGGCTTTTTCAATCGTGGCCATTCCCAGCGTACGATCTCCTTGGAACAAGGCGTAAATGCCTTCGAAATAACGAATCATCAGGCGGATACGATCATTGTCCGGCGGCAGGTGATCGGCTAGATACGTCAGCACATGCGCCAACTCGGCAGGTTTTTTGCGATCGATAAACAAGAAAGCCGCATTCGTCAGCAATTTTGTGTAGATTTGATAATTGATACTTAGCGTATTGCTGTAAAAAATTTTTTTATTCAGGTGTTTCATTTGATACAAGATGTACTCGTCAGAAAAAAGGAAAAGCAGATTGGTAAATAAGGAGATTTCAAACTTTCCCCACGTGTCGATTCGTTCCAAGTATTTCTTGATGGTCGTTTCGATGATGCAACGTTCTTCCTCGTCGGTAACTACGCCTTTTTTCTCTAAAATCAAATAGAATTGACTATACAATACATAATAGAAAAAATCCTTCGTGGTTTTATACAGTGCTTGGGCTTTGTTGATCAAAGAGAGTACTTCAGAATAATTGCTTTCATAGTAAGCGGTGGTCAACTGTTTGGATAGCTGTTTTTTCTCGCTGACTTGATTGTCATCCAAGCGATACTCAAATTCCTCTAAGGTGACATTTAAGCGGTCCAAATATTGGTGCAAAATATCAAAGGCGATGCGATGCCCTTTTTGTTCAAAGGTTGCCAGTGTACTGCGTTCTGAAATGTTCTCAACCAATTTTCGCTGTGAGATATTTCGTTCCGTTCGTAACTCTTTTAACAAGTCATTGGCCTTCAAAAAATCCCTCCTAAAAAAAGTGGACGGAAAAATAGTCCAAATATGTTACAGCTTTATTTTGCGGGTAAACTTGAAGAAAGTCAATTAAAGGAGGAGAAATGGATGTTTGATTTTTTTAGTTTTCCCTGGGAAGTTGTAGAACTAATGGCTAACGTTTTTTCTTTCTTCAAATAATCGATCCTTTGTGATTGGTTAGCAATTGATTTTTTAACAGGAAAAAAGTATAAGTGGTTTCACGTAATAAGTTACTGTTCATTCGCGCATTCAAACGCCCTCTCCCCAAACAGCTTACCCTGTCAAGGTGCGTAGGTTTGCCGAATCCCTTTTAAAAAAGGAGCAAACACAACAGCGAGTGATTGCTCTTTTTTTGTTGGTCAAAAAAACTGCATACGGCATCGCAACAGTCAGTTTTGCTTTTTCTTAAACATTGGTTCATTCGGATCAGAATAGTAATCAGGATTGAATTCATCATCGATCGATACCCCGAAAAGAGAAACGAGACTGGGAAGAAACCCAATCACGCCGAGGACGACGGCAACTGGAAGGTAGAATTTTTTACGCTTGTACCACGGAAGCTGCGATTTCTTTTCCATAGGAAATCCCCCTTTTCACTTAGTGTAACATGTTCTTAAGTCGGTGTGAATAAATATGATGTTGATAAAATTTCGTTTGGGGGATGTGTATCATTCGTTACACTGATTTAGGAATTGTATAGGATCAGTTGTAGATGATCATGGCAGAATAGCCGTAAAAACTTGGGCGATACTGAATCTCAACAATTTTTAAACCATTATCCTGAATAAAGTCTAAATACTGGTTGACTTTATTCTCAAAGGATTTTTCAGAAAAACCACTTGAAATTATTTTTACGTTCATTGCGTCACTCCTTTTATTAAGATAAAACCATTATATATTTGAACAGAATTAAAAACAATGAAAGTATTCAAAATAAATAAACTATGTTCTTTTTATTTGTTTTATATGAGCAATAATTCTCTTTTGTGTTATAAGAATATATGTATTAGATAGCTGGTAATACAAAGAGAAAAAGAACCGAGTAAGAAAGCAATTCTTCTTACTCGGTTCCTTTTATTGAAAATAATCCTTGGCTTGGTCCATCAAGGTTTGAAAGTCTGATTCGTTTTTTCTTATTGCCTCTGTTAGGGTAAACAAATAACCGTTGGGGTCTTTGATGGTCATTTCAAGGGCATTCCAAGGCTTTTCCATCAAAGGTTCCACGATCCACTTTGCGGGAATTTTCTGAGCGATATTCTGAAGATCATTCATCGCTACATTCAAAATTGCCCCATCGCCAACAGTGAACGCTTCTGCTGCAATCAGCATCAAATCTTGGTAGTCAGCAAGACGCAGGTGGTCCATCATCACTTGATTTTCTTGATTGCGAAACTGATACAATGACTGGAAACCCAAGATTTCTGTGAACCATTTCGATGATTGCACAATATCTTTTGTCTTCATTTGGTAAAACATTGTCATAACATAAACTTTCATTTTGACACCTCCTCTTGATTAGAGGATACCGCTTGACGCAGCGTCAAAGTCAATAGACATTTTCGTATTGAAGCAAAGCTTGATAATGGCGTTTCTTTGGCACTTAAGTCAAGGAAAAATGGGCAATAATTTTTTGACTCACTTCATTAGGTGACAAGTGGGTATTGTTGATTTTCAGCGAAGGAATCGTTGGGAAAAGGGTAGTTAATTCCTGTGGCAGGCTTTCTAAGCGATAGTTTTCAAACGAAGACAAAAGCTCATTTCTAGAAAAAGCCAGCGCTCTTTTTGACGGCTTTGCGGCTAAACGGTCCTCATGGCAATTGCGCTTTAAACGTTCCTCAATATCAGCCACTAATTCGATAAAATAGACCTCTTGTCGGGCATCGGTAAATAGCTGGGCGATCTCTTGTAAAAAAGCTAAATCTCCCGCTTGATCGAAATCAATCAAGACCGTAAAGATGATTGATTTTGTCGTATTATTGGCTTCATTATGAACAAAGGCTTTGAAGAGTTCGATCCGCGTTTGATTAGACAAAGCAAATGCTGCTGGGCTATAGCCAAGAAAATTCGCAAAAAGATCAATGGTCTGGTGATTGAATAATAGTTTTGCATCCAATCGTTTTTCCAGTTCTTTCCCCACAGTCATTTTTCCTACCGCTTGCGCGCCAATCAAGACGATCAATGACATCACAACACATCCTTTTTATCAATCGTAACAAAGGTGGGCTATCGTGTAAATCCGTTCTTAGAAAGAAACGATTGAGAAGCTGGATTTTTTTATGTGGAAACCAAGGATGCTCTTTTTTAGGTAAAAAGGAATGAGCGAAATTTCTCTGAGACAGGAAAAAAGATCATACAGCATAGTAGCACGGTTTGGAACAACAAAATGACTAGTAGATTGATCGTTTCAAATCGTGAATAAAGATAGAAGTGGATCAGCCATTCGAAGACATTGACAAAAACTAAATAAAGGTAGTGCGCTTTTTTGACCTTGCAGTTTTTCAACCAATAATAGCTTAAGTAATAATCCAGCAAGATCATCAATAATAGAAAAAGTTTGCTAAAAGCCGTCAGATTGTCATGCTGGGAGGCAAGTTTTTGAAAAAATAGCAAAAGTGTGGGTGTCGGAATATAAATAATCAATAAGGATAGAAAAAAATAGACAATAAAGGGCATAGTCATTCCTCCAAAATATTGATAAAAAAAGCATAGATAAATTAGCAAATTTGACAGTACTCGTCAATTGGTTTTGTTATCGAAATTTTCGATAATGGATGATTGGTATTGATTGAAGGAAAAAGGATCATAGGAAAGTCGATGGCTATTGATTCAGCAAAGCGCTGATAGCGAAGGAGTAATTAAGGGACAGGAAAAAAGAAATACTCCCTTTCTTTAATCGAGAAGGGAGTGGTTGATTGATCCGACGGAAACATCTAACCCCATGTCTCATTGAGTTTATCCGCATAAAACAAAAGTGCCTGTCGGTAAGACTGGATGTCTGGATCGCTAGAGGTTTCGGCAAGCAGAGTCAATAATCGTTCAGCGGCTTGCTCATACTCGGCTAGATTAAACAGTGTCATGGCATAGAAGGTTTGCAAAGCATGATTTTTTGGAAACAGCTGTATCGCGTGTACAAACACTTCTTCGGCTTTTTGATACTTGCCGAGGGCACGATAGGTGCTGCCTAGACCTAGGTAGGCATCTGGCAAGTCGTTTTCTGATAAACCTAACGCGATTGCTTGTTCATAATAAGGAATTGCCTGTTGTTCTTCCCCTAAAAGATCATAGCTCCAAGCCGTTTGGTAGTGGACAAAGGCATCTTGGGAATTTTCGGCAGCTAATTGAATCAATTGTTCATTTGATTGTTGCAGCTTTTTTTCAGCCCGCAGTTGGATCGCAGCAGCTAGTCGTTCATTCATTGGTTCGAAGCTCCTTTTCAAATAGTAGAAAATGACACGGATAACTTGCGAGCCTAGCTAAGGGGAAAGATCAGCCCAGCTTTCACCTGCAAAGGAAAAACCGCATGCTTCATACAGCTTGTAGGCTGGCTGATTTTCAACCGTCACTACCAGATAAAGGTGAGTGAGTCCCATGGCTTTTGCTCGTTGGATCACTTCATTCATCATTAGCTTGGATAAGCCTTTGCCTTTAAAGGCTGCGCTCATAACAACAAATAATAGCAGGGGAAGCTCTTGAAACGTGCTGGTTACTACGGCACCGATAGGATAATTATCCATTTGCAACCGAAAAGAAAGCTCTGGACTCAAGGGACCGTATTTTCCGTCAGCAGTCTCTCTCAGCTCTCTTTGCCAGTCAGCAATCGATTCCCCTTCGTCATCCGTCGTTTCATGATAGGCCGAATAAAAAAGTTCTGCGACACTTCGAGAATCCGGGATAAAGGGGTCAAAAGAAAGGGCGGATTCTTGTAAAGCTTTGGGGGTATGTTGTAAGTCACAAGCCATAATGATTCGTTTCATAGAAGCACTCCTCTCTGCTCGTTTCATTTATTATAGCAGAGCAAAGCTTTCTCAAGATCGTTTTTTTCTAATGAAAGCCCAGATACAACGAATTCCTTCGTAGATTGCAGTAAAGACAGCAACCAGAAACAAAAACGACATGTAATGGATCAAAAAAGCCAGTTGAAACCACAAGCCATAGACCATCGGCAGGACGACGAGCAAACAAATTCCTAATTCGATGTTTCGCTTTCTTCTTATTTGAAACCAACGTTCATCTGACATCCTTTTTTCCTCCTGTTCATTCTTTACACACGCTCTCGGATAAATATCCATTTTTTTATAAAATATTCAATATAGTTGCGATATTTTGATTAAAAACTAGAAAATTAGTTTATTTTTTGGTAATCTTGAAGATAAGATTAGAAATAGCTGTTGTTTTTTATTTTGACTTATTATCCCACGAAAGACAAGGTGAGCTCAATGGAAAGAAAACCGATGTATTTAAAAAGTGGGCTTCCCCTAACAATGGAGCCCGGTAAGATTTATACATGCCTTTACCGAGGCGGTTATTTCATTTGTGAAGAAAAGGGCCAACCGCTGCCATCGATAAAAAGAGAAGCGAAATAAGCGAACTTCTCACTTAAGATTTGTCAGGGATCGAACGGGTTGTTGGAATTGTTATCTCCTTTTTGGTACCAATCAAATGATGTCTAGCATTTTCAAAAAATCTCAACGTTCTTCATTCAGACCATTCTAAGGCTTAAATTGATTTTGACCGATTTCAATTTAGTAAGAACAATCCGATCACTGACAAATGTTAGGTGAAAAGTCCCCAAGAGACTGAACGAATAGTAATGGTTATTCGGACAGCCAATAGCAGTGGAATTACGAGCGAACATACAATAGTAGAAATCGTCTTTTTCTCATAAAAAACGATTCTACTTGAAGGGAACATTTTTTTTTGCTATAATAGTTCAGGAATTGAAAAATAAAATAGACAAAGGTTGAGCATTTTTTATGCTTCAAGGATCAGGTTTGCCAAGGGGTGAGGCAAACGTTCTTGAAGGAATGCTGGCCTTTTTTTGTTATCAGCATACTTCTTCGTGAGGTATGCTTTTTTTGTTTATTTTTCAGTTGAGAATATAAATCACTATGGGAGGGAAATCGATGAGAGAAGCTTTGACTCGTTTACGAGAAGCAGAAGAAGCCAATGAACAGCAATTGCTCGCTTTGAAAAAAGAACTGCAGTCGGAAGAAGCGCAGAAGCAACAAGCATTGCAAGAGCGGGCTTCCGCTTTGGAAGAAGCTCTTGCTCAAGAACAAGCAACAGTCGAAGACCAGTTGGAACAGTCACTAGAAGCACAAAAGCAGCAGCTGGCAAAAGAGACCCAGCAAGTGTTAGATCGTTACCAAAAAAATATGCAAAGCTTCCAAGAGCAAGCGGTTCAACAGATCGTTGAAGGAGTGATCGGGACTTATGGCAGTAACCAAACTAAATAAACTAACGTTGATCACCCCGAAGCACTACCAAGAAAGGGTATTGACGAAGCTACAAACGATGCAGTTTGTTGAAATCGAGAACGTATTTGAGCAGGAAGCGAACGAAACTTGGCTACGGGAATTTTTTGCAGGAGCCACCCCAGAAGGTGCTTCTCACCAACCAATGATTCGTCGACTGCAAGAAGCAATCCGCTTTATTCGCCAAAATGGTGATGCGAAAAAAGGCATAGAATGGCAACGAGATGCCTTGCGGCTGTCGGACTTTGAAACAAGCTTCGATGAAGCAGCAGCATTGACGGAGCTGGTTGAAGTCGAGAAGTTGCAAGAGCGCTGGGTAGAGACGATCGAAGCGATCGAAGCAGCGACGCAGTCGGAAGAATGGGCGACACAATGGCAAAATCTTGACGTACCCTTGGAGATCGAAGCGCCTGCACATACAAGTTTTTTTGCTGGGCGTGTCGAAGGTCCACGCTGGGAAGATCTAGCTGAAGCCTTGCGTCAATTGGAAGAGGTTCATATCGAAGTGATCTATTCTGAGCCAAAAAAAGTCAATTTCAGCTGCCTGTTTTTAACAGCGATCGAAGAGCGAGTGTTCCAATTGTTTCACCGATATGGGGTGAAGAAAGAAACTGGACTGACATCCGAATCACCAAAAGTGGTTTTGCAAAATGCGAAACAAGCCTTGATTTCCTTGACGCAACAGCGCAAAGAACTGATTACAGAAATCAGTCAGCACAAACAACGGCTGATCCTGCTGCAGCAAGCGGAAGAACTGTTTTTGACTCGTGAGAATCGGGCAATGATGCAACAGCGCTTAGCAGCTGGTCAGACCTTTGCCCTCTTGCGCGGCTGGATCGAAGAAAAGGATCAGCCGTTAGTGGCGGAAATGGTCCAAGAATCCTTTGCCAACGAGATTTACTATTCATTTGAAGAACCCACTGCAGAGGAGATCGCTGCCAATCAAGTGCCAACGAAGCTAAAAAACGCCTCGTTTATTCAACCCTTTGAAATGTTGACGGAAATGTACAGCTTGCCAAAATACGATGAGATCGATCCAACCCCATGGATGACGCCTTTTTACTATGTTTTCTTTGGTATGATGGTGGCTGACTTAGGTTATGGTGCATTAATGGCTGTCGCGACCACGATTGGGCTACACGCCTTGCGTTTGCCCAAAGGGACCAAACGGTTTCTGAAATTGTTCCAGATTTTGTCTGTGCCAACTATGATTTGGGGCGCAATCTACGGCTCCTTCTTTGGTGCTACATTGCCCTTCCAACTTTTATCGCCCTCCGAAGATTTTATGGCGATCTTTGGTCTATCCATGATTTTTGGTGGCATCCAACTGTTTACAGGCCTTTATTTAGCAGCCAAAGAAAATATCCGCAAAAAGGATCTTTTAGGTGCAGTCAACGAAGGCTTTGCGTGGCTAGGACTTTTGAGTGGTCTTTTAGTGGCAGCCGCAGGCAATCTTTTGATCGATGTCCCAGCACTAACAACCGTCGGCTTGATTTTAGCAGGCTTTAGTGCCTTATTGATCATCGTGGTACCGATTCTGAAAGGGAAAACCAAAGTGGGCGGCTTCTTTTTAGGGTTGTATGACTTGTACGGTGTGACCAGTTACATCGGCGACTTTGTCAGCTACAGCCGCTTGATGGCATTAGGGATCTCCGGTGGGAGTATCGCAGCAGCTTTCAACTTATTGGTGGGCTACTTGCCGCCAACCGCTCGTTTTTCTGTAGGCATTCTCTTATTGGTTGTCCTACAAGCTTTAAACATCTTTTTATCGTTACTGAGTGCATATGTGCATGCCGCACGTTTACAATATGTAGAGTTTTTCGGAAAATTTTTCACTGGTGGGGGGCGCCAATTTGAAACCTTTAAGCCAAGTGAGAAATACGTTGATTTTGATAAAGAAAATGGAGGAGACAATAAATGATTGATTACTTAATTAATAATAATGGTGGTATGGTGTTTGCAATTATCGGAATGGGGATCGCTACGATCTTTTCTGGGATCGGTTCAGCCAAAGGGGTGGGCCAAACTGGTGAAGCAGCGGCAGCCTTAACGACGAATCAGCCGGAGAAGTTTGGACAAGCCTTGATTTTACAATTACTTCCCGGAACACAAGGGCTATACGGATTCGTTATTGCATTTATGATCTATGGTAGCTTAAGTGGTGAAATGTCGACAGTGACTGGTATGGCGTACTTGATGGCCTCACTGCCAGTTGCCTTTACTGGCTTATTCTCAGGAATGGCCCAAGGGAAGGTCGCTGCAGCTGGGATTCAAATTTTAGCGAAGAAACCAGAGCATTTCTTTAAAGGGGTCATGTTCTCAGTAATGGTTGAGATGTATGCCATCTTAGGCTTTGTTATTTCTTTCTTACTTTTAGGAACGATTTAAAGGGGGCGAAGGTATGGATGCAATCGACAAAATGATTGCTGAACTAGACCAAGAAGCGCAGACAAAACGGGAACGTTTGGCTGCCGCTGAACGTGCTAGGATCAGTGAAACGATGGCACGTGACTGGGCGAAAAAAGAGTCGGACTTGCAGCTTCGTGCCCAGCAAGCAAAAAAGCAAGCCGAAAAAAATTATCAGCAAGCGCTGAATCGCCAAGCAAGTGCCGCTAAGCAGCAGCAAATGGTGAAACAAAACGAATACCTGACACAACTTTTTGAGCAAGCGTATCAACAAATGATTGCCTGGACGCCAGAAGAGCTGCAGTCATTTGCTGAAAATGTGCTGCAACAGCTGCCGATCAGCGGGACGGTGACCTTCCACGCTGGTCCTGAGCAAGCAGCCCATCTAGATGCCGCTTGGCTTACGTCTTGTCAATCAAAACTACCGTATCAAATCAAAGCAGGCCCACCATTGACAGAAGCAGGCTTTTTGGTGGATGACAACGGCATTCAATACAATTTTACCTATCAGGTTTTGCTTGATGAATACAAGAAAGAAACCCGGGAACGGTGGTTGCAGATCATACAACAAGGAGGTTGATCCATGAGGAACTATCATCAATTGAATCCAATCATTCGGCTGAAAGAGATGACGTTGCTAAAGCCGCAAGAAGTCGAACAAATGATTGCGGCAGAAGGGTTTGCTGAAGTCGAAGCTGTCTTGCAGCAGACCCATTATCAACGCTATTTGAAGCCAGATTTTCATGAACGATTCGAAACCTATCTCGATGAAGAATTGTTAAAGACGATCAAAGAATTGGCCGAGCTGGTTCCTGATCAAGAGATCCTCCGACTGTATATGATGCCTTTTACTTTCCATAATCTAAAAGTCTTGACCAAAGAGTCAGTCACTGGAAAAGATTATGATCATCTACTGATCGAAGATGGTTTTTACACGATCGATGAGTGTCGGACCGCCATCAAAACGGGAACCTCAGAGGTATTGCCTGAGAAAATCGTGACTACGATCCAAGAAGTGCGGGAGTACTTAGAAGGCGGCGCCGTGCTACAAGGCATCGATATCATTTACGATCGCCGGTATTTACATGAACAACGGCGACTGGCAGATGAAATCAAGATCCCTGAGCTACAAGAAGCTGTCATCAAGATGATCGATCTGACCAATATAACGATTGCCGCTCGTTGTGTACTTCAAAAGCGATCGCGTAGTTTTATGGAGGCAGTCTTAGTGAGTGTCGGCAGTATCCCGAAAGAAGAATTTTTAGCATTTGCGGATGCGTCCTATAGTGACTTTTTAGCCTTCTTATTAGAAAGTGATTATCAGGAAGTGTTGCGGCCTTTGATTCATGAACAGGTGATCGACTTTGCTGGCTTGGCACTTTTGCAAGACAATTTGATCACAGAAAGCTATGGCCAAGCCCAAACAGATGCTTTAGGACCACTGCCTTTACTCGCATTTTTGAATGCTAAGGTTTTGGAACTGCAAAATCTGCGTATCTTGCTAGTAGGCAAACGCAGTGGCTTTACGGAAGAACAACTCAGAGAAAGGATGCGGCACTATGACTCATAAAATCGGCGTAATCGGCGAGAAAGAATCCGTCATTCCTTTTCAACTATTTGGCTTTCAGGTCTGCTATGCCTCGGAAGAAAAAGAAGTGAAGCAGGCGCTGGCAAAATTAATAAAGAACAGTACGATCATCTACCTGACTGAAAAATGTGCCGAGCTGATTCCCGATGAATTAGCAAAAGTCCAACAAAAAATGACACCTGCAGTCATCTTGATTCCTGATTATGATGGTTCCCGAGGAATCGGCAAGCGAATGATTCAAGAAAATGTCGAAAAAGCAGTTGGACAAAACATACTATAGAGAGGAGCCGATGTTGTGGAAAAAGGAACAATTATCAAAGTATCTGGTCCATTGGTGTTAGCCAAAAATATGGGCCATGCAAGTTTAGAAGATATCTGTTATGTAGGAGATTTAGGCGTGGTCGGTGAGATCATCGAAATGCGCGGCGACGTCGCTTCGATCCAAGTCTATGAAGAAACGTATGGGATCGGACCTGGTGAACCAGTCGAAACCACCGGTGAACCGCTATCCGTCGAATTGGCGCCTGGGATCATGTCACAAATGTTTGATGGCATCCAACGTCCCTTAGAAACCTTCATGTCTGTCACCCAAAGCAACTTCTTGACACGTGGGGTGCAATTGCCTGCGTTGGATCATGAGAAAAAGTGGCCCTTTGTACCGACAGTCGAAGTCGGCGAAGTAGTCAGTACCGGGATGGTCATCGGCACCGTGCAAGAAACACCATTGATCAATCACAAGATCATGGTTCCTCATGGTGTTTCAGGAACAGTCAAGGCTGTTTATGCGGGGGAATTTACCATCGATGATACGATTTATGTTTTAGATACACCCAAAGGAGAACGGTCTTTCACGATGCTGCAAAAATGGCCCGTTCGTCATAGCCGTCCAGTAAAGCAAAAACTGAATCCAGTCGAACCAATGATTACTGGCCAGCGAGTGATCGACACCTTCTTTCCAATCGCTAAAGGCGGGGCGTCAGCCGTTCCAGGACCTTTTGGTGCAGGGAAAACTGTCGTTCAGCACCAAATCGCCAAATGGGCGGATGTCGACCTGGTCGTCTATGTCGGCTGCGGCGAACGCGGCAATGAAATGACCGATGTAATGAACGAGTTTCCAGAGTTGATCGACCCTCGTAGTGGTGAATCTTTAATGGCGAGAACCGTGTTGATCGCTAACACCTCCAATATGCCGGTAGCCGCTCGGGAAGCGTCGATTTATACTGGGATCACGATTGCGGAATACTTCCGAGACATGGGGTATTCAGTGGCGATCATGGCGGATTCCACCTCACGTTGGGCAGAAGCACTGCGAGAAATGTCTGGTCGTCTGGAAGAAATGCCTGGGGATGAAGGGTATCCAGCATACTTAGGCAGCCGCTTGGCAGAGTATTATGAGCGTTCTGGAAAAGCGATTTGCTTAGGTTCTGATCAAGAAGGCAGCATCACTGCCATCAGCGCCGTTTCACCATCAGGCGGCGATATTTCAGAACCAGTTACCCAAAATACGTTGCGGGTCGTTAAAGTCTTTTGGGGCTTAGATGCCACCTTAGCGCAAAAGCGTCATTTTCCATCGATCGATTGGTTGAAGAGCTATTCTTTATACGAAAATGAATTGGGTGCCTTTTTGGACCAACAAATGCAAGTGGATTGGTCCAAACAAGTAACAGAAGCCATGCGGATGCTGCAAAAAGAATCTGAGTTGTCAGAGATCGTGCGTCTTGTCGGCATCGACGCTTTATCCGAAAAAGATCAGTTATTGCTGGAAACCACCAAGTCATTGCGAGAAGATTTCTTGCAGCAAAACGCTTTTGACGACGTCGATACGTTTACCTCTCGTGAAAAGCAGTTCAAAATGCTGGAAACGATCTTGCTGCTCCACAAAGAAGCGGAAGATGCGTTGACGCTAGGTGCGTATCTTTCAGAAATCTATGCAGGAACCGAAGAATTGCGAGACAAAGTGGCACGTATGAAGTACCTGCCTGAAACGGAATTAGCAAAAATTCCTGCTTTGCATCAAGAGATCAAAGCAACGATGAAAGAAATTTTACAGAAAGGAGACCGCACCGATGATCAAGGAATATAAAACGATTGGAGAAGTCGTCGGACCATTGATGGCCGTCGATCGCGTCTCCGGTGTCAAATACGAAGAGTTGATCGAAGTCCGCATGCAAAACGGCGAAACGCGGCAAGGACAAGTACTGGAGATCCAAGAAGACAAAGCGTTGGTCCAAATTTTTGAAGGAACCGGCGGGATCAATTTGCGGGAATCTGCGGTGCGTTTCTTAGGACATCCTTTGGAATTAGGCGTTTCCGAGCAAATGATCGGGCGAGTCTTTGACGGTTTAGGTCGGGTCAAAGATGGCGGAGTAGAGATCGTCCCAGAAAAATTTATGGACATCAACGGCGAAGTGATCAATCCAGCAGCGCGGGATTATCCTGATGAGTTTATTCAAACGGGGATCTCATCGATCGACCACTTGAATACGCTCGTTCGGGGACAAAAGCTACCGATTTTTTCTGGTTCTGGTCTGCCTCATAAAGAATTGGCTTCGCAAATTGCGCGTCAAGCACAAGTGCTGAATTCAGAAGACGATTTCGCTGTTGTGTTTGCTGGCATCGGGATCACCTTTGAAGAAGCAGAATATTTCATGGAAGATTTTCGTCAAACGGGCGCCATCGACCATTCTGTCGTCTTTATGAATCTAGCCAATGACCCAGCGATCGAGCGGATCGCTACTCCCCGAATGGCACTGACGGCAGCCGAATACTTGGCTTATGAAAAGGGCATGCATGTCTTGGTGATCATGACGGATATGACCAACTACTGTGAAGCTTTGCGGGAGATCTCCTCTGCTCGTCGTGAAGTGCCAGGACGTCGCGGCTATCCTGGGTATCTATATACCAATCTATCCACGTTATATGAACGTGCTGGACGGATTCGCGGCTTGAAAGGCTCAGTGACCCAGCTGCCGATTTTGACCATGCCAGAAGATGACAAAACCCATCCGATTCCCGATTTGACCGGCTATATCACCGAAGGACAAATCATCTTGTCTCGTGATTTGTATAAAAACGGCATCCAGCCGCCCATCGATGTCTTGCCGTCATTGTCACGGTTAAAAGATAAAGGGACCGGCGAAGGCAAGACACGTAAAGACCATGCCGCAACGATGAACCAGTTGTTTTCTGCGTATGCTCAAGGAAAGCAAGCCAAGGAATTGGCAGTCGTTTTAGGAGAATCGGCATTGTCGGAAGTAGATAAAACCTATGCCAAATTTGCGGAACGCTTCGAAAATGAATACTTGAACCAAGGGTACCGCACCAACCGTTCGATTATCGAAACCTTGGAATTAGGGTGGGACTTGTTGGCGATGCTGCCAAAAGTCGAACTGAAGCGGATCAGCGATGCCTTACTGGCGGAATACTTACCGGGAGAGGAGAACAATGGCGCAAAAAACCGTTAATCCAACCCGCATGGAGTTGTCGCGCCTCAGCAAACAATTGGCGACAGCCAAACGCGGACATAAATTATTAAAAGACAAACAAGACGAACTCATGCGTCAATTTATTGAATTGATCAAAAAGAATGACCACTTGCGTAAAGAAGTAGAAGAACAATTGCAGCGTGCCATGAAGGCATTTCGCTTAGCCAATGCCACGATCAATGAAAAATACATTGAAGAAATGTTTATTTTACCAGCAACTGAGGTCTCCCTTGAGTTATCCACGAAAAATATCATGAGTGTGGAAGTGCCAGTGATGCATTTTGATTATGACGATACGGTGATGCAAGCGCCGATCGAGTATGGCTTTTTGAATTCCAATGTTCCGTTAGATAATGCGGTCGCCCGTTTTACCGACGTCATGCCGAAGCTGTTGGAGCTAACGGAAATCGAAAAGACCTGTCAATTGATGGCAGGGGAAATCGAACGTACTCGCCGACGCGTCAATGCCCTAGAATATTTGACGATTCCCGAGCTGGAAGAAGCCATTTATGGTATCAAAATGCGGCTGGAAGAAAACGAACGAGCAAACGTAACAAGAATGATCAAAGTGAAGAATAAATCAAAATAAAATGGTATGATAAGAGAAAAACAACTGCAATAAACTAGGATTACCAAGCCATTGGTTTTTGGAAAAGGTCAAAGGAAATGAAAATGAAAAAAAGAAATCGGTTGAAAAAAAAGCTGGCATCGCAACGCTTTTTGATTCCGCAGATCGTCACACTGGTCTTCGTTTTGTTGATATTGGCAGGAACTGGCTTACTGATGCTGCCGGCTGTCACCCAAAGTGGTGAAGGTACCAACTTTTTAGATGCACTGTTTACTGCCACATCGGCTGTTTGCGTGACGGGTCTTTCGACCTTGACAGTAGCCGACCATTACAATCTCTGGGGCCAAGGGGTCTTGCTGATGTTGATTGAGATCGGTGGGATCGGCTTCATGTCGATTCCCGTCTTCTTTTACATCTTGGCGAGAAAAAGAGTCCATCTTAGTACCAGGATGATTTTGCGGGAATCATTGAATCTGGATCGGATGTCTGGAGAGATCCATTTGGCATGGTACCTGATTCGGATCGCCTTTTTGATCCAAGTCAGCGGGATTATCTTGCTGGCTTTTGCATTCGTGCCCCGTTTTGGTTGGGAGCAAGGCCTTTGGTACAGTGTTTTTCATGCGATCTCGGCCTTTTGTAATGCTGGGTTTGATTTGTTCGGAAACAGCATGTTAGGGTTTCAAAATGACCCGTTTGTGCTGGGGATTATTAGTTTCTTGATCATTGCCGGCGGTCTTGGGTTTCTCGTTTGGTTCGATCTCCTGCATACGGCGTCCAAAAAACGGTCCCTGCATAGCCGCTTGGCATGGATCGCTATGATCGTTTTGGTGGTTTTTGGAACGGCAGGGTTCTTTTTGACCGAAGCCAATTCACAGTTGATCACGGGTGACTCGGTCATCGAACGTTTTTTCCAATACCTCTTCTTAGCGGTCACCCCAAGAACCGCGGGATTTTTCAGTATTGATTACGGACGAATGAGTCAAGCAGGCTTGATGCTGACGATGATTTTAATGTATATCGGCGGGACCTCGGGATCAACGGCTGGGGGATTGAAGACAACGACGTTTGCAGTCTTGATCATCAAGATCCGCAGTTTATTGAAAGGGCGCAGTCGAGCGGAAGTGTTCGGTCGCACGATCAAAGAATCTGCTGTATCGCGTGCCTTTACGTTGTTCTTCCTTACCTTGACGTTATGCTTCGTAGCGATTTTCTTATTGTCGATCACTGAGCGTATGCCGCAAACCCCAAACTTTGGGTTGCCAACCATTGCCTTTGAAGTTTTTTCCGCTTTTGGAACCGTGGGGTTGACCATGGGGTTGACGCCTTACTTGTCGGTTTTTGGCAAACTACTGATCATTTTTTTGATGTTCATTGGTCGAGTCGGCATCATGACCGTTGCTTTTTCATTGATGAAAAACGCCAACAAACAAGAAGCTGGCTACAAATATCCTGATGAAACCGTGATGATCGGGTAACGAAACAGGGAAACGAAGCACGCTTCGTTTCCCTGTTTTTCGTTTATTGAAGTACTTCTAACATCACATCTCGTTGGTCATCGCTGACATTCCCCGCATAATTTGGTGTGATTAAAGATAGACCACCCTCTTTATTTGTAAATAGGTACAGGTTTTGGTTAAAATCAGGATTTCCATTGGAAGTGATCCCTTTCGAAAAGGTCAACTGAGTGTTCACTTTTACTGTGCGAATCTCATTGTTTTTCGCAGAAAACACGCGAATCTCTTTTGTTGCGATCGTATCGACTTGTGCTTCATAGCTTGCGCTGTCGCCGATCGAAATGATCAAAGGACTCGTGTTTTGAATCGTGACAGCATCTGGTACATTGACGCCATGGAAATAAAAAGTCAGTGAAGGGCCATATTGGGAAAGATCAACGGCATATGGAAACTCATTGGCGGATACTGAGCTTGCTGTTGTTTGCGTTGCGTCAGAGTGATCCGTCGATTGCTGGCTTGTGGTTGAAGTTTTTGAAGTGGAGCTTGACGCTAAGGAGCTGCTTTCAGTCGTTTGCGTCGTCGTGCTTTGTTTGCTTTCAGTAGACACACGACTCTGACTTAGCTCGCTTGTTGATTGCGCGGTATCTTTTTCGTTGTTACAGCCTGTCAAAAGCCCCAAACTGACGAGCGTCAGTGTCCCAATCAAAGAAAATGTTTTTTTCATTGTTTACTTCATCCTTTCCTTAGAATACTAAAGCATCTGAAACAAGCAAACTATTGTGTCGAAATGCACAATTTTGCTGACATAGCGTTTAAATATTCTTTAATGTTAAAGATATTGTAATCCAGAACACTGAAAAAGAATAGGAAGTTTTTGCTGAATTTTTCGCCAATTCTATCATAAAATATTCATTAACGTCCGCAGCAGCTGGCTAGTTTTGTATAATAAAGTTTCAGCCATAGTGGCGAAGCTTTCTGGCGGCTTGCGTAACGCAGGGATCTAGATTAAAATACCTTGGTATAGGAGAATGGGGTGGTGAAGAGGATGGAAAAAGAACGAATGGGCCAATGGTTAGCCTTCACGAATCAGCATCAAGCGATCGAAGCTCGCTTGGAACAAGCCCTCAAAGCAGAAAGCAATCTGTCTTTGAATGAGTATTACGTGCTTTATTACTTAGAAAAGACCCCCAATCATAGCATGCGCCTCAACGATTTGATCGCCCATTTTGATTTGAGTCAAAGTGCGATGTCACGCATGATCATGCGCATGGAAGACAACCTGTGTGGTGTGATCGAACGGCATTCTTGTCAAGAGGATAAGCGGGGGATCTATATTGATTTGACCCAATCAGGGAAAAAGAAACTGCAGCGCTCAAAAGTCGTTTTTGAAAAAGTCTTGGAGGAAATGCTAGACTAAAGATGTTTTCGCTTGTTTTCTCCTTGATTCTTTTGTAATATAAATGCATGTGCATGTATATTTTGGCAAAAGAGAAAAAAATGCACCGATTTGCTTTAAGTATCTCCTTAGGTAACCAAGCCAGTCAGATTTACAAAGCGATATGAATCCAATGGAAAAGGTGGGAAACCCATGCGAAATGTAACAGACAAAGCAACATTTAAGCGCGGATTACAGTTGAAAAATCGAATCATTATGGCACCAATGACGACCAAGATGTCCTTCTTTGATGGAGTGATTACGAAAGATGAGTTGGCTTACTATGGCTTACGCTCTGGGGAAGTCGGAGCAGTCATCACAGCGGCAGCCAATGTCCAAGAAGATGGCAAGGGCTGGGAAGGGGAATTAGGCGCTTATGACGATGCCTTTTTACCTGGATTAAGCAAATTAGCCAGCACCATCAAAACAAATGGGACCAAAGCCATTTTACAGATTTTTCATGCCGGTCGGATGACGGATGACTCAGTTTTACGAGGCACACAACCCATATCCGCCAGCGCGGTTGCAGCTGAACGACCAAATGCCCAAGTTCCCCGAGAAGTTACGGTGGATGAGATTTTAACGATTATTGAAAACTTTAAAAAAGCTACCGAACGGGCGATCAAGGCAGGGTTTGATGGCGTAGAACTCCACGGAGCCAATACGTATTTGATCCAACAATTCTTTTCTCCTCACTCAAATCGTCGGTCCGATGAATGGGGTGGCTCACTAGAGAACCGTTATCGTTTTATTGAGAAGCTTGTCGATGAAGTATTGGAAACAGTAGACCAATCAGGTGTGAAGGAGTTTATCGTCGGTTATCGGTTTTCACCGGAAGAATTCGAAGAACCAGGGATTCGCTTTGAAGATACGTTGTTCTTAGTGGACCAACTGGCAGAAAAAGGATTAGACTATCTGCACATTTCTCTTGCGGATTATACCCGTAAATCGATTTCAAAAGCGTATCAAGAAAAATCGATGTTGGCGTATGTCTATGAAAAAATCGCTCAGCGGGTTCCTTTGATTGGTGTAGGGGATGTCCGAACGTCGAAAGATGCCGCGGGCTTGCTAGAACATGCAGATTTTGTTGCAGTGGGGCGGGCATTGTTGATCGATCCTCATTGGGGACAAAAAGTCTTAGACGGTCAAGATGAGTTGATCCGCACCACGGTTTCTACTTACGAACGTGAGGAACTCGTATTACAAAACGGCGTTTGGGGTTTTATGGAAAACATGATGCCAGATCGACTAAATGAAGAAAAATAAGTAGACAACCACGTTTGCCTTGGGCAAAGGTGGTTTTTCGCGATTGCCCCTCATTTGGGTCACGTTGAGAAAAGCTGTTTTTTTCTCTAATGAAACCTTGTTAGCTTCAAAATGGCGAATCAAGAGAAGAATGTGAGAAACAAGCCTGTAATCGGAAGAAAGAGCGTGGAAAGATTTTTTTAGTTAAAATACATGAATGAATTTTTGTTTTATTTTAATAAATAGTCAAACAATTCAGAATCATTCATTTTTCTTACAAAAAGATAGCGCAAGTCGAGTTGATTGATAAAAAAACAATCAGTTGTTAGACTGAATACAGGTTAAAAAAACAAAAAGGGGATGTAATGATGAAAAAAGGATTCAGAAATTATTTAGGTTCAAATGAGCGGGAGGCAGGTTATAATTTGTCTTGGGGTTCTATCTTTGCAGGGGTCGTAACATTTATCGCATTGTTCATGACACTGTCAATGATCGGCTCAGCAATCGGTTTTGGTTTGGTGGAACCAACATCAAATAATCCATTAGATGGTGTGGGTACAGGATTATTGATTTGGACAGTCATTACCTTTGTCTTGGCATTATTCGGTGCAGGTTTTGTTTCAGGTGTGGCGGCTCGACGTGTTGGATTGGTTCATGGTTTCTTAACATGGGCAACTAGTATGATCGTGATGATGGTTATGCTCTCTTACTTAACGATCGGTGCATTTTCTGTAGTCGGTTCACTTTTAGGAAACGTTGCTTCTGCTGTTGGCAGTGGCGTTGAAACAGTTGCCTCAGGTGCTGGCGATGTCGCTTCAAAAGCCTTCGATGAAATAACAGGAAACATGGAAGACGTCAATACAGATGAATTACAAGCGAATGTCAATGATGTTTTACAAGATACCGATGTTCCTGAATTGCAACCAGACTACTTGCAAAATCAATTGTCTGATGCGACGAACGACATCAAAGATGCCGGCAAAGACATTGCAACCAATCCAAATGATGCGGATAAAATCATTGATGATTTAGCAAGCAAATTACAAGATCGTGCTACAACGATCGGTGATTCAGTCGATAAAGAAGCAATCTCAAATGCAGTGGCTCAAAACACAGATCTAAGCCAACAAGAAGCGGAAGAAGCAACGAACAATATCGTGAACGGCTTACAAGATGCTTCTGATGAAGCACAAAAACAAATCGAAAATGCACAACAAAATCTTGAACAAGCCAAACAAGACATTGACCAAGCAGTGGAAGACGCTCGTCAAAAAGCGGAAGAAGCAAGTGATGCAACAGCCAAAGCGTCTATTTGGGGCTTTGTGGCAATGGTCTTAGGACTCGCTCTTACGTCAATCGGTGGTATGGTGGGAGCAAACTTAGTTAAAACTGCTGACCACGAAAACCGTATCTAATTTTACCTCTCATCAAGAGAGCTAGTGATTTATAAACCAGTGAACAGCGTTCTGCCAAAGAGTCAAATGGCAGCAGCGCTGTTTTCTGCTTTTAAACAAGCGGTTGAAAATCCCCATTGACGAGTGTTTTTTCTCATGCTACACTGGCTCTGAGGATTGTTACCGCTTTAGGCGGGCTATACCTATTTTTTTGTGTGAAGAAATCTAAAGAAGAATAGGGTCGTTAAAATGAACGTAACAAAAGTGATCAATAACAACATTGTGATTTCTGAGAATGAGGAAAAACAAGAATTGGTTGTCATGGGCAAAGGCTTAGGCTTTAAGAAAAAGCCGGGCGATGCGATCGACGATACCAAGATTGAAAAAGTCTATCTCAGTACACAAGAGTGGAATGTCACAAAACTAACCCAATTACTTTCTTCTATCCCTATCGAACATATTCAAGCAGCGAATGAGATCATCAGTTTTGCAAAAGTTTCCCTTGGGAAAAAGTTGAGCGAAAAATTGTTTCTGACGCTGACCGATCATATCAATTATGCTATCGAGCGCTATCAAAACGGCATGGAAATCAAAAATGCCTTGCTATGGGAAATCAAGCGGTTTTATAACCATGAATACCTCATTGGCAAAGAAGCGTTATCGATTATCAAAAATCGCTTGGCGATCGAGCTGCCAGAAGATGAAGCCGGCTTCATTGCATTGCACATCGTTAATGCGGAGTTGGATATGGCGCAGGTCAGTCAAGTATCGGAAATGGCGAAGATCATTCAGCATATCCTAAACATCGTCAAATATCATTTTTCAATGGAGCTTGATGAGTATTCATTGAACTACGAGCGCTTTGTGACCCATTTGAAATTTTTTGTCCAGCGCTTATTCAGCGGTACAAAGCTCGATGATGCAGGAACCGGCAGTTTTATTTTTATGTTGAAAGACCGCTACATGAAGGAATATGCGTGTGCGTTGAAAATCAGTGACTACATCAACAAAGAATTCGGTAGACCGTTAGAAGAAGACGAATTGATCTATTTAACTATACACATCAAACGAATAACAAGTGCTTAGGATTGTTACTGGATTGGCAGGCTATACCTAAATGAACTCCCAAGGGGTTTGTTTAGGTATTTTTTTATGGTTTGACACACAAAAAACAAGCGAAAGACCAAAATAGGAGGAACGACATGAATTACAAAGAGTTAGCAAAAACGATCATCACCAATGTTGGTGGGGAAGAAAATATCCAAAGCTTGACCCATTGTGCGACACGCTTGCGCTTCAACTTGAAAGATGATAGCAAACCCCAAGAAAGTACTTTAAAACATACACCAGGGATCATGGGTGTGGTCAATAAAGGTGGGCAATACCAAGTAATCATCGGCAGTGATGTTGGCAATGTTTACAACGAAATCACTGCCCAAACCAATTTGACTAGTGACCAAGAAACAGTAGAAGACGATCGCGGACGTGTTGCGAAAGTCATCGATACGATCACCGGGATCTTCACTCCAATATTACCAGCCATCACGGCAGCTGGGATGCTAAAAGCGGTTCTTTCATTGCTAGTGGTCTTCAATGTCTTGACGGCAGAGAGTCAAAGTTACCAAATATTAAACTTTATGGCGGATGCGGCGTTCTACTTCTTGCCAATTTTGCTGGCTGCTTCTTCTGCACAAAAATTCAAAGCCAATATGTACTTAGCTATGATGGTAGGGGGGATTTTACTCCATCCGAACTTTATCGCGATGGTGACAGCAGTCAATGAGGCAGGCGGCGGCATCCATTTATTCGGCTTGCCGATTTCACCAGTGAGTTATTCATCATCGGTTATCCCAATCATCTTGAGTGTTTGGTTCATGTCTTACGTTGAACCGATCGCCGATAAAGTCTCGCCAAAAGCAATCAAATTCTTCAGCAAACCGTTGCTAACGATCTTCGTCGTAGGGACAGTAGCATTAGTTGCTTTAGGCCCTCTAGGCTACATGATCAGTGAAGCGATCTCTACAGGGATCCAAGCCTTAGAAACGGTTAGCCCATGGATCGTTCCATTACTGATTGGTGCCTTCACGCCATTGTTCGTGGCAACTGGTACCCACTATGGATTGGTTCCTATCGGTATCAACAACCGGATGACCACAGGTTATGACACAGTGATCTACCCTGGCATGCTGGCTTCAAACGTCAGTCAGGGAGCTGCAGCTATCGGCGTTGGTTTTAAATCAAAAGATTCTACGATCAAACAATTGGCATTTTCTGCTGGTCTGACTGGGCTATTCGGCATTACTGAACCGGCGTTGTATGGGGTCAATTTGCGGTTTAAAACACCCTTGTATGCAGCAATGATCGGTGGCGGATTTGGTGGTCTATTTATGGGGATCATGCGTGTCCGCAATTTCTCAGGCGGATCACCAGGCCTGTTGACTTTGCCAAGCTATATCGGCGATGACACCTTACGTCATTTGACCAATGCTTGTATCGGTGCGGCAATCAGTATCGTGGTCACATTTATTGCGACATTATTCTTATACAAAGACCCTGTCACAGAAGAAGCACCTGAAGCAACACCAGCAGACAAAGAGCAAGAACCAACCCATCAAATCAGCGGTGCGGAGATCAAAGCACCTTTAAAAGGGGAACTAAAAAGCCTGCAAGCAGTCAATGACGGCATGTTTTCGGAAGAGATTCTTGGCCAAGGGGTAGCGATTGAGCCAACCGTCGGAGAAGTGCTAGCTCCAGTAAACGGGACTGTCACAGCAGTCTTTGATTCAAAACATGCTATTGGCTTGACCAGTGAGGAAGGCATTGAACTATTGATCCACGTGGGGATCGATACAGTGCAATTAAATGGTGAAGGCTATGCCTATCAAGTAGAAAAAGGGCAAAAAGTGACAGTCGGGGATCCATTGATTACGTTTGATATTGAATTTATTAAAGAAAAAGGCTATCCAGTAATCACGCCGATCGTTATCACAAACAGTACTGAAGTGGGGGACATTTTGACGGCTAACAGTGGCCCGATTACGTTTGGCGATCAAATCATCAAAGTGATCGGCTAAAAAAGGAGAATAAGACATGGGATTTCCAGAAAACTTTTTATGGGGCGGTGCAACAGCCGCCAATCAATGTGAAGGCGGGTTTGATCAAGGCGGGCGTGGGCTTGCCAATGTCGATGTAATTCCGACTGGCAAGGACCGCCGAGCAGTTATTACCGGAAAGCGTGAGATGCTTGCCTTTGAAGAAGGGTATTTCTATCCAGCCAAAGAAGCGATCGATATGTACCATCATTTCAGAGAAGATATCGCCTTGTTTGCGGAGATGGGCTTTAAAACCTATCGTTTATCGATTGCTTGGTCAAGAATTTTTCCGAAGGGGGATGAAGAAACCCCTAATGAAGAAGGCTTGCGCTTTTATGAAGAACTTTTTTTAGAGTGCCGTAAATACCAAATCGAGCCCTTGGTGACGATCACGCATTTTGACTGTCCGATCCATTTGATCAAAGAATATGGCGGTTGGCGCAACCGTAAGATGATCACCTTTTATGAAAACCTTTGTCGAGCGATCTTCACTCGATACAAAGGATTGGTGAAGTACTGGCTGACCTTTAACGAAATTAATATGATTTTGCATGCCCCGTTTCTCGGTGCAGGGCTGACCTTTGCTGAAGGCGAAAATGAAGAACAAGTCAAATACCAAGCTGCTCATCATGAGTTAGTCGCAAGTGCGTTGGCAACAAAAATCGCCCACGAGATCGATCCAGAAAATAAAGTTGGCTGTATGCTGGCTGCGGCTAGTTATTATCCTTACAGCTGCAATCCGAAAGATGTCTGGGAAAGCAAAAAAAGCGATCGCGGCAACTATTTCTTTATCGATGTGCAATCGCGAGGAGAATATCCAAATTATGGTTTGAAGATGCTAGCTGATAAAGGAATCACTTTGGAACGAACCGCCGAAGATGCGGCTTTATTAAAAGCCCATACCGTCGATTTTATTTCCTTTTCATACTATGCCTCTCGGGTTGCTGCTTCAGAAGATTCCGGTGTTGAGAAAACGGAAGGCAACTTGTTCCCGACCATTAAAAACCCGTATTTAGAAGCGTCAGAATGGGGCTGGCAGATTGATCCGCTTGGTTTGCGAATCACGATGAATGATCTCTATGATCGTTACCAAAAGCCGCTTTTCATCGTCGAAAACGGTCTAGGAGCGGTGGATACGCCAAACGAAGATGGAAAAATCAATGATGTGTATCGCATCGACTATCTACGTGCGCATATCGCTGCGATGAAAGAAGCGATTGACAAAGACGGTGTGGAACTGTTGGGCTATACTTCATGGGGCTGTATCGATTTGGTTTCTGCAGGAACCGGAGAAATGAAGAAACGCTATGGCTATATCTATGTCGATCGCGACAATGAAGGCAATGGCACATTAGCCCGCAGCAAAAAGCAATCCTTTTATTGGTACAAAAAAGTGATTGCCACAAATGGGGAAGATTTGGCTTAAGCCAGTTAATTAACGATTATCATTAAGGAAAGAAACGCCAGCGGAACAGAACTGCTCATGGAAGCAGCCTGGTTCAGTTGGCGTTTTTCTTATTTAATGAAAGAAATTATGCTGCTTCCTCCCGCTGGATCGGCAGCAGCAAGCGAACGGTGGTTCCTTCGTTGATGCGTGATTCTACAGTCAATCCGTATTTTTCCCCATAGAGCAGCTTGATACGCTGATCAATATTGTCTAAGCCAATACCCGAATAGTGTTCAAAATGGTTCGCGGAGCTGGTTGGGTGCTCTTCATTGAACCCGATGCCCGTATCGATGATCTCAATTTTCAGGCCTTCCTTACTGACACGAGAAAAAATCTGGATCAATCCTGAATCCTCTTCGGGAAAGGCATGCAGGTAGGCATTTTCAATAATCGGTTGCAAAATCATTTTCGGTACGAGAATATTTTCACAGCCATCTTCTGAAAAAATCGTCGATTGGATGCGATTGCCATAACGCACGTTCATTAAAACGAGGTATTCTTCCACGATCGCTAGTTCATCTTTTAAAGGGACGATCTCTTTGCGGTTAAAGGTATGCCGCAACAATTGGACAAAACTTTCAATCGCTTGGGTGGCGGCCTCTTGTTCGTTTTGCCAGATTAAAAACTTGATAGCAGTCAAGGTGTTGTAGACAAAATGCGGTTGGATCTGCATTTGCAGTGAACGAATCTCGAACTTGCGTTTTTCAGCTTCTGTAACCATTAAATGATCGACATAAGATTCCAAGTCCTCCAGCATCAAGTTATAGGCACGCCCCAATTCTCGCGTTTCATACGTCCCGTTGATGGTGACTTTATCGCTGAAATCGCCTTGCGTGACCGCCGGCAGCTTGGCGATCAGCTGATAAATCGGTTGGGTAATGTTACGGATGATCCAAAATGCCAGCAGGCTAAAGAGTAAAATACTGACGACAGAAATCAAAAGAGCTGGCTTGATCAGATTCATATTGCGTACCAGATGCGATTCATCCAGAACATCATAAAAAGTAAAGTGATACGAATAAAGGGGCAGCTGATTGATGCTAGTATCTCTTTTGACCGTGACGAGACGATCCTCAAACGGCATGCCTAAAAGGCTCGGATCAGAAGTGGAGAGAATTTGATTCTGCTCATTGACGATATAGATTGAGTGAAGACTGGTATCTAAGAGTTGACGATAGATCGAAGAAAAATCAGATTCCTTTAAGAAAATCAGGGCATAGCCGAAAATCGTTTCTTCTTTCATTAATTTGCGCACGTACATCAAGCCGGGGGAGTCGCTGGTGGAGGTACTTAAGCCTTGGTCCAAGAAATAATACTGACTGATGGCGTCATTGTCATTGATCTGCTGGATAAAGGCACTGGCGAGAAAATCATCCACCGATTGATTGCGAACCGCATCGTTTTGAAAAAAAGTACCTCCGTTGACCCCTATCAACACTAAATTCGAGGGGATGTCTTGAAACAAAGAGCGGGTGTCTTTTAATTGCTCGTTTAATTCTAAAATCGTGCGCCCTTGATTCATGTCGCCTTCTAAGTAAGTTTCAACGGCTTTGCTTTCATCGACAATGTCAAAAATCCGATGGATATTCTCGTTCAGACGCTCATAATCTTCTTGGATTTTTTCCAGCAGTAGCTGATTGGAGCTTTGGTACGAAGCAACATAGGCATCTTTCGAGCGACCATAGATCACGACGACGGTTAGCAGACATACACTAATGACCCCGACGACAACAAAGAGGAAGATCCGACTGAATAATTCATTTTTCTGAATCCATTGGTTGATTTTCATAATTGATTCAACCGCCGATACTTCGATGGAGTGACCTGACATTCTTTCTTAAAGATACGAGAAAAATAGCTGATATCCGAATACCCGACCGCTTCACTGATTTCAGATAGATTCAGATCAGATTGTGTCAGCAGTTCTTTGGCTTTATCCAAACGGGTTTTCTTAACGTACTCAGAAAAGCTCATTTTCAGTTTTGCAGAAAGAAAAGCCGAAAGATAGGTGTAACTAAAATGAAAGGTTTCAGCCAGTTCAGACAAAGACAGACTTTTGGTGTAGTTGTCTTGAATAAAGCGCTGGATCGCAACGAGTAGATCATCTTCATCCAGCGGTGATAAGGTCGTCAGCTGTTGACGAATATCATCGATGGTCGCCAACAATAAATCAGAAAAATCTTCCAAATACTGCACGTGACCGATAGCATGCAAAAATTCAGCTTTTAAGCGGCTAAAGCGGGGAGCAGTGGGAAATTCTTCTTCCAAGCGGGAGAGTAACGTGTAAAAAATACTGCTGGCCTGCTGTTTTAAAAATGTCGGATCGACATTGGATAAAATCATGTCATTAAAATATTCCTCGATTCTGGTGATTCCTAGCAAAAAGTTGTTGTCTAACAAAGCCCGTAAGAACTTCTTAGTATCAAAGCGATCACTTTCGATGTACAAAAAGAGTTCGTGTTCTTGCACCAACCGTTGGCGTTTATAAAAAAACGATTGTCCTTGGCTTTTGGCTTTAAGGGTCACAAAATGATCCCGTAACTGCTCAATCTTTCGAAAGGGCACACTGAAAGTAAAGAAGGCATCTGGCTCGGTAAAACGCAATTGCTCCAACGTTTCTTTCAAGGAGGAATAAACATCCGTTCCTTCTGGATAACTGATCACTAAGCCGGCATCTTTATTACTGGTTTGAAAAAAGAGCGTCTTTACCTGCGGTTGTGATTGAGTAAATTCTGTCAACGCATGTAGTAGCTGATCATTGGCACGAAAGCCGCTAAAATTGGTGGTCAAAATTTGGGCTTGCTGTTGCGGCTGATCCAATGCAAGGTAGTCCGCCAAAGGAGCCAACGGTTCTTCATACCCTGCTAAATAGCGATTCAACGATTCTTGCAGCTGCGTCTCCTCAGTCACGGAGCCTTTTGTATGTGACAGCTTTTGTGTGATGTTGTGTAGCGTCTTCAACAAGAGTGTCGGTGTCAGTGTCGGTTTTAAAAGATAATCTACGGCACCATTTCTAAAAGATTGACTGACATATTGGAAATCATCGTAGCTGCTCAAGACCAAAAAATGGACTTCTGGATATTGTTGTTGAATGATCGTTGTGAGTTGAAGGCCGTCCATTTGTGGCATTTTCAAATCCGTAATCACGATGTCGGGATTTAGCTCATGGATCAGCGCCAATGCTTCTTGCCCGTTCGCTGCATCGCCTAAGAGACGGAACCCTTCTTGCTCCCAACGTATCATATGTTTCAATCCATCTCGGATCGTTGCCTCATCATCAACGACTAAGACCGTGCGTAAAATAGTCATGGTATCCCCCCTATATCTCTTCTTTATTATAAACGCTTTCAAAAAAGAAAGGTATTGTAACTTTTTTCTATTTTTGGACAAATTTAGTAAGCTCTTTCATAATCATTGAATACGGTTACAAAATCAGTGTATAGTTAGCCTTGTAAATAAAAGGAAAGAGGGATAAAAATGAAAAAACTACTTGCATCGATGGTAACGGCGGCTGCAGTGCTGACTTTGGCGGCTTGCGGAAACAGCAACACAAGCTCTGGGGATTCCGGCGAGTCCTCAAACAAAGTCACGGTCTGGGCATGGGATGAGACCTTCAACATCAAGGCAGTCAATGAAGCCAAAAAAGTGTATGAAAATCAAGATGTCGATGTGGAAGTTGTGACGATGTCGCAAGATGATATCGTCCAAAAATTAAATACTAGTCTGGCATCAGGAAATACGGACGGACTGCCAAATATCGTCTTGATCGAAGACTACCGCATCCAAGGGTACCTTTCTTCTTATCCAGATGCGTTTAGTGATCTAACGGATATCGTGAATGAGGAGGATTTCTCCAGCTATAAATTTGCGGTCAATAAAGTCGACGATGTCATTTATGGGGTGCCATTTGACAGTGGCGTCGCAGGACTATTTTACCGCACAGATTATTTGACCGATGCAGGCTATGAGCAAGCGGATCTCCAAGATATTACCTGGGATGATTTTATCAGCATTGCCAAAGATGTCAAAGAAAAAACGGGTCACGCTATGATGTCGTTAGACCCAAGCGATCTTGGCTTGGCACGAATCATTATGCAATCGGCAGGCGAATGGTATACCGGTGAAGATGGCTCCACCGTGACCATCAAAGACAATGAATCCTTCAAAGCCGGTCTAACTGTCTTGGCAACATTGTTGAATGAAGGCTTAGTTGAACAAGTTTCCGATTGGGATGGCGGGGTCAATGCTGTTCAATCGGGGAATGTTGCGTCTGCGCCAACCGGTGCGTGGTATTCTAGCACAATTCAAGGCGCTGAAGATCAAAGCGGCAAATGGGCGATCGCTCCAATCCCATCTATCGCTGGCGACAGCAATTCAGTCAATGCTTCCAGCATCGGCGGAGCAGGCTGGTACGTGATCAAAGGGGTTGACGGTGAAGAAAATGCCAAAGACTTTTTAGCCAATACCTTTGCTTCAAATAAAGAATTGATGGGTACATTAGCTACCGAGATCGGTTTGGTTTCAACCATGAATGCTGCAGAAGAAACGGAAGAATATACGTCGGGGCTTGATTTCTATGGCGGTCAAAAAGTCTTCCAAGATTTCTCTCAATGGTCACAAGAAATTCCAGCCGTGAACTACGGCAATCACACCTATGCCATTGAATCTGTCTTGACTGAAAGCTTGCAACGAGTGATCAACGGCGAAGACATCGATAAAGTATTAGAAGAAGCACAATCACAAGTGGAAGCACAAATTGCAAACTAATCGAACAACTTTGCAGAAACTCGTGAGCGATCGCGAGTTTCTGTGTTAAGGGGGAATTACAATGAAAAACAAAACAAAAAATTGGTTTGCAAACGGCAATGCCTTTATTACCTTACCCGTCATTTTGATAACGATGCTGGTCTTTATCCCGATGGTCTCGGCATTGTTCACGTCATTCCAATCAGGACCACCGACAGCGATGACCTTCAACGGTCTTGGCAACTATCAGCGGATGTTGAGCGACTCAACCTTTAAAAAAGCTTTTGGCAATACGTTTTTATACTTATTAGTCCAAGTTCCGATCATGCTCTTTTTGGCGCTGATCGTATCGAACATATTGAATGACAAAAAATTGAAATTTAAAGGGCTGTTCCGCACCGCCTTGTTTTTACCATGTATCACATCTTTGGTTTCTTATTCCTTGATCATGAAAAGTCTCTTTTCGGCAAACGGGTTAGTCAATAACTTTTTGACGCAGCTACATCTGATCGATGCGCCGATCCAATGGTTGACAGATCCTTTTTGGGCAAAAGTACTGATTATTTTTGCCATCACGTGGCGTTGGACCGGCTACAATATGATCTTTTTCATCTCAGGCATGCAGAATATCGATCCAAGTATTTATGAAGCGGCAGAGATCGATGGCGCTTCAAAATGGGATCAATTCTTCAAAATCACGATTCCCAACTTGCGTCCAATCATCCTATTTACCACGATCACTTCAACGATCGGTACGCTGCAATTATTCGATGAAGTTCAAAATATTACTGGCGGTGGACCAGCCAATGCTACGACGACCTTGTCACAATACATCTACAATTTAAGTTACAAATTCACGCCAAACTTTGGATATGCCGCTGCGGTCTCCTTTGTTATCGTGATTGCAATCGTGATTTTATCGATCATCCAAACGAAAATAGGAGGAAAAGAAAATTGAAAACAATCTCACTCACTTTAAAATACGTCTTTCTTGCGATTTTGGCTTTCATCTCTATTTTTCCATTTGTTTGGATGATCCTAGGGATGACCAATCAAACCTTTGATATCGTTGCCGGGAAAATCATGATTGGGGATCAGTTGGTGATCAACTTCCAAAATCTTTTTTCTTCCGATTTGAATTTTACTCGGGCATTAGGAAACTCAGCGGTGATTGCCGTGATTACGACCTTCTTTGCACTGTTGTTCTCCTCCATGGCAGGGTATGGCTTTGAGATCTATCGGACGAAAACCAAAGACCGTATCTTTAATATTCTATTGCTGTCGATGATGGTACCTTTTGCCGCTCTAATGATCCCGTTATATCGGATGTTCAGCAAGCTTAGCGGCACACCAATCGGGATCAATACCTTCGCTGTCGTGATTTTGCCCTCGGTCTGTACCGCCTTTTTGATTTTCTTTTTCCGCCAAAACATCAAGGCATTCCCTAGAGAATTAGTCGAAGCTGCTCGGATCGATGGCTTGAATGAACTGAGTATTTTCTTTAGAGTCTACATGCCGACGGCTAAAAATACTTATGCAGCTGCCGCGATCATTACGTTTATGGGCAGCTGGAACAATTATTTGTGGCCATTAGTTGCCTTGCAATCACCAGACAAACGGACCGTTCCACTGGTTCTTTCGGCTATGGGTGCTTCTTATACACCTGATTATGGCATGATGATGTGCGGCATTGTGATCGCCACACTGCCAACGGCCATCATTTTCTTCGTTTTACAAAAACAATTTGTCCAAGGTATGCTGGGATCCGTGAAATAAGCGGGGCATCAGCGAACAATTATAAAGTAGAGGGTACGATATGATTCTTTTTGACAAACAATTAAACGTCTTTCATTTAAGCAACGACCAAATCAGCTATCTCATACAAATAGAAGAAGGGGGCAATGTGGCACACCTTTATTTTGGAAAAAAAATCGCTCATTATTCTGGCGGCTATCGTTATCCACGTCTTGATCGGTCCTTTTCGCCCAATCCCCCAGACAGCAGCGACCGACTTTTCTCATTAGACACCTTGATGATGGAATTTCCTGGCAACGGCTTCGGAGATTTTCGAGAAGCAGCTTATAGGATTCGCCAGTCTAACGGTAGCCGAGTCAGCCATTTTGTCTTTAGTGATTACCAGATTCAACAAGGCAAACCCGCCCTAGCAGGATTGCCTCAGACCCATGGTGCCGTCGACGGGATCGAAACACTGATTCTGTCCTTAAAAGATGATGTGACGGGACTCGAACTGCAGCTGTTTTACACGATTTTCGAGGATGCGGCAGTGATCGTCCGCTCAAGTAAAGTAATCAACCACGGAAACCAGCCTGTTACGATCGAGCAGCTGGCGAGTCAAGCGCTCGATTTTCCTAACCGTCCCTTTGATTTGATCCACTTGCCGGGGGCATGGGCGAAAGAACGCCAAGTCATCCGAGAACCAATCAATCGCGGCATCAAGCGTTTGGACAGCAAGCGTGGTTCCAGTAGCCATCAGCAAAATCCCTTTGCCGTCATACTGGAACCTAATGCTACGGAGTTTGCTGGGGAGTGTTTTGGTTTTAGTTTGCTTTATAGTGGCAACCATGAAATTATCATCGAAAAAGATCCTTACCATCAGACTCGTGTGATCATGGGGATCAACAGCCATCAATTTGCCTGGCAATTGCCGCCAACAGAAAGCTTTCAAGCCCCAGAAGCCGTGATTGCTTATAGTGAGGCTGGCTTGAACCAGCTGTCAGCCACCTATCATGACTTTTATGATGAGCATTTGATTCGGGGCAAATACAAAAAGCAAGAACGGCCGATCCTGATCAATAACTGGGAAGCAACGTACTTTGATTTCAATGAAGAAAAACTGGATGCCCTCGTTGATGAAGCGAAGGAGCTGGGAATCGAACTGTTTGTTTTGGATGACGGCTGGTTTGGTCAGCGAGAAGATGACCAAACCTCATTAGGCGATTGGTTTGAAAACGAAGGCAAGCTAGCTTCTGGCTTGGCAGGATTTGCCCAAAAAGTCCATGACAAAGGGCTGCAATTCGGGCTTTGGCTGGAACCAGAAATGGTTTCGGGCGACAGTGAACTGAACCGACAACACCCCGATTGGCTGTTACAAGTACCAAATCGCAAGCCAGCGCTTAGCCGCAGTCAGTATGTGTTGGACTTTTCTCGACAAGATGTCAGAGACCATCTCTATCAGCAATTATCCCAACTGTTTGATACGGTTGCCATCGACTATATCAAATGGGACATGAACCGCAGTCTGTCGGATGTCTATTCCTTGCTCCTCGATCCTGCCCAGCAAGGGGAGGTCGCGCATCGCTATCTGCTGGGCTTGTATGAGTTCCTAGAGAAACTGACCACTGCCTATCCAACGATCCTGTTTGAAGGCTGTTCTGGTGGCGGTGGGCGCTTTGATGCTGGCTTCTTGTATTATATGCCGCAGATTTGGACCAGCGACAACACCGATGCCATCGCCCGCCTGAAGATCCAATACGGAACCAGTCTGGTCTATCCACCATCCACCATGGGTGCCCATGTCTCAGCGATCCCGAACCATCAGACCCAACGGGCAACGGATCTAGCGATTCGCGGCAATGCTGCGATGTCTGGCTTACTGGGCTATGAGCTTGATTTAACACAGCTGACACAAAAGGAAAAAGCGCAGATCAAAGATCAAATCGCTTTTTATAAAAAACATCGGCGCCTGCTGCAGTTGGGTCGCTTTGTTCGACTGCTCAGCCCTTATGAAGGCAATGACACCGCCTGGCTGTATGTTTCCCCAGATAAAAAAGAAGCGATCGTCTTTTACTTCCGAGTCTTAGCTGAAGCCTCTGCACCATTGGTTACTTTAAAACTGGCTGGCTTAGATCCTGACCTTACCTATCAAAGTGGGGGAGAGAGCTTCGGTGGCGATGAATTGATGCAACTCGGGTTGTATATCGATCCTCATTTAGCCGGGGATTATGCCACGCAGCGGTTTCATTTTGTTGCAAAAGTGCCCCACGAATGAAAAAAGCGTTCCGTCAAAACATGCTGTTTTGACGGAACGCTTTATTGTGCTGCCGCAAGCTTTTGGCTAATGATCGGCAACTGAGAGGCTATTTTAGAACAAATGATTTATTTTTTTCTCGAGAAGTCGTATGATGAAGGAGGAGGCAGGCAGTTTGCTTCTGACAATCAGTAAGAGGAGGGTGTTCAACATGGACGAACAGCCACTAGCGAATGAAACAGAAGAAGGGTTGATTGCTGCAGGATATCGGAAGTATCGTGGTGAAGCGATCGATATTTATTACAACAAAGAGATCTGCACCCACAGCGGTAATTGTGTGCGGGGCAATCCCGCCATTTTTGAAGTTGGACGGCGTCCCTGGGTGATTCCTGATAATGGGGAAGCAGCCCAAGCGGCACAAGTGATCCATACCTGTCCAAGCGGTGCATTAAAGTATGTGTTAAAGGAGGAACAATCATGGAAATCTTAGAAGAAAATGCTCGATTTGTGTTAAAAGACGGTGACAAAGAAATTGGTGAAATGACGTGGTCAAAAGCCGGTGAAACGCGTATGATCATTGATCATACCTTTGTCGATCCTGCTTATCGGGGACAAGGACTCGCCGAAAAATTAGTGGCAAAAGGGGTGGAAAAAGCCCGCAAAGAACAAAAGAAAATCATTCCTTTGTGTCCCTTTGCCAAAAAAGAATTTGAACGCAAACCAGAATATGCCGATGTTTGGAACCAATAAATCAACCAAAACAACCCCCACCAACTCAAGAGTCTCTCTTTGAGGTGGTGGGGGTTGTTGTATGACTGATCAATGTTGGAATTGAGCATGGTACAGGCGATAGTAATAGCCTTGTTCTGCCAGTAATTCTTCATGGGTTCCTTGCTCCACGATTTGACCGGCATCCATTACAAGGATCTTGTCTGCTGCTCGAATCGTTGATAACCGATGGGCGATCACAAAGCTGGTTTTGCCTTCCATCATTTTCAAAAAGGCATCTTGAATTTTTTTCTCAGTCAGAGTATCAACCGAACTGGTTGCTTCATCCAAAATCAGCATTGGTGGGTTACTGATCATCGTGCGGGCAATCGTCAATAGCTGTCGTTGTCCATCAGAGATCTTGATGCCTTGATGACCGATCGGTGTATCTAGTGTTTCTGGTAAGCGCATCACATATTCATACATATAGGCATGCTTTAGGGCATCATAGATTTCTTCATCTGTGGCAGTGTCATTTCCGTATTGCAAGTTTTCTCGTAAAGAGGCATCAAAGAGCCATGTATCTTGCAAGACCATTCCGAAGCTTTGCCGTAATTCTTCTCGTTTCAACTGACGAATATCGGTGCCATCGATCTTGATCGCGCCTTTATCAACATCATAGAAACGCATCAACAAATTGACCAACGTCGATTTACCGGCACCGGTTTTTCCGACGATCGCGACGGTTTCTCCAGGTTTTGCAGTAAAAGTGAAATCTTCGATCAATTTTTGACCAGGATCATAAGCAAAAGACACCTCCTCAAAGGCAATCTCGCCTTTGATCTCACCCAGTGATTGAGATTCTTGGTCATCGGCTGTTTCTGGTTCTTGATCCAACAGCTCAAAGGTTCTTGAAAGTCCAGCCAATGCCGTTTGGATCTGGGTCGTAATTCCTGACAATTCAATGAATGGTTTCGAAAACTGACTGGAGTAGATCGTAAAGCTGGAAATCATCCCAACCGTGACAGCACCTGAACCAGAAAAGTAAAGCAGACCGCCGACAAAGCCGACTGACAGATACGCCAAATGATCGACGAATCGTGAAAGGGGATTGGTCAAAGAAGAAGAAAACTGTGCCTTTTGCCCCCGGACATTCAATTCTTGGTTGATCGTTTCAAAACGGTTTTGGTTGATGGTTTCTCGATCAAAGGCTTTGACGATTTTTTGATTGCCAATCATTTCCGTAACAAAGCCAGAAATTTCGCCGACGATTTCTTGTTGGCGAGCAAAATGCGATTGTGACGTTCGTGCCACGATCCAGTTGACCAAAAAGATGATCGGGGTCGAAACCAATACGACCAACGTTAAGGGCACACTCATTTGCAGCATGACGACTAAGGCGATCAAGACGACCGAAATACCAGAAAACAGCTGGTTAAAGACTGCAGCGACGGCAATGGAAATATTATCCATGTCATTGGTAAAACGACTGACGATGTTGCCGTGGGAGTTTTGGTCATAATAGCGCAAAGGCAATGTATTGAGATGCGCAAAACCTTTTTTGCGCAAATCGGCGACAGATAAATACGCCACGCGGTTGCCCAGTCGCTGGATCAACCATTGACTGACCACAGTCACTAAAACCACTCCGGCAAACAGAAGCAAAATACGATAGAGAGTGCTAAATTGCACTTGATCAGCACCTATCAGCTGATCGACGGCTTGACCAATCTGATACGTCATATAAACCGAGGAGACGCCAGCAGCGATCCCGAGGACAACTGCTGCCCAAGTTTCCTTCGCGTAGGCAGTTAAATAAGGGAGGTAGCGACGAAAGGCCGACCAATCGAATGATTTCTTTTTCATGCTTCTTCCTCCTCTGCCTGTGATGCGACGATTTCTTGGTATTCTTTTGAAGATGCCAACAGCTCTTCATGGGTCCCTTTGCCTACCAAATTCCCTTGGTCTAAGACTAAGATCTGCTGCGCGTCTTGAATGGAGCGAACCCGTTGAGAGATAATGATGACCGTGCCACGAATGCTTTCTTTTAAAGCCATCCGCAAATCAAGATCGGTTTGATAGTCAAGGGCGCTCAGAGAATCATCCAAAATCAAGATATCTGGTTTAGCAATCAACGCTCTGGCGATCGTTAACCGTTGTTTTTGTCCCCCAGAAAAGTTCTTGCCACCTTCAAAAATCGGGGTATCCAGTTGCTGCGGCAAGGCTTCAACGAAGTCACGGCTTTGAGCGATCTCTAAGGCGCGCCAGCATTCTTCATCGGTGGCCTCTTTTTTGCCCCATTGCAAGTTTTCCCGAATCGTCCCCGTAAACAGCACGGCGGTTTGAGGCACCATAGCAATTTTTTGGCGTAATTGCTGTAAAGGCCATTTCCGCACATCGTGACCGTCAACGATCACTTTGCCATCTGCTACATCGTAGAAGCGGGGAATCAATTGGGTCAAGGCAGATTTCCCACTACCGGTTGGTCCAGTGATACCTAAAATAGACCCTGGCGCGACTTGGAAATCAATGTTTTTCAAAGCTAATCCGTATTCTTTTGAAAAGCGGAAATCAACATGTTCAAAGCGAATCGCTCCGACGTTGTTTTTCGGCTGATCCATAAAGACTTCTGAAAGTTCATCGCCGATCGATGGCTCAGTGGTTAAAACTTCGTTGATCCGTGAACCTGATGCTGCCGCACGGGTAAAGATGATCACTAAGTTGGAAACCACGATCAATGCTAAGAGCATTTGATTCATGTAATTGACCAGTGCCAGCACTTGTCCTTGCTGCAAATTGCCTATATTGACTTTGAATCCACCGATATAAAACAACGCGATAATGCCGACATTCATGATCAAGGTGGTGGCAGGCGTCAATAAAGCAGACAGGTTTGTCACCCGTAAATAGACATCACTTAAATCATCAGTTGCCTTATCAAAGCGCTTCGTTTCCGTTTTTGTGCGGGCAAAGGCACGAATCACCCGAATCCCGCTTAAATTTTGACTAACTAGCTCATTCAACTCATCTAAATGGACTTGAACTTTCTTATACAATGGCACGGTTTTGGCGATGATCCAGAATAAGACGATACAAAAGAGCGGTAAAACGAGTAGGAAAATCAAGCCAGCTTGCCAATCAATGACAAAGGCCATAATCACAGAACCGATACTTAAGAAGGGCGCCCGGACAACCAGCCGAATCAGCATCGCCAAAGCAATCTGCATCTGATTGATGTCGTTGGTCATTCGAGTAATCAACGTATCAGTACCGAATAAGTTCAGTTCGCTATGGGAAAGGGTGTTGATTTTTTTCATCAAGCGATTGCGTAATTCTGTCCCGAATCCTTGAGAAGCGACGGAAGCATAATACTGACAGATGACGGCACAGATCATGCCTACCACGGACATCACGATCATCCAGATCGTCATTTCAACGACTTTCGACCAATTGTTTTGCCGTAGGCCCTCATCGACTAAAGCGGCCATCTGTAAAGGCAGGACCAATTCAAACACCGCTTCTAAAAATTTGAAAAACGGACCAAGAATAATCTGTTTGCGATAATCCTTGGCGTAGCGTAACAAGCTTATCATAAAAAACCTCCTAAATTATTGCGGATGAGCGGACTTGTTCATCCTCATGAGCTTATGAGTGAACTTCAGCAAGATGTTCACTGACTAAACAGGCAAAAACCAAACTATCGGTCCATTCCCCCTTGTTCCACCAGTCTTGGATAAAATGTGCTTCTTGGCGCAATCCAATCCGTTGGCAAAGCTTGGCTGAGGCCTGATTGCGGGCATCTAGCGTCGCTTGGACCCGATGGATCTTCTGACTGGCAAACAACCAGTCCAACAACTCTTTCAAGGCTTCTTGAGCAAACCCTTGTCCGCCAAATGACGGATGGAAGGCATAGCCGATTTCAACGGAAGACGGCTGACCAGTAGACCACACCGACAAATCGCCGATGACCGTTTGATCGTGTAGTACCGCCAAAGAAAGACCTGCTTGGTCCGTCAAGGTGTGCTGTTGACATTTTTTGGCAAAAGACGCCGCTGCCGTTTCTGTCTGCCAAGGCTCATGAAGTAAGAAACGGCAAACTTCCGCTTGCTGATAAATAGCAAAGGTATCGGCAAAATCACTTTCTTGAAACGGACGGATCGTTAACCGTTCACTTTCCATACATACCATAGACAGCCTCCATTTCTTTAGGGACATCTTACCATAGAACGAAATAGCCGAAAACATTATCAGAAAAATACAACAACTTTCTTGTAAAAGAGTGTAAATTTCATGAAAATTCTTTCTGTTACAATTAGAACTTGCCAGTTGCTGCCTATTTACCACGCCTGCCAGCGGGCAAGAAAGGTTTTTTGCCAATCCCCCAAGGGCAAAATCACTCGCTGCATTTGAAAACGGTAGGTTTCCCCTTTATAAGTAAAGCGAATCGGGACGAGCATCCCTACAACAGGATCTTTGTGCTGTTTTTTTAGCTCAGCAAGCGGCACGCTTTTGTGCTGCAGGACTTTTGTCGAGAAAAGATTCAATGCCAAAATCGTCAATTGCTGATCATCTAAGACGAGCAGGGTACGGCTGGTGATGGCATTGAAGGACTGCCATTTTGCATAGCCGATCACAGCTCCTTCCGTCAAATAGGGGGCTGCCAACGCTTGGAAGGTTTTTTTATTTAAAAGAAACATGGGTAGAAAACTCCTTATAAGTAAGAATCGTTTTAGGCAGAGTGTCAACCATCATCGAACAGCGTGAAGACGCTTAGTCAGTTGTAAATGGCTGCAGCATCCGCCGAACTTTTTCAGTATACGCCTGTTTGAGGGCTAACGGTTCGATTTCTTTGATGGTTGGCCCAAATTGCAAGAGAAAGTCAGCTAGAAAATCAAGCTCATTGTCGGCAATGTGTCCTTCTAAGCAAAGCTCACTAGGACGTTCCACCACTGCCATATCAGGATATTTTTCTTGCCACAAGCGTTCCTTTGCCGATAGATCAAAGCGGATGTGATAGCCCAGTGTTTGTGTCAACACTTGTTGCTGCAGCTGTTTTTCAGCTAACTGCTGCAAGGTATAGCCTGTTTTTTCAGTCGGAGCAAGTCCCTGAATTGCATCACAGCGATAGCGGCGAAAGGCCTGCTTTTGACAATCAAAGGCCAAACAATACCAGTAACCAGCACGAAAATCCAGCTGATAGGGTTGTACGGTCTTGTTCGTTTTTTGATAACGCTGATAGGTAAATTGGATGACCTGTTCTTGTACGATCGCTGAAAAAAGCGCTGAGAGGATCGGTGCACTCGTCAATTGAGGCACCCCTTGAAATGAAACCGCCGTCTCCATTTTTTCTAACCAGTCGGTATCTCCTTGATAAAAAGACTGCAAAAGTTTTCGCCGCAGCCCTTGATAGCTCCGATCAAAAGGAGAATCGGATAATTTTTGTAAGAGCTGTAAAGCAAAGAAAAGGGTATAACGTTCATTTTTGTCAAAGTACAAGGGGGTCAGTTGATTTTTTAAGATCTGATAGCCGCCATAACGACCGGTTTCTACCACGAGAGGCAAGCCCAGCTCTTCCAACGATTGGACATCGCGGACGGCTGTGCGTTTTGAAATCGCAAAGGTTTTCATCAAATCAGCTAGATGAAAAGTGGTTTTTCCTTGTAAATACAATAGCTCCTGAGTTAAACGTTCTGATTTTTTCATTTCTTTCTCCAATGGTGCCAAGTTTTGGCAATATTCACAGTTACACTTATGGTAACAAGAAAAGGAGGAACCAACAAATGATCGAACCAAAAATCGCTTTATTTTTAACCTTAGACGGCAAAGCCCAAGAAGCCATCCACTTTTATCAGGAAACATTAGACGCGACCCTCTTATTCGCCATCACCAACCAAGAATATCAAGAAAAACTTGATCCAACATTGGAGATTCTTGCAGGTCAAGAACAGTATCTTTCTCATTCCATCCTACAAATCGGAGATTTCCAGTTGCAGCTGGCTGACAATCCATTGATCGAAGGGGAGCCCATTCAAGCAGGGAATCACTTATCCTTGAGTTTGACGATAGACGACACCAAAACAGCTCAAAAGCTTTATCAACGACTAGTGGAAAAGGGCAGTCAGGTGATCCAGGCACCTAGTGAAAATCCGTTTGCGTTTTTTTATGCAAGTGTTCGCGATCCATTTGGTGTAATTATTCAGCTTACTGTCGAAAAAGAAGTTGATCCATCAAAAAAGGGTGAATGAAAAAAATCGTTTTTTAATAAAATATCCATAGAAGTTGACTAATTATCCAGCTTTCTTTCATCATCAGAATTATTTTTAAGGAATGTTTAAAGGACTTCACAGAAAAAGAATAAAACTTCTTAAAAAAATAGGCGGATCGCAAAAATTCTGGTACAATCGGGGAGAGCAATTCAGGAGAAATGAAGGAGGCACTATGGATAGAAAGACGAGATATAAACAGCAAAGAGCCCACAAAGCGCGCAACAAACGCGTGATTATTGGAGGAATCTTTCTTTTCGCCATTGCAGGCATCGTTTTATTTGCCGGCTATACGTATTATGCAGCAAAAAATTCAGTGGATAAAATGTTTAAAGAATCCGCTGTAATCAGTTCCAATAAAAGTAAAGAAGACAACTCATTGAAAGCTTCTGATGTTAATTCAAAGTTTGGGATCTTGCTGATGGGTGTCGATAATGACGCGGAACGTGAAAAGACAGAACATTTGGACAGTGCCCGTACCGACAGTTTGATTTACATGGTATATGATGGCGAAAACAAGAAAATCGATATGGTTAGTCTCCCTAGAGATATTTGGACCAATATTTATGATGGAACAGGAACTGGGACAATTGCTACTACAGCCAAAATCAATAGTGCATTCACGATTGGTGAGGAAGACGCAACGATTGAAACAGTCCAAAATTACCTGCAATTGCCAATTGACTATTACGTAAACATCAATTTTACAAGTTTTGAAAAAATAATCGATGCGATTGGCGGAATCACTGTTGATGTGCCTTACGACATCAACAAGAAATATACTTCAGACAACACGGGAGAAACGTTGATTCCAGAAGGACGTCAATTGTTGAACGGTGAACAAGCCTTGATTTTTGCCCGTATCCGGAAAATGGATACTGATGTGGATCGAGGAAACCGTCAGCAAGAAGTTATTGAAGCAGCGATCCACCAAGCTTTGAAAATCAATAATGTCACCAAGTACCAAGAAATTTTAGATTCTGTCAGCGAAGATGTGAATACAAACTTTAAGTTTGAAGACTTAGTATCTTTAGCGGGCAATATGTTGTCTGGGTTCGATATTCAAAAACATACCTTTGAATGGTACGATGGGGAATCTTATGATGGTCAATCGATCGTATATATTCAAGACTATTCTTACAATGAAATCCGTAATGATATGTTGAAAGCATTAGGTCAAGCACCAGCAGATTCGCAAGCAGATGCCAATACAGAAACACAAACCGGTGTTGGAAACGAGACAGGTGCAGGAACTGGTGACGGATACGGCTCGGATGTCGTTGATGACGGAACCGGCTACTAATCAAGAGAAAAAAGTCAGGAACATTCCTGACTTTTTTTGTACCCTCAGACCTTTAAAAATCGATTGAAAACAAGTTCAGTCTCTCAAGCCGCTTTCGTTTGCATCTCAGAAGTGCAGTGCTATTCTTAAGAAAAGAGACAGCTTGTTGCAGCAAGTCATACACTGGGGGAGGAACCATGATGGAAAAACAGCAAGAACAAAAAGCCCGAAGAATCGTCTTGTTGACCCATGTCTTAGGGTTGCTCATGAAAGCCATCGGGTACTTCCTTAGCGGCAGTGCAGTTTTAATGAACGAAAGTATTCACAGTATGATCGATTGCATCAATCAAGGTCTTTTGGCCATCGGTGAAAACCGAGCACAGCGAGGACGCAGTGAACTGCATCAGTTTGGTGAAGGACGAGCGACCTATTTTTTTAGTACCGTAGTTGCCATGACAGTTTTTTTAGGCGGTGGGATTTTAGCGGTTGTTGAAGCCAGCCGTGATCTACTAGACCCAACCCACGAAGTGGAACAGCTCCAGCTGGTGGCAGCGATCTTATTTGTCAGTTTGTTCATTGAAGTGACGGCTGTACAAGAGGGATGGCAAGAAGTCAAAGAACAAAACAAGCAAAACCAGCCCCTCGTCCGTTTCTTAAAAGAAAGCCGCGATTCCGATCTGCTTTTAGGCTTCACGGAAAATTTGTTTGCCTTAGGTAGTGTGACGATCGCCATCGCAGGAATCTCATTGACTGCTTTGACAGGCAATCCGGTATTTGATTCCCTCGGGGGCATTTTAGGTGGATTGTTGTTGATAGCTGCTGCTGTCTTTTTAGCCAAAGAATTTTATAGCCTTTTGATTGGCGAAGGGGCATCCGCATCAGATTTAATGGCGATCAAACAAATTTTAGCCAACCCTGCCATCATTCAAATCAAAGATTTACGAACCCTCCATCTAAGCCCAGAGGAACTTTTGATCGTCGCCGACCTTAGCTTGAAACTAGCGCCGGATGAAGAACCAAGCACGTTTATTGATACCATTGAGCAGCAAATAAAGCAGGCTTTGCCTGAACTGAGGGTCTATTGCTATATCGAGAGTGAGGAAATTACCTCTTAAAGTAGAATAAATGCGAAGCATTCATCGGCTGGTGATTCATCAATCAACCGATGAATGCTTGTTTTGGGTAGTGGTGAGCTCGTGTTGAATGAACACAAAGGATCAATGGCTTGTTTTAACTTTAGGCTTTTCTGACGATCAGGAATTAGATTGTAAGCGGAAAGATCCAGTGATTTATCTATTTTTTTAGCAGTAAACAGTTTTTTTGTTCAAAATTTTGTGTTTTTTTGTTAAAATAAAGTAAGGGCAGCGAGTGTTCTCTTTTTGAAGTTATTTTTTTGCTAGAGTTGTAACATTGTAAATCACAACATAGCGAAAGCTGAGGTTATTAAGAAAACGCCGAAACGAGTGCCTGTTTGCCATTACTGACATGCTGCCCAATCGTCACCAAAAGCGGTGGTGCTAATTTTGTTACGACTGTTTTTTTACTTTACTTGTGAAGCAAAATCCTTTGCGAACATCTTCATCCATGATAGGTTAGAAATAGGCCGAATGGTTTTTTCACAAAGTACGTACATAGAAAGATCACTTGCGACTACCAAAAAAAGTTACTTCACTGCTCGCAAAATGATCGATGCTCATCACACATACCTTTTCCCTCAGCCAGTCAATCTGCGCTTGCTTTTCTTATTGGTTATATTCCCTTCGATCAGCAATTGCCTGAACCGATTAAAAATCAAAAAGTGACTGTGCAAGGTATCTGTACCGATTTATCCCTTCAGAAACGTGGAAACCCTCGGCAAGAAGTTTACAATTAAAAGGAGGAATTTGATGGAAAAATTTTACCAGCAAAAGACTGAAGAGACCTTGAAACATTTTGAAAGTGACCGCAAGCAAGGCCTAAGCGGGAAAGAAGCCGACAAACGCTTAGAAAAATACGGAGAAAACACGATCCAGCAACAAGAATCCCTTTCTGTATGGGAATTGCTGTGGCATAACTTGAACAACTTGATTGTTTATCTCTTGCTAGCAGCTGCGTTACTCTCTTTTGCGATGGGGGAAACGGTTGAAGGAATTGCAGTATTGATTGCCGTGGTGATTGCTGTAATGACCGGTTTCATTACAGAATTACGAGCACAAAAATCAATTGATTCACTTCAAAGCATGATTTACACTACCGCAAAAGTGATTCGTGATGGAGAAGTAATGGAGATCGAGTCGGCAAAGATCGTTCCAGGCGATATTCTCGTTTTGGAAGAAGGGGATGCTATTGCGGCAGATGCCCGCTTACTTGAAACGAGCAACTTTGCCTGCATCGAATCAGCGCTGACCGGTGAGTCAGAAGCTGTTGAAAAAGATGCACGAGAAACTTATGAAGAAGATGTTCCATTAGGCGATCGCCGCAATGTCGTTTTCGCAGGAACTGCGGCAACTCGGGGAAATGCCTATGCAGTAGTGACAGAAACCGGCATGAAGACCGAGGTCGGAAAAATCAGTGACATGCTGACGGGGGATAAAAAGCGTCAAACGCCGTTAGATATCGAATTGGACAAGCTTGGAAAAGCAATCATTATTGCAGCGCTCTTTGCTGCGGTGGCAGTTTTGGTCGCAGGTATTTTGACGAATCAGCCATTTGTCGAAATGATCCATATTTCGATTATTTTAGCGGTCGCAGCCATTCCTGAAGCAATGCCAGCCGTTTCGACAATCACATTGTCTCGAGGCATGCGGACGATGGCCGAGCACAAAGCACTCGTCAAATCGTTATCAGCCGTAGAGACTCTTGGCGCAACCAGTATCATTGCCAGTGACAAAACGGGGACGCTGACAGAAAACCAAATGACGGTTGCTGAGATCATTTTAGGTTCAGGAGAAATGTTCAAAGTGACAGGAAATGGGTATGAACCCAACGGAAAATTCTATAAGGCAGACTCGGATGATAATTCCGAGATCGATGCAGCCAATCATGATGCGCTGCAAGGGATGGTTGCAAATGGCGCTTTATGTACCACCGCCACTTTACGTGAAAAGGAAGGGCAATACGAGATCCTCGGTGATCCAACGGATGGGGCGTTTGTCGTTTTAGGTCAAAAGATTGGCATCGATCGGCAAAAAGAGCAGGACAGCGGGCTGAAGAAAATCGCAGAAATGCCCTTTGATTCCGACAACAAATACATGGTGACCGTGTATGAAGGAGAGCAACGGACATTGATCATCAAAGGGGCACCAGATGTCTTAATTGATTTAGCTGATGCTGATGCCACAGAAAAAGAACAACTTCATGAATACAATGACACATTAGCCAGTCATGGGCAGCGGGTGATCGCTGTCGGTTGCATCAAGGATTATCAAGGTGGGACGGACGAAGCAGAACTGAAAGCAGCATTACAGGAAATCAAGATCCAAGGCTTTGCGGGCATCGTCGATCCGCCACGAACAGATGTCAAAGAGGCAGTGAAGGTCGCCCAAGAAGCGGGGATCCGAGTGAAGATGATCACGGGGGACCATCCGAAGACGGCATCCATGATCGCCAAAGAAATTGGCTTAAAAGATCATGAAAAAACCATGACAGGTCGCGAGATCGATGAATTGGCAGGGCAGGAAGGCTTTAACGAAAAAATCGAAGAAGTCGCTGTCTTTGCTCGAGTCTCTCCAAAAAATAAATTACAACTTGTGGAAGCCTTGCGTGAAGAAGGCGATATCGTTTCTATGACTGGCGATGGCGTTAACGATGCGCCGGCACTCAACGGCGCCGATATCGGGATCGCCATGGGGATTCGTGGGACAGAAGTAGCCAAAGAATCTTCCGATATGATTTTAACGGATGACCGTTTTGGAACAATCGTCGATGCCATCAAAGAAGGACGCATCATTTTTGACAACATCAAAAAATATGTTTCTTTCTTATTCTCATGTAATATGGTTGAGATCGTGACGATCTTTTTAAGTGTCATCTTCTTGATGCCAATGCCGATCCAACCGCTGCATATCCTTTTCTTAAATCTAGTCATCGATATTGCGCCAGCAATGGCGTTAGCCTTTGAACCAGCAGAAGACGATATCATGAAACGTCAGCCACGGTCGAAAGCTGATGGCCTCGTCAACAAACGCTTCTTAGGACGCATCATTTTAAGTGGTGTTGTGATTGGTTTGGTGGCGTTTGGCTTCTTCAATTTCTTGATGTTGACGGATCACGAGTTGCTTTATGCACAAACAGCGACCTTTACCTTTATGGCAGTAGCGCAATTGATGCATATTTTCAACGTTCGTAAGAGCAGCGGTTTTGGCTTAGACAAAACTCTCTTGAAAAACAAACCGTTGATGGGGGCATTGCTCCTTTCCGTAGGTTTGCAGCTTTCAGCAGTCTATGTACCGTTTATGAATGAGCTATTAGACACGATGCCAATTCAAGCCGGCACGTGGGGGATCATCTTCGCTGCTGCAGCGATCTCTACACTGATTGTGATGGGCTTGAAGAAACTCTTCCAATTAAAATAAAATAAATTCTCCAGTATTTTCTCAATACCGGAGTAACGAAGACCCGCAGCCTAATGGCGCAACTTCGCCAAAGGATTCTTGATTCGATCCTTGATGAAGTTCGCCTAGCTGCGGGTCTTTTTTGCTTACTCTTTACAAGCAAAAGAAAATGATTTATACTTGACTAGTCAACAGTTGACAAGTCAATGATGAAAGGAGCGGTTTATGCAATGAATTTACGTGAGCTAAGCGGATTGCTGTATCGGATGAAAATCGTGAATCAAGAATTAACGGCGATCTTTGAAAAAGAGACTGGCTTTAGTCTGACCCGTTATCAGTTGCTGCAGTTTTTGAATGAGCAAGGACGCTGTACCCAAAATCAAGTACAGAATGAATTGAAGATCGATAGTGCAGCGGTCACTCGGCATTTGAAGATTCTCGAAGAAAAACAATTTGTGACACGGGAACGAAACAAAGACAATAACCGCGAGATTTTTGTTTCTTTGACACCGAAAGCACAAGCCGATTTGGCTAGTTGTGCTTCAAAGCATGCCAGCTCTGAGGAGACGTTAGGCATCAATTTGACCGAAGAAGAAGAAGCACAGCTTCTAACATTACTTATGAAATTAGTTCCATGAAAGAAGGCAAACCCATGACAGAATACAGCAATAACAATTTTTCAGAGATTACCTTTGGCCGAAAATCGGTCCGTGTCTATGATGAAACCTACAAAATCCCTCATGAAGAAATGTTGACCATGATCCAAGAGTCAACGACAGCACCTTCCTCAGTCAATATGCAGCCTTGGCGCTTTGTCGTTGTGGAAAGCGATGAGCAAAAAGCAAAATTGAAACCGTTGATTCGTTTCAACGTCCGACAAAATGATACATCTTCTGCAATGGTCTTGATTTTTGGCGATATGCTTTGTCATGAACTAGGAGAAGAAATTTATAACAAAGCAGTAGCAGAAGGCAAAATGCCAGCGGAAGTACGTGACCAACAATTAGCAGCGATCATTCCTCATTACGAAAATCTTACAAAAGAACAAATGAATGATGTGGTGAAGATCGACGCTAGTTTAGCAGCGATGCAATTTATGTTAGTTGCGCGGGCGCATGGCTATGAAACCAACCCAATCGGCGGTTTTGAAGCAGATCAATTAGCAGAAGCTTTTGGCTTAGACAAAGAACGTTATGTTCCTGTCATGATCCTTTCAGTCGGAAAAGCCAAAGAATTAGGCTATGAATCCGTTCGGTTAGACGCAGAACAAATTACGACATTTCTATAAGAGGAGGGAAAACGATGGAAATCATCAATGCAACGTTTTACATCAAAGAAGAAAAGCGGGCAGATTTTTTAGCCGCTGTTACCCCATTAATAGCATCGGCAAGAACTGAGGATGGCTGCCACGGCTATCATCTCTATGAATCATTGGAAGAGAACAATCGGTTTGTCATGGTCGAAAAATGGGCGAATCAAGAAGCGATCACCGCTCACAATCAAAACCCGCTGCTGCAACAATTATTCCAACAAATGCCTGACTTTGCAGCCAAACCGAGCGAGATCGTTGTCGCTCATCAAGGAGAATAAAGATGACGATTTTATCGACGATTTTGATTGTACTGGTTGCCTTAGAGTTTTTCTATATTCTCTATTTAGAAACATTTGCCACTACGTCCAAAGCAACGGCGCGGGTCTTCAACGTGACGAAAGCAGAACTTGAACGACCGATCGTTTTGACCTTGTTCAAAAACCAAGGGGTTTACAATGGACTCATTGGTTTGGGGTTACTGTATAGTATTACCTTTGCTTCAGCACCATTGGAAATCAGTCGCTTGTCGCTGATCTACATTATCTTAGTAGCTGCATATGGCAGTGTGACTAGCGACAAGAAAATTATTTTGACCCAAGGCGGTCTAGCGATCCTTGCCTTGCTGTCCACCTTTTTTTAACCAATAAAAGAAGAAGCCCCCTAATCTAAGAAAGCCTTTCTATACAATAGAAGCTTTCTTAAATCGGGGGCTTTTAATGTTTGGGCAAAGAGTACTCAGAACGTGAAAAAAATGATAGGATAAGAGAAGGGACTAACGATTTTCTGGAAGTAAACTGGTTGCCGCAAATAAGGCTTTTACTAGAATGGGTGTTAAGATCGCAGCTGTGATCACCTCAGAGATTCCATTCGTTATAGCAATTCCACCGAGGGTCACGAATAAAGCCGAAGCATCGACACCATAGGTATTGGCAACTAACCCAGTATATAAGGTTCCCATTAGGGTTAAGACCAAAACTGTATTTGTGATGGTCCCAAAGATCGCTGCAACAATCGAAGCAGCGACGACTTTTTTGGTCTTTTTGTAAATGATCGTAAATAAGAGACCAGCCACTAAGCCAACCAACACACGGGGGACCACTGAGATGATTGGGTTGGTGAAAACGGCAATGTCCAAGGGCGTTGTCGGGGAGGTAAACGCACGGATCATGGTAAAAATGCCCCAGACTAAGCCAATGAACATCCCGTCTTTTGTCCCTAAAACGATGGCAGCGACGATTACCGTGATATGGATGATCGTCAAACTAGTGATACCGATCGGAATAAATCCAAGGAAAGGCACCATCGTCTGTAAAATAATAATAGCAGTCAAAATGGCACGAATGACAAGGCGATAGGTTTTGCTTTTTGTATTCATTGTAAAAACTCCTTTTTTATAATGACACTCGTGTCATTTTTAAGTTAGGTTGATTATACAACAAAATGACACGAGTGTCATTAATAATGTGATGAAAGGAGCCAAAAAAATGGCGAAGAAGCAGCAGAGCGAATTGACTACAGCTGAAAAGAAAAAACAACAAAAGCGTGATTTGATTCTTGAAAGTGCCAAAGTCGTCTTTAGTAAGAAAGGTTTGATTGATGCGACAATGAAGGACATTATCGAAGAGTGCGGCATTAGTCGCGGCGGCATTTATTTGTACTTTCGTTCGGTGGATGAGATTTTTTTGGCAGTGTTAGAGCAGCGTTCCAAACGAAAATTTGATGATGTACGAGAGATGATCATGGAGCAAGTACCCTTTGAAACGATTTTAAACAAATATTTTTCCGACCATCGCAAGCGTCTACTCCACAGCATTTCTGACGGTATGCTGCGAGCCGTCTATGAGTATTACTATACGCATAAAACCGAAGCCTCCAGTTCACTGCAGCAAGCTCAACTCGCTGAGACGAAACGGACGATCCATGAGATTTTTCAAGTGGGCGTTCAGCAAGGTGTATTAAAAGATGAAAACTTGGCAGTGATTGCAGAAAACTATATGTTCGTGATTGAAGGATTAGGGATTTTGGCTCTGACCGGTCACATCACAGAACAGACCATTGATGACCAAATCGCCGTAATGAGACAACTACTCCCTTATCGTGAATAACACAGACAAAAAAACCTCGCTCTTTTCTAGAAAACACTAGGAAGGAGCTTTTTTCGTCTGTTTATAACTTTGTGAATCAAGCATATTTTGCAGAAAATTAATGTAATAAAAGTGAAATCTACAACATTATTTATTTTTTCTTAAGAAAAAGGACTTTTTCTATGAAGTTTTCTTGAACAGTTGATACATAGGGATTCACTCGGCGTGTCGGTGGGATAGGAGTGGGGAACATGTAATAAAAAAACAGAGCTTATTTATGTAACTAAAATGTAAATCGCTTACGGATTGGGTTTGTTGCTGAACTATGGTAAAATGAAAATGGTCAAATAAATGAAAAAAAAGTTTTAAAATTGAATTTGGAGGATCAGATGAAGAAGAAAATCTTTGCAACAGTGTGTATGTGCGGCATTGTATTGTCATCATTCGGCGGACCTGTGACCGTTTTTGCTACGAATCACGATCAATTGATTGAACAAAAAAATAACGAAATTGATCAGTTGAGACAGCAACGTCAAAGCGTACAAGGGGAAATTGACGGATTGTCTGCAGAAATTGATTCGTTAAATCAAGAAGCAGCAATCATTTTAGCGCAGCAAAGTGATTTGTTGCAAGCGATCGAAGGATTGGATCAGGAAATCAGTCAGTTAGAAGAGCGCATTGCCAAACGCTCAGAAAACATTGAAAAGCAAGCCAGAGAAACACAAGTTAATGGAAAAGGCGACCATTTTCTAACAGCGGTACTAGAGGCGGACTCTGTCAGTGATCTAGTCGGTCGTTTGCATGCGATGACGACGATCATTCGAGCGAATAATGAAGTGATCGAACAGCAAAAAGCCGACCAACAAGCTGTTGAACAAAAGCGTGCGGAATCACAAGAAAAAGTGGCAGAATTGCAAGCAGCACAGAGCCATCTGGAAGCACAAAAAGGTGTTTTGGAAGCAAGCCAAGCAGAATTAAATGTCTTAGTTAGTAATTTAGCCTACGAAGAAGCAACGAAAGAAGAAGAAAAAGAACAGCTGCGTGCGGAAAAAGAAGCCTATGAAGCGGAGCAAGCAAGAATTCGTGAAGAAGCTGCCCGAGTAGCTGCTTTACAAGCCCAAGCGGAACAAGCGGCGCAACAGCAGGCAGAACAAGCTGCAGCGGAAGAAGCAGCCTTGAATGAAGCAGCTGTTCAAGTAGAGAGCACAGAACCTGACGCAGAAACAGAGAGCCCAGCGCCAGTGGAAGAGCCAGAAGCACCAGCAGAAACGCAACCAGAGGAAACGCAAGAATCTGAACCGGTTGAAACACCAGAGGTTCCAGAGGAAACACCAGTAGATACACCAGAAATTCAAGAGCCAGAAACACCAGTGACACCTGCAGCACCGGAGACGCCAGCGGACAGTGCACCTGCAGTTCCTGCACCAACGCCAGCACCGACGCCAGTTACACCAACACCGGCGCCAACGCCTGCTCCGTCACCTGCACCGATCGTGACGCCGCCAGCACCTTCTGCACCAGCATCAACAAATGGTGCTGCAATCGTGGCAGAAGCTTATAAGCATATCGGAAAACCCTATGTGTGGGGTGCCAAAGGACCGGACAGCTTTGACTGTTCTGGGTTTACTCGCTATGTCTTTTTACAAGTAACAGGGAGAGATATTGGTGGATGGACGGTGCCACAAGAAACAGCCGGTACAGTGATTTCCGTTAGCCAAGCACAACCAGGAGATCTTTTATTCTGGGGTTCATCAGGTAGCACCTATCATGTAGCCATTGCTTTAGGTGGCGGACAATACATTCATGCACCACGCCCAGGACAAAATGTTTCTGTTGGCAGCACCGCTCATTTTACACCTAGCTTTGCAGTAAGAATGTAAGAAGTAGCTAGCTGTAGTTTTAAGGAGAGACAAATGGAAGAAAGAAAACAACTTCGTTATCGTGCGAAGAAACAAAAAAGAGGGCTTCTTTACCGTAAAAGTGCGGCGGCAACCGCTGCACTTGTTAGTACGGTGAATATTTTGCCGATGAATGTTTTAGCAGATACACTCGAGTCAGCAGAAGCCCAAAATGGTGTTCAAGTAGTTGAAACAGCAGAGTCAACCCAAGACACATCGACGCATGATTCAGTGAGCATTGTAGAAGATCAAGAAGTGAACGAGGGATCACCAGCAACTCAAGATAGTACCGATCCATCAGAAGCTGAAAGTGCGGATGGAGTAGAAATCCAAGAGGTACCCGAAAATGCACCAGCAGATGATGCTTCTGAACAGAATGAAGCAGAAACCGATAGTGATATTCCTGTTCTGTCAGAAGAAGAGCGGATCGCCATTGAAACGAAGGTCATGCCCAACTACAACAATCCAATGGCACGTTCCAACAATCAGCAAGCATTTATTCAGCAAGTAGGACCAATGGCACAAGAAGTTGCCGGGGCAAATGACCTCTACGCTTCGGTCATGATTGCCCAAGCGATCTTAGAATCAGGTTGGGGGCAATCCACGCTGACCACTCTTGCAAATAATATGTTTGGTATCAAGGGATCTTACAATGGACAATTTGTAGAGATGCAAACCATGGAAGATGACGGGAATGGCAATCTCTATCCGATTATTGCTAGGTTTCGTAAATACCCCTCATTAAAAGAATCTTTTCAAGACAATGCGCACGTTTTGAGAACTACCTCATTTTCGCCGGGTGTTTTCTTCTACCATGGGGCATGGAAGTCTAATACAAATTCTTATCGTGACGCGACTCAATGGCTGCAAGGACGTTATGCCACCGATACTTCTTATGCAAGTAAGCTAAACAACTTGATTGAAACGCACAATTTGACCCAGTACGATACATCAAGTGGTGGCGGTTCAAATGATAACAACAATAACAATTCTGAGCAGGCGATCAATAAGCAATTCAGAACAAATGCAGCACTCAATATCCGTTCGGATGCTTCCACTAGCGCCTCGATCGTTGGTTCATTGGCTGCCAATGCAACATTTGAAGCAGTAGCGCAAAAAACTGGTACCAGTGTGAACGGCAATACGACGTGGTATCGAATTCAAGGACGTGGCTGGGTAAGTGCTGCTCACGTGACGGAGATCTCATCGAATACGGGTGGGAATGATAACAACAATAATAATGGTAACAACAACAATAACAACAATAACAACAATGCCGAACAAAGCATCAACAAAGAGTTCCGCACAACTGCTGCCTTGAACATCCGTTCAGATGCATCGACTAGCGCTTCTGTTGTTGGCTCCTTGGCAAGTAATGCGACATTTCGAGCAGTCGCTCAAAAGACGGGAACGAGTGTCAACGGAAACAATGTGTGGTATCGAATTCAAGGACGCGGCTGGGTGAGTGCTACGTACGTGACAGAAGTGAACGCTGGAAGTAATAGCTCTGAGCAAAGCATCAACAAAGAGTTTCGTACAACCGCAACATTGAATATTCGCTCTGATGCGTCTACCAGTGCCAGAATAGTTGGTTCTTTGTTAAACAACTCCTCTTTTCGCGCGGTTGCGCAAAAGACCGGAACCAGTGTGAATGGCAACAACGTCTGGTATCGAATTGAAGGGCGTGGCTGGGTAAGTGCAGCGTATGTTCAAGAAACGAACACTTCCTCATCAAACAGCACCACCTATACCGTACGTTCGGGAGACACTCTATGGGGCATTTCGCAACGCTACAGTGTGACTGTGAATCAGTTGATGCAGTGGAATAATCTTTCTGGCTCATTGATTCTTGTAGGACAGCGTCTTGTAGTCCGTAGATAAAATGAAAAAACATCTGGAACCATTTTTGCGGCTATTTGCCAAAATGGTTCCAGATGTTTTGTTTATTCTTCTTTGAAGCTGTTCATGATCGCTGTTAGCTCGTCTTTTGAAGAGTCGTATAAGCTTTCTAACGTCCAACCATACAACTGAACATAATTATTGTCGGTTTCAAGTACATAATAAATATAGTGGATATTTAGCCCTTCAACTGTCGCTGGGAAATCAACGAAATAGGCCTTCGTGTCAGGAATTGGTAAAAAGGTGGCGGTCGTATCGAAGCTTGTTGCCAAATTTTCTTGAACCAATCCGAGATAAGTTTCTAAATCGGCAAAATCTTGTTTCGATTCAACGACTGCAGCTAAGTATTTCGTTTCTAACGCATCTGACAACATGAAATCATTGTCAGGATTCAATGAAGTGAAATCGGGTACCTCTTGCCAATTACTAGGCAAATCGATGGTATAGTTTGTTCCACTCACGCCTGTGATGGTTTGTTCCGAACTCGGTAAAGCCGCTTCGCTGGAAGAGCCCGTCGATTCTTGCGCGACTTCTGTTGACGAAGTCATAGATAAGCTTGTAGCGCTTGCATTTTCCGTGCTTTCTGAAGCTGGTTTCTCCTCTTTTGGCGTACAGCCAGCAAAAAGAAGTGTGAACCCCAATAAACTAAAAACAACACTTTTTCTCATTATTCTCACGTTCCCCTTTGTTTTCTATTTTCAAATAACCAACATTATTTAGTTAATCGTATAATAGGAAAGGAAATAACGCAATAAAATATTCTCAGTTACTGCATGAAAAGAAAAAAATAAAGGATTGTTAAATAATAAATTTAAAAAAATGAAGTCGAAATAACTGACTGTTACCGCTTATTTTCACTTTTTTCTTAGATTGATGCAAAAGTTGATTATAAATACGGGGCGACTTTTGCTATGCTTTAGAAAAGAAAGGAAGCATTAAAAGAATAGTGAAGTTAAAAATTGTGTCGGTTATATCTATAAAATAATAGTGTGTTTTTTATTTATCTATTTGTTTTGAATAATTGTCAGAATTTTGTTGCGAAATACTATGGCTTCTTTCGATACAAAAAGTAGGGCGACATCAGCAACAGCCGGATAGAGAAAGATAGCTCAAAGCGGCGAGGAATAGAAGAAACATAAGATCTACGTTTAAAAATAATGGAACTAGGGGGAAGGAAATTGTTTTATCAATCAGTAAATGAGTATCTAGTAAAAATGAGAGAAGGATTATCTGCTGAAACCATTAAAGGTGAAATGCCATCAGTCTATGCGTACTGGTTAGCACAGGAAGCAGAATTGAAAAAAATATTGAAAAACAAAGACATGGCTTTTTGGATGGATATCCAAAGAGTTCTCTTGATCGATGCAAAATTAGTATTACTTCGCAGTTATATCAATGACTACGATTTTCACGGATTTTCCGAAGATGAGATCATTGCAAATGTGGAACAAGATCATTTTACCTTTAACAAAGAACTATGTGGCTATAGTTTGAAAGAACAAGTGCACCCATCAATTATTTTTGGTGATCAATAAGCAACGAAAAAAGAACGTTCAAACAGGGAATAAGCTACTGCACTGATTCAAAATAAGACTGATTGATTTGTGGTATGATTGTGATGACAAGTACGATTGCACAGATCATTGTGACAGTTTGAAAAGGAGCGGATAGGTATGGTTCAATTTGAACGGATCATTTTATTATTTTTCTTGTACTCATTTATCGGTTGGCTTTGGGAAACCATTTATTGCTCACTAAAAGCCAAGCACTTTGTTTATCGGGGCTTCCTTGTTGGTCCCATCACACCCATCTACGGCTTTGGGATTCTTGGCGTTGTCTATTTATTGCGGCCATTGCATGAGCAAGTGATTCCACTGTTCTTTGCGGCAGCGTTGTTGGTTACCGTGCTTGAATATGTGACAAGTTATTTACTTGAGCGTTTTTTTCATGCCTCATGGTGGGATTATAAAGAAGTCCCATTAAATATCAATGGACGGGTGGCATTGCCGATTTCTCTTTTTTGGGGCGTGTGCTGTGTGCTCATTGTTCGATTTGTTCATCCGCAAATGCTGGAGATTGTTCAAACATTGAGTGCTCGCGTAGGATTCTTATTGCCAGTTTTCTTATTAATGGTTCTCTCTTTTGATATGGGCTATACCCTAGCTAACTTGGTTGCCTTTCAGAAAGCGGTGCAACAGGTCAATCAAGCCTTTGAACAGCACAAAAAAGAATTGGCTGAAAATATTGAGCAATATAAAAACGATTGGCAAGGGCGCTTCGCAGCGTTTCCAGAAGAATGGCGCGTATTAAAACAGAATCTACCGAGATTGAATTTCCATCAAAGAAGACTCTTAAAAAACTTTCAAAAGTTAGAAATCAATCAGATAAAAAGCAGTCAGGAATTGTCTCGATTTATTGAAGCGATCCGTAAGAAAAAATAGGTTTGTTACGGTAAGATTACAAACAATAAACCCTTATCAATGCTGATTCTTCCCACTTCTGACTGATTTCAGTTGAAAAAGACGATTAAAACACCCACTATTACGATAATTTGTAACAAATTGTAAAGGTCCTGCAATAAAATTCTTCTTAAGAATTTGTATAATAGGATATGTTGGAAAACATAGTGAGAAGTGAGGGAATTTTTTGAAGGCAAAGAAACTACGAACAATCGTTGTCGCTGTCTTTGCGGCAGGAATCGTTTCTCCAATCTTTGCGCAGGCTGAGTCACTTGAATCATTGCAAGAGCAAGAAAGTGCCGTCATGCAGCAAAGTCAGGAAATCAGTACGGAAGTACAGATTGCATTGACTGATGTGAATGCGAAATACAGTGAGGTAGAAGAGCTAAAAGCTCAAATCGCTGAAAATGAAGAATCATTAGCAACAACCAAAGCAGAAATCAAAACTGCACAAGAAACAATTGAAAAGCGTGAAGCAGTCGTTGCGGAACGTATGAAAGACATCCAAGTCAATGGCGGGGCTACCAGAGACTGGACGGTACTGTTAGAATCATCAAACATCCAAGATTTTATCAATCGTGCCTATGCGATGACGATGTTACAAAACTTGGAAAAAGAAAAGATCGATTCATTAACAGCTGAAAAAGAAAAGCTAGAAGCTTTAGAAGAAAAAGCACAGTCAACACAGCAATCATTGAAAGAAAATCAAACCGCATTAGAATCAGAAGCCAAAACACTGGATTCAAAAATTGCGAATCTACAAGCCCAATTGAAAGAAAACGAATCAACCTTGGCACAAATCGCTTCAAGCAAAGAAGCTGAAACAGCTCGCTTAGCTGCTGAAAAAGCAGCAGAAGAACGAGCAGCTAAAGAAGCGGCAGAACAAGCAGCGAAAGAAAAAGCAGAAAAAGAAGCAGCCCAAGCTGCCGAACGTTCAAGCGCTTCTGAATCACAAGCGGCTGCTTCATCGAGCAGCGATACGACTGAAAGCAGCACCTCATCATCGAGCAGCTCTTCAAGCAGTAACAATAGCTCAAATAGCAGCTCAAGCAATACAAACAATAACAATAACAATAGCAACAACAGCAATACAAGCAGTGGTCGGACATTGATGATGGAATCAACTGCCTACTCTTATAAAGAAGCTGGCTCCAGTTTCTTTACAGCAAGCGGTACAGACTTACGTAAAAATCCAATGGCAGTTGCCGTGGATCCAAGCGTGATTCCGTTAGGCACCTTAGTCAATGTTGAAGGTTATGGCGTAGCACTAGCGCTTGATACTGGTGGCGCGATCAAAGGAAATATCATTGATGTTCACTTTGATAACGTAGCACAATGTATCCAATGGGGACGTCGTCAAGTAAAAGTAACGATTCTCGATTAATCAATCAACTAGCAAGAGGCAGCTCACTGAATGAAGTGGCTGCTTCTTTTTTTTTGCTTTTAATAGAATAAGGCATAAGTAGAGAGCGTATCGCTGTGTCAGTGCCGACCCGAACGATACGCTCTATTTTGATTTAAATTGCTCACAAGTCCTTACAATCGTTCTCTCAGTTATTTATTTTGTGGTGATCTAATCATACTAGAGAACGATATGCTTTTTAATACCTAAAATGAAAATGGGGCTGAAGAATCAGTTATGATTCCTCAGTCCCATAAATTAAAGAGTCAAGATTTTCATTTATCAAGGATTGAAGTTGGCATTCAGTTTTTCTTCTAAAGCTTCCCAGTCATGCTCATCGGGAAAAGTTTTGAATAGCAAATAATCAATGTCTTGGGCATATTCGGTAATGTATTCCGTATAGTTGGTGACGATCAAGTCAATTTGATTTTTTTCCAAATAGCCTGCCGACAATTCATTGGAGTCTGGAAAATAAAATGTCCGAGAGCTGCGCAAATAACGAACAGATTTGCATTTTAATAATTGGCATAAATAAAAGGGGCCTTCAAACAAAAAAGCGATATTCTTCTTTGCTTGCCAGTACAAAGATTTAATAGAGGTAACGTACATCGTAAGACTCGTTCCTAAGTGTTCCAGTGTGATACTGTCCCAAATTTCTCTGGCTAATGGTTGCGTCAACAGATAGTTTTTAAATAGATGGTAATCATCCATATACGCCTCTTCGACAAAATGAACGGTATCCGAAATCATATGGTTTAATAAGGGGGATAATAATTGCTTGATTTTTGCTACCGTAAAAAAGGATTCTACTAAGAGCCGGTCACGAGCGCTATCTTGAGTATCTGGCAAACAATCCTTGACAAAGGCTGCAGCAAGCTGCTTAATTTCAAGCCAATGATTATACTCTTTACAAAAGGTTTGTTCGATCGCCAAATTGCTGATCGAGCGACGGGTTTTCACCAATAAGAACAAATAAAGGACTTCCTCATAGGGAAGTTCTTTTTGGTATTGTTCACTCATTGCCTCGTTGATTTCAGAAAATAGCCGAAAATCATTATATTGCTCAAATATTTTTTTTATTTGCTTAGGCAACTCGATACCTTGACCCGCACAATGGCGCTCAAAGGTGATATACAAGTAATAATTGAATTCACCAAACGAACAAGCATGCTGGTCAAGTTGATAACATCTAGAAAAAGCGCTAGCAGTGATATTTTGGATGGCGATCGGCGGGAAAATCGTATGGGCAGTAATTTCCGATTCGTAATAGAAATCATGGAAAAACTTGCGAATATTGATCTCCTCACCAATAAAGCAAATAGGATTGGTTTGGATCTCCAAACGATAGAAAGAAAAAATCGGTTGCACTTTCCGCAAATAGCGAAGAACAGTGCTTTCTGATATATGGTACTTCTCTGCCCATTCAGATGAGCTATAAAGATCATTGTGGAAAATACTTTCGATGATATGGAACAGAATCTCATTGGCAATCAGCGCACGTTTTTTCGTTAAATAAACAGTGGAATGTTTGATCGAAAAAATATACCCCTTGTGAGAAGAGTCGATCGATAAACAATCGCCAAAGTACTCTTTTAGATCCGTCACATCCGTAACGATCGTTCGCGTGGTACTTCCTGAAATTTTTGCCAAACCTTGAGTCGAACATTGATAATTTTTCTCGAATGCCCTCAAAATTTTCAGCCATCGAATCGTTGCAGTGTTAGTAATAAAATTTATTTGAAAATTTCTCAAGACGTGGCTCCTTTCATGAACAAAATCGCAAATCTTACTTATTCATCTTAAAGAAGATAGGGAAGAAAAAACAAATCACGTATTTCATCGATTGGTGAAATCTATACCTGAGTCTATGCGAGATTTTTTGCATTTTCTATAAATCAACTGACGATCGGCATATATATAGGTAGAAACACGTTTTTTTCCAGCATGTCGAAGAAGATTGATGGAAATTGAATAGCCAGAGAGGGGCGAGACGATAAGTTTTTAGTGGTGGAATAAAAATTAAATGATTATTGTTTTTCGGGGGGCGATTGAATATTAAGGGGAATAGAATTGAAGAAAAAAGTCACTTTGCGAAAGACAACTTATAATTTTAACAGGAACGATTGACGTAAAAAAATAGCAGCCGCAATGGAAACCCTAAGTGCGCCAAGAAAAGAATTCAGCTTTGCCAAATTAATTTATAATAAC
>NZ_NGLF01000002.1:612544-623789 GCF_002140695.1 Enterococcus sp. 4E1_DIV0656 | reverse complement strand
CAAATTAATTTATAATAACAAGAAAAGTGTATAAAAATACTTTCTGAATTTCTTATCTTTTCTATTTATAATGAAAAGATGTTGAGAAAGTGAACGAATATAATCTCTTAAGGTTATTTTTCTATAATGTGACAACCTTCAAAGGTGATGAGAACAACGATTATAACTGAATTAATCATTATTTAAAATGAGGGTTTAAAAAAACTGTCAAGCAAAGTAGACGTTATTTATAGTTTTTTAAAATAACTGATGTTTGGCATTATATAAGTCTTTTATTGACGAAAAATATACCTTAATAAATAAAAAACGGGAATTTCCTTTATTTAATGATACATTTCTCTTATAATAAACTAGAATTGCCTTTATTATGTGAGAGGAAGGCAGAATGCTTAAACAAGCACAATTGAAGTAGGGAGTGTGTTCATGGGAAAGCCGTTAATAAAGACTTTGACTGTTTTAGCCGTTGGTATTGGCGCCGTTGCAATTTGTTTTATTGGTTACCGACAAAATAACCAAAGGCAATATCAGCAGCGAGTCGAATATGCACAGACAGCGATTGCCAGCGAAAAAGATCGCATCAATGAGTTGTCAAATGAAATTGCTGAATTTTACAGCAACGAAGATCAAACGTTTTTGCGAAAAGATCTTAAAGAAGAAGACGTTCTTAAAACAGTCGCAAAACTTTCTGCAGTGAAAGTATCTGCAGACGATTATGGGATCGATGATGATGCACTGCCAAGTGAGTCAGTGGAGATCCAACAAGAAAAAACCGCCCTTGATGATCAGCTAAAAGACATCGAGGCAAAATTAAAAGTACAAGCGGATACGGAAGCCTTATTTACTGAAGGTGTTTCAAATTGGCAAAGTGCTGAAAATGATGTCACCATTAGAGCTGATCTAAAAGAAACGGATGTCGGGAATGTCCGTGAAAATCTGAGCTTTTTTGAGGATAGTAAATGGAAAGAGTTAGTTGTTTCCTATTTAGAATATGCGGATACTCAATTGGACCGCATTGCAAAATTACAAGAAACTTTTGATGAAATGCTTGATGGGGATGAGGTGACAAGTGAAGTCACCTTAGAAAAATACCTGAGTGCAGTCGACAGTATCAGCAAAGTTCGCAACGAAGAATTGAAAGAGAAATTCACCGAATTAGCAGATAAAGTCGCTACCCAAATGGGGTACACAGGATACAGCACGTATACACCCCCCGCTTCAACGGAAAGTTATTCAGAGGATACATCCGCAGGAGATGGCACCTGGACAGACCAAAGTTCAGACACTGTTTACTAATTTAAAGATGTATCGAAGAAAATAGAGATAACTGGAGGAAAGCAAATGTCAAAAGGAAAAAAAATCTTTTTAATCATCTTTTCAATCGTTGCAGTGTTAGTCATCGGAATGATCGGTGTCGCTGCAAAATTATATTTTGATGTATCAAACTCAATTCAAGAAACCTATCAATCAGTCGAACGTGATCGAGAAGATCGTCTACGTGAAAATGATGTCGACCTATCCCAAAAAGATTCCTTCTCGGTTTTACTGATGGGGATCGATACCGGTGATTTAGGAAGAGTCGAACAAGGACGTTCTGATACCATGATGGTTGCGACCATCAGCCCACAAGACAATCAGACGACGGTGGTGAGTATTGGAAGAGATTCCTATGTTGATATCGTTGGACATGGGACGACAGATAAAATTAATCATGCCTATGCTTTTGGTGGACCAGCGATGGCAATGAATACCGTAGAAAAATTCTTGGATATTCCGATCGATCATTATGTATCAATCAATATGGCTGGTTTGAAAGAATTAGTCGATGCGGTTGGCGGCATTGAAGTTGATAATGAAATCACCTTTTCGCAAGACGGCTTTGATTTTGCTATCGGACGTACATCACTAAATGGCGAACAAGCCCTTGCCTATTCAAGAATGCGTTATGAAGATCCAAACGGCGATTATGGGCGTCAAGAACGCCAACGTAAAATCGTTGAAGGGATCGTTAAGAAAGTCTTGAGTCTTGATGGAATCACCCAATATCAAACGATCTTAAATGCCGTTGAGCAAAACATGAAGACAGATATGAGTTTCGATGACATGCGAACCTTAGCATTTAACTATCGCAGTGCCTTTCAAACGATCAAACAAGATCAGTTGCAAGGGGAAGGATTCATGCAAGATGGCATCTCATATCAGCGTGTGAGTGACGAAGAACTAGCAAGAGTTCAAAAAGAGTTGAAAGCTCAACTAAATCTAGAGAATGAATAGGAAAGTGGAGAAAAGATGGAAGAAACAATTAGCTTAAAAGAAATATTCGCAATTCTACGGAAACACTTAGCTGCTATTTTTATTTCAATGTTTGCTGGTTTAGCTTTAGCAGGGATATTCACCTTCTTTGTCATTACACCGAAATACAGTTCACAAGCTCAGTTGATTGTGACATTGCCTCAATCCGAAACTACCAATGCCAACGATGTGAATACAAACTTGCAAATGATCAATACGTATAAAGATATGATTGTCAGTGACTTGGTTATGACACAAGTAAAGGATCGTTTGGAGTCTGAAAATAACCTTGACTTGACTGTCGGACAATTGAAAGAATCCATTTCGATCAACCAGTCACAGAACTCACAAATGTTTTCCATTCAGGCAACTAGTACAAATGCAGTGTCAGCGCAAAATATTGCCAATACGACAGCATTGGTCTTTCAAGAAAATGCTCAAGATGTTATGAATGTTGATAAAATCTCAATCATTTCAAGTGCGGTAGCTAGTACTACACCAGTTTCACCTAACAACAAACTAAATTTAGCCATTGGTCTGGTATTAGGGATCATGGTCGGTGTCGGTTTAGCCTTCTTATTGGAGCTACTAGATCGAACTGTCAAAGATGATAAATTTGTAACCGAAACATTAGGCTTTACCGTATTGGGTACTGTACCCCAAATGTCACCAAAAGAATTGGCTGCGACCATTCAGAAAAAGCCAAGCGCACCATTTATTAAGAAACCGCAAGGCGACAAAACGGCAGAATCACGCCGTAGTCGTAGCCGGGTCTAGGAGGGAACAATGATGGCAAAAAAACAAGAACGTACTGGGACACAGACACATGCAGTGAGCTTGATTACAATGGTTGATCCTTCTTCACCAATCTCAGAGCAATATCGTACGATCCGTACAAATATTCAATTTGCGTCTTCAGCAGATAAACAAATCAAGACCATTGTTGTTACTTCTTCTGGTCCAGGTGAAGGGAAATCGACAACTTCAGCTAATTTAGCGGTTGTTTTTGCAAAATCAGGACAACGAGTATTGTTAGTTGATGCCGATATGCGAAAGCCTACTGTATACAAAACATTCAGCTTAAACAATGCGAGTGGATTGAGTACCGTATTAAGTACCTCAACGAGCGTCCTTGAAGCAGCTCAAAAAACGGTGATTGATAATTTATCTGTCTTAACCAGCGGACCAAAACCACCAAATCCATCTGAGCTACTTGGGTCAGCACGAATGAACCAAGTGATGGAAGAAGCGAAAAACCTTTACGATGTGGTTATCTTTGATATGCCACCAGTTGTAGCAGTCACCGATGCACAAATCATGGCATCTAAAGCAGATGGGACGATCTTAGTGGTTCGAGAAAATGTTGCACGTAAAGAATCCTTAACAAAAGCGAGAGATCTATTGAATATGGTTCAAGCAAGAATCATTGGGGTGGTCTATAACGGTGCCGAACACTCGAAAGACTCAGGTTACTACTATTATTATGGAAATTAATTAATTTGAAGGAGACGAGAGAAATGATTGATTTACATTGCCACATTTTACCAGGAATTGATGATGGTGCAGAAGACATCAATGCGAGCATTGCTATGGCTGAAAAAGCGATTAGCCAAGGAATTACGCATATCCTTTGTACCCCACATCATAACAATGGAAAATACCGCAATCCGAAGTCAGAGGTCATTTCTCTCGTTACCTCTTTACAAGAAGAATTAGACGCACGGAGCTTGTCCTTGACAGTACTTGAGGGACAAGAGGTGAGAATAACAGGAGATTTAATTGAGGATATACAGAAAAATGACATCCTTTTTACAGATCTTGATGATACGTATATCTTGATAGAATTTCCTACGATTGAAGTGCCTACGTATACAGAACAAATATTCTTCGATTTACTACAGCTGGGAAAAATTCCAGTCATTGTCCATCCCGAGCGGAATGCTCATTTTAGGAAAGACCCTAACAATCTAATCCCATTTTTAGATATGGGCTGTTTAGCTCAGTTAACTGCGCCAAGTTATGTCGGCGTATTTGGAAAAGAAATCCAAAAAACAGCAAAAACAATGGTTGAACATAATCTTGTTCAGATGGTCGCTTCGGATGCCCATGGCGTTACAAAACGCACCTTTAATTTAAAAGAAGCTTATGAGCAAATTGAGCAAGATTTTGGCATGCTCAAAGTAACGTTGATGAAACAAGTAGCAAAAGATTTGATAAACGGGGATCAAATCAGTTTTCCAGCTTTTACAGAAGTGAAAAAAAAGAAATTTGGGTTATTTTAGGGGGCAACTGGGTTGTTTGAATTAACGAGAAGAAGAAAAATTGTAACTTTGATAGTTGTAGATAGTTTATTGATCATAGCAGCGAATATAGCAGCAGTTTATTTTATGAGACCCTTTGTGGCGATTCCAAGGGAATTTACATTGATCTCTGTGAGTCTGTCTGTCGGCTTCTACCTTTTTTATGGTTCTGTGTTCCGTGTTTTTTCTCGAATCAATCGCTATACGAATCTGAAAGAAATGATTGCTATCTTCTTAGCGGTGTCATGTAGCGCTTTTACTTGCAATGTGATCTTATTTTTCGGTGAGGAAACCTATAGCGTGCGGTTAGTGATCTTTACGTACTTTCTTTCGCTCTTTTTGATCATTGCTAGTCGATTGATTTGGCGGATCTATATTGAAAGAAAAAACATGAGGGGGACGTCCAATGTGGTTGTCAAGAATACTCTGATCGTTGGCGCGGGAGAAGGCGGCCGTATTCTTTACAATAGCTTCGTAGGTTCGAAAACGGCAAGTGACATTAATATTATTGGCTTTGTCGATGATGATCCGAATAAACGAAACACTTATCTTTCTGGGAAAAAAGTCTTGGGTTGTATCAGCGATTTGCCTGAATTGATTCAAAAGTATGAGATCAATATGGTTACGATCGCTATTCCATCCTTGTCACGGAAAAAATTGCGGAGTATTTTTAGCTTAATTGAACCTTTGCATGTCAAAGTCAACACGATGCCATCAATGGAAGAAATCGCCTCTGGAAAAATCAGCACATCACGTTTGAAGAAAATCGATGTCGTTGATTTGCTAGGCAGAGATGAAGTCAAATTGGATATCGAATCCATCAAAGATCAAATTACTGGAAAGACGATATTAGTGACTGGTGCTGGTGGATCGATTGGTTCTGAAATCTGTCGCCAAGTGATTCAATTCATTCCTAAAAAACTAGTTTTGTTAGGACATGGTGAAAACTCAATTTACTTAATTGACCGTGAGTTGAAAATCAATTTTAAAGACAATATTACCGAAATCGTTCCAGTTATAGCCGATATACAAGATCGTGAAAAGATGTTTGAAATCATGAACGAAGTCAAACCGGATATCGTTTATCATGCGGCAGCCCATAAGCACGTACCGTTGATGGAATACAATCCTAGAGAAGCAGTTAAAAACAATATCTACGGTACGAAGAATACCGCTGAAGCTGCCAAAGCAGCGAAAGTGAAGAACTTTGTAATGGTATCTACGGATAAAGCCAATAATCCACCAAACGTCATGGGAGCGACAAAACGCATCTCTGAGATGATTGTTACTGGCTTAAATGAAAAAGATTGCACGAAATTTTCTGCTGTACGCTTTGGTAATGTATTAGGTTCAAGAGGCAGTGTGATTCCAGTATTCCGTGAGCAAATAGCAAAAGGTGGACCAATCACAGTAACTGATTTACGTATGACCCGCTATTTCATGACGATCCCAGAAGCTAGCCGATTAGTTATTCAGTCAGGAGCACTTGCTAAAGGTGGCGAAATCTTCATTTTAGATATGGGCGAACCGGTAAAAATCGTTGATCTTGCGAAGAATATGATTCGTTTAAGTGGCTATAGTGAAGAAGAAATTGAGATTGTAGAAACAGGGATTCGACCAGGTGAAAAGTTATATGAAGAACTATTGTTGGATAAAGAACGGAATGATGAAGCAGTCTTCGAGAAAATTTTTGTTGGCAATATCAAGGGATATTCAATGGAAGAGGTGCTTAGTTTTATAGAAACACTTCCCAATGAGAATAAAACATTGGCTAAAGAAATTGTTAGATTTGCAAATGCTTCAAACAAATAGGAGTGGGTTTTGTTGTACAAGGATGGAATGAAAAGAATTATTGATTTTATATTATCGCTAATAGGGATAATTGTTTTATCACCAGTACTATTACTATTATGTCTAGCGATAAAAATCGATTCAAAGGGTCCTATTATTTTTAAACAAAAACGGGTTGGAAAGAATAAAACCCATTTTAATATTTATAAATTCAGAACAATGAAAATTGATACGCCTAAAGAAATGCCAACACATCTATTATCAGACCCAGATTTTTATATCACCAAGGTCGGAAAAATTTTAAGAAAAACCAGCTTGGATGAGCTGCCTCAATTATTCAATATTATCAAAGGTGATATGGCTGTCATTGGGCCTCGTCCAGCGTTATGGAATCAATATGATTTGATCGAAGAGCGCGATAAGTATGGAGCAAATGATATTCGTCCAGGATTGACTGGATTGGCTCAGATTAGTGGTCGAGATGAGCTTGAGATTCCAATTAAAGCCAAGTTAGATGGCAAATATACGGATAATATTAGTTTAATGATGGATATAAAATGCTTCTTTGGTACGATTACTTCTGTTTTCAAAAGTGACGGTGTCGTTGAAGGCGGCACGGGAACGATTAAGAAGGAGGAAATCGAATGAAACGAATCCTAATTACAGGAGCGAATAGTTATATCGGTACATCCTTCGATAAGTGGATGCAGCAATTTGGCGATAATTATCAAATTGATACAGTTGATATGCATGGAGATCAATGGAAAGAAAAAGATTTCTCTCAGTATGATTCTGTTTTTCATGTCGCAGGAATTGCTCATGCAGATGTATCAAAAGTCAGTGAAGAAACGAAACAACTTTATTATAAAGTGAATTGCGATCTTGCAGTTGAGACAGTAGAAAAGTACAAAAATGATTTGAATGGAAAAAAGGGACAATTCATTTATATGAGTTCGATTATTATTTATGGTGAGGAAACAAATATAAATAGAAAAAGAATTATAACAGCTGATACTGAACCTAACCCTTCTAATTTTTATGGTGACAGCAAATGGCAGGCTGAAAAAAAATTAAAAATGCTGAGGGATGAAAATTTAAAAATAGTTTTTGTTCGACCACCAATGATATATGGACCAAACAGTAGAGGAAATTATCAGCAATTGGTTAAGATTGCAAAAAGGATTCCTGTTTTTCCAAATGTTAAAAACGAAAGGTCTATGTTAAACATTTTTAGATTATGTGAGTTTATCAAGAATAGAGTGGACAATTCTGATGAAGGAATATTTTTCCCACAAGATGACCAATATGTTAGAACAAGTTATATGGTAAGGGATTTAGCGCTAGAACATGGAAAGAAAATTTATTTGTTTTCGTGGTTAAATTGGCTAATCTATTTAATGGGGTATTTTCCAGGGAAAGTAGGCAAAATAGTCAATAAAGCTTTTGGCAATTTAGTATATGATAAAGATACTAAAAGCAGTTTCTAAATAAAATAATTATTTATTGATTAAAAGGAGTAGTAATGTATACTAATTATTCAGTTTTAATGTCTGTTTATTCGAAGGAATCACCTCTTTTTTTAAAGCAAAGTATAGAGAGTATTCTTAACCAAACGATAAAAACTAACGATTTTGTTATTGTGTTAGATGGTTTACTAACACGAGAGTTGAATGAAATTCTTTGTTACTATAAAGACAATTATGACTGTATAAATCTTGTTCAACTTGAGGAAAATATTGGATTAGGTTTGGCGTTAAATAAAGGTTTGAAACTATGTAAAAATGAATTGGTGGCAAGAATGGACAGTGATGATATATCTTTGCCAAATAGATGTGAAAAACAATTGGATAGGTTTAACGCAGAAAAGAATTTAAGTGTGTTGGGAACTCAAATTGCTGAATTTTATGAAGTACCTACAAAAACTGAAAGTATGCGTATTGTCCCTACAGCTTACAGTGAGATACTTAAATTTTCAAAGCGTAGAAGTCCATTTAATCATCCCACTGTTATGTATAAAAAAACGGAAATATTACATCTAGGCGCATACAGTGATATAAAAAGAAAAGAAGATTTAGACTTATTTCTCCGAGTTCTTTCTGAGGGAATGTATGCGGAAAATTTAAGAGAAGTAGGACTTTACTTCAGATCAAATCGAGATAATTATCTTAGACGAAAAGATAAAGTGAATTGTATAAATTATATCAAAACAATTTATAGATATACAAAAAAGGGATACTGTAGTTATACCGATTTTATATTTGTTTTATTCAGCCAAATTTTCTTTTTGATAGCACCTAAACATATAATGAAATTAGTGTCTGATAAATTTTTAAGGAGTAAAGTCTAAATGAAGAAACGTAATCAAGTAATTGAATTAATTAAAAAGAAAATGCCTTTGAATGTGAAATTAAAGATAATTAATCTAATGATGACTAAAAAATTTAAAAGTAAAGAAAAGCTTTTTTTTAAGCCCAGTCCTAAGCCTCGAATATTTTTAATGCTTGCAACTGATTATCCTAATTTAGGAGATCATGCACTAACCATTTCTCATAAAGAGTTTTTACTTGAAAATTTCGGTGATTATGAAGTTGTAGAATTCTTTGTAAATGAGACGATAGAAGCGGTGAATTCCATGAAAGAAATGATTAAAACCGAAGATATAATTACACTTAAAGGCGGAGGGAATATAGGTATTGAATATTTCAGAGAAGAGTTGTTGAGAAGATACATAATTAACAATTTTCCTGAAAATAAGATTGTACTTTTCCCGCAAACTGTATTTTTCCCGGAAACTCAATTAGGTATCAGAGAAGAAAATGAAACAATGAAGGTTTTTAAAAAACATAAAAATTTACGAATTTTTGTAAGAGATGAAAAGTCATATAATATTCTTAAAACTCACTCCATTAGAAATGTGAGTCTAGTACCCGATATTGTTTTCTCATATAGTACAAATTACCAGAATAAATATGATAGAAATAATAAAAATATTTTATTGTGCTTGAGGAATGATCGAGAAAAATCAGATGAGAGAATTGCTCAGAAAGAAATGGAAGAATTTCTATTGAATCTGTCTTATAAGGTTTCTGAAACTGATACGGTTGTAAAATATGATATTGATAAAAAAAATCGGTATAATGAATTGAACGGAAAATTAAAACAATTTAGTGAGTCAAGACTAGTAGTTACAGATAGACTACATGGAATGATATTTTGTTATATAACAGGCACTCCTTGCATTGTTCTTAAAACATATAATCATAAAGTAACTGGACAATATGAATGGATTAAGGATAGTAATTTCATTAAGTTTGCATCTAATATGACCGAATTCTCCACGGAGTTTAAAAATATACTAAAAATAAAAGTTGAGAAATCATCAGACAAATATCTAAAAGATTCTTTTATACAGATTATTTCTGAACTATCAGATTAGTGAGGATATAAAAAATGTGGTTATTTTTCTTTATAGTTTTTTTTATAATCTCTTTAGGATTGATACTTAATAAGTATCCAAAGAGCTATTTAAAAATTTTGTTTTTTGTATTTTTTATAATTTCTGCATTTAGATCGTCCAATATTGGTAATGATACTATAGAATATACCAACCTATATACTTCATTGCAAAACTCAACCATGGAAAGTTTTACTTGGAGATATGAACACGGATTCCTTTACTTTAACAGATTATTATCATTTATTTCACCTAATCCACAAGTTTTATTAGTTACAATAGCGTTTATCACATGTTTAGCTTATTATATCGTAATAAAAAAATACTCTTTAATTCCTTGGATGAGTGTGTATCTTTTTTTTACTTTGAGATATTTTGATTTAAGCATGAATATTGCTCGCCAAACTCTAGCAATGGCAGCAATTTTAATGGCCGTAACAGCTATTTTAAACAAGAAATACATTTTATTTTTTATCTTTGTTTTGCTAGCTACCAGCTTTCACAATACAGCTATAATTTCCCTATGTATTTTGTTTGTTGACAAAATAAAGGATAATAAAAAATTTGTTGCTTTTTTAGCTATTCTTACTAGTATAGGTTTTATATTATTTCCTATGATTTTTAATTTTCTTCTAAGATTTTTTCCGACATATAGTTACTATTTAACATCGAGTTACATGGATGGAAGTACTAGAACAGCAACAATTTTAAATATTGCAGTTAATATGGTTATTATATTGTTTGTTTGGTATGTTGGTTTTCCAAGAAGTAGACCCAATATTTTATTTTTTAAAATGATTTTAGTAGGACTTGCAATTTCCATAATTTCAATAAGGTTTAGTCTATTGGATAGGGTTGGTGACTATTTCTCAGTATTTGTAATCTTATTACTCCCGAATTCATTTAATAATTTACGCTACAATAAATCTTTTAAATTTTTGTTGTACATGTTTATATTGATTTTTATGGGTTATTGCTTAACTATCCTGTTGTTACGACCAGATTGGAATAGGGTTTACCCATATCAATTTTTTTTTCAATAGATTAATGGAGGAACATTTTTAATGAGAATTTTAAACGTAATAGGCAGAAGGCCTACAGGTGGTATAGGTTCAGTCGTAAAAAATTATCAAAAACATTTAGACAAAGATGTAATCTATGACTACCTTTTGTTTTCAGATTATCCTGAAGGGCCTTTTGACTCTGAGGTTAAAAAACTTGGCTCAAAAGTATATATAGTTCCTTCGTTGAAACTAAAAAATTATATTGCTATAAACTCTCAATTGGATAAACTTTTTCACAATATAAAAAATGAGTATGATATTATGCACATACACACTGTAAATGTTGCTTTTTTAGTGGTGAATAAAGCCAAAAAGATTGGTTTGAACAACATAATAGCACATAGTCA
>NZ_NGLF01000002.1:606616-611186 GCF_002140695.1 Enterococcus sp. 4E1_DIV0656 | reverse complement strand
GCTTTTATACAGATTATTTCTGAACTATCAGATTAGTGAGGATATAAAAAATGTGGTTATTTTTCTTTATAGTTTTTTTTATAATCTCTTTAGGATTGATACTTAATAAGTATCCAAAGAGCTATTTAAAAATTTTGTTTTTTGTATTTTTTATAATTTCTGCATTTAGATCGTCCAATATTGGTAATGATACTATAGAATATACCAACCTATATACTTCATTGCAAAACTCAACCATGGAAAGTTTTACTTGGAGATATGAACACGGATTCCTTTACTTTAACAGATTATTATCATTTATTTCACCTAATCCACAAGTTTTATTAGTTACAATAGCGTTTATCACATGTTTAGCTTATTATATCGTAATAAAAAAATACTCTTTAATTCCTTGGATGAGTGTGTATCTTTTTTTTACTTTGAGATATTTTGATTTAAGCATGAATATTGCTCGCCAAACTCTAGCAATGGCAGCAATTTTAATGGCCGTAACAGCTATTTTAAACAAGAAATACATTTTATTTTTTATCTTTGTTTTGCTAGCTACCAGCTTTCACAATACAGCTATAATTTCCCTATGTATTTTGTTTGTTGACAAAATAAAGGATAATAAAAAATTTGTTGCTTTTTTAGCTATTCTTACTAGTATAGGTTTTATATTATTTCCTATGATTTTTAATTTTCTTCTAAGATTTTTTCCGACATATAGTTACTATTTAACATCGAGTTACATGGATGGAAGTACTAGAACAGCAACAATTTTAAATATTGCAGTTAATATGGTTATTATATTGTTTGTTTGGTATGTTGGTTTTCCAAGAAGTAGACCCAATATTTTATTTTTTAAAATGATTTTAGTAGGACTTGCAATTTCCATAATTTCAATAAGGTTTAGTCTATTGGATAGGGTTGGTGACTATTTCTCAGTATTTGTAATCTTATTACTCCCGAATTCATTTAATAATTTACGCTACAATAAATCTTTTAAATTTTTGTTGTACATGTTTATATTGATTTTTATGGGTTATTGCTTAACTATCCTGTTGTTACGACCAGATTGGAATAGGGTTTACCCATATCAATTTTTTTTTCAATAGATTAATGGAGGAACATTTTTAATGAGAATTTTAAACGTAATAGGCAGAAGGCCTACAGGTGGTATAGGTTCAGTCGTAAAAAATTATCAAAAACATTTAGACAAAGATGTAATCTATGACTACCTTTTGTTTTCAGATTATCCTGAAGGGCCTTTTGACTCTGAGGTTAAAAAACTTGGCTCAAAAGTATATATAGTTCCTTCGTTGAAACTAAAAAATTATATTGCTATAAACTCTCAATTGGATAAACTTTTTCACAATATAAAAAATGAGTATGATATTATGCACATACACACTGTAAATGTTGCTTTTTTAGTGGTGAATAAAGCCAAAAAGATTGGTTTGAACAACATAATAGCACATAGTCATGCGACAAAGTTCTCAGACTCTAAATTAAAATCTTTAAGGAATAAAATACTATGTAAAAATTTAAAACAGATGACTAATTATTATGCGGCGTGTTCTTACGAAGCAGGAGAGTTCCTATTTGGAAGAAATTCTATGATAAATGATGAAGTAAAAATCATTAAGAATGCTATAGAAATCGAAAAATATAAATTTTCGAATTATAAAAGGAAAAAATTTAGGAGTGAACATAATTTCGATGCAGATGATTATTTAATAGGTTGTATTGGAAGACTCTCCCCCCAGAAAAATTTAAGTTTTGCATTAGAAGTTTTTCGTGAATTAGTAAAAAAAGATGATGTGAAAAATTATAAACTTTTAATAGTTGGAGAAGGTCCCGAGCTCAAAAAATTGGAAGATTTGACAAACAAATATGAAATTAATGATAAAGTTGTTTTTTTAGGTTTTAGGAATGATGTCCAAAACATACTCAGCGGGATAGATTTGTTTTTTATGCCTTCTAATTATGAAGGTCTTCCTGTTATAGGAGTAGAAGCTTTATCATCGGGATTACCATGTGTTTTTAGTGAGGCTATATCTAAAGAATTTGCTAGTTCAAAAAGTTTTTACATTTCTTTCAAAAATGATATAGAAGAATGGGGTTCTAATCTGTATTCAATTTCAAAACTCCCTATAGATAGAACTGAAGTAGTAACTAATGGATTAGGGTATAATATTTGTGAAGAAGCAAAAAAACTAAAAGAATATTATTCTAATATTATAAATTAAGAGGTTGAAAAATGAAAAAAATATTGTTTTTTGATACATCAATTGGTACTTTAAATATAGGTGATGAGATTATTAATGACTCTATACAAAAAATATCTGAAGAGATGTTTAGTGATGACTATATAATGAGGTTACCATCGCGTACCGGAATATTAAATAAATTCCAATTATTTTATAATAAAAGTTTTCGGCAAAATTTTTGTGAAGCTGATTTAAAATTTGTTTGTGGTACAAATCTTTTATATAAAAATATGTTAAGGCCAATGCCTAATTGGAATATTAATTTGTTTAATACCAAAGTTAGTGAGCAATCCATTTTGTTTGGAGTAGGTAGTGGGAACAACTCCAAGGAGATAACTAAGTATACCCAAATGTTATATAAACGAGTTTTGTCCAGAGATTATGTTCATAGTGTTAGAGATCAAGCTACTAAAAATATGTTGGATAGTATAGGAGTTCAATCAGTTGTTACAGGGTGTCCTACTTTATGGAACCTGGATGAATATAAATGCTCTAAAATACCACAAGAAAAAAGCGAGAATGTTTTGTTTACTTTGACTCATTATACAACATTTAGAAACTATGATGAGGATAAAAAAATGATTCAAATTCTAAAGAAATTGTATAGAAAAGTATATTTTTGGCCCCAGAGTTTAGAGGACTTAAATTATTTAGAAGAACTTGATGAATCAACAGATGTTAACATAATTTCTCCTAATTTAAAATCTTTTGATAATTTCTTGACAAATAATGATACAGACTATGTTGGAACAAGATTGCATGGTGGAATATACGCTTTACAACATGGACGTAGGTCAATTATTCTTGCCATAGACAACAGAGCTAGAGAAATTAAGAACAATAATAACATTCCATGTATAGAAAGAGATGATACTTCATCTTCTTTAGAAAAGATGATCAAAGCTAAATGGGATACTAGAATTCTGATTGAGGATGATAAAATTGAAAGATGGAAGCAACAATTTACGAAATAAAATAAAGATAGATTCAAAGTTTAGAACGCTGGGCTCAAATACAATTATTTTTGCTATTGGAAATGTTTTTTCAAAACTTATTTTATTTTTTTTAATGCCACTTTACACTAGTGCGATGAGTCCAACTGAGTATGGATTTGCTGAATTGATGAATAATGGTATAGATTTGCTTATGCCATTAGCAACCTTGTGTTTATACGAAGCAGTTTTTAGGTTTAGTATTGATGTTTCTTTGATTAAAAAAAAGGAAATACTTTCAAGTTCTCTAAAAATAATTTTAATTATCAATACATTAGTGTTATCCATTAGTATATTGGTGTTATTCCTCCTAGATTCTTTATATCCTATCTTGTTTAGTTTCATGCTATTTGCATATAGTATTAGACAATTATTTGCACAGTTTTCAAGAGGAATCGGAAAGGCAAGATTTTTTGCAATGAGTGGTATTCTTAATGCTATTATTCTAGGGATAAGTAATGTGGTATTAGTAGGGCTACTATCTTATGGGGTTAATGGCTATCTTTTCTCGATTGCATTAGGTAATGTTTCATCAGCATTTTATCTTTATTTTCGTGCAAATATAAAACAATTTATTGATTTAAAAATATTAGATAAAACTCTAATAAAAGAATTATTGACATTTAGTATACCAATGATACCTAACTCAATATCTTGGTGGTTTGCTAATATTTCAACAAGATACATTTTAGTTATGTTTCAAGGGATAGCGGTAGCTGGAATATTCACTGCAATTAGTAAGCTACCTTCAATAATAAATGTTCTTTCTTCCATATTTCAACAAGCTTGGCAATTTTCTGCCTCCAAAGAAATTTCAAATAAGCAAGCTTCTAATTTTTTTACTAAAGTTTTCCTGACTTACTATTCATTAATTATTGCTTCTTGCAGTTTAATTATTACTTTCATTCCATTTATTTCAAAATTTCTTTTACAAGGCGAATTTTTTGAGGCATGGAACTTAATTCCTCTGTTACTTGTATCGGCTGTGCTTAATTGTTTCTCAGTTTATTTTGGATCAATATATACAGCCTCAATGAATAATAAGATGATTATGATTTCAACTATGGTAGGTGCTTGTATCAGTGTTGTTTCGTCTTTCGTTTTAATCCCTTTTATAGGGATTATTGGAGCGATTATATCTACGAATTTAAGTTATATAATTATTAATTTAATGAGATACTTTGATACAAAAAAATATATCAAATTAAAAATCAATCCTTTTGAAGTTGTAGGGTTAATTAGTATTTTATACTTGCAAGCATTCCTTTATCTTTCATTTGGATTAAATTCGTTTTTATATGTTTTAATTATTAACGTTGTCCTACT
>NZ_NGLF01000002.1:604484-606516 GCF_002140695.1 Enterococcus sp. 4E1_DIV0656 | reverse complement strand
TATGTGAGTTTATCAAGAATAGAGTGGACAATTCTGATGAAGGAATATTTTTCCCACAAGATGACCAATATGTTAGAACAAGTTATATGGTAAGGGATTTAGCGCTAGAACATGGAAAGAAAATTTATTTGTTTTCGTGGTTAAATTGGCTAATCTATTTAATGGGGTATTTTCCAGGGAAAGTAGGCAAAATAGTCAATAAAGCTTTTGGCAATTTAGTATATGATAAAGATACTAAAAGCAGTTTCTAAATAAAATAATTATTTATTGATTAAAAGGAGTAGTAATGTATACTAATTATTCAGTTTTAATGTCTGTTTATTCGAAGGAATCACCTCTTTTTTTAAAGCAAAGTATAGAGAGTATTCTTAACCAAACGATAAAAACTAACGATTTTGTTATTGTGTTAGATGGTTTACTAACACGAGAGTTGAATGAAATTCTTTGTTACTATAAAGACAATTATGACTGTATAAATCTTGTTCAACTTGAGGAAAATATTGGATTAGGTTTGGCGTTAAATAAAGGTTTGAAACTATGTAAAAATGAATTGGTGGCAAGAATGGACAGTGATGATATATCTTTGCCAAATAGATGTGAAAAACAATTGGATAGGTTTAACGCAGAAAAGAATTTAAGTGTGTTGGGAACTCAAATTGCTGAATTTTATGAAGTACCTACAAAAACTGAAAGTATGCGTATTGTCCCTACAGCTTACAGTGAGATACTTAAATTTTCAAAGCGTAGAAGTCCATTTAATCATCCCACTGTTATGTATAAAAAAACGGAAATATTACATCTAGGCGCATACAGTGATATAAAAAGAAAAGAAGATTTAGACTTATTTCTCCGAGTTCTTTCTGAGGGAATGTATGCGGAAAATTTAAGAGAAGTAGGACTTTACTTCAGATCAAATCGAGATAATTATCTTAGACGAAAAGATAAAGTGAATTGTATAAATTATATCAAAACAATTTATAGATATACAAAAAAGGGATACTGTAGTTATACCTGTCTCTTATACACATCTAGATGTGTATAAGAGACAGGATTTATTAGTCTTAAAATCAGCTTAATAATCTTAAATAAAAGAAGACCCATAAGGTGAAAAAATGTTATTGTAAATAATAGATATTTCATTTTTGATAAATAAACTTCCGCCAATCAAACAAATAAATCACCCCAATTGCTTTAAACGTCAAATAGATAAAATGACCATAATTGTGGCCAATCAGATGTAATTCATCAGCGGAAGCTCCTTTATTCGACCAAAGAGTAAAACCTAATATAATGGCTAAGATCAACAGACCTTTTCCTAATGCAAAAACAACTGTTTTTGCATGGAGGGGTCTTTTTTTTGTGAGGAAAAAACCGAATAAAAGGACAAAGTTAACTAGTAATAAAAAATGTGCAGCAGTTGTCCATAAGGTCATTGTTCCTGTAGGTGTTAAGAAGTCGGTGAAAACGCAAGCGATGACTGCAGTCAAATTGAGCAAGTATAGAGGAAGGCGGAAGTCTTTTTTCTTCTCCTCGCTCTTTCTTTCTGGTTCTTCTGCTAATTGTTCTGGTTTTAGCAGTGACTCTAAATTGATTTGATAAAGATCACTTAATTTGATCAATGTGTCGATGTCTGGGGTACTTCGATTGTTTTCCCAATTTGAGATCGTTTGTCTAGTAACAAATAATTTCTCGGAAACTTCTTGTTGGGTGAGTCCTAATTTCAAGCGACTCTCTTTTATTTTTTCAGCTATAGTCATTTCAATGCTCCTTCTGACCTATCCTATCATAAAGCGGTTCAAAGAAACAATTGTAAAGCTCGATTTAACGAAGAAATGCACAAGTGTATTTCTTCGTTTTCAAAAAATGAAAATAAAATGAGTTTAGCTTAGAATTTCGCATTGGATATTCACGGCAACTCGATTATTTTTAGTGTTTTTTTCTTTTAAATAATACCTAATTCTATTGTTCTGAGCTGGAAACTTGAAAAAATATCTCTTTTGAAAATTAGGAGGTATTTTTATATGAGTCATTC
>NZ_NGLF01000002.1:602781-604384 GCF_002140695.1 Enterococcus sp. 4E1_DIV0656 | reverse complement strand
GCTTTTATACAGATTATTTCTGAACTATCAGATTAGTGAGGATATAAAAAATGTGGTTATTTTTCTTTATAGTTTTTTTTATAATCTCTTTAGGATTGATACTTAATAAGTATCCAAAGAGCTATTTAAAAATTTTGTTTTTTGTATTTTTTATAATTTCTGCATTTAGATCGTCCAATATTGGTAATGATACTATAGAATATACCAACCTATATACTTCATTGCAAAACTCAACCATGGAAAGTTTTACTTGGAGATATGAACACGGATTCCTTTACTTTAACAGATTATTATCATTTATTTCACCTAATCCACAAGTTTTATTAGTTACCAAAGAGCTATTTAAAAATTTTGTTTTTTGTATTTTTTATAATTTCTGCATTTAGATCGTCCAATATTGGTAATGATACTATAGAATATACCAACCTATATACCTGTCTCTTATACACATCTAGATGTGTATAAGAGACAGGATAATTAATCTAATGATGACTAAAAAATTTAAAAGTAAAGAAAAGCTTTTTTTTAAGCCCAGTCCTAAGCCTCGAATATTTTTAATGCTTGCAACTGATTATCCTAATTTAGGAGATCATGCACTAACCATTTCTCATAAAGAGTTTTTACTTGAAAATTTCGGTGATTATGAAGTTGTAGAATTCTTTGTAAATGAGACGATAGAAGCGGTGAATTCCATGAAAGAAATGATTAAAACCGAAGATATAATTACACTTAAAGGCGGAGGGAATATAGGTATTGAATATTTCAGAGAAGAGTTGTTGAGAAGATACATAATTAACAATTTTCCTGAAAATAAGATTGTACTTTTCCCGCAAACTGTATTTTTCCCGGAAACTCAATTAGGTATCAGAGAAGAAAATGAAACAATGAAGGTTTTTAAAAAACATAAAAATTTACGAATTTTTGTAAGAGATGAAAAGTCATATAATATTCTTAAAACTCACTCCATTAGAAATGTGAGTCTAGTACCTGTCTCTTATACACATCTAGATGTGTATAAGAGACAGCTCATATAGTACAAATTACCAGAATAAATATGATAGAAATAATAAAAATATTTTATTGTGCTTGAGGAATGATCGAGAAAAATCAGATGAGAGAATTGCTCAGAAAGAAATGGAAGAATTTCTATTGAATCTGTCTTATAAGGTTTCTGAAACTGATACGGTTGTAAAATATGATATTGATAAAAAAAATCGGTATAATGAATTGAACGGAAAATTAAAACAATTTAGTGAGTCAAGACTAGTAGTTACAGATAGACTACATGGAATGATATTTTGTTATATAACAGGCACTCCTTGCATTGTTCTTAAAACATATAATCATAAAGTAACTGGACAATATGAATGGATTAAGGCTGTCTCTTATACACATCTAGATGGGTATAAAAGAGATGTTTAGTGATGACTATATAATGAGGTTACCATCGCGTACCGGAATATTAAATAACTGTCTCTTATACACATCTAGATGTGTATAAGAGACAGATAATGAGGTTACCATCGCGTACCGGAATATTAAATAAATTCCAATTATTTTATAATAAAAGTTTTCGGCAAAATTTTTGTGAAGCTGATTTAAA
>NZ_NGLF01000002.1:590312-598861 GCF_002140695.1 Enterococcus sp. 4E1_DIV0656 | reverse complement strand
CGAAGAAATGCACAAGTGTATTTCTTCGTTTTCAAAAAATGAAAATAAAATGAGTTTAGCTTAGAATTTCGCATTGGATATTCACGGCAACTCGATTATTTTTAGTGTTTTTTTCTTTTAAATAATACCTAATTCTATTGTTCTGAGCTGGAAACTTGAAAAAATATCTCTTTTGAAAATTAGGAGGTATTTTTATATGAGTCATTCAAAAAAGAAAGGAAATCTTAGGTGAAAATAGTGTCCTGTTTTAGGAAAACGGAAATCGTTGATAAAACAAGGATGCAAAGAAGCTTTGCGCTGATTTGCACTGGATTTGCTTGAAGGGAAGGGTACTTGAATTATAAAATTCTGAAGAGGTGATGTAGTGCAATGATAAATGAATCAGGTATACACAAGATAAAGGGCATTTCATGAGTCCGCATAAAAATTTCAGCTAGGAGTGGAGAATACGATAAATAAAAAAATGTTTTTAAATTAAAATTTAATAAATTATAATGATTTTCAGGCGTGAAAAAAGCTTGAATAAAAAAGTCTAAATTTTGAAAAAGAAGGTTAAGGTGAAAGTTTGTGAAAAAGAAATTTAAACATATTATGTCTTTAATAATCCTATTAAGTGCTGCGGTGGTAACACCAGCATTTCAGGTAATGGCGGAAAGCGAAGGTTTTTCAGATTCCCAACAGTTGGAGCAAGACGAAAAGATAGCTACACCATCTAATGATACAAATGATTTAACGGAAGCAGATAATGCTGCGATGACAACAATGACCTCATCGAGTGTGGATGCTAAAAACGAGCAATCGCAAGTCAACAGTGATAATGAAAAAAATATTTCTGAATCAGATATTAAAGAAGATTCTGCTGTAAGCACTGTAGATAAGGTTCCCTCATCTGTTAATGCTTCAGCTGCAAGAGCTGTCAATGGGCAACTGACGGTTCAAGTGTTAGATGGTAATTCAAACCAACCGATCCAAGGAGCTTATTTCACATTGACCTCCTCGACATCTGGTGAAGTGACATTGTTAGTCACGGACAGTTCAGGAAAGGTTACAATTCAACTTCCTTCAGGTGGCTATTTTATTAAGCAAGTTGGTACCACGAATCAAAGACTAAACTATGCATTCACATCGGTTGGAAATTCCATCACCTTGCAGCCAGGGGAAACGAAAACACTTGAACTTTACGAGCGTTTAATTGCGGGTGAGTATGCTTTTGGAGATAGTCCTGATACGATTCATATTCCTGTAAACAGCACATTTGATTTCTCAACCAAAGCATTAGGGATTGAGGCGTTTAAACTAAATTTTAGCGGCAATATAGAAAAAAGCATTTCTGACTCGCAGATCTATCCTTACTACACCAATGTTGACCCAAGCAAGCCAGGTTCCTATGTAGCAATTTTTATGGCTCGACAAGCCTCCTATAGCGTGAATACCACACATGTGGTCAATGTCATTGTCGATCCGGAGCAGATTGGAGAGGTAAATGTCCGATACCTTGATAGTCAAGGGCAAGAAATCCATGAGATGCAGACCTTGACCGGTACGATTGGTGAACCATATGATGCCAGCACTGAAGATTATAAGCTAAGATTTGATGGCTACACCTTAGACGAAAGCCAATTACCAGAAAACAGTAAGGGTGTATTTAACGAAACAGCGCAAACTGTCACCTACATTTACACAAAAAATCCTGTACCAGCAGCGGATGTAACAGTGGAGTATGTGGATACAGAAGGAAAAGAAATTCACCCTTCGCAAAAGATCAGTGGAAACGTAGGCGAGTCATACGATGCTAGCACAGAACAATATCAACTAAAAATCGAAGGCTACACTTTAGACGAAAGTCAATTGCCAGAAAACAGTAAGGGTGTATTTAAAGAAACAGCGCAAACTGTCACCTACATTTACACAAAAAATCCCGTACCAGCAGCGGATGTAACAGTGGAGTATGTGGATACAGAAGGCAACGAAATTCACCCTTCACAAACGATTAGTGGAAACGTAGGCGAATCTTACGATGCTAGTACAGAAAAATATCAACTAGCAATCGAAGACTACACATTGGATGAAAGCCAATTGCCAGAAAATAGTAAAGGTGTCTTTAGTGAAACCGCGCAAACAGTCACCTATGTGTATACAAAGAATCCGATATCAGCAGCTGATATAGTGGTGGAATACGTGGATTTAGAAGGCAAAGAAATTCACGCTGCTAATAAAATTAGTGGGAATGTGGGTGATCCATACGATGCCAGTACGGAACAATATCAAGTAAAAATCGATGGCTACACATTGGATGAAAGCCAATTGCCAGGAAACAGTAAAGGCATATTTAGAGAAACCGCGCAAACCGTTACTTACATTTATACGAAAAATCCCGTACCAGCAGCGGATGTAACAGTGGAGTATGTGGATACAGCAGGCAAAGAAATTCACCCTTCGCAAAAGATCAGCGGAAACATAGGTGATTCATACGATGCCAGTACAGAGAACTATCAATTAACGATCGACGGCTATACACTGGATGAAAGCCAACTGCCAGAAAATACCACAGGAGTATTTAGTGAAACTGTACAAACAGTCACTTATGTGTATACAAAAAATCCCGTACCAGCAGCGGATATAACAGTGAGATACGTTGACACAGAGGGCAATGAAATTCATGACTCCCAAACCATTAGTGGAAACATAGGTGATTTATACGATGCCAGCACAGATCAATATAAACTATCGATCGATGGCTATACACTAGATGAAAGCCAATTACCAGAAAATCTAAAAGGGGTATTTAGCGAAACAGCACAAACAATCACATACATCTACACAAAAAATCCCGTATCAGCTGCGGATATCAGGGTCGAATATATAGATACCGAAGGCAACGAAATCCACGCTTCTCAGACGATTAGCGGTAATGTGGGCGACCCATACGATGCCAGCACAAAGAACTATCAATTAATGATTGAAGGCTACACTTTGGATGAAAGCCAATTGCCAGAAAATAGTAAAGGTGTATTTAGCGAAACAGCACAAACAGTCACCTACATCTACGCAAGGAATCCGATACCCGCAGCTGATGTCACAGTCGAGTACGTGGATACAGAAGGTAAAGAAATCCACTCTTCACAAACGATTAGTGGAAACATAGGCGACCCATACGATGCTAGTACAGAAAAATATCAACTAAAAATCGACGGATACACCATAGATCAAAGTCAATTACCAAAAAACAGTAAAGGTGTGTTTAGCGAAACAGCGCAAACAGTCACCTACATCTACACAAAAAATCCGATACCAGCAGCGGATGTAACGGTGGAGTATGTAGACACAGAAGGTAACGAAATTCATGCTTCCCAAATCCTATCAGGAAATGTAGGCGAACCTTACGATGCTAGCACAGAAAAATACCAAATATCAATCAACGGCTACGTCTTAGATCAAAGTCGTTTACCACAAAATGCGAAAGGCACATTCGGCAAACAGGGGGCAACTGTGACGTACGTTTATACAAAAGGACAAGCTGCAACAGTTGATAGTTCTGATAATAAGGAAAAAGCTCCTGTCCAAACTGTTGTTTCGAAAAAAAGCGCGTCTGCACAAAGATTGCCGCAAACCGATGAGCAGGGGACGTTGTTCCCAATTATAGTTGGTTTGTGCTTTATCGCCACGGCAAGCTGGCTTTATTTCAGAAAGCGAAAATAGCGATTAAGTAAGCCATTGGGGAAAGGCATCACTGACTAACAAAAAGGACAGCTAGGATTCAGCTGTCCTTTTTGTTGCTTATTTACCTAAAAATGAAATGAACCCAAGGGAATCATAGAGAAAATGGCAGATCCAGCTGACCCATACGCTATTGGATTTTTTCCATACGTAGTTGAGTGCCAATCTGGCAGGCATCAAGGTGATCAATAATTGGGCTGGATGAAAACCATACGCTGGGATATGCCACAAAGCGAACAGCACACTGCAAATGATGGAAGACCAGAGGAAAGAGAATCCTTTTTTCTGTAAAGCTAATAAGAGATTGGTACTAAGCAACTCTTCTCCCATCAACATGAAGGGAACTTGTAAAAAGACCATTTGGACGGTGATGGTTTCGCCGATCGAGTTAGTTGTTGGTTGTCCAAAAATAGCGGCATAAATAAAGGAAAAGAACACGCCAGTCAAAATGACGAAAGGCACACCCCATAATAAAACGATGAAACGAAAATGTTTGAATTGTTCCAAAAAGGTCCTTCGTAAGAGAAAGTACCCTGCACCAAATGCCAAAATCACATTCCATACAGTACCAATGATGGATAAAACGGAATCGCTTAGGGGTGTATAGGGAAGCATTTGATAGGTTAAACCGATGACTAATGTAAGAATAAATAAATACGTTGTTGACTTGTGTTTCATTTTGAACACATCCTTTAAAGTAATTGCCACACGCTGAATTATAAACAGAAAAAACATCAAAGTACAAAAAGATCTCTCTCATTATTTTTAAACGAAAATAAAACGGAGTGAATACGATATCATGGCTGATAGGCTTGCTTTTATTAGTATCAGAATAAAAGATTTCTTAGAATAATTCTCAAAAATGGTGAACAAAAAGAGAAGTTTATAAGAATCTCTGTAACACTGTTGAAATATTATTACGCTTATGTTACATTTTGTTTACGTTATTATGTTTTAGGGAGAATGTTTATGAAGAAATCAAGCAATTATTCAAATAATTCACAACATAAAGAAGCGACGTCTGAAAAACAAGCACCTTTTTCAAGGGTCGAATCACATCAAAAGCAAACAACGGGAACGGCAAGACGCACGCAAACCACCAATCGTCAAGTTTCTAAAAAGAAGCCCACCCATCGCAAGTATCTCTTTTCATTGATGACGCTGCTGACAATCGTCATTATCGCCACTGGCGGCTATATTGCTTTCACGTTGAAGCAACAAGAAGCCTTGGCACGGGAAAAATATGAGGCTGCTGCTGAAAAGTTATTGGCATCGATCCAAGAAGAACAAGCTAAAGAGGGAATCCCAGCAAAACTCGAAACATTGTCTAATGGGGACAAGAAAGAATTGATTTTCCGACCAAAAGAAGAAAGTACGATTCCTGTCAAAGATGCAAGCAAGAAATTGTCGACCATGGCGAACAAATTATGCAAAAAACACACAGATAAAGAGACAGTCACCGTTGCTCGGATTGAAGCACAAGCGGTCGCATCGAAAGTGTCAACCTATTCTTTAAAAGCGGACAGCTATGTTTGGAATCGGGAAACTGGTCGCTTTGAAGATGCAGATAGCGTGGTTGCCGATCCAATTTTTATTTCCGAGAAAACCGGCAATGAATTATCCTTGAAAGACTTGGTTCCAGACGAGGGCAGCTTGCTAGGGATCCAGCAAGTCATTCAGCAAAAGATTTTAGACCAAGCCAAGGAACCTGATAAAGTCATTGATGCGGTCTTGGCGATGGATCGAATCACCTATGAGTCGAAATTTACGTATGATCCTGAAAAAATAACGATTCAGTTGCCCCAAAATCAAACTGGTGTATCTGAGATCACGTTGGCGTACAAAGAGATTGCACCGTTTATTGATCCGGAACTTGTTAACGCGGATCAATTGAAAGAGCAACAATCGACATTGGACGAAAACAAAAAATATGTTGCACTGACTTTCGATGATGGCCCTAACGACACAACCACATTAGATCTTTTGAAGATTTTAAAGGACAACGATGTCAAAGCAACGTTTTTTGAATTAGGACAAATGGTGGATCGATATCCTGAAGTATCGAAAAAAGTCCATGAGGAAGGGCATGAAATTGCCAGTCACTCCTATTCACATCCGCAATTAAATACGTTATCGCCGGAGGATGTCAAAGCGGAAATAACCAAAACTGACAAAGCAATCTATCAGGCAACAGGAGTCTTACCTAAGAATTTGCGCCCGCCGTATGGTGCGATCGATCAACAAAGCGCCCAAGCGGCAGGAAAATCGATCATTCAATGGAGTGTTGATACCGAGGATTGGAAGCTAAAAGATCCGAACAAAATTTTGAAGGTCGTACAAAATAATGTCTACGATGGTTCAATAATTCTGCTCCATGATATTCATCCGAAATCCGTTCAAGCCGTACCTGGTGTTATTCAAACGCTGAAAGCGCAAGGCTATGAATTTGTGACGGTGGATCAGTTGCTCAATGGCAAACAAAAACCAATGTATCAATACTTTGGTGCCACAGATGAACGCAGTGTTAGCTAATAGCTCAAAAAGGAAGTGATGGCAATCATCGCTTCCTTTTTTTAAAAACGAACGCTGCAGTTGCCGCTTTATCACTCGGAGGAGGCAAATGCTCGGAGATAATCTTCATCCAATAGTAAAGCAAAATCATCGGCAAGGGCTTCTTGATCCAGTTCTCGCATAATAGCCAACATCTTTTGTGTGATCGTTTCACCAGCTTTTTGATCGCCGGTTCTTATGAGCAACACGCCTTGGAAAAACTTGCAGACGGTTTGGTGGAAAAATTCTTTGTAGTCTGTCGCTAAAAGTTTCAATTGGACAACGAGAACTTCCGTCGCATCGTATTGCTGGTGTTTTAGCGTATATTCAATCAAATTGATCAGCAAGGCGCAGTAGATTTCTCGACCTTTTTCCATATCGATGTAGTACTCGAGCATCTTGGATACTTTTTTGAAAAAGAAGAAATTATGGTCGTTGTCCAGAAGATCGATGGTGTTGCCAAATAGTTGGATTTCTTGTAACGTCCAGCTCTCAACATCAATGAGGTAAGAAGTGATCGTTTGGCGATCGCATTCTAAAACAGCACTTTGTCGATAGACCCCATGCTCCGCCAAGCATTGTAGCATGCGAATTCGCGAGCGAACCTCTGCAATACGGATATTGTTCAGTCTACTAGTGGTTTGTTGTAGTTCCTGTAACAGCTTTTGTAAATTTGGCAGATCGTGTTTGTTTGAATATTGATTATACCGATGATTATAGCTGTTTTGCTCATCCAGGCGATAGCCATTCGCGATATAGAGAAATTCATCGATATCCATTGAGAGATTTTCTAAAATTTGCAACAGCAGGTTGGCAGCAATTTGATGCTTGCCTTTTTCGAACTCGATGGCATAAGACTTTGAAATAATCGTGCCATAGACTTCTTTTTGGGTGAAGCCTTTTTTCAATCGGATTTGTCTGATCGTTTCGCCATACATAAGAAAGCCTCCGCTCTCGTTGAATTAATGAGATCTTGTATCCCCATTATAGTAAAGTAAAGCCAATAGAGGAATCTAAAAGGTCTTTTATTTCAGACTTTCCTTGATTTGGTGGAAGAAATCGTTCAGTAATCTTTGTGATAGAGGATCCTCAGAGGGGGATCGTAGAAAAGCGTGAGAACATTCGGTTCTCACGCTTTTTTTAGACAAAACTGAGGCAGATCAATAGAAAAATCATTACTAGCCAATGCATCGTTTGTTGCTCCTTAAGTCGTATTAGAAGAAGTCAATTGGGCAGCGGTGTTTCCTTCTTACCAACAAGTATAACCGCTTCGAGTAGAATGAACGCTTACGTCCGAAATGTAGGACCAAATAACTAGGTGAGGATGAAAAGCAGCGAAGAGCAACTGAAGAAATAATCGTTCATAATAGTGCAACGTTGATTTTGATAGAATAGTTTCATTCTTTTTTCACAGAACTTTCTGCGAGTGTTTCGATTCCTTTTTTTCGTTAGCAAGAGTTATTTTAGGTGATATCGTGAAAAAACGTCTAAATTATTTTTGTTTTTTTATTTGCGGAGGTAAAAAACGAGGTTAAAATCATGAAAAAACACAATCATCATTTTTCTCTATCCAGATGTATAAACATGCAATTGAAATCGTATTCATTATCTGTCTCTTATACACATCTAGATGTATTTTCGTGCAAATATAAAACAATTTATTGATTTAAAAATATTAGATAAAACTCTAATAAAAGAATTATTGACATTTAGTATACCAATGATACCTAACTCAATATCTTGGTGGTTTGCTAATATTTCAACAAGATACATTTTAGTTATGTTTCAAGGGATAGCGGTAGCTGGAATATTCACTGCAATTAGTAAGCTACCTTCAATAATAAATGTTCTTTCTTCCATATTTCAACAAGCTTGGCAATTTTCTGCCTCCAAAGAAATTTCAAATAAGCAAGCTTCTAATTTTTTTACTAAAGTTTTCCTGACTTACTATTCATTAATTATTGCTTCTTGCAGTTTAATTATTACTTTCATTCCATTTATTTCAAAATTTCTTTTACAAGGCGAATTTTTTGAGGCATGGAACTTAATTCCTCTGTTACTTGTATCGGCTGTGCTTAATTGTTTCTCAGTTTATTTTGGATCAATATATACAGCCTCAATGAATAATAAGATGATTATGATTTCAACTATGGTAGGTGCTTGTATCAGTGTTGTTTCGTCTTTCGTTTTAATCCCTTTTATAGGGATTATTGGAGCGATTATATCTACGAATTTAAGTTATATAATTATTAATTTAATGAGATACTTTGATACAAAAAAAA
>NZ_NGLF01000002.1:379596-590212 GCF_002140695.1 Enterococcus sp. 4E1_DIV0656 | reverse complement strand
CATTTGTTTATAAGATAAATATAAATAATTTCTGCTTGTTTATAAAATAAACCTTTTGTGTTTTGAAAGGTGAAATTCAGTGTTTTTTTAATTATTTATCGTGTTTATAATTTGTTGGAAAGAAATAAATTTGCTAGAATTTTGGTACACAGTGTGTTCGTTTAGTTATTTTATTTTTTAGTTTCACAAGAGTGAGCTAATGTGCTTCTAAACTATTTGAACAAAAATCACTGGGTTTTTCAGAAAGCATGCGAAAAAATCTTCGCTTTGCGATCGGTTACTTTTTGTTTTCTCTCTATGCCTTTAGGTGTTGGGTTGAAATAGATTTTCATCTGGTTTTAAAGGGGGAAAGAAGGATTCCAGAGATCATCAGTTTTATCTTTTGTCGGTTAAATTTTTTTCGAACAGGAGGAGAATGAATGAAAGGCATTAATTATAAAAAGCTCATGGATTCAAAGAAAAACACACGCGTTCGAACAAAGAAAAATATTATTGCGAATTTAACTGTCAGTGGAATGTTGTTGACAAGTACGGTGGTCGTGCCAGCAAGTTTGTTATGGGCACCAACGACGGTTGAAGCTGCTTTGGTTTCAGCTGAACTTTTCTCAGATATCACAGCGTCTAATAACTCAGGCACGAGTGCGTCTGCACCTTATGCAACTCCTGGTGCAACGAACCAAGTCAATTTCTCGATTTCTGGATCGAATGCAGTAACGGTTGATGTCTTGAATGGGGATAAAGTCGCGGTTGTTGGGGTTCCTCAAGGCCTTACTGGTTTGGTTCAATCGGCAGGGAATGCATCGATTTTCACCAATGTGATACTCCAACTGGGGAATTTCCCAGCCTTGCAAACACTGATCGGTACAGTCACACCAGCAGTCAATACCTTGATCAGCACGGTGGATGGAATCGTCAATCAAAATTTAGCTGATGCACTTGATATTCCGCCAACAATCGTTGGCGGCTTGCCAAATCCGTTGTATACGGCGGCTTCAATCGTGGATGTTAGCCAAGTGATATCCGTCAACTTAGATGAAATCACTACCCAGTTAGACTTATTAAATCAACTTGGACAATTTGGCCAAGCGAATTTTGAAGTTCCAGCTGGACTAACCGATAACGAACGTGCCCTGATTGCCAATGTGGATGATGGTTTATTTATCGTTATCAATCAACGCATCAATCAAATTCTCGATAATTTACAAGCAGCCCAGATTCAAGTCAGTATTTTGGATGGTGCAAGTGGGATTCCAGGCATCGGTACCTTGATCGGTCAAATCAATACGTTGGTACAAAGTACCGTTAATACAGCTAAAGCCACTTTAAACGCAACGGTTGAAACAGCACAAACAGTCTTCAATGCAACGACAGATTTAGCAGATCAAATCGCTTCTGCATCTGTTTTAGGTCAAACCAATGTGGTCATTCCAACGAATGTCACCAGTCCGACCTATGCACAATTGGTTGAAAACGGCGTGGCGAATCCATCTAATCCTTACGAAGCCCGCTTCGAAGGAACGATGTCTCAACTTGATTTGATCACCATTGATTTATTTACGGATGCTGACGGCAATAACTCGATTTGGTTTGCGCCAGATACACCAGAAGATCAAACCGATACACCAACAATCAATCCATTGACAGCAGGGGAAACGACGATCAGCGGAACAGCTGAGCCAGGCGCAGCCATCACATTGGCGATCAACGGCGGTGCACCTATTACAACAACCGCAGATGGTGACGGCAATTGGACGGCAGATGTCCCTGAATTGGTGGAAGGCGATACAGTCACAGCAGTAGCGGAAGCTGATGGGGAATCGGCGAGTGAGCCTGCAACGGCAACGGTAGCAGCACCAGTGGTTAATGCACCAACGGCTTCGATTACAGGAAATAGTACCGATGGGTACCCTGTGACGGGGACAGCCGCAGCAAATGCAGCCATTGAAATCACCAATGCCGAAGGTGAAGTCGTTGGCTCTGGTACGGCAAATGAGAACGGCAACTACAGTATCACGTTGAACCCAGCAGATGTAGCAGAAAATGAAAACTTGAATGTTGCCGCAATCGTCACTGCCGGTGGGCAAACTTACCGTAGTGGTAATACGCCAATCGTCGTTCCAGCAGACGATGCGGAGCAACAAACGGGAACACCAACGATTCAACCGGTGACTGCCGGGGATACAAGCGTCAGCGGAACTGCTGAGCCTGGTGCCTCGATTACTGTGACCGTCAACGGTGCAGATCCGATCGTGACGGAAGCCGATGAAGAGGGCAATTGGCGTGTTGATGTGGACGAAGTGTCAGAGGGCGATACGGTTTCAGCTATCGCCGAACTAGCAGGACAAACGCCAAGCCAACCGGCTAGCACCACCGTGTCCGCCTTAACAGTCAACGCACCAACGGCTTCGATCACAGGAAATAGTCAAGAGGGCTATCCAGTGACTGGAACCGCAGCACCAAATGCGGCCATTGAGATCACCAATGCGGATGGCGAAATTGTCGGAACAGGTACCGCCAATGAGAATGGTATTTATACAGTCACGTTAGATCCAGCGGATGTTGACGCGGAAGAAACCCTGAATGTGACAGCGGTTGTGACCGCTGGCGGCGAAACCTATCGAAGCAACCCAACACCTGTTGTGGTGCCTGCAGATATCCTGCAGACAGAAACACCAACGATCGATCCAGTCAGTGCTGGAGATACGACCGTTAGTGGGACAGCGGAACCGGGGGCAACGGTAACGATCACGCTTCCTGAAGGCGATCCAATCACGGCTGAAGCCGATGATGAAGGCAACTGGGAAGCAACGGTTCCTGAATTATCAGAAGGCGATTCCGTGACCGTCGTAGCTGAGTCTGAAGGCAAAGATCCGAGTGCACCAATCACCGTGAGTGTAAACGGTTTAACCGTGGCGGCGCCAACGGCTACGATCACCGGAAATAGCACAGATGGGTATCCAGTAACGGGAACAGCGACTGCCAATGCAGCAATTGAAATTTTGAATGAAGCAGGAGATGTCGTTGGTAGCGGAACAGCTGATGAGGATGGCAACTTCACGATCACCCTTGATCCTCAAGAGGTGACAGCTGGCGACAACTTACGAGTGGAAGCGATCGTGACGGCTGGTGGTGAAGATTATCGCAGTACAGGCACACCGCTTGTAGTTCCTGCAGATGATGTCGAAAATTTAACGGAAACACCAACGATCGACCCAGTAACAGCGGGGGATACGACCGTCAGCGGAACGGCTGAACCAGGGGCAACGGTGACGATCACGCTGCCTGAAGGCGATCCGATCACGGCAGAAGCCGATGACGAAGGCAATTGGGAAGCAACGGTACCAGAATTAACGGAAGGTGATACGGTAACAGTCGTTGCCGAAGTAGATGGCAAAGAGCCAAGTGCACCGATTACCGTGACCGTTGATGGTGTGACTGTCAGTGCACCGAGCGCTTCCATCACAGGCAATAGTACGGATGGCTATCCGGTCAGTGGAACAACCACGCCGAATGCGGCCATTGAGATTTTGAATGAAGCAGGCGATGTCGTTGGTAGCACGACGGCGGATGACGCGGGTGCTTATACCGTCATCTTAGATCCAGCTGATGTGGCGCCAGAAGAAGCCTTGCAGGTGGTGGCAGTTGTGACAGCGGGCGGTCAAGACTACCGCAGTAATGCCACGCCAATCACGGTACCAGCAGACATTGAACAAACAGGGACACCAACGATCGATCCGGTCACAGCAGGTGATACCACGATTAGCGGAACGGCAGAACCAGGTTCGACGGTTACTGTTACGATCACCGGTCAAGAACCAGTAACGGCTGAAACGGATGACGAAGGAAACTGGCTTGCGGAAGTGCCAGCAGTCTCTGGTGGTGATACAGTCACAGTCGTTGCGGAAGCCGAAGGCAAAGAGCCAAGCGCGCCAGTCAGCGTTGGAGTCAATGGAGTCACCGTTGCAGCACCAACAGCGATCATCAGCGGCAATAGTACCGATGGCTATCCAATCACGGGGACTGCTCCAGCGAACGCAGCGATCGAAGTGTTGAATGAGTCAGGCGATGTGATCGGTACTGGGACAGCCGATGGGGATGGAAACTATACGGTAACCATCGCACCATCCGATGCAGCACCAGAAGAAACCTTGTCTGTCGTTGCGATCGTTACAGCAGGCGGAGATCAGTACCGCAGTCCTGCCACACCGGTGACGGTCCCAGCAGATGAGCTTGAACAAACAGCATCACCAACCATCGACCCAATCAATGCCGGGGATACGACGATCAGTGGGACCGCAGAACCAGGCGCTACGGTGACGGTAACGATCCCAGGTGAAGAACCTGTTACTGGTGAAGCCGATGACGAGGGGAACTGGACAGTTGAAGTTCCTGAAGTTTCTGAAGGAGAAACCGTCACAGTGGTCGCACAAGCACCAGACAAAGACCCAAGTGCACCGATCAGTGTTGGAGTCAATGGGTTGACGATCGCTACACCAACCGCGACGATCAGCGGCAATAGTACCGTAGGTTACCCAGTAACGGGAACGGCACCAGCCAATGCAGCCATCGAAATCTTGAATGCCGATGACGAGGTCATAGGTATTGGCACCGCCAATGACGAAGGCCAATATACGATCACGTTAACGAGTAATGACGCGTCTCCAGCTGAAGCCTTACGGGTGGTGGCGGTAGTCACAGCCGGTGGTCAAGAGTACCGCAGTGCGGCTGCACCAATCACAGTACCTTTGGATCAAACTGCAGTCCCAACGATTGAATCGGTGACAGCCGGCGACACGACCATCAGTGGTACGGCTGAACCTGGCGCGACAGTCTCAGTCACGATTGGTGACGCAGAGCCAGTCACTGCCGAAGCGGATGACGAAGGCAATTGGACGGCAACTGTGCCCGAGGTTTCTCAAGGAGAAATTGTTTCTGTGGTAGCGACCCTTGATGGGGAAACACCAAGTGATGCAGCTACGGTCGTCGTAAATCCACTCACTGTGGCGACACCGACAGCAGCGATCAGCGGCAATAGTTCGGAGGGGTATCCAGTAACCGGAACGGCCACGCCAAATGCAGCGATTGAGATCTTAAATGCAGCCGGTGAGGTTGTTGGTAGCGGTGAAGCAAATGAGGAAGGTGCTTACAGCATCACATTGAGCAGCGACGATGTTGATCCTTCAGAAGCACTTCAGGTGGTGGCAGTGGTAACAGCTGGCGGCGATGAGTACCGCAGTGCGCCGCTCTCCATCGTGGTACCAGCAGACCAAACGACCACCCCAACGATCGATCCAGTGCAAGCAGGTGATACATCCGTCGGAGGAACTGCCGAACCTGGTTCAACGGTGACGGTAACGATTCCTGGAGAAGATCCAGTGACTGCCGAAACGGATGAGGAAGGCAATTGGACAGTCACTGTACCAGAACTTTCAGAAGGCGACACGGTCACAGTGGTTGCTGAAGCTGAAGGCAAAGACCCAAGTGCACCAATCAGTGTTGGTGTCGGTGCCTTGAACGTGGCTGCACCAACCGCAACGATCACGGGCAACAGTACTGACGGCTATCCAGTCACAGGAACAGCACCAGCCAACGCAACCATTGAAATCTTAAATGCTGCCAATGAAGTGGTAGGCAGTGGTACTGCCAATGGAGACGGTGAGTATACGATCACCTTGACAGAAGGTGTTTCACCAGCAGAAACCTTGCGAGTGGTGGCTATCGTATCAGCCGGCGGTCAAGACTATCGCAGTCCGGCAACTACTATCGTGGTGCCAGAAGATAACGCAGAAGACCAAACAGCGGCACCGACTGTCGCACCAGTGATTGCTGGGGCTACAACCGTTAGCGGAACGGCTGAACCTGGGGCCGATGTATCGGTTGAACTACCAAACGGCGATACTGTTACAGTGGTAGCGAATGACGAAGGTGAGTGGACGGCAACTGTGCCGACGGTTTCTCTAGATGATGTCTTGACAGTTACTGCCTTGGCAGACGGCAAAACAGAAAGTTTACCAGTAACAGTGACGGTGCAAGGGCTGATCGTGGCAGCACCATCGGCAACGATTTCTGGCAATAGTGCAGATGGCTATCCAGTAACTGGTACAGCACCAGCTAATGCGTCAATCGAAATCTTAAATGCTGATGATCAAGTGATTGGCACAGGGACGGCCAATGAGAATGGTGTTTACACCGTTACCTTGACCAGTGAAGAGGCATCAGCAGGAGAAACGGTCCGTGTCATTGCCATCGTTTCAGCAGGTGGGGATGACTTCCGTAGTCAACCAACGGCTGTCGTGGTACCTGCGGATCAAACGGCGACACCAACGATCAATCCAGCAGTTGCCGGCGCAACAGAAATCAGCGGGACAGCCGAACCAGGAGCAATAGTCAACGTGACGGTCGGTGAGCAAGACCCAATCTCAGCCGAAGTTGACGAAGAGGGCAATTGGCAAGTTGATGTGCCAGAGCTTTCCGAAGGGACGATTGTTACGGCAGTAGCAGAAGTAGAAAATGAGACACCAAGTACACCAGCAACGATCACAGTCGGTGCATTAACGGTGGCGGCTCCTAGTGCGTCCATCAGTGGCAATGCAGCCGATGGTTATCCAGTGACCGGAACAGGACCAGCGAATGCGACCATCGAAATCTTGAACGAAGCTGGCGAGACAGTTGGAACGGGTACGACCAATGATGCAGGGCTTTACACGATCGATTTGACCAGTGAAGGTGTCTCTCCTGAAGAAAACTTGACGGTAGTTGCGGTGGTCACAGCTGGTGGTACAGATTATCGTAGTCCAGCGACACCAATCATGGTGCCAGCTGAACCGGGTGAAAATCAAACAACGGCACCAACGGTTGATCCAATCAAAGCAGGCGACGAAACAGTTAGCGGAACGGCAGAACCAGGCTCAACTGTGACTGTGACACTACCTGACGGCACAGAAGAAACCGCCGAAACAGATGATGAGGGCAACTGGAGTGTCGATGTGCCTGAATTGTCTGAAGGGGATACCATCACAGTCGTCGCAGACAGTGACGGCAAAGACCCAAGTGATCCAATCACTGTCATCGTTGAAGGAGTGACTGTCGCAGCACCAACAGCTTCCATCAGCGGCAACAGCACGGAAGGCTACCCAGTGACTGGTGCAGCACCAGCCAATGCAGCGATCGAGATCTTGAACGCAGACAATGAAGTCGTTGGAACAGGCACTGCCGATGGAGACGGCAACTATACAGTGGACTTAACTGCTGAAACTGTCGATCCAGAAGAAACCTTAAATGTCGTTGCCATCGTAACAGCTGGTGGGAAAGAGTATCGCAGTAATCCAACAGCGGTCATCGTACCAGCAGATACGGTAGTGGATCAGACAGCTGCACCAACGATCGATCCAATCACGGCAGGAGATACCAGCATCAGTGGGACCGCAGAACCAGGTTCAACCGTGACGATCACCGTACCAGATGCGGAACCAATCACGGCTGAAACGGATGACGAAGGCAATTGGACAGCAGAAGTACCAGAAGTTTCTGAAGGCGATGCAGTCACTGTTGTGGCTCAATCACCTGACAAAGAGCCAAGCGCTCCAGTAACAGTTGGTGTGGGGGCGTTGACGGTCACTGCTCCTAGTGCAACCATCACAGGCAATAGCACGGATGGCTATCCAGTAACTGGAACGGCACCAGCCAATGCCACCATACAAATCTTGAATAGCGATGGACAAATCGTCGGTTCAGGAACCGCAGACGCGGAAGGAAACTACAGTATCACTCTTGAACCAACAGTTGTTGCACCAGCGGAAAGCCTAACAGTCGTCGCAGTTCTGACAGCTGGCGGCAAAGAATACCGCAGTAATGCGACACCAATCGTGGTACCTTTGGATCAAGAAGAGCAACAGACTGCAACACCAACGATCGATCCAGTCAAAGCTGGCGATACGACGATCAGCGGGACTGCCGAACCAGGTTCGACGGTGACGGTAACGATTGGTGAAAATGAACCGATCACAACTGAAACGGACGAAGAGGGCAATTGGACAGTCGAGGTACCTGAAGTTGCGGAGGGTGATACCGTCACTGTTGTGGCACAATCCCCTGAAAAAGACCCTAGTGCACCAATCACAGTGAGTGTGGATGGCACCACGGTTTCAGCACCGACCGCTTCCATCACTGGCAATCCAGAGGATGGTTATCCAGTGACGGGGATGGCAGCACCAAATGCGGCGATTGAAATCGTGAATGAAGCGGGGGATGTCGTTGGATCAGGCAATACTGATGAAAATGGCAACTACACGATCACGCTCTCTGGTGAAGATGTTTCTCCTGAAGAATCATTGAACGTCGTTGCGATCATTACAGCCGGCGGCAAAGACTATCGGAGTAATGCGACACCAATTGTAGTGCCCGTTGAGAATACGATCGATCAAACGGCCACACCAATCATCGAACCAGTCACAGCTGGTGACACGACCATCACTGGTACTGCTGTACCGGGATCGATGGTCACCGTGACGGTAACGGGAGAAGAAGCGGTTGAAACCGAAGCAGATGAAGCAGGAAATTGGTCAGTGGAAGTTGCAGAAGTTTCTCGAGATGAAATCGTAACAGCAGTGGCGCAAAGTGAAGGAGAAACCACCAGTGAACCAGCAACGACCGTTGTTAATGGCATCACGGTCAACGCACCTTCAGCGTCCATTACGGGTAATTCCCAAGAAGGCTACCCAGTAACCGGGAACGGGCCTGCCAATGCAGCAATTGAAATCCTTAATGAAGAGGGTGATGTCGTAGGAACAGGCACGACCGATGAAAATGGTGACTATACGATCACATTGACTAGTGAGGATGTCGCACCAGAAGAAAACTTATCGGTTGTGGCGATCGTCACTGCTGGTGGGGATGACTACCGCAGTAATCCGACACCAATCGTCGTACCTGTCGATGATGAAAGCATCAAGACAGATACACCAACCATTGACCCAGTTACGGCTGGTGATACAACGATCAGCGGAACGAGTGAGCCAGGTGCTACGATCACCGTTACCATCAGCGATCCGTTAACAAGTAGATTCCTGACCATCTTCGCGGCTGAAGGACCAATCACAACGATCGCCGATCAAAATGGTGACTGGGATGTTGAGTTATCCGCGGAAGCGACGGAAGGCGAAACCGTTACGGTTCTTGCTTTAGCCGAAGGCGAAACCTTAAGTGATCCGACGACGACCGTAGTCGGTGCCTTGACGGTTGACGCACCGGTTGCCACGATCACTGGCAATCCTACCGATGGCTATCCAGTCTTCGGGAATGGGCCAGCCAATGCGACGATCGAAATCTTGAATGAAGCGGGTGACGTTGTCGGAACTGGAACGACCAATGGGAATGGTGCCTTCAGCATCACATTAGACCCAGAGGATGTTTCACCAGAAGAAACCCTTAACGTTGTGGCTATCGTTACAGCAGGTGGCAGAGAATACCGCAGTGCAGCAACACCAATCGTGGTACCAACGGGTGACAATGGTACGGATGGTACCGACGGCACGGACGGTAGCAATGGCACGGACGGTACCAATGGAACGAATGGTACCGACGGAAGCAACGGCGCTTGGGGTAACTGGGGCAGTTGGGGGAACAACAACGGCAACGGTAGCAATAACAACCAAAGCTGGTGGGGAAGTAAGTACCTACCGAAAACGGGATCTGAAGGAACTTGGTATGCTTCACTGATTGGGGCAGCAGTCTTCGTTGTAGGAGGAATTGGTTTGTTCTTCAAAGCAAGAAAGAAAAAAGACCAACAAAAATAGCATGACTTTACCAGCGGAGTGGACATCCTCCGCTGGTATCTCTAGTGAACAATAGTTTTGAAGCAATGATCATCGTTTCGTAAAGAAAGGGTTAGAAATGGTATGAAAAGCAGAAGGAGGGAAAAACGTCTTTACAAATGGACGATCGGCCAATTAATTCTCTTTTTGACCAGCATCAGTTTCGTCAATTTGTATCTTTTAACAACGACAATAAAAGCCGAAGCAGCAGTGAATGTTTTAGATGTGGAGATTTTAAGCAATTTAACGAGTGCCAATACAAGTGGCACCTCAGTGAGCGTTCCATGGCCAGGCAGCGTGACAAACCGACCAGTGACTTTTTCGATTAAAGGCAACGGTGGCTTGAACGCTTCTGTCAATGTCAGTGGGGAAGATAAATTTGCTTTATTAGCGATCCCAGCAGAATTGAGAACTAGCATTAGTGCCAATGGATCAGCAGCCATCAAGACGTCGACCACAGTCAATATTGCCAATGTCCCACTTTTGAATGCGATCTTAACAGCGCTTGATTCCTTGACCAGTTCACTAAATCTCAACCTTGGGATTGTTCAGATCGATTTGACAGCGATCAATCAGCAGATTTCTTTGCTAAAGACTGTCGGAAATATTGGGAATGTTGAATTTACCAGTCCGTTGCAGTTTACGACCCAGAAAGAAGCTTTATATGCCAATATGAGTTCGAACCTTGGTGTCGTCTTAGGAACCAATGTCCCGCAAATTCTACGGAATTTAAGTACCGCGATTCAAAATACCCAGATCCGAGTGATCGGTATCGATATTGGCGGCGTCGTTCGCACATTGCTGCAAGGGTTGCTCAATACCCTGCTGAGCACCGTGAATTCAGCGTTGAATGATTTGGCAACTGTCCAAGAACAGCTAGCGGATGCAGCTGTTTTAGGAGCAACGGATGTTCAAATTCCGACGTTACTTTCAGGTCCGGGTCAGTTGACTGCAAATTGGACCGCTAATTTTTCCGCTTCTGTTTTGAAAGCAAAGCCGACGGACATCAATCTCTTAAACTTTAGTGCGCTAAATATCAGCAGTCGCCAAACTATGGTTTATTTCATGGTCGAAGCACTGACGATGGATCGGACGAATTTGCCGACTCAGCTGAATTTTGGCCGACATGCCATTCAAACGAAAAAGAGTGAGACGTGGCGGGCAACCGCCAACGGCGATCAAAGCGCAGCTGCTACAACTGGGATTTTACGGATCAATGATACCCGCAATCGGCAGAAAAAATGGCAAGTCAAGGTCAGACAATCCACCAATTGGGTCAATGGTACACGCACATTGCCAGCCGCCGAATTAAGGGTTCAGCTTGGCACTGTCAATTCGACCTTTACGGATGGTCGAGTGGTTTTACCTGATAATGCAACGATTGCCCTGCAGCAAAATGTCGAAAAAAATGTGGTGACGTTGGAAAATGCGGCATCGACTGGTGGACTGACCGTTAACTTCTCACAGTTCAATTTATTTGTACCTGAGAAAACACCTAAATTTCAAGGTCAGTATCGCGCCACAGTCGTGTGGACCGTTTCCGATACACCTTGAAAAGGAAGAGCAGAATGAAAAAGAATTCCCTTGTGCTGCTTCTGATTTTGATGATCGGCAGTTTCTGCAGTTTCGTTCCATCAGCAGTAGCCAATACGACGACCGGCAACATTGAGTTTTATGAAGGACCAACGGAAACAGCTAGCAGTGATTCAATTGATGAAGAAATTGAACCACCGCCCAGTCAAGAAACGGTCACTAACGTAGAAGAACCACTGCCGCAGCTTGCTGAAACCAATCACTTTTGGCTGCCCTTAATAGGTGGATTCTTCATTAGTCTGACATTGATCATTTGCATCAAAAAAAGGAGGATGGCAAAATGATTTCAAAGAAATCGGTAATAGGCGCATTGGGGGTATTGACCGCCCTTAGTATTGTGACCACGGTGCAAGCGGACGATACGACCGGTGTCGTAGAATATACCTCTGGTGGCATCGTGTTTGACCCGGATAAAGGCGGGAGTGATCCCAATACGCAGCTACCAACGAATTTAGATTTTGGTGCCCATGAGATCCAAACAGAAAATGCCGAAACGTGGGTGGCTACTACGGATGGGACTGGACTACCTGGCGATGGGTCCACGCTGCAAAGAGGGGCAGTTGCAGTCAGTGATAACCGAGGACAGGCGAACTCTTCTTGGGCAATTAAAGTACGGCAAGCAACCCAATTTACGGCAGGAGACAGTACGTTGGATGGTGCGGTATTAACGGTAGATACGGGTACATTGACCAACAACTTAAGTTCGCCGCCAACCGGAACCAGTGATATTGCCAATGGCGAGCTTGATTTTGCGGCGATCAACAATGAATATGCTTTCTTGACCGCCAATGCTGGTGAAGGGATCGGTGAAACGTCGATGCCTCTAGAACAATTTACCCTTTCGATCCCAGCCAATACGGAAAAACAATCGGCAACCTATCAAACGACCCTCGTTTGGACGATCAGCAGTGCTCCGACGACCCCATAGGTTAGTAGTCATTGCTTAACAGTTAGCAGAAAAAAAGCAGCTTGCCTAAGCGGCTGCTTTTTATGCTAGCTGATTTTTCTTTCCTATTTTGTGTAGAAAGGATCTGACAGGATGCATCAGAACAAACTTCGAGGCAAAGGATTTCAGTATTGGGTAGTAAGTATTCTAACGGTCTTATTTTTCATTGGTACTAGTAGTACGGGGGCAGCAGATTCACTTGATACCTTCGATGTTCAAATCAAATTGCCGGAGTCACAGCGGGACAAAGAGTTGATGTACTATGATTTGTTGCTGGAGCCCAAGGCAGAAGAAAAACTAGCAGTCATGGTTTCCAATAAAAGCGAGCAACCAATCAATCTACAGCTATCGTTTAATCGAGCGGTCACGAACATGACTGGCGTCGTTGAGTACTCTGGGGCAAATGAGGAAGCAACGCCTTCTGCTCCGTACGCGATCGAAGAACTCGTTACTTTAAGTGATGAAACACTTTCATTAGCCCCTAATGAACAAAAAGAAATCACCTTGACAGTCCGGATGCCATCTAAATCCTTTGATGGGATTTTGGCAGGGGGACTATACGTACAGCAAACCGGCAGTGAAGAATTTCAAGGGAATGTTCAAAACCTATTAGCAAGAGAAGTGGCGGTATTGCTCCGAAATAAAGAGTCAGACATCCCGCCAGCGGTCCGAATTGAAGAAGCCCATTTGGAAGAGATCAACCGCCGCAATGTCATCATCGTAGCGGTGGAAAATGCAGCAGCCGATTATCTCAGTAAAGCCACGCTTGCTTATGAAGTGTTTCATGAAGGAAAAGCAACAGCCATCAAAGGAGAAAAAGAGATCCAATTAGCGCCCAATGCATTAATGAATTACGCACTTCCGCTGGATGGAAAGGAACTGCTATCAGGAGAGTATGAAATAAAAGCGACCCTCAAAGCAGCCGATCAAGAATGGCAGGGAGAGCCGACCTTCCAAGTTGCAAGGCAAGAAGCGCAAGAAAGAAACGAGCAAGATGTCAGTATTGAAGAAACCGCTTCGCCGATCCTTCTCTATCTATCGATTGGTGGTGTTTTATGTTTGATCATCGCCTATTTAATTTGGCATAATCGAAAACTAAAACGAGCATTAAAAAAAACAGATGATAAAACCCCATGAGCACTTGTAAGAAATTCCGTATTAATATAGAAGGAAAAAAAGAAAACAATTAAAATTCACGGGATGCATGTAAATCAGAAGCATAATAAAAGCAGCAAACAGGCCATTTATTGTTCGAAATAAATGGTTTTTTGTCGTGTCCATGAAGATTCGATATGGTAAATTAAGTAGAAAATTTTTTTTGATTGCATCTTGCAGCAGCGAACGATCACTTTTATTTTGATGGAAAATCTTCAGAGGAAACAGTTGATTACCCTTAACCGGACTGCCCAAAGAGAAGGGTAGCTTTTTTTTGCGAAAAAACGAAGAATAAATAACGATTAATATTTTATTTGAACGAAGGTTATTTTTTTGAAAATCATTAGAAAGGTTGGGCAGTAGTCGGTAAGTTTTGGAATATTTAACTAGTTAAACTACTTAAAAAAACATAAGTTTTTATTGTTGTTTGCGCTTTCTGTCTTATAAATGTGTTAAGAAAGCAGTACGACGGGAACTCCTTTACTATAATAGGTTTAGACCAATTATAAAGTCTTTTCTTACTTTGTTTTTAATTTAAACTACCTTTTTTGCATAAACGTTTCGCTAATTCGTTTGAAAGTGCAAGCAGGCATTTTTAATTAAGAATACAATTAGAAATGATGTGAAAAGGAGAATTAAGATGTCTGCAAATTTGAGCAATTTCGCTGTTTATATAGTAGATGACAACTTTTTTAATGGAAATTTGATGAAAAAAATGATCACTGAAAGTCATGTTCCTTATTCTATGGTGGAGATCATTTCACCGGAAGAACTAGATTCTTTTCTTGAAGGGTACTTAACAGATGTGAACGATTTATTTTTATTTTCCATTGAAATGATGGGATTTGATCGAAGTTTTCAATTAGCAGGGCGATTGAGGGAGCAGTGCAAAAAGTGTCAAATTGCTTTTTATGGTGCCTATGCGTCCAAAATCGAAATCAAGAAACTGAATCTTATCTGTCCTTTAGGAATCATCGATACAGAAGAAAAGGATGTGGCATTGCAGTTAAGAAATTTGTTAACAGAAGCAATTGAAGTGAAACGATCATTGCTGGGAAAAAAACACTTATTAAAAATTGTTAGTAAACGAGAGTTGATGATCGTTGATGCAGAAGCAATCAACTACATAACAACGATCAAAGGTGAGCGAAACCGAATCGTATTCCATCAAAAGAAATCAGTTGAGTGCATTGAAACTTCGTTAAAGGTCATCAAACAGCTAGATTTGCCTGAGTATTATAAAGTATTCAAATCGTACATTATTAATGCGCGACAAATCAAAATGATTGATCGAACAAACAATGTTCTTTGCTTTTTTAATGGGGAAGAATTAGAAGTTGGAAAAAAAATCCGTAAAGCAATCAGTTAAAACTACATATATTTAATGGAGGAAAAAAATGAAAAAGAGAAATAAACGAATTCGTCATGGCATTGTTGTTACCGCTTTAGGTCTGTCCCAAGTGATCACTCCGGTCATGGCGCTTGCGGAAACCACGGAACAGGAACAGACCATTCGTACTTTAGATAACTCAAATCATCTGCTGGAATCAACCAGCGGCGTTGCCAATGAAACAAACACAAGCGACGCGCAAACAACTGAGACTACTCAAACGGATCGTTCTTCAGAAGAAAGCGGCGAAGCAACCTCCAAGACGGATGCAGCAACAACGAGTCAAAGTGAAACGCCTGCTACAACTTCATCAACGCATACAGCAGATACTACAGATTCGACGCAAACAAGTTCTTCAGAAACTGAATCGAAAGAGGCAAAAGGAGCCGAAAAGAGTTCCCGTGTCAGCACCCGCATCAATGGACAAGAGCTTTTAGAAAAAGGCACATTACTGACGATTGCTGGTGAGGAGTTCAGTCAAACGGAAGAAACGCGGATTTTAAACAATAGTCCGGTGAAACTGAAATTAGACTTTGAAATCAATGACGAAGACTACTTAGCCGGCACCACTGCTGTTTTTGACCTGCCGGAAGGCCTTGGTTTTAGTGATATGCAAGGAACAAATGAAGCAATCAATGCTTCGTGGGCAGTAGATAGTGGCGCCCATCAATTAACGATCACCTTTAACCAATCCATTCATGATGCATCGTTTTCGATCGAGTTGACCAGTTATCTTTATTCAGAAGACAAGCCTCAGCTAACCATTGAGATGGGCGATCAAAACCAGACAAGCTACGCCATTGATTTGTATGAAGAAGTTGACCCGATTCAATATGTGTCAGAAAAAAATGTCTTTGGGATGCAAGGAATGGTTTACTACAACACCGATCGGACATTATCTGGAACGGAAACTCTTTCACTGCATTTGGTTGATACGCCGGGGGCTTCCTTCAAAAAGATTGAGACCCAACCGTTAAAAGTCTTCAGCTATGAAGTGGATATCAAAGGAAAGATCAAGCCAGAAACACAAACAGCATTGACTGAAGGGACGGACTACACAATCACCTCAAATAGTCTCTACAATACTGCTGTTGAAGTCAAACAAATGGACAAGCAAAAGGCCTATGGTGTTTCTTATCAATTCACGATGAGTTTGACCGCGTTGACGGATTATACTTCTTCTTTTTCAAAAGGGTATCCGACGACCGGATTTGGTTCGGTACAGCTAAAACAAACAGCTGCCCAAAACAGAGGATTTTCCTTTACCGCAGCAACCAGTAAAGATGAAAAAGAAGTCGATTCTAGGTATTATATGGGGGTTGCTTCTGCCAGTTTTATGAATGGCCTTTCTAAAGGAAACTACTATGTATCAATTCATCAAATGCCGACGGAGATGAAAGCAGGTCAACAAATCATTCTTTCGAGTCAAAACGGACAGCCGATCACGGCGAAACAGTTAACAGCAAGAGACGCCTTCTATCAAAATGTGACTTTTACGGATTATTTTTCTGTCGAAAATAATGGGGACAAACTGATTGTGACGGCCACAAAAGACAGCAATCTCACTCTTGGTTCCACGAACATAACCGTACCCTTTGATCAGAAAGATATCATCCTCAATGTCTCGACACCGTTAATTGCTAATAAAGAATTCAAAATCGTTGAAGACAACTACGTCGAACCAATCAGTGTTCTTAATCCCAATAACGCTGAAACTGCTTGGGGAAATTATGATCAAAATGGTGCCTATGCCAGTGACACTTCAGTCAATATCGAAGGTAGCACCTCACAACCGATCGAAAATTTACAACTGTTTATTGAACATCCCGAGTATCTTTCTTTAAGAAAGGTACCAAAAGTCGGCTTCTATTATACTTTAGGAACTGATTATACGATTGAAGAAGTAGCAGGCGGAACGATGGTCACCTTTACGTCGCCCATTACCTATTCTGTTCAATTTGATATTGGCTTCAATTATGTGCCAGATAGTTTAGCACCGACAAAATCAATTCCTAACGATACAATTCCAATCACGATTTCCGCGACAGGACTTGACACGGTTCATACCTCCGTCTATACCGGAAGAAAACTGTATTCTGAACGCACGCTCCAAAGCAGTAAGAATCAGTTTTTAGTCAACGCTCGTCAAGATACCATCAGTGATTTGACTGTTGAGACCCATGTTCCGAAAAATACGGATGTTGTGTTTTCGATCATCGATGTTTCCAATGAACAAGTCAGTGGCATTTATCCACAGTACTGGGATCGTGGTTATTATGATAATCAAGCCATGAAAGAAAGCGATCCGAATTATCCAACGATCACCCATGATGAGGCAACCAACTATTATACCTTTGATTTTGGGACGACTAACCATCGCTACATCATTTCCTATCAGTACGCCAATGGTTGGCAGGAAATGAGTACGATTTATGTACCTGGTTTTGCAAAAGAGCCGCTATCAAATAATCAGCAAGGCTCAACTACCGTTTCGGTTTCCAATACAGCGACGGATATTATTGGGATTACTCAAAATACCGTGAATAATACAAAAAACATGACTCAGGTCAAGGTCACAACAAAAAATATCGATGATGGCTCGAAAAAAGTAGCAAATCCAACGATCCTTCTAAAATCATTGGGAAATACCAATGGTGAAATCGATCTTAGGTCAATCAATGTTTCAAATGTGCCAGACGATAGCTACGAAATCAAAGAAGTTGACGGAGACGTACAGCTTGTCTTTTCAAACTATGTTTTAACGAAAAATATCGAAATCAGTTACAACGTACTTTCACAAAACGCCGGCCAAATCTCAGCTTCAGCAACGATCGTTTCTGATACGATTGATACCTTGTCGGAAGCCAAACGGACAGCTACTTCGACGGTGACTAACCTGCAATTTTCGGCAGGTGATTCAAACGGGATCATTTACAAAACTAGTGCGTCACTTGATGTTTATAATACCGAAGAACCAACTCAGAAAATTGCAGGCGTTACATTGATGCTTTGGAATCAGTTGACTGGAGATGTTATTTCTGTTGTAACGGATGAGAAGGGAGAGTATCAATTAGCTGATATTTATACAGGGACCTATATGCTTTATGTTTCCTACGTCCCAGAAGGTTACGTCATACCACAGGAACTTCAGCTTGGTAAAGAGGTGCAAGTGAACCGGACGGGCAATCATCTTTCTGTCGGCATCACACCAGAAGAAGACTTGTCGACGATCGACGCCAAAGATAGCACGATCTACGTGGGAGATGAATGGCATGCTGTAGATAACTTTGTCTCAGCAACAGACAAGCATGGCAATGCGTTGACCTTCTCGGAAATTACCGTCAACGGTGAGGTCGACACATCTAAAGTCGGCACTTATGAAGTCAAATACATGAATGGCAACGTGAGCGAGACAGCGACGATCACTGTGGTGGCCAACCAAGAAACGGTGGCAGCCAAAGACAGCACGTTATATGTGGGCGATGCATGGACAGCAGCTGATAATTTTCTAGCGGCAACGGATAAAGACGGTAACACAGTGGCAATCACAGAAGTGACCATCACCGGTGAAGTTGACACGGATACACCTGGAGAATACCAAGTAATCTATCGTAACGGCAAAGCCGAAGCAACAGCTACGATCACGGTCTTAGCAGACCAAACTTCGGTTAAAGCCAAAGACAGCACCTTATACATCGGGGACGACTGGCATGCGGTTGATAACTTTGTTTCGGCAACGGACAAAACAGGAGCGAACGTTCCATTTTCAAATGTGACAGTTAGTGGAGCCGTGGATACTTCCAAAGAAGGCCAATATTTAGTGGTTTATCAAAATGGCAATCAAAAAGCAGTCGCCACGATCACCGTGGTTGCCAATCAAGAAACAGTCGTTGCCAAGGATAGTACACTTTATGTTGGAGATGCATGGGAGCTTGCGGACAACTTTGTTTCAGCAATGGATAAGAAGGGGCAACCGTTAAGCTTGGCAGAAGTCACCACCAGTGGTGAAGTGGATACGAAAGTACCAGGAGAATACCAAGTAATCTATCGTAACGGCAAAGCTGAGGCGAAAGCGACGATCACCGTGATAGCTGATCAAACATCAATTAAAGCTAAAGATAGCACCTTATATGTTGGTGACGACTGGCAAGCAATCGACAACTTTGTTTCGGCAACGGATAAAGCAGGAGCAAACCTACCATTTTCAGCAGTGACCGTTAGTGGATTAGTTGATACGAGCAAAGAAGGTCAGTACAAAGTTACTTATAGCAATGGTAAAACAGAAGCTATTGCTACGATCACGGTTGTTGCGAACCAAGAAACGGTGGCAGCTAAAGATAGTACGTTGTATGTAGGTGACTCATGGGAAGCCGCGGATAATTTTCTTTCCGCAACAGACAAAGACGGCAACAAAGTAAAACTGGCTGATATCACAACAGTAGGTACAGTCGACAGCGCCACACCAGGTAAATATGAAGTAATTTATCGCAATGGCAAAGCTGAGGCGAAAGCGACGATCACCGTGTTAGCTGATCAAACATCAGTTAAAGCCAAAGATAGCACCTTATATGTCGGGGATGACTGGCAAGCAATCGACAACTTTGTCTCAGCCACAGACAAAACAGGAGCAAACCTACCATTTTCAGGAGTAACCGTTAGTGGCTCAGTCGATACCTCCAAAGCAGGCGAGTACCCAGTGGTTTACCAAAATGGTCATGTCAAAGCAACGGCGACGATTACGGTCGTTGCCAACCAAGAAACGGTAGTTGCTCAAGATAGTACGATTTATGAAGGCGATGACTGGCAAGCCGCCGACAATTTTGTATCGGCAACAGATAAAGACGGCAACGCAGTAAAACTGACTGATATCACAACAGTAGGTACAGTCGATAGCGCCACACCGGGGAAATATGAAGTGGTTTATCGCAATGGCAAAGCCGAAGCGACTGCCACGATCACCGTGTTAGCTGATCAAACGAGTGTCAAAGCCAAAGACAGTACTCTGTATGTTGGCGACGATTGGGAAGCTGCCGACAACTTTGTCTCAGCCACAGACAAAACGGGAGCAACGGTTGAATTATCAGGAGTGATCGTTACTGGTACCGTCGATACCAATCAAGAAGGCACATACGATGTCACTTATACGAATGGAAAAGTCAGCGCCACAGCGACAATCACTGTGGTTGCTCACGAAGAAACGGTCGTAGCAAAAGATAGTACAATCTATGAAGGAGAGAAATGGCAAGCCGTCGATAATTTTGTATCGGCAACAGATAAAAGCGGACAAGCAGTTGATTATGATCAAGTATTGATTAGCGGTACAGTCAATACTGATGTGCCTGGAAAATACCAAGTCATCTATCGAAATGGCAAAGCCGAAGCAACTGCCACGATCACCGTGTTGGCAGATCAAACGTCTGTGACTGTGAAAGATAGCGTGATTTATGTCGGTGACAACTGGACAGCAGCCGACAATTTTGTCTCCGCTACAGATCGTGTCGGTAAGTCACTCGCATTGGAGCAACTGCTGGTGGACGGTTCGGTGGATACGAAGGAAACGGGCACCTATCAAGTCACTTATTCAATCGTCACTGATGAAGCAGCAACTCCTAACTTTTTCGCACGTTTATTTGGTACTCGCTCACAAGAAGCAGTCACCGCCACAGCGACGATCAAAGTCGTTGAAAAAGCAGAAGAACCAGAGGAGAACGATCAGCAGCCAGAGAAAGATGATTCTAATAAAGGGCAAGAAAAACCAACGGATGCAGGACAGCCTGGTAAACAAAGCAAAGCGACCGCAAAGGACAAACGGGTGTTACCAAAGACCGGTACAGCCATCACTCAAGGCTATTCGATTGCAGGAGTGAGCCTTGTTGCACTAGCGGGGATCGTCTTCTTTCGTAAGAAACACACGAACAAAAGCAGAAAAACGAAATAAGTCGCAATGACTCTAGCAGCGGATATCGTGAAGGATATCCGCTGTTTTTTTATACCTGCTGTATTGCGGTTTTCTTATCCGATAAGCAGCCGTATAAAGAAGATATAAAGATGCTAGCAGAAGATTTACACTATTTTTATTTCTTTTTGCGTATGCTTACGTCATGAAGGAGTGAAGAATATGAATCTTGTTTTAGGAATAATCGGAGTGATCGTAATGATCTATCTCTTTTGGTACTTGTTTGAGGGGGGAGAACGATGAGTAGCTATTTTGTGCAAGGCTTTTTATTTTTACTGATCTTACTAGCAGCAGCGGTTCCTTTGGGCTGGTATATCAAAGAAATCATGCAAGGAAAAACACCGCGGTTTGTCCGCTTTATTCAACCCATTGAACGGTTGACCTATCGAGTGATTGGTTCGGTCAGTAAAAAAGAAATGACCGCCAAAACCTATCTATTTTCCGTCTTGGCCGTCAGTGTCTTTTCCATCATTGGCTTGACCGGATTATTGATGGTTCAGCACTGGTTACCGCAAGGGGCAGCCGTTGAGAATATGTCCTTTGACTTAGCATTGAACACAGCCGTCAGTTTTGTGACGAACACGAACTGGCAAGCTTACGCTGGGGAAGAAGCACTGACCAATCTTTCCCAAGCATTAGGATTAACAGTGCAAAATTTCTTATCTGCGGCAGTAGGATTAGCCGTACTGTGTGCCTTGATTCGTGGGCTGCAGCAAAAACAAAAACGTACGGTAGGGAATTTTTGGCAAGACATCACCCGTTCCTTGCTCTATATCCTTTTGCCACTTTCATTGATTTTAGCGATCTTGCTCCTGTCTCAAGGCGTTGTCCAAACGTTGAGCAGCGGCGTGGAAGTCAATGGATTTGAGGGGGGATCTTTTTGGATGGCGCTCGGACCAGTAGCGAGTCAAATCGCCATCAAGCAATTAGGGACCAACGGCGGCGGTTTCTTTGGCGCCAACTCTGCCCATCCATTTGAAAACCCAACGATGTTCAGTAATTTTTTAGAAAACTTAGCGATCTTGTTGCTGCCAGCTGCTTTGATTTTTGCCTTTGGCTTTTGGATCAAAGAGTGGAAGCAAGGACGTACGATCTTGATCACCGCAACCGTCTTTTTGATCCTGGCTTTTATTGGCGTAGTGATCAGTGAAGCTTATGGACCGCAATTCAGTCAAGTGCTTGGGAATGCCAACCTAGAAGGCAAAGAAGTACGTTTCGGTATCGGTTGGTCGAGTCTCTGGGCAGTGAGTACCACCGCTGCTTCCAGTGGATCAGTCAATGCCATGCTGGATAGTTTCACACCACTCGGGGGTGCGATCCCGATGTTCTTGATGCAGCTGGGGGAAATCATCTTTGGCGGTGTCGGTAGCGGACTTTATGGCATGATCGCTTTTCTATTGTTGACGGTCTTTATCGCTGGTTTACTCGTGGGACGAACACCCGAATATATCGGCAAAAAAATCGAAGCTTTTGACATTAAAATGACGAGTATCGTTATTTTGACGCCATTGCTACTGACGCTTTTCGGGGCTATGTTGATGACCTTGCATCCTGATATCATGAGCTGGCTAACCAACCAAGGCGCCCATGGCTTTAGCGAACTGTTGTATGCAGCAACTTCTTTCAGCAACAACAACGGGAGTGCCTTTGGCGGCTTGACCGCAGATACTGTTTTCCTGAATGGTTTGGGTAGTATCTTGATGTTCGTTTCACGTTTCGTTCCCATCGCAGCCATCTTGTATCTGGCAGAAAACATGGGTGCCAAAAAGAAAACCGTTCGTAATGAAGGAACCTTGTCAACCACGAGTCCAGTCTTTGTCACGATGCTAATCATTGTGGTCATCGTGATCGGTGCACTGAGCTTTTTACCAGCGATGGCTTTAGGACCAATCGCAGACTTTTTTACAACGAAATAGGAGAGAGAAAAAATGAAAAAAATCTATCAATGGGCGATCGGCGAATCCTTTAAGAAATTGGACCCTCGCCAACAAATCAAAAACCCCGTGATGTTTGTGGTTTACCTAGGGGCGATCTTGACAACGATTTTATGTTTTCAAGAACAAACGGTCCCGTTGTGGTTTAGCATCAGTGTGACCGTCTTCTTATGGTTGACTATATTGTTTGCCAATTTTGCCGAAGCAGTGGCAGAAGGGCGCGGCAAAGCACAAGCGGATAGTTTGAAGCAAGCCAAAAAAGACATCATGACCTACAAAATCATGTCCTTGGAAGATGTCGCCAAAGAGGCTTTTATCGAAGTCCGTTCCTCCGATTTGAAAAAAGGCGACTTGGTTTATGTTCCTTCTGGCGAACAAATTCCTGCCGATGGGGATGTCGTGGAAGGTGCTGCTTCGGTGGACGAAAGTGCCATCACAGGAGAATCAGCACCTGTCATTCGTGAATCTGGTGGCGACCGTAGTGCAGTCACGGGAGGAACCTTAGTCGTTTCCGATTACTTGGTCATTAAAGTGACCGCTGAAAATGGTCATTCTTTTTTGGATAAGATGATTGCGATGGTGGAAGGGACACAGCGGAAAAAAACACCCAATGAGATTGGCTTGCAGCTGTTCTTAGTGACACTGACCATCATCTTCTTGGCTGTTTCCATCACATTGATTCCCTTTACTGATTTTAGCAGTCAGTTATCTGGTCGGGGAACGGCGATTTCCAGTGTGATCGTGATCGCTTTACTGATTTGTCTCGCACCAACCACGATTGGCGCCTTGATTTCCTCGATTGGGATCGCTGGAATGAGCCGTTTGACCAAAGAAAACGTCATCGCCATGAGTGGACGCGCGATTGAAGCTGCAGGAGATGTGGATGTTTTGCTGCTGGATAAAACAGGAACCATTACTTTGGGAAATCGCCGTGCCAGCGAGTTCTTACCGGTACCGGGGGTCACCGCCAAAGAGTTAGCAGATGCAGCGCAGTTGGCATCTTTTGCCGATGAAACGGCAGAAGGACGCAGTATCGTAATTTTAGCCAAAGAAGCCTTCAATATTCGTGAACGGGTATTTCAGCAAGCTGATGTCCATTGGATCGATTTTAGTGCCAAAACACGGATGTCTGGGATCGACTATCGTGGTGATGAGATCCGTAAAGGAGCTGCTGATACGATCAAGCAATACGTGACGGCAAAAGGGCAGACCTATCCCACTGCATGTGACGAGATCGTGGAAAAAGTCGCTAAAGCTGGTGGAACCCCATTGGTCGTAGTGAAAAATGGCCAGGTACTCGGGGTCGTTTATTTAAAAGACATCGTGAAAAACGGCGTCAAAGAAAAATTTGCCGACATGCGAAAGATGGGCATCAAGACGATCATGATCACTGGAGACAACCCTTTGACGGCAGCTGCTATTGCTGCGGAAGCGGGCGTCGATGATTTCTTAGCCGAAGCAACACCAGAAAACAAAATGAACCTGATTCGCGAATATCAGGAAAAAGGGCATTTGGTGGCGATGACGGGGGATGGAACCAACGATGCACCCGCACTCGCCCAAGCCGATGTGGCAATGGCGATGAACACTGGTACACAAGCAGCCAAAGAAGCGGGCAATATGATCGACCTTGATTCCAGCCCAACCAAATTACTGCAAGTAGTCCAAATTGGTAAACAGCTGCTGATGACCCGTGGGGCATTGACGACCTTTAGTATCGCGAATGATATCGCCAAATATTTCGCAGTGATCCCTGTCCTGTTTTATGCGATTTATCCAGAACTTGCAGCGCTGAATATCATGAATCTTGGTAGTCCCTTGACGGCGATTTTGTCCGCAGTCATTTACAATGCAGTCGTGATCATCGCCTTGATCCCTCTGGCGTTAAAAGGGGTCAAATACCAAGAAAAACCAGCCAGCCAAATGCTGCGGCACAATCTTGTCGTCTACGGCCTAGGCGGCATCATCGCACCATTCATTTGTATCAAGCTAGTAGATTTGCTTTTGTCAGCTGTTCTACTATAAGAGAAGTCCCTCAGAGTCAAAGAGTCATTTAGGAGGAAAACATGATGAAGAACACCCTCTTTGCCAGTATCAAATTTTTACTATTTAGTACCGTGCTATTTGGCGGTCTCTATACATTATTGGTCACCGGTGTCGGACAAGTCTTTTTTGCCCATCAAGCCAATGGCAGTCAAATCGTGGAAGGTGGAGAGGTCAAAGGGTCTGAGCTGCTTGCGCAACCCTTTGACCAAGTAGGTTACTTCCAAGGCCGTGATCAAACTGTTTCACAATTGTCGCCCTATGATCCGACCCAAAAAAAGACTGTAGCTGAGTGGACAGCGGCGTTACTGGCAGAAAACCCAACCCAAACCAGTGTGCCGATCGATCTCGTGACCGCTTCGGGTAGTGGCGTTGATCCTGACATCAGTGTCGAAGCGGCACTTTTTCAACTGCCGCGGATCGCTGACACAAGAGGCATCGATGAACAAACAATTCATGATATAATAAACAGAAATAAAGTAGCTGATCTGTTCTCCACGAGAGAATACGTCAATATCATGACCTTGAATCAGCAGCTCGATCAATTACCCGAAGAATAGGGGGAAGCATCTATGAGTGAAAATAACCAGCAGACGATCCCAGAAGAGATGCTGCTGCAAGCCGGATTTGGCCCCAAACGTGGCAAGCTGCGGGTATTTTTCGGTTTTGCTGCCGGTGTCGGAAAAACCTATACGATGTTAACCGAAGCCCATGAGTGTTTGCTCATGGGCAAAAATGTGGTGATCGGCTATATCGAACCCCACAAACGTCCTGATACCAATCGATTGCTTGAAGGGTTACCACAAGTACCATTAAAGCAATACCAGCACAAGCAATTGACCCTATATGAGCCGGATATCGATCGACTGATCCAACTAAAACCAGATATCGTCTTGATCGATGAGTTAGCACATACCAATCCCATTGGTGCGCGAAACAAAAAACGTTACCAAGATGTTGATGAACTTTTGCATGCAGGAATCACCGTCTACACGACCATCAATGTCCAGCATATCGAAAGTCTGAATGACATCGTGGAAAAGGTCACGGAAGTGGAAGTCAGAGAAACTGTACCCGACACCTTTTTCCAGCACGCCAGCTTACGAGTGGTGGACGTTGAACCAGACGAACTGATTGATCGGTTGGAACAAGGCAAAATCTATGCCGATGAAAATGCCAAGCGGGCACTAAAAAACTTTTTTACGCCAGAAAAACTTGATCATTTACGTGGATTAGCGATCCAAAAAGCTTCCAATCATATCAATCAAATGAACGGCGGTCGAAAACGAGTCCAAAGCAAGCTTTTGACGATTATTGATGATCGCTTGCCGAAAATGGCAGAGAAATGCATTCGTTGGACCGCCCGCTTAGCCCAAGGAGTGGGGGCGGAATGGACGGTGATTCAAGTTCGATCGTTAGATGATACACCTACCGAGGTGCCATTGGCAGAGCGTTTGGGAGCAGAAGTCATCAACATCGAAGCGGATGACAGTTTTGAGACCATCGTAGAGTATGCCAAAATGACGGGTGCCAGTGACATTATCATGGGGAAACAGGTTTCTCAGAAGTGGTTCCAAAAATTGTTTGTCGAGGATTTGGAAGACCGCTTGATTCGGCGCCTTGATGATATTGAGATCCATTTGATTCCTTTTAAAGAAAAAATGCAGCGACCACGGCTGACGTTTTCGCAATTATTTGAAGGCGGTGGTCGAGATTTCACCTTGACCTTTGGGCTGATCATGCTCGCTACCATAGTGACAGAAGGCATGCAGTACTTACATTTCGGCGATCAGAATTTGATGCTGGTTTATATCTTTTTTGTTCTCTTAGTGGCACGTTACACGAGTGGCTATCTTTGGAGTGCCATGGCATCGATCATTAGTGTCCTTTCTTACAATTGGTTCTTTGTCGAACCCTTGTATTCCTTGACGGTCTATAAAGCAGGCTATCCAATCACATTAGTGATCATGCTGATCGTTGCCTTAATGATCAGTAATTTGATGGTTCGATTGAAGACCCAGGCAGAAAATGCCAAGGAAAAAGAGCATCAAATGGAGATATTGTATGAGTTGAACAAACAATACATGGAAACGCGGAATGAGCAAGACATTTATGAAAGTACGACCACCTATTTGGCACGCTTACTCCAGCGAGAAGTGGCGTTATATGACAGGGAAGGTCACTTGAGAAGTCTGCATTCTTCAAGAGAAACATTGTCTCAACTGACTGGCAAGGATGAGAAAGCCGTCGCTTTTTGGGTCGTGAAAAATCAAAAAGAAGCCGGTCGCGGCACAGATACTCTGATTGGTGCCAATGGATTTTACTTGCCGATCGTTTTAAACGGCAAACCACTAGGCGCCCTTGGGGTAGAACGCAACGAGGAGCATCAGTTGGCCAATAGTCAATTGAATTACTTGCGCCTTGTGATCACCCAAATTGCTACCGTGTTGGAGCAAGTCTCTCTGGCGAGTGAGAAAGAACAGATCCAATTAGAAAACGAACGGGAAAAAGTCCGCAGCAATCTACTGCGTGCGGTTTCTCATGACTTGCGGACGCCACTGACGACGATTTCTGGCATTGCCGAAACATTGAGCGAAACCGAAGGCGCGATCAAAAAGGAAACGAAACAAAAGCTGCTAGGAGATATCCAAAGTGAATCCCAGTGGTTGATCCGCATGGTCGAAAACTTACTGTCGGTGACCCGCATCAATTTGACTAACATGGCGGTCAAGCGCAGTGAAGAACCAATCGAAGAAATTATCGAAGCGGTTTTAACGCACCTAAAAAAAGTCTATCCGCAACAAAAAATCATCGTGAAGATGCCCGATCAGCTGATTTTTGTCAAAGTCGATCCAATCTTGATCGAACAAGCCTTGTTTAATTTGATTGAAAATGGCGTACGCCATGGAACCGCCGATACACCGATTTTCTTGCGAGTTTTTCAGGAGCAAGAAGTGGTCATTGAAATCGAGAACCAAGGGGAGATCCCCCTAGGGCAATACCAAAAAATCCAAGCGAATTTGACTAATGACACCGAAGTGCCGGTGGATTCCAAAAATGGACTAGGCATCGGACTGAGTATCGTTAAAACCATCATCCATGCCCATGAAGGCAAATTGGCGATCGAAACGAAAGCCGGCAGTACCATCTTTCGTATTTATTTAAAGCAGTAAGGAGGAAGAACATGCAGCGACATTTTTTATTGATTGAAGATGATTCGAATATCGTTGATTTTATGGAGGTCGTCTTGCAAAGAGAACACTACAACTTTACGTCAGTTGGCACGGGCATGGAGGCATTGATGCTCTTGCAGGAAGAAACTATCGACTTCATCTTGCTGGATCTGGGCTTACCGGACATTGACGGCATGGAGCTGTTAAAAATCATTCGTAAGCGCATGAATACACCGATCATCGTGATCTCTGCCCGCAAAGATGAACAAGACAAAGTGCAAGCGTTAGACCTCGGTGCCGATGATTATGTAACAAAGCCCTTCAGTACCAATGAATTATTTGCCCGTATCCGCACGGCATTGCGGCACAAGGAGTCAGCTGCCTTTAGCAGCAGCCCGATTCTCGTAAACAAGGAGTTAACGATCGATTTTGAGAAGAAAATCCTGTACAAGAATCAAAATGAGATCCATTTGACCAAAAACGAATACCGTATCATGGCAGTAATGTTCAAGAATTTAGGCAAAGTCGTCACTTACGATACGCTGACCAGTGAAGTCTGGGGACCTTTTGCAGCGGATGCACAAACCTTACGAGTCAATATCTCAAACATTCGCAAAAAAATCGAAACCAATACGCTGCAGCCAGAATATTTGATCACTGAAATCGGCGTCGGGTATCGCTTGCGGGAGTATCCAGCAGAATCTTCTGTATAAGTTCGATTCAATCCTAAACAGCCTCCTCCTAAAATTTAGGAGGAGGCTGTTTACTTTCATTGCATCAATGACCATAGTATCCACTGCTTTATACCATTTGACAGTGCCAATCCAAGGGAAGATGGGACTGCACGAAGGGGAAAATGTCGCTCATTCAAATTTTGTATATTTGTCCTATATGTATTGCTGGGAAATATGATGTTTGATCAGTCAATTTTTTTTTATTAAACAGTTTCCAAAGGGTTCGTTAACTAACAGGTAGAAAAAAATAGGAAAAAGAGCAGCATCAACGATGCCACTCCATGGTGTTTTCGATTTCATTGGTATCAGAATCCAGTTGTTCAGAAACGATGGTAAAGCCGTTTTTGAGATAAAATGCAATAGCAGCTGTATTTTTTTTGTAGACATTCAGAGTCAGCTTCTCGTGTTCTGCTTGTGCTTTTTGTAAAAGCTGCTTGCCAATGCCGTGGGCACGATAGTCTTTCAAAACGAAAATACCAGCGATATAATCACCCAACATCCCGATGAAGCCGACGGGCTGATCATCCACCGAATAGGTGTAAATAAGGGCATCAGAAAAGGCTTTTTTCACAAAATCATAGTTATCTTGCCAATGGGCAGCCGAAATAAAGTCATGGGCATCCAAATTACTTTGCAGCCAAATCTGGGCGATGGTTTCTAATTCAGAATCAGTAAATTGGGTCACTTGTTGTATCATGAGAACCTCCGTTTTTATTCAGTATAGCATAGGTCCAGTACTGATTGCTGCGAATCGCGGCACTTTCGTAGACAATCGGTCAGGAGACGAACCGCTTGATAAGTAACGAAGGTTAAATGACGAAGAAAAGCAATCTTTTTCGTTGAAATATTCTAACAATTTTGTTTCAGCTAGATGTCAATTTCTTGCAGCCAGATGTTATTTGTGTGAAAACAGCCCCAAGAATGAAATCTTTCGGTATGCTAGAGAAAGCGATAAGACACATCTAGTTAAGGAGAAAAAATGAAAAAGACACTTTTGGTTGCAAGTTCACTTGTTTTGCTGACGCTGCCTGTCGTGACGGTATCCGCAGACAGCTTTGATCAGAAGATCCAGCAGCAAAATGAAAAAATCAGTGACATAAAAAATGAATCTACCTCATTAGAATCACTGAAACGATCCACAGAGGCAGAGATTCAATCGATTGAAGGAGAAATCCAAGCAATCCTACAAAAGAAAACGACGACGGAAGAAGAAGTCAATGCCTTGGCACAAGAGATCCAAGTCCTTGAAGAAAAAATCATCAAGCGCACAGAGGTACTGGCGAATCAAGCGCGTGACATTCAAACGTCGGAACCTTCCAATCGGTTGTTCCAAAAAATCGTTGATGCTGAATCCATCGGAGAAGCCATTCAACGGGCGATTGCTTCAGTAACGATCATGAATGCCAGCAATAGCATCGTCGAACAACAGCAAGAAGATATCGCAATGAGCCAGAAATTGGAAAAAGAGTTGCAGGAACAATTGGTTGCGATCGAAGAGCAGTCAAGCGCATTGCAAGGAAAACAAGCGGAATTAGCTGATGTCAAATTGAATCAAGAAGTTGAACTAGCGGACCTTGCCTTGGCATTGAACACCGAAGAAGAGAAAAAAGACCAATTGGAAGCGGACCAAGCAGAAGCAAAACGGCAACGAGAAGCAGCGTTGAAGCAACTGGCTGAGCAAGAAGCGCAAGAAGCAAAAGCGCGCAAAGAAGCAGAAGAAGCAGCAAAACGCCAGCAAGCAGCAGAAGCCGAGTCAGCTAAAACTGCTGAAAATCCTGCCGTTCAACAAGCAGCAGTGGCAGCAGCACAGCCGAAGACGGAAGCAGCAGTGGCGCCAGAAACATCGGTGGCGCCAGAAAAAACTGTAGCTACTCCTGCACCTGTGCAGCAAGCAACTGAGCCAAAAGAACAAGCAAGCACAGGTGGATGGCAAATGCCAGTCGATTCGGTTCATATTTCGAGTCGTTTTGGGTATCGAACAGATCCAACAGGGGCATCAGGAAATCAACATAATGGCATCGACTTTACCGGGGGGACAGGAACACCGATCTATGCGATTCAAGCAGGCGAAGTTGTCGAAGCGGGCTATGGTCCGTCAACTGGTAACTATGTGATCATCAAACATGCCAATGGCATTTACAGCTACTACATGCACTTTAGTACATTGCCAGCTGTCTCGGTCGGACAAAGCGTCTCAGCTAGACAATATGTAGGCGGTATGGGAACGACTGGAAATTCAACTGGCGTCCATCTACATTTAGGGATGTCAACAAGCTTATGGTCAGGATTCTTTGATCCGGCACCAGAATTGGGCTTATAATAGTCAGAAAATCCGCAGAAGCGAACAGGCTTCTGCGGATTTTTTGGTTGCTATTCTTTTACGAAGTCTCAATTGGCTCAGCGCCAAAAGCGGGTCATCTCCGCTTTGTCTTTCAGGTTGAAAGCGATCATGTCTTCAATCAATGCTTGATCGATCGGCTCAGTCCACTTGATGCGAAAAATGTTATCCGTATGGCTGTAGCCAGCTTTTTCAATGGCATCGGTAAACTGTTCAAGACACTTGGTTTCTGGAGAGACAGAAAAGTGCGGTTTTGAAACGCTGAAACCGATAATAAAGGTTTCATGGGCGGTGAACATCGGCTGATTCCATTTAATGACTGGAACGAGGTCAGGAAATTTCTTGGTAATAGCGGCAAATAAGGCACGGAGTTTTTCTTGTTTTACTGGATCTTCAATGCTGGTTAAGTAAGTTTCTAATACATCCATTGGGAGATCTCCTTTCGTTTTAAGGAACGAGTACAGGCAATGTCGATTAATAAAAATAACGCATGTTTGAAATCAACTATTTTGTTACTTAGAGTGTACTGTAAAGTTAGTAAGTTGACAAACCTGTTGCCTTGCATGGGGGATAAAGCCTTCAGAAACAAACATTTTTTGCAAAAAGTAACGCTAAAAACAACTTTTTTTCTGCTCGAACAATAGCCAAACATCAGGAACATTCCAGTATTATCCTGCAAGGTTCCTTGAGATCAGATTAACTTTTCAGAAATAACAAATGAAAAAGCAGGTTATTTTCAGAGAATACTTTCAAAAAGAAATCGGTTGCATTCAACAAGAATTCTGCTAGAATATAACTTGTTCGAACAAGTTGTTGAGCGAAAGCAAAAAGAAAGGAGGAGGACTTGTGACCAAAAGGAAACCGGTAACCCAAGCAGCCAAGAAAGAATATGCAAACAAAAGTATGCGGTTTAATCGTTTTTTACTTTTTCGTTATATGACTGCGATCTTTTTCTTTGTCAATCTTTATTGGACCATATTGAGTCTGTCTCAATGGACATGGGCTGGTTTGATTCCCATTGCCTTATTGATCGTTGATGGACTTATACTTATTGAACAAACTCAAAAATATTGGCAGCAATCGAATCGTTTACTGGTGACAAAAATCGGATATTGGCTCCAATTCGGTGTCAATCTGATTGCAATTCTATTTATTTTGATCGGACAGCAAGCAACATTGATTCCTTTTATGAATCAATCGGGTAGAGGCATCTTACTTGCCTTGTTTACTGTCGGCATGATCGCGTGCCTGTTCATCCAGCGTAAAGCGTGGTTGATCGAGCATGACCGCGACAAATATTTCACGTATTTGACTACATTTGAAACTCAAGGAGGAACAGTCAATGGATTCAGAAAATAACAAAATGTTTGCCTTCTTGGACCGCTACTTAATGGGTCCAATGGGGAAAATCTCACAATTACGGATCGTTCGTGGGGTCATGGCAGCCGGGATGGCGTCGATTCCTTTCACTATTGTAGGATCAATGTTCTTGATCGTCAGCGTTTTACCACAAAGCTTCCCTGCATTAGAGAGCATTTGGAGTGCGTCATTCGATAAGATCCAAAATCTTTACATGTTAGGTAATACCGCAACGATGGGGATTTTAGCACTTTACTTCTGTGTCGTGTTTGGTTACGAGTACACCAAAATCCAAGCACAAGAAGAAAAAATCGTTCTTAGCCCAGTCAATGGCGCGTTGCTTTCAATGATGGCGTTCTTTATGTGCTTGCCACAATTAGTTTTTGAAGGCGGTATGGCAACATTAGTCAATGTCATTTCTGATGACCAAAAAATCATCGATGGTTGGGAAATGGCTGGCGGGGTGACTCGTTTAGGAACAACTGGGATCTTTACAGCGATCATCATGGCGATTATTGCCGTAAAAATCTACGCATTCTGTGTGAAACGCAATATTGTCATCAAAATGCCTGACACAGTGCCAACAGGAGTATCTTCCTCTTTTACAGCATTGATCCCAACGGCACTGACTTCATTAGCTGTAATCGTCATCAATGGTGCATTAGTCGCAATGGGCACAGATATTTTCAAAGTCATTGCGATTCCTTTTAGTTTCGTGACGCAATTGACCAGTACCTGGGTCGGACTACTTGTTATCTACTTCTTCATGCATGCGCTCTGGATCGTGGGTATTCATGGGGCAACGATCGTGACCTCATTCTTGACGCCAATCGTATTGTCGAATATGGTGGAAAACCAAAATGGTGCCAACATTGCCTTTGCGGGTGAGTTTAACAATAGTTTCGTAACGATCGGTGGTTCAGGAGCGACGTTAGGAATGGTGATTTTCATCGCCTTCTTTGCAAAATCAGCGCAGTTAAGTGCTTTAGGAAAAGCAGCGATCGTGCCATCCTTCTTCAATATCAATGAACCGATTTTGTTCGGGATGCCAGTGGTATACAACCCGTACACAGCGATCCCATTCTTCTTAGCACCGATGGTTTCAATGTCCGTTGCTTATTTTGGCATCAACTTAGGCTTTGTTAACCCACCGATTGCCCAAGTAGCGTGGCCGACCCCAATTGGCTTATCCGGCTTTATTGGTTCAGGTGGTGACTGGCGTGCCTTTGTCTTAGCAATCATCTGTGCAGTCGTTGCTTTCTTGATTTGGTTCCCATTCATCAAAATGTATGATGGCAAATTATACAAGGACGAACAAGCAAACGCAACGAAGGCATAATCTTTCCGTTTTTTTGATAAGCCGGCTATGAAAAATAGCTGGCTTTTTTTACGCCAAAGACGATAATAGTAGTAGAGAATCGCAAGGAAAGGAGTAGGCAGATGACGAAACTCAGTATTGAAGACTTAGCAGCAGAATTGATCAGAAAGATCGAAGCTGGTGACATTGGAAATGAGCAGGGGAAGATGCCTAGTGAACGAGAGCTTTTGGCAATTTATCCAGTTTCTCGTTATACGTTACGCCAAGCCCTCAATAAGTTGAGCAAGATGGGCTGGATCTACCAGATGCAAGGCCGCGGCTCGTATATTCGTTTTCATAACAACCAAAAACCGACCATTGAACAAGGAGATCTTGGCTTCAATGAAGACTTGACCCGGGGCGAGAAAAACATTCGAACGGTCAAAGCCTCAAAGCGACTGGTCAAAGTATCAGAGGCGTTGTTTCTCCCAAGCCAAAAACAATTTGCGAAAGATCAGCACTTTATCGAAGTCCAACGGTTTCGCACGCTAGATGACAAACCGTATTTGATTGAGCGTTCCTATTATATACCTGAAATCGTAGGGGAGATCTCCGAAACAATGATGGAGGGGTCAATGTTCCAAGCTTTGGCAGAAGAAAAACAACTGACAGTCGCCTTCATCGACAAGTTCATTCAAAGCAAACCGCTATCACAGGAACAAGCTGCGTTTTTTCATCTAGAAGAAGGCATGCCCGCATTGATCGTACGAGACGACAGCTATCTGAGAAATGGGGAGCTATTAGCCTTTTCGATGATCCATTATGATTATCGGATGGCGACATTATACATGCATAAAAAGTTGTTCGTTTAAAGAAAACTGATTTTCAAGAAACGGTTCTTTCTTTTTTTGAAGGCAAGAGAAGAGCAGCCCATTAGGGAGAAAAAAACTTACAGTTGCGGATCGGTAGACAGGAACCGGCTTTCAAACTGAGAGAAAAGGGATCGCTTCCAATAGATGAAAGATGACTGAGCAGTAAAACTATATAATAGGTAAAGAATCGATCAGCGACCTTGGCTTATAAGGTCGCTGATTTTTTTTGAGGGGATTGATCGGCGGTTAGGAAGGCGTGATTGTTGATTTAAGATAAAGATCGTTTAAAGAAGACCATTCGTTTCCTTAATACGAAGATATTTTGCTCAATTTTTAACAATATCATGTGGATAAACGACTTGCTCTGACAAATATTTCATCAAGTGAAGAAATATCTGATTTTTCAATCTGTTTTTGCTTTGATACTATCAAATAGACAACAGATGTTCTGCGAACGGAAGCCGTCTTTTCGTTTAATGGCTATTTTATTGAGAAACAGGCCGATTCACTGACTTGATTCCTATCCTCCAAAATAAATGGAGGCCGTGGAAATCATGGGGTGTGGTGGTTTTTGCTTTCTTTTTTTGAACGAATGATGGCAAGAAGGAAACGGACATCACTGCTCAAAAGGTCACAGCAGAAACGTCAGCTCGCTTGAAAAAAAGCCCGAGGGTAGAACAGCAAAAGTGCAACTTTTCACGAAAGCAGACGAACAAGCAGACCAATTTGTAGACACACTAAATTGTTAACGAATCAAATCATCGATGAGTGAGGAATCAGGAGGGGTAACATGGCATTATTTCGCAAAAAGAAAGATGAAGAAACTTACGAAGGCGTTCATGTCTACGACGAGGAATATGATGAAGAAGAGTACGACGAAGACGAGTACGATGATGAAGAATATGATGACGATGAGTATGACGATGAAGAATATGAGGACGACGAGTACGAGGACGATGAGTACGAGGATGAAGAATACGAGGAAGACGAGTATGACGATGATGCCCAAGAAGAGCTGCTGGCATTAGAAAATACCGTTTCACAACTGACCAAGACCGTCGAACATTTGACCAAGCAATTGGAAAACAAACAAGAATCCATCAATCGGATGGCTTCGCAAGCGACGCAACAAGAAAGTATCATTTATGAAAACAAGCAGCTGCAAATGCGTTACAACGAGTTACAGCAGCAGTTAAAAGAAGCAGAACGTCAACAAGAAGCCCTCAAAACCAATTATGAGCAGGAAATTGAGCAGTTGACGAGTCAAGAAGACGAATTGATCGAAGTAGAAGAAGAGCTCGAACAATTGCGTCAAAGAGAAGATGAACTGCTAAAAGAATTAGAAGAAAAAAGCAAGCAAGTCCAGGCTTTTGAAGAAAAAGCGATTCATTTAGAAGAAAAAGCGGCGATAATCGAAAACTACAAATTAAAAGAAGTCGAAAGCATGCGCCGGATCACTTCGCTTGAAAATGAAAATCAACAGTTGAACATGCGCTTGCAAGAAGCCGAAGCGAAATATCGTGATCTCGAGCGTTCAAGAGTCGAACAATTGGCGGATAAGAATGTCTTACAGCGTGACTTGGAACGTGAGCTGGCAAAGGTCGAACAAATGAAGGACGAGCTGGCGACGATTTTGATCGAAGCAAAAGAAAAAGCACGGGAAACCGCTGCTGAAGCAGAACTGGAAGCCGACAGAAGACGTCAAATGGCGGAAAATGAAGCCCACAAGATCATTTCAGAAGCATCGATGGAAGTGATGAAGATCCGTCAAGAGATCAAGCAATACCAAGAACGACTTACGGCGTTTCATCATGAATCGAAAGGGTTGTTTGAGCAGTTGATCCAGCATAGCAAAGTGTTGAATCTGCCAGACTAAAAAGAAGGTTATGAGTCGGAATAGACGAAAAGGTCTGCTAAATAATTTCCGAGAGCGACACGACAAAGGAGGGAAACCCACTAGGACCATATATGCTGTATAAGAAATCACAGGCAACAACTACGACTTGATTTCTTATGAGCATGTTGGTCATTGGGACGAATGTGACGAATGATATTTTAAAAATTGCCATCTATCCAACCTTGAGTCCAAATCTTGAGGAATTATTTTACAAACAAGAGGCACTTCCATCAGTAATCACTGCCTGTGACAACCTCTATCAAAAAAAGTGGCCGCTCAAATCGTCGATTCGCAAACAAGTGACGCATTACTTTGAGCAATTTTATTCCATCGAAGCCTTCACCCATCATATCGAGATGGAGATCTTACGGAAAAAAATCGATTACTCAAAATTACGCATTCCCTTGGAACAGCAATTTCCTCAGTTTGTGTGGACGCAAATTGGCATCAATCATGTGTCCGATGAGAAAAGCAATTTGTTTTTGGAGTTTGTACCAATCGCATACACAGAAGAAGAGTTTCCCTTTACGATGCAGTTGCATGCTAGCTTGCAGCAGCAAGCCCCCGCTGGTGTAAGTGATGCGAACGACTTTAAAGAGCAACTGGTAAAAATCGTACAAAGCGTGATCGACGAACAAAATGTCACGTTTGTGAGTCGCCCGAAAGCGCAAGTCCATGAAGAAAAACGTCAGGGCAAAACCAATGCAATGAAAAAAGAACTGGAAGACACGCTCGAGTTCCAAAAGGTCAGTGCGGATGAGCCACCAAAGTTCAAAAAGAAAGTTCGAAAAAAAAGCAACAAAAAAAAACAGTCAAAAAAAGCCAAGCAATTGTCCAAAGTCAACGCCAATGAATTAGCGTTGGAGGAAGAGGCGAAACGAGAACGAGCAAGCAAAGAGCGCTTGCGCTTGGCCAATCAAAAGCTTGAGATCTACATCGAAAACTTAGAAGCCTCTTTGATCAAAAATAGTATCCACTATTTAAACAGCTTGACCGATGAAGAAGACGAGAACTGGCATACGCAATTGAAAATCAGCTTACGAGAATATACCTATCTTTTTCAAAAAGCCAAATACCTCGAACAGGTTTGGCGCATCAATGACAATCTCGTACAAAAGATCGAAAAAATGACGTTGAACGAAAAAGAATTGACCTATGAGAGAGGGCAAGTGCAGCAAGTGGTCGACAACAACCTATCTGCTAAAGATATCAGTTTAGTTTTTTATGAATGCAGCGTGATTGAATCACGAGTCAAATTGTATGAGCGACCTTGGTTTAGAAAACCTTACGCACGCATTATGAAGATGGACTATGACAATCTTTTACGAAAAGCCGCTTACTTTGATCTTCTCCAAAGCGAAAGCTATCTATTAGAAAAAAAAGCATTGATCGAAGGCAATACAGACGTTAGGAGCAGTCTATGAGAACCCAAAAGCAAAAACAACGATTCTTATTCTTATACCGCATCTACTTTATTGCTTCTTTGATCCCATTAGCGGTATTTTTGCAGCTGACCGCCTATTTTTATCTCTCTGCCTTTCGAGAATATGTCACTATCAGTCACTTGTTTTTACTCGCTCTTTTGCTAGGTTTTACGATGTATTTGCGGAACAATGCCTTTCATTATCAATTGCTGCTTGTGCAGCTCGAGAAAAATGAAAGCAAAGACCATGAACGACCAAAAAAAGGCACCAGCAAGAACAGCCCCAAGGAGGAGGATCAAGAAGATGAAAAAGCCCAGAAGAAACGTAAAAAGTCTGTTAGCGATCGGAGCATTTATCGGAATCATCAATAATCAAACGATTTCTGAAGCCATGGTTCGATCGATCTTAGGTGTAGAACCATCTACTTATATGGAAACCATCGATGCACAACGAGAAAGTCGTGGGCAATCGATAACGGATGCCCTCCGACCGGTCTCTTACGAAGGAGCTGACAGGATAACGGAGCAACTTGATACTCCTCCAGAACAAACAAAAGAAACCCTTCCAGAAGAAGCGGAGCAGGGCGAAAAAGGAACGGAAGTCCAAGTCGTAAATGATGTGGAACGACCGGCAGACGAGGGACAGACAGACGAGGAAGAAATGGAGAGCGGCACGGATGAAACAGAAAATCAAGAGGCCGAAGACGTTCCGTCGACGCCAGATCCTTCAGAAGGCGATCAACAGCCGAATCAGCCTGCTGGACCTGAAACGAATGAGCAAGAAACCAACGATACCAACAGCAGCAACAATAGCGGAAACAACCAATCAAATGGGAATCAAACCAATCAGGACAAAGAAAAAGAGCCCGATCCAATCACTGAAGAACCAGAATCGCCGATTGATGAAGAAGAGCGGGAAAGCAACTTTCAGTTTTCGGTTTCACGTAATCTAACGACACAACAATTCATCAATGAGATTGGTTCTGACGCGCAGGATGTTGCCTATAACAATGATCTTTATGCCTCAGTGATGATCGCACAAGCCATCTTGGAGACTGGCTCAGGAAATAGTGCCTTATCCAGTCCGCCGAACCACAATCTCTTTGGCATCAAGGGCAGCTTTCGTGGGCAAAAAGTGACCTTCAATACGCAAGAAGATGATGGAAGTGGTGCGTGGTATACGATCTCTTCCAATTTCCGTAAATACCCAAGTTACCGTGAATCCATCGAAGATTACGCTCGCTTACTAAGAGGAGGCATCACAGGCAACCCGCGCTTTTATGCCCCCGTTTGGAAAGAAAATGCCCCAACTTATCGGGAAGCAACTGCGTGGTTGACCGGTCGCTATGCTACGGACATCCATTATGACCAAAAGCTGAATGCGTTGATCGAAGCGTATGATCTAACCATCTATGACAATGAGCCGACCGAAGAGGTCTTGGAAGAGATTGAACGCACACGTGCACAAGCAATCGAAGCAGCCCGCGAGGAAGAAGCGGAGACGACCCGTTCGTTGTTTGAAGACTTGCAAAGAAGCGCGGCAAATCGTCGAGGCTCAGGGAATTTGCCAGCGTCCATTCGGACCGTCAAGGATCGCTTGCAGGAAAATGCCAATGCCAATACTTATGCAAACCAATTAAGAGGGATGGAACGAGCGGGCAGCGAGGTAGATGCCAATGAGTAATCAGTCGCAAGCACCTAGAAGAAAAAAACGTCCGCCACAGCCTGCCAAACGTGAAAAAAAACGAGACCAATCAGAGGATACACCGAGAAATCCCCGAATCGAAAAGTTTCAGGCGCAAGGCAAGCCAGCCAGCCCTTCTAGTGGCAAGAAACGACCAAAAAAGCCGACCCAAAAAGAACCGACAGGACAGGCGCCTGTGAAAAAGAAACGAAAAAAAGCGGCTGGTACAGCGAATCGCCCCAAATTACCGACCGAAAAGCAGCATCCTAGCAAGCAAAAAGAAAGAGCAGCTGCCAGTACGACCAGTGAAGCACCACGCAAAAAGAAAAAGCGTCCACCGCAGCAAGCACGTCCAAGTCAGCACAACGAGCAGGGGAAAATCAAAAAATCAAGTCATCCTAATGCCAAATCAAAAGGGACCCACAAGCACGGCAAAAAACCAGCGGAAGTTTCCCAGAAACGACGTCCCCCGCAAAAAGGCAAAGCCGCGACGAAGAAACCAACAGCCAAAAAGAAATCTGGCAATCTCGTACTGAAAATCATCTATCTGATTTTCTTGGTTTGTAGCATGACTGTCCTATTTACGTTTATCGGCTTATATGTGACTGATCAAAACGAAATGACAGTTTTTAATCATCGAGTGGTGCGTTTATCAGATAATGGGATGGCGAATCTTGACAGCTCCGCATTACGCACACAAGATTTGATCATTTTAAGAGAACAAGCCTTCACTCAAGTACAGCCAAACGGGCTCGCGGTCTTTACAAATGGCTCAGGAACCGGCTATATTGCTCGCCGAGTACTATCGATCGAGGCTGACGAAGAGCAGGGCTATCATTTATCCGTCATTGGTGATGGACAGGCATTTGGGGAAGAAGCCATCGAAGCAGACCGTTTCGTTGGAGAAGTCTCAATGAGTATCAACCATGTAGCAGATGTGTTTCGTTTTATTGATCAAAACTTGATATTATCCATCATCTTCTGTGTATCATTGATCGCCTTATTCATTCTATTAGGCATTTATCTCTTTACTTGAGAGCCGTCATTACTTGAGAAAAGAGGAAACAAGGATGCAAAAAAAAATAGTGTTAAGAAATAGTATCGCGGGTCTGCTTTTCTTTCTTTTGTTGCTTAGCATCTTGATTTGGCAGAATAATCAGTCTATTCATATTCGTCGATTAGCGGATGAAAATGAAGTGTTCGAAAAAATCGAGATTTTGGAAGAATGGCAGGAACGAATGACCCTTACAGGGACGACGATCCAACGATCCGTTCGGGTAATGAACGCTAGTGAAGTGCCAGTCTTTGTCCGAGCAAGCTTTGAAGAAGTGCTGCGCTATATCGCGCCAGACAGTGAGGAAGCAGCCTTTGAGCAGGCGGCTGATGCGAGTGATGCGCCAGACTTATTACCAGTACTGTCTCGCTTTGATGAAAACGAGATTTTAGCAAGAGGGTATCAGAACGTGACCCAGCAGATCCCAGAACTCATTGGAAATGCTCTTGATGGTCAAGTGATGGTTTGGATCAGCGATGAGACGATCGAAGAGTTGGCACCCACGCCTCCCTTGGATGCCTTCGATAGTGAAGAGATGCAGGAGTTATTGGGGGAATTAGACGCTGAAGAACAGGAAAATCCTGAGAACTTCTACGATCGCACCGAAGGCAATGAAGAAATGGAGGAGCCACCGTCATCAGACTTGATCGATGGTCCACCAGATCTCTGGCAAGAACCGGTCCTTGTCGAAGCTCACTTCAGCTATTCCTTTCGACGAAACCAACAACCGGTCATGCAGAAAATGAGTGGGGAACTGCTGCTGCTCAATCCTGCTGATCCGGTTGCTGAGTGGACCTTTGAAGCAGCCAACTTGACCTATAGTTATTATCTTGAAGGGTATCGTTATTTTGTTCGAAACTGGGCGGAGTCACAGCTAGCCAGCCCCTTTTCCACCGGTGAGGAACCTACGGGATTCACGTATCTCGGAGAACAGGGAACGATTGACCAGTCGTCATTTGATTACACGATGACAGAATCTGGGTTAGGCAGTGCCTTTCAATTGCCAGAGATGATCAGTGCGTTTCCCGATGCTGCTGGGTTGTATCCGACCCAAACGGTGAAAACGCTAAGCAGCTTTGTCTCTGAAAGTCCTGCCCAGATCGATTCAGAAGCCATCATGATTGAATTCGGCTCTTTGAGCGATTACCGTCAGATCGATCGCAACACTTGGATCTATAATCCCGATGATGGCTGGTTTTATTATAGTTTCCCTTTGGACCGATCCTATCAAAGTGAAGACGGTTATGGCGTCACCCGTTCACTGATCGAACAAGTGATGATCGATACAAGTGTCGCAGACGATAGCCATCTTGCCTACGAGCTTTTACCGAAAGTCGAAGTCATTCAGGCTTCTGATCGACAATCATTAAAGGAGGTCTTTCAGTTAGACAATGATCGGCCAGAGAGTGCCACTGCGATCATCTATCGGCATTTGCACTCACTTCAATAAGTTGCTAGAAAATAAGTCAAGGAGAGATTCACGTGAAAATGGTCATTGAAGAAATTGAATACCGTTATTTTCTTCAATACGGGAAGTATTTGGATTATTTCTACCAACAATACATGCAAGCGAATGTCGAAGATCCTGATGTTGAAAAAGGGATCGCCGAGATTCAGCGACTGGTTGAAGAAGAAAGGTATCATCATATCAGGGAACGAATCCGCATTACACGCAAAGCCAAAAAAAGTATCCCATTAGCTGACTACCCTGATTTCAATAAACTGATTCACTGGGGGTTTACCCTTAGCAAATTATCTTTTCTTGACCCAGATACAAGTATCAACCAGCTAGAAGAAAAGGATTCTCCTTGATCGGAGGCTAGGCAAAAAGCAGGTGATAAAACTGAAAAACGGCAGACATGCACATAGTGTACTTGATGAATCGGGGTTCAGCCTGGTTGAGATCCTTGGAGCGATCGTCATTCTCGGGATCGCAATGGTCATGATCGCCATGCTGATCATCCAAAACAACCTGATCCTTAGCTACAATACCCGAATGGAAGAAGCCATCGCAGCACGAGATGATGTCAAGGAATGGCTAATATACCGGGCACAGACTCAAGACTTGGCGGATTTGAATATCGGGATCTTTACGGCTAGACCTTCTTGGATGATGGTCGATCCAGATGATCCCTCAGAAGTTCGCCGACACCATTTGGTCCTCGATAATTCAGGGATTCAATACAATGCGCAAGGGCAACCGATGTATGAAGAAATCCCGATTGCTGTAGATGATCTCAATCGGGGCCGATTTATTCGCAAGGTGGTATACGATCATTCTGGCGCTCATTTGCCGCAGCCCTTGGTAAATTCGGAAGAAAATCGCCTCTATATGGGAACGTACTTGTCGGAGAATGAAGAAACCACCAACTATTTGGTCAAGGTCTCCATTCGCGAAGACCCCAGTCATGGACTGCGAGAAGACAGTTACGACCGTCGTCAGCTCGGGCTCGGACTTATTATTCAGGTCTTCGATAAACAAACGGGCGCATTTTTGACAGAAACGTATCTGCATTGGGTAGTAGACTATTGAAAGGGCTGGCTGTTCTTGCGGAAGTTACAAAGGAGGGGCGCAGATGAAGCATCGATTACAGGATGAGCAAGGAATCACGCTTGTCGAATTGTTAGGGGCGATGGTCATATTCGGCATCATCATTGCACTCTTTTCTGGGACACTCTTTTTGATCGTCCAAGCCTCTGTTCGTCAAGGTCGAATTGCTGCCTTTCAAGGGATAGCGAATGAAATCTTGGCGCAAGCAGACCAAATCGCCAAAATTGATGGTATCTATGAACATGCGGGGTATTTAGGAAAATATGATAGTCTTCTTTTCCACGAGGAACATATTGTCACAACAATGCCCGAAGGAACCTTAGGGGCAACGATTACGGAAGAGGGCAGTCCTCGAATGGTTGTGACGGATATCACAGATACCAACAATATTCGTGCCAGAGTCTATGATACGAAAGATCCTACGATTAAGTTAAAGATCATTCAACAAAAAAATGAGAATGAAGCGACGTTGACCCATCACTATACGCCAAATTATCGCGATACGTTCAGTATCCAGACCAAGTTTTTCGTTTTATTTTACACGGAAACGATCAACTTTGCGGATTATTATGATGATTTGACTGGCTGGTGGCAGATGGAGGATCTGGTCACTGATTACCACAAGCAGATTATCTATAAACGAGAATTTACGATCAATTATCGTGACAATGAGAAAGCAAGAGGGGGGGTACCCGGGAATGGAAGATGGTAGACAAAATGAAGCTGGTTTTGCGCTGATTTATGCCCTTGCGGCGATCATTCTTTCCTCTTTGATGATTGGCTTGGTCTTCCTTGTTGCTCGAAATGTCAATTCACAAATTCGAACGATAGATAGCTTCCGTCGAGTGGAAGATGTACACGAATATTCCTTTCAACTCGCTTCTCAGGAGCTAAAACTGAGAATAGATGATTTCATCACTCGAACCATGCAGAATGGCGGCTTCTATTCTAATAATAATGACTGGCAAGACCATCTAGATAACGAATTGAGATTTGTGCTGGACGAAGTCGATGTGAATGAGACCATCGATGATAAATTTTCTTTTACCTCCTCTGTCGTTGACTATGAATATAATGAGATCGCCCCTTATGTAATGACCAAATCTGGTGGGGAGCAAGGATGGATCCAATCCGCTTCGATGCTGCCAGATAAAACCAATCTTCAAATCATTATTCAAATTCAATCGCAAGTCACGGATCAGACGCAATTGGCTGAAGGGCAACCGCGAGTACATACAGCTTCTGCCGAATATATCTATGAAATGCAGCTTGAAGAAGAAGACCTCGAACAAAGACAAACACAGCTGGATATTTGGCGAAACATTTTTTATCCCTATTACTTACCCTCTACAGCAGGGCAAGCTGTATCCGCCGATACTTGGGTTCGAAAATTGTTTGAAGTCGCCGATTTTCAACGTGTACGTCCATCGTTTGATTATCTCGCTTTTGAATCGGATGACTTCTTGCAATTCGGGTTTGCCAACAATGTCCTGCAAGATTTTCAAGACGGCAGATTTTTAGATTTTCGAACAAAGCCGATTCTTAATTGGCTGCATTTCGATGGTTCCTTTTTCTTTAATCATGGGGTCCAGATGGAAGGACAGGGAAGCGGGCAATTTTCGGCAAAAAGTCTGCTTGCGATCCAGAATGATGGCGGACAGCCTAGTAACGGGTTGAACGTGATCAAAGACATCTTCTTGCAAGCCGGTTTAGGAATGTATATCGATTTGGGCAGTCGAGCTGGCAGTCGCTTGGTCCTATCACAAGCATATACGGATATCCTTGCTGGAAACGTATGGATCAACAACACCAATAGTTCGGCTTCGAGAGTTGAGCAAGAAGGGGTTCTCTTTGCTGAAGGCCATCTAAATGTTTCCGTAAATTCACCGGATGCGGGCACTGGGTTAGGCGAATTAAATACCAATTATTTTAATTTTTATCATCGAGAAGCCACGAAACAGAACCCTGCGGCAGATGGTAGTTTGACGTTTATGAAGCCGTCGATGGTTCTGACGAGCAGCAATTTTTATGCGGGACCAGTCACGGAAGGCTCGATCGTGCATAGTACCGAAGATACGGAACGAAGGATTACTGTTTATGGTGATTTTATGCTGACGAATACGATGATGCCTAGTGGTGGAACGATCGATGATTTCTCGTATTTTCAGAATCAAAATCAATTCACAGTGCCCCATGATCCGTCAAGAATCACATTGGATGGCAGCAATACCATAATGGAGGTTCACGGGCTTTCATTTATCGATGCGCCGAAAACTGCTCGAAGACTGGCATTAGCAGAAGCCGGCAGTTCCGCGGTTTTTGATTCTTATTATGAAGATCCAGCGTATTGGAATCAAATCACCTTAAAAAATGGTGCCCAGCTGATCTTGGGTCATACAGGCGTTGAACCCTTTCATTTAGCTGTGGATAGAGAGTCGACCTTTGTCATGGAAATACTGCCAGATTTGGCATTATTTGACCCGACTTTTTTAGCAACAGGGGCTCATAACCGTCGTCTTGAAGGAACGGTCGTTCTCGTACCTTACTATATGGATGACCAGGTGGAACTAGAAAATCAACTGCAACAATTAGGCGTCAATTATCGCGTCCGCGACTTTGAAAGTCAGGCGCAATCGGGGGAGGTAACGATCCTCAGAAGTTTTTTGGATCGAAACATGTGGTCTGATGATGAAGCATATTTAACCGTTACACGAATGTTTGACTATATCAACAAACTCGATTATTGAAAGGAGGGCGCCAGTTGCCGCAATCAAGTGAAAGAACGCCACGTAGAAAACCTAGAAGGCCTCTCAAAAAGTCAGAGAACACCACAAGTTCAACCACTGCTGAGAAAACACAAACAGGCAACCTGTTTGACTTAGAGATCAGCTCAGAGGTTTTGTCCTTGATCCCCCGCTCGTTTGCCAAACAGCACAGCGTCTTTCCATTAGAAAAAAAAGGCAACCGCTTGACCGTTGCGATGGCAAACCCTGGGGATTATGCGGCGATCAATGAAATGCGTTTGATCACTGGGTTATTGATTCGTCCGCAAAAAGCCCACAATGCCGATATCCAACAACTGATCGTTCGCGATTACCCTTCTGAGATCAGTTTGGATGGCTTGAGCGACTCTCTCGTTGAAACCATCGACCCAGAAGGCGACTCAAAATTAGATGATTCGCCGATTGTCAAATTGGTCAATACCCTGCTGCAAGATGCAGTGGATCGGGGCGCCAGTGATATCCATTTCGATCCCCAAGAAAAAGGATTAGTTGTCCGCTTACGGGTCGATGGGGAGCTTCGTACCCATGAAAACTTGCCTAAGAGTATTCAGACTGGTGTTACTTCACGACTGAAAATCATTTCCTCCTTGGATATCACCGAAACACGTGTGCCACAAGATGGTCGGGCAATGATTCGTAACGGGGGCAACGTGGTTGATTTGCGGGTCTCGGTTTTGCCTGTCATTCATGGGGAGAAAGTCGTGATTCGGGTGTTGGATCGCTCCAGTGGCATTCGGCGCCTAGATGAGTTTCGCTTTGAACCGAAGGTATTGGCGACCTTTAAAGCGATTTTGCATAAACCCCATGGAATCATTCTTGTCACAGGACCGACAGGATCAGGGAAATCATCTTCCTTGTATGCGGCGCTGCAAGAGTTGAACACGCCGGAGATCAATATTATCACCGTCGAAGACCCAGTAGAGTTTCAGCTGCAAGGTATCAACCAAGTGGCAGTCAACAGCAATGTCGGTTTGACCTTTTCCGCTGGGTTACGGTCGATCTTGCGACAAGACCCCAATGTCGTGATGGTGGGAGAGATTCGAGATGGCGAAACGGCGGAGATTGCGATTCGGGCTTCCATGACCGGGCACTTGGTAGTATCCACCCTGCATACCAATGATTCCGTCAGTACCATCAATCGCTTAGTCGACATGGGGGTGGAACCGTTTCTGGTTGCCAATGCGTTAGAAGGCATCTTAGCTCAACGACTCGTCCGAACCCTTTGTTCTTCTTGTAAGACAGTAGGACCAGCCAGCGACAAGGACAAGCAGTTATTTGAATCCTATGGCATCACGGTTACGGAACTGGCACAACCCATGGGCTGTCCAAAGTGTGGCAATACGGGATTCAAAGGGCGAATGGCCGTCCAAGAGCTGTTGACGATCGATGCCAAGCTGCGCCGTATGATCACGAACAAAGCGACCAACGACCAGCTGATGGATTATGTTCAGGAACGAAAGATGCGCTTTTTGTTGGATGATGGGTTAGACAAAGTGCAACAAGGCTTTTCCACCATCGAAGAAGTCTTGAAGGTGGTCGCTGCAGAAGAGTGAGGCGCTGATTGATTTATCGGTGATCCAGGGATCACCGGAGAACTACATACATTGTTTTAGAAGGAAATGCACATAGAAAGGGGCTGGTTTAATGGATCAAACGAGAGTGGCAACACAAGAGCGAGCAACCAAAAGGGCGACGAGAGAAAAAACCGCTCCGACCCGTACCCGCATTCGGGAAAATCGTGAACTGAGAGAAAAAAAACGTGCCCACAGTCGCCAGAGCGATCAAGACCGATCTGTCTCGACGCGGGAGATCATTCAAAAAGCAGAACGGCAAGCAGTGACAAAAACGACGACTGCCAACAGTACACAGGGCGTCAATCGCAACGAAGCGGCGCAATTTGCTGCCATGTCACCTAAAGAGCGGATCGATCATTGGTTGATGATCGCCGTCGAACAAAAAGCATCGGATATCCATTTAGTCGAAGGCGTCCCACCGATTTTTCGTCGCCACGGCGACTTGCTACCGATCGAAGGGGTGCCGACCATCGACACCAAGGACATCGAAGCCATTGCCGAAATCCTTTGCAACCAACGGCAATGGGAGGAATTCAAGGGAAAAGGCGAAACCGATTTGGCCTACGAATTAGGCGACATCTGCCGCTTTCGGGTCAATATTTTCCGTCAAAAAGATACCGTTTCGATCGCCTTGCGGCAGATCCCCATCGAGATCCCGAAATTAAGCAAACTCGGTATGCCGACCGTCTTGCGGACTCTGATCCATAAAAGCCAAGGCTTGTTCTTAGTTACAGGGCCGACCGGCTCAGGGAAATCAACGACACTGGCTGCGATGCTGGACTATTTGAATGACACCAAAAAGACGCATATTTTGACGTTGGAAGACCCGATCGAGTACATCCATAACCACAAAAAAAGCATCGTTGCCCAGCGCGAAGTCGGCAGCGACACCCTGTCCTTTGGCAATGGCTTACGAGCTGCCCTGCGTCAAGATCCAGACGTCATCTTAGTAGGGGAGCTGCGGGATTTTGAAACAATCTCGATTGCTTTGACGGCAGCGGAAACGGGACACTTGGTATTAGGAACCTTGCATACGTCAAGTGCCCCAGCGACTATTGAACGGATCGTCGATGTCTTTCCTGCCGATCAGCAGACTCAGATTCGTACACAGCTTGCTGGCGCATTACTAGGGATCTTGTCCCAGCGCTTGCTGCCAACGATCGATGGCAACGGACGGGTAGCAGCAACCGAAATGATGCTCAATACCCGAGGGATCGCCAGCTTGATCCGTCAAGGGAAAACCCACCAGATCCATAATATGCTGCAGATGGGAAAAAACGAAGGCATGCATACCATGAGCGCTTCTTTAGAAGAACTCGTTGCTGCGGAACGGGTCGATGCCGATGTGGCAGATAACTTGATGGAGGAAGGGGGCGAATAGCCGATGGCACTCTTTGCCTATCAAGGCACCAATGTCCGAGGCGAAACGTTTTCTGGCAGCTTACGTGCCAATTCCTCCGTTGAAGCCCGCCAAAAGCTGCGCCAAAAGCATATCAAAGTCAACAGTTTGATCGAACAGCCAGAAACCTTGGCGAATAAAGAGATTCAATTGTTCAACAAAGTATCTCTAAAATTATTAGTTGCATACTTACGCCAGTTTTCGACATTGATCGCTTCGGGGATTACGATTGTTGATGCTTCACGAATGCTGGAAGAACAGCAAAAAAATCCGAATTTCAAGAAAATTCTTGGCGAAGTTCGGGATGAGATTGATGGCGGACGACCACTTTCAGAAGCCTATAAAGCCCACCCAAATGCTTTTCCAGTTTTGTTGACAAGCGTTATCGCCGTTTCGGAAATGTCAGGATCTTTGGAAAAAAACTTAACGGATATGGCGGATTACTATGAGAAAAGTGCTGAAAATCGGAGTGGTCTCGTAACAGCGATGGTTTACCCAATCATTTTGATCTTGATGACGTTTGTTGTAGGTATCATTTTACTAGTTATGATCGTCCCGATGTTTGTCGAAGTATTTGAAAGTTTTGATACAGACTTACCAAGAATTACTGTGATTACCATGGCTATCAGTGACTTTCTTCAAACTAGAGGATGGGTTTTAGCAATCTTTATTGTAGGCATTATGATCGGCTTTTGGCTCATCCGTCGAAATGAAAAAATCGATTTTGCCGTTCATCGTTTCATTTTAAAAATACCATTATTCGGTGAATTAGCGATTAAAAATAATTATTCACTGTTTATGACAACTTTGTCGACTTTACTGGGTAGTTCGGTTGGTATGGTCACAGCGTTGAATATGAGTCGGGATGTCGTGTCCAATAAATCAATCAAGCGAATCATTGATAATTGTGCCTTTCAAATAGAAGAAGGGGGCAAAATGAGTGATATTTTTCGTGGAAACATTAACGTTCCTTTATTAGTCACTCAGATGGTAGAAATCGGGGAAAGTACTGGTTCCCTTGAAGATATGCTGAAAAGACTAAGTATTATCTTTCAAAAAGAAGTGGACGAGTCCAGTAAACGAATCAAAACAGTTCTTGAACCGACAGTGATATTAGTTATTTGTGTCATTGTTGGATTGATCGTCGCTGCGATCATGGTACCGATGTTTGATCTTTTTGGTGCTATTCAAGGATAACAATTTGGATATTAACAGAGTTCCTAGACATTCTGTTTGATATATATTTTTAGGAAAAGTAGGAGGAGTAAATAAAGTATGCTTAGTGCAATTTTAGTAGAAGAAAAAACAGAAAATCGTTTTAACAAATTAATGAAAGATGAGACAGGTTTGTCGCTGGTTGAGTTACTTGCTGTTGTTGTGATCATTGCGATTCTATCAGGGATTGGTGTGATTGCAATCGGAAATATTATTCAGAACGCCCGTGAAGATGCAGCGATTTCAGATGTTCAGACTGCTTATTCGGCAGCGGTATTGCACCAGTCAACATCTGAAGGTCTTGCTAGTGGAGGAAATAATAATACCTTCACACTTGCTGATGTAAATACTGCTGGTCTTTATAATGGAGGGGGCTTCGCTTCATTATCAACTGTGCAATTCACTATTACATCAGAAGGGACATTAACAATGGATCTCCCAGCTGCTGCCCTATCTGCGGGAACAAAACCATCTGTTGCTATAACAGGTATGGATCAAGATGCAGTAAGCAGTTTAACACGTGCTCAGTTATTCGGTTCCGGAACACCATAAAACATTTAACATAAACATGAACCAAATTACTTAAGCACTACCACCCCCAGGAAAAAAGGAGTTTTTTATGAACGAAATTTTGCAACAGATCCCAATGGGCCTAATCATTGGTTATCTTTTCATCATAGGAATGTGTCTAAGTTCTTTTTTCCTAGTGGTTGGTTGGCGGGTTCCCAAAAAGGAATCCCTGCTGACTCGCTCGCACTGTGATGACTGCCAACAGACATTAGGTGCAAGGGACCTCATTCCAGTTTTATCATACCTTATTTTAAAAGGCAAGTGCCGTAAGTGTCAAAAAAAGATCCCGCTGATTGCTTTTCTTTATGAAGTGTTGATCGGCATGCTATTTACGGGTACGACCTTGCTGTTTTGGGGCACTGCTGAAGTGATTGCCGCTTGGTGTTTATTAGCCTTATTAGCCATTATTTCTGCCAGCGACATCTTCTATCAGCTGATCCCCAATAAAGTGTTAGCCCCTTTTTTCGCCGGAGGGATCGGTTTACGGTTGATCCAACCGCAAAATGAATTTTGGTGGTATTGGCTCGTCGGCTTCTTTGCTGGCTTCTTGCCATTGTATCTATTAGCGGAGCTCAGTAAAAAAGGCATGGGTGGCGGCGATATCAAATTATTTGCCGTCTTAGGCGTGTATATCGGCCCAGTGCAAGTCTTGACGGTTTTATTTGTCGCTTCTTGCTTGGCAGTGATCTTTTACGTGATCCAAATGCTACGGGGCAAAGTCAAAAGCCGCTACATTGCTTTTGGTCCCTTTATCGCCATTGCTACCGGCATGGTTTATCTTGGCAGCGGCTGGTTCCTTTGAATTGGGTTGCTGACCTTGGCGTTTGCTTGATTTGCTAAGCAAGCGTTGTACATAGAAATAACGTTGGTTCCTTCATATAAAACCAACAAGAAGAAAGCAGGTCCTCGTATGTTTGGCAAAAAAACAATTCCCCGCTTAGTAGGGATCGACATCCAAAAAAACTGCATCCGTTACTGTACCAAAAAAGGTGACCGTCTCAAATACGGCGAGCTGGTTGTGAATGGTACGATTTTTAAAGATGATAAGCTGCGCAATCCTGATAGTCTTGAAGCCGCCTTCAATGAGATTGCCAAACGCTTGGGATTACGCACGATGAGTGTGGTGATCACGGCACTAAATTCTCGTCTGCTGATCAAACAGATCCCAATCGGTAAGATGAACTCGGAAAAAGAGATTCGCGAGTACTTGTATTTTGAATTGGGGGAGTCCATCTCTTTGCCTTTTGAAAACCCGATTTTTGATCTACTGATCCTTGGTAAAGGTAACAAGGAAAAAGCACCAAAAGCACAAAAGAAAAAAGCCAGCAAGAAGGAAGAGAAAGCAGAACCGCAAGCTGTGGTCATCCAGCGGAATCGGTTTACCATCAATGGCAATGTGCCAGTCGTGGTCACATCAGAGCCGATTTTGATTCAACTCGGCGACACATTGAAAAAAGGCGGCCATCAGCTGATGGGCGTCGATTGCAGTTTTCTGGCGTATAGTCGTATGTTTCAGCGACAGATCAACTGGAGTGAAAATTTTGTGCTGGTCGAGTTAGATGCTGGCATCGCTAATATCACCTTTTTTGAAGAATTGGTGCCGACTTACGTGCAGTATGAAGATTATAATCAAGCCAACTGGAAATATATTGAAAAAGCCCAATCTGTGCAAGTGAACTTTAGGGAAAGTGCGGAGATCCAAGCACTGGAAGGGTTAGCAGAAACCTTGAATTCGGTGATTGCTTACTATTATCAGGAAATCTCGCCTGATTGTGAATTGAAAAAAATCTACTTAGTCGGCGGTCATCCAATGCTGCGGAAAGAAGTCCAAGAAATATTTCATGAGTTGTCTTCTTTGCCGGTCAAAACGATTTCCGCAAAAGTAAGTGAAACCAGCAAGAAAAAAATTCCCGACCGCTATATCTTGGCTGCGGGATTAGCGACGAAAGAGGTGTAACCATGAACATCAATCTATTGCCTAATAAATTTATCCGTAATCGGGCGTTTGAAGTCATTCTTTCGGTTTCGCTTCTCCTTTCGTTAGTAGTCGTTGGGGTTTGTGGGTTAGGCTTTTGGTATTATCAAAGGCTGGTGACCAATAATCAAAGCAATATCATGTCTAGTCAAGCAGAGCGCATCGTTTTCCAGCGCCAGTTAGAAGAGATGCTAGCGTCAAAATCTCAAGACCTGCAAGAATTCATTGCCTTGCAAAAGCAAGAGAAATATTTCACAGCGCCTATTATGGAAACCTTTGAGGAAGTGGCATCAGGAATCGATGTGACCATCAATTCGTATAATTTGCTGCTAAATGGCGAGGGGACAATGTCCGAAACAGCCCAAGACGGTACACCATTGTTTCCTTTGGTGAGCATGGCAGTCCAAGGGGATGTTTATGAAAGTCTGATTCGCCTTAAATCGGCTTTTGAAGCAATCGATTGGGTACATCATGTGACTTATCAATCTTTTTCTCATAGTTCAACGCCGCAAGATGGGCGCATCACTGTCTACCTCTCACGAATCGCTGCACCACAAGTGATCAGTGAAGAGAGCGAAGAGGAAAGCGAGGTGGAAGCGGATGACTAAAGTCTTTTTCTCCAAAAAACACATCATCATCTCCGCGGTAATTGCGCTAGTTCTCGCTACCTCCGTACTTATTTTCTGGCTATTTTTACTGAATCCCAAACGTGCCGAAGGGATCGAATTGGCTCAGGAATTAGCTGGGATCGAAGCAGAGATCCGCGACATTCAGGAACAGCTGGTTTACCTACAAGGGGAACCAGACCTTCTTTCCTCAGAGACGGTCAATGAGGTGCCGATCATTCCCAATGGCATGGCGATCGAGTCTTATTTTACCGATCTCGCTGCCCTTGAAACGGAATTGCCGATCACGATTTTGCAATCGACCTTTAATGAGGAGATGCTTTACCCTACACCAGAACAAATGGCAGATCAGACTGGTGACAATCCTTTGGCTACGCAATTTCGGGTCACAAGGATCGGCTTTGACCTCCTGAGTGAGACGAATGAAGGAATCGTGCGTTTTATTGATCGGATGGAAAACCTGAATCGCTTTTTAAAAGTTGAATCAGTCGAATATCGGCAAGGAAGCAATACGTCAGGAGCAGATGCGTTTTCGGCAAGTGTCGTTATCAAGCTGTATTATCTATCAAGCTTTGAAACGGGACAAGAACTGTTGGAGTAATCAAAGGAAAGGGGTGCCTAGATGAAATCATTTACTGTTCTAGCGACTGTCTCGAAAATCAAACTGGCTGCCGCTGCATTAGGGGTCTTTATCGTTATTTCTGTCTTGTATGCGGTCTTTGCTATCCATGGTGGCAATTCTTATGAAGTGTCCGGTCACTTTGACCCAGAAACAGGACAATATGTATTGACGATCGAATCGGAACAAGCCGCTGGCGAGACGCTTTTCTTGATGGCAAATCATGAAGCGCTGGTGTCATTAGAAATGTTTGAAATGCTTGAGCTTGAGGAAGCGACCTTGCATCCTGCTGAACAAGAGGGTGTTTATGGTGTGGCGATCGAAGTGGCGCCTACGGAAGAAACGTTGTCCTTGGCATTACCAGTTTCTTTAGGAGAAGAAGAAGCCATCGAATTTGTCCTTAAGCGGGGAAATCGGACGCTGCAAAAAATCGCTCCGCCTTCTCTCGAGGAACGACAAGCCTTGCGATTGGAAGCTGACAAGGCTGTAGAAGAAGTAGCCTTGCTTGACATTCAGCAGCAGGAAACCAATGAGTCAGCGGCAGTCGAACTGCTTTCAGAACGGGCGACGCAAGGAGAGCGTGCCGAAGTTTCGGACTATCAAGCGCTGCGGGCTGCTTTTAGTGATTCATCGATCTCTGAAATCGTGTTTCTCGCTGACATTACCGCTGATTATACGGATGAGGCCAACAATCGTTTAACAGCGTTGGATCGGTCGGTGTCCATCGATGGGAATGGCTTTACCTTAACCACACCGAAGCGTTTCAACACGAACGGGACACCAAACTATAGCACGAATCCTACTGGACGTTTCTTTGAACTGACGACTACCCATGATCATCAGCCAGCTGTCTTTGAGTTGAAAAATATGACGATCGATTTTCAGGGAAACAATCTAGGATTAAACGCGTTGATCTATCAACAATCGTTGGCAGCCTCAGCTTTTTGGACGGTCAAAATAGAAAATATCGAGGCAAAAAGTGGTGTGCTAGAGGGAAGTACAGGCAATAATTTCCTTTATTTGCAACAAGGAAATCTCGAGATTCGCGGAACATTCCATTGGGTGGCTCACAGGAACCCAGCCGCGGGCAACAGTTCAGATACTGGCAGCTTTAATGTCAAAAGTGTCTTGATCACAGATGAGGCGGATGTCAAGATCTCAAATACGCAGCCGATTTTTCGGCTCCGACCAGACAACAATAATATCTCAACCTCGTTTCGGGTCAATAAGGGTTCCAAAGTAGATCTCTATAGTGTCCAGTGGCAAGCAATTTGGGCAAATCTCGAAGGACGTACTAACGAGGTGATTTTTGAAGTCGATGGAGAAGGCACGGTCTTAAATGCCTCATCACAAATGAATTTAGCGGGAGCGAACGGCGCAATCATTTCCTTGATTGGACAACGGGATGAAACGCAAAATAAGTTTTCTCGTACGATTATTTCTGGTGGTGCGGTCGTAAACTCCTATTCTAGAGCGCCTGCTCCCACGAGTGGTGTACCGAGAGGAACCACTGCTTTTGTCAATCAAATTTCAAAAGCGGGATCGACCACCAAACTCGGCGGCAATGTGACGGTAACTGGGGAAGGGTCGCAGTTTAATATGTTTGGTGATGGGCAACATCATGAGTATGGTTCAGTTATGCGGTTTCGCTTAGTCGGGGAACAGACCTTTGTGCTTGCCGACCAAGGGAAAATGAATATCGTCAAATACCACGGAAATGCGGCTGCAGTGCGGATGTACGGGCGGAACAACGAGTTCTATGTGGAGTCAGCCGGTCAGTTGAATATCTTTAACCATGCAGGCACCAGAACTGCGGCAGATGATGGCATCTATATTGATGAAACAGGTTTTGCCGTATTTGATCAGTACAATGATGAAGAACGAGAATTTGACCCATCTGCTGATTCCACCATTACTGCCAGTAATGGCTCAGATACGGCTGGTCGACAAGGCATTCAATTTCCTCTTGATGGCAGTGGAACTTCGGTTTTTCATGCACAAGGTGAAAACAGTCGAATCCATATCTATGCACATCGTGGACCTGCTGTTTGGATGCAAGGCGGAGAAGCCGAGTTCTTAGCTGGAAAAGACGCGACTTTTCGAATGGAAGGTCGGACCCTAGGTGCAAATAATGGAATAATCAGTTCGGTTGCCAGAAGCAATTTTGTGATTGATGAACCACTGTTTTATGACTTCCGAAATAATCGTCCGAATGGCGGACAAGCTTTTTCTAATTCGAACCGTAACAGTACCTTTATGTCTAATCGTGTTGGACTAGCGGTTTGGGAAAAGCGCAACGACGTGAATCTAGATGGTGATCCGGACAATTTCTGGAATCCACTGAGCTATCAACTAGGCAATGTCAATTTTGCACAAATCGTTAGTCCGCAGCCGGGAGAGCCTTTTTCAAATGAATTCAACAGTACGACTTTTAGGGGCGGGAATGCCTACACGCGATTTTCTGCCAATAATTATCCGCCAATGATCCAGCACTTAGTGACCCCGACCAATGCCGACAAAACCTTTTATGCCAAAGCGGTCGTTCCGTATGAATACACGGGGGCGATTCGCGATGCTTGGGATGATGAGGTCTGGGTGGAAGTTGCTTTGAAGGACGAAGCGGGCAACCAGCTTGAAACGCAATGGCTTTCCTCCAAATCAACTGTCGATGTTTTTGGTGAGGTGCATAATGGTGTGATCGCATGGACGCGGGACGACTTTTTCAAGACAGGTCAACGTTTTGAAGTGCTGCGTGCCCACCGAGGATTAGACCCAACGATGGAGGATGTTGATGATTCGATTTTCATTCATGCAACAGAAGAGAGTATTGCCGCTTTGCCTGATGCGGTCGTCGTGGATGTACGACCACCGACTGGTCTGCAAGTGGCAGAGGATCAGGTCTTTAATGAACGGACGACAACAGTTTCGGGGATCATGGATTTTCATTCTCCGCAAGACGACCAGCCAAAAGAGCGAGTCGCCATTTATGCGAGTACCGCGCAAGGATTGATCCGTGATGCTTCAGGTGACCCATATGTCATTACGCTTGATGCCGAACAAGGCAACTCCGTGCCATGGCAGTATCAATTACCTCGTCGCCTTGATCCTGAAGAGGATGTGTATATCGAATTTTACGCAAAAGATTTCGCAAATGATCGTTACGACGATTTCGTAGGAACCTTACCAGATACGACCACGACGGAACCCAATGGTCAGTTGGGGAGCACGAATCCGTCCGCCAGCGATTACGAGGACTATTTAGGGTATCGTGATGCCATTGGCGATGATCGTTTCCCACCAGCGCTCTCCTTTGAAGTCACCAGTATTCGACCTTCTGACCCATCGATTACGTTGCGAGTACCGCAAAGCTTTGATCGTGATGAAGAAGGCAATCCGATTATCACCGTCGGCAATCAATTGATCTTGCGGACGATCGTAGAAAGCAACGATGCGCGAAATTCTGGGAAAGACGATATTGAAAATGCTGTCGTGACGCTAGATATCTCGCCGAATTTATTGACGTTCTTAAATGTCGATGCGCTCGTGTATCAAGACAATATCGCCTCGGCAACTCTTTCTGGCGATCGTATCACGATCCACTTAGAACGCCCAATCGCACCTGGAGATCGCATAGAATGGAACTTGACTGCTCGGGTGGATGAACAGGCAGCTGCTGGTAATGTTCTGACCCCGGTAACGATCAACGGTAGAGTTTCGGGGAATCAACCAGAGACGGAAAACATTTTGATAGGGGAAGACAGTCTCACGCTTCAGACCGGTACACGCGCTGTCACTGGTGAGTTGATCAACCTTGCTGTTCATAACAATCAGCTGCAGATTTTTTATTCCAATCTTAGTACCTTTGACGTCTATATGGATGGCACCTTTTATCGAACATACAACGTGCAGCAAAGACCCGTAACGGATTCTGTCACCCTTGATATTCCTGTTCATGACATCCGTAATTTGATTTCTGTGCGCTACAAAGATGAAAATGGCGCAGACCGTGTTTCTTATTGGAACAATATCTGGGACTTCATCGATTAAACGTGAACAACCTTTTTTAAAACAAACAGAAGAAGAACAGTCTTTCACTGCTGGATCCGCTTGTTGCTGACCGAATTGCCTTGGTCAACAAGCGGGGAGCTATGTAGGAAAGACTGTTTTTTTGTGGGGAAATGACTGGAGGAAAAGCCGAAAGCAGGGTTTTTGTTCCGCAGGTTTTTTCGTGCTAGACTAAAAAGCAGAAGCACGTGAAGCAACAGCAAAACGAAGGGAACAAAGAAAGGACGTGCCGCAATGGCAACAACAGCCAAAGAAACCAAAGTACATGATGTATTTGAATCGATCGCTTCCCGTTATGATCGAATGAACGGTATTATCTCCTTTCAGCTCCACAAACGGTGGCGCAAGGACACCATGAAACGGATGGCAGTACCAATGGGTGCGGAGATATTAGATTTATGCTGCGGGACCGGGGATTGGGCGTTTGCTTTAAATGAAGCGGTCGGTCCGACGGGGCAAGTGACCGGCGTTGATTTTAGCGAAGAAATGTTAACGGTTGCCAAAGCAAAGGCACAGAAAAAGCAACAAACGCAGATCCAGTGGCAGACCGGCAATGCGATGGCATTAAGTTTTCCAGACGCGCACTTTGATTATGTGACGATCGGGTTCGGGTTGAGAAATGTCGCGGATCGCCAACATGTCTTGGCGGAAATCCATCGGGTGCTGCGCCCAGACGGGAAAATCGTTTGTCTCGAAACATCACAGCCCACACTGATCGGCTGGCGGCAACTGTTTACTTTTTATTTTCACCATGTCATGCCGTTATTTGGCAAATTGTTCGCCAAAAGCTATCAAGAATATTCCTGGCTCCAGGAGTCTGCGCGGGATTTTCCTGACAAGGAGGCATTGAAACGGGAGTTTCAGGCAGCTGGCTTTGATGTGTTGCAAGTCAAAAGCTATGCAGGAGGTGCGGCGGCGATGCATATGGGCGTTAAACCTCAAAGCTAACGGCGTTTTTTTTCGATAGAAGAGCGACGAAATGAAAGAGACCATCAAGCGGATTGATGGTCTCTTTGCGTTGAGCAATTCAGAAAGTCTGTACGAGTTATTTTTTGTTTGGTCGTAAAACGATGTTGGTGTATAACCAGATGGTCACCACGTAATAAATGGCATAGAGAGCAATAAAGATGCCAAAGGGCAGCCATAGATCGTGGTACGGATCGATCATCAATGTTGTGAACATTTGTAATCCGAACAAGACATGGATCATCCCTAAGATACCAGGAACTAGGAAGAGCACACCAATCTCTTTGCGGATCGATCCTTTCAATAAGCTAGTCCGGGTTCCGATTTTTTTCAACATCGTATAGCGTTGAATGTCGCTGTTGGCCCCAGAAAGAATTTTAAACATCAAGCAGCTTGCTAACATCGTCAAGAAGGCGATCCCCAAGAAAAAGCCCATAAATTCAAAACCGGAGAAGAGACCATTATACGTGTCATAGACGAAGACCCGTTGCGAAAAATTCGTATCGGCAGTTTCAGTAGTATTGGTTTCTTGGTTTGTTTGCGCCAATTCATGTAATGCATCGTAACTTGTTTGAAAGTCTTTGACTTGCACCATTCGCAAGCTGGATTCAGGGGCATTGATTGTGTCAAAAGCGGTTTGATCGACAACTTGGATCTCTTTGCCTCGTTGTTCTGGCAAGAGGTAGCTACGCAATTGGTCCTGCGCGGTGATATCTTTGGCTAATTGGTCTCCCGACAGCTTGTTGTAGGTAACGTCGATACTCAACTGATTCGTACTGGTGCTGAGCAAGTTGTTCTTGTTGAATTGATCTTTATTGTAATAAAGGGTGTCGTCTGTTTCCTTCAGACTATAAGTGACATCAAGAGTCGGCTTTAAGGCTGCAACTTTTTCGTCAGAAGCATTTTGGGCATTATTCAAATACAAGTCATAAGGGGCAACGGATTTTGCCATAATTGGGATCTCGTTTTTGAAGCCCAGACCAACAGTCAAGGCACCTAATGCAAGAGCAAAGAGCATGGCTACCATCGATAGCATCTGCGTATAATCACGAATCCGAAAGCTTAGCTGAGACAAGGTGAAATTGTTTAACCTTTTCAAAGCAATGGCATCGGTCCTCTTCAGCAAAGATAAAATCGTGATGATCACGGAACGAAAGACAAGGTAGGTCCCTAAAATAATAGTAACTAGGGCAACACCGATCCCCACTAATTGGAATTTCATCAAGTCGCTCATCATATAATAACCGACTGCTAAAGAACAAATCCCTAAGACAGTTTGCAAAAAGAGCATGAAAGGACGTTGCTTGACTTGCGCCGGAGTGCTGGTTTCTCGTAACAAGGCTAAAATTGATTTCTTGGCAATTGCCCGTGCATTAAAGATAGCAGCGATCAAAAAGAGAATCGAGAAGAATGCAAGTGTCACGACTAATGCTTGTAGATTAAAGGCCGCATAATGGCTGATCTGTAAATTTAATTGGTTCACTAGTAAGGTATTGACACCACTGGCTAATCCAATACCTAGTAAAGAACCAACAGCAGTGGCGGCGATCCCGACCAAGAATGTTTCAATGAAAATCATTTGGGCGATCTTACGTCCTTTGGCTCCTAGCATCATAAACATGGCATAGTCTTTTTGCCGCATCGCCATTAAGAAAGAATTGGCGTATAAAATGTAGGCAAAGGTGATGATCCCCAATAAGACAGAACCAAAGCGAAAGATAAAGACCACCATACTGATGATCGAGTTGCTTTTTAAAAAGGCTTCATTGCTGGCCATTGATTCGAACATATAGAAGATGGCTGAGGCCATGACTAAACCAGAAAAGAGGACGATATAATCCTTCAACCGGCCTATGATTCCGGTAAGTGATAATTTCCAAAGCATGTGTTCTTCCTCCTTATTGTTCCAAGTTTCCTAGAATGACAAGGATCTTGCGGTAAAATTCTTCCCGGCTTTGATCCTCACGTTTCACTTCTTGATGGATCTTCCCGTCCTTGATAAATAAAATACGTTGGCAATAGCTGGCAGAAAGGGGATCATGAGTGACCAATAAAATCGATACTTGGTCATTGGTATTCAAGTCGTCCATCATATTTAATAAGTCTTTGGCACTTTTTGAATCCAAGGCACCTGTCGGTTCATCTGCAAAAAGAATCGTTGGTTCCGTGATCAAGGCTCGAGCGGCTGCCACCCGTTGTTTTTGTCCACCTGAGATTGCTGCCGGATAGTTGTCGAGGATATGCGTGATAGACAAACGTTCTGCGACTCGTTTGATCCGTTGTTGGATGATCTTTGGTTTGACCCCTTGTAAAGAAAGGGGCACCGCAATGTTTTCAGAAGCTGTTAAGTTTTCTAGGAGATTGAAATCTTGGAAGATGAAGCCAATTTCACGGCTGCGAAAATCTGCCAAGGCATCGCCTTTTAGTTTGGTGATGTCGCTGTTGTTGATGCGGATCGTACCTTTGGTTGGATGATCCAAGGTTGAAAGAATGTTCAACAAGGTAGACTTACCGGAGCCTGAAGCTCCCATGATTCCGATAAATTCACCTTTTTCAATATCAAAGCTGATGCCTTTCAAGGCTTCGGTTTGTTTTTCGTTGGCTTTTCCGTAAACTTTAGTAAGTTCACTTGCTTGAATAATTTTTTCCATGATTAAGTTACGCTCCTTTTAATTGAGTTAGTGCTTTTGCGGGAATGTCTTTTTCTTTGACCTCTTCATAGCTGGTCACGCCTTTTTTCTCATTCCAAGTAAGTTTCAAATAGGCTTCTTTACGCAAAGGCCGCTCTTGGAAACCATTGAAATCAAGGGTTTTGCTTTTGCCATTTTCGTCATAAGCCGGTAGTTCATAGTGGTATTGAGTATAGACATTGCCACTGTCATCTTTAGAAGTCGTCTTTTCGCCATCTGTCGTGATTTGGACATAATAGCTGTCGCCCCCCATGATGACTGATTCAGCAATTTGCAATGCACCAAATCCCACAAGCACGACAACTGCTAGTCCAATCAAAAATTTTTTCATAAATAGGTCACCTCGTTTTTTATTATGATGAAAGTATAACGCTAGTTTTCTGAAAAGTAGTGTGAAAAATCTATCAATAAACTTTCAATTTTGTCACGAGGAACGAACAAAAAAACGTTTCTGAATTGTGTGATCCACAAATCAGAAACGTCGTTTGCTTGTTACTCTTCAGTCATATTTTTTGCGAAACAGTTCAACGACTAGTTGTCCCTCATCATACATAATGGCGGCTTCATCGATCATTAATCCCAATAAATAGTAATCTTTTTCTTCATGGATCGTTTGATGACCGCCCAACAGTTCAACGTAATAGTTTTCCAAGGTACTGTCTCTTGGTGTATTGAGCATGTTGATAAAATGTTCTAGATCAGAGGGCTGTTCAGGGAAAGGGCCCTGCACGACTGCTTTGAAACCTTCTGCTTCAAAGGCCATCTCGCTCGTTATCTTTTGACAGTCATGGGACAAAAAGTAGGTGACTACTTCATCGACGATTCGTCGTGCCCGTTCTTTTTCAATCATTTTTTTCGCCGCCTTCTGATTTGTTGGTATTCATCTAACAATGGTACCATTGCCGCCGCGACAAATCCACTGGAAAAACCGTTATTGTATAAGTTCAATCCTCCATGTAAATAAGTGATATTTGTGACCAGTGCTGCATGGACGATGCCTGCTAAGATACCAGCTACAGGACCATAATACCCACTGATCGGAGCTAAACTTGTTCCAAAGATCGCTGTGAGTAATAAGCTGAAGGTGGATACATCAGAAGTCAAACCGACTTTGGTGGCTAAGACCACCCCAATCATCACGGGCAAACTATTTTTCCAATGGTTTCCAAAGGCACTGAAACCAATCACGGTCAATACAGCCCCTAAAAGTGGACCTGAAAGCTCGCCTTGCAGCAGGAAAATAAAGACTAACATCAAGAGCCCCATCATTGCCATGTTCATCATGGTGATTCCTAGTGAAAAAATTGTGACATAATCGGTCATCAGTTTCCCAGAAGTTTTAAAAAGATCCGTTAAACCTTTTATTGATCGTTTATTTAAAAAATAACCAATAAAAAACAAGAAAAAACAAAGGATGAGCAAGAAAGCCGTCAGATAATAGTGATAGTCAGTCGTCAATTGCTTGTTCGAATAGACTTCCATGTCGAATAATCGTAAAAAGCTAGTGAAAAACATAGTGATAATACCGGTGGCAAAGCCAATATTGTACAAAGAAAATCCTTGATGGAATTGTAAAAATTGTGCTGCCAGTGGGGGGAGTGTTAAGCCAATCAAAATGCCGATTCCATAACCTAACGCGATTCCTAGGGGCAAAGGTAAGCCTAAGCCAAATGCTAAGTAACTAATGACGGGTGAGGCAGCACTACCAAATAAAGCGACAAGTGAGTACTGGGTTGAGGGCCGTTGCTGTATGTAAGAGTATAGATAGACACCCAAGGGAATGGGGATTGAGTTAAAGATGTTTTTTCCAAAAAAAGAAAAGCCGGATATGGTAAAGAAAGCGGCGATCATCGGACCACTAATAATGGTTCCTTGCTTTTTAGCAAGCAGGATACTAATCAAAGTCAATAAGCCGCTATTCAAAAAGGCGCTTCCGAGATTGCCGATTGCAAAATAATCAGAAATCAAATTGCTAGGGGCATTCAAAATAGCCAACGATCCTTGCCACAATGCCTGAGGCGGCGAGGTGAACAAGCCGAGTAGAATCAACACACAGCTGTAAGCCAGAAGCAACCGCTGAGTTAAGAGCTGTGAGATCGGTGCAAAAGGTTTCGATTTCGTTTGTAAGAAAATTCGTTTGTCTGACATAGTTTCACTGAACGCTCCTTTTTTTCATAGTATCACATCTTTTCTCGTCTAAGAAGGTTTTTTTGACAGTTTCTACAAGGCGTTTTTCGAAAAATATGAGAGAAAAGGAACGTCATAAAAGAAAAACTTAAGAATATTTGAAAAAAAGCAATAGCGATTTATCAATGATTTTCGTCTTATTTTCAATAATTTCATAGATTGATGAAATTATTGACGGAAAGAGTTTTGAGAAAATTGTTATAATTTAGTTAATCTCGTTCAGATTTTCTAATAAAAAAGCCATTTTAAGATAAAAAAACTGTTTGCTTGGTTTTTTTATCAGTGAATCATAAATGAGGGGATTTAATAAGGAGGAAGAGTATGAAGAAAACGAAGTTTGGCATGATTACTTTATTGGCAGCGCTTGTTTTAGGGGCTTGCGGACAAAGTAACGAGGGTGGAACAGATTCCACAGATACTGGAGAGTCATCAACAGATGCGGCAGCATCAGATATCAGCACCATGCCATTGGCAGTAGTGAACGATGGTGAAGTAATGGATGGCGGTACATTAGATGTAGCAGTTGTCATGGATACCCAATTCCAAGGATTGTTCCAGTGGGAGTTCTATCAAGATACTTATGACAATGACTTTATGCTACCGAGTCATGAGCAGCTCTTTTTAAGAGATGCAGATTTCAAAATCATTGATGGTGGAGCGGCTGATCTTGATTTAGATATCGAGAATAATATCGCAACGATCACTTTACGAGATGACTTGAAATGGTCAGACGGGGAAGAGGTCACAGCTGAAGACGTTATTTTCTCTTACGAAGTTATTGGACATCAAGATTATACCGGTATTCGTTATGACAACACCTTTACCAATGTAGTCGGTATGGAAGAATATCACAACGGAGATTCAGATACGATTTCTGGAATCACCGCTGTCAGCGATAAAGTAGTTGAAATTGAATTTAAAGAAATGCATCCAGGAATGATGCAACTAGGTGGCGGTGTGTGGTATTCTGCATTACCAAAACATACTTTTGAAGGTATTGAAGTGGCAGATATGGAATCTAGTGATCCCGTTCGAAGCAACCCAATTGGCTTTGGTCCTTATCAAATGAGTAATATCGTTCCAGGTGAGACAGTGGAATATATTCCAAATGAGCATTATTATGGTGATACTCCGCCGTTAGACAAAATCGTTATGCGTGGCGTTCCTTCCGCATCGATCAACGAAGCGTTGAATGCGAAACAATACGATCTTGCACTAAAAATGCCTACTGATACTTATGATTCCTATGCGGATACTGACGGATACCAAATTTTAGGCCGTCCAGAACAATCGTATACGTACCTTGGCTTCAAATTGGGTACTTGGAATGAAGAAACAAATAGTGTGGAATACAATCCAGATGCAAAAATGGCAAATAAAGCCTTGCGCCAAGCGATGGGCTATGCTGTAGACAATGATGCAATTGGCGAGCGTTTCTATTATGGTTTGCGCTCAAATGCTAGCACTCTGATCCCACCTGTTTATGGCTCATTGCACAACTCAGAACTTGAAGGATACCATTTAGATTTAGATAGAGCCAATCAATTATTAGATGATGCAGGCTTTATCGACGTTGATGGCGATGGCTTCCGTGAAGATCCAGATGGCAACAAATTAACCATCAATTTTGCTTCAATGGCAGGTGGAGAAACTGCACAACCGTTGGCGGATTACTACGTGCAGCAATGGCAAGAAATCGGTTTAGATGTTCAATACTCAACAGGACGGTTGATCGACTTCCAAGCATTCTACGACAAGCTGAAAAATGATGATCCAGATATCGATGTTTATTTAGCTGCTTGGGGAACAGGGTCTGATCCTTCACCGACCGGTCTATGGGGACCAAATTCTGCCTTCAACTACACTCGTTATGAGTCTGAGCGCAATACAGAATTGTTAGCAGCCATCGATTCAAATGATTCCTTCGATGAAGAAAAACGCAAAGAAGCATTTGATGCATGGCAAGAATATGTGTTAGAAGAAGCGTTTGGAATTCCAACATTGTACCGTAACCAAGTATTGCCGGTCTCTGATCGTGTCGCAAACTTTACATGGGCATATGATGCCGATCATAATCCATGGGCACGAATTGGTGTAACTTCAGAATCTCGCTAATCGATTTGTTGAATCACTGAAATCAAAAGAGAACAACGCTTTTGTCGTTTTCTGAAAAGCCAGCTCAGTTTACTTCTATAGTTAACCGGAGGGATGAGTTGTGTAAAATCAAATCTGGGTCAGGATAAACCAGATACGTTTTAAGATTTTAGCCCGAAAACCAGTTAGGTCTACGCACCTAACTGGTTTTTTGCGCACAAGTTAGGCTAGCATTTGGCTGAAAAACGCCTGTCCTTCAATAAGCAGACAGGCGTTTACGAAAAAGATAAATCATGTTTGTAAGGATATAGGATGATTCAAAGGGAAGAATGTTAAATGGAGATATTCGTCACGGTATGAATCAAGTTTTGCAGGTCATTTTTATGGTTCTGGTAACCGGCTTGTTCGATAACGATTAAGCTGTTTCTTAACACTTCTTTGTTTAATTGAGAAGATTGCAAATAGGAGTAAATTTCTTGATACAAGACGTGATGGATTTTCAAATAAAAATACAGAGGTGTATTAGGCAAGGGATGAGACAAAAGCAGAAACTTGTTAAGCAGATAGGAATCCTTACTTTCACTGGCAAAGGCGCAGCCATTTAAGATCACAACACTTAACAAATTTGCATAAAAGGGATCATTGGCATAGCGAAGAATTTTTTTGATCCCATGATCTAAATAGTAACTGATGGTTTCTTGGTCGAAAATAAATAACAAATTTGAGAATAAGTTCAACTCAAAGCGCCCCCAGGTTTCGATATCAAACAAGTATTGCTTTACCAGTTCAACTTCTTGGGTGTAAGCTCCTCGATTCATCAGAAATGATTCACGGTTGTGCAGCAGCAGGCCTTGGACATACAAAGAATAATAAAAAAAATTTTGTGTCTCAAAGTAGCGTTCCTCAAGGCTAGTCAAGTAGTCGATAGTCAGTGTTCGATCATAATATCGGGTATAGAAATCTTGCACCAGCTGACGTTTCTGACCAGTGGCTTCGCTGTCGATCAACAGACTGAACTCATGAACCGTGATATTCATTTTGTCTAAGTAGTCAAACAAGGTTTGTGAAGAGAGATTTGTTTTGCGATTTTCGAAAGAAGAAAGGGTGGTGCGAGAGGAAATACCTTCGGCAAGCTTGGCTTGCGAGATTTTGCGATCTGTGCGCAGTTTCTTGATTAAAGAGCCTTGCTGTTTCATGGGGGACCTCCTTAATTGTGACGCATTTCTGAACAATGTGATTTTAATAACATGTTATCAAATATAATAGGGTATAGCAAATAATAAAGGAGGTCGTTTTTCATGGAATTTGAACCATTTGGTCCTTGGGAAATCAACCCATTTAAAAACTAGTACAGGCTTTCATTTAGATACTTGTCATTGAAGGATCAGTGACAGATTGATAAATGAAATTTAGTTTACGTCCTGCTTTTTTCGCGGCGAACTGCGAACATTCTAAGCAGGAAAGAGAAGATCTTGAAGAATCGAAAGGTTATTTGGTTGATTCCCCCACTCAAAGAGACCTTTTCGTTTGTGGAAGTCATGAAACGCATGAATCGCGCAAGGTGGTCAGTCCCGTTGAATGTCTGTCATGCACCAGACCTTCCCCAATTTTCTGATTCTTTGTGATTGATCGTCTTTCAAGCATCATACTTCCAGCTATGACCGTAATGCACGAAGATTACGGTTTTTTGTGGTCTTATTGTGCTACACAGTAAACCTTGTATTTCAAGTGAACTAAAAGACCAAAGCTAGAAAAGAAATTCAGTGAGAACGATAGTGAAAAAAAGTCAAAAACAAAAAAAGAAAAACGTTTGCAAAAAAAGTGTTGACATTTTTTCTCAGAATGAGTACTATTATCTCAACGGAACACGAGAGTGTTCTCATTACTGGATTCGTTACTGTTCGGCAGGCAAGACCAGAGGAAAAAAGTGCATTGATTACCCAAAGTTTCTTGGGTTGTACACTTTTTTGCTTTGGTCTTCTTTTTTTGCTCCATTATTTCTATTCGCTAAAAAAGAACCGGTTCCAAGGTAAGGTCCAGTCATTGATCATCAAAGGAGGGGAGAAGTAAAACGCAATGAAGTGCCAGCTAGGTTTGACGATATCCTGCAGTACTGCCTGGAGCAGACATTCACCTCGTCACTTAATGGCAAGTCAGAGAAAGAAAAAAATACAAGACCTTCTGCATAGACGTCAAACGATGCAAAGCTGTGTATGCGCTATGCTGATCAAGGAGGATCGTTCGTGAAGATTATCAAGAGGATCAACAACAATGTTGTACTTTCAAAAGAAGATGAAGTTGAAGTGATCCTAATGGGAAAAGGGATCGGCTTTCAAACGAAACCGGGTGACCTGATTCCGGCTGAGCGAATCGAAAAAAAATACTACCCAGAAGATGACTTGACAGTGGAACATATGTCGAAAGTCATGACGAAGGCTGACGAGAAACAAATGGCCGTCATTTATGAAATCGTGCGTCTTTTTCGGGAAAGTGTTGGAACCGATTTCAATCCAAACGTTTATTTCACACTGATGGATCATATCTTGTTTGCCATCAGTCGTCAAAAGCAAGAAATTGTTTTGACCAATCCCATGCATTGGGAAATCAAGAAAATCTATGCCAAGGAATATGCGGTCAGTGTCCAAGCGGTCGAGTTGATCCGCAAAGAGCTGTATCCCGATTTTTCGCAAGAAGAAGCTGCGTTTATCACTTTGCATTTCGTCAATGCGCAAATTGAAAAAAGCGCCAATCAAAGTGCCTATGAGCACACCGAGTTGACCAACAATATTTTACGGATCGTTAAGTATAGTATGAACATCGAGTACGATGAGAATTCTTCCTACTTCCAACGGTTTGTGACCCACATTCGCTATTATTTAATTCGACAAAGTCAAGAAAAAGAAGAGCCAGTATTGGCTAATCCGATGATTGCCTTGGCTTTCAGCAGCTATCCGAAAGAAAAAGAAACCGCAGATTCGATCAAAGAATACTTATTTGAACAAAAGGGCTGGCATGTCAACGATATGGAATTGATGTATTTGATTCTGCATATCGGTAACTTAGCCGCTCACTCAAAATTAACCTAAGAATGGAAATGGATTCGTTACAGTTCGGCTGGCAAGACCTGCACTTTCTTACAATACTCGTTGAGGAGACCCGTCTCGTTTTTTATGGGTGATACTCCTGCTTGTTTATTGTAGAAATGGCCGGTCTTTTTATTTTTATTAAATGATCTATTAAAAAGGAGAAATCAAAATGGCAAAATATACTGAATTAGCACAAGACATTTTGGCCCACGTTGGCGGCAAAGAAAATGTCTCTTCCGTAAAACACTGTGTGACTCGCTTACGTTTCCACTTAAAAGACGAAAGCAAAGCAGACACAGATTATTTGCAAAAACGTGACGGTGTCGTGACCGTTGTCAAAGCAGGCGGACAATACCAAGTGGTTATCGGTAATCATGTGCCAGATGTTTACGATGAAGTGCTGAAAGTCGGCGGATTAGCCGATGGCGGCAGTCTTGATATCGACGAAGGCGACGAAAAGAAAGGCAGTTTGTTTGACCGCTTTATCGATGTCATCTCAAGCTTGTTTCAACCGTTCTTAGGTCCATTAGCGGCAGCCGGTATTTTAAAAGGGATCACGGCGCTACTTGCAGCAACTGGGATGGAAGCGACCAATGGAATCTATGTAGTAATGAATACCCTAGGCGATGGTTTGTTCCAATACTTACCTATGATCTTAGCCGTAACTGCTGCAAAGAAATTCAAGATGAATACCTATACAGCATTAGCGATTGCAGGTGCGATGGTCTATCCTGGTTTAGCAGAAAGCGTTGCTGAAGCGAGCAAAGTCTTTGGTCTAACCTTGACCTTACCAGCAGGTGGCTACTTTAATAGCGTACTGCCGATTATTTTAGCGATTTTTGTCGCTTCGAAAATTGAACAGTTTATGCGCAAAGTTACACCTGATGTAGTCAAAATGTTTGTGGTTCCTTTTGTAACGATTTTGATCACTGTGCCGTTGACCTTCTTTGTGGTAGGTCCAGTCGCAAATACAGCATCTAGCTGGATCGGTATTGCTTTCCAAGCGGTTTATGATTTCAGCCCAATCATTTATGGATTTGCTTTAGGGGCATTATGGCAAGTATTGGTAATGTTTGGTCTTCACTGGGGTCTTGTGCCATTGGCGATCATGGATATGGCGCAAAACGGCTCTTCGATTATTTTGACCGCCGCTGTGCTACCATGTTTCACGCAAACGGGTGTGCTAGCAGCGATTTGGTTGAAAACGAAAGAACCAAAAGTCAAACAAGGCGCAATGCCAGCATTGATCTCATCGATCTTCGGTGTGACTGAACCTGCGATCTACGGTTACACTTTGCCAATGAAAACACCATTTATCGTTTCTTGTTTAGTTTCAGGTTTCGTTGGTATCTACTTGTCAATCTTTAACGTTACTGGTTACGCAATGGGCGGTATGGGCATCTTCTTGTATCCTGCATATATCGATCCAGCAACAGGCAGCTTCCATAGCGTGATCCACTTAGCCATCGGTACAGTTATTGCAATCGTAGCGTCATTTATCATCATGATGTTATTGAAAGTACCAACTTTGTATACAACTGTTGATTCACCAGTCGACGGTCAAGCAACACCAGCAGCACCAGCACCAGAAGTAAAAACCGTTTCTGCCAGCGTCAAAGATGAAACAGTCAAAAGTCCAGTAACCGGTCAAGTGGTTGCTTTAGCAGATGTGGAAGACAAAGTCTTTTCTTCAGGTGCTATGGGAAAAGGGATCGCCGTTGAACCAGCGATCGGTGAAATCACTGCTCCAGCAGATGCAGAAGTCAAAATCTTGTTTCCAACAAAACATGCCATCGGCTTAGTCACTGAGGATGGGACAGAATTATTGATCCACATCGGCATGAATACGGTGGAACTTGAAGGCAATCACTTTACTGCCTACATCAACCAAGGAGACAAAGTCAAAGCCGGTCAAAAATTGATCTCTTTTGATACTGAAGCGATTCGTGCGGAAGGCTATTCCTTACTGACACCAGTCATCGTCACAAACTCTAACGACTACAGTGACATCCAAACGACACAGTCAAAAGAAGTAACAGCGAACGACAATTTGATCGAAGTCGTAAAATAAATGCGTTTATCGGCACGTCGTAGGATCAGTAAGAATGCTTTCTTACTGATCCGCTGTGTCGATCAATAAAGAAAAAGAAAGTAGGCTAATCATGACAGAAAAACAATTTCCAAAAGGCTTTTTATGGGGCGGCGCCACTGCAGCCAACCAATTTGAAGGAGCATGGAACGAAGGCGGACGTGGCCCAGCGACATCCGATACGGCGATCGCTGTCAAACCAGAAGACCGTAAAAACATGGCAGAATTTGCTGCACCAATGACTCGGGAAAAAGTCTTGTTTGCCTTAAATGACAAAGAAGGCTTGTATCCAAAACGTTGGGGATCAGATTTCTACCATCGTTACAAAGAAGATATCGCCTTGTACGCAGAGATGGGCTTTAAAACGTTCCGTCTGTCCATCGCTTGGTCAAGAATTTTTCCAAATGGTGACGATGTTCAGCCAAATGAAGAAGGCTTGCAATTTTATGACAACGTGTTTGATGAGTGTGCAAAATACGGGATCGAACCCTTAGTGACCCTCTCTCACTACGAAACACCTATCGGGATCGCGTTAAACTATGGCGGCTGGAAAAATCGCCAAGTGATCGATTTGTTCGTCAAATACGCAGAAACTGTGTTGACCCGCTACAAAGACAAAGTCAAATATTGGTTGACCTTCAATGAAATCAATATCATGGGGATCTCTGGCTATGTTGGCGGTGCCTTGTTATCCGAAGATGGCACGCAAAACCTTTCTGACATGTATCAAGCTGTGCATCATCAATTTGTGGCTTCTAGTTTAGCAACAAAATTTGCCCACGAAATCAATCCTGATATCAAAGTAGGGATGATGTTGGCACGGATGCAAGCCTACCCAGCTACACCAAATCCAGCAGATGTGATGGAAGAAATCAAGCGTGACCACGAGAATCTCTTCTTCTCTGATGTCCAAGTTCGTGGGAAGTATCCAGCGTATACGAAGCGCTTCTTTAAAGAAAACGGCATCGAAGTGACCTTCGAAGATGGCGATTTAGACATTCTTGCGCAATACCCTGTCGACTTCATGTCCTTTTCTTACTACATGAGTTCTATTGCCCGCCACAATCCTGAAGAAGGCGGCGAAGCAACGGCCGGCAACTTTTCTTTAGGCGAATCAAACCCTTACTTGGAAGCCTCTGACTGGGGGTGGCAAATCGATCCAATCGGCTTGCGTGTGACTTTGAATAACTTGTACGACCGCTACCAAGTACCATTGTTTATCGTTGAAAACGGCTTAGGTGCCTTGGATACGGTGGAAGAGGATGGTTCGATCCATGACAGCTATCGAATCGATTATTTGAAGGCGCATATCGAACAAATGTATGAAGCGATCGAAGATGGTGTGGAATTGATGGGCTATACGCCTTGGGGTTGTACCGACTTAGTTTCGGCTTCAACGTCAGAAATGTCGAAACGTTATGGCTTTGTCTATGTAGACGCGGATGATGAAGGAAATGGCAGCTTTGATCGTTCTCGCAAAGATAGTTTCTACTGGTACAAAGAAGTCATTGCCACCAATGGCGGTAGTTTGTTACAGGATTAAAAATAAACCAAAGCGGCTCTCAAAAAAAGAGAGCCGCTTTTTTGTTGTGCTCAGTAAAAAAAGAAGAGAAAGGGGGTTAGCAGCTGCCATGCTAGAAAGATCAATGAAACAGTCAACGCCCATTTTTTCATTTTGGGCTTAGGCACAAGGGATTCGGGCATCAAATAGACGAGAGAGAATACTGTAAGAAAAAACAGCAGGGTCAGTGGTTGGACGACAAAGGTCAGCCAGTTCATAGGGTAAGCTCCTTTTATGAGGATAGATGATTTGTTCTTTTGTGTTATTATTTTGCAAATTCATTATATATTTAGTTCGTTAAAAAGGCAAGGAGCTCATGGAATAACGATCGTGTGCAGGAAGGGGGGAGAAAAACGAGTGGCACATCCTTGTATTTTGATTCGAATCTTTCTAGAGTAACACAGTAAGCTTGAGGTTAGAATCAGAACTAGCAATAAAAAAGCCCCTTTTCAGGGGAGGGGAGCTCTTTAAAAAGATAGGAAGAAACCCGTGTATTTGATGGAGCTATTGGTCCCTAGTTGCTGGGGACCTGACTAATTTACGTGGAAAACCCGCCACTGTCATTCACCGATTTCTGATCCTCAAGTAGAAAATAAAACAAAGAAGACTAGCCGAAATCAAGAAACCCATAAAATAGAAAGTTAGCTGCATGTCAGGCATCGTATAGGAATACTCTAAAATCTTACAAACAAAGATCACTAAAGAAACCGTGATGGATAAGGAAACCCATGTGAAACGCGGCAATCGTTTCGTTACGATGATCAATCCTAACGAAAAAAAGATGACTGGTACCCAAAAGATCAAGCGAGCAAGATGGATCATTTTGTCTCTCCTCATTCAAATTGATTTGAGTAAAAGGATAGCTTACAACGTTTGTTATTAAAAATAATAACCATTGTTTCTGAGCATTTTTTCGGAAATTGTGTCTTTAACTTAAAGCATGAGCGTAATGTTTCTCTTTAAATTCTTTTGGTGTTTGCCCGGTAACGGCTTTGAAATTGCGGATAAAATGGCTTTGATTGGCGAATGCCAACTGGGTGCTGATTTTTTCGTAGGAAAAATCTGTGAACAGCAATAGATGCTTGGCTTCGCTGATCTTTCGTCCCTGAATGTAGCTGTGGATCGTTTTGTTCATTTCTTTTTTGAACTGATTACATAGATGGGTCTTATGTTTTTGAGTGATGGCTGCGAGATCATCAATGGTCACTTTTTCATAGAGATGGCTGTCGACATAATTCACAATCGTCTTGACCAACAGTGATTTTTGCGCCAGCGGATAGCTATGCAGAAGCTCCATAAAGCGGTAGGTGGCTTCTTTGATATAGCGGAGGCACTCCTCGGCAGAATGAATATAAACCAGACCTTGGATCAATGAATCAGATAAGCCGAATGCTTGGTTGACTGGTACTCCTTCATCAATGCTCATGCGGGTCACGACAGCGACAAAGGCCGAAAACTTTAGTTTTAAGCCTTCCAGTTCATGAGGGGAAAGGGAAACACTGTAGGTCTCTTTCATTTTGTTAAATACCCAGACTACTTTTTCCGGCTCGTTTCGTTTGATGTAGTCAAGATAGCGCAATTCAAAATGATAGGAATCAAAGGTAGCTTCATGCACACGGCGTTCATAAAGATTGGTTTCCAAGCTAAGATCTGTTTGCATGGATCGGTCGTGGGATTCAGTTTGGTAATGCCAATGGATTTGTTCTTTTGCCAACGGCTGCTCCGCAAACAGCGTATAAAGCAGCTGGATGTATTCTTCAAAGGAGTATTTGTCTTCTTTGGAATAGTGCACATTGTAGTGGTATTCATGTTCAAGAAATAGGTAAGACGTATCTGGTGTACCAATCACTCCACAGGGTCCGATGACCATATAACAGGTTTTTCCAGCTAACTGAAACGCAAAACAACCAAGCATATATTTGCCGAAATGATAGAGATTTGCAACTGGGCCGTTCGTTTCTTCCAAATAGTGTTTCAGAGGATTCTTGGCTGTTAAGGTGAGTGGGGGATACAGCGGAGTCCCTTCTTGATCCAAGAGAATCATCGGGATCAAATATTTGCGATAAAGCAGATCCATGGCGGTCGTAAGTGTTGTTTTGTTCATGAGACACCTCAAAGTCCAAACATTGTTTTTTCTTTTAGTATAACGTAAATTTTTTAGCATTCAATAAACAATTTATTATAAACACTAGTTTTTTAGTATATCTAAGGAAGGATTCTTTCTATAATTCAGATAAATAAAACGGTTACAGGAAGGAGTAAACATGGATAGTAAAAAATTGAAAGAATTGTTTCAGCAATTGACGCCAGAAGAAAAAATCGCTCAGACGATTCAATTGAATGGCAGTTTAGTCATTGAAAATGAGGTGATGACTACTGGCCCGATGCAAGATTTAGGGCTTCCACCAAATTTGAAGATTCACGAGATTGGTTCGATTTATAATGTGAACGATTACCAAAAATTGATTCAGTTACAGAGGGAAACGTTAGCACACAGCCGACTAAAGATTCCTATGCTGTTTATGTCGGACGTCATCTACGGGTTTCGAACGATTTTTCCGATTCCCCTTGCCCAAGCAGGTTCCTACGATTTTAATTTGATCGGGCAAGCCGCTGAGATGACCGCCAAAGAATGTTACCAAAATTGCCTTCATGTGATCTTTTCACCCATGCTGGATCTTGTTCGCGATCCTCGCTGGGGCAGAGTGATGGAGTCGCCAGGAGAGGATGTGTATACGGCAAAACGTTTTGCTAAAAGCGTCGTGACCGGCTACCAAGGCAATCTTGATCAAGGAGTGGCAGAAAATCACGTTGCTGCTTGCATCAAACATTTTGCTGGTTATGGTGCACCCGAAGCGGGCAGAGAATACAATACGGTCGATATGTCCAATCAGCGCTTATTCAATGAATATTTGCAACCCTATCAAGCGGCGATCGAAGCCCAAGCACTGCTAGTGATGACGGCCTTCAACATATTGAATGGTGAACCTGCAACGGGTAGCCGCTGGTTGAACCGAGAGATTTTGCGCGAACGTTTCGGTTTTGATGGGGTACTGGTCTCCGATCATGCCGCCATCAAAGAATTGGTCCCCCACGGTTTTGTCAAAGATGAACGGGAGGCCGCTCAGAAAGGTTTGGAAGCGGGCGTTGATTTTGATATGATGACATCGGTCTATGCAACTTACTTACCAGAACTGATCAAGCAACCTGAACTCGCGGCTTTATTAGACGAAGCAGTTTGGCGTATTCTGGTATTAAAAAATCAACTAGGACTGTTTGAAGACCCTTATCGAGGGTTGAAAACGCAACAGACGGGAGAAGTTTTGTCGGATGAAGCCAAAGAGCTAGCCGTTAAGCTAGTAGAAAAAAGCTGTGTGCTGTTAAAAAATGAGGGCAGCTTACCTTTGAAAAAGGACCAAACCGTCGCTGTGATCGGTCCTTATGGAGAAAGCCGGTTGACCTTAGGTTTTTGGGCGTCAGTCAGCGGCAAGCCACAAGACACGATTCCTTTAAAAACCGGTTTGCTGCAGCATTTCGCACCCGAAAACTTGATCTTTGCTCGTGGATACAATCTATTCGACTCGTATGAGCAATTTGGTCCTTTAAAAGCCGGGATCGAACAGCTGAATGGACCGATCGAACCAGAAGATCAGTTGCTTTTGGAAGCCATGGAAGCCGCCGAAGCCGCCGAAGTTATCGTCTTGACTTTTGGAGAGCAGTTTTTGGAGAGCGGCGAAGGGGCATCAAAAGCTCATTTGCAGCTGCCATTGAAACAAATTCGTTTGATCCAAGCGTTGAAAAAGACTGGCAAGCCTTTGATTGGCGTGCTTTACACTGGCAGACCGTTAGTCTTAACGCAAGTGGAAGCATTATTTGATAGTCTGTTGCTGGTTTGGTATCCGGGAACGATGGGCGGGATCGGAATCGGCAATCTGCTGAGTGGGCAGGCTTCTCCGACAGCAAAACTGGCGATGACCTTTCCTCGGAGTGAAGGACAGATCCCACTATACAGTGCCCAACTGCCAACGGGCAGACCTTTGACAGATAGTGAGCATTCTGATCGCTTTTTGTCAAAATACCGAGATGAATCAAATGAACCCTTATTCGCATTCGGAACAGGTCTTAGTTACAGTTCGTTTACTGGTGAATGGCTTGGTAGTGAAGTATCTAGCGAGACAATCCATTTGGCTTATCGAGTGAAAAACCAATCGGCAATAGCTGCAGAAACCGTCATCCAACTTTATCTCATGCAGCGTCCAGCGGCAATGGTTCGTCCAAGTCGCCAATTAATTGCGAGTGACCTCATCTCATTCGCGCCCCAAGAAGAAAAAGAGCGCAGATTGTCACTGCCGTTGTCAGAACTTGTTTTCTATGACAATCAAGGGAAGAAACACATAACCAAAGGTACTTATCGATTCCTAATGCGGATCGATCAAAAAGAAACGATGCTTAGTGTAACGATCTAAACTAAAGGAGTGAGAAAGAATGGAAAAATTAGAAGCATTTTTAAGTAGCAAACTATTACCAATGTCACAAAAATTACAACAAAACAAAGTATTGGCCGCTTTGATGGAGGGGTTTATTCGAACAAGTCCCATCACTTTAGGAATTGCGTTTATCACGATCATTGGAAATTTTCCGATTCCTGGTTGGACGGACTATTTGACGAAAATTGGCATCTTCCAGCATGTTGAAGCGATCACCAACGGAGCAACTGGCGTTTTTGCCTTGTATGTTGTATACAGTTTGGCGTATTCTTACGCAAAACAATTAGGAAGCAATGAACGCAATTCAGCGATTATTTCTTTAGCTAGTTTCATTATGTTGATGCCTCAAACCGTTGCAACGACTGTCATGCAAGATGGTCAAGCAGTGGAACAAACGATTGGAGCTTTGAAGCTTGATTTCTTAGGCGGACAAGGACTGTTTATCGGCATGCTGACCGCTTTATTGGTGACACGTTTCTATGCTTTCTTATCAAGAAAAAATATTATGATCAAGCTACCGGATAGTGTTCCCCCAATGGTAACCCAATCCTTAGCACCAGTGTTTGTGGTCACGATTATTTTTGTCGTCGTCTTTGTCATACGCGTCTTGTTTGGGTTTACTTCATCCGGCTCGATTTTCCAATTCTTTATCGATGTGATCAATGCGCCGTTGAACTCCTTAGTTGCTAGCCCGCTATCGATCATCATCATTATGGAATTATTAGCTGTTTTATGGTTTTTCGGAATTCATAATGCAGTTTTACAAGGACCGCTCGGGGCGATTAGTATGACCATGGTCGTTTCAAATATTGCCGCTTACCAACAAGGACAAGCGCTGCCTTATCTGATTCCTTCAGTGATTTATATGGGCATGTATGCTGCTGGCTTCATGGGCTTTGTGACCTTCTTTATGATCCGCAGCAAATCGGCAAAAATGAAACAATTAGGAAAATTGTCGTTTATCCCGTCGATCTTTAACATCACAGAGCCAATCATGTTCGGGATGCCGATTATTTTGAATCCGTTGTTCTTTATTCCGCAAGTCTTTAAACAATTGATCGCTGGCTTTGTGACCTGGGGATTGGCAACAACGATCCTCCCAATCAGCTTGAATCCAACCATGAGTCTATTGCCATGGACCACACCGACTTTTATCAAAATGCCCTTTTCAGGAGGGCTTAACTACACGATCTTAATGATCATCTGTATGCTGATCGGTATTGTTATGTGGTATCCGTTTCTAAAAATTGCGGATAAAAAAGAGTACGAATTAGAAATGGCTGCTGAAAAAAAGCAAGCAAGTGAAGCAGCAAAAATGACAGAAAAAGTCGTGGAAGAAATTCAAGCGTAAACAAAGGAAGTGGCACATTTGGTTTATTTAGGAATTGATATCGGTGGGACGCACATCAAAACGGGATGGGTTGAAAACAATGAAGTCACCGACGGACGAAGTTTTCCCACCCCGGCAACGCTGGCGGCATTTAGTGAAACTATCAAAACGATCCTCCAAAGCTATGCCCGTCAAGTTTCTTTCACGAAAGTGGCTATCGCAGTCCCTGGTTCAGTTAATGAAACAGGGACGGTCTTCTTTGGTGGTGCCTTGCCATACCTTGATGGGGTAAATTTGCCAGAATTGATCTGCCAGTTAAGCGATGGCATGGTGACAGAGGTTACTGTCGAAAACGACGCAAAAGCCGCCGCGCTAGGGGAAATGAAAGCCGGCAATCTGCAAGGGATCCAAAATGGTGCGGCGATCATTTTAGGAACCGGCGTGGGAGTTGGTCTTTGTCTCAATGGAAAACTCTATCGTGGGCATCATGGACAAGCTGGTGAAGTCAGTTTTATGATTCGTGACCGACAAATGAGAGGCGCGGACTCTTTTGTGGGGATCGGTCTTTCGGCTGTCGGATTAATTGAGCGTTTGGCTGCTAGTATGGCTATCGCGCCTGATGGTCCTTTGGTCTTTGATACCCTTACGAAAACTGCTGATCCTGAGGCAGAGGCCTTATTTTTAACTTATACCAAAGAAGTCGCTGTCTTGTGTTTCGATCTTCAGTGTCTTTTAGCTCTGGATAAAATCGTTATCGGTGGCGGGATCAGCCGTCAGCCACGCTTGATCGAAGCCATAGCTAGCAGCTATCAAACTATTTTTAAAACCGCACCAATCATTGAGAAAACGCTGCAGCCAGTTGCGATCCAAGCCGCTTATTTTCAAGCGGACGCCAATTTGATCGGCGCAGCCAAGGAGGAACCGTGGGATGAGTAAATTTCCGGAAGCATTTTTGTGGGGAGCATCCACTAGTGCTTATCAAGTAGAGGGCGCATGGGCAGAAGACGGCAAAGGTCCCTCAGTGCAAGATATCAAAGAGATTCCGCAAGGGACCACTAATTTTAAAGTAGCATCAGATCACTATCACCGATATGAAGAAGATGTGAAATTGTTTAAAGAATTAGGGTTAAAAGCCTATCGTTTTTCCATATCATGGAGTCGAGTCATGCCCGATGGTCAGGTCAACCCAGCAGGATTGGCGTTTTATCAAAAACTGATCGATCTGCTACTAGAAAACGAGATTCAACCGATCGTCACCGTTTTCCATTTTGACCTGCCCGTTGCGATCGCGAAGCAAGGTGGGTGGGAAAACCGAGAGACGATCCAAGCATTTGCTGATTACTGCCAAGTACTGTTCGAAAACTTTGGTCATCAAGTCCCGCTATGGCAAACCATCAACGAGCAAAATGTGATGGCACTTGCTGGTTCGGTCATTGGTACGAGTCAAAAATCCATGAAAGAAAAATTTCAAGAAAATCACCATATGCTAGTGGCCCAAGCATTGGTGACCCAACAGTTTCATGCCGGTAATTTTAGCGGCAAGATTGGCCCAGCACCGAATATCGCCAGTGTCTATCCAGCTTCTGAAAAACCAGCCGATCAGCTGGCAGCTCTTTCTATGAGTGCGCTGAGAAATTGGTTATTCCTAGATGCGGCTGTTTTCGGCACATACAACCATAACGCATGGCATTTGTTAGAGACGATTGGTGCAGCACCGACAGTCACTGAAGCAGATCGAAAGATTTTGGCAGCTGGAACATGTGATTACATCGCATTGAATTATTATAATACGATGACCGTCAGCAGCTATTTTCAAAAAGAGACAAAACTCGATCAACAGTCTGGTTTCGGGATTCCTGGCTTTTTCCAAGTAGTAGAAAACACCCATTTGCCCATGACTGAATTCGGTTGGCCTATTGATCCAGAAGGCTTTCGCTTTACGTTGAACGAAATCTATTCCCGTTATCGTCTGCCTCTTTTGATCACGGAAAACGGAATCGGTGCCAAGGATGTTTTGACAACTGATGGTAAAATCCACGATGATTATCGCATCGACTACTTGCAGCAGCACATAAAACAGATGGCATTGGCGATCGAAGACGGTGTCGATGTGATCGGCTATTGCCCGTGGAGTACCATTGATCTCGTCAGTACTCACGAAGGCATCGCTAAACGGTACGGGTTTATCTATGTCAATCGTACGGACGATCAGCTGTTGGACTTGGCGCGATACAAGAAAGATAGTTTTTATTGGTATCAAAACGTTATCGATAAAAACGGGTTAGGAGAGTAAGCGATGTTTTTTCAGGAATATCTATTTGATCCAGAAGCGCAAGCCGGTTTGACAGTGTACCTGCATGAGGAAAAAGCCGAGTATGAACGGGTGGGCGATCGTCCGTTTGTCTTGGTGATTCCCGGTGGCGGCTACTCCTTTTGCAGTGAGCGGGAAGCTGAGCCAATTGCCTTAAATTTTGCTGCCCAAGGCTTTCACGCCGGGGTCTTACGCTATCATGTAGGGACACATCGCAGTTTCAGCCATTCCTTAGCAGATGCAGAAAAAGCGATTACTAAAATCCGAGAACTTGCAAGTGAATGGGGAATCGATGCCGAAAAAATCGCTGTGATCGGCTTTTCTGCCGGCGGCCATTTGGCAGCGGCGTTATCAACACTCTCCTCAATGAAACCGAGCTTATGTATTTTAGGCTACCCAGCGATATTGTCTTCATTTGCTACTGTGATGAAGATCGATGCCCCTTCATTAGAGGAATGTGTCACAAAAGATACGCCGCCCACCTTTTTGTTTTCAACCTTTGAAGACAATGTCGTTCCTATCGAAAATTCATTGGCGTATCTGCAGGCCCTAGAAGATCACGAGGTTCCCTTTGAAAGTCATATTTTCCAAAAAGGACGTCACGGTCTTTCTTTGGCGACCGAACGCTTCGGTAATCGTAAAGAAATGGTTGATCCACGTTTTGCCCGTTGGTTTGATGAATGCGTCGAATGGCTAGAGTTGAACTGGGCAGATAAAGTTGCCCAGCCAGCTTTGTTTCCTGATTTAGGGCAGTGGCCAATTCGGGCATTACTCGAGTCAGGTGAAAACAAACGCTTGCTTTTGCAGGCTTTTCCATCATGGGCAGACAAAAGCCGCTTAAAAATCGTAAAAAACATCAGCTTGCAGCAACTACTAACGATCATGCCAGAAGCTTTTGAGAATGTTTCTTATCAAGCGCTTGTTTTGCAGCTGATTGATCCTAGAAAGGAAGAGTAAAAATGAAAGCAATCCTGGTCCATGAAAGCTATAAGGCTTCAACAGAATTGATCACCCAAGAGCCACAAGCGATTGAACAGTTATCAGCTGTTCGTAACAGTACTGCTGCTTGTCAGTTGCTGCTGCACGATGGCAACCGCAATCATTATATTATTGGCGACGAGTTTTCGATCCCCGATGAAATCGAGATTCCCATGATACGCGTTGAGATTTTTAGCGAATTGCCGGTCAAAGCGCAATTCGTCGACTATTATGTCGGTCAGCAGGAATTGGCGTACGCCGATAAATTACTTGAACGAACTGCCAAAACCTATCCTGGCGATCGCTTTGCGCCTCTTTATTTGGAGTGGCAGATCGATGAGACGATCAAACCGCAAGCTTATCCTGTGAAAATCAAGGTCTATCGGGCACATCTGACTAGCCAAGAGGAGTGCTTGTTAGAAAAGAACCTAACGATTGAAGTGGACGCTTTTACTTTTCCAAAAGATTATTTAGAGACGTTCCACTTAAATATGTGGCAGCAGCCCAGCAATTTGGCTCGCACCTTTGACGTTCCGTTATGGAGCGATGCCCACTTTGACTTGATCAAGGAAATGGCTGAGAGTCTCGCTGTGATCGGACAAAAAGCGATCACAGTGATCGCCGGAGAGATTCCTTGGAAGGGCTGGTTCAATTACATCGTCAAAGATTATCCCGCCAATTTATATGAGTATTCGATGGTAAAGGTCAAAAAGACGCCAGACGGAGAACTTTCCTGCGATTTTTCTGTGCTGACACGTTACCTTGATTGTTTTTTTGCTGCGGGTATCAAAGAAGAAATTGACGTGTTTGGTTTATTAGGGGTCTGGGAACCGCCATTTTTTCCGTTAGTCAACTTGGACCATCCAGAAAAATTGGTGATTCGCTTTTATGATGAAGGGAAAGGCGCCTTTGGCTTTATTAATCAAAAAGCTGAGTTGCAGGAGTATCTACGCCAAGTATTTGATTATTTTAAAGGAAAGAATCTGTGGGAGAAGGTTCGCATCGTTTCTGACGAACCGAAGAAACATCAAATCGACAGTTTCCGAGCCTCGTTAGCTGTTTTAAAAGAAATTGATCCGTCGATCCAGATCAAAGCTGCTTTTGATAAAGAAGACGTGTTATTTGAGCTGCTGCCAGTGATCGATCATCCTGTGACTTCCTATTACTGTACTTGCAACCATTACGAAACACTAGCACAAAGCCATCCGGGCAAGATGCAGTACTATGTCTGCAATTATCCGGACAAACCAAATACCTTTTTGCATAGTCCCCTGTTAGAGACGCGAATGCAAGGAATCTTATCGTATCAGTTCAAAACAGACGGCTTTCTGCGTTGGGCCTACAATTGCTGGCCAGAACATGCTCGGTCCGATATTCGGTACAATACGAGCTCACTACCGATCGGTGATCTTTGTTTCGTCTATCCTGGCAATCACGGACATTTATTGTTGTCCCTAAGGTATAAACAACTACAGCGGGGGATTGAAGATTTCTATCTCTTGAAGACCGCTCAAGCTGCACAACCGCATCAAACCGACGCCGTAGTAGCAGATTTTCTTAAAGTTACAGACACGAAACACTGGATGATCGACAGCCATCACAGTCATCCCGATGTTTTTCTACAGACCGCGGAGGAGATTGAGGCCTTTCATCGGGCCCTCCTCGAACTGCTAGAAAAGTAGCAAAATCAAACACTGCACCCAGAAATTTCACTACGATTTTCCAGAAGAATAGTGAGATACCTGTGGGCGTTTTCACTACTGATTCACGCAGCTTTTTCGTTTTACTAGGCATCTGTTTTCTTACAGATGCTTTTTTTCTGGTGAGCGTTTCGTTTTTCATTCCCTCCATCTTCCTTTACACTTTTAAGTAAGGTCATAACAAACTATGACAAATAGAAGTAGAAATAATCAAGGAGGAAACGAGCATGTCAGAAAAAATCAACAATCCGTTAACGAAGTATTATGATGGCAAATTTGAAAAACAGGTGCAAGAAGCACCGGCAATTCAAGGAAAGATGCAGCCAGTACCTGATTGCGGGGAAGAAAGCTACGCAGGTTCAGGCAAATTAGCTGGACGCAAAGCATTAGTGACCGGTGGTGATTCTGGTATTGGTCGAGCAGCAGCGATTGCTTTTGCCAAAGAAGGCGCCGATGTTGCAATCAACTATCTTCCTTTTGAAGAAGAAGACGCGCAAGAAGTCAAGGCAGTCATTGAAAAAGCCGGACGCAAAGCAGTTTTGATCCCAGGAGACTTGAAAGATGAAACTTTCGCTCGTCAATTGGTTCATGAAGCAGCCAAAGAATTAGGCGGGTTAGATACGTTGGTTCTAAATGCTGGGATGCAACAAGCGGTGAAGGACATCAAAGAGTTGACTACACAACAAATTCAAGATACCTTTACAACGAATATCATCTCGATGTATTGGACAGTCCAAGAAGCGTTGGATTATCTGCCAGCTGGTGGGAGCATCATCACGACCACTTCGATCCAAAGTGCGGAGCCTAGTGCCCATCTTTTAGACTATGCAGCCACGAAAGGTGCTATTACTTCCTTTAGTAAAGGGCTAGCTGCTCAATTAAGTGAAAAAGGCATTCGGGTCAATACGGTGGCTCCGGGTCCAATCTGGACACCACTTCAAATTTCGGGTGGACAGCCACAATCTGCGATCCCAGAATTTGGTCAAAAAGAACTGATGAAACGTGCTGGACAACCAGTCGAATTAGCACCAGTCTATGTTTTCTTAGCCTCTGATGAAGCAAGTTATGTAACTGGTCAAGTTTACAGTGTAACTGGCGGTAGCTTCTTCGCTTAAAATTCCTAGGACTAAAATAGTAGAAAAAAAGCTCGAGCAAAGAGGCTCGGGCTTTTTTTGCGGATGAAAATGGAATCGGCAACTTATTTTCCTTGTTCGGCAAACATCTTGGTCATCATCAGTTGATTGATCTTTGCAAAAACGGCTGCCCACTCTTGCTCGGCTTGCAGGTTAGACAGTAAGACTAATTTTTCGGAAAACATCACTTCTTCATAATTATCCGTGATCAATAAATCTGCGGCTTCCATTTGTTTGACGAAAGTCACAGAAGCTTTAGAATAAATCGAACGAATCCTCGTCTCAATCATTTGCTTTGTGCGGTATTGAATCGTCGTTTGAATATAGATCGACACGGTCGGGGGCGTATTCATCTGTGTTTCCAAATACAAGAGATGAGCCAGATAAGGCAACTGTGTCTGTTCAAAATACTCTTTATCCAAGTCAGCAAATGGATACTTTTCAACATGGGTCAGTAAAAGTGTGCAGATTGCTTCATAGGTTCTGTCTTTGGAAGGAGCATTTTCAGTCAACAGTTGGTGTTCTAGCTGCCACACTTCCAGAAGATCGATGCCGATAATGATCGATAGATTGAAGACCAGCATACAGCTACTTAATAATTTTTCGAATTCGGCGGCTTCCTGACTTGGAGCAAAGGTATCGTGCCAATCTTTGATCATTGCAGTGAAAAAGCGCACAAGATCAGTATCAGAATGTTTGATCTCTTGGATGATCGTTTGATTCTTTTCTTGGGGAACAACCCCTGGCAAAAAGACATGCAAAAAGAAATTCAAGTAAAGATACTCTGACTGAAGCATCTTTTCTGAGGCATAATCGGCACTCAAAAAAAGTGATTCGAGAATTTCTTCTGGTAAAAAACAATAGAAATTCATCAATCCCATGTATTTTTCAGGAATCGGCGGTAAATATTTTTTCTGGATCGTTCGGCTGACCACTGCTTGCCAAAATGCAGCGAGTTTATTTTTCGTCAACGGATCAAAGTGAGAAACAGCAAAGAATGCCGTAAATTCTTCGACATTTTTATGGGAAACACTCGGCAAAAGCCACAAATCAGCAGGCGCACTTTGGGTCAAGAAACTGTAGGTGAAAATACGGATATCAAGCTCTTTTCCAGCAAGAACGATGCGATTATTCAGGTCTGTTCGAATTCGGATTTGAAATTTTTCCAATAGTTGGTTGATTTTCTTGATCAACCGATACATATGCGATTGGCTGACATGCAAATCCAAACATAATTGAGTCAAGGTCATTTGCGGGCGCCCAATCAAGTAATGAATCAGGTTGTATTGTGTGGAGTTGAGCAAGTAATGATACATCAATTGTGCATAGAAAGGTTCATCATCCTCTGTTCGATCAAGAAAATACTGATTGTAATGATTTTTTGATAGAAGCAGGTGAGGTGAGAGCAGCTGCAAATCTTCATTTAAAAAATAGATATATTTTTGCAGGCTTTTTTGCGGGATATTCAAAACTTCTGACAGTTGGACCAATGTCACTCCGTTGGAATTGCAGACAACTTTGAAAATCTCTAATTTCTTTTCTTCTGCGGGAGAAATGAATTCTCGATACATAAGGGATTCTCCTTTTTGGCGTTTTTTTTACGCTAAATCTGTGAACCGTATGATAACCATGATGGATTATACTTATGATAGATGAGAATAGAATTATTATTTTTTAAGGCTGTTTTTTTGATGACCCTCGGTTTCTCATAAAAAAAAGTGAAGGAAGAGATGAAAATGAACAAAAAGGTACGAATGTTAGGTTTGGTCGGAATGGGTTTAGGAATGGCGCCCACTGCGGCAGCTGCAGCAGAAGCGAATCCAACGGCTTCAATGACGAGTCAAGCAACACTAACGATCGAACAAGGAATCTTGTCACTGGATCAGGTGACCAATTTTAACTTCGGTACAAGCAGTATCCAAGATATCGCTACCGATGAACAAGTAATTCAAACAACGTCGGATGAAGTGACATCGATCACGGATTACCGTGGACCAAATCAAGCTGGCTGGCAGTTGACTGCGCAATTATCGAAAATGACGAATGCCAGCGATAACGAGCTAGCAAATGCCAAAGTCACTTTAAATGGTTCAACGGCTTCGGGCGATGCAACGCTAGTATCGGGCACCGAATTGATGGTAGGGGCAACAGAACCTACATTGATCGCTTCTGCTAATGGGACGACCGGCTTAGCAACCAATGACTTTAACTTTTCCAATGCTTCATTAACCGTACCAAAACAAAATGTGAACAGCGGCACTTATAGTGGAACGATCACTTGGACATTATCAAACACCTATCAAGCAGAATAGCAAGGAAAGGGCGACAATGAAAAAACAAATCAAGTGCTTCGTACTCATTAGTTTCTTTATCAGTTTGTGTTGCTTTACGAAAGTCACCGGTCATGCACAGACCACACGGTTCACTGTAACCCCAGAACTTCCCCAAAATCAAGTCAGTGACGTCAGTTATTTCGACTTACTGGTAAATCATGAGACCGAACAGAATTTGACCGTTGCCCTTCATAATACAAGTTCAGAGCCGTTGACCATTAAAGCAGCAGCACTAAATAGTTATACGGCCTCTACTGGGATCATCGCGTACCAAGCAGAACAGACCGCCGAAGAGAACCAAGGAATCTCGTTTAGTCAATTGATTGAAAATCCGAGACAGACGATCCAGCTTGACCCTGGAGAAAGTCGTCAGGTCCATTTTACCCTTTCAATGAAGGCAAAAGAATTTGCAGGAGAAATACTTGGTGTGTTTGACTTTGAAGAAGAACCGGCGGAAACAACTGAAAGTCAGCAAACAAATCTGCAAGCCAACTATAAAATTCAACAAGGGGTCCGCTTGCGTCAGAATGTAGCAACCATGCCTGACCCCCAGTTGTCTTTGGTCAATTCTGAGGCGGTGGAAAGATATGGTTCTACAGCTCTCAAAAGTAGGATCCGCAATGATCAGCCCACAGCCTTTGGCAACATCACTGTCAAAACAGTGATACGTGAGCAAGATAGCGGCAACAAGGTCGGTGGGTTTTCTGCAGAGAATTTTCAAATAGCTCCGAATTCGGTTTTGGAGCTGTTTAGTGCCTTTGATCAGAACATTCTCGAACCGGGGACCTATCTATTACGGATTGAGTTGAATGCGCCTAAAGGAACATGGGTGTTTGAGGATTCGGTGGTGGTTGATCGCAAGCAAGCCAACCTTATCAACCGTCAGACAACGTTAGGTGCAGCGTATCTTCAAAAACAGTACTGGCTCTATGCAGGAGGGCTACTTCTCTTCCTGTTTGTCCTACTTCTCTTGTTCATTTTATATAGGAGACGTAAAAAAGCAGAAGCAGATGTTAGGCTGTCAGTGCAAGAAGAATCAGAATGAAGAAAGCGGAGGACAGTGATGAAAAAGTTTGGCATTATCCGATGGGGCTATGTGTTCTTTTTTAGCATTTTGCTGCTATGTGGGAAACAAGAAATCGTCCATGCTGCGGTATCTGCGCCAGATTTTCCTACGTTAGCGATTGACCATTCTCTGATCACTCCTGTGGGACAAGCGGGGTCGCCACAAGGGGAACCGGGCGTTAATTATGTTCAGATTAATGATGGAGCTACTACCAACTCCAGTGGTGGTGTCTGGTTCAATAAGCCGGTTTCTTTTACTCGCTCTTTTCGGTTAGAAATGGCATTTTGTATCGATAATACAGCAACGGACAGCGATGGGCTCGCTTTTGTGATGCAAAGCAATGGCTTAAATGCGCTGGCAGAACAAGCAGGACCGACGATTGGCGTCTGGTCAAATACAGGAGGAACGACTCCTTTAAATACGGGGGCAATCCCGCAAAGTTTTGCGATTGAATTCGATACGTTCTATAATAATGCCGGTTTGACTGGGGACGGTATGATGGATCGCGATGTTCCTTCCGGCCATCATATCGCATGGAATTTTCCCGGCTCAAATGACGCATATACCACCGATGGCTGGCTGATTATCGATAAAGTCTTAAATCATCGTGATACGGTATCAGTGAGTGATATTTCCGATGGCGTGTGGCATAGTTTTACAGTAGTTTTTGATCAGCCAACGCAAACGTTGCGTTACACCGTACCAGATTTCGGTGTTGATGTGACGGTACCTGTTGATGACACCTTCAAATCAAATTTGAACCTGACTAATAGTGCACCGGTCTATTTTGGTTTTACTGGTGCAAACGGGGGCTATGTTCAAGAAAAAGCAGTGGCGTTTGTCGATGTTGAAGGATTAGTAGAACTTGAGATGCGAACCGGTGTTTTTGAAAAAGACCCAGTCAAACTATTGTTGGATACTGGTACGACACTTTCCCAGCCAGCCACTGTCGACAATAGCAAAACCATTACTTATGCGACCTATCTCTCCTATAAAAGCACCAGTGATCTAGCTGACTTGGAATCGGGAATCTTGCTCTCATCGCTTTTTCCAGAAGGACTATCATTAGTTCCCGAGGCGGTTTATTTTGGAAAAGCCAGTGAAATCATGGTTAATGGCATGCCGGAAGGCGGAACTGCCTTACCTTTTGTCATTGAAAATGGGCAATTGGTTGCGACACTGCCTGACATGGTCAAAGGGAATGAATACATCGTTCACTTTTCCGTCAATTACACAGAAGCGCCGCTCAATCAGAATTTAGATATAGCCATCCCTGTCCAAACTGTTTTTAATGGAAATGCTTTTGTTTCCAGTATGACGTCAGGTGATCCAGAAATTCATTATTATCAAATGACTGGAATCTTTCCACCAACGCTTACAACAGGTTCGGCGTCATTGGCAGAAGCAAAAGCAGACCTGCAGATCGTGCGGCAAAAGCGCAATTCCTATATACCGATCACGATTGATGACCAAAACTCGACCCAAGCCAAAATATATGTCACGGAGTTCTTTACGGAGGATGTGACAATCACCGAAACCGATTTCTCTGAAGCAGCGTTGGTTGAACGGGGAACATTGTCGGAGCCGCTAACGGATACATTGGTGTTAGACACCGAAGAACTAGAACCAGGCACAACCTATTATCTGGCTTCCTATGTGATCGATACAGAAGGCAATCGATCGGCGACACGTTATTATGGCATTGACTTTCGAGGGATCGTGGTATTTGAGCGTGCGCCTGCTTCAATCAACGCAGCGGCAGTGACCTTGAATGAACTCGCACGATCCATCAGAGACGATGGCTTTGCTTATTTAACGATTTCTTTTGATCAAGAAGCTCTTTTGTCTGTCAGCAATACCAGCGAAGGGACCTGGCAGTTAAGTGGACAGATAAAGGATTTTATGCAAGAGCAGCAACTATTGGCAGAGGAAATTCAGTTGGTACTCTATGATCCGGTGACCAATCAGCTGGTGGCTTCTGTCACTTCTGAAGAGCAAGTGATTTTCCAGCAGGAGCCAACAGGAGCAACGGACTTAACCTTGGATCTTCAGGAATATGATTGCTACTTTCGCTTTGTCCCCAAGTTAGATTTGATTTTACCAGGTACCTATACAGGCACAGTCGACTGGCTGTTGGAGAGTACAATCATTAATGAATAGCAAAAAAAAACGCCTAGAAGGCGTTTTTTTCGTCTAAAAGTTTAAGTCGGTCCCTTTAACTTTGGCGACTTTTCGCAATTTTTAAAACTAATGATAGGCCTGCTAAAGCAAAACTGCCGTATTTAACGAATTTTTCCAAGGATTCTAAGGTTTGCTGTTTTTTGTGTTTGCAGTCTGGACAGTTTTTTTCATGGGCATTCATTTTTTTTCCACATTTACAATGACTCTTCATCTGTGATCCACTCCTCGTTTCGTTTTATTTTGATGACTTTCTATAATTTAATTATACATGTTGTATAAGGTTCTGTCTGAAATTATGCTGTGTAAGACGTTTGTTAAAATGAGAAAAAACCTACGTTTATTGGGGGAGGCGTAGAAGTGTGTAATTGCGAGGATATTGGCAGTTACAGAGCCCGATGGGTAGGAATCGCTATAGATAAAAAAGGAAGGAAATCTGACAATTTTCTCATTTTCGATAGGTGCTGAATCGCTTTGCTTATCAGTTTAGCAAAATTTTGCTATTGTGGAGTAAGATTAGGGGACAAGAAAAGACGCTTCTCTTTTTTTTCTATATTCTATCCTTAATCTGAGAACGAAAATCACCGATAGTATGCTATATATAAGAACAAGGAGCCATCCTTGACAATGTCGAATATGGCATTTGAATGAAAGGATTGATGAAATAAGTGATTTCTTCAATAATTTATACCGATACAAAGGCTTATTTAGATAAAGTGCTAGACCAAGCACTGTTGGATCTACTAAAATCTGATTATCCTAAAGTATATGAACACGTGCAAAACTTGATTGTTGCTATGGAACAAACGATCCAACAAATTGACAGCACAAATTTTTGGCGGTTGATGCCGGAAATTTTAGGCTATGATTCTCGTTTTGTTTTGTTGAACTCGCTGCAATTGTCAGAAGACAAACTGTTGACGGAAATCGAGATTATTCAGATGATCGAACGTGATTTTCCGAATTTGAATAAAGAATTTTGTGGCTATTCCTTAAAAGAACAAGAGCATGAGAGTTTGATCTTCAGTGTTCAATAAACACTTCTCGTAGGAATATCAAGTAGAGTAAGAAAACGACTAGCTGATCTAGTCGTTTTTTTTTATCAAGAAAAAGAATAATTAAACATGTTATTTATCATTAAAATAAAAATTATTTTGAAATTATGAATAAAATAGATTATTATTGGTATATAATCCTTTTAGTGAAAGAAAAAACAATCGAAAAAAGGAAGAGGAAAGCCAGCTGACTGAAATAGCTGCGATTGTTTTAATTTAGAAAATAAGAACCAGCCTCATCGGCATGGAAAGGAGCAATTATGGATTACTTGAGTTTTTCAAAAAAAGAGTGGGAAGTCTTAGTTTGTTTTTGGGCTGTGGATGAACCTCTGTGCTGTACAGAATTTAGTGAACGTTTCGGCTTAAACCGTAACACATCACTGTCCGTGATTCGCAAGTTAGTAAACAAAGGAGTTCTGGAGATTGCAAGTATCAAAATGAGCGGATCAGTCTTGGCTCGTCGCTTTCAGCCAGCTGTAAGTGAATTGGAGATATTACAGACAGGCCTAACCGATGACCAGATTTTTGAATTAGTGAAAATCGCCATCAGAAAAATCGAAGATCCTGAACAATTAACCCAGTTGCTAAATGTGATTGGTGAATTGAAAACTAAAGCTTCTTAAAGAATACTCGTTTGCATGATAAAAAAATGATCCGCTGTGAAAACAGCGGATCATTTTTCTTGTTCTTGAAATCTTTGTACCATTTTTGTCGTCAATTGATGGAGCACGGACAGTTCTTCCGGTTCAAGAGGCAAGAATTCGGTCACTTTGTAGGGGATCTCTAACGCTTGTTCATGAAGCGCTTTGCCTGAGTCAGTCAATGTGACCCTCAAAGAACGTTCATCGTCTTGATTTCGATTTCTTACTAGGTAGCCTTTTGCTTCAAGCTTTTTTAAAACCGGTGTCAGTGTGCCAGAATCGAGACATAATTGCTTCCCCAATGCTTTGACACTGATCGCTTCATCTTCCCATAACACTAACATCACTAAATATTGGGTATAGGTCAAATTCAACGGGTCCAGTAAGTCTTTGTACTGTTTGATAATTTCTTTTGAAGCGGCGTATAGAGGAAAACACAATTGGTTTTCTAACGCTAAGACATTCATGTTTTCACCCCTTTTTCTAATATCCGCCTCTTATCATAGCTGTTTTTTCAACGAAAGTCTACTCGCTAACGGCTTTGACAGTCACTTCAATGTTGCCAGCTGTGGCTTTTGAATAAGGACATACGGTATGAGCGATCTCAAGCAATTCTTGTGTTTCTTCTGTTGACAATCCTTCGATTTGACCTTCGATCTCAACACCCAAGACAAAACTGGATTCGCTTTCTGCGTATAAGGTCACTTGTGCGCTCACCGTAGAAGCACCATCGATTCCTTTGCTGCTTTTCACCAATTCAAGGGCACTGTTGAAGCAAGCACTAAAACCAGCCGCAAAAAGTTGTTCTGGATTGGTAGCATTTTCGACACGTTTGCCAGGTGCAGTGATGTTTAGCTCAAATGAATGATCGGGACTGTGTACTTCTCCTGAACGGCCACCAGTGTTGATAATTTTAGTCGAATACATTTTTTTCATCATTTCTTCACTCCTGATTTTTATATTTTGTACAATTAAATTGTATGCAATTTAATTGAAAAATGCAAGGAATTGGTTTTCGTTCTATGTTTTTTTTCTAAAAAAAACCGGAATCAGCATAAGTTTACTGTTCTCTTGGGTGAAACGTGCTATCATAGTTAGTAACACTTGTAATAGATTAACAAATGAGTTTGAAGCTTCAAATTTACTGCATGAAGGCAAAGAGGGTGAAAATCATCGTAGATTATATGGAAAAACGAGCGGTAGGGCGCTATTTTCGATCGTTGACGGATCATTATTCAGGCTATATACGGCTTTATGGCACCTATACAGAATATCGGGTGATTGCAGGGATTCCTGCTGAAAATGTCATGTTAGAGATTATCGGGGTTGAAAACGGTGTCTTATTGACCCGTGTAAACAATACATTATTTGAAAATGGAAGAGGGTTTTTACAATGATCATTATCCAAATTATTTTAGTTATTTTAGTATTAGTGATTCTGATTTGGCTGATTGCAAGCACTGCTGTGATCGTTCGTCAAGGGGAAGTCAAAGTTGTCGAAAGTTTTGGGAAGTACGTTCGAACGTTGGAACCAGGGCTTCATTTTCTTGTTCCGATTTTGTATACAGTTAGAGAAAGAGTGTCCTTGAAACAGATTCCTTTGGAGATCGAACCCCAAAGTGCAATCACAAAAGATAATGTAATCGTTCAAATTGATGAAGCAATCAAATACCATGTCACAGATGTGCGTGCCTTTGTCTACGAAAATGAAAACTCCGTTGTTTCAATGATCCAAGATGCCCAATCGAACTTGCGGGGAATCATCGGGAAAATGGATTTAAATGAAGTTTTAAATGGGACTGAAGAAATCAACGTAGCATTGTTTACTTCAATCAAAGATATCACGGCAGGCTATGGGTTAGCGATCGACCGAATCAACATTGGGGAAATCAAAGTTTCGCAAGAAATCATTGAATCAATGAACAAATTGATCACTGCCTCTAGAGACAAAGAATCGATGATCACAAGAGCCCAAGGTGAGAAATCTTCTTCAGTCTTGAGTGCAGAAGCCAAAGCTTCTCAAATGACGATCGACGCCGAAGCCCGAGCGGAACAAACTCAAATCGATGCCGAGGCGCGGGCAAAGCGTGTACGGATTGATGCCGAGGCGGAAGCAGAACGAATCGCGAAAATCACTGAAGCTGAACGCAAACGGATTTTAGCCATCAATGAAGCAATCAAAGAAAGCCAGCTCGACGAGCGCTCACTATCATATCTAGGGATCGAAGCCTTCAGAGATGTGGTGAATAGCAATACCAATACGGTCATTCTGCCATCAAATATGACGGAACTGGGAAATATTCCAGTCGTCAAACAACTTTGGGAAAATGCACCATCTAAATCGGCTGAATAAGTTAAGCACAACAATTGAAAAAGGTTCCCATACTCCGAGAAGAAAGAGGAGTATGGGAACCTTTTTTACTTCGTTTTTTCCGCCGATTGATTATCGACGATCAAGAGGGCCATCATGACATACCCGATCCAACTATCCCGAGAGTATAAAATGTAGCGAGGGGACCAAGAAGCGGCATATTTCTGTTTGTATTCGCGTAACCCTTCAAAAGAATAGAAACGAGAACCAAAGGTGTAAACGAGATAGGCGATCCGCTCTTGCAAGAAACTGCTGCGGAAAGTACCAACGTTGGCTAATGGTGCCATGCCTAAATCAAATTGTTGGTAGCCTTGTTCTTTAAAATAGTCGAATAGCTGAATAAACAAGAAATCCATCGTTCCATTCGGCGCTTTTTCAGGATCGTGGCGCATCAAATCAATGGATGCTAGGCCTGTTTGATAGGTGGGCATAAAGGAAGCGAATGCGACGATCTCCTGTTGCTGATTACGGACGACAGCAATTGGTGCGGTGCTTAGATAGGATTCTGAAAAGAACCCAAGGGAGAACCCTTTTTCTTTCCGTCCATCTAGCCAGTTGTCAGAAATTTCCTTAAGCGTTGCAAATGTTTCGGCTGAAAAGGGAGGGGTGAGCACATCAAAAGTAAAGCCTTCTTTAGTGATCTTATTGTTCAATGCCCGCTGTCCCTTCATTTTCTTTCCTGAGAGGGTGAAGCTAGGTAGATCCACATAAGCTTTCTCACCGAATTTGATAAAGTCATACCCAAATTCATGCAGCAGCATCACCATTTCTTCACTACTTTCATAAAAGACCGGCAGATAATTCCATTGATCCATTTCTGTTAAGAAAGTTTCCAGTGCCTGTGGAAAGTCTGCTTGCTTCCCAGAAGGATCCCCCATGACTAAACATTTGTTATTAAAGGTCGTAAATTGAAAAAAGACCGTCGGCTCGCCAATTTCTGGATACACGTATACTTTCTTGTCTTTTAGATACACCAGATGGCTGTCGCTGTTGCCACCGTAAGTATTTAAAACATGTTTCACTTTGTCAGTGGCAGCACTGACGCCTAATTGGTGTTTTGGTCCCATCAAGTACCGGGCAAACAGCAACATCGCAATGGCGACGAATAAAATCGCAACGAACCCTTGCAGCCATAATTTTTCAGAAGGGAAAAGCAAAAAATCCATCGAATGGTGATGCGTTGGATGCCGATTGATATGAGGCATATTGTAGACCCCGATAATGACATAGAGGATCGTCAACGAACCAATTAACAAACCATCGATCGTCAGCCATTCCCACGAGAAGACGAGTTGTTTACGGAACAACTCGCTTTTTGAAAAAATCATGATTGCTAATAATAATAGAAGAAACAGCATGGTCGAAAAACGGAAGCCAGCAAAAATAGCATAACTGATTGTTGCTACAATCAACAAAAGCGTCGGCACGTACGCGCGACTGACACGGGCAGATATCCCTCGACCGGCAATTAAAAAGAGGTAACCGAGAAAAATACTCGGGTACTGCATCACAAAATTCAAGCGAATCGGATTGAGGTGGGCTAACCATTTGATTTGATCAAAGGCTTCTGGAATCGTGGCGGAGAGCACCAACATCGTTCCCGTCAAATAAAGCAGCAACACTTCGATCTTATGGAATACCTCCAACAATAAGCTTTTGGGGATACCAGAAAAGCGCTGGTTGAGGGAGACGCCGACATTTTTTGAGAAAAAAAGCAAACCGATCAAAAAGGGAATGATGTAATAAAACAGGCGGAAAAGCAACAGCCAAGCAATGACACTTTCACGGGGAATCTGCAGTGAGCCCATTCCCATGATCATCATTACATCAAAGGTTCCAAGTTCTCCGGGAATCATCGAAACGATCCCAATCACGGAGGCAGCGATGAAAAGTGGCAACAATTGAAACACATCCACCGAGATGCCCATCAAGAGACCAGTCGTAAAGAAGGCTGCAAAAACACCTAGCCATTCTAATAAGGAAGCGGCGATCAACTGCAGACGATCACGCCGTTGCAGTCCACCTAAGTAAGCATTTTTTTTGGAAAAACTAAGGGCATAGACAACTGGAAAATAAAGACTACCGCCTAAAAGCCAGATCCAATACTGTTGCAGATAATCTGTCGTTGGACCAAATAAGACGAAGGCTAGTGCAGCAAGGGATAAAATCGAAAGACCAGACATCAGGTAAATAAAAATCTTCGAAATTGCTTGGGCAACTTCTTTGCCTTTTTTTCCTTTGCCGTAAAATTCCGAGCGTAATCCGATGCTGATGAAGCCGCCGAAGCCGATTAAGTTGTTCATAGTGTTGATGATCCAGCTGGTTTCCAGCAAATAACGGCGATCAGGTTTGTCCCCTAATAGGCGGTTCAAGACAATGTCATATAAGACCATTGGCAAGACACATAATAACCCAATGACAGCCATTAATGCCACTCGCCAAAGTGCCAGTTGCGCAAACAACTCTTTTAATTGATCAATGGAGATCGTCTTGCTTAATGAAAGCAGTTCGCCCAACACGATCACGGCTACTGCAATCAAGAAGAGTGTTTTAAACAGTGAGCGGTGGTCGCGGAGCCAAGTAAAGATTCTCATAGTTATTCACCGACCTTTTCTAAAAAAGATAATACTTTCGTGTTAAATACCTCTGGATTCTTTCGTGCAAAACTATGTCCTTGTCCTTTGACGACGATAAAATTGGACTGAGGGATACTGTTTGCAATATAAAAAGAATGGGAAAGTTTGATCGAATCACGTTTGCCGACCAAAATCAATGTCGGCACACTGAGGTGATTCAAATCGGCTGTAGATAAACCGATTGGACGAAACAACAATCCCAAAATAGGGAGAAAGCCCCGCATTCCTTTTGAGAATGGGGAACAAAGCCAAACGATCAGATATTGCAAGACACTCCCCATTCGAGAAAAGAGTCTAACTCCCCGTGGCTCAGTATTGCCCGAGTTTAAAATCATACAACTAACATACTCAGGGTAAAGATGACAAAAGACCATTGCTAGATTAGCCCCATCACTAAATCCTAATAGGGCGATTTTAGACAAATTTTCTTGCTGAATGATTGCTAAAAGATCCGTGGCCATTTTAAAAAAATCGATCTTTTTCTGTGTGTTAGTGGACTTGCCATGCCCACGGCTATCGATTAAGTACAATTGATGTTTTTGTCGCAATGCGTCGACCTGCTTTGAGAAATAGGCACTGCTACCGCCGTTTCCGTGCAATAAAAAAAGAGGGCATCCTGAACCGGTTTTTTCATAATAGAGGACAGACCCATCCGGTAAGGGTGCGTAACATTTTTCAACTTCCATTTTTTCACCTACTTTCTAAGAGTATACCTTGAAGTCAGTAGCTATCACAAACATATCACTAGATAAAATGAGAAAAAATAACATTCTACTCATTTTTTCTTTAGCAGATATTTAGGAAAAGGCTTTTTTCTTTACAATGTAAATAAAAATAATCGGCTAAGTTAATTAATTTGTTTTCAGAAAATTCTTTACAAACACGTATTCGTTGACTATAATCGAACTAACTAATTGAGAATGATTTTCATTTATGAGAGGGAGGCTAGCCAATGACCACTATAGCAGATGTTCTGATTATCGGAGGAGGGCCCACGGGGCTCTATGCGAGTTTTTATGCTGGATTACGTGATCTATCGGTCGTATTGTTTGAAGCACAAGCCGAATTAGGCGGGAAGATCAATTTTTATCCTGAAAAAATGGTCTGGGATGTGGGTGCATTGCCGCCAACCAAGGGGAAGAAAGTCAAAGAACACTTGATTGAACAGGCTAAGTTGTTTGATCCAACGATCTATCTGAAAACGAAAATCATCGAATTGACCAAGGAAGACGATCTTTTTTATGCAGTGGATGACCAAGGGAGGACCCATGTTGGACGCACCGTTTTAGTTTGTATTGGCGGCGGTGTCGTTTCTCCGCAAAAATTGCCTTGTTTCATCCATAATAATGTCGACAACTATATCCACTATCAGTTTCCTGACCAGCAAGCGATCCAAGGCAAACATCTTGTGATCTCTGGCGGCGGGGATGCAGCAGTTGATTATGCGATTGAAGCGGCGTCTTATGGGGCAAAAGTTTCGCTTTGTTATCGGGGCGAGAAATTGAAGGCCCATGAAGCACAAGTAAAGAAGATGAAAGCAGAAGGGATTCAAGTGCTGATGAATCACACGATTGACGGGGTGAATCAAGCCGAAACCTTCAATATGGTTCTAAGATTAAAAAACAGTGCTAACCAAGAAACGATCGATTTTTTATGCGATCATTTGTTGATCCAACATGGCTATGACCGGGACAGTGCCTTGTTAGATAAAGTTTCCTTTGATCTCGCACGTCATGAAGATTTTTATTTGAACTGTGAGATTCCAACAAAAACCAGCCATCCCGGTGTGTTTGCAGCTGGTGACATCCATTACTTCAAAGGCAAAGTGAATCTTTTGGCAGGCGCCTTTCAAGATGCTGCGCAAGCAGTTATCCAGATCAAACAGTATTTAGAGCCCGCTAGTGTCCCACAAGCGATGGTTTCTTCCCATAACGAGAAATTTAGTGAAAGAAATCGACAGCTGCTGGTGAACGAGTAGCAGCGATTCTTTGTGAAAGAAAAAAAGCAAAAAACAGGATTCCCTTGGGAGTCCTGTTTTTTTGGTAGCCTCAGAACAGAAATTCGTTTCACTAGAAGTGAATGTTTGCCACTCCTAAAAAATAAAATCTCTCAAATAAATGATGCAATTGATGAAAATTTCAGCTATTATTTTCAAGTTGACTAATTGGAGGGGATGACATGAATCAAACAAGATATGCAGAATTAAAACAAGCAGAAAGAGGCGCTATCTTAAGTATCGTTGCCTACATTTTTGTTTCCATCGCCAAACTAGTTATTGGTCGTTTGGCAAACTCTGAAGGATTATGGGCGGATGGATTAAACAATGCGACGGATATCGTAGCGTCTATCGCTGTTTTGATCGGTTTGCGTTTGGCTCAAAAGCCAGCAGATGAAGACCATAAATATGGTCATTGGAAAGCAGAAAATGTGGCGAGTCTCGTAACATCCTTGATTATGCTGGCGGTCGGTCTGCAGGTTTTATGGTCCTCCATTCAAACGATTCTACTCGGTGAAACGCAAAGTCCCGATATGATTGCGGCACTCGTCGGTATCATTTCAGCTATTTTGATGTATGGCATGTATTACTACAATAAGCGATTATCCGCTCGCGTAAAAAGCTCCGCCTTGCTAGCAGCTGCTAAAGACAACCGCAGCGATGCGTGGACAAGTATTGGAACGGCGATCGCTATTTTTGCCGCCTCATTTGGTATCGGTTGGTTAGACAGTTTGACTGCGATCGTGGTAGCTCTTTTGATTATCAAAACCGCCGTTGATATTTTTCGCGAGAGTGCCTTTTCACTTTCTGATGGGTTTGATGAATCGTTAGTCGTGGAGTATGAAGCGGCAATCGCTGGTTTTTCTGAAGTGAAATCTGTTAAATCGATTCGAGGAAGAATGTATGGTGCCAATGTTTTTCTCGATGTCGTCGTGACGATGGACAAATCTTTGACGGTTGAAAAGAGTCATAACGTGGCAGATGCTATTGAAGATCTCTTAGCTGATCGTTTTCAGGTGTTTGATACTGACATCCACATTGAGCCAGCTACCGAATAAATTTTCTGGCAAAACCTTGGTAGGACAAGGATGTAAACCACCCGTTTCCTGTTTGTAAACTGAAAAGTTCTTACGGAACCTGCTCATTCATGGCAAACTAGAGGTAACAAAGGAAGAAAGTAGGGAGCCCTATGAATAATAAGCAGGTAGTAGAAAATGAATTAGTTATTTCTTTAGATAAAATGGATGAAACAGAAATGATGGCAATTTGCCAACAATATATTGCGGCTATCGATGATAGCCAAGTCCTCTTCGCTTTACTGAAAAAAGTTCAAGCCTCTAAAGCAGCAGTAAGCAAATAAAAAAAACCGGCATCTTATGCATTGATGTTCCCCACAGCGAAAGCGAAAGGAGCATTGATCAACAGGAAAAGATGCCGGTTATTTTTCGATTTGTTCAAGTCTTTTTAAAAACTTTTAAAGGACGTTTAATAGTGCGGTTAATCCATAATGAGCAAAGAGGCTATTCCTAAAGGAATAATGCGTCGAAATATAATCTCTTTCAAGCGCTTGCCTGCTTGTCGTTCTTTTTCATAGTTAGAATCATGAGCGTGTGCTTTAAATTGCTGAGGAGAACGAGAAAAGATCAAGCCATTGGTCATCGATAAAACCCGTGTAATCAACACCATGAAGAAAGAAACAAAAATGATTGCCAGTAAAAGTAGTTGTAAGAGTTGCATCGTATTACTACCTCCTTTTAGTAGCCATTTTTTCACTTCTAGTTTACCATCTTTTGAAACTTTTAGGGATCTTTATTCAACGTGCCCTTTCTTTTTTTGGTTCTTCCCTTATAATAGAGATATTTATAAGCGAGTTTCTGTTTCGCACAGCAACAGAGAGAAGGGAATCTTATGGCAATTACACAAAAAATCATTCAATCACCAGAAGACTTCCAAACGTTGGATCGTTTGATCAATGAAATCTGGCCAGAAGTGTTTACACCAATCATTGGTTCGGATCAAGTCGCGTATATGCTGGCTCATTATCAATCACCAGCAGCGATTCAAAACGAAGTCCAGCAAGGAGCCGTCTATCTTTTACTAATGGAAGGTGACCAAGCAGTGGGGTATACAGCGTATGAAGAAACGCCGCAGCAGATTTATTTAAGTAAATTGTATCTCCACCTATCCACAAGAGGCAAAGGCTATGCCAGCCAAGTCTTTGATTGGTATGAGGAAATCGCCTCAGGCAAAACGTTGCATTTAAACGTCAACAAACAAAATCAGCAGGCGATCGCTGTTTATGAACATCGCGGCTTTGAACGCGTTTCTGAACGCACCGTTACGATTGGTTCGGGATTTGTTATGGATGATTTTATTTATGAGAAGAAGATTGCTGGAGACGAAGGGGCGTAACAAGGAGAAAACGAATGGAACTCACTGCCAAGAATAAGTCGTTCAGTAAGAAAGAATGGCAACTATTTCAATACGTTTTAAATCAGCAAGCAGAAGTCTGTTCGATGTCTATTCGTGAACTGGCTGATACAACAAAAACTAGCTCAACGACTGTTCTGCGGTTTTGTCGAAAATTTGATTGCGAAGGTTTTTCAGAATTTAAAATCAAATTGAAAAAGACGTTACAGAAACAAGGAAAGACTGATCGATTATTCAAACAAGATAAAAAAGCCCTGCACTATTTTTTTGAACGTATGGATGAATCCTTCTATCGAGAAACATTATTAACGATCGCCAAACGAATAAGTAAAGCAAAACTTTTGATCTTAGCCAGTGATAGGGAATCGACACTTGCTTTGAGCTATGCCCAACAAAAGTTTGCACGTTTAGATAAGATCGTGAGCGTAGAGGAAGAAGCAACATCGATTAAATCCGTTTGGCGAACCTTAAGTAGCGAAACCACGTTGCTAGTCTTTTCTAATAAAGGCGCCGATCCATTCCTTGAATCTTTGATCACTGAATGTAGCCTCGCTGGAATTTCAACCATTTCACTGACAAATCGTTCAACAACGTCAATTGCTAAACTATCTGAGCGAAATTTTGCTTATTATTATTCCGATAATCAAGAAGCTGATTCATTGTCCTCACAAATTCCAGCCATTTATTTGGTGGAACTTTTATTTGATTTAGTTACTGATTGTGAAGGCCGCTGAATAATTAAAACTACCTACGCCTATCAGAGAAGTTCTTCTGATAGGCGTATTCTTTTGGCAATTTTTTCAATTAAATAGATTGCTGGTAGCTGAGAAGTCAGTTCAATGGTTTTCTCTTTTTTTTGACTAGCTTTAAAAATGGTCTCTCTTTCGATGTAATAGGGCACCGTTAAGTCGGATAACTGGCTGATGGTTGAATCTTCCGTATTCGTGATGGCAATTATCTGACACTCTTTTTGATTTAACTTTTGTAAGTATCGAATCATTTCTTGTGTTTCCCCGGAAATCGACAAAACAATGATACCGGTTTTGCACAATATGTCTTCTGGAAACCAGTCGATAGGATAATTTGAGGGATCATCAACTTTTAATGCCGTTTTTCCTAAGTCAGTAAAATAGAGTGCACCATATTCCGCAATCGTTTCAGATAAGCCTGATCCAATAAATAGCACAAAGCTTTTGTTCTTAAGAATCTCTGTTGCTCGATCGATTCTTTCAGATAAAAAGGGTTGGTTTACTCGCTTTAAGAAATCAATTGTTTGGGACTCATCACTATCGGATATTTTGGATTTTACGAGAGAATCTAAGTAAAAGCGCAAATTGATCTTAAATTCGGTAAACGTATCACATTCAAATTTTTTGCAAAAGCGGCTAATACTAGCAGTACTGGTATGGGTCTCTTTGGCAAGTACTTTCATCTTCATTTTAGATACTGAAGCCAAGTTTTTTGATACAAATAGGTAAACCTCGTATTCTAGTGCAGTAAGTTCAGGATTGTAGTCAAGAAAAAGCATGATGCACCTCCGTAACAAAGTGTTTTTTTTGTGGAACAAATGACAAGGGATGAAAACGTTCTCTATTTTGGATTATAACATTATATTGATTTTACTTCATGCTATACTTTCGTTGTTCAACGATGTAAGCGGATGCTTCGCTTAGTAAAAAAGGAATTGTAGGAGGGCGACATGGAGTATAATTTTTCAAAGAATTTTTTCTGGGGTGCAGCAACGAGTGCGACACAATCAGAAGGAACGATAGCTGGAGACAAGAAAGGAGAAAACATTTGGGATTATGCATCAAAAAACTATAACCATCGGTTTTTTGAAGGAGTTACAACAGAACATACATCAAGGTTTTATCAGGAAATGGAAGCGGATCTGGATCGAATGGCGGCACTTTCTTTTAATTCTTTTCGGACTTCGATCTCTTGGTCACGTCTTATTCCCGAAGGTACAGGGGAAGTCAATCCAGAAGCAGTTGACTTTTATACCAGAATGCTTGATGGGTTAAATCAAAGAGGCATCAAACCGTTTATCAATCTTTATCACTTTGACATGCCAATGAAATTACAAGAAATCGGCGGATTTGAAAATCGTGAGGTCGTCGAAGCGTATCGGGCGTATGCGAAAATTTGTTTTGATTTATTTCATGAGAAAGTTGCGTACTGGTTTACCTTTAATGAGCCGATGATTCCAGCAGAAGCCGGCTATTTGCATGACCGGCACTATCCTTATGTAGTTGATTTTAAACGAGCGGCACAAGTACTTCACCATATCATCCTTGCTCACTGTGAGGCAGTTAAGGTCTTTCGACAAGGAACTTATCAAGGAAAAATCGGTATCATCATGGATGTGATCCCAGTTTACCCAAGAAGCCAGCATCCTGCCGACTTAAAGGCAGCGGAAATGGCAGACCTCTTCTATACTCGCTCCCTTAATGAAGCGATATTAAAAGGTCGTTACCCTCAAGAGTTAAAGGCTATTTTAACGTGCTACGACCAAATGCCACGAGTGGAAGAACAGGATCTTGCCTTGATTGCTGAAACAACGATTGATCTGTTAGGGATCAATTATTACCGTCCACGGCGAGTGAGAGCCAAAGAATCATTGCCTAATCCCGAGGGAGTTTTTTCGCCAGAATGGTTTTACGATGATTACGAGATGCCCGGCAGAAGGATGAATACTTCAAGGGGGATTGAAATTTATCCTCATGGCTTGTATGATATCGCCAAAAAAATCCAGTTAGAATACGGGAATATTGATTGGTTTGTTTCAGAAAATGGCATCGGGATTCAGGGAGAAGAAACATTTATCGAAGGGGGGCAAGTACAAGACAACTATCGGATTGCTTTTTTAAAAGAGCATTTAATTGAGCTTCACCAAGCAATGACGGAGGGTAGTAACTGTCTGGGGTATCACATGTGGACATTTGTGGACTGTTGGAGTTGGCAAAATGCGTTCAAAAATCGCTATGGCTTTTATCGCTTAGATTTAGAAACAGGAGAAAAAACGGTGAAAAAGTCTGGTCTATGGTTTAAAGAAGTGATTCAAAGAAATGGTTTTTCAAACGAATTTTAGGAGGTTTTTATAATGAAAGTTTTAGACTCGGTTGCAATGAAGTTATTACCGATTGCCAATGCTATTGGACAGCAGCGGCACTTGCAGGCAATTCGAAATGGGTTGATTTCTATTTTGCCGCTCACGATCGTTGGCTCTTTTTTCACCATTATTTTAAATTTGCCGATTCCTGGTTATACCGAATGGGTCGCTCCTTATTTACCGGCACTTGACATTCCTTTTCGATTTACGGTGGGGCTAATGTCTCTCTATGCCTCATTTACGATCGGCTCCAACTTAGGTGCAAGTTACAAACTCGATCGGATAACAAGTGGGTTTTTATCCATGTTAGCGACGATTTTAATGGTCGTTCCAATCAATTTGGCGGAAGGCATCAGCACGACAGGAGATGCCGTACTTGCAGGAAGGTATTTACCCATCGCTTCACTTGGATCACAAGGACTATTCGGTGCGATCATTGCGGCGCTAGTTTCAGTAGAGATTTATCATTTTACGAAAGCAAAAAACTTGGAAATCAAGATGCCAGAAGGCGTACCTCCTGTGGTAGGAGAATCCTTTGCGGCACTCCTACCAACCTTGCTAGTTATCTTAGTCTTTTGGATTCCGCGACACTTTTTTGGTTTTGATTTAAATGGATTGTTGACGATCGCCATCTCTCCTTTAAAAGGGTTCTTAACGGGAAATAATTTGATTGGTGGGATCATCACACAATTTGTAATCTGTGTATTCTGGGTATTGGGTATTCATGGCCATGCCGTTTTAGGTCCCATCATTCGCCCGTTTTGGGATCAGGCAATTTTAGAAAATGCAGAATTGTTCCAAAATGGGATGTCTGCCTTTGATCTACCAAATCTTTTTACCGAGCAATTTTATCAATGGTATGCCCAAATGGGTGGAACAGGATCAACGCTTGCATTGGTTGTTTTGTTTATGTTCTCCCGTTCAAACTATTTAAAACAATTGGGGCGTCTTTCCATTTTACCGGGAATTTTTAATATTAATGAACCAATGATCTTTGGGACACCGATTGTAATGAATCCGCTATTGGCGATTCCCTTTATTCTAGTGCCAATTGCTAATACCATTATAGTTTATATCGTTACCGCTTTAAATTGGATGCCTAAGATGATGGTCAAACCACCATTTTCAATTCCCGCACCTCTTGGCGCATTGATTACCTCAAATTGGAATTGGGTTGCTTGTTTGATGGTCTTCGTCTGTTTCTTCGTTTCGTTAGCGATTTATTATCCATTCTTCAAAGCATTTGAGAAACTTCAAGTGGCGCAAGAGCTAGAAACAGTTAAAGAAGGTGAGTAGAATGGTTCTAGTAGTGAGTTGTTTGCTCTTGATTTTTCTGACCCATCTTCTTTTAGAAAAAAATAATGCTAGAATCACGCTGTCTTTTTGGAAACTATTACTTGTTTCCTTACTTTTCTTACTCAGTTTGTTTTTCCTGTTGATCCGCACTCCTTTGGCGCCAGTTTTCATTTTGTTACTTATCATCAATTGTACCGTCATCCAAAATCGATTTATGTATCAGTATCGACCGAAAGGACAACGATAGGACGCTTGATGGTTACTGTAAGAAATGTTATTGCGAAAAGATTATTCTATCTACTGTTTAAAAAACTATTTACGAACCTTGATCCTCTGTGCTATTATCCTTGTATAAACATTATAATGTTATAAACTAAGGAGGCAATTATGAAAGGGTTTGTAGAATTTATTGAACAGAAATTGATGCCGATTGCAAATAAAGTGGGGATGCAACGGCACATGGTAGCGATTCGAAAGGGGATCATCGCTACTTTACCATTAACGATCGTTGGGTCGTTCTTTACGATTTTGCTGAATTTCCCCATTGAATCAGTCGCTGCGGTGATCGAACCGTATCGGGAAGTTTTGGATATTCCCTTTCGTTATACAGTCGGATTATTGGCATTATATGCAACGTATGGGATTGCTTCATCGCTAGCCAAAAGCTACAAGCTGGATTCATTGACTGCGGGTATTTTAGCAACAATGTCCTTTCTTGTAACCGCTGCACCACCGTTGCGAGTCTTTGATTCTGTGGAAGGTATCATTGATGCCGGACGTTATATCAATGTGGCCAACCTAGGCTCCGGCTCTTTGTTTGGCGCGATCGTTACGGCAATCTTGTCCGTTGAAATCTATCGTTTCTTTATCGTAAAAAACATCACCATCAAAATGCCAGATGGTGTGCCGCCAGAAGTGACGAATTCATTCATGGCGTTGATTCCCGGTGGAGCGATCCTGATTTTATTCTGGGTGATCCGTCATATGCTTGGTTTTGATATCAATGGCTTTTTAAGTAATTTGTTGATGCCGTTAAAAGACGTGCTAGCGGGTAACAGCTTGTTTGGTGGTTTATTGACTGTCTTCTTGATCTGTTTCTTCTGGGTACTGGGGATTCATGGACCAGCCATCATGGGTCCTGTCATTCGTCCATTTTGGGATATTTCCATTGCTGAAAATATGGAAGCCTTCCAAGCATCTGGCAATGCGCATGAATTGCCTAATATTTTTACAGAACAATTTTTACAATGGTTCGTATGGATCGGTGGAGCCGGTACGACCTTAGCGTTGGTCGTTTTGTTCTTCTTCTCCAAATCAAAATACTTGAAACAATTGGGCCGTTTGTCCATCTTGCCAGGCCTATTCAATATCAATGAACCTGTGATTTTCGGTGCACCGATCGTAATGAACCCGATCTTAGGCATTCCTTTCTTGGTGGCACCGTTGATTACGACAACGATTTCTTACTTCGCGACCATTACGGGCGTCGTACCGATGATGGCTGCCAGACTTGGGTTTGCCATTCCAGCACCAATCGCCGCCTGGATGAGTACAGACTGGAGTATCGCAGCAGCGATTTTAGTAATCGTCAACTTCTTTATCACACTCGCAATCTATTACCCATTCTTTAAAGTCTTTGAGAAACAACAGATTGCCCGAGAGCAAGAAGAAGAAACAGCCGCTTAAGCAAAACAAAAAGAGTGAGGTGCAAACATGGGGATTTATGCCATTTGTTTATTTTTTGGTTGTCAAATTTGGTTAACAAAATCAGCACAAGGGAAAAAAATTCAAGAAGTGCCGTTTTGGCGGATGCTTTTGTTCGGGATTCTTGGCGTTGCTGCAGCGATCCTACTGAGCCGTCAGTTTCCGTGGGGACCATTTTTGACGATGACGGCGACGATTGTTTGCAGTTCGCTTTTACTGACACGTTTTACTGCTTTTTATGAAGAAATGAGGATGAGATAAGTTGAAAAGAAAACTAGGAGTATCGGTGTATCCCGATCACAGTGATTTTGAAACAGATAAAGCCTATCTGCAATTAGCCCATGATTATGGCTTTAGCCGCATTTTTATGAGTATGTTGGAAGTGAGCGACGGCAAAGAAAACGTGCAGAAAAAATTTAAAGCGTTGATTGATTTTGCCAAAGGATTAGGCTATGAAACGATTTTAGACGTGGCACCAGCCATCTTTTCTGAACTAGGCATCTCCTATGATGACTTGACCTTTTTCCATGAACTAGGTGCCGATGGGATTCGTTTAGATTTAGGTTTTGACGGCAACAAAGAAGCGATGTTGACCTACAATCCCTTTGGTTTAGCTGTTGAATTGAATATGAGCAATGATGTGGCGTATTTAGACAATATTTTGACCTATCAAGCCAACATTCCTTACTTATACGGCTGCCACAATTTCTATCCACAAGAAGGGACTGCCTTACCCTATGATTTCTTTGAAAAATGCAGTCGTCGTTTCAAGGAAAAAGGCATTCGAACCGCCACATTTATCTCTTCTCAAACGGGAAGGATCGGACCTTGGGATATCAATGATGGCTTACCGACCTTAGAAATGCACCGAAGAATGCCTGTAGAAACTGCCGCAAAGCATTTTTTTGCCACAGGCTTGATTGATGATGTCATTATCGGCAATGCTTATGCTTCGGAAGCAGAATTGGCGGCACTAGGAGCGATTGATCGCTACCAGACGGCATTTGCGATTGAATTTGTGCCTGAAATCAATGAAGTTGAACGCCGAATCGCCCTTGACGAGCAGCATTACCGCCGAGGCGACATCACTGACCGGATGATCCGTTCCACAGAAGTTCGTAAAAAGTATAAGAACCATGACAATCCTGCCCATGACCACGAAGGAGTCTTTCAACGAGGGGATGTTGTGATCGGCAATGATCGTTTTGGCAAGTACAAAAACGAGCTGCAAGTCGTGCTAGAGCCTCACTCAGACCCACGAAAAAATAAAATCGGTTCGATCGTCGAACAAGAGTTAGTTCTGCTGCCCTTTATCCATCCTTGGTCGAAATTCACTTTCACAGAGAGGAAGGTGTAACGAAATGTTTGATTTGATTATTCGTCAAGCCCGCACGATCGATGAAAAAGTATTTGATATTGGGATTCAAGACGGCAAAATCACTGCTCTGGCACCCATGTTGAAGGAGCAGGCGAAACAAGAGCTGACCTTAGAAGAAGGGGAGTTCTTGTCAGCTGGTTGGATCGATGACCATGTCCATTGTTTCGAGGAAATGACGCTCTATTATGATTATCCAGACGAGATCGGTGTTAAACAAGGCGTCACGACCGTTATCGATGCGGGGACGACTGGCGCCGAAAATATCCATCGGTTTTATGATTTAGCCAAAGAAGCCAAAACCAATGTCTTTGCTTTAGTCAATATTTCCAAATGGGGGATCGTAGAGCAGGATGAACTTGCGGATCTGTCAAAAGTCAAAAAAGAATTGGTCAAAGAAGCGTTGCAGAAGTTTCCTGACTTTATCGTCGGGATCAAAGCCCGAATGAGTAAAACGGTGATCGGCGAAAATGGCATCACGCCGTTGAAATTAGCCAAAGCGATCCAAGCTGAAAATCAACCGTTGCCTCTGATGGTCCATATTGGTTCAGCACCACCGAATTTAGCAGAGATTCTCGCTGAATTGGAAGCAGGTGATGTGGTGACCCATTGCTTTAACGGCAAAGCCAATGGGATTTTGGATCAGACGAACCAAACCATCAAGCCTTTCGTCTTTGCTGCCTATGAAAAAGGCTTGGTCTTCGATATTGGTCATGGGACAGACAGTTTCAATTTTGACGTGGCGGAGACGGCCTTTGCCAATCAGCTAAAGGCTTCTTCCATTAGTACGGATATCTACATCCGCAATCGTACCAATGGACCTGTTTTTGATTTAGCGACGACTATGGAAAAATTAGCGGTCGTAGGGTATGATTGGCGTGAGATCATCGAGAAGGTGACCAGTGCCCCTGCGAAGCAATTTCATTTACAGAACAAAGGCGAGATCGCATTGGGATATGATGCTGATTTTACGATTTTCCGCTTTGAAGAGGGCGAAAAGGAATTGACGGATTCTAACGGCAATCGCCGAATCACGACACAACAGATCGTGCCGCAAAAAGCGGTGATAGGAGGGGAACTTTTTGACACTGAATATTGAAGAACTAGGCTTGAAAGAAGTCATCAATGCTTCCGGCAAAATGACGATTCTAGGTGTCTCGAAAGTCAGCGAAAGCGTGCTTGCAGCCCAGCGCTATGGCGGGGAGCATTTCTTTGAAATGGCAGATCTAGCAGAAAAAACCGGTGCCTATTTAGCAAAATTGTTGAAAACGGAAGATGCGCAAATCGTTTCTTCCGCTTCGGCGGGAATCGCCCAATCAGTGGCGGCACTCATCGGTCAAGGCGACAGCTATCATTTGTACCACCCATACAGTGAGAAAATCAGCAAGCGGGAGATCATTTTGCCCAAAGGCCACAACGTAGATTATGGCACACCGGTGGAAGTGATGGTGGCGCAAGGGGGCGGAAAAGTCGTGGAAGCAGGCTATGCCAATATGTGCACACCCGAGCACATTGAACAGATGATTACGCCCGAAACAGCGGCAATCCTCTACATAAAGAGTCATCACACCGTTCAAAAAAGTATGCTGACGGTAGCAGAAACGGCCCAAGTTGCCAAGGCACACGATCTTCCATTGATCGTTGATGCGGCTGCTGAGGAAGATTTGTTTGCCTATGCCCAAGCAGGTGCTGATTTAGTGATCTATTCAGGTGCGAAAGCACTGTCAGGACCAAGTGCTGGCTTAGTGATCGGCAAGCAGCCCTATGTCTCTTGGGTGCGCCTGCAATCCAAAGGTATTGGTCGAGCAATGAAAATCGGTAAAGACAATATTCTCGGATTTACCCAAGCCGTGACGGATTATCTAGCGGAGGGAACAGAATCTGGCGCTTCGATGCAAGAGCGCCTACAACCATTTATTGCGGCAATCAATGAAATCACTGGTTTCGAAGCAAAAATCGTTCAAGATAGCGCTGGCAGAGACATTTATCGAGCGAGTGTCAAAGTGAAAGAACCAAGTGCCAAAGCAGTGATCGACGCGCTAAAAGCGGGAGAACCAGCGATTTATACCCGTGAATACCAAGCCAATAACGGCATTATTGAATTTGATATCCGAGCAGTCAATGAACAAGAAATGGCAGTGATCACCGATCGCTTACAAGAAATTATGTTAGGAGCAACCCAAAAATGAAAACTTCACCCAATTATTTCGCTGACCGTGTCTGTCTGAATGTGTTAGCAAACTCTATTGAAAATGCGAAAGCTTGTTATGAAGCAGCAGAGGGCAACATCGTCCTAGGTGTTTTATCAAAAAATTATGCTAGCGATGAGGCAGCCATCGTTGACATGAAAACCTATCAAGCGGCAACAAATAATGCCCTTTCTGTAGGGCTTGGTGCTGGCGACCCCAACCAAAGTGAAATGGTCTCCCGAATTTCCGCTGTTCTACAGCCACAGCATGTTAACCAAGTGTTCACGGGAGCGGGGACCTCACGAGCTTTGCTAGGACAATCTGAAACGATCGTCAATGCCCTTGTTTCACCAACGGGAAAAGTCGGCTATGTCAATATTGCTACTGGACCATTGAGTTCACAAACTCCAGCTGCAGAAGTCCCCGTCGAAACAGCGATCGCTTTATTAAAAGATATGGGGGCTAGTTCTATCAAGTATTTTCCAATGAAAGGGTTGGCTCATAAAGCAGAGTATCAAGCAGTAGCAGAGGCTTGTGCTGCGAATGATTTTTATTTGGAACCGACCGGCGGCATCGATTTAGAAAACTTTGAAGAAATCTTGCAGATCGCTGTTGATGCAGGAGTGAAAAAAGTCATTCCACATATTTACAGCTCGATCATCGATGGCGAAACAGGGGACACACGCCCTGAAGATGTACAGACATTAGCAGAAATGACGAAAAAGGTACTGGCAGCAGCCAAATAGGGGGGATCAATGATGCGGATCGGCGCTTACGGTGAGGTAATGATGCGGTTGACACCACCAGAATATCGAACACTGGAACAGACCCACTCTTTGCGGATGGATTTTACAGGAACAGGGGTCAATCTGTTAGGCAATTTGGCGCATTTCGGCTTGACCACCTCGATGCTGACACAAGTGCCAGCCAACCGTTTAGGGGATACGGCGAAAGCCAGCTTGCGTTCCTATGGGATTCAAACAGCATTTGTTGGAAAAAAATACAGCCATATCGGCAGTTATTTCGCCGAGATCGGCTACGGCGCTCGTCCGACTTACGTGACTTATCAAAATCGCCATCATAGTTCCTTTGGCGTTTCAGGTCCAGAAGAATATGCCATCGATGGATTTCTAGAAACAGTCGATCTCATTCATATTTGCGGGATCTCTCTTAGTTTGACTGAGAAAACCTGGAAAACTGCATTGGCTTTGGCGAAACAGGCCCATGTAAAGCAGATTCGCGTCTGCTTTGATTTTAACTTCCGCCCAAGCTTGAATGAAGAATTAAATCGTGAGGTACTAAAACAACGGTATGAAACGATCCTGCCTTATTGTGACCTAGTTTTCGGCTCTGTCCGTGACTTGGAGGAGCTGCTGGCGTATCCCTTAGAGGAAACAGAAGGTGCCGAGCTTGCGTTGATCCAATCCTTTATTGACCAGTATCAACTAGAATGGTTCTGCGGGACACGCCGTCTAGCCGTGGAAGACAAGCAGTTTATCAGTGGAAGAATCATTACGGCGCAGGATGCCTATGAAACGGCACCGCAGCTGCTGCAAGTATTGGATCGGATCGGGGCAGGGGATGCCTATGCCGCTGGTGTATTATTAGGCTATGCCGAAAAATGGTCGCTCCAACGCACCGCTGATTTTGCAATCACGAATGCTGTATTGGCTCATACGATGCTGGGAGATGTCCCCTTAACCACCAAAGAACAAGTTGAACAAGTCTTACGGGCACCTGGGAAAGACTTGATTCGCTAGAAAAAACACTTGCGTCCTTCTCTTGATGGATGACTGTGCAAAAGTAGACCAATCGGCTGCTTTTGCGCATTCATCCATCGCTTTTAGGAGAAGGACGCAAGTGTTTTTATTGTTTTAAAAAGGTTTCTACTTTTTTCTCAGGGATCACCCACAACAATAGCACGAGACTATCCAGCGTGATGATAAGTAGTGGATGGACCAGCCAGCCGAGGAGCAATGCCAGCACGTTGATAAACAACGTAAAGTAGAGTTTCTTGTATCCGCGAAACAGTTCTACGATGGCTTGATTGTCAGGGTTGGCACGCACCAAGGACTTTCCTACAAGGAAATAGCTGAAATCCGTCAATAAAATGACAGACCCGTATAGCAGCTGAGGGGCAAGAGCGACTGGATAACGACTGACCCATGACGTTACAAAAGGAAAGAGGGTTAGTGCCAGGATCAATAAATGATTCGCCCACAAGGTCCAACCGTCAATTTTAGATACTACTTGAAATAGATGATGGTGATTGTTCCAGTAGATCGCTAACATCACAAAGCTGATCAAATAAATAATAAATTGCTGTTCCACTCCTAAAAAAGAAGCAAATGTATCGCCTTCGGGCTGGTGCAATTCCAGTACTAATAAGGTCATTACGATCGCAATGACCGCATCCGTAAAGGCTTCGATTCGATTTTTTGACATGTACATCCATCCTTTTATGTTCCAGTTTACAGGATCAGTGTACGCGATTGTCAGAAATTCGTCTAATAATTTTTCTCGCGCATTACCCAATTGGACTCGCTATTTCGCAATTGGCCCACTGCCTAGTGCACCGAATAAAAACAAATCGATCGCTTCTGGCATTTTGTCTTCTTTTCCCGGTGAGTCCAAGTGAGCCGCCATCAGCACTAACAACTGGCTGGTAACAAATTCTGGATCGACATCCGAACGAAGATTGGAATCACTGCGACGGAACAAGTCAAGAAACGGTTCTTTGTAATTTTTCCGCCAAAGCAAGTACAGTTTTTTTGAAGTGTCCTCAGAAACGGTATGCTGAATGTCGTGCATCATCATATAAAAATTGATGCGATGCCGACTTCTTAAAAAAAGAAACATGTTTAAGATTTTTTCAGAGATCGTCAAGGAAGTATCTTCAACAGTCTGATTTAGTTTTCCAGAAACCTCTTGTGCCAAAGAGACCATCACTTCATAATAGATGGCTTCTTTGCCTTTGAAGTGATAATAAAGATTGGGTTGGGTGATGCCGACGGCTTCTGCGATCTGTCTAGTAGAAGTTGCTTGATACCCCTGCTGCATAAACAGGTTTTCTGCGACTCGTAATATTTTTTCTCGCAAGTTCAAAGTCAGCCCTCCCAACGTTCCTGACGAAGCATTTTTTTCGCGGTAAACAAAAGTTGGATTTTCCGTTGTTTCGGTACCGCTGTTTTTTCAGCAAATACTTGATAGTTGTTTTTGCGGATCACAGTCAAGATTTCCCGATAGATCAAAGCAGCTGCTAATAGAGCTTCACGGCAATCTTCATCGATTTGCGGCATCATTACAAAAGATTCCTGATAAAGCGTCTCAGCAAGTTGCGCTTCGTGTTCCCACATCTCGATAAACTGCTGGTTTTGATTGCCAGCTGCTAATGCCTCTCGCGAAAGGTTGAATTGCGCCAAGACCGTTTGTGGCAAATAGATGCGGCTCATCCGCAGATCCTCGCCAATATCACGTAAAATATTGGTGCGTTGCATCGCTTCACCCAATTTTATGGCGGGCTCTTGAATCGCAGCGGCTGTTTGTGAGAGAATCGGCAAGAGCATCAGACCCACACTGCCGGCAACGTAGTAACTATAGTCGGAAAGCTCTTTTTCAGAGGTGGGCTGCTGGAAGTCAAGGTCTTGTTTTTGTCCCACCAATAGATCGAAAAAGGGCTGAAACTGTAGGTCAAACTGTTGGAAAGAAAGGGTCAATGCCCGCCAAATGGCTTCATCAGGATCTTCTTCCTTGATGGCTTGCGGCAAGTCGATCGCATCGCCGGTTAATAGTTCTTGTATTTTTTCCAAGCGTTTTTTCATGGCTTCGATCAACAATGGGTCTTGCTTTTCATCGACGGCATCATCGGCACGTCGACAAAAGGCGTAGACGGCATAGACGGCGCGTGCTTTGTCTTTTGGCAATTGAGAAAAGGCGGTATGAAAGTTTTTCGAATGCTTTTTTATGATGGCCTCACAGTATAAAAAATCGTTGTCGTATTCATCAAAGACGCTTAATGATTTAACGGTCATCTTTTAACAACTCCTCCACAGCTAACTTGGCACTTTGCATCACGATTGGCACACCCGCTCCCGGATGCGTACTGCTGCCGCAGAAGTATAGGCCTTCTGCATAATCAAATTTATTATGGGGACGATAGTAATTGCTTTGCGACAAGGTTGGTTTCAAGCCAAATGTCGCACCGTTGTAGGCATTGAACCGATCATTGAACGTATCTGGCGTATACATTTTTTCATACACGATGTGTTCATCGATATCCGTAAAGATCGTTTTTTCTTTTAATAATCCAATGATCTGCTGGCGGTAGCTTTGGATCGTTTCATCCGTCCATTGATCAAATTTAGATAATTCAGGTACTGGGACTAATACATAAAGACCTTCTTGACCATCAGGTGCTAAGGAAGCATCTTTCAGGGTTGGACGATACAAGTAGAAGGAAGGATCTTCTGGCAGCTTGCCAGCCTCGAAAAGATCGTCTACATTGCGTTTGAAATCATTGGCAAAATAAATGCTATGGAGTGCGCTATCTTCATATTTTTTGTCCAGTCCTAAATAAAGCAAGAAACAAGAACAAGAGTAATCCATCGAAGCGATTTTTTGATTGGTGTATTTGCCGCGTTTTGATTCATCAGGAATCAAGCTTTCCATAGCATAAGGAAAATCAGCCGCACAAATCACGGCATCTGCGGTGATCGTTTCTCCATTGACACGAACGCCTTTGGTTTGCTTGTTTTCGATCAATAATTCATCGATTGGGGTATTGTAATGGATCGTTCCGCCTAATTCTTGGAACAAACGTGCCATACCAGTGGCTAATGTATACATGCCGCCTTTGATGAAATAGACCCCATACATCAACTCGATCATAGGGATGATGGTATAAAGGGACGGCCCTTGGTAAGGGGAGACACCGATATACAAGGTTTGAAACGCCAATGATTTTCGCAGGCGATCATCTTTGACAAATTTAGAAATGGAAGAGTAGGCGTCACTAAACGTTCGCAGCTTTAACCCTGCCCATAATGATTTGGGATTGTAAAAGTCTCGCCATGTCCGAAACGACTTGGTGATGAAGGACTCTTTGGCGATCACATAGCGTTTGTAAATATCTGCTAAAAAGGCAAAATAGCCTTGTGCATCTTCTTCCGAGATCGCTTCTAGCGTTTTGGTCAATTCTACTAAGTCGTTTGAGAAGGTCAGCGGTTCGTCTTGAGCAAAATACAGCTGCAGCATCGGATCGACTTTCTCCATAGGAATATAGTCATTCGGATCAACGCCAGCAAATTCAAACACTTCACGATAAATTTCAGGCATCATCACGATGGTGGGTCCCACATCAAAGGTAAAGCCGTTTTCCTTGATCTGATTCATTTTGCCCCCAGGTTGACCTTCTTTTTCGTAGAGGGTGACGTCATAGCCAAGTTTTTGCAAACGGACAGCAGCAGCTAATCCTGACACTCCCGCACCGACAACAATAATTTTTTTCATGCTTGCTCCTTCTGCGAATCACTTGATTCGGCTTCTTTTTTCGTGTGTTCTTTTTCCTCTAAAACGCCATCCTTCATGACGAGGACCCGGTCGCAATAATCTGTCAAACGGGTATCATGGGTCACCATAATGGTGGCTTTTTGTTTTTCTTTGGTTTCTTTCGCTAAGATTTTGACGACTTCGACGGCTTTTTTTGAATCAAGACTCGCCGTTGGTTCATCTGCCAAAATGATGGTGGGATCATGATAGAGCGCTCGGGCAATAGCCACACGCTGCCTTTCACCACCAGATAGTTCATCGGGGTATTTGTTCTGCAGCTTTTCAATCCCTAGTTGTTCAAACAATTCAGTAGCTGATTGCTCTTGGGGTTCTTTGCTGACCTTATCCACCAATTGAAGTTGCTTTTTGACCGTCAAAAAAGGGACAAGGTTGGAAGCTTGTAAAATAAAGCCGATCTTTTTGAAACGAGTTTTTGCCCGTTGCTTTTCTTTTTGTTTACTAAAAGGTTCGTCATTGATAAATACTTCGCCTTCAGAGGGAGCTTGTAGACCACCGGCAATCGTCAGAAAGGTACTTTTCCCAGAGCCGGAAGGACCGATGATGGCGACAAATTCGCCTTTTTCTACCGAAAAGTTGGTTTCTTTCAAGGCTTCAATCGTCGCGTCCCCATCTTTAAATGATTTTTTGACTTGTTTGAATTCAATGGCACTCATGTTTTTTCCTCCTATCCGATTGCTTTCAATGGGTCGATTTTTACAATCGTTCGCACCGAGAAGAAAGCACCTAGCATCGCGATCAGAATCATCATTACACTGATACTAGCAAAGAATAATAGATTGATTTGGAATGGCACTGCCGCAGGTAACACGAGGGCGGTACCGATCGTTGCCAACCCACCGATCAAAACACCCGAGGTGGCCAACAAGAACGTTTGGGCGATCACCGAAAAAGCAATGTAGCGGCTAGAGATCCCTTGGGCTTTCATGACACCGAAAATTTCTGATTTTTGCATCGTTAGCACATAGATAAAAATACCGATAACGATGGCAGCTATCACGATCAAGAACCCGATCATAAAGCCAAAGGTCAGCACTTGTGCGTTGTAACCAGGCAATTCATTAATAAATTTGCTGATATCCGTAGCGACTAGATCATCTGGCACTTCTTTGATTTTGCCACGAGTTACGATCGCGTTGATACGGGCATTTTCTGAATCATCTTCTTTTTCAAAACGAATTTCTTGATAGGCACCGATCGAGGTGTAGAGGACCGGAGCAACACTGAAGCGGGCGTTATCTGTAAAACCGACGATTTTCAATTTTTTGTCACTGCCGGCTAATTTGATGGTGTCACCAATGGAAATCCCGTATTCTTCCTCAATGCTGCTGTCTGCGACCGCTTCATCATCTGACGCAAACATCTCGCCATCGATAATATTTGGTGCTAGAAATTGATCTGGATCAATGCCGAAAAAGGTGACATCGACTTTTTCACCGTTGTCTTCTTTGGTCACTACCCCAGCGGTTTGCGCCAAAACAGCTTTTTCTGGTGCATCGACTTCGTCATAAAGACTGCGAGGAAGCATCGACATGTTTAAATTATCATTTGCTTCTTCAGTCAACAAAATTTGATCTGCCTCCCATTTGTCGACCGCCATCCGATTATCTTGAGCCAACCCATACGCTAAGCCAGTTAAAAAAAAGACCAGATAGGCGATTAAAAACATGACCCCTGTGACTAGGGCGTAACGCAATTTGGAATGGCGTATTTCATTGATTGCCAAAAACATAACGATTCCTCCTATTATTTTATCAATTGATAAAATAAAAATACCATTTTTTTTATTTTCAGCAAACTATCTTGCTTACAAAGAGTAAATTCGGTGAAAAAAGGAAGGTTATTTAGAAGGGCGTCTGTCGATTGAAGAAAACCAATTACTGCTCTTTTATTTTGATAGAATCGTTTGAGCAATGAAGGAGAGGGGCGACTTCCGTGAAAAAAGAACTAGGATAACAGTAAAAGCCCTCTGATTCAGCGCACGCAAACACTTGGCGTATTTTGAAATCAGAGGGTTTCTATTTAAAGTCTGGTGTTGGATCAAAGTGTCAATCGTCAATTTCTTTGCTTGTAGGGATAACTAATGGCACGATTTTTTCAAAGGAGTGGCGGAAGCTTTCAGGTTGTGCTAATTTTTGATAGATGATCGCCAAACCGTCTTGGTTTTTGCGATAATCCAACCAAACCTTCAGCTCACTTTGAGGACCATATTTCTTTGAAATGTACTGATACGCTTCTTTGTGCAATTGTTCTAGATCTGTGAGCTGCTTTTTCTCATAAGCAAAAAGCAAGGTTCGCTTGAGGATTCGCTCAAAATCTAAGTCACGATCGGCTTCGGAAATAATTTTGCCATAAAGCGAGCGAGGCTCATAGGGCAGCGAAGCACGATGGTCTTCTACTGCTTCGCCGATCATTGAAATGACTGGAGGAGAGAAAAAGCGTGGCAACACAGCATCTTGTTCAACGATCTTGCGGGAATTGCTTTCGTGGTTTTTGCGGCCATAGAGCAAGCCGATATCATGGTAGGCAGCTACCGTATAGACGATATTCAGGTCAACAGGCAATGTTTCAGCAATCTCAAAACTATTTTGGATCACTTGGTGGACGTGCGCTGGGGAGTGACTGCTATCCAATTGGTTGTATTGTGGGATGATGGAGCTTTCAATATAGTGCTTTAGTTGTGGATCAATCTTCATTTGTCTGGTTCACCTGCCTTTCTTATGCTAGATGAGGGGGAATTGAGCCAGTGCCAAACCGATCACTCGTTTCTAGACCTAGCGGCTGACGACAAAAGCCAAAGGGCTGTCCATCAATGGTGATTTGCTGCTTGAGCCACGGAAGGTAACTGATGGTATCTGTTGGATCGCCGGCAGCTGCTTGTTCCATTTTCTGCCATTCATCCGACGTAGAAATCGTTGCAGCACCTTTGAGTAACCCTTGCCAAATCACCTGGATCTCCTCGGGACAAAGGTTTCCTGCCATTGATGACAGCCCGTTAAACCCTAGTGCGACCTTTTCCGCCAAGTCCGCTTCACCACCAGCATAAAAACGAAAATCGGCAGCCGTCTTTGTTTTTAGTTGAGGCACTCGCTCCTTACTGCCAGCTTCTTTTGAGCCGATCACCCGAGGGTCAGCGATCAAGGTCAAGAGACTTTCTGCAGATAAATCAAAGCCCGTGCGGCGGGGATTGTTGTATAAAATAACTGGTTTTTCGCAAGTATGGATCAATCCCTGAGCATAGAGGACGGCTTCCTTTTGGGTCAGGCAAAGATAAGGGGGAAAGCCTAAAACCACACCATCGATTCGGGGATTTTTGCTGATTGCTTCTGCCAACGCGAGCGTTTCATGAAATACGATGCCAGCTAAACCGAAGAGGACTTCGAAATCGGCTGCCCAGCTGGTTTCTTGCGCTAAGGCATGTAGAAGCTGTTTTTTTTCTGTTAAGGTCAATGAGTGCTGTTCACCGGTGGAGCCGCACACCAAAACCGATTTGATCCCTTGCTTTTGCAGTTGCAAGATATGAGCGATCGTCCTTTTCGTGTCAAGTCTTTCTGCATGATCAAATGCTGTTGGGACGGCAACATGCAGTGAGTGATTCAATGAAGTCATCCGATTCATCCTTTCTTGTGATACGTTTAGCCAGCGATGTTCTTCTTGCTTCTGGTGCAAGCCAAGGAAGACGAAATAACTGATTATCCACTAAGTGTAGCAAACTTCTCGTTTCAGCAAAAGGCTTAGCAAAATATTTTTAAAACGGTGGTTGCGTTTTCAAATAAAGCATGGTATTATGCAAGTAATAAAACAGGCATGTGACTGGTAATGCAGGCAGGACCTATAAAAAACATGGAAGGGATCGTTGGATTCCGTTCAATGTTTTTGTAGGTGCTGCCTGCTTTTTTCTTTGTTTGGCCAACAAAGGAAAACTAATTAAAGGAGAAGAAAATTATGAATGTAAAAGAAACGGCAACTGCCATCGTTGAGTTGATTGGCGGAAAAGAAAATATCGCACATTTGGAACATTGCTCCACACGCTTGCGCTTTACCTTAAAAGACAATAGCCTCGTACAAAAAGATGCCTTGGAAAAAGTCGATGGCGTGATTGGGGTGCGACAAAATGTCCAATGCCAAGTCATCATCGGCAATGATGTCGTCGAAGTGTATGATGAGGTTATGAACGTGTTAGGTCATGAGCTAACAGCGGATGGAGGAAGTGAAGGCAAACAAAAACAATCGTGGGGTGCGGTCCTGCTTGATTTTATTATCTCGATTTTTCAACCGTTGATTCCAGCAGTCGCTGGTGGGGGCGTCTTGAAATCCTTACTGTTACTTGCTTCTGTCACTGGATTGATGGACAATACGAGCCAAACGTATCAAATTTTGAATCTGATCGGTGGCGCACCATTGTATTTCTTACCGATTTTAGTGGCGATCACCACGGCAAATAAATTAAAGGTCAACCAATTGGTGGCGGTTTCCGCTGTCGGTGCCTTGATTTTGCCTGAACTAACAACACTATTGACAGATGGCGCAGCGTTCATGGGCTTCGGTTTACAAAATATCGCTTATGCGTCACAAGTATTTCCAGCCATTTTAACGGTTTTATTTTACGCTCAAATTGAAAAACTGTTTACCCGAATCTCACCAAAACCGATCCGTATCTTCTTTGTTCCAATGATGAGCTTAGTTATTACGGTTCCAGTTGCTTTATTGATTTTAGGCCCATTAGGCTTTGAAGTCGGAACGATTTTCTCAGCAGCGATTATTTGGCTGTATGCCCATTTAGGTTGGGTGGCAACGGGGATCTTAGCCGCTGTTTTACCATTGATGGTGGTTACCGGCATGCACAAAGCTATGATTCCTTATGCTGTTTCGTCTATGAGTGAGATGGGGGCAGAGCTGTTATACTTACCTGCCTCATTGGCACATAACATCGCAGAAGCCGGTGCTTGTTTTGCGGTGAGTGTTCGGACCAAAGACCAAAAACTTCGTTCAACCGCTGTTTCTGCAGGCATCTCCGCCCTTTTTGGCATAACCGAGCCTGCTTTGTATGGGGTGACGATCCTGCACAAACGAGTGCTTTACGGCGTGATGGCTTCCAGCCTAGTTGGTGGTGCAGTGGCTGGGTTATTTGCCATCAAGGCCTTCGCATTAGTTGGTCCCGGTCTAGCAAGTATCACTATGTTCGTCGATGAAGCCAACCCGATGAATCTTGTGTGGGCATTAGTCACGTTAGGGGTATCCTTTGCTGTTTCCTTCGTCCTTGTCCTTTTCTTATTCAAAGACAAAACAGTGGAAAATAAGACGACAGTTGCCGATCCGAAAGCCGAAGTATTGAGTAAACCAGTAGAAGGCCAAGTGGTAGCCCTATCTGAAGTCAACGATGAAGTCTTTTCAAGCGGTATGATCGGAGAAGGTTTCGGGATCATCCCGACGTCTGGCGAATTGATCGCACCGGAAGATGGCGAAATCACGATGTTGTTTGAAACCAACCATGCGATCGGGTTAAAAACTCGTAATGGCGCAGAATTGCTCTTTCATATCGGCTTGGATACCGTTCAATTAGAAGGCAAACACTTTACCCCTTACGTGAAAGCGGGGTATCAAGTGAAACAAGGGCAACCACTGATTCAATTTGATCTAGATGCCATCAAAGCAGCTGGGTTGGATCCAATCGTGATCTGTGTGGTCACCAATCAAGAGAACTTTACGGTCAAACCGATCGAATCAACCGATGAGCGCAACGAACAAGGTGTTTTATCGATTGCACCGATCGTCTAAACCAATGAGCAATGCAACAAAAACAATGTAAAAGGGGATTGAAAAAATGACTGAAACAACTTTTCCAAAGGACTTCTTATGGGGTGGCGCTATCGCCGCAAATCAAGTAGAAGGGGGATGGAATCTTGGCGGCAAAGGCTTGTCGGTAGCGGATGTGGCTACTTACAAACCTCATGTCGACGTGAAAAACTTTGCAGCACATATGAGCGTGACTGTTGAAGCCGTCAAAGAAGCAATGGCGGATTCAACGGATACCATCTATCCAAAACGCCGAGGGATCGACTTCTATCATCGCTATCCAGAAGATTTGGCTTTATTTGCGGAGATAGGTTTTAAAGTATTGCGTTTATCGATTGCATGGACCCGCTTGTTCCCAACTGGGGAAGAAACGACACCCAATCCAGAAGGGATCGCTTTTTACCGCAATGTCTTCCAAGAAATGCAGCGTTTGGGAATCAAACCGATCGTAACGTTGTCTCACTATGAGATGCCGTTAGCGCTGAGCTTGAAGTACAATGGCTGGGTGGAACGTAAAGTGATCGATGACTTTGTCCGTTTTGCGACCGTCTGCTTTGAAGAATTTGGGGAGTATGTGGAGTATTGGCTGACCTTTAACGAAATCGACAGTATCCATCGTCATCCCTTTACAACAGCAGGTCTCATTCCTGAGCAATCAGAAGCTGGTAAGGAAGAGCAAGACGTATATCAAGCCCTCCATCACCAATTTGTGGCCAGCTCATTAGTGACAAAAATCGCCCATGAAATAAATCCCGACAACAAAGTCGGCTGTATGATCACGAAGTTGATGACGTATCCATTGACTTGTGACCCATTGGATGTTGAATTAACTTTAAAGAAAAACTTGGAAAATGATTTTTATGCGGACGTTCAAGTCAAAGGTGCTTATCCGCGAATGATTGAAAAAGATCTCGAAAAACGGGGCATCAAGATTGAAATGGCACCAGAAGACCGCCAAATCTTAAAAGATCACACCGTTGATTTTCTTTCTTTCAGTTATTATATGTCTATGGCTGAATCAGGCGACCCACATGCGGAACGGACACCGGGCAATACGGTTTTAGGGGTAAAAAATCCCAAGCTGCCGTCAACTGAATGGGGCTGGCAGATCGATCCTAAAGGCTTGAAAATCTCCTTGCTTTCATTGTATGATCGGTATCAAGTGCCATTGATGATCGTTGAAAATGGTATGGGTGCCGTGGATGTCCTTGAAGACGGTCAAGTGCATGATCCGTATCGGGTCGATTATTTCAAGGCACACTTCAAACAAATGAAGGAAGCCATCGATGAAGGAGTCGATTTGATTGGTTATACTTCATGGGCACCGATCGATCTGGTCAGTGCGGGGACGTCACAAGTGACGAAACGCTACGGCTTCATTTATGTGGATGCCGATGATGAAGGAAACGGCAGTTATGACCGTTTGAAAAAAGATTCCTTCGATTGGTACAAAGAAGTGATCGCTACCAATGGCGCAAGTTTGGCAGAATAAACAGTGAGGAGCGAGAGTGCATGATTTACATCAAGAAAGTCTTAAATTCAAGTGTCGTACTTGTTGATAAGGAAGGTCAGGAAATGATTGCACTTGGGAAGGGGATCGGCTATGGAAAGAAAGTCGGCGACAGCATAGCCGATACCCAGATCGATCAAGTTTTTCTGCCAATCGATGAAAAAAAATCGGGTCAGTTTGCCGATTTGGTGGATGAGATTCCGTTGTACTATTTTGAAATGACCAAAGAAATCGTTCAGCTGGCGCAAAAAATGCTGCCGTATCCGCTAAATTCAACGATTTACCTTACCTTATCGGATCACTTGCACTTTGCTGTGGAACGTCAGCAAAAAGGCTTGAGTGTGACGAATCGACTCTATTGGGAAATCAAGAATTACTATACGGAGGAATTTCGAGCCGCCGAACAGGCACTACGCTTGTTGAAAGAGAAGTATCAAATTGATCTGCCGGAAGAAGAAGCCTCCAATATCGCGTTTCATTTGATCAATGCCCAGTCGAACACCGAGGAAAATCAAGATGGGTTGAAAAAAGCCAAATTGATCGGGTTGATCGTCAATATGGTACGCTACTCGATCCAGCAAGACGTCAACACCAATTCGATCCATTATAATCGCTTTATCACCCACGTGCGTTTCTTCGTTGACCGGTTCTTTTTGGATGGTCTGCTGCAAGAAGAAGACGAAGGACTATACCGTCAAATGTGGGCTCTTTATCCAAATGCTATGGAGATCGCGACAAAAGTCAAAGCCTATATCGATAAAGAATATCAAACGAAGATCCCTGTCAATGAAATCGTCTATCTAGGCGTTCATATCAATCGGTTGATGAACCATTCAGCGATCAATTCCTAAGCGTCCTCATTTTTAACAAACACAAACAAGCCGTTTCCCTTTGCTGGAAGAAACGGCTTGTTTGTATTTAGTAGGCTTGCTTGTCAGGAATCACGCCTCGAACGCCGCCTTTTGGTTCCTCCACATCGCCTTGGTAGCGTGGGATCAAATGACAATGGCAATGAAAGACCGTCTGTCCGGCAGCCTCCCCGCAATTGAAGCCGATGTTGAAGCCGTCTGGTCGATAGGTTTCCAACAAATAGGCTTTGCCTTCCTGCAACAAAGCCTGCAAGTCTTGTAATTCCTCTTGGGTGAGGGCAAAATAATCCCTTCGATGTTCTTTGGGGATCAATAGCAGGTGTCCAGGGGTGACGGGAAACTTATCAAAGATCGCATAAAAGCGTTCGTTTTCAATGATCGCATGTTTTGAGGCAGTACAAAAAATACAAGTCAAAATCTTCCGCTCCTTTTTCTCAGCTAGATAGCGTATCGATACTTATCTTTAGTGTACCAAAAGCTGATTCGAAATGAAACGCACGACAAAAAGCATGTCATTATGAGTCATTTGCGAGTAAAATGAAAAAAAGTTTGCTGATTCGCTTGACTTAGAGTGCACTTCAACCTGTATGCTTAGTGTAACTTAAAAAACAGGAGGACGAGCAAATGAACTATGTAAAATTTGGCAATACGGGACTTGATGTGTCACCATTATGTTTAGGGACAATGGGATTTGGCGATCCCAATAGTGGCTTTCATGAGTGGGTGTTAGAAGAAGCAGATAGTCGCGAAGTCATCAAAAAAGCCTTAGATCTAGGCATCAACTTTTTTGATACGGCAAATGTCTATTCTTATGGAGCGAGCGAAGAAATCGTCGGTCGAGCATTGAATGATTTTGCTCCGCGGGATGAGATCGTGGTTGCCACAAAACTGTATTCAAAAATGAAGCAACGGCCAAACAGTGGGGGGCTGTCTCGAAAAGCGATCTTTTATCAAGTCGAACAAAGCTTAAAACGCCTACAAATGGACTACATTGATTTGTATATCATCCATCGTTGGGATTACCACACGCCAATTGAAGAAACCATGAAGGCCTTACATGATTTGGTGGTTTCTGGAAAAGTGCGCTATATTGGTGCATCCGCGATGTACGCTTGGCAATTTGCCAAAGCACAAGCAGTTGCAGAGAAAAATGGCTGGACCAAATTTGTCTCGATGCAAAATCACTTAAACTTGCTTTATCGAGAAGAAGAGCGAGAAATGATGCCCTTGTGTGCCGATCAAAAAATTGCCGTGACGCCATATAGTCCTTTGGCTGCTGGACGTTTAACAAGAGATTGGGGTGCAGAGACCAAACGGTACTTAACGGATAAAACCGCCAATCAAAAGTACGACAAAACGATGGAACAAGACCGGGAGATCGTGGCACGAGTCGCAAAGATCGCTGACAATCACCAAAGCAAACGGTCGCAAATCGCCTTGGCTTGGTTATTGCAAAAAGAACAAGTGGTCGCACCAATTATTGGCGCAACAAAAGAAAGCCACTTATTGGATGCTTTACCTGCCCTTGATCTAAAGCTGACTGCCGAAGAGATTGCTTATTTGGAAGAGCCTTACTTGCCTCATGCAGTGGTAGGAGCGGAATAACGAGTAACAAAAGGGCTTCTGGCTCGTAGCATGTAAAACGATCTAGGAAAAAATGCAAAACAAGGAAGTGAAGCCATGAATATCAAAAAAGTCAGTGAACTGAGCGGTGTCTCAGCTGATACCATCCGTTACTATGAAAAAATTGGGCTGATTCCGCCGGTCAAACGCAATAAAAACGGTGTTCGTGAATTTGATGATGACGACTTAAAATGGATCACCTTTACTAGGCAAATGCGTAATGCTGGACTATCGATTGATGGGTTGAGTCATTACCTGGCTTTATTTGAAGAAGGGCGAGGGACGGTTCCTGAGCGCAAGCAGCTCTTAGCAAAACAAATTGCGGTACTCAGGGAGAAAATCTCAGATATGACGGAAGCTGTTGAACGTTTAGAATACAAACTAGAACATTACGACGAGCATGTTCTGCCGACAGAAGAACGATTGCGTCAACGAAAAGCCAATTTGGTCACTAAGTCTTAATGACTGAATTCGCTACTATGGAAATTGAAACGTTCTGCTCAATGGAATCCAATAGAAAGGAAGCTTATGAAACGACTTGCGATTTTAGGTGCTGCTGGAACGATTGGGCAGCTGACACGCCAAACACTTTTAGAAAGAACCAATTTCTCCCTAGTACTCTATGCCTGCCAGGTAACGGAGCGTTTGCAACAGATTGATGCTGCGCGTGAGACGATCATTGATGGTGACTTTCTCGATTTAGGACGACTCGTTCGGGCATTGCAAGGTTGCCAGTCGGTTTTTTTGACGGATATCCATGACTCGCGGGCAACGCTGCGGGTGATCGAGGCGATGAAATTAGCAGAGGTCAGCCAATTGATCAGTGTCGCACCAGAAAGAAACCTTTGTCATCCAGAGGCATTAAAGCAATTGGTGTCCGCAACTGATCTTTCCCTTTCCCCGAAAAAGCATCAGCTGTTATTGCAGCAAAAAAATCGCTTGATGTCCTATCAATTGATTAAAGGATCAGAATTGTCGGTTTACTTTGTTCATTTGCCGTCAGAGAAGAAACGTATGGCGAATAGAAGAGCATGGCGGGAATCTGTTGTAGAAGAAATCCTTTCCGCTTGTGATTGCTGTGCAGCTTAACAGCAATCTTAAAGGAATGAAAAAATAGCAGAATACTTTCTTGAAGGTCAGAATCAATTTTTTCATGTTTTCATGAAAAAATTGGTTCTTTCTTTTACGATTTTTTTGATAGAATAGACAGAAGCTTTTATACATAAAAATAGTTGCCAGATCGAAAGGAGAACGTTGATGGAAACACTTATCAAAAAAAATCTTGCTTTATTGCTTGGGGTGCTATGGATCTGCATCGCATTAAACTTCTTCCTTTTACCTCACAGCATTGCTTCTGCCGGCGTCGGGTCGATTGGCTACCTCATCGAAACTGGCTGGTCGATCAATCGCCATATCGTTGTCTGGGGTATAAATTTATTGATGCTGGCCCTTGCGTTTTTACTTTTGAAACGAGAGGTCTTTGTCAATACGGTTATCGGTAGTTTGGCATTTCCCGTTCTTCTAGCACTTTTACCAGAAATTATGCTGCTGCGCTTTTATTCCATCTCATTGATTTTAGGTAGTTTCTTCTTTAGCTTCGGCATCTTTTCGCTCTACAAAATTGGTGCGTCTAATGGCGGTGTGACGATTCCGCCACTAATTTTGGAAAAATACTATGGCATTCGCAGATCTAGTGGGGTTTTCTTGACCAATTTGATCATCATCTTATTGAACCTTCTGATCTTTTCTTGGCAAGAAGCACTTATTTCTGCCTTTTCAATCTACTTGATTGCCTTCTTCATGCGGCTCTTCATGAGAATCGAACAAAAAATGCAGGCCAAGAAATCTGTGAAAGTCCAAGGAACAGCAAAATAGAGTAACATTTCAGAAGCAAAACATCGGTGCAAAAAATCTGCACCGATGTTTTTTAATATTTTCTTTTTCTTAGAACAGCTATGGAACCAGTCAAACAAGCGATGATCAAAAAGCAAGTTAACAACAGTGCTGGCAGCAGTTCCCCTAGTTTGATTTGGTCGGTTAAGTAGTTAGGAAATTGGCTGGAAAGGGAATATGGATTCCAGTTTGTTACTTGACTCCATAGGTTGCCTAACATGCCCATCAGATAACAGACGCCAATAAACAACAAACCTTGATAGATACTTTTAGCAAAGCTGGAACCTAGCAGCAGGATGCTGATTGCTAGTAAACCGAAAAGCCAATAGCTGACCAAAGCGCTAGGGACTTGAGCAGCGCTGGAATCATCGAAATAAATCATCGTATAAAAAGCACTGACACTGGCACTTAGGAGGTAACTCAAAGACCAAAGAATCATTAAATAGCAAGCTTTTGCTATGACGATCGTGGTTTTTGGTAAGCCTCTGGTGATCAGCTGAATAAAGGTACCCTGATTTATTTCGGCTGAGAGCGTATCGGTAAAAAGAATCACGAATACTAGCAGGCCAATCGTGCCGATGTTGCTGTAAAACTGAAGCCACGCATCGATCGATGTCGGATCAGCAATTGTGATTTCAATCGATTCCGGCATCATACTGGCCATCAGATCTGGCATGATTTTGGCAGTAAAGGGAGAAAGCATACCAATCAGGGCAAACAGGATCAAGCAAATCAGTAGTTTTTTGCTGCGAAGACCGCCGAGAAACTCTTTCTTTAAGAAAACAAGAAACGCATTCATTTGATCACCTCCAAATAAATCGACTCTAACGATGGTTCGATTCTTTGAAAGGATTCTGGGACAATGTGTTGTTCGTTCAGCAATTGTAGCAGCTGTGAACCGATATTGGTTCCAGTTTGTTCATCGATCAGTAATTGATTGTTCTTTCTTTTCGCCGAAATACCGTGGATTGCTAACACTTTGGCAAATTTTAAATGGTCACCTTCGTCGGTAAAGACAATCCCAAAGACGGTTTTTCGATAACGGTTTTTCAAGGAATCCATCGTTTCGAACGCACGGATCTGACCTTTGTGCAAAATCGCAATATAATCTGACAGCTGTTCGACATCTGCGAGAATATGAGAGGAAAAAAGCACTGTCGTTTCTTCTTTGATTTTTTCCAATACATCAAGAAATGCTTTGCGTCCTAGAGGGTCTAGTGCGGATGTTGGTTCATCACAAATCAAGATGGCGGGGCGGTTGATCAGAGCTTGGGCTAACCCTAGACGTTGCTTCATGCCGCGAGAAAAGCCAGCGATTTTTTGTTTCGAAGCTTCCAGGCCTACCAACTCTAAGACTTCCATCACTCGCTGAGGCTGAAAAGATTCTTTATTTGGCTGAATTTTTCCGCAGAAAGTCAAATATTCTACAGCTGTCATAAAAGAGTAAAACTGCGGCACATCTGGCAAATAGCCGATCCAGCGATTGGTCTTGGTTGAGCCAAATTGTACTGGTTCGCCACAGACAGTGATTTCGCCTTCATCAATAGGGAGTAACCCTAAAATCGCTTTCATGGTGGTTGTTTTGCCGGCGCCGTTTTCCCCTACAAATCCCACGACACTCCCTTTGGGGACCGAAAAGGATAGGTCTTGTAGCACTTGTTTGTGCCCAAAACGTTTGGATAAGTGATTGATCTCGATCATCTTCATTGTTGATCCCCTTTTCCAAAAGCAAAATAAAGGATAGGACCGATCAGGCTAACAAAACAGGCGATGAAGAGCCAAAGAATACGAGAGCCAAACTTAAATTGTTCTTGTTTTAAAATATCTCGAACTGCCAAAACGATCAAGATCAATTGCAAAAGAATCAGAGGGATCAGTATGGGCAAATAATCAGATATATTTTCTGGTACGTTTAGTGAAAAACTATTCATGTGAGTCACTCCTTTGCGAATTAGATACTTGTTCAGCCAGATTGCTCAAGCGCTGAAACAACTCTTTAAATGGGGGTTTTTCTTGATACGGTTCAAACAAGGGTGTCAGCTGTGCTATTGCAAGAAATTGTTTTTTGACACTACCTGAGTTACGCGGGATCTGACTCCCTAATTCTAATTCACTGATCCACTCATCGATGCTGTTGAAATAATCATCTCCTTTCAAAACGATTTCCTCTGGAGTAGCTTCTAATGTTTTGACATACAGCGTTAATGCTTGTAACAATAAGCTTTCTTTTCCTAAAGCAGCAAACGAAACCATCCCAGCGGCTAGAAAATTCAGTAAAGAGAGGGGATGCAATTCGGCCAGTTGGAAGCTCTCGCTGAGTGCCAGTCCACGTGCATAGTTTTTTTCCAGTTGCTCCTCGTCTTGTGTGAGCATTGCTAAATAATTCGTTAGCAAACTCATAAAAATAATTAAGTACTGGTAAATCGCACTTTGCGTAACGATCTCAGCTTGTTGCAACTGATTTTTTTGCTGAAATGCTGCGGCAATCAACGGTTCGCTAGGTAAAAAAGAGAGAGTTTTCGTGCCAAGGATCGCCAAGACTTCTTCTGGCTTGTTTCTCATCAGAAGACAATAAGCATCGATCTGTTTCGCTTGTTGTGCCAGCTCACTGTCTCCTTGGTCCATGATCCGTTGGTACAGGGTTTCTGCTTCCTTCAAATAGGTATTTTTCTTTGCTTCCATCAAAGCGTCTTCGTAAGTTTGCCCTTTCGGGACGCCTTCTACGGGGACATCCGGCAACAGATCCCAATGATTCAAGTAAAAGGACCCCATTTGTAATAAGAATGGATAACAAGAGTAATAACGTTTGGTAAAACTTTGAGCAAGAGCGAGAACTTCCGTTGGTGTTTTTGTTTGGAAGGCGTCTTTTAATAATTGGTAGATTCGCTGGATCTCTTTAGGCGATAGCTGCGAATCTAAAATCAACAATTCATCGACGCTGCAATCAAAATACGCCGCTAATAAGGGCAGTGAAGTGATATCTGGATACGTCTGTCCCGTTTCCCATTTTGAAACGGATGCTTTTGACACGTTCATAAATGCTGCTAATTCTTGCTGCGTAACGCCTCTGTGTTTTCTTCTCCGGGCGATTTCCTCGCCAATTGGTAAGTCCATAGTACACCTCCGATAGGTTTGTTTGATATACTTCTATCATAAGAGGAGAAGGGATAACTTACAATGGATTACTAGTTAACTTTTGGTTGATTTGATTAACCATAGGTTGATTATTAACGTAGGTGCCCCCATCTCTGACAAAGAGATGATCTAGAAGGAGAGGCAGAATGATGAAAATTATAGCAGCGATTGATTCCTTCAAAGGAAGCGCCACTTCCGCAGAATTAAATCAAGCGGTCTTAAGCGGGTTTTCAGACCAGTGGGAAAAATGTAGTATTCCCATCGCTGATGGGGGAGAAGGCTCGATGGCAGCAGTTTTTGCTGCGTTTGGAGGCAATTACGAAACGGTTCCAGTGACCGACCCATTAGGTGGTAAGTTGCAAGCCCGTATGTTGGTCACAAAAATCAATGAAGAAAAAATCGCTTTGATTGAATCTGCGGAAGTGATCGGATTGCAACTCGTGGAACCTAGTGACGAGACCACCCGCAATAGCTCTTCTTTTGGTTTAGGCCAAATGGTCTTAGCAGCTTGCAGACAAGGAGTGAAAAAAATTTACCTGACCCTTGGCGGTAGCGGCACTTCTGATGGGGGCGTAGGCTTTTTACTTGCGTTAGGAGCAACCATTCAAAGAAACGTGCGAATGGAAAACAATCCTTTGCTACAGGCAGAATCTCTGGAGCTCAGCCAGTTGAACCCTCTGCTTGCACAAATTGACCTGTTTGCTTTAGCCGATGTAACAAATCCTTATTCAGGTGAACAAGGATTTGCGTCAGTTTTTGGTTCACAGAAAGGGGCAACCAAAGAAACGATCCAGCAGTTGGATCAACAAGCAAAGCGTTTGGCTGAACACATCAAGCGGACCACGGGGATCGATTTGGAAGTCCCTGGTGCTGGTGCAGCTGGGGGCCTTGGTGGTGCGGTTTATTTGGCAGGTGGTCAGTTGGTTCCGGGATTTTCGACGATTGCTTCCTTGATTGGATTTGAGGAAAAAATCAAAGGAGCAGACTTATTGATCACCGGTGAAGGTCGTATCGATGGCCAAACAGCTAGGGGGAAAGTACCCTATGGTGTCGCTTTGATCGCTCAAAAACGCCAACTCCCAATTGTTGCAATCTGTGGCTCCCGAACCGAACGTCTCGGTGAACTGTCGCAATTGCTTCCAACAGTCTTCAGTATCCAACAAGGACCAGTTTCCTTGGCAGAAGCGATGGAAAAAAAGCGAACCTTGATTAATGCTCAACAGATTGCTCAAGCCATCGCCGGCTTTGTGGAGCAGTGGCAAAAAAAGACCGGATCAGCTCCTTCAGAAGTCACTGATTTTCCAACCAAATAAGAAGCAAACACCAAAAAACTTCGTAGGGAAGGCAATCGCCAGTACGAAGTTTTTTGGTGTTGCGCCTTTTTAAGCCAAGGTGGCTTGTGCTTCAATCTCCACTTTAAATTCAGGGGCAACCAAGCCGGCAACGATGACGAGACTCATGGCCGGTTTGTTTTCTGCCAAAATGGTTGTGAATGCCGTACGGACAGCAGCTAAGTAAGCAGCATCCGTTAAAAAGACGGTCATTTTGACCACTGATGACCAAGACAGTTGATTGGCTGATAAATGCTCTTCGATTTTCTTCAAAACGATGGCTGTTTGCTCTTGCGGGTCCTCAGGTGTGGCTCCGTCTTGTGACGGCGTTTGACCAGAAATGAAAAGAAAAGGTCCCTGCGTGATTTTTGTATCGGTATAGATTGCCATTAATTTGGCTCCTTTCTTCTATCTTACCTTTGGATGATAGGGACAGATAGCAATTGATTGGGTGTGTCTTAGTTTACTTGATTACACCTGCAAAAACAATCAACAAACGTTTTCTGTTGGTTTTGTGAAACCACGGGACGAAGCCGCCCTTCCCCTTTAATAAAAACACTCATTTTTTTCAGGCTCCACTGAAATTATCGCCAGAATTTTATGGTTTTAATGTCTTATACTATGTTCAGATCAAATAAATAAACAAGGAGGAAAAAAATATGAATTGGTACAAAAACACAACAGAAGAACTATTACATACGTTGCAAACAACACGGCAGGGCCTTTCCTCCGAAGAACGCAACCAGCGTTTAGCAAAGCAAGGTGAAAATAAAATTACTGAGGCTGCGCAGATCCCTACATGGAAGAAAGTCGGCAAGCATTTTACAGACTTACTGATGTTGGTCTTAATCGTCGCAGCCGTTTTAAAAGGGGTTTCGGGTGATTATATCGAAAGCGGCATTATTATGGCGGTCGTCGTCATCAATGGATTAGTCGGCTACTGGCAAGAGCGTAAAGCCCAAGAGTCACTGGATGGGTTGAAGCAATTCATGGGGCAAGAAGCAACAATTTATGTTCATGGCCGCAAGAAGAAAATTGCTGTTTCTTCCTTAGTAAACGGAGATTTAGTCGTTTTAGGACCAGGAGATGTCGTACCAGCAGATATGCGCTTGATCGAAACCCATGATCTTGTGATTGAAGAGTCTATCTTAACCGGCGAATCTGAGCCAGTTCAAAAAATGACCGAACCCATTACTCAAGAAAGTACGATTGGTGACCAGCGGAACATGGCGTTTTCTGGTACCCATGTAGAAAGCGGAACTGCCAGCGGGATCGTCGTTGAAACAGGAGACGATACACAAATCGGCCAGATCAATCAAGCAATTCAGTCTGTGAAAGCGCAAGAAACCCCGTTGATCAAAAAAATGAAGCAATTGAATCACCAAATCTTTAAAGGCATTATCGGATTAGTGATTTTCTTGATCTTCTTTACTACCTTCCGCTACGGCTTTGATCTTGATCTCTTGTTCTCATCAGGTATCGCATTAGTTGTAGCAATGATTCCTGAGGGCTTGCCAGCCGTGCTGACCATGATTTTATCGATGGGTGTCAAGGAAATGTCTGAGGAGCAAGCAATCATCAAAACGATGCCATCAGTGGAGACACTAGGTGCCATGACGGTGATTTGTTCAGACAAAACAGGAACCTTGACCAAAAATGAAATGACGGTCGTCGATGTCTTAGTTGAGTCAAACGTGGATAAAGCAACGGCGCTTGATATCATGGCAAATTGTCAAGATTTGAAGCAAGACGAAGGACAAAAGGCGGCTGAACTCGTTGGAAACCCAACCGAAAAAGCCTTGTTACAATACGCAGAATTAGCGCAGCAACCATTGCGTAAAACAGTCGATAAAATTCCTTTTAGTTCCTCTTACAAGTACATGGCAACACGCCATCAAAATCAAGAAGAGCCGAATGACTCGGTAGTGTTTGTCAAGGGTGCGCCCGAAGTGTTGCTTGAGAAAAGCCAACTGACTTCAGATCAAAAGCAATGGTGGTTAGATGAAAGTGCAAAATTAGCAGCGAAAGGGCAGCGACTGATCGGCTTTGCGCATCTGACGCTGTCGGCACAGGAGTCCTTGTCCCACGAAGCACTCATCAATTTAACCTTTGTTGGGATCGCTGGCATCATTGATCCTCCGAAAGACAGTGCCATCAAAGCGGTAAAAGAGTGCTTGCAAGCGGGCATCCAAGTCAAAATGATCACAGGAGATCATGGCAAGACCGCTCAAGCTATCGGCAAGCAAATTGGATTGAAGCACACGAATCACGTGTTGGAAGGGCTGGAAATCGATCTGCTGTCTGAGGAGGAGTTGCAGCAAGCAGTCCAAAAGACAGATATCTTTGCTCGAACGACCCCAGAGCATAAATTACGGATCGTTAGTGCTTTGCAGGCGAATGAAGAGATTGTCGGAATGACCGGCGATGGTGTAAACGATGCACCAGCGCTGAAAAAAGCCGACATTGGGATCGCTATGGGGATCAAAGGCAGTGAAGTAACCAAGCAAGCAGCCGATATGGTTTTGGCAGACGATAATTTTCATACGATCGCCAATGCCGTCCGAGTGGGTCGACGGATCTACGATAATTTGAAGAAAACCATCAACTTCTTCTTACCAACGGCTGTTGCACAAGGATTGATCGTTATTGCGGCACTCTTGTTGAACCGACCACTGCCACTGACACCTGTACAAATTTTATGGGTAAATATGGTGACAACCATCACGCTTTCTTACGCACTCGGTTTTGAGAAGGCAAGTGCGGATGTCATGAATCGACCACCACGGCCAATCAAAGAAGGTATCTTATCTTGGTACAGTCTGTTCCGCATCTTCTATGTCTCGCTGTTAATCATGATTCCTTCCTACGTCTTAGCGATTCAGTTTGAAGGAACGGTCCTTCAACAAAGCATGCTACTGCAAAGTATCGTCTTTGCTCAAGCAGTCTACTTACTGAACTGTCGTGAGCTGGTAAAGCCGGCGTTGAATCGCCAACTCTTTGCCAATAAAGCACTCTTAGTCTCCCTGGCACTACTGATTGTATTGCAGGCAGCGATTTTCCTAACACCTATCGGACACCAGCTTTTAGGGATTGGTTCTTTGACGCTGATGCAGCAGTTGAGCATTGCAGCCAACGGGGCACTTCTTTTCACAGTCGTCGAAGGTGAGAAATTTATTACAAACAAGCTGCAAGGACGTCAAAAAGCTGCCCCAGTGAAACAATAAAGGCAGCTTGATGATTCTAGTGATAACTTAAATAATAGGTTTGAATGAGCTCAGTCACTTGATTGAGCTCATTTTTGGTCGGTACCATCGATAAATAAAAGACTGGGACAGGGGCATCATCTAATGGGAAGTTTGACAAAACAAAATCAACGTCGGTTGCCGATAGCCCTTCTAGTTGACCTGGTTCGATCGCCGATAGTAGAATACGTGCTCCGAGAAAGTCATTCAATTCTTGCATAAGGTAAGCTTTCCATGCTGGCTCCCCTTGAAAGATAAAGTATCCCTTTGCCCGGATAGGGTTGATTTGTAAAATAGCCTGTTGGATCAACAAGGTGGTGGTTGACCATAAAGGAAAACTCGTTTCCCTTTGACTGTTTGTCTGTTCTTCTAAAAAGTCATGGATCGTTGCTTCTATCGGTAGCGAATAGGGCTGATTCAAGCGCTGGATCTCGTGAAATTCTAACCCAAACCATTCTGAGAGTTTGGCAGACTCTTGCGTTTTGATCAAGAGCAGCAACAGATTCTCAATCAGCTGCGTCCCGCTAGCGAGAGGTAGCTGCAACGAGCGGGCTAATTGTTCGACAAAATGGGTCGTTTTATCGTGAATGGTTTGATACGTTTCAAGAGTCGCTTGAATCGTTTGGGACCAATCGTTATTGTAGTTCCAGCTTTCTAAAAAACAGTAGAAGCTAAAGAAGTGTTCGCTGCATTCTAAATATACGCCTTCTTTTTGGTAGAGATAACTTAATGGCTGTTGGAAAAGACCGTAGAGGGGATCATCCCCATTAAATTCGAAGGAATCCATGCGGCAATTGGCCTTGATACGGATTGTATTGATAAAAAACCAGCAAGTACCGAAGATTTGTTCTACGTCGATTTGGAGTTTATCTTTGCCCAGACGCTGTAAAAAATGTTGATAGTGGGACTCATGAATTGTATATTCCTCAAAAAAGTAATTGTTATGGGTATAAGGCAGTAAAAGTCGATGGAAAAAGACCCGAATATTGATCTCACTTCCTTCAAAGCGGATCACGCGATTTGTGATGCGAATCCGTAAGGAAAAATCCGTCAAACTTTTATTTAATTTTGTAATATGCCGCCGCAAAGTTTCATAGGAAGTTCCTGCTTGGCCAAGAATTTCTTGCGTGCTAAGTTCGCTGGAAAAAAGCAATGCTTTCATTAAAGAAACACCGATCGATTGAGGGAAAAACGTTTCCCATAGCTGACTCATCAACAATGGCCCATCATGGGTCAAAGCAAAGCCATTACTGGCGGCTTCAATCTGCCAACCTTCGGGTAATTGTTGACGAATATAGGTTATATCAGAAAAAACCGTTCGTTCCGTCGTATCGATCAATTTTGCTAGTTGCTTGGCAGTGATCATTTTGTGATTCGCCAGTTGTTCCAAGAGAAGGATCTGACGTAATAAATCCTTCTCGGTAATGATTTTTTTCATCATCCCATCCATGACAAAAACTTCCTTTCTGAGTCTTTCGTGTTCTTTTTGATTTTATACGAAAAAGGCAAGTTTTGCTATTTCCAATTCACCGAATGATGTTTTTCTATTAAAAAAGATGGAATGGGTATCCTTCTGAGTAACTGTCTAAAGGAATGAGGTTTTTTATGTGTTTTAACGGTTAGAGGTCTATCATATGTTCGTATTTCTTCATTCGCAAATACAAAGAATAACTTTCTTTCGATAATTTTATTTTTGAGGAAAAAAGACTCTTTTTGCGAGAGGCGTAGAGTTTTCGATGGAGAGCAGAGTCGATGATCCATTCAATTTCTGCTTGTTCTTCCTCTGATAAATCGGCATTTTTCTCATTGGATTGAATGAGAGAGTAAGTAAATTCTAAGCAGCTCATTTTATAAATAAAGGTGGAGAAATATAATTTGTCTATGTGCATTTAATCACCCTTTCTTATATCCGGTTCAATCATATAGAATAATATTTTGAATAACAATTCTGTTTTTTCATGATGTCATGAAAATTTTGGGTAAATGTCGATTTTTTGGTAAAAGATAGCGAATATATCGTAGCTTGATCTTCACGAAAGGGTTATAAAAAAACAAATATTATTTAAATGGATCAGCAACTATAATTAAGTAATCTGAAAGAAGTGAAGGGCATTTTTGGCCTAAAGAATGTGTCGTCATTTTGGTTAAGACAAACCGTTGCAGGATGTTTTCTTGTTTTGTCAAAAGGAGTCAAAAAAATAAAATTCGCTTTTTCCTGTTGACAGATCAACAAAAGCCGCGTAATATAGCTACCAATAACTCATTAAGACTAAACAAAAGAGAAGTATGAGGACGTTCGTCTTGCAGAGAGCTGATGGTGGTGCAAATCAGCAGATTGACGCTTCAGAAATGGACTTTTGTGTCGAAAGGCTGAAATCAGTAGGCTTTTTCCGGGAACTCCCGTTACAGAGAACGATCGTTGATAGACGATCTAGAGAACCAATTGAGGTGGCACCGTGAGTAATCGCCCTCAGGCAGACAAGTTTGTTTGCCTGAGGGCTTTTTTGTTTTTCTTGCCCTTCAACCAATAAAAAAATAAACGTAAAATCAAACTAAGATAAGTACTTGAGTCTTTTTTGGTTACAGAAAGTCGGCGGTGATGAGAGTCCGGCACCAAGAAATCAAGGAAATGGCCTTAGCCGATCATTTTTTGAACCCTTTTTTGGCAGTAGGAAAATGCGGGAACTCCCGTTATAGAGGAAGACCGTTGTTAGACGGTTGATAGAGAAGAAGTTGTTTATTTGGGCAACTTCAATTGAGGTGGTACCGCGATCATTCGCCCTCAAGCAGACGTTTTTATGGCGTTTGCTTGAGGGCTTTTTGTTTACAAAGAAAGGAGCAGCTTATGTATCGAATGGAACGAATCAACAGCGATTGTTTGACACCTGTCTCAGTTTTTTTACGGATTCAAGGGGCGCATAAATGTTTATTGGAAAGTATTCCCAGAGAAGAAGATACCGGACGCTATTCGATCCTTACCTTTGATCCCGTTCAGAAAATGACCTTTAAGGATGGTGTTTTTCAAGTGGAGGATCTTTTGAAAAAAACGGTCAACAAGTACCCGTGTCAGGACCCTTTAAAAGAAATGGAAGGGTATGTAGTCAAAAAGGAAATTAGCGCTTTACCGAATCTACCGCTGCAAAGTGGGGCTATCGGGTATGCGGGCTATGATATCGCCGCTTGCTATGAAGACATCGGACAACTGCCCGCAGATGAATTGCAAGTGCCTGATATGGCCTTTTGGCTTTTCGAAACTTTTCTCGTTTTTGACCATCAGACGGAAACTTTAACGATCATTCTTGAAAATTGCTATAGCCAAAGAGGAACCGTCGAGATGGAGCAGGTAATGCAAGCAGTGAAGCAGCAGTTAAGGACACCAGTCGCCGCTGAGACCCGTGTATTGTCAAACGAAAAACTGCATTTTACTAGCAATGTCACACAGCAAGCCTTTGAAGCGATCGTTCAAGAGGCGAAAGCCCGAATTACGGCGGGAGACATGTTCCAAGTCGTTCCTTCGCAACGTCTGAAAGCGTCATTTAAACAAGAGCCCTTTGACTATTACCGCAAACTACGAGTGACAAATCCTTCCGCGTATCTCTATTATCTTGATTTCGATCACGGATTTAAAGTGATTGGTAGCTCACCTGAAAGCCTGATTCGCGTTCAAGGCGACGAAATCACCACGAATCCGATCGCTGGTACCCGCAAACGAGGTGCAACCAAAGCAGAAGACGAAGCTTTGGCAAATGAACTATTGGCAGATGAAAAAGAACGTGCAGAGCATCAGATGCTGATCGATCTTGGGCGCAATGATTTAGGGCGGATCGCTGAACATGGGACGGTTCATGTTCCTTTATACATGGTGATCGAGAAATACCGCTATGTCATGCATATCGTTTCGGTAGTGGCTGCCAAGCGCAGAGCAGGTGTGACGGCAATGGATGCCTTGAAAGCAACCCTGCCAGCAGGCACGGTCAGCGGGGCACCAAAGATTCGTGCCATGACTCGCATCTATCAGTGGGAAGCTGTTCGAAGAGGGGTCTATGCTGGTGCAGTTGGTTATTTTTCACGAAATGATCAAGCGGATTTTGCCATCGGGATTCGGACATTGGTATTGAAAGACGAGATCGCTTATGTCCAAGCAGGGGCGGGGATCGTTTATGATTCTGATCCTTCATCTGAATACCAAGAAACATTACACAAAGCCAAAGCACTATTGGAGGTGTCAGCCAATGATTTTACTCGTCGATAATTATGATTCCTTTACGTATAACTTAGTCCAGCAATGTCCAGCGGATACGATCGTCTTGCGAAATGACGATCCAGAGCTTTTTATTGTTGCAAAAGAAGCAGATGGCATCATTTTTTCCCCGGGACCAGGCCGTCCCGAAGAGGCAGGATTCATGATTTCTTTGATCAAAACATACCATGATAGCAAGCCGCTTTTAGGCATCTGCTTAGGTCATCAAGCCATTGGTGAAGCGTTTGGTGCCAAAGTGGTCCAAGCACCAGCTATTATGCATGGCAAGCAATCGACCCTTACGTATCAGAAAAAAGGCGTATTCGAAACCTACCTAGGAGATATGACTGTCATGCGCTATCACTCGCTTGTCATTGAGCCAGCGACACTTTCAGCGGAATTTGAGGTGTTGGCTGAAACAGAAGGGATCATCATGGCGATTCAGCATCGCGAAAAACCAATCGTAGGACTCCAATTCCATCCAGAATCAATGGGAACAAACGAGGGGGCATTTTTCATAGAACAGTTTCTTAAACTCGTCTCGGATAATACAGAAAAAACACAAGATGAAAAAAGGAGGAATCTTTAATGCAAGCACTAAAAAAGCAGCCGCCGCAACAAATCACTCAGCAATTATTTAATGGCCGTCATTTAAGTTATCAGGAGATGCGTCACTTTGCTCAAGGAATTTTAAGCGGGGTGTTTTCAGAAAGTCAATTGGGCGCAGCATTAGTTGCGATGAAGATCAACGGCATCACAGCTGCCGAATTGACTGCTTTAGCAGAAATTATGTTAGAGCATGCCGTGACCATTCCTTATGAAGGAGGAGACACCATGGACAATTGCGGCACTGGTGGCGACCACGCCAATAGTTTTAATGTCTCCACTACGGCTGCCTTCGTTTTAGCAGCTGGGGGAATCACGATGGCAAAACACGGCAATCGCAGTATCTCTAGTCGTTCAGGCAGTGCTGATGTCTTAGCATGCTTGGGGGTGGCAATTCAAGCATCACCAGAAAAAATCGCCGATCTATTAGCGACAGTCGGCATCGCTTTTCTCTTCGCCCCGTCGTTGCATCCGGGCATGAAAGCAGTGATGAAAATACGGCAAGAATTAGCGACACCAACGATTTTTAATCTATTAGGCCCTTTGATCAATCCTGTGCCATTGACTACGCAACTGATCGGTACTTACGCTGGCGAGAGCTTGGTAGACACCGCTCAGGCGTTAGGCAGTCTTGGTCGGCAACGAGCAATGGTGATCCATGGATGTAATGGGATGGATGAAGCCAATTTGGCTGGTGAAACGGCGATCAGTTTTTATCACGAAGGAAAGGTGACGAATTTTTCTTTGGATCCGCAAGCGTATGGCTTTACGCCAGCACCGATCGAGGCGATCGTCGGCGGAGATGCGGCTCAAAACGCCGCGATTTTAACAGCAGTTTTGAAAAATCACCCTTCCGTTTATCTAGAGACAGTGGTCTTAAATGCAGGGTTAGGCTTTTATACCAACGGCAAAGCCGCCACCCTAGCGGAAGGCTTTGCGATGGCACGAGCGTGTATCGCTTCGGGCGCGGCCTACGACAAACTGCAGATGCTGATTCGTCAGTCAAATAGCCATTAACTACGAGAGCTGTAAGGAGGAGAATCATGGATTTTTTAGAAACGATCATCCAGAAAAAAGTTGAAGAAGTTGCCGCGATGCCACAAGAAATCGAAAAGGTCGTAGCGAAACGTCCATCATTTTATCAGCAAGTCAAGGACCAACCACAAAAGATGCACCTCATTGCTGAAATCAAGCGTGCTTCACCCTCAAAAGGAGACATCAACCAAGGAATCGACCCAGTCACACAAGCGGAAACTTATGAAGCCGCGGGTGTCAGCGGGATTTCCGTTTTGACCGACCAGCAGTTTTTTAAAGGCTCGCTGGCAGATCTTGAAGCAGTCAGTAATGCCGTTTCGGTGCCTATACTATGCAAAGACTTTATTATCGACAGAAAACAATTGATTCGCGCCAAGAATGCGGGTGCCAGTATTGTTTTATTGATCGTGGCCGCTTTAAAACCAGAACGCTTAGCCATACTTCATCAAGAGGCAATAGCACTAGGGTTGGAAGTACTCGTTGAGACTCATAATGCGGCTGAATTTCAACAAGCCCAAGCCTTAGGGGCCAAAATCATCGGCGTCAACAATCGTGACCTAAAAACCTTTGACGTTTCCTTGGATGTCAGTGTTGCTTTAGCACCTCAGCCGTCAGAGGCGGTTTACATCAGTGAATCTGGTATTCGAACTGCCGCCGATGTGCTGCAGCTTGCACCGTTTTATCATGGAGTCCTCGTTGGAGAAACGTTGATGAGAAGCAATCGAATTGCTGAAACAGCTGCAGATTTGCAGGTGAGCCGCCGATGACCAAAGTGAAAATTTGTGGACTCACCGAACGGCTGCATGTCGAAACTGCCATCAGTGCAGGAGCAGATTACCTTGGCTTTGTTTTTGCCGAAAGCCGTCGGAGAATCGATCCGACACAAGTCCGCAAGATAACGGAGCAAGTACCCCAAAATGTAGGGAAAGTCGGGGTTTTCGTTTCTCCAAGTTTTGAAGAAGTGCAAGCGGCAATTCAAGCCGCCCAGCTGACAGCGATTCAGCTCCATGGAAAGGTTCTGCCATCTTTGCAAACAGCCATCCAGACAGGCATTTTTGTGCATCAAAAGATCGCAGTGATCCAAGCCTTTGATGGAGAAGCAGAGACTTTAGAACAAGATTTCCTAAGCTGCGATGCAGATTTTGGGTTATTGGACGCTCCAGTAAGAGATCACCCTTATGCTGGCGGCAACGGCCAATCCTTTGATTGGCAAAAAGCGGCGAGAAAACCGTTACCGTTGTCTGAGCGATTTTTTATTGCTGGCGGTTTGCACGCGGAAAATGTAGAAGAGGCGATCCAACTTTTTAGGCCTTATGCTGTCGATGTTTCTTCAGGCGTTGAAACCCAGGGAAAGAAAGACAGTCGGAAAATCGAACAATTTATTTACTTAGTAAAGGAGAAGATAAAATGACCCAATACCCCACAGAAGCAGGTTTTTATGGTTCTTTTGGCGGGCAGTTTGTGCCAGAGACATTGATGTATGCAGTCAAGCAATTGGAAACTGTCTATCGTGAAGCACAAGCGGACGCAATTTTTCAAGCAGAATTACAGGAATATTTGCAAGAGTATGTAGGAAGAGAGACCCCCCTTTATCATGCACAGCGCTTGTCACAACACTTAGGCGGTGCCAAAATTTATCTGAAGCGAGAAGATTTGAATCATACGGGCGCCCATAAAATCAATAATGCGCTAGGGCAAGTGTTATTAGCAAAGCGGATGGGGAAAAAGAAAGTGGTAGCGGAGACCGGTGCTGGACAGCATGGCGTCGCCACAGCGACTGCGGCCGCGTTGTTCGGTATGGAATGCACGATTTTTATGGGTGCGGTAGATGTTCAGCGGCAAGCACTAAACGTCTTTCGAATGGAATTGTTGGGAGCAAAAGTGGTTTCAGTCACTTCAGGCAATCAGACATTGAAAGATGCTGTCAATGAAGCGCTGCGTTACTGGGTCGCAACCGTCGAGGACACCCATTACGTGATGGGTTCCGTACTCGGTCCGCATCCTTTTCCAGAGATCGTTCGAGATTTTCAAAGTGTGATTGGCAGTGAGACACGACGGCAACTATTAGAAAAAGAAGGACGACTACCGACGACAGTCGTTGCTTGTGTTGGCGGCGGCAGCAATGCGATGGGAATGTTTTACCCTTTTATCGATGATCAGACCGTTCGTTTGATTGGCGTTGAAGCAGCTGGGAAAGGTGTGGATACTACTGAGCATGCGGCGACCTTGACGAAAGGCAGTATCGGTATTTTACATGGTACCAAAATGCATCTGCTGCAAGACGATGATGGGCAAGTGATCGAACCTTATTCGATTTCAGCTGGTTTGGATTATCCAGGGGTCGGTCCCGAGCATTCTTACTTGAAGGAGATTGAGCGAGCGGAGTATTTCGCTGTCACTGATGAAGAAGCCGTTGACGCCTTTTATCTCTTGTCTCAAATCGAAGGCATTATTCCTGCTTTGGAAAGTGCTCATGCCGTTGCCTATGCCCTAAAGCTAGCCCCAATCATGACACCCGAAGAACGCTTAGTGATCTGCTTGTCTGGGCGAGGGGACAAAGATGTTCAACAAATCAAAGACCGGAAAGGAGCAGCGAAATGACCAGCAAAACATTGACGATGAAACTAAAGGAGCGCCAAAAACAAGGCAAGCCACTATTTGTTCCTTATATTATGGCGGGTGCCAACGGACTGGAACGCCTGCCAGCAGAAATCGAACTGTTGACGACACATGGCGCAGCCGCCATTGAAATCGGCGTGCCCTTTTCAGACCCAGTCGCAGATGGAGCGGTCATCCAAGCAGCTGGAATGCAGGCATTAGCCAATGGGACCACTTTAAAAAAGATCATTGCTTTGCTGCAAACCATCCATTCCGAGGTTCCACTGGTATTGATGGGGTATGCCAATTCATTCTTTCATTATGGGATTGAACAGTTAGCAAATGAGTTAAAAGCGACAAATGTGAAAGGGTTGATTATTCCAGATTTACCTTTTGAACATCGATCACTAGTAACCCCTACTTTTGATGCGGCGGATCTCGCGCTGATCACACTGGTCTCTTTGACCAGTCCTCCAGACAGAATTCAGACGCTGATCGAAGACGCGGAAGGATTCGTTTATGCTGTGACAGTGAACGGTGTCACTGGAGAAGATCGCCAATACAACGAACAGCTGGATCAGCATTTGCAAGCCATTTCGGAAAAAAGTCCGATTCCAGTATTAGCTGGTTTCGGGGTCTCGACCCACGCAGATGTGCAGCGCTTTGCCAATGTGTGTGAGGGGGTAGTGATCGGTTCAAAAATCGTAGCAGCGCTACAAAACGAGCCACTGCCTAAAGTAAGTGAGCTGTTAGCAGAACTTGTTGGTAAGCCATAGAAAACAATGTGAAGGAAAGAACCCGAATTGGGTTCTTTTTTTATGAGAAAACTAGTATTCGAGGTACTGATGGGCTGCTATGGAAAAAAGAACGTGATGTGTGAAGAGGAAAAGAAAAAAGGCTGATTGAAGATCAGCCCCAAATTGTCGTGATTATGCCAGTGTATCGGTGTCGATGGTTACTGTCTCGCAAAAATGCCCTCTGCCCCCAACGTAAACATGTTGGATTTCCTTTCGCGAAGTCGTAACGAGTTTGACAAAGATTTCAGAAGGTTCACCTAAATTGCTGCCTTGTTCAAAGCGATACACTTCTTTTTCGAAGGCACACTTTTGATACAAGAAGCAAGCCAAAGCGGCATTGGAAGTGCCTGTGGCAGATTCTTCATTGATGTCAAACAATGGGGCAAAGTTACGGCAAACGATTCGTTCTTTTTCCATTGCATATAAGTGCATGCCAACTACTTGTTGAAGCGCACTTACTTTTTTTATTTCCTCAAAATTAGGTGTAACTTGCTGCAACTGGGCCGTTGTTTTGATTGGAATAAGGATATCCTTTAATCCAGTAGAAACGATTTGAATAGGAATTTGATCATTGATAGCATTGGTATCAAAACAGTCAGTTAATTGTTCTAGTGAAAGTACATCTGAAAACAGTGGTTTGTTCTGTTCCATGAAAATGACACCGTCTTTGATGGTGATCGACAAATGTCCGGCGTTGGTGTCGATGCGATACTGTTGCTTGGAAAGTTTGTTTAGATACGATAATAGTGCAAAGGAGGCAATTGTTGCATGTCCGCATAAGTCAACTTCTTCTTTTGGCGTAAAATAGTCAAATCGGAAATCGGCCTGCGGGGATTTCGATAAAAAAGCTGTTTCTGAAAAGCCTAACTCTTTTGCGACGGCTAACTTTTGTTGTGGCGTAAGAGGCTGTTCCAACAAGACGACTCCAGCCTTGTTGCCACCCGTTTGATTTTTACTAAACCCACTTGCGATATGTACCGTTATCTCCATAGGACACCTGCTTTCTTTGTTCTTGTTAAGCATAGCATAATTTTTGCAGGAGGAGGATATGAAAACGGATTGGGTAAGCGATTAATCATGAAGAGCCGATGAAATGAAAAAAACATGGGTACTCAAAGAGTGCGGTATTTAATCATACTATAGCAAAAACGTTCCTTTGAGCATGCCAACCTTTCTCGTCAACTATTATCTTATAGGTACCAGTAAATATTTTAGCTATCAAAAAAGCAAATGAGAACGCAGCATCCCTGTTGCTTTCTCATTTACTTAAATCGTTTGGTAAAAAGCGTTGAGGTTATGCTAAAATCATTGCTGCATAAAAAAATGATAACCTTACTGCGAGGCGGAAATAGTTTAACTTTGATTGTAAACTTTCAATGCTTGTTTGAGACCAGCGTAAAAAAATCCGACTGTAACTATCAACATAGGGGTCACAGAAAACAGTTGACGATAATAACGATTTTTATCTAAGTAGCTGCCATCAATGGGAAAAATCAAGGAAGAGAGGTATTGCCAGAAGGAATTGAAGTTGAACAGAAAGACAATGAAAGAAATAAGTGTAAGAATCAGCCAAAAAACAACAACGAAATTCGTTTTTTTCATAGTTCGTCTCCTTTAATAAATTAGATTATTAGCTAATAAGTATAGCATGACGGCATCGAGTTAAGTAAATCAGATATTTCTTGGAATTGTGAAATTGAAGAAACTAAGCTGTTTAAATGGAACGATTTATAGATCTCATCGATCATACAGGCAAAGCCAAGTCTTCGTTTGTTAGAACAGTGTCTACTAAATAAAACGGCGAGGTATCATTTAACTAGAGAATGAGTATTTTACGGAGAGAAATTGCTGACAATTAGAATAAATACGGAAACGATGATGCCAATGAAAGAAATTTGCTGAAGATTGAAGCGGATGGGAAGCGATCGTTTGATTGCTTTGTGATGAGGAAGGGAACAGGCTGTTGATTAGTCACCAAATTGCTATGGCAAAAAAATTAGATCAATTTGGCACACATTTGGCACAAGAACAAACAAAAACCGCCAAGAACAAGGGTTCTCGACGGTTAAATAACGTTCCAGGAGGGATTCGAACCCCCGACCGTTCGCTTAGAAGGCGAATGCTCTATCCGGCTGAGCTACTGGAACAAATAAATTTCAGCGAATGCTCACTTCGCCTAAGCTGTTGAAATCAATCAGCAACAAATAACATTATAGAAAAAGGGCGCAGCAATGTCAATCGCTTTTCGCCCTTTTCTTATTTTTTCTTTGAAAAAAGGAAGCGCAGCTGCCCTCAACCTTTCTCAGGTTCCTCAAGAATTACGCTATCTGCTTCTTTCGTAATGAGAATCACACCATCTCCTAAAGGGACAAGCGTGGAGGTCAGCTGAGGATGGTTCATCACGGTATCCAAGAAAAGATTCAATTTGCGATGGATCGCTCGCTGGTTACGAGGGATTTCTTCGATGGGGTGTAGAATCGTTCCAGCTTGAAATACGTCATCCACCATCAGCACACCGCCTTTGCGTAATAGACGCAGACATTCTGGTAAAAATTCAATGTATTTTGATTTGGCGCTGTCCATGAAGATAAAATCATAAGGGCCACTCAATGTAGGTAGAACGTCTGCCGCTTGTCCTTCTAATAGCGTGATTTTTTCTTCATTTCCTAAGCGAGCGTAAGTTTCTTTGGCTTTGCGGATCATGACGTCAAAGCGATCGATCGTTGTGACATGACCATCTTTCACACATTGCGCCATCAAGCTTGAAGAAAAACCGATCGCTGTGCCGATCTCAAGGATTTCTTTTGGCTGGAGTTGTCCTAATAAAAACTGCAAAAAGACCACTGTTTCATGTGGGATGATTGGCACTTCTTTTTTATGAGCGGCTTGCTCGATTTCACCAAGTTCGCCGGGTAATTGTTTTTGTTTTTCACGCATAAACGCCACTAGTTCTGGTTTGACTACTGGACGATGCATCATTTCGTTGCGCATCTTCATCCTCCTAATTTATCGCTGTCCCCTATTATACGAATAACTCACCTTAAGTTCAATCTTTTCGAGTCTTTGGAACAACAAAAAAACCAGTCATAAGACTGGCAGGATAAAGGGGTGAAAAATATTTTTGGGATATTTCTATCATAACGGTGTTATGTGGAGGTTTGGTTAAAATCCTGTGAAGATCTCGTCAGGTTCTGCTTAAATTTTCATCAAGGAAGAAAAGCAACCCATCAACAGGACAAAAACGAACTTTTTATCGAAATATTCAGAAAATTCAGGGAAAAGTGTTGACAGAGGAACCTGCTGTTTGGTATCTTCATAACAAGATAAAAAAAGTGATAGGTGACGACGATGGATAAACGATTGAAACAAACAGCTGCATTTTTATTATTATTATCGTAAGGACTCTTTTTCTATGACCCGCCTTTTTTAAGGCATCATTTGAAGAGTCCTATTCGCATTGCATGAAGGAAACCCTTTATGGAGTGCTTTTTTTATACCATTTTTTCAATTGTGTTTGAATGAGGTCGCGCCAAGCGTGCTCCTACCACTGCTAAGGAGGAAATAGTGATGAGAAAAATCCAGTTTTTTGATACGACATTGCGAGACGGTGAACAGACCCCGGGAGTCAACTTTAATACGAAAGAGAAGGTTCAACTGGCGCTGCAATTAGAAAAATGGGGCATCGATACGATCGAAGCAGGTTTTCCGATTGCATCAGAAGGAGATTTTCAAGCAGTCAAAGCGATTGCTGGGGCGGTGACGAAAATGACCGTTGCAGGACTTGCCCGTTGTCAGAAAAAAGACATTGATCGTGCCTATGAAGCTCTTTATCAAGCCGTCGATCCACAGATCCATGTCTTTCTAGCAACGAGTAAGGTGCATCGCCAGTACAAGCTGAATATGACGAAAGCAGAAGTACTCGCTTCCATCAAAGAACATGTGGCTTATGCGCGTGAACGCTTTGAAAAAGTTCAATTCTCGCCAGAAGATGCCACCCGCACCGATAAAGCCTTCTTGCTTGAGGCGGTTCAAACAGCGATTGATGCCGGCGCGACGATCATCAATGTGCCCGATACAGTAGGGTTTACCAATCCTACGGAATATGGAGCGCTTTTTGCCTATTTGATCGCCAATATCAAAAGCGAGCAGCAGATTACTTTTTCTTCCCATTGTCATGATGACTTGGGAATGGCGACAGCCAATGCGCTGGCGGCTATTGAAAATGGTGCTGATCGGGTGGAAGGAACGATCAACGGGATCGGCGAACGAGCTGGCAATACTGCATTAGAAGAAGTGGCCTTGGCGTTGCATATTCGCAATGATTTCTATCAGGCTACCTCCAACATCAAATTAAACGAAACAAAACGAACCAGCGATCTGGTGGCACGTTTGTCAGGAATCACGGTACCGAAAAACAAAGCGATCGTCGGAGGCAATGCTTATGCCCATGAATCAGGGATTCATCAAGATGGCGTCTTGAAAAATCCTGAGACCTACGAAATTATTACCCCACAGTTGGTGGGGGTAGAAACCAACTCGTTGCCTTTAGGCAAACTTTCTGGCCGCCATGCGTTTGTCGATAAAATGCAGCAACTGGGCTACCAGTTTGACCAAGAAGAAACCAACGAATTGTTTAAACGCTTCAAAGAATTGGCAGATAAAAAGAAGCAAGTGACCGAACAAGATTTGCTGGCTTTGGTGGCCGATCAAGGCCGCAGCCAAGAAGGCGGCTGCGAGTTGGACGCCGTTCAGCTACAATACGTGTCCAATGGCCATCAAGGAGCAGTGGTTTCTATCATCAAAGACGAGGAAAAACAAGTGGCATCAGCCATCGGTGCCGGCAGTATCCAAGCTATCTACAACTCGATCGATCAGATTTTCCAGCAGCAGCCGAAGTTGTTGAATTATGAGATCACTGCCTTGACCAGTGGGGAAGATGCGCAAGCGGAAGTGCACGTGGTCATTGAATGCCAGGAAACCAATGAAAAAATCAGCGGGATCGGCTTAGACTTTGATGTCTTGCAGGCGTCAGCCAAAGCATATGTACAGGCTAGCGCAGCTCTAAAGAATCGAGGTGTCCTTGTTTGAAAAAGATCGTGGTTTTAGCAGGAGATGGCATCGGACCAGAAATTATGGACAGTGCCCTTGCGGTATTGAAAGCGGCTTATCCTGACCATCTCCAGCACTTTCATTTTGACCAGCGGCCATTTGGTGGAGCGGCGCTGGCACTTACTGGAGAGCCATTGCCGCAAGAAACACTACAAGCTTGCCAGCAGGCGGATGCGGTCCTTTTAGGAGCCATTGGTGATCCAGCTTGGGAAAACGCACCGACAACACCCGAGAAAGGACTTTTGAATCTGCGTCAAGCGTTAGGTCTATACGCCAATATTCGACCCATCAAAGTAGTTGATGCGGTGATTGCTTTGTCTCCCATCAAAGAAACGATCCTTCGAGGGACAGATTTTGTCATCGTTCGTGAGTTGACTGGCGGTATCTATTTTGGCGAAAAAGCAGAAAAACCTGAAGAAGCCTACGACATCAATCATTATCACCAAGCAGAGATTCGACGGATTTTGCGTAAAGCCTTTGAGATCGCCCGTACGCGGAAGAAGCGGGTTCTCTCTGTCGATAAAGCAAATGTGTTGGCGACTAGCCGGCTTTGGCGCCGATTAGCGGAAGAAACGGCACAGGAATTCCCGGATTGTCAGTTGACTCATCAATATGTTGATTCCGCCGCTATGAAAATCATCCAAAATCCCAAAGACTTTGATGTAATCGTGACCGAAAATCTCTTTGGCGACATTTTAAGTGATGAAGCCTCGGTTTTGCCGGGGTCATTAGGGGTGCTACCAAGCGCAAGCCATGGCGCAGAAGGGGTTTCTTTATATGAACCGATCCATGGCTCGGCACCGGATATTGCTAGGCAAAATTGTGCCAATCCGGTTTCCATGATTTTGTCTGTCGTGATGATGCTAAGAGAGTCCTTTCAAGAGGAACAGCTGGCAGATACCATCGAAAGTGCGTGTTATGAGGTAATGAATGCGGGGATCTTGACGCGTGATTTAGGTGGGACGGCAACGACAACTGCCTTTACAGAAGCGGTTATTGCACAGTTAGGAGTGAGCAATTATGGGGAAAACGCTGTTTGATAAACTATGGGATCGGCATGTGATCACAGGAGAAGAAGGGCAGGCGCAGCTGCTTTATGTCGATCTGCATATGATCCATGAAGTGACGACGCCGCAAGCCTTCGAAGGCTTGCGGCAAGCGGGACGGACAGTTCGCTGTCCCGAAAAAACCTTCGCAACAATGGATCATAATGTGCCTACCAAAGATATTTTTACCATCACCGATCTGGTTGCAAAAAAGCAAATGGATACGTTACGTAAAAACTGTCATGATTTTGGGATCGAATTGTGTGACAATGGCTCTGCCAACCAAGGAATTGTCCATATGGTTGGCCCAGAAGTAGGCTTGACCCAACCAGGAAAAACGATCGTTTGCGGTGATTCCCATACTGCCACCCATGGTGCTTTCGGCGCGATCGCATTTGGGATCGGTACGAGTGAAGTGGAGCATGTCTTTGCGACACAGACGATTTGGCAGACAAAACCGAAACGCATGGGAGTTGAGATCACCGGTCATCTGCAGCCGGGGGTGTACGCCAAAGATATTATTTTGGCATTGATCGCGACGCATGGCACAGATTTTGGTGGTGGCTATGCCGTAGAATTCTTTGGCGAAACGATCCGCAACCTGACGATGGAAGAGCGCATGACCATTTGCAATATGTCGATCGAAGGTGGGGCGAAAATGGGCTTGATCGCACCTGATGAAACGACCTTTGCTTATGTGAAGGATCGACGCTTTGCGCCACAAGCGTTTGCCAGTGCGGTGACGGATTGGGAAACCCTGTATACCGATGAAGGTGCCAACTATGATGCCCTGATCACCTTAGACGCAGCAACCTTAGAACCTTACATCACTTGGGGCACCAATCCAGAAATGGGAGTACCGGTCAGCGAAACGTTTCCTGAAGTGCGAGATCACAATGATCAGCAAGCCTATGAATATATGGCACTGCACCCCGGACAGACGGCTGCCGATATCCCCATCGAATACATCTTTATCGGATCGTGTACCAATGGTCGTTTGTCTGATCTGCAAGAAGCAGCGGCGATTTTGAAAGGTCAGACCATCAAAGAAGGGGTCACTGGCATTATCGTTCCTGGTTCACGCCCTGTTCGTAAAGCAGCGGAAGCGATCGGTTTAGACAAAGTCTTTATTGAGGCTGGTTTTGAATGGCGGGAGCCTGGCTGTTCCATGTGCCTAGGAATGAATCCTGATAAAGTACCAGAAGGCGTCCACTGTGCCTCCACGTCAAACCGCAATTTTGTTGGACGGCAAGGGAAAAACGCTCGGACGCACCTGTGTAGTCCAGCAATGGCGGCAGCAGCTGCGATCCATGGGCGTTTTGTCGATGTACGAGAAGTGGTTGGAGGTGTTGGTTAATGGAAGCTTTTACGCAATTTGAAGGTACGACGCTGCCTTTGATGAATGACAATATCGATACCGATCAAATCCTACCGAAAAATTATTTGAAGCGCGTTGAAAAAACGGGGTTTGGCGAATTTTTATTTGACGATTGGCGCTATTTGCCGCAACGCAAGCCTAATCCAGCATTTATCTTGAATGATCCAGCATATCAGACCGCTCAACTCCTCGTCACTGGTGATAATTTTGGTTCTGGCTCTTCTCGAGAGCATGCGGCATGGGCGCTGTTGGATTACGGCTTTAAAGCCGTGATTGCTGGCAGCTTCGGTGATATTTTCTATATGAATGCCACCAAAAACGGGCTGCTACCCATCGAGCTGCCTTTGACTGTTCGCCAAAGGATCGCCTCGCTGCCTGCTTCTGAAAAAATCAGCATCGACTTGCCGAGGCAATGTGTGATCGTTGCCGGGGAGGAGCATTTCTTTGCAATCGATGCTACCTGGAAACACAAATTGATACACGGTCTCGATGAGATCAGTATCACCTTGCAGGAAGAGGCGAAAATCACCGCCTATGAGCAGACGATTCCAGCGTATTGGCAGTAGGGCTAGGGGACTGGTCGTTATTCGTCGGCTGGTATTTGTGAAAGAATGTTTCTTAACCCTCGCCAATCAGCTTCGATTTGCGGAGTCAACGTCCGATTATAAAAGATCGCAGCGGGATGATACATCGGCACGATCAGATATTCTTTTTCCGACCATTGATAGCCATCCTTTGTCGGATTGCTTTCTTGAATTTTGGAACGGATCACTTCGCCATGGTGGTCTTTGATATAATAGGCGTTGCCTAATAATCGCTGTAGTCCGATATTGCCAACAGTTGCAATGACGGGCGGATCCACGATGGACAACTCGTAGTCAAGCAGTGGTGCGTGTAGCAAGACTTCCTTTTTGGTAGGTGTCCGATTGGGATGGACGATCTCATGGGCACCGCTGCGCTTGTTGATTCGTTCTTTGACGGAATATGGACGGCTGCGGACAGCGCTGGTGATGTAGACATCCTCACGGGTCAAACCGGCTAAAGCCAACGATTTCATCAATTCTTTTCCTGCTTGTCCGCTAAAAGGAATAAAATTCTCGATTTCGGTTCGACCAGGGGCTTCACCAACGATCATCAATTTGGGCTGCAGCGGTCCTTGACCTGGAACAAATCCTTCCAACGGATAACTGCGGGATGCCTGTTGAACGGCAGTGGCTAATTCTTTGGGGTATTGCATGAAAACTCCTCCCATTCTGTTTCGCTTGTGCTCTTTCTTCTATAGTAATAGAAAATAAAAAATGCACAAAAGGAAATGACTAGTAGCAAAAGAATTCTGTCTTTTCCTTAATTAGTGATTGACTTTAGGAAAACATTTTGATAAAGTTAATCTGTTGTAATTGTGGACTCCACAGCTACAACCGCACAGAACAAGTAGTAAGTACGAAAGTCACTTGGGATGGCGAGTCTAAGTATATTATAAGGAGGTGCTGTAGAGCATGTACGCAATTATCAAAACTGGTGGGAAACAAGTAAAAGTTGAAGTGGGTCAAGCAATCTACGTTGAAAAATTAGACGTTGAAGCTGGACAAAAGGTTACTTTTGATGAAGTTATCTTAGTAGGTGGCGAATCAACAAAAGTGGGTGCCCCAATCGTTGCAGGAGCAACTGTTGAAGGAACTGTTGAAAAACACGGCAAACAAAAGAAAGTCGTAACTTTCAAATACAAACCTAAAAAACATTCACACCGTAAACAAGGTCACCGTCAACCTTACACAAAAGTTGTTATTGACGCGATCAACGCTTAATTCTTACGAAAAGCAGGGTAACGAATATGATCAAAGGGACATTCAAACGAAATGACTCTGGTCGGATTGTTTCTTTTGAACTAGCTGGACACGCACAAGCAGGAGAATACGGCAAAGACATCGTCTGTGCTGCAGCATCCGCTTTAGCGATCAGTGCAGTCAATGGGATCGATGCTTTGGCTGGCGTTGCGCCAAAAGTTGAAGCAGATAACGAAAATGGTGGGTACTTATTAGTCACGCTGCCTTCTCGTTTGACCCAAGAGCAGTCGAATATCGCACAAATTCTTTTAGAAAATTTGTTGATCGGCTTGCAATCAGTTCAAGAAGAGTACAACGATTATATCCAAATCAAAACTACTAAAGAAAACTAGGAGGTGCATCTCATGTTGATGAAAATGAATTTGCAATTCTTCGCTCACAAAAAAGGTGGGGGTTCTACTTCTAACGGACGTGACTCTCAATCAAAACGTTTAGGTGCGAAACGTGCTGACGGTCAAACCGTTTCAGGCGGATCAATCCTTTATCGCCAACGCGGTACTAAAATTTACCCAGGGGTAAACGTAGGTATCGGTGGAGATGATACATTGTTTGCAAAAGTTGACGGCGTTGTTCGTTTCGAACGTAAAGGCCGCGACAAAAAACAAGTATCTGTTTATCCAGTAGCGCAAGAAGCATAAGAAAATGACATCCAGATTACGTAAAAGTAACCTGGGTGTTTTTTTATACACCAATGAAACCGTTTTAACGAAATAGTTATTTATAATAGCTTAGATAAGGAGTGAAGCAATGATTCAATTAAAAGAAATCACGAAGGAAAACTATCGTGCGTGCATGAATTTGAAGACAACGAAGGAGCAAGAAGATTTTGTTGCGCCCAATTGGTACTCAATGTTAGAGGCGATCTATGAGGAACCACGTCAGGCATTTGCCCTCTACAATGGTGAGGATATGGTCGGCTTTCTCTTATTTAGTTTTTACGAAGCGGATGAGGATTATCCAAAAGCTTCGTGGTGGATCGAGCGGTTTATGATCGCAGAAAAATTCCAAAATCAAGGGTTAGGCAGTCAGGCGTTTCTTGCTGGGTTAGATTGGTTCAAAACCCATATCCAAGCGCAAGAATTAAGGATCTCCGCTGTAGATGGCAACGAGATCGCAACAAAGCTTTACGAACGAAACGGCTTTGTCTTGACAGGTGAAATGATTGATAACGAGCATGTACTCTTGTTGCAGCTGCCAACGGATCAAGGGTAAATGACTCTTTCTACAGTAAAAAATGAGGTCAAAAGCAGAGGTTCTTAAGAGGATTCTCTGCTTTTTTTATTGGTGTTTTTCCGGTCAAAAAAGTGTGCCGTCATTTTCTGGCTAGATTTTTCAAGAAATTTTGTGCACTTAGGGTAAGAATTACGAGTATATCCATGCTTTGTTGTTCACAAAGTTCCTTTTGCTATTAACGAAATCTTTACACGTTGACAACACAAACCTTATATTCATTTGATACTCTGAGGAAGTAGAACAAATGGAAAGAAACTTTCGAAAAACGTTGATTATTGAGAATGTGCTCACGAATGATTTTGGTCGAAACACGAACATTATCAAAAAAGAAAACGTTCGTAATTCGAAAAAGATTGTTTTTGATTCGTTGGTTTTTTATAATCAAAAAGGAAAGTTCGGAATTCCGTGAGTTCGATTTTTTTAATGAAAAGGAGAAAAAGTGATGAAAGTTTGGAAGAAAACGGCAATGTTTGGTTTAGGTTTGGTGGCAGCAGTTACGCTGGCGGCATGTGGCTCAGGTGGAGCAAGTACTGACTCGGCGGCTGAAGAAGCAGGATATGTACCAGAAAAGTTGACCGTTCAATTTGTTCCATCACAAGCAGCAGAAACATTAGAAGCAAAAGCAAAACCACTTGAGCAATTATTAAGTGATGAATTGGGGATTCCAGTCACTGTGAGTGTTTCCACTGACTACAATACAATCGTCGAAGCAATGGCTTCGAAACAAGTAGATGTAGGCTTTTTACCGCCGAATGCCTATGTTTTAGCAAATGAACAAAGCAATGTTAAGGTGCTATTACAAGCACAGCGTTATGGCATCAAGCAGCCTGGTGGGGAATCAACGGATGAATTGGTTGATAGCTATCGCTCAATGATCGTCGTAAAAAGCGGCAGCGATATCAAAGAGTTGGAAGATTTAAAAGGCAAAACGATTGCCACGCAAGATGTTACTTCTTCTGCCGGTTATGTTTGGCCAGTAGCAGAAATGAAAAAAGCAGGCATCGATATCAATACGGATGTGACGACTGTTCAAGTCAAAGGCCATGACCAAGCGGTCTTATCTGTCTTGAATGGCGACGTTGACGCAGCGTTCGTTTTTGAAGATGCCCGCAACACGGTCAAAAATGATTACCCAGAAATCATGGATGAGGTAGAACCAATGTACTTTACCGAACCGATCCCGAACGATACGATCAGTGTCCGCAGCGACATGAGTGAAGAGTGGGACAAAAAAATCCAAGATGCCTTTATCGCGATCGGTAAAGATGAAGAAGGAAAACAAATCATCTCTGATATTTACTCTCATGAAGGATACGTTGTTTCACAAGACAGCAATTTCGACATCGTAAGAGAGTATGCGGAACAAGTCGGACAATAACTAATAGATGAATAGATCGGGAGGGTACCGGTAGTTGAGGTACCCTTTTCGAATGGAAAGCAATTTTTACCTAATGGAAAGAAAGTAGGAGAATCATGGCTCTAGAGAACGAAACGATTATTTCATTTCAGAATGTGACCAAGCAATACCCAAATGGGGTATTAGGTTTGAAGGACTTAAACATCGATATCAAAAAAGGGGAATTTGTCATCGTAGTGGGTTTATCAGGAGCAGGAAAATCAACGATGCTGCGCTCCATCAATCGACTGCACGAGATCACGAGTGGCGAGATTTTAATCGATAGCAAGTCGATCACAAAAGCAAAAGGAAGAGAGCTACGCTTGATTCGTCGAGACATTGGCATGATTTTCCAAAGCTTTAATTTGGTGAAACGTTCGAGTGTCTTGCGAAATGTCTTAACTGGGCGAGTAGCTTATCACCCAACGATCAAAATGTTGCTTGGTTTGTTCCCGCAAGCGGATAAAGAGCTGGCTTATCAATCGCTGCAGCGGGTCAATTTAGCAGAAAAAGTCTATACTCGAGCCGATGAATTGTCTGGCGGTCAGCAGCAGCGGGTTTCGATTGCCCGTGCTTTGACGCAAGAGCCGAAGATTATTTTAGCGGATGAACCGGTTGCTTCCTTAGATCCTTTAACCACTGAAAAAGTCATGAATGACTTAAAACGGATCAATCAAGATCTGGGGATTACCATCGTAGTCAATTTGCATTCTGTCCAATTGGCAAGAGAGTACGGCACGCGGATCATCGGGTTGCGAGACGGAGGCTTGGTTTTTGATGGCCCTGTCAGTGAAGCGACCGATCAGCGATTGAAACAGATTTATGGCAGCGAGATCATAGAAGAGCAGGAAGGGGCAGGACAATGACGACAAATACGTTGCCGAAACGCAGCGGACTATGGAAAAATGTTCTTTGGCTCGTCATTTTTTTAGTGGTATTGTTCGTTAGCGGCTCTATTTCAGGCGTTGATTTGGCACGGTTCTTTAGCAATAGCAGTCAAATGAATGTCATTTTACAAAAGATGGCTCATCCTGATTGGGCATATGCCAAAATCATTGTAGAGCCGATTTTACAAACGATCCAAATGGCGATCATCGGCACGACCTTTGGTGCACTGGCGGCTTTTCCGTTTTCACTTTTAGCAGCACGAAATATCATGACGAATCATTGGATCAGCGGTTGTTTCCGTTTTGTTTTAAATATCATTCGGACAGTACCTGATTTGATGCTGGCGGCTTTATTTGTTGCCATTGTCGGAATCGGTCCCGTTGCCGGGGTGATCTCCATCTCTGTGTTTTCTTTTGGGATGATCACCAAATTGTTTTATGAATCGATTGAAACGATTGATGAAGGTCCGATCGAAGCAATCACGGCTTCTGGAGGATCGAAGTTTGACATCATCCGCTATGCAGTCGTACCGCAAGTCATGAGCCATTTTCTTAGTTACTTGCTTTATGCCTTTGAGATCAATGTGCGGGCATCGACGATTCTTGGGTATATCGGCGCAGGCGGAATCGGTGTTTTCTTACAACGATCTTTAAGCCAATTTCGATATGACCAGACGTCGATTATCGTCTTAGTGATTTTTGCAGTTGTTTTGGTGATTGATACCATCAGTAATAGATTAAGGGAGCGATTGTTATGATGTTGCCAGCAGAACCGAAAAAGAAAAAAATACGGAATTGGCTGATCGCAGTAGTCGTTATCCTCCTTTATATTTGGGCTTTTGCTGGCGTGCCTTTTGCGGGTGTTAAAGAAAATGTCGGTCAAATTGTCGGCTCAATCTTTTATGGCTTGATCCATCCTGATTGGGGCTATGTTTATACCGGTGATGGCGAAGATTTGATCAGTTTGATGATCGAAACCGTTGCGATCGCCTTTGTGGGTACGTTTTTATCCTCAATATTAAGTATTCCTTTTGCCTTTTGGGCGGCGCGCAGCAAAAACAGCCCTCGCTGGCTATCAGGTTTCGGTAAAATCGTGCTGACGGCGATTCGAACGTTTCCAGAAATCGTCTTAGCGATCATGTTCATCAAAACAGTGGGTCCCGGATCCTTTGCTGGTGTTTTGGCAGTTAGTGTCCATTCCATTGGGATGTTGGCGAAACTCTATAGCGAAGCGATCGAGAACATGGATCACGGTCCTTCAGAATCGGTCGTTAGTGCGGGAGGAAATCGTTGGGATGTGTTAGGCTTTGCGACATTGCCACAATTGATTCCAGAATTTCTTTCTTTTACCTTGTATCGTTTTGAACTGGCTGTCCGTTCAGCTTCGATCTTAGGGATCGTAGGAGCAGGTGGGATCGGTACGCCGATGATCTTTGCCATCAATGCGCGATCATGGAGCCGTGTAGGAATCATTTTATTAGGGATCGTTGTGACGGTCACGATCATTGATTTTATTTCTGGGCGCTTGCGTAAACGATTGGTTTAATAAAATGAGGTGCGTACTCGAAAAAACACAGTCAGCATAGGCTGTGTTTTTTTGCAGCGGATAGGCGGATGTCGTTTAAGACAGGTTTCGTGAAACTTGTTATACTGGATTCATAGAAAATGAACCCAAACAAGGAGGCTGTTTTATGAAAGCATTATTGATCGTCAATCCAAGTTCTGGTGGGGAACAAGCGAAAGAATTTGAGGAGATGGCAGAAGAAAAGCTGCGGGAAGCTTTTTCAGAGGTCGTTGTCAAACATACCGAAAAAGAAGGAGATGCTACACGTTTTGCCTCTGAGGCAGCAGCAGAATTTGACAGTGTCTTCGCAATGGGCGGTGATGGTACCGTCAATGAAGCAGTCAATGGCTTAGCTCCTCATGACAAACGACCAAATTTCGGTTTCTTCCCGCTGGGCACAGTAAATGATTTAGCCAGAGCATTAGCGATTCCACTAGATCCCAAGGAAGCCATCGAATCATTTGCAGTGGATCACACCCGCAAAATCGATATTGGGCAGGTTAATCAAGACTATTTTACCAATGTAGTGGCGATTGGTATGATTCCAGCGGCGATCAACAATGTGGAAGTTGAAGAAAAAACCAAGCTGGGAAAAATGGCCTATTTTGTTTCTGGTCTACGGGAAGTGCGGAAAAATGAAAGTCATCCGTTTGAAGTGACCGCCGAAAATAATGGCGAAAAAACGACGATCGTTGTGGAAAGCAGTACGATGATCGTTGGTTCATCCAATACGATCGGCGGTTTCGAATCTCTTTTGCCTAAAGCGAGTACCGATGACGGCAAATTACATCTGATCTACTTAAAGGATACGAATCTTTGGGAAACTGTCAAAAGCGTGCCTGAGCTTCTCAAAGGAGTTACGGAATCAAATGATGTTCTTGGTTATCAAACTTTTGATAAAGCAACGATTCGTTTGACGGATGGGGCAACGATCGAAACGAATGTCGATGGTGATCCAGGGCCGGAATTGCCAATCACAGTAACAGTACTGCCCCAGCATCTCACCGTGTATTGCGGAGTTGAAAAAGTCCGTTAAATCATTCATAACTAGGAAACGATCCGTCAAAAGCGGATTGTTTTTTTTATTCAGAAAGAGTATACTGGGAAAAAATTTACTGAAAGAAGGGGTTCTATGACGATACGTTCTGCCACGATTGCAGATGCCCAAGCCTTGACAGCAATCTATGCTTGTTATGTAGAAAATACACCGATTACCTTTGAAACGGAGGTGCCATCGGTTCAAGAATTCGCGGAACGCATCGCCAAGACCTTGAAACGCTACCCGTATCTCGTTGCAGAAGAGGCTGGTGAAATTGTCGGTTATGCCTATGCGTCAGCCTATAAAGAACGGGCGGCGTATGATTGGACCGTTGAAGTAACCGTTTATTTAGCGCCGGATGCCAAAGCAAAAGGGCTCGGCACCGCTCTTTATCAAGGGCTTGAAGAAAAACTAAAAGCGCAAAACGTGGTCAATCTGACTGCGTGTATTACAGGAGGCAATCAACAAAGCGAGGCTTTTCATGAGAAGCTTGGGTATCGGAAAGTTGCTGATTTTTCGCATGTCGGCTATAAGTTCAATCAATGGCACGATGTGATTTGGATGCAAAAAGAACTGCAATGGTTTCCTGATCAGGTGCCAACGTTCATTCCCAATGAAAAAGCCTAACACATCCTGACTTTTGAATATCTTTTTTTTGCAAAATGCTTTATGCTGAGAGTAGCATGTGAAAGGACGTTCTATTGTTCTTTCGAACAAAGTATTTTGCTTTTTCTGTGTGGAAAAAAAGTTGCTTTTTTATAGAAAAATGAGTAAAGTATTCAAGTGGAAAAAACAAGGAGGCGAAGCTGTTGGGCAAGCGAATCGAACGGATTTATCAATATATCGTCGAAAATACGATGAGCGGCTTAGGGGAAAAGAAGGGGTTGTCTACTTCAGAAGTTGCCGATCATTTAGCCATTCAGCGCAGTAATGCCAGTAAGGATTTAAATAAGCTTGTCAAAGAAGGGCGCGTCGAAAAAAGCGACTCGCGGCCTGTTCGTTATTGGGCGGCAGGGGTCGATCCCAGCAGTAAGGAAAAGTATGTCCCAAGCTACAAAGAAAGTCGCCCGCAAAGAGAAAAAGCCTTCCCTCAACGAGTACAAGGAAAACCCTCTGACCGAGATATTTTTGCGACGATCATCGGTGCCAACGGAAGTATGAAAAACGCTGTTGAGCAGGCGAAAGCAGCGATCTTGTATCCGCCGAAAGGGCTAAACTGCTTGATCACAGGGCCTACTGGTTCTGGGAAAACGTACTTTGCCCATGCGATGTTCCAGTTTGCCAAAAGCAATCAAGTAATTGCCGATGACAAAGAACTGATCGTCTTTAACTGTGCGGACTATGCAAATAACCCAGAGCTTTTGATGAGCCATTTGTTTGGTTATGTACGAGGGGCATTTACGGGTGCCGATCAAGAGAAGATTGGTATTATTGATCAAGCGGATGAGAGTATGTTGTTTCTCGATGAGATCCATCGATTGCCGCCAGAAGGGCAAGAAATGATTTTTTACTTTATGGATCATGGTACCTTTAGCCGTCTAGGAGAGACGGGCAAAAATCATCAAGCGAATGTCCGAATCGTTGGTGCTACTACCGAAGACCCCAACTCAACGCTATTAGATACCTTTACCCGACGCATTCCCATCAATATTCAACTGCCCTTTTTTGAGAAACGACCCGCATCAGAAAAAGTCGATCTCGTTCGGGTATTAGTCGGGCAAGAGGCGACCCGTATTCAGCGGACGATCTCCTTGACAGAAGATGTGGTCAAAGCGTTGATCGGCAGTGTCAGTTTTGGGAATATCGGTCAATTGAAATCCAATGTCCAGCTAGTCTGTGCACGGGGCTTTTTGAATCATATGCAACAAGATGAGATTGAAATCGATTTGATCGATTTGCCAGAAGGGATTCGTTCAGGATTGATCGTTTTGGGGAATCGCCGCAATGAGCTGGCAGAGCTCTCTAAGATCCTTGAACCGAAGATCAGCATTCAACCGAATCAAAACTTAAACAATATTCAATCAGATTCCTATGAATTGCCTTATAATCTTTACGATATTATCGGCGACAAGGCTGCTCTGCTAAAAGCAGATGGGTTAGATCAAGAAGCGATCAATCATTTTATCTCAACAGATATCAATGTTCACTTAAAGTCTTTTTATAAAGATCATGGGTTTTCCTTTAACTCGGTCAATAAACTAAGTGAATTTGTCGATCAGAAAGTGATCAGTGTAACAAATCAAATCTACGAGCTGGTTCGACAACGCTTAAATTATGATTTTCAGCAAAATTTCATCTATGCCATGAGCTTACACATCAGCTCGTTTTTGAAAAAAATCCATTTGGGAGAAGAACGACAAACCAATGACAATATTCGTCAGATGGTAGCTGATTATCCTCAAGAGTTTGAAGTCGCCAAAGAAGTCCGCGATTTTATTGGTGATAGTTTCCAAGTGGCGATTCCTGAGAGCGAATCTTATTATTTAGCGGTTCTTCTGGTTTCTCTTAGAACCTCTCATTCCTCTGGGAAAATCGGCGTCGTCGTTGCAGCCCACGGCAACAGCACAGCCAGTAGCATGGTACAAGTGGTCAAACAATTGCTGGAAGTCGATCAAGTGACAGCGGTGGACATGCCATTAGATATGCCCCCGGCTGTGGCGTTGAAAAAAATCGTGGATAGTGTACGGGCAGTCAATGATGGCAGTGGGGTGATCCTCTTAGTCGATATGGGGTCCTTAGCGACCTTTAATAATGAAATCCAACGAGAAACGGGTGTGGCTGTTCGAACAGTCGATATGGTGACCACCTCCATCGTCCTAGAGACGGTCCGTAAAGCGTCAGTGATCGGCACGGACCTCGATCAGCTCTATGATTCATTACGGAAGTTCCGCGGGTATGGAGCGGTCACTGTGGAAGAACCAGTGACACAAAACCACCATCCTAAAGCGATTCTAGCGGTCTGTGCTTCGGGAAAGGGAACGGCGCAGCGCATTAAAGAATTGATCCAAAGCTCATTGTCAAAACGTCAAAACCAAAATGTCGAAGTGGTGACGTTATCGGTGGCGGATCTGAGGACGGACTTGGATCAGATTCAACAGCGCTACCGTCTGATTGCCGCAACAGGGATCATCGATCCCCATATCGACGCACCGTTTATTTCATTAGAACGTTTTATTGATCAAGATGTTGATCTATTGTTGGATGATATCCTATTAGAGAATGATTTGAGTTTTGAAGATGAAGTACAGCTAGATGATCGGCAGGCGAAAGAAATCTGTGTCCGGTATTTAGAGGAAAACTTTACCTATGTCAATGCGAAAAAAGTAGTAGAGCCGTTGTGGAAATTTGGCGAAGAGATCATTCACGATTTGGATTTGGTAGGGGCGCAGCAAGGCTTTCAGATCAATTTTGTGATGCATGGCGCAGGTATGCTGGAGCGGATCTTACTGCGGCAGCCATTGACTGTTTCTGAAATTGATTTAGCAGCGATGGAGGAGAATCCGCTTTATGGCCAATTGCATGTGCATGTCCAATCGTTTTCACGCTTGATGAATATCGAAGTGCCTAAGACTGAAGAGTACTATCTGCTAGAGCTGATCAAAAACCATCACGAAAAAGAAATGTATTTTTAATTCTTACAAATAATACAGATACACTAAAAAAGATACAGTATTTTTTAGTGTATCTTTTTTAGTGTATTGTCTGAATGCTGATTCTTAAGGTTTTTTCAAGAATAGTGTATCGGAAAAACTTGGCACGCTTCTTGCTTCTATATAAGTGGATACAGGAGGTGATTGAAAAAAGAACAGATCCTCAATATGAAAAGCGGATCGATGGATGTAGGAGGCTTGCACAATGGGAATGGATATACGTCTTGCCCGAATCGACGATCGGTTGATTCATGGTCAGGTCGCCACAGCTTGGTCGAAAATGACTGGTATCAATCGAATCATCGTGGTCAGTGATGAAGTCGCAAATGACCAATTACGAAAGTTTCTCTTGAAAGAAGCTGCTCCACCAGGGATCAAATCCAATGTGGTGACAGTAGCGAAAATGCTTGAGGTGGCGCATAACACATTATTTAATACGCAAAAAGTCATGTTATTATTTACCAACCCTCAAGATGTCGTGACTCTGGTTAAAGGAGGCATTGACATTCGTTCCGTCAATATCGGCGGTATGAGTTTTTCAATGGGAAAACGAATGATCACTAATTTCGTGTCAGTCAATGATCAAGATCTTGCTTCATTGCTTTACTTGCAAAACCAAGGCATTGAAGTGGAGATACGCAAAGTTCCAGCTGATCGTAAAATCTTTTTGAAGGATATTTTGGAAAAAGAAGGTAGTCACCCTTAGTTTTTCGATGTTGTTTTTTCTTTCGTATTCGTGTCACATTTTTCAATTTTGATATAGGAGGTAAAAAGATGGTAGGAATTATCCTAGCAAGTCATGGAGAATTTGCTAACGGCATTTTGCAATCTGGTTCAATGATCTTCGGCGAACAAGAAAATGTTAAAGCTGTTACATTGATGCCAAGTGAAGGTCCAGATGACATCAAGGCAAAAATGCAAGAAGCAATTGCTACATTTGACGATCAAGAAGAAGTATTATTCTTAGTTGATCTTTGGGGTGGTACTCCTTTCAACCAAGCGAACAGCTTGTTTGAAGATCACAAAGACAAATGGGCAATCGTTGCTGGTATGAATTTACCAATGGTGATCGAAGCCTATGCTTCACGTTTTTCAATGAATACAGCGCATGAAATTGCTGCGCATATCGTTGAAACAGCTAAAGAAGGGGTCAAGGTCAAACCAGAAGAACTTGAACCAGAAGAAGCTTCAGCACCAAAAGCAGTGCAAGACGATCAACCTAAAGGATCACTTCCTCCGGGAACTGTTCTAGGCGATGGCAAAATCAAAATCGTACTTGCTCGTGTCGATTCACGTTTGTTGCATGGTCAAGTTGCTACAGCTTGGACAAAATCAGTGAATCCATCTCGGATCATCGTTGTTTCTGACGCGGTGGCAAAAGATGACTTGCGTAAAAAACTGATCGAACAAGCAGCTCCTCCAGGAGTAAAAGCGAACGTCATTCCAGTGGACAAAATGATTGAAGTTTCTAAAGACCCTCGTTTCGGGAATACGAAAGCTTTACTATTATTTGAAAACCCACAAGATGTATTACGTGCTGTTGAAGGTGGCGTTGATATAACTGAAGTGAACGTTGGTTCAATGGCTCACTCTGTTGGGAAAGTTGTTGTAAGTAAAGTATTGTCGATGGGTACAGATGATGTGAATACATTTGAAGATTTGAAAGAACGCGGCATCAAATTCGATGTGCGTAAAGTACCAAATGACTCTCGAGACAACATGGATGAAATCTTACGCAAAGCCAAAAATGAATTGGCAAATAAATAGAAACGTATTCAACTAAATAGGAGGTCTATCATGACTATTATATCTATGGTATTAGTAGTACTCGTTGCCTTTTTAGCTGGTATGGAAGGGATCTTGGATGAATTCCAATTCCATCAACCGCTAATCGCGTGTACTTTGATCGGTTTAGTGACCGGTAATTTGGAAGCATGTATCATTTTGGGCGGATCATTACAAATGATCGCACTTGGATGGGCAAATATCGGTGCCGCTGTTGCACCTGATGCTGCATTGGCGTCTGTCGCATCTGCAATTATTTTAGTTTTAGGTGGACAAGGAACTGCTGGTGTTGATACAGCGATTGCCGTTGCGATCCCTCTAGCTGTTGCTGGGTTGTTCTTGACAATGATCGTTCGTACATTGGCTGTGCCAATCGTTCACTTTATGGATGCTGCTGCTGAAGAAGGCAACATTCGTAAAATCGAAATGTGGCACGTGATCGCTGTATGTATGCAAGGGGTTCGTATTGCGATTCCTGCAGCTGCATTGTTGGCTATCCCTGCTGCAACTGTTCAAAACTTCTTAGAATCAATGCCTGCATGGTTAACTGATGGTATGGCTATCGGTGGTGGTATGGTTGTTGCCGTTGGTTACGCAATGGTTATCAACATGATGGCAACTCGCGAAGTATGGCCATTCTTTATTATCGGTTTCGTAATCGCAGCTATCTCTCAATTGACATTGATCGCTATCGGTGCCTTGGCAGTAGCAATCGCATTGATCTACTTGAACCTAACTAAAATGGGCGGATCATCAAATGGAGGCGGCGGCAGCAACACTGGCGACCCTCTAGGCGATATCTTGAATGACTATTAGAATCGAAGGAGGAGAAAAAAATGGCAGAAAAAATTCAATTAAATAAAAAAGATCGTTTAGCCGTAGCATGGCGCTCTACCTTCATTCAAGGTTCATGGAACTATGAACGTATGCAAAATGGTGGTTGGGCATTCTCAATGATTCCAGCAATCAAAAAATTATACAAAACAAAAGAAGACCGTGCCGCTGCTTTGAAGCGTCACTTAGAATTCTTTAATACTCACCCATATATCGCATCACCAATCTTAGGTGTAACTTTAGCGTTAGAAGAAGAACGTGCCAATGGCGCGCCTGTCGATGACGTAGCGATCCAAGGGGTAAAAGTTGGGATGATGGGTCCTTTAGCCGGTGTCGGTGACCCTGTGTTCTGGTTTACTGTACGTCCGATGTTAGGTGCATTAGGTGCTTCTCTTGCTTTAGGCGGAAACATCTTAGGCCCAATCATCTTCTTCGTTGCTTGGAACATCATCCGTTGGGCATTTATGTGGTACACACAAGAATTCGGCTACCGTGCTGGTTCTAAAATCACAGATGACCTTTCAGGTGGTTTGCTACAAGATGTAACAAAAGGTGCTTCTATTTTAGGGATGTTCGTATTAGGGTCACTTGTTCAACGTTGGGTATCGATTTCCTTTGCACCAGTTGTCTCAAGCGTACCGCTTGATGAAGGTGCTTATGTCGACTGGGCGAACTTGCCTTCTGGTTCAGCTGGTTTGCAACAAGCCTTCCAACAAGTAGCTGAAGGCCGTGCATTGACTGATACAAAAGTAACAACATTGCAAAACAACTTGGATCAATTGATTCCTGGTTTAGCTGCACTATTGCTTACTTTATTATGTATGTGGTTATTGAAGAAAAAAGTTTCTCCAATCGTCATTATTATCGGTCTATTCTTAGTCGGTATCGGTGGACACTTGATCGGATTGTTATAATCTTTTCAATGATAGGTGCTTGGGGAGACCCAAGCATCTTTTTATTTATTCGCCAAACATGCCGCAAACACGTATAATAGGTAACGATAAGACGATATAGAATGGAGTAAGTGCAAATGGTACAATCCCTTAATACAAAAGTTGATTTGACGATCGATGCTACGTCTTTTTTAGGTATCAATGAATACGGCAAAATAATGATCGGCGATAATGCCTTTGAGTTTTATAATGATCGTGACAAACGCAAGTTTATTCAAATTCCTTGGGAAGATGTCGACTATGTGATCGCTTCGGTCTTGTTCAAAGGACGCTGGATCCCACGGTATGCGATTCGGACCAAAAAGAATGGGACATATACCTTCTCATCAAAAGAACCAAAAAAAGTTCTGCGGGCAATTCGCGAATACGTTGACCCAGATCATATGGTCCATTCTCTTGGATTTTTCGATATCTTGAAACGGGCAATTACCCGTAGAAAATAACAAGAGAGCATATGTTTTTCCAATTGATTCTCAATATGTTACCCTTTTTATAAGAAAGTTTAGGAGGGGTTATTATGCACTTTTTATGGACATTGATCGTGGGAGCGGTCATCGGTTCAATCGGTGGCGCCATCGCAGGAGAAAAACGCGGTTGCATTTTTGATATCGTGGCAGGACTTGTGGGCGCATCAATCGGACAAGGCTTATTCGGCACTTGGGGACCGCAAGTGGCAGGAATGGCAATCGTGCCAGCAATCATTGGGGCAGTCATTTTCGTGGCTGTCGTATCATTCTTTTTGGGACGTAAAAGATAATTATCAAAGAAGCAATCCGTTGATTGGGTTGCTTTTTTTGTGGATTAAAGTTATCTAGAAAAGAACAACGAGAGAGCCAACTAGAGTCTTTTTAAAACACCATTCTTTAGGTTCGTATTGTTTGATTTTTTAGAAAACTTTTCGCTTACTTTCCGCTTTTTCTGGAAGTTTGTTATAATACTATCGTATAGAACAAGAAAGTAGGGAACGATACATGTTAAGAGTTGAAAAATTACGTGAAGCAATGAGAAAAGATTCGATTGATGGGTTCTTGATCACCAGCCCATACAATTTGCGTTACTTGACAAACTTTACTGGTACAACTGGTTTAGCAGTCATTACGTTGGACAAAGCTTTTTTTGTAACTGATTTCCGATATACAGAGCAAGCAGCTGCCCAAGCCCAAGGATTTGAGATCGTAAAAAATAGTGGACCGATTTTTGAAGAAGTTGCAACTATCTGCCAAAAGGAAGAAATCAATGTCTTAGCATTTGAAGAAAGTTTCGTCAGCTTTGCTGAATACTCCGTCTTAGAAGACTTGATTGAGGAATCCTCATTAGCTCCTGTATCTGGTATGATCGAGGCATTGCGGGAAGTCAAAGATGAGGAAGAGATCGCATTGATCCAACAAGCCTGCCATATCGCCGATCAAGGGTTCGAACATATTTTGAAAATGATCCGCCCAGGGATGACCGAAATCGAAGTGGCGAATCAGTTAGATTTCTTTATGCGTTCATTAGGTGCCACAAGCGTATCTTTTGAAACGATTGTGGCCAGTGGTCTTCGTTCAGCAATGCCCCATGGGGTTGCCAGTGAAAAAGTGATTGAACAAGGCGATCTGATCACGTTAGACTTTGGCTGTTACTATCAAGGCTATGTGTCTGATATGACCAGAACTTTTGCTGTGGGGGATCCTGGCGATAAATTGAAAGAAATCTATCAAATCGTGCTAGAAGCACAAGAAAAAGTCTTGGCAGCAGCAAAACCTGGAATGACCGGAATTGAGCTAGATGCGATCGCCCGGGATCACATAGCTTCCTTTGGCTACGGGGATGCTTTTGGTCATTCAACAGGCCATGGGATTGGTTTAGAAATCCACGAAGGACCAAATGTCTCCTTCCGTGCTGATAAAGCATTTGTTGTCGGAAACGTCATTACAGATGAACCAGGCATCTATCTTCCAGGAATTGGCGGCGTTCGTATCGAGGATGATCTTTTGATCACTGAAACTGGTAATAAAGTGTTGACACATTCACCGAAAGAATTGATCATTCTCTGATTCATCGACCTTGTTTTTCAGAAAATTCATTGAGAATAGTGGGTTATTATAGATTCTCAGTGCAGAAAATGATAAACTTAGAGCGAGAAGAAACACTGTGCCATGGATGTTATTGATTGAATCAAGCGCTGGCTTGCTTCAAACGGAAAAAACGAGCGATTTTTTTACAAACAATACGGTACAGCTGTTTAGAATGGAGGCAAAAACGTATGAATGAAGATAAAAACCTTGTATTAAATGCAAGTCCTGAATTAGGCGAAATCGTCATCGCGCCAGAAGTGATCGAGATCATTATTGGGATCGCTGCTTCTAAAGTGGAAGGTGTCTATGGGATGCGAGGAACACTGGCAAACAGTGTCACTGAATTACTAGGCCGCGCAGCTCATGGCAAAGGAGTCTACTTAACGATCGATGAAACAGGGATCAAAGTGGATATCTACTGCTATATCACTTATGGGATGTCAGTGCCTAAAGTGGCAATGGAGATCCAAGAACGGGTCAAACAGCAAGTCTTATTTATGACAGATGTGCAACTGGCTGAAGTAAATGTTCATGTTGTGGCAGTCGTGCCAGAAAAAGTAGATTTACCAGACATCGAAGAATTATTTGGAAACGACGAGGAAGAAAATGAGTAAAGAATTATCACGGCATGAAATACGGAAAATGGCGTTACAAGCTTTATTTCCACTAGACTTTAACAAAGATTTAACGAAACAAGATGCCATCATGCATGCCATCGAGTTGGAACACCATGAATTGATTGATGAAGAACAAGAGCATTTTGTCCCTGTTTATTTAGATCAATTAGTGGCAGGTGTCTGTCATTACAAAGAAGCCTTGGATGAAGTCATTCAAAGTCATCTAAAAGCCGGTTGGAAAATCCAGCGTTTATCAAAAATGGACGTGACGATTTTACGAATCGCTTTGTATGAAATGATCTATGTGGATAATGTGCCGAATCGTGTGGCTTTGAATGAAGCGATCGAATTAGCGAAAACCTTTAGTGACGATCAGTCAAGAAAGTTTGTCAACGGTATTTTATCGACAGTCAATCAAGAGCTAGAAACAAAAAACAACCAAGTAAGTGAGTAGTTTTCAGCCTTAACACTATCGAACAAAAGAAAACAGCCTTTATTTGATCGAGGCAGAAACCGAACGATTTATGAGCAACCGCCTTGTTTTGACGGTCCTGCTTGATCGTTCGGTTTTTTTGCATACACTTTGTCGGTTTGACCTCGTTTTTTCCGAAAAAAGGGAGCCTTAGACGGTGTTTTTCTTTTCAGAAAATGCTATGATAGAAAACATGAAGAAGCAGATCGACAAACGATTGGTGCGTTTCTTTTTACAAAATAAGTCAGTATAATCAGGTTGGAGGAGTTGTCAGAATGGGTACATTGATCAATGGAAAAGAATTGGCTGAAAAAATGCAAGCGGCGTTTCTTTCAGAGACAGCAACACTAAAAGAGCAGGGTGTGACACCGGGATTAGTTGTTTTACTTGTTGGAGAAGACAAAGCAAGCCAGACTTATGTGAAAAATAAAGAACTAGCTGCGGCGAAAATCGGCATCAATTCCCGTGTTGCCCGCTATCCTGAATCCATTACTGAGGCAGAATTATTAGCAGAAATCGAACAGTTCAATAACGATGATGCCTTTCACGGCATTTTGGTTCAACTTCCTTTGCCAAAACATATCAATGAAGAAAAAGTGCTGTTAGCCATCAAACCGGAAAAAGATGTCGACGGTTTTCATCCAATCAATTTAGGAAAATTATTTGCCGGTGTACCTGACCGAATTCCTTGTACCCCTTATGGCATCATGAAAATGTTTGCTGCGTATGGGATCGAATTGGAAGGGAAAAATGCTTTAGTTATCGGCCGCAGCAACATTGTCGGAAAACCGATGGCGCACTTGCTCTTAGGGGCAAATGCCACCGTGACTATTGCTCATTCAAAAACCAAAAATCTGCCTGAGTTAGCGAAGCAAGCGGACATTTTAGTCGTGGCGATCGGCCGCGGTCATTTTGTCACAAAAGACTTCGTAAAAGAAGGGGCCGTGGTGATCGATGTAGGAATGAATCGGGATGCCAATGGCAAGTTGATCGGCGATGTGAAATTTGATGAAGTCGAACCGATCGCTAGCTATATCACCCCGGTACCTAGAGGTGTAGGACCAATGACGATCACGATGTTGATGGCCCAAACGATCGAGGCAGCAAAGGAGACAATGAAAAACTAAATGGCGCAAGAATATTTAACGGTGACCGCATTAACAAAATATATCAAGCGTAAGTTTGACGTCGATCCGTATTTAGAGCGGGTTTATTTGACGGGGGAGATCTCTAATTTTCGTCGTCGCCCCAATCACCAATACTTTAGTTTAAAGGATGATGGTGCAAAAATTTCGACCGTCATGTTCAAGGGCGCTTTTGACAAGCTGCGCTTTCAACCAGAAGAGGGCATGAAAGTCATGGCGGTTGGACGTATCACCTTGTATGAGGCAAGCGGAAATTACCAGATGGTGATCGATCACATGGAACCAGACGGTGTCGGTGCCCTTTATCAAGCCTATGAACAATTAAAGCAGAAATTGGCAGCGGAAGGATTATTTTCTGCACCGAAGCAGTCGTTGCCGAAATACCCGAAACGCATCGCAGTCTTGACCAGTCCTAGTGGGGCGGTGATCAGAGATATCATCACGACGACCCAGCGGCGTTATCCCATTGCTCAGATCGTTTTGTATCCAACCGTGGTACAAGGCAACAAAGCCGCGGATGATGTGGTGAAAAATATCCAACGAGTCGAAGCCGATGGTACCTTTGATACTATGATCATCGGACGTGGGGGTGGGTCGATTGAGGACCTCTGGCCTTTCAATGAAGAACGAGTGGCAAGAGCCATTTTTGACGCAAAAACCCCCGTTATTTCTTCAGTGGGGCATGAAACCGATACGACGATTGCCGATTTAGTGGCGGATGTGCGGGCGGCAACTCCGACCGCAGCTGCCGAATTAGCAGTGCCCGTCCTATCAGAAGAGATTTTGCGGATCGAAGAAAGACAAGCCCGATTAGAGCAAGCTTTTATGCACCAGATCCAGTACAAACAAGAACGCTATCAGCGAGTGATTGGATCATATGTTTTTCGACAACCAGAGCGCTTGTATGAGGCACAGTCCATCAAACTCGATCAGTTGCAGCAGCGGATGCAGCAAGGTCTGCAAACCTTGCTTTATGACAAGGATCGCCAGGCACAGCAATTGATTTCACGGTTAGCACAACAACAACCAAAAGCGCGATTGCAAGCTAGTAACCAAGAGGTCAGTTATCTTTCCCAACGCTTAATGAAAGCCATGAAAGATATTTATGCAGCAAAAGAAAATCAATTTGCAAATGCAGTCCAATCTCTTGATTTGCTAAGCCCACTGAAAATCATGGGTCGGGGCTACAGCTATACCACGAAAAATGAGCAGGTAATCAAATCGATTGATACGATCGAGCCAGAAGACCAGCTGACGATCCATTACCAAGATGGCCAAGCACTTGTCGAAGTTATTAGTACAGAAGGAGTTAATCATGGCAAATCCAACATTTGAAGAATCATTACAAGAATTAGAACAAATTGTAACCCGTTTGGAACAAGGGGATGTTCCCTTAGAAGAGGCACTAGATGCTTTTCAAAAAGGGATGGTTTTGAGTAAGCAATGCAAGGACACTTTGAGTAAAGCGGAAAAGTCCTTAACAAAAATGATGACAGAATCTAACGAAGAAGTGCCTTTTGAAGAGGAAAACCAATGAGTGCTTTAACAGAATTCACAAAAGAACACGCCCCATTGATTGAAGAAGTCATGGAGCGCTTTGTCAAAGAACACACCTCTGATCAACGATTGTTTAAAAGCATGCAGTATTCGATCCAAGCTGGCGGCAAACGTATTCGCCCGCTTTTATTGGCAGCAACAGTCGCCGCTTTTCACAAACCCGTCAATACCGCGGTGTACCAGTGTGCGGCAGCCCTAGAAATGGTGCATACGTATTCGCTGATCCATGATGATCTTCCAGCAATGGACAACGATGATCTGCGTCGAGGCAAACCTACCAACCATAAGGTTTTTGGTGAAGCTTTAGCGATTTTAGCTGGAGATGGTCTTTTGACGGCTGCATTTCAATTAGTCGCTATGGCGGAGATCGAAGCCAATCAAAAAGTCTTGCTGCTGCAGCAATTGAGTAAAGCGGCGGGAACACAAGGCATGGTCGCCGGCCAAGCAGCTGATATTCAAGGAGAAAACCAAGCCCTTAGTCTTGAGGAACTGATGTCCATTCATGAACGGAAAACTGGAGAATTGATCCGCTTTGCGGTGATTGCTGGAGGTGTCTTAGCCGACCAGACGGAAGAAGTTCTGCATGAATTGGATCGCTTTGCCCAGCATATTGGGTTAGCCTTTCAAATTCGCGACGATCTGCTGGATGCCACTAGTACGACCGAAGAGCTAGGCAAAGTTGTCCGTCGAGATGACGAATTGGCGAAAAGTACCTATCCTGCTTTACTTGGCTTAGCAGGCGCGCAGCAAGCCTTGACAGAAGAATTAGGCAAGGCCAAAGAAATTCTGGCGCAATTAAGTCAATACGGTCAATTTACGCCGGATGTTTTATTGGCATTTGTGGAACGATTTGAGATTCGAGGGAACGCATGAAGAAAGAACGAGTAGATGTTTTAGCTGTCCAGCAAGGCCTGTTTGAGACCCGAGAGCAAGCCAAACGGGGAGTGATGGCTGGATTGGTGTACAAAGAAAAAAATAATGAGCGCCTAGATAAGCCGGGAGAAAAAATTGCCGCAGATACACTGCTGCAGATCAAAGGCAAAAAGCTGCCTTATGTTTCTCGTGGTGGTCTCAAGTTAGAAAAAGCACTCAAAGTCTTTGATTTTGACGTAACCGATAAAATCATGTTAGACATCGGCGCATCCACCGGTGGTTTTACTGATGCGGCATTGCAAAATGGTGCCAAAAAAAGCTATGCATTGGATGTCGGTTACAATCAGTTAGCCTGGAAGCTGCGGCAAGATGAGCGAGTGATCGTAATGGAGCGGGTCAACTTCCGTTATGCAAAACCAACTGATTTTTTAGACGGTCTTCCAGATGCCGCTACGATCGATGTTTCTTTTATTTCACTTAAACTGATTTTACCCCCGCTGTATGATATTTTGGTAGCGGATGGCGAAGTGATGGCGCTGATTAAACCGCAATTTGAAGCGGGCAAAGAAGCAGTCGGGAAAAATGGGATCGTTCGTGATCCCAGAACCCATGAACGAGTTTTGGAGGAAGTACTAGCATTTGCTAAGAAAACAAATTTCGATGTCTTAAACCTAAGTTTTTCACCAATCACTGGTGGCGAAGGGAATATCGAGTTTATCGTACATTTAAAGAAAAGCCTGCAAGAAGGTACCGCAGGAGGGATCGATATCCCGAAAGTTGTTGCATCAGCACATGAGACCTTTCATCAACCAAAATAAAGAATGGAAGAGAGTGGACATTTTACTTGTCGGCTCTCTTTCTTTCTTGCGCAAAATAGGATAAAATTAGTAGGAATTCATTCAGGAGGAACAAGAGATGAGAAAAAAAGAACGGCATCGCTTGATTACACGATTGTTAAGTGAACAAGATATTCAGAAACAAGAAGATTTTGTCGAGTTGTTAAAAGATCGCGGCGTCTCAGTCACACAAGCAACAATATCAAGAGATATCAAGGAATTGAAGTTAGTAAAAGTTCCTTCCCAAAAAGGTGGCTATCGCTACAGTATCCCACAAGAGACAACGGAAGACGTGAGTGGTAAACTAGATAAAATCCTAAAAACGGCTTTTGTTTCTGTCGATCGAATGGACAAATTTGTGATCCTGCGCACACTGCCAGGTAATGCCTCGGCTTTGGCGAATTTAATCGATAAACGTTATGCCAAGGAATTATTTGGCACGTTAAACGATGATGACAACGTCTTGATGATCACTAGAACAGAAGCAGATACCGAGAACCTATTCAGGGATTTCCAACGTTACGTTTAGAAGAGGAGGCAAGGGATGCTTTTAGAATTGTCGATCCAAAATTTTGCGATTATTTCCAACTTGCACTTATCTTTCCATGAGGGAATGACGGCACTGACAGGTGAGACAGGTGCCGGGAAATCAATTATTATCGATGCGATGGGTTTGCTAGCAGGCGGTAGAGGTTCCAGCGACTATTTGCGTCAAGGAGCAGAGAAATGCCGTTTAGAAGGGATCTTCGAATGGCCGAATCAGCAGGAGTTCAAAGACTTGACCGCAGATTTAGGTATTGATGAAGAAGAAGTTTTGATCGTACAACGAGATATCTCTCAATCGGGGAAAAATATTTGTCGTGTCAATGGTCGAACCGTTACCTTGTCGGTTTTGCGCCAAATCGGTTTATTCTTGGTCGATATCCAAGGACAAAATGAGCATCAAGAGCTGCTGCAGCCAGAAAAACATTTGACCTTGATGGATGGGTTTGGGGATGATAGCTTTAAAGCGGAGCTTGCGGATTACCGTCAAGCCTATCAAAGCTATCGCTCTTTAGAAAAACACGTCAGGACCATTCAAGAAAATGAACAGCTATATGTCCAGCGAATGGACATGTTGCGTTTTCAACAAGAAGAAATCGCCCAAGCAGAATTGATGGAAAATGAAGAAGAACTGCTGATCGATGAACGAGAAAAACTGACCAATTATCAAAAAATCGTGGATGCTCTAGGGCAAAGCTATGGTGCCTTATCTGCCGAAGAAGTCAATAGCCTAGATGGGGTCAGTGTAGCTTTATCCGAGATCCAGTCAATCGCCCATCTTGATCCGGCTTACGAAAAAATCAGTGAAGTGATCCAAAGTGCGTATTACTTGTTGCAAGATGCAGCTACTGATATTTCGCGGCAAGTCGACAATCTTGAATTAGATGAAGGCCGACTGGAAGAAGTCATTTCGCGGCTGGAAACGATTCGTCAATTGAAGCGCAAATACGGGGAGTCGATTCCTGTGATTCTTGCTTACTATGATGAGATCAGTAAAGAAATCAGCGAGTCTGCCTATACAGAAGGTCAGTTGGAGCAATTAGAAGAAGAGCTTGCCCAAAAAGCTGAAGCAGTTTGGCAGCTGGCGGAAGCCTTGCACGTCAAACGACGTGAACTGGCTCATCGTTTAGAAAAAGAAATCGTTCAAGAGTTAAAAGAGCTGTATATGGAGCACGCACAATTTGAAGTACGGTTTGCACCTGGCTCAAAACAATTGAGTAGCAGCGGATTTGACACCGTAGAATTTTATTTGACCACAAATCCTGGTGAAGGCATGAAGCCGTTGGTGCGGGTTGCTTCTGGGGGAGAACTTTCACGGATCTTACTGGCCCTCAAATCAATTTTCTCTCGGAAACAAGGAATCACCAGTATTGTTTTTGACGAAGTTGATACTGGGGTTAGTGGCCGAGTAGCCCAAGCAATTGCTGAAAAAATCGCCAAGATCGCAGCCAATTCGCAAGTTTTGTGTGTCACTCACTTGCCGCAAGTAGCTGCTGTAGCGGATAATCAATATTTTATTGAAAAAGCAATCCAAGAAGGACGGACAGAAACCCACGTCCGTAAACTATCTAAAGAAGAACGGGTGGCAGAGATCGCCCGTATGCTCTCAGGTGCAGAAATCACCGATTTAACGATCGAACATGCACGAGAACTATTGGCACTTGCACACCGATAAAAATTGGGAAACATTCGTAGAAAGATTCAGGAGATGATGGACCAGCAAGTTTCGTCTGCCATCCTTTCCTGATCTTCTTTTTTGCAGGAGGATATGATGAGAAAAAGAACAAAAGTTTTGATTGGTGTATTGGTCACCGTTGTTATTTTAACTATTGCCGGTTGGATCGGTTGGCAACAACTACACTACCCAGCAGTTGATGCTGCAGTCACAGCTGCGAAAGAGGCAGAAGATGAGGGGAATGCCCTTTATTTTGTTGGAGATGAAGAAAAGCCATTGGTTATTTTCTATCCCGGCGCCCTTGTCGATGCGGAAAGCTATAGTGTATGGGCAGCAGGTTTAGCGGAAAAAGGCTATCCTGTCGCGATCGTTAAAATGCCCTTTAACATGGCTGTTTTATCAGGCAATCGTGCAGAAGAGGTCTTGAAAGAAATTCCCCATAACTCCTATGTCATTGGTGGTCATTCATTAGGTGGGGTAATGGCGAGCCGTTTTGCAGCGAATCAATTGGCTGCAAACGACAAGGATTTAAAAGGGGTCTTTTTCTTCGCAAGCTATCCCGATGAAAAAGGGTCTTTGGCTGATCAGTCGATTTCTGTGCTATCGTTGACAGGGAGTCAAGATCAGGTGGTCAATCAAGAAAATTGGCAAGCTGCCCGCAGCTTCCTTCCAGAATCTACCACGTTCCAAACGATCGAAGGCGGCAATCATGCTGGCTTTGGTACCTATGGGTTACAAAAAGGAGAAGCCGCCGCTGATTTATCAAATGAAGCGCAGCAAAAAGCCATCGTTGTGCAGATGGCTGCGTGGCTAAGTGAATTAGAGTAAAAAAAGACGGCAGAAGATGCATAGAAATGCTTCTTTCTGCCGTTTCGATTCAACAGACATTTTGGGGAAATGTTGATGAAATCGTGAAAACGCTGAACATAACAACATATTGTACTTGATTGGGGAAGCAAGATTAATAATTATGTTCTTTTAAAATACGTTTCCTCTCACAGTATAGCATAGCATACCTTCTGGATGCACGTAATTTAATTAAGAAATTCTGTCATTTTTTTTACGAAACAGTTATTTTGAAAAAGAAAAAAAGCGTTTTAAATAAACGAACGGACGCTGTTCCAGAAAAAAAAGCAAATAATAATTTTCATTAAATTCAACTAATGGTAAAATGAAAATAATTGATTTTTAAGATCAATGACTTACGAAAGTACAAGGAGCGTTATGATGAAAAAATTTAAACTTCTAAGTCCTATTATCGGATTGGTTATTTTACTCTCAGGATGTGCAAGCTGGGCAGATAGAGGAGAATCGATCACCGCAGTCGGTTCCTCTGCTTTGCAGCCGCTAGTAGAAACAGTTGCAGAAGAATTTCAAAACTCAAATCCAGGACGGTTCATCAATGTCCAAGGAGGCGGAAGCGGAACCGGACTAAGTCAAGTCCAAGCCGGTGCAGTCGATATCGGAAATTCTGATTTGTTTGCGGAAGAAAAGCCAGGAATCGATGCTGATGCCCTTGTTGATCATCGGGTGGCAACGGTGGGAATCACACCAATCGTTAACAAAGGAGTTGGTATCACAGACATTTCCACAGAAGATCTAAAAAATATCTTCTTAGGAAAGATCACCAATTGGAGCGAAGTCGGTGGAAATGATCTGCCGATCGTTTTATTGAACCGGGCGACAGGTAGTGGTACGAGAAGCACGTTTGAAAAATGGATCATGGATGGCGAAACCGCTATTCCTTCTCAAGAGCAAGATTCTAGTGGGATGGTACGCTCGATCGTTTCTGATACACCAGGGGCTATTAGCTACGTTGCATTTTCTTATGTGACTGATGAAGTCAATGTCCTTTCAATTGATGGCGTTGAACCTACGATTGAAAATGTGACGACGAATGATTGGAAAGTTTGGGCGTATGAGCATATGTATACAAAAGGAGAACCAACCGGATTAACTGCTGAGTTTTTAGAATATATGCTTTCTGACGAAGTCCAAGAGCATATCGTTGGGGATCTAGGCTATATTCCAATTTCCATCATGCAGGTGGAAAGAGACTGGGAAGGCAACATTGTTGAATAATCTTTACACAAAATTTACACAAGCTTTAACAGAAATTGATGTTGAACCGATAAACTAATGGTTATGAGTTTAGTTTGATTTTTGAGGAGGAACCCTCGTGGAAAATGTAAAAGAAGTGTTAACAAAAAAATCTAAGCGCGCAAGAATGGAACAAAGAGGAAAACTAATCAGTTTTCTTTGTATCGCGTTGATTGTTTTGGTTGTGATCTCCATTTTTTATTTCGTTGCTAGCCGAGGATTAGCGACATTCTTTGTAGACAAAGTCAATGTGTTTGACTTTTTGTTTGGTACCCAATGGAATCCGAGTGCTGTGGGACCTGATGGACAACCGTTAGTTGGTGCCTTGCCGATGATTCTAGGATCGTTCTTCGTAACGTTCTTATCAGCGATCGTGGCAACACCTTTTGCCATCGGTGCAGCCGTCTTTATGGTAGAAATCTCACCTCGTAATGGAGAGAAGATCTTGCAGCCGGTCATCGAACTTTTAGTCGGTATCCCTTCAGTTGTTTATGGATTCATCGGTTTGTCTGTCGTTGTACCAGCAGTCCGCTCCGTTTTTGGCGGTACTGGTTTTGGGATCTTGGCAGGGACGTTTGTCCTGTTTATCATGATCTTACCGACAGTGACTACGATGACTGTCGACGCTTTGCGGGCAGTTCCACGGCATTATCGTGAAGCTTCGTTAGCTTTAGGTGCGACTCGCTGGCAAACGATTTACAAAGTTGTTTTACGAGCAGCTGTTCCTGGTATTTTAACAGCGGTTGTTTTTGGAATGGCGCGGGCGTTTGGTGAAGCATTGGCGATTCAAATGGTTATTGGTAATGCGGCATTGATGCCAACTAGCTTAGTGACACCAGCTTCAACATTGACTTCTATCCTAACGATGGGTATCGGAAATACGATCATGGGGACAGTCCAAAATAATGTTTTATGGTCATTAGCCTTGATCTTGTTATTGATGTCCTTACTATTTAACATTGTTATTCGCTTTATTGGGAAGAAAGGAGCCTTGAAATAATGAATGCAAAACGTTCAGATAAAATTGCTACCGGCGTCTTGTATGCCGTTGCTGGAATCATTGTTTTGATTTTGGCTTCCTTATTACTGTACATTTTGGTTCGGGGGGTTCCTCACATTAGCTGGGAATTTCTGACCTCTTCTTCAAAAGCGTATCAAGAAGGCGGCGGGATCGGCATCCAATTGTTCAATTCCCTTTACTTGCTTTTAGTAACAATGATCATTAGCTTCCCGATTTCTTTAGGAGCGGGGATCTACTTATCAGAGTATGCAAAGAAAAACTGGTTAACGGATATCATTCGGACATCGATCGAGATTTTGAGCTCACTGCCTTCAGTGGTTGTCGGTCTCTTTGGTTTCTTAGTCTTTGTTATTCAGTTTGGTTATGGCTTTTCAATTATTTCTGGTGCCTTGGCATTGACCTTCTTCAATTTGCCACTATTGACGAGAAATGTAGAAGAATCACTTCAAGCGATTCATTACACGCAACGTGAAGCAGGCTTGTCTCTTGGGTTGTCACGTTGGGAAACGGTCACACGCATCATTGTTCCAGAAGCAACACCAGGGATTTTGACTGGGGTCATTCTAAGTTCTGGTCGGATTTTTGGTGAAGCGGCAGCGCTGATCTATACTGCAGGACAAAGTGCACCGGCCCTTGATTTTACAAACTGGAATCCATTGAGTGTTTCCAGCCCGATCGGTCTTTTCCGACAAGCGGAGACGCTGGCAGTCCATATTTGGAAAATCAATACAGAGGGCACGATGCCTGATGGCGCACAAGTTTCAGCTGGAGCTTCGGCAGTATTGATCATTGCCGTCTTGCTATTTAACTTTGGCGCCCGTGCAGCTGGCAAACGGTTGTACAAGAAAATGACGTCAGCATAAGGAGAATGACAGTATGAACGATTACAATTGGGATGATCGAAATATCATTACCTTCGATAAACCAGAAGATGTGGCGCTTTATACCACTGACTTGCATGTATGGTATGGATCAAATGAAGCCATCAAAGGCATTGATCTACAATTTGAAAAGAATAAAATCACCGCATTGATCGGTCCCTCTGGTTGCGGAAAATCAACGTATCTGCGTTCCTTGAATCGAATGAATGACGGAATCGCAAATACGAGAGTCACAGGAAACATCATGTACAAAGGGGTCGACGTGAACACGAAAGAAGTCGATGTCTTCGAAATGCGTAAGCGGATCGGCATGGTTTTCCAACGACCAAACCCTTTCAGTAAATCGATCTATGACAACATCGCCTTTGCTTTGCGACGTCATGGAGAAAGAAACAAAAAGAAATTGGATGAAGCAGTCGAAACCAGCTTGAAACAAGCCGCACTTTGGGATCAAGTAAAGGACAGCTTAGACAAAAGTGCTTTGGCATTGTCCGGTGGACAGCAGCAACGTCTGTGTATCGCTCGAGCAATTGCGATGAAACCAGATATTTTGCTTCTAGATGAACCAGCTAGTGCCCTTGACCCCATCTCAACCGGGACAGTGGAAGAAACTCTTATCAACTTGAAAAACGACTATTCAATCATCATCGTGACCCACAACATGCAGCAAGCTGCTCGGATCAGCGATTATACCGCCTTTTTCTACTTAGGAAATGCGATCGAGTACGATGAGACCCGTAAGATATTTACTCGTCCAAAAATTAAAGCAACAGAAGATTACGTATCCGGTCATTTTGGCTGAGCCGATTCGATCAGTAAACGGAGGCAAAACAATGGCAGAAGAAATTATTACATCGAAAGATCTGCATTTATACTACGGAAAAAAAGAAGCATTAAAAGGAATCGACCTTTCCATCAAAAAAGGCGAGATCACTGCGATGATCGGTCCTTCAGGTTGTGGGAAATCGACCTACTTGCGTTCTCTTAATCGAATGAATGATTTGATCCCTGGTGTGACAATTACAGGAAGTGTTGTCTATAAAGGGAAAGACATTTATAGTCCGAAGCAAGACATCGTTGATTTGCGTAAAGAAATCGGAATGGTTTTTCAGCAACCGAATCCATTTCCCTTTTCAATTTACGAAAATGTGATTTATGGGTTAAAATTAAAAGGAGTCACGGACAAGGCGATTCTTGATAAGACGGTAGAGGAAAGCTTGAAAGCAGCGTCTGTCTGGGAAGATGTCAAAGATAAGCTTCACCAAAGTGCGCTATCTTTATCCGGTGGACAACAGCAGCGGGTATGCATCGCTCGGGTATTGGCTGTCGATCCAGAAATCATTTTGCTGGATGAACCAACCAGTGCGTTAGACCCAATTTCATCTGGGAAAATCGAGAATACCCTTTTGGCACTGAAAGAACGCTATACCATGATCATCGTGACTCACAACATGTCACAAGCTTCAAGAATCTCAGATAAAACCGCGTTCTTTTTGGACGGCAACTTGATCGAGTTTAATGACACGAAAAAAGTGTTCCTAAGTCCAAGCAAAAAAGAAACAGAAGATTATATCTCAGGAAGATTTGGTTAGGAGGAAAAGGGATGTTGCGTACACAGTTTGAAGAAGAATTATTAAATCTACACAATCAATTTTATGAGATGGGGATGCTAGTCAGCAGCGCGATCCACAAATCCGTACGAGCATATGTCAGACATGATAAAGCAATTGCTCAAGAAGTGATTGAAAATGATTTGGCGATCAACAATATGGAAGTTCGTTTGGAGAAAAAGAGCTTTGAAATGATTGCTTTGCAGCAACCAGTAACCACCGATCTACGAATGATCATTACTGTAATGAAAGCCAGCTCTGACTTGGAACGAATGGGAGACCATGCAGTATCGATCGCGAAGTCAACGATTCGGGTCAAAGGTGAAACACGGATCGCCGAAATCGAAAAAGAAATTTCTGATATGTCGGATTATGTGAAGAAAATGGTCGATAATGTTTTAGTTGCCTATGTAAAAACTGACCAAGAAGATGCCCGTATGATTGCCCAAATGGATGATCGGGTCAATGAGTATTACAAAGACATCTATTACAAAACGATCGAGAGTATGAAAGAAAATCCGGAAACCGTTGTTAGTGGAACCGATTATTTATCTGTTGCACAGTACTTAGAACGTATCGGTGACTACGTAACGAATATTTGTGAATGGATCGTGTATCTTGCTACTGGGAAAATCAGTGAATTGAATACAAACCGTACGGAAATGATTTAAGAAACCAGCTTAGGTTCTTGATCACTTATCTCTTTTAAAAGAGATGGGACAGACCGCCGAAAGAAGTTGACCTTTAAGGAGTAACTTCTCTCGGCGGTCTTTTTGATTTGGAAGAATCACTGAAATAGATGACGTGAACAAGATAGACAAATTATAAAATGGCTTCCCTAAAGATGGACAATGGAAATCGATTCTATCGTACCCGAATTTTTCAAGTTGAACCTTCTGCTCTTTTCATCCCCGACGCAGTGAAATGAACAATAGATCATTTACTCTAGCAGGCCTATTCCTCAAGGCTGCTATTAGCTGAAACTTTTGTTTCCAATGGTTTTTCGTGGTACTGTTAAGATAAGGAAGATCGTTTTGTGCCTAAAGTAATGAAGAAAAGTGCCGGTTCTGCTTGCCAATCTGCAGATTGAGAAAAACTTGGTACTTAAGACCTATGACACTTTTGCAAAAACAAGGCATAATAGGTTCGTAAGCTAAACTTGCAATCACACATTTGCTGAAGGAGGCAATTTCCATGAACGAAAGAGAACGTATATTGGATCTAGTAAAAAAAGGTGTGCTTTCTACAGAAGAAGCCTTAGATTTACTAGAAGGTATGGCAAAAGCCAAAGACGAAAAACAAATTAACAAAGCTGCTGCTGAGGTAACCGCGGATAAGAATGCGACAAGCCCATTTGATGATACTGAAAATGACGATGAGATGTTCACGTTTGACGGCGAAGAAAAACTTCGTCAAAACGAAGCGCAAGACAAAGAAAATCTTGAAAAGATTCTTGATGGCTTAGCAACGGAAGCCAACCAAGCATCTGCTGAGTTGGACGAAATCAATGCTGAAATTCTTGGCGTCAAAGAAGAATTAAAAGAAGCGCAAGAAACTCTGATGCAATTGAATACCAAAGAAGAATTGGATCAATTGTCAGAAGAGGAATTGGCAACACGTCATGAAACAGAAGCGACCATTACTGGCTTAGAAGAAACGTTAGATGGCTTAACCGAAGAAAAAGCAGAATTGGAAGCAAAACTAAAAAATATTCGCAAAGACCAATGGTCTCAAACGAAAGAGAAAATCTCTCAAAAATTAGATATTCCAGAAGATTGGAAAGAGCAAGCGACCGATACTATCAATCAAGTAAGTGAAAAAATGGTCGATGCCAGCACCCACTTCGGACACTTCTTGAAGAAAACGGTTCGAGCAGTAACGGATTCTGTTAACGACAACATGGAATGGAAAGATATCAACTTGAAAGTTCCCGGTGTTGCAGCGACGAAATTTGAACACACATTCAGCTATGACGAAACGGCAGCGACATTGATCGATGTGAAGTTAGCCAACGGCAATGTTTCCTTCCAATTATGGGATGAACCAGGTGTCAAAGTAGATGCCAAAATCAAACTATATGGTAAAATGGATGCGGCGGAGCCTTTCGATGCTTTTGAAGCAAGAAGCCAAATCAATGTTGATGATGAACGCATCTCCTTCCAAATTCCAAACAAACGCATTCGTGCCGATCTGGTTTTCTATTTACCAAAACGTACCTATGATCATGTGGCAGTAAAACTATTGAACGGAAATGTTACATTCAATGAATTGGATGCAAAAGATGTTTATACAAAATCAACAAATGGCAATATCGATTTCCGCAAAGTAAACGCATCGATGTTAGAGATTGAAGGCGTGAATGGAACGATCACTGTTCAAGAGGGTGAGATTTTAGATGCCATCATCGAAACAGTGAATGGCGACGTGACGTTGACAGCCACACCACAAAACACCGGTATTTCTTTAGTAAACGGCAATATCCGTGTGACCTACAAAGAAGAAACGGTCCAAAAATTAAACGCCAGCTCTGTAAATGGCAATGTTAAAGTAGCATTACCTGCAGGGATCGGTTTTGAAGGGATCGCCAAAACAAGTTTAGGTAGCATTAACAATCGCTTAAGTGAGATGGAAGTTGTACGGGAGAAAAAAGAACGCCTAAACCAACTATTGCAATTCCGTCGGGTTGCCGATAAAGTCGCACAAATCGATCTATCCACAACAACAGGAAATGTCTTTATCAAAGATACAGATAAATAAGAATAGTTGAGTATACACTCATTAAAGAAAAGAAGGAAGGTGTAGATAAATGAACAAAAAATTAACAAAATCAGCCAATAACGTCGTCATTACAGGGACTCTAGGGGGTCTGGCAGAATACTTGCGAATCGATCCAACTATCGTTCGCGTGATCTATGTCTTTCTATCTTTAGTGACTGCTGGGTTCCCTGGAATCACTTTATATATCATCATGGCGGTCTTGATTCCTTCAGGACGCAAGAGCACCTCAGGATATGGTCATGACAATCGATATTACAAACAAAACAAATACAATGAAGCAAATCGTCCCCGCAAAGAAGCGGAAAAGGTAGAGGATGAGGACTGGAGTGACTTCTAGTGTCTTATTTTCAACGGCTTATCATGAATACACTGACGTTTGTCACATTGGCGGTTCTATTACCAAATATGATCCACGTTCAAAGCATTATGACTGCAGTGATCGCCAGTTTTGTACTGTCGATCCTGAATGCTTTGATTAAACCAATTCTGATCGTCATTTCATTTCCATTGACTTTACTGACGCTTGGGTTTTTCACCTTTGTGATCAATGCGCTCATGCTGAATTTGACTTCGTATTTTGTTGGGTCAGCCAACTTCGGCTTTTCCTCGTTTGGGGCTGCTTTATTAGTGGCACTGATCATGTCAGTGATCAATATGATCGTGACCGAACACCATATCGAAAAATATTCACGTTAAAAAGACGTTTCACGTTTTCTCCTACTAGCTACGAAGCTAGTGGAGAAACGGAAACGTCTTTTTTTAGTTTAACTGTTCTTCTTTGATGGCTGACAGATACGTATCTACTGCCTGTAACGTTTCATCAAGCGCTCCTTTTTCAAAAGGTGAACGTAGATGAGCCAGAGCCAGGATCTCAAGAAATGTTTTCGTGCCGCCGACTTCGCAAATGGCCAAATAATCTTGCCAAGCGGTTTCGTCTTTTGCCACGATGAATCGATACCAAAATTGGAACGCACACACTTGTGCCAATGTGTAATCGATATAGTAGAAAGGTGATTCAAAAATATGCCCCTGTCTGAACCAATACAAGCCACGATCAAGGTCAGGATATTCTGAATAATCCCGTTCTGGGCAATACTGGCGCTCTAATTCCCGCCAACGGGCTTTGCGCTGTGCTGCTGACCACTCAGGATGCTCATAAACCTCTTGTTGGAAGTGATCCACTAAAACGCCATAAGGCAGAAATTGCAGGCTGCTAGCAAGATGCGCAAATTTGTATTTTTCTGTTTCTTCTTCGAAAAAGGCATCCATCCATGGCCAGGCGATAAACTCCATCGACATTGAATGGATCTCGCAAGATTCATAATTGGGAAAGAGAATTTCCGGTTCTTTGATCCAACGAGAGCGAAAGGCTTGAAAGGCGTGGCCAGCTTCGTGGGTCAAAACATCGACATCGCCCGAAGTACCGTTAAAGTTGGCAAAGATAAATGGCGATTGATAGTCTTGGATAAACGTACAGTAGCCGCCAGATTGTTTGCCTTTTTTGCTTAGTAGATCAAGTAGGTCATGCTCGACCATAAAATCAAAAAATTCGCCAGTTTCAGGGGATAGTTCCTGATACATCACACGGGCTTTTTCTACTAGTTCTTCAGGAGTTCCTTTAGGCTCTGCGTTACCACTAGGATAAACAAGTGGCAAGTCGGTAAAGGTTGCCTGAGTCAATTGATTACGCTGCGCCTGTCTTTGGTACAGCTTTTGGGTAATTGGGACGACTTTTTCTAAAATTTCCCGACGATAGGTCTCGATCATTGAACGATCATAGTCCCAACGATTCATTTGGGTATCCGCAAAGGCAACATAATTTTCAAAGCCGAGCTTGTGGGCGATCTCGGTACGAACCTTGACCATCTCGTCATAAATTTGATCAAAACGGTCTTCATTTTCCGTGAAGAAAGCCGTTTGTTTTTCAAATGCTTCTTTACGAACGCTGCGATCTTTATTTTCGGTAAATGGTCGCAGTTGTGCGAGGGTATAGGTTTCTCCTTGGAAGTCGATTTGGGCAGAAGCGACCAATTTGCTGTAATCAGAAGCCAATTGGTTTTCTTTTTGAAACAATTCGATCAAGGCCTCATCAAAAAGCTTCACACGGCTTTCGGCATATAAAAAAAGTGTTTCTGGATATTCGGCTTTTAATTCATCTAAGACAGGTGAAGCCAGGAGTGCTTGATAGAATTGAAAATCCAGAGCTTCAAAATGAGGCTGGTATTCATTCCAAAAGGTGTCTTCTGCTTCATAAAAGGCATCGTTGGTATCGATCGAATAGCGGATCGAAGCCAAGTTCATTGCGGTATCGATCGTTCCTCTTAGTTCGTTCCAAGCATCAAGGGCTTGCTTCGCCTCCGAGAAGGTATCGGCTGACTGAAGGTTTGCTAATGCTTTTTTGAATGTTTCTTGATAAACTGGAAAATCAGGGCGTTGATACTTGTATGCTGAAAATTTCATTAAAAATCCCTCCTTAGTAAAATAATAACACAAACGAAAAAGAATGAGGACTTCTATTGGCGAAGGTAGTAACTTTACTGATAGAATGATAAAATAGAACCAGAGTGTCGTTTACAAGAAGCAGCGGCAAGAATCATTGAGAAAAGAGGGAAATCCTATGGCAGAAACCGTCAAAGTCAGCGAGCTGGCGGAGGCTTTAAATTTAGAGATAGTTGAAGGAACTGAAAACAGTTTAGAAAGAGAAATCATTACCGGTGATATTTCCCGACCTGGTTTGGAATTGACGGGTTATTTTAATTACTATTCCCATGATCGTCTGCAATTATTCGGCAGCAAAGAGATCACCTTTGCGGAACGAATGATGCCAGAAGAACGCTTGATGGTGATGCGCAAAATGTGTGCCGATGATACACCGGGATTTATTGTTTCTCGCGGCTTGGAAGTACCAGCAGAAATGATTCAAGCCTGCAAAGAACATGAGATTACGATTCTACGTTCGCCCATCTCAACGTCACGTCTGCAAGGAGAGCTTTCTAGTTTTCTCGATGGGCGTTTAGCAACAAGAACCAGTGTCCATGGGGTATTAGTGGATGTCTATGGCTTGGGCGTTTTGATCCAAGGCGATAGCGGAATTGGTAAAAGCGAAACAGCATTAGAGTTGATCAAACGTGGGCATCGGTTGATCGCTGATGACCGTGTGGATGTGTATAAGCAAGATGAGTTGACTTTGGTGGGGGAACCGCCGAAAATCTTGCAACACTTGATCGAGATCCGGGGAATCGGGATCATCGATGTCATGAATCTTTTTGGTGCCAGTGCCGTACGAGGGTATATGCAGGTTCAAGTAGCGGTGTATTTAGAAGCTTGGGCGAAAGACAAAAAGTATGATCGACTAGGAACCGATGATACGACGGTTGAAATTGGTGGCGTTGATGTACCACAAATCAAAATCCCCGTGAAAACTGGTCGAAATGTTGCGATTATTATCGAAGTTGCTGCCATGAATTTCCGGGCGAAAACGATGGGTTATGATGCAACGAAGACCTTTGAAAATCGATTGACGCAATTGATCGAAGAAAATTCTGGAAACTAGAGAGGATAAGATAGATGTTAGGTTTAGTAAATCGAGTCGCATTTGAACTATTTGGTTTGCCGATTTATTGGTATGCGATCATTATCGTATCAGGCGTGATCATTGCTATGTGGTTAAGTACGAGAGAGGCGGTTCGTGTCGGGCTCAAGCCAGATGATGTGACTGATTTTATGTTGATTGGATTGCCAGTATCGATCATTGGTGCGCGGCTTTATTATATTCTATTTGACTTGCAATACTACATTGATGACCCGAGTCAAATTTTCAATATTCGGTCTGGTGGGATCGCTATCTACGGTGCATTGATTGCCGGGGGGATTTGGCTGTACTTTTTCTGCCAACGAAATTTTATTTCTCCCTGGACCTTTTTAGATATCGCTGCACCAAGTGTCCTATTGGCACAAGGCATCGGGCGTTGGGGCAACTTCATGAATCATGAAGCATTTGGAGCCGAAGTCAGCCGCTCCTTCTTAGAAAGTTTGTATATACCGAAATTTATTATCGATAATATGTATATCGACGAAGCGTATCGGCAGCCGACGTTTCTTTATGAATCGGTTTGGAATGTGATCGGATTTATCGTTTTGATTTTCTTGCGCAAGAAAACTGGGTTATTAAAAGAAGGCGAAGTTTTCTTGAGCTACTTAATTTGGTATGGGTTCGGACGCTTCTTTATTGAAGGAATGCGCACCGATAGTTTATACTTATTTGGGGATATCCGTGTGTCACAAGCACTTTCCGCTTTATTATTCTTTGGAGCGATTGGGCTATTGATCTGGCGTCGGAAAAACCAAACTTTAAAAGACTACAATCGCAGCTTTGGCAAAAACCAAACGATTATCTAAACAGTTATTTTATCGAAATTATGGTAAAATGATAAAGTGCATGAATTTGCGAAAAGGATAGAGGAGGTTTCCATAGTGAAACAGAAAATCGCCGTTTTAGGTCCCGGATCATGGGGGACTGCTTTGGCACAAGTCTTGTCTGAAAACGGACATGAAGTGACTATTTGGGGCAACAATCCCGCCCAAATCGATGAAATCAATACGTATCATACCAATCGGCATTATTTGCCTGATTTGAAATTACCTGAAAATATTTTAGGCTGCAAAAATCTAGAAGAGGCGATCCAAGGGGCAGATGCTGTCTTGTTTGTAGTACCAACCAAAGCGATTCGTGCCGTGGCACAAGAATTCACTAAGAAGACAACCGGTAAACCAGTTATCATCCATGCCTCAAAAGGATTAGAACAAGGCAGTCATAAACGAATCTCAGAAGTACTTGCCGAAGAGATCCCAGCCGATAAACGGCAAGAAATCGTTGTCCTGTCAGGACCATCACATGCCGAAGAAGTCGCTGTCCATGATATTACCACGATCACGGCAGCTTCAGAAAATGAATCGGCTGCTAAATATGTACAAGAGCTATTTATGAATGATTACTTTAGAATCTACACCAATAACGATGTGATCGGTGTCGAAACTGGCGCCGCGCTGAAAAACATCATCGCTATTGGTGCCGGAGCGATTGCTGGACTGGGCTTTGGGGATGATGCGAAGGCTGCGATCATGACCCGTGGGTTAGCAGAAATCAGTCGTCTCGGTGTGGCAATGGGTGCAAATCCATTAACCTTTATCGGATTGAGTGGTGTTGGCGATTTGATCGTCACGTGTACCAGTGTCCATTCGCGGAATTGGCGTGCCGGAAACCTATTAGGAAAAGGCCATAGCTTAGACGAAGTGTTAGACAATATGGGCATGATCGTTGAAGGAGTTTCAACCACCAAAGCTGCCCGCGAATTAGCAGAAGCTTTGTCAGTGGAAATGCCAATCACAGAAACGATTTATTCGGTCTTGTATGAAGGCAAAGACATCAAGCAAGCAGCTAAAGATATTATGCTGCGAGACGGCAAAGAAGAAAACGAATTTACGGTAGATCAATCATTATGATTAAAGGAGCGAGTCACATGAATGTCAAAAAAGCAGTTATCCCAGCAGCCGGTCTAGGTACCCGATTTTTACCAGCTACAAAAGCAATGGCAAAGGAAATGTTGCCGATCGTTGACAAACCAACGATCCAATTTATCGTGGAAGAAGCTTTACAATCAGGGATCGAAGATATTTTGATCGTAACAGGAAAAGCAAAGCGTCCGATCGAAGACCATTTCGATGCCAATTTAGAATTAGAGATGAATCTAAAAGAAAAAGGCAAGACAGAGCTTTTGAAATTAGTGGAAGAAACAACTGACGTAAATCTGCATTTCATTCGCCAATCTCATCCGAAAGGATTAGGCCATGCCGTATTACAGGCGCGGGCATTTGTCGGAAATGAACCGTTTGTAGTCATGCTAGGTGATGACTTGATGGAAGATCAAGTGCCATTGACGAAACAGCTGATCGATAATTATGAAAAAACGCATGCATCAACGATCGCTGTCATGGATGTTCCTCATGAAGATACATCAAAATACGGAATCATTGATCCTGGTATGGAAGTTGAAAAAGGTTTGTTCAATGTCAAAAACTTTGTTGAAAAACCAGCGCCAGAAAATGCGCCAAGTGATTTAGCAATTATTGGCCGCTACTTGCTGACCCCTGAAATTTTTGATATTTTAGCCAATCAGGAACCTGGTGCTGGCGGCGAGATCCAATTGACGGATGCCATCGACACATTAAACAAAACCCAACGCGTGTTTGCTCATCAATTTACCGGCAAGCGTTACGATGTAGGAGACAAATTTGGTTTCTTAAAAACAAGTATTGAGTATGGTTTAGTACACCCTGAAGTCAAGGACAACTTGAAAGAGTATTTGATCGAGTTAGGAAAAGAACTAGCTCCGGCTCAAAAAGAAGTCAAAGAAGCACCGAAAGAGTCAAAAAAATAACAAAAACTCCTAAACAAGGCAATTTCTGATGAAATTGCTTTGTTTTTTTATTATTTCCTGTTGAAAGCGGATAATTTTCTTAAAAATGCAGTCTTTTATTTGTAGAAAGTGCAGTGAAATGCTATTCTTAATATAAGTAAATGGGGAAAGGAGCCATTCTATGTCAGGAGGAGAACTAGCTGCATTGATTGCTGCGATCGCATTTGTCGTATTGGTCATTTTCGTCGTTCGTTTGTTGATGCAAGTCAGCAAGACAATGACCAAAGTAGACAAAACGGTCGAAGAAGCAAACACAACCATCCGTGTCATTACCAAAGACGTTGATATTCTTTCAAAAGAGGTTGAAGGTCTTTTGGTAAAAACGAATGAGCTTTTACAAGATGTGAACGGAAAAGTCGCAACCATCGATCCTTTGTTCACAGCAGTTGCAGATCTAAGTACCAGTGTTTCAGAACTAAATGTTTCTGGAAAAAATTTAATTACGCGCGTGGGTAGTCTTGGCCGGACCACTGCCAAAGCAACGGTAGCTGGAAAAGTCGGTCAAACAGCCATGAAATTTTTCAAAGACAAAAATAACCAAAAATAAAAGGAGGACTTTCAATGAGTAAAAAAGGCGGATTTTTATTAGGAGCAATCATCGGAGGAACAGCGGCAGCAGCAGCAGCACTTTTGTTGGCGCCAGAATCTGGTAAAACATTAAGAAATAAATTAGCAAAACAAGCAGACGATTTATTAGATAAAGCATCTGATTATGGTGATTTAGCCAAAGAAAGAAGTACGGATCTTGTCGATATCGCTAAAGATAAAGCAGCAAAATTAAGCGAGCAAGCATCTGACTTTACCGGTTCTTTAACAGCGAAAGTCGATGACTTAAAAGAAACAGCAGCTGGTTCATCAGAAGAAACCGTTGAAGAGTTAAAGAAACAAGCAGGTGATCTATCAGAACGCTTCAAAAAATCAGCAAGCGATGTGAAAGAAACAGCGAAAGATGCCAAAGAAGATGCAGATGATACAGTCCAAGATATCATCATTGATGCAAAATCTTCTGCAGCGGATATGAAACAAACTGTCAAAGAAGGGGCACAAGAAGCAAAACCTGTAGTTGAAGAAGCCAAAAAAGACGGTCAAGCAGCCGCAGCTGATTTGAAAAAAGAAGCTGGAAAAGCAGCGGATGATGCCAAAAAAACAGCGAAAGCAGAAACAAAAGAAGCTAAAGCTGACTTGGAAGATGCAAAAGAAGAATTAAAAGATACATTAGAAAAAAACAATCCTGAAGCATAAGCAAGGATACAAAATTTTATTACTTTAAAAGATAAAAACGTTCGCCAGTTAAATCGGCGAACGTTTTTTGTGACTTCAGTAGCTATTCGTTTGATGCTTGGGTGATTTCCCAATCGCAAAGTTGATAGATCCAATCCCGCAGTTGACTGAATGGAAACCCAATTCCCTCAGCGAGAGCAACGTTGATCGAATAAACAGGTGTACCATTGTAAGGGCCTTGATCACCTGTTTCTGAAAAGAGAGGGGAAAGACCGGTTTTTTCCGTTACGTATTGCAGCACTTCTTCTAAAGAAATCGTGCCTTTTGACGCACCGTTGATGGGTCCTGTGAAAGAGCTGGTACCTAAAAACGCTAAAAATTGGCCAGCTTCTTCAGCATCGACAAAGCCCATTTGATGCGTTAGATTATCGACAGCCATTGGCTTTTGCTTTATCAGATGGTCGATGTAAAAGGCAAAACGTTTTGTATAATCATCTGCACCGATCACGTAAGGAAAGCGGACAAAAACGGACGGAATCTGACTGTAGTTTTGGGTAAGAATCTCTTCAACGGTTCGTTTGCCTTCAGCATAATTGACTTCCTCAGAGCAGACAATTTTGACCGCTTCTTTGGCAGGGTCAAAATCCGTTTCTTTCAAATCGAAGTGCAGTTCATGATAGGCAGACATCGAACTAGTGACAATGTAGCGTTTGGGTGTGACATGACGCAGTAGAATCTCAATGTCGTTGGAAGTATAAGCAATATTGTCGTAAATAACATCATAGGTTTCTTGTGTCAACGTCGTTTTGATACTTTCTTCATCCGTGCGATCAAAGACAAGTCGGTTGACTTGATCGCCAAAAGAATCAGTCGTCTTCCCTCTGGTAGCGATCGTGACATCACAGCCTTGATCCACTAAAGATTGGACCAAATATTTACCGAAAAAACGCGTGCCGCCTAAAACTAACACTTTTTTACTCATAAGAACACTCCTTTTCATGTAATTACAACATATTGCGCCGTTTCATTAAAAGAATCAAGATAAAATCAACAATTCTTTTTTTGTTTTGGTAAATGGTACACAGCCATCTGCAGTGACATAGATGCAATCTTCAATACGAACACCGACTTGATCTGGCAAATAAATCCCCGGTTCGATAGAGAAGCACATGCCTTCTTCAATCACTAAATCATTGCCAGTGATCAAAGAGGGGAACTCATGAACCGTGGTCCCGATGCCATGACCTAAACGATGGTTGAAGTAGTCGCCATAGCCATAACCCGTAATCACATCACGAGCGATCTTATCTAATTCTCCTGCAGTGATCCCAGGTTTAACTGCTGCTTGAGCGGCCAATTCCGCCTCTAAGACGATGTCATAAATTTTTCTTTGTAATGCAGTCGGTTCTTTATAGGCAACCGTTCTGGTTGCATCGCTGCAATACCCTTTCCAGATGACTCCTAAATCAAATAAGACGAGTTCATTGGCAGTCACTTTGCGATCCCCAGGTACGCCATGAGGACTTGCTGCATTGGCACCAGCTAATACGGTCGTATCGAAGGACATATGGGAAACCCCACGTTTTTTCAACTCGTACTCAATTTCTGCCACGATTTCCATTTCGCTAACGCCTTCTTTGATGGCAGCAAACCCAACCTCAAAAGCAACATCTGCCCAGTTGCCAGCTTCTAGTAAGGTGTCAATCTCAGACGCGGTTTTTGTTAATTGCATTTTTTGAATCACCGGGGTCACATCTAAAGAAAAATCGGTTTTTGGCAAGAACCGTTTCAATGCTTCATAGCGCTCGACGGAAAGGTCATTTTTTTCTAATGCCAAGGAAGAAACCTCGTAACGAGAGGTCAATTCTTGGCAGATTTTCGCCCAAGGGTCTTCACTATCGAGATAACCGATAATGTCAAAGGGCCAGCCGCTATTTTTTGCTTCTTCTACTTCCAGAGCTGGTGTGAAAAGAAAGGGATCTTTTCCAGGTGCGACGAACAAAGCAAGGACCCGTTCATGAGGTTCACTTTTAAAACCGGAAAAATAAGCGATCGTTGCTGGATTAGAAATATAGGCAACATCGGCGCCATTGGTTTTCAACCAGGCATTTAACTCATTGATTTTTTTATCATTCATTTGATAAAACCTTCTTTCAAGTATTCTTTTTCTATTTTATCATGCTTTCGAAGAGAATAGGGGAGGGGAAAGTAGGAAATTGCTAAGTTTTCATGAAAACAAAATTAAAACGGTTGCAAATCCAGAAAAAATTTGCTATCCTAACAAAGAAATGTAAATAAGATTTTCTGAAAATAGAATAAGGGAGATATATCATGGAAAAACAAACAATTACGATTTATGATGTTGCACGGGAAGCGAATGTATCGATGGCAACTGTTTCACGGGTAGTCAACGGAAATCCAAATGTAAAACCAGCAACTCGTAAGAAAGTGCTGGAAGTGATCGACCGCTTGGATTATCGTCCAAACGCAGTTGCTCGAGGGTTGGCAAGTAAAAAGACCACAACTGTTGGTGTTATCATTCCTGATGTCAGCAATATGTTCTTCTCATCACTTGCTCGTGGGATCGATGATGTAGCGACCATGTATAAATACAATATCATCTTAGCCAACTCTGATGGCGATACGATGAAAGAAGTCAACGTATTGAACAACTTGTTAGCAAAACAAGTAGACGGCGTTATCTTCATGGGTCATCGCATCACGGATGAAATTCGCGGGGAATTCTCTCGCTCAAAAACTCCAGTCGTTTTAGCTGGTTCGATCGATCCTGATGAACAAGTAGGAAGTGTCAATATCGATTACACAGCAGCTGCCAAAGATGCTGTTTCGTTATTGGCGAAAAACAATCAAAAAATCGCTTTTGTCAGCGGTGCTTTGATCGATCCAATCAATGGCCAAAACCGCTTGAAAGGCTATAAAGAAGCCTTGAAAGAAAACAACCTTGACTATTCTGAAGGGTTGATCTTTGAATCACCATACAGCTTTAAAGAAGGCTTAGCATTAGTTGATCGCATCATCAACAGTGGTGCAACAGCAGCTTATGTTACAGACGATGAGTTAGCGATCGGCGTCTTAGATGGTTTGTTAGACAAAGGCGTTAAAGTTCCTGAGGATTTCGAGATCATCACCAGCAACAACTCATTATTGGCTGAAGCAGCTCGTCCACGCTTATCAAGTGTGACGCAACCATTGTATGATATGGGTGCCGTTGCGATGCGTCTATTAACTAAAATGATGAACAAAGAAGATGTAGAACAAAAAACGATCGTCTTGCCTTACGGTATTTCAGAAAAAAGCTCTACGAAATAAGCAGCGATTTAATAAAAAGACTAGTGGAGCAACGCTTTGCTGTTCCACTTTTTGCTTCAACGATCGTTCGTGTGGGTAGAAAATCTATGGATTTTCTACCCACACTTTTTTTGTATAAAAAAACTGATCAGCACAAGGCTGATCAGTCATCATCATCATTTGTATTAGGTTGGTTATTTTCTTGCTCGTCCTCGTCGTCATCATTTGCAGTAGGTGTAACATTGTTGGATGCGTTATTCGATGATGTATTCGACGAACGATTTGTTGAACGGCTAGAAGATGCTTTTTTCCAATAGTCAGCATAGTTTGCATCTGAACCACCGAGTCCAAATTTGAAATCGACCGTATCTGGTCCGCCAGTTGCCCAATAAGAAGTAACGGTACTACTTGGATTCGTATAGGTTCGATTATCGACTCGCACGGTTCCGCCTGGTTGGGTACCAGTAAACTTGGAAACTTGAGCTTTTTTGACATCACTAGAAAGTTCAAACTTCTGATTTACACCAAAGACTTCTTGGTTTGTTTGATAGATACGATTGATCAAGTAAGCCATGTAATTGGCTGTCCGAGTTCCTGCTGCACTATCGGTAGCTTTATTGTCATCCCGCCCTGACCAGCTGCTGATGGTGATCGATGGGGTGGAAACGACTAGCCAAGAGTCAGACCAATTATTGGTAGACCCAGTTTTACCGACCCAATCGGCATTCCCGAGGTTCCAATCTAATCCGCTGATAACCGATTTAAAGGAACTGGTTTTTTGCTCATCGATAACACTACGCATCATGTCGGTCATGATGGACGCTGTCGCTTCAGAAAAGACTTGGACCGGTTTGGCTTCATGCTGATAAAGCACTTCGCCTTCATTATCCTTGATTGATTCGATGATGTAGCCTTGCTGATAGACACCGTTATTGGCAAATGTTTGGAAGCCATTTGTTTGATTCAACACTGTGACATCGGTAACCCCTAATGGCGCTGATTCATATGCCCAGCTGTTATCTTCAGGATAGCCCATTTTGCTCAAATAATTTGAATAGGCATAAAAATGATCGCCTTCTTTTTCCCACAGATCTTGGAAAATATTTGTCGCTGCGATATTACTGGAAACCTCCAAAGATTCACGAATCGACATGAAGGTATTGGTTCCACGGTTTGTGGCATTGACGATCGGCTCACCGGCGTTTTCTCCTGTCCGCCACTTTGCGGCATAATCAGAAACCATTGATTCAGAGCCCATCAAGCCACTTTCGATCGCCGGTCCGTAAACCAGCATTGGTTTGATACTTGAACCTGCTTGGCGTTTGGCATCAAAGGCATGGTTGAATTGATTGTCAGCATAGTTACGACCGCCAATAAAGCCTAATACTTTCCCGGTGGCATTGTCCATCATGACATTGCCGACTTCGATGGTGGAGTCGCCCCAGTTGTCTAACATATAGCCGTATTTATCGACGGCATCTTGCATCGCATTATAAATATCTTTATCGATCGTTGATGTGACGGTATAGCCACCATTAACTAGTTTTTGCTGCGCCAATTCGAAGTATTTTTGGTAGGTTTCGTCTTTGGCATATTCTTCGTCACTGACATCATCTTCATCTGCCAGCTGTTTGGCAATAATGTCTTTTGCTTCATTTAACACTGTGTAATAAAGGAAGCTTTGATCCGTTTGTTCAATGGCTTCTTGTTTTTTGAAGTCTTGCTTCAAGTCATAATTAAGCGCCTCTTCGTATTCTTCTTTCGTAATATCGTGGTTACGATACATACTGAAGAGCACGAAGTCTTTCCGCTCTAAGCCAGCAGTCAAGTTTTCCTTGATCTCGCCCGTATTTGTATAAGGGCTGTAGACGATCGGGCTTTGTGGCAGACCCGCAATAAAGGCTGCTTGCGGTAAAGACAGGTCAGCTGCGTTAACGCCAAAAATTCCTTGCGCCGCTTCTTGCACACCTGCGATATTTTGCCCTTTATTGTTCCGGCCGAAAGGGGAGATGTTTAGATACATGGTGACGATCTCATCTTTATCGAAAAATTTCTCCACTTCCATGGCTAATAAAATCTCATTGGCTTTGCGTTTGAAGGTCGTTTCACTGGAAAGGATTTGTTGTTTCACCAGCTGCTGGGTCAAAGTGGAACCCCCGCTGCCGCCAAAGCCTGTCGCTTCGGATAATAATGCCCGCACGACTGCTTTTGGTACGACGCCATTATGAATATTAAAATATTCGTCCTCTGTTGCGATGATCGCTTTTTTCAAGTAGTCTGAAATTTGATCGGAATTAACCGACGTTCGCATCAGATCTGAGCGAATCGTTGCGATTTTACTGCCATCAGCGTATGCGAGTTGAGAAGTCTCTGTGATGTCGGTCAGTTCTTTCTGCAACTCATCTTTAGAAGGAGCTGCGGTATCTTCCACAAGAAAAGCAAAGTAGCCGGCACCGATCCCTAAAGCTAAAGAACCGCCTAGCACCAGTAAAGAAATAGCCACTAAGAACAAGGCATGTAAAACCCTAAGACTGATATTGAAATAGAACCAGCCTCTATTTTTGTTTTCTGTATTCTTTTGATTTTTCGTTTTCTGGGACAAAAAGAGTCACCTCAATAAATTAGAATAGATTCCGTGTAATTATAGCAAAAAACAAGGCGCTTGGGTAGCACCCTATCTGTTATCGAAAGAAGTGTGCGAGAAAATGCCAGTTGGTATTTGTATTGAACCAGCGATAATAAGGGAAAACGAACTGATTTGCCTAAAAGTTTCTTTTTTGGTAAAGGACTTTGAGAGAAAGACTTTTCATTGCCCTCTTTTTCAGTTAAGATGAACAATGAAGCAATTATTAGGAGGAGAAAGAATGAGTACAGACTTTTTTGAAGAACTAAAGCAACGCGGATTAGTTCATCAGACCACAGACGAAGCAGCCTTGACCAAACAATTAAATGAAGAGTCTGTGAAACTATATATCGGCTTTGATCCTACCGCAGATAGCCTGCATATTGGTCATTTATTGCCTATTTTGATGTTGCGCCGTTTCCAACAAAACGGACATGTGCCAATCGCATTAGTTGGTGGCGGTACAGGAATGATCGGTGACCCATCCTTTAAAGATCAAGAACGTCAATTAAACACATTGGATACCGTTTTGGAATGGTCACAAAGTATCAAAAGCCAATTATCTCGCTTTATTGATTTTGATGACCAAGAAAATCCTGCCATCATTGCCAATAACTATGAATGGTTAGGGGAATTGAAACTGATCGATTTCTTACGGGACACGGGGAAAAACTTTACCATCAACTACATGATGAGCAAAGAAAGTGTCAAACGTCGGATCGAAACAGGAATTTCCTACACCGAATTTGCATACCAGCTTTTACAAGCCTATGACTTTTTGAACCTTTACGACAACCACGGTTGCTTGTTGCAATTAGGTGGTAGCGATCAATGGGGGAATATCACCTCTGGAATCGAATTATTGCGTCGTGAGCGTGAAGTCCAAGGGTTCGGTTTGACTATGCCATTGATCACAAAAGCAGATGGAACGAAATTTGGGAAAACAGAAGGCAATGCGGTTTGGCTAGATGCCAAGAAAACAACGCCTTACGAGTTCTACCAATTCTGGATCAATACGGATGATCGTGATGCAGTCAAATTCTTGAAATATTTCACCTTCTTATCATTAGAAGAAATCGCTGCGATCGAAGCTGAATTTAACGCTGCACCAGAATCTCGAGCAGCACAAAAAGCTTTGGCAAAAGAAGTCACTACTTTGGTTCATGGGGCAGAGGCTTATGAACAAGCCGTACGCATCTCAGCAAGTTTATTCAGCGGCAATATCAAAGAATTGAACGCTGAAGAGATCGAACAAGGCTTTAAAGGGGTTCCTAGTCATCAGGTAACAGCGGATGATTCTTTGAACATCGTTGAAGTGTTGACGACTGCTAAAATCGAACCATCAAAACGTCAAGCAAGAGAAGACGTACAAAATGGGGCCATCTACATCAATGGGGAACGCGTCCAAGACCTAACGTACGAGATCCAAGCAAGTGATCGGATCGGTGGAAAATACGTCGTGATTCGTCGTGGCAAGAAAAAATATTTCTTATTAACATTTTAATCGCAAAAAGCGAACCGACCTGTTGGTTCGCTTTTTTTCAAATTTTTGTAGAGGAAGGGTCTTTGTTGGAATGGGAAATATAGTGTTGAATGCCGCCGGTTTATTTGCCATGATCTTCTTAGGGTATTTTCTTAAACGGCTAAATGTCCTTTCAAAAGCGGATGGCTCGATCTTATCCAAAATTATTTTGAATGTGACGTTACCGGCAGCAATCATTTTGAATTTAGCTTCAATGCAAGTACAAGTCAGTGCGCTTAGTTTGATTGTGATCGCTTTGATCATTACGGTCGTCCAGATCCTCTTCGCATTTTTCTTGACCAAAAAAGAATCGAACACGCTGCAACAGTTTGCTATGTACTGCGGGTCAGGCTTTAATATCGGCAATTTTGCAATTCCTTTTGCCCAAAGTTTTTATCCTTTAGGGATTCCACTGATTTCGCTGTTTGATATGGGGAACAGTATCATGTTGGCAGGGGGAACGACGATTTTCATCGAGTTCTTGATTGGAAAGCGGACGACGTTTGAACCAGGAAAAATCTTTTTGAATCTCCTGCGCTCGCCAACATTTACCATTTATCTAGTGATGCTGATTATCCGCAGTGCGGATTGGAGGATTCCCGAGTCAGCCTTGGCGCTCGTTCAGCCAATCGGGATCGCAAATACGTTTCTGTCCATGTTTATGATTGGCTTATTTTTGGATTTCCGCTTACCGAAGCACACTACGCCAACGGTAATCAAAATTTTAAGCTTACGCTACGGACTGGCTTTCGTGCTGTTCGCGGCTTTCTATGTTTTACCGATCCCAGTTTTATTAAAACCAGTACTTTGTTTGTTAGTGTTTGCTCCGATCCCTTTATTTGGGGTCATTAATTCCGTGATTGCTGGGATGGAGGAAGAGGCGGTGGGATTTGTTTCTTCCATTAGCTTTTTGATAAGTATGCCGCTAATGACGGGTGTCCTGATGTTATTTGGACTCGCTTGATAAAAAAATACGGCAATGAGCAAAATAATCGCTTTACAAGGTGCTTTTATCGATAATAGAGAAGACTAGATTTAGGAGGAAAAGAAAAATGTTGATTGGTTCACACGTTTCAATGAGCGGCAAAAAAATGCTTTTAGGAGCAGCAGAAGAGGCGGCTAGCTATCAAGCTACTACGTTTATGATCTATACCGGAGCTCCGCAAAACACGCGGCGCAAACCGATCGAAGAGATGCAGATCGCAGCTGGACAAGATTTTATGACGGAAAAGGGAATTTCGAATATCGTTGTCCATGCCCCTTACATCATTAATTTAGGTAATACCATCAAACCAGAAAACTTTGGCTTTGCCGTTTCGTTCTTACAAGAAGAAATCCAACGAGCCCAAGCTTTAGGTGCAACTCAAATCACGTTGCACCCTGGTGCCCATGTCGGTGCAGGACCCGAAGCTGGGATCAAGCAGATCATTAAAGGCTTGAACGAGGTCCTTGAAAAAAATCAAACCGCCCAGATCGCATTAGAAACAATGGCAGGTAAAGGCACCGAGATTGGTCGCAGCTTTGAAGAATTGGCAGCAATTATCGATGGCGTTACCTTAAATGAAAAATTATCCGTTACACTAGATACTTGTCACACGAATGATGCTGGCTACAATGTCAAAGAAGACTTTGACGGCGTGTTAAACGAGTTTGACAAAATCATCGGATTGGATCGCTTGAAGGTCATCCATGTCAATGATTCAAAAAATCCACAGGGCAGCCACAAAGACCGACATGCGAATATTGGTTTTGGCACGATCGGCTTTGAAGCCTTGAATAAGATCGTTCATCATGAGCAATTATCAGCGTTACCGAAAATTTTGGAAACACCCTATGTTGGCGAAGACAAAAAGAATAAAAAAGCCCCTTATGGCTATGAAATCGCGATGCTGCGGGAAAAGACCTTTGATCCTGAGCTATTGACGAAAATCATGGCGGGTGCTTAAACGGTTCATTTAACCATGAGCCAGCTTATTATTGGAGGAAGAAAAATGGACTTTCAGTTGCTGATCGATGCCGCGAAACAAAAACTGGGATTCAGACAGCTCTCTCAATTTGCAGAAGCAGGGAGTGTTGCGGCAGCTCTGACTACTGCAGATGGACAGATTTATACAGGGATCTGTATCGATACCAGCTGTTCCATGGGTTTTTGCGCCGAACAGGCTGCGGCTGCGCAAATGATCACCGATGGGCAGCAGCGGGTGTTACAGATGGTTGCAATCAATTCGGCAGGTGAGCCGATCCCACCTTGTGGTCGTTGCCGTGAATTCATCAGCCAGCTGGATCCTGCCAACCACAACACGCAGGTCATGATCGCAGCAGGAAAAATCATGACGATAGAAGAGCTGTTGCCTTTTGATTGGAAAGCATCAAAATAAAAAGAGATTTAGCCCCTTAGACCGCTCTGTTCTAAGGGGCATCTTTGTTTTATCGATCCAATGGACGATCAACATGTTTAGATAAAAAAACTCCTCAACCAGCAATAGTGCTTTGTTGAGGAGTTGATCGATAGCAATGATTAGAATTTTTTCGCAGCTGCTGCTACGCGTTCTAAACCTTCAGCAATGATTTCTGCTGTTTTAGAAGGATCTGCATTGTGACCTTCGATGATTACTTCTTCTGTGATGTTCATGCCGAACATACCACCGAAAACTTTTTCCATAAAGGTTACAGCGTTTTCCATTGCGCTCATTTCGCCTGAGTAAACACCACCACGGGCATTCAATAGAACGATTTCTTTGTCTTTCAACAATTGGTTCATTGAACCATCTTCGTTATAAGAGAAAGTAAAGCCAGCTTGGAAGATATAGTCGATGAATGTGTGCAAAGCTGCTGGGATCGTTAGGTTCCACATTGGGAAAGCGAAAACGATGGTATCTGCTGCTGCGAATTTGTTCATCACGTCTTGACGGACAGTCATCAATTCTTGTTCTTCTTGGTTTAATTCTTGTTCTTGTGAAAGTTTGCCAAATGCTTCAAATAACGTTTGACCGATATAAGGCATTGGTTGTGCGTACACATCAAAGGTTACAACGTCCACATTGTTCGTATCAAGATTTTCAACGAACGTATCAAACATTTTTGCAGATACTCCATCAGGACGGTTATTGGCTTTAACAACTAAAATATTTTTCATTTTTTTCCACCTTTACTTTAAGTAAGTTTTAATCACAAAACGTAGTATACTATAAAATAATTTTGCTTACAATAAATAAGTGTACTTTTTTTAAAAAAGCTGGAATTTTGCAGTATTTTTCACGTAGTTTTGGTAAACTTTAGAGAAAACAGGAGGGGTTCTATGAAAATATTCGTGGTCGAAGATGACAAATCGTTAGTCAAAATGATGGAAAATCAATTATCCCGCTATGCGTATCAAACCTTTGTTCCAGAAAATTTCGCTGCGGTTTTAGCTGAATTTTTGCTGATCCAACCTGATTTGGTTTTGTTAGATGTCAATCTGCCTTATTATGATGGGTTTTATTGGTGCCAAAAAATCAGGGAACATTCATTGGTTCCAATTCTCTTCATCTCCGCACGTGACGGCAATATGGACCAAGTGATGGCATTAGAATACGGTGCTGATGATTATCTGGTCAAACCTTTTTCTTATGACTTGCTGCTGGCTAAAGTGAAGAGCCATATTCGCAGAGTCTATGGGGATTATGCACAGTCTGATCGGGCGAGAAGCTTGAAAGCTGGCGAATTGACCTATTATCCGGAAGCGTTGAAGATGGTCTATCGTGAAGCCAGTGAATGGCTGACTGTTCGAGAAGGAGAATTATTGACCCTTTTAATGTCAGCGCACCCAGAAATGGTCAAACGGGAACGGATTTTAAATCTATTATGGGATGATGAGCGTTTTGTTGATGACAATACGCTTTCTGTCAATGTTGGCCGTTTGCGAAAAAAATTGGCGGCAATGGGCATCAATGATCCGATCCAAACGATTCGCGGAAAGGGTTACGCCTTATCGGTAGTAGGTACAGAAGAATGAGAGCATATGTAAGTGTTCATTTACCTAAACTACTCGTTACCTTCCTAGCCATTTCATTGTTCGTTTTAGTGATTTGGTTGGATGGCTATCGAAATTACCTCGTGATTGGTTATGGTCTGCTTCTATTCGGGCTGTTCATTGTTCTTGTTTATTTGGCAGATTACCTTTCCAATACTACGTTTTATCATTATATCAAGCATGGAAGAGCGACACACCGAAGCAATGGCTACCTTTCCAGGCAATGGCGCAAGCAGTTCGATGGACAAGAGCAGCATGAGCAAGAGCGGCTGACAGAATTAGATCAGCACCATCAAAATCATATTCGTTTCATGAATATCTGGGTTCATCAAATGAAAACACCTGTCTCAGTTTTGGCGCTAATGGCTGAAAGTGAAGAAGTCGATAGCTATGATCTTTTGGCTGAAACAGATCGCTTAAAAAGTGGCTTGGCGACTGCGCTGAATTTTGTGCGCTTGGAAGATTTCACGGAGGACTTCGTTATCGAGTCAGCCTCACTGTTGGAATTGTTAAAACACAGTATCGGTGACCAGAAGCGGAATTTCATTCGCAGTGAAGTCTATCCGAAGCTGATGAGTGAAGCAGATATCACGGTGACAACAGATAAAAAATGGCTAGGTATTTTGCTCTTTCAGCTCATCAGCAACGCCGTCAAGTACTCAAAGCCAGACAGTAAGGTCTATTTTGAGATCGATCCTTTTTCTAGAAAATTGACGATCTCAGATGAAGGGTGCGGAATTGCAGAAGCGGATCTGCCAAGGGTTTTTCGCCCCTTTTATACAGGTCAGAATGGTCGGCAAACAGGCGAGGCAACTGGAATCGGACTTTACTTAGTCGAAACGATCAGCAAGCAATTGGATATCGATATCGCTTTGGTCTCTAAGGAGAATCTAGGCACGACGGTTACATTAACGTTTCGGACGTAAAGACTTTCTTACAATTTTGTAAGCTTTCTATCATGAAATCGATAACTGATTGCGGTGCCGCCTGCTAAACTGGTAGCAAAGGAGTGAAGATGATGGCTTTACTAGAATTGAAAAATGTATCGAAAACCTATACAGGGGAAGTGTCTGTTGAGGTTTTACAGCAAATCGATCTCAAAGTGCCAGAAGGAGAATTTATCAGCATTATGGGTCCATCTGGCAGTGGCAAGACCACCATGCTGAATTTGGTGGCAACATTGGATAAACCGACTTCAGGTTCGGTGATCATCAAGGGCGAGCAGCCCCTAGAATTATCTAAGCAAAAACTCGCGGAGTTTCGTCGTCGGCAACTAGGTTTTGTTTTTCAAAACTACAATTTACTTTCGCCATTGAGCGTGCTTGAGAATGTGATTTTACCACTGACATTGGATCGGGTGCCGGTTCTTGAGATGAAAGAACGTTCGGAACAGCTATTACGTGAGCTTGGGATCTATGAGAAAAAAGACAAACGCATCTATCAGCTTTCCGGTGGAGAGCAGCAGAGAGTTGCGATTGCTAGAGCTTTGATCCATCAACCGGAATTGCTTTTAGCAGATGAACCGACGGGCAATCTTGATTCAAAGGCAGCACGAGATGTCATGGAAATACTAAGTCAGATGAACAAGCAACTTAAGGTCACCACCATGATGGTCACCCATGATCCTTATTCTGCCAGCTTTTCTGATCGGGTCGTTTTCATCAAAGATGGAAAGCTGTATAACGAAGTCTATCGCGGGGCTGATCAACAGCAATTTTATCAAAAAATTCTTGAAGTCCTAGCACATTTAGGAGGTCGCCGTCATGAATTTCAGACAGTTGATCATTCGTAATCTGCGGGGGAATTTTCGAACCTATGCGGCCTACTTCGTCAGTAGCGCCTTTGCGGCGATGGTGTTTTATATCTTTAGTCTTTTGCTCTTTCATCCGCAATTGGAAGAAAATTTGTCCAATAGCGGTACACTTTCAGAATTGGCGAAGGTCGGTCTATCCGTCGCACTTGTGGTGATCGCTTTACTGTCGCTGTTGTTTTTATGGTATACATTTGTGGTCTTTTTAAAACGACGCAAACGTGATCTGGCAATCTACTTGATTTTGGGGATCGAAGAAAAAGATCTGCGAAAGATTTTGTTTGTCGAAAATGCCCTTTTAGGAACCTGTGCCACAGTGACCGGTATTGGGTTAGGGATTTTATTGACGAAATTATTGCTGCTGATTGCGCAAAATGTCATGTATCTAACAGAAGGACTGAAATTTATGGTTCCTATGGAAGGTTTAGGATTGACCTTTGGGATCTATGTCTTTATTTTTCTCTTGATCTCCTTTTTCAGTACCCGCGCCTTGCAAGGAGAACAGATCATCTCATTGATCAAGGAAAATGAAAAGCCACGTCCTGAACCAAAAAGCCATTGGGCATTGGCTTTTTCAGGAATTGTGCTGTTACTAATTGGCTATGGATCGGTCTTTTATTTTAGCTACCAAACGTACTCGATGCTGCCGCTTATGCTAGGAGTCTTGTTGACTGTTGCGGGCACGATTTTGTCATTCCATCAGTTCAGCGTATTTCTATTGAAACGATTAAAGAAACGCCCGACCTTCTTACGAGGGACTCGGATGCTGACTATCAGCGAATGGATTTTTCGCATGCGAGACAATGCGGCGATGTATAGTCTGATTGCTATTAGTACCTCCGTGGCATTCGTTGGGATTTCCGTGATGCTGGCGATTGGCAGTTCTTCTTTTTCTTCGATCCAAGGAATTAGTGTAGCCTATGTATTTCCGTGGTCTGGGCCAGAAGACCTCGATCATACCGAGGGAAAAGTAAACGAAATTAAAACTGCTATAGAAGAAAAAGGGTATGCGCCTGTAACGGATAGTGTTTCCTTACTATGGGCATATGCGAATCTTGATGAATCTGCAGTTACGAATGATTCATTCTATACGACGAATGGCTTTTCAATTATGCGAGAAAGCGACTATCAGAAAATGATGAAACAAATTGGTGAGGAAGCTGATTCTGTTGCAGATAATCAAATAATGACACTTAGTGCTAATTATTCACGTCGAAAACAGCTTCTAGAAGTCCCTGAGAACGAACGTACAAGTATCTATCCAATCGAATTGGGATCAGAGACCGGTATAAAAAAAAATGTTACGATTGTCCACAGTCCCTCAATGCTTTCTCTGGATTACTTTGGACTGTCAGTTGTGACAGATAAAACCTTTGAGGAGTGGCAAGCCCTCTTGCAAAAATCCACCGACGATATGGAATCTGGTTTTATTTGGTTAGACTATCCAGAATGGGCTGAAACACCTGAATTGGTATCTGATTTCAATGGGGATTTAGATAAAGAAAATGCCTTGATCGATCAGCAATACGAAGAGCTCAGTCAGGAGTTTGAAGCCAAAGGTGACTATACGGATGAAGAGTGGTCAGAAGCGGCAAAAGACATTCCGATGCGTACGTCTTATACCTCGAAATACCAAGTTTTCCAAGAAAATCGTCAGGGAAATGGCATCATTTTAATGATCACGGTATTACTGGGTTCGGTTTTCTTTATTTTCTCCGCTTCGATTATCTATTTCCGTTTATTTGCAGATTTAGATAAAGATGGGGCGTACCATCGTTCCTTGCATATTTTAGGTGTGTCGCCGAAGGAGCGGCACAAAGTTCTGAGACGCCAGCTGCAAGTAATGTACTTCTTGCCAACAGTCGTTGCAATGATCCATTTCGCGGTAGCGATGACCGCTTTGCGTATCTTAGTAGAATTGCCTGTTTGGCAATACTACGGTGTGATCGCTAGTCTCTTTTTGATTTTTCAAATCGTTTTTTACTTGATTTGTCAATATCGATACTTCCAGCAAATTGATAGGATCGCCGATCCTACAGAGTAATTTATTCTTCAAGCCAAATCTCTTTCAGTTTGTACTGATTGGGATTTGGCTTTTTATTAGCTAGTTTGTCTAAATTTCTATCCATGAAGCCTTTTAATTGTGCAAATCATTGAAAAGCAGATAAAATTAAGTAACGCTCATTTTGTCAAACAAACGAAGAGACACTGTTAGAACACGACAACTGTCAGATGCAAAATTCATTTCGAGTACAGTGAAGGCTGCGGTCGATGGATTTAGGGAAGCACTTATTTGAGGGAGGAGACCAATGATCACACGACTTGGAAAAGCATTTGCAGTCTTACTGTTGCTGATTCCTTTATTTGCTGGTATCCGGATTGTTTATGGGGAAACCGATGTGGGTGCCAACCTGATCACAAATGTATCGATCGTTAATAGCCGCAACGAGGTCATCACAAGTATTGAAAAGGATGATTCCTTCAAAATAGATATGACCTGGAGTTTGGAGGATTTAGGAGATTTAAAAGCCGGTGACAAAGCGACTGTCACCTTGCCAGTTGAGATTGAAGGCGTCAATAATACGTATGCTTTATACGATGAAAATAACAACTTAGTGGTCAATGTTACCCAAGTTGGCAATCAGCTGACCTTTGTTTTCACGGAATTTGTCGAACAAAATACCAATGTACACGGGGACTTTTATTTTTGGACAAAGTTCAGCGATGAAGTGACAGAGAACCAAATCAACAACATCAACTTCGAAACAGTAAATGGAACGCAATCGGTGCCTATTTTTATTCAAGCAGTGGATGATACAGGGGAGGGAGCCTTACTCACCAAACAAGGACTGTATTTAGGTACGCAAGAACCCAAACGGATTATTGATTGGCGTGTGTACATCAACTCGTTTGATACAAATCAAGTGACGATCAAAGATGGAACGTTTATTGATATTTTAGGTCCCCATCAGACACTCATCAGTACGACTGCCCGAGTGGTTTACGGCCCCAGCGTTTCCAACCCAACGTATGTTGAGCAAGTACCGATCGTTTTAAATAGTGATGGCTCCTTTGAAATTCCTTTGCGGGATACGGAGGAACGGATCTACATTACCTACAAAACAGAAACGGATGGTTCATTGGAACAATATACCAATCGGGGCATCCTTGATGCCGTGGTCAATGATGTGCCAAGAACAAGCAGTATTACTGGCTATACGCCACGCTATGGTGGCGGTGGTGGCGGAACCGGTGAACCAGGGGAGTCCAGCAGCACGGAACCAAGTAGTGAAAGCAGCACCAGTAGTACTACCGAACCAAGTAGTGGAAGCAGTACCAGCAGTAGCACAGAACCAAGTAGTGAAAGCAGCACCAGTAATAGCACGGAACCAAGTAGTGAAAGCAGCACCAGCAGTAGCACAGAACCAAGTAGTGAAAGCAGCACTAGTAGTACTACCGAACCAAGTAGTGAAAGTAGTACAAGTAGTA
>NZ_NGLF01000002.1:265859-379496 GCF_002140695.1 Enterococcus sp. 4E1_DIV0656 | reverse complement strand
TAGCACGGAACCAAGTAGTGAAAGCAGCACCAGCAGTAGCACAGAACCAAGTAGTGAAAGCAGCACTAGTAGTACTACCGAACCAAGTAGTGAAAGTAGTACAAGTAGTACCACCGAACCAAGTAGTGAAAGCAGTACAAGTAGTAACACGGAACCAAGTAGTGAAAGCCGCACTAGTAGTAGTACGGAACCAAGTAGCGACAGTAGCACCAGTGAATCCACCGAAGCAACTAACAGGAGTAGTTCTAGTAATACTGGGGCGGTGTCACCTGAAAATTCATCCTCTGGGATCAATAAGTTATCCAAAACAAATAATTTGCATAATCAATCAGAAAAACAGCACTTTCCTCAAACGAATGAAGTGTCTAATCATTTATGGATTGCAATAGGAATGGTTTTAGCAGGATGCGCATTGAAGTTAGGTTGGAGTAAATTTATCAGGTAGATAGAAACTGAAATTTTGGAGGCAGTTTTATTACTTGGAAGAAAAATTAATAAAGACTTATTTAAAGGAAAGATGCCATTTTATGGCCACTTTCCTTTTTTTTTCGGCGCATGTTTTCTCTGAGATTTTATTATAATTTCTTTATCAAGTTATCTTGAAATATTCATTTAGGAAGTGAGGAAATGAGAAAACTGGTTGGTGTATTAATCACAATACTGCTAATAGGGTTATTGATTCTTGTGTTTGGTTTCGATCATACTTCAGCAAAAGAACGTTCCAGAGGGAATCTGTCGTTTTCTGTACAAACGAACCGAGTGATTTATGACGAAGCCTTGAAAATGATCACGGTTCCGGTACGTCCGAACAAAACACTGACTTCACAAAAGGTTCGTGTCTTACTAACTTATGGTTGGGATGGGAACGGACACAGTGAAAAAGTGATCGGCGAAACAGTTTTAACGAAAGTCGATTGGTTTTCAGGTGTTGAAAACTACTTAAGGATCCATGCGGAGATGGCTATTGATGAGATAAAAAGTATGGATAAAGTTGATTTAGTTGTTATATATGATGGTGAAACAACAATAACTGAAAACCTGAAGCCCGGTCATTGGCAAGTAACCGCGCCGCCAAGCAGTAATGAGAGTACGACAGCTGAGACAAGTAAAAGCTCAAACGAAACGGTAGCAACAAGCGCTTCCTCTAGTAGTATCGAGCCGAAATTTAGCGAGTCTCAATCGACGAGTCCAACGACTTCTGAGGCTGAAATTACCAGTGAAGACATCCAAAGCACACAAAGCACTATCGATATCAGTGATTCGGAAACCGTCAGCACCCAACCAGTCACTAAAAGCGAGCCAAGTCAGACAGAGAGCTGTCAAGAAAGCGCAGCGACAGCCATAACGTCTACCGAGAAGGAATCTGCTTCGTCAAAGCATTCAGATTCACAAAAGAAAACCAAAGGATTGCCAGCCAATCAATCCCAGAAAAGTCAGGCGAGCGTTTCATCTAGTGTCCGTACAGAAGAGCACCAAGCGACAACATCTTCTCAAGACAAAAAGGAACAACTTCAACCCACGGAGATAAGCAGTGGCAAGGAGGTCAATGCAGCCGTACTACCGAAAACCGGCAGCAAAACTACCAATCTTCGCTATCTACTCTTTGGTCTAGTAGTGGTTCTGACTGTGTTTCTTTACTGGCTGAAGCGAAAGTTATTTTATGATGAGAAGCTGTAACGAACATACCCAAAAATCATGAGAAAATTGATAACCCACGATTGGAAATTTCTTCCCCAGAATGCACAATCACGTGTTGTTTTGCCGTAATTCATAATTAGTCTGACGATCGTTTTGAGGCGTCAGACTTTTTTTATGAAAATATACAGATAACAAAAGGAAAATTTGTTAAAAGTAATTTGACAGAAAAGAGGGCACAGTGGTACGATCACCAAACATTCACAGCTTACAATTTTGTAAGGTGATAGATTCAAAGCAAAAAACAGCTTTGGCTGACCATACAAGCGAGGGAATTTTCATGTTACACGCACTTTTGGATACCACAGAAAAACAAATTTTTCAGTTTCTAAGTTATTGTTACGAAACGAACAAACCAAAATATACAATTAAAGAGCTTTCTGATGTTTTCAATAGGAGAACGAATAAAATGCAGTCGATCGTGCAACAAGTCGAATGGTTTTGTGCCCGCTATCCTCAGTTTACGTTGATTTATGATGAACAAGAAAAAGAAGTGGTGATTGCTTTTTCTCCACGATTTTTATTGAGTCAAGCATATAATGTATTGTTACAGGGAACCGTTGGGTTTATCTTACTCGATGCACTCTTTCATGGGGACTATCACTCCCTTGAACAACTCAGCCTCAAAACCTTCAGCAGTCTCCGAACGGTCCAACGAAAATTGAAAGAACTAAATCACATTTTGGCGAACTATCATTTGTCCTATAGTCTGAAGAAAGGAGATCCCTTGACAGGTGAGGAATACGCAATCCGCTATTTTTATCATTTAACCTATTGGCAGATTTTCGATGAGAAGCACTCACAGGTCGTGGCATCGATCAAGGATAAAGAAAGCGTTATGGCTTTGTTTGAAACTCATGCTTTTTATATGAGAAAAATCGATATCGATAAGTTTCTTAATCTATTCGCTATCTCCCTGCAAAGAATTCATCAAAAGCATCCAATCACTTTTTTACCAGAGGAAGTAAGTACCTTTGAACATCCACTGATTGAAAGGAATCAGTTTTTTGAGGTCTTTTTAAAGCCATTATTCAACGGCAATCACCTTTCTCTAACTGAAATCTCGGAGCCTGAATGCAGCTTCTTGTATTTTATGTTTGGCGTAATGAACACCTATCTTGAAGAGGATCTTTGCGAGGCGGAACTCTCGTGGTTGACCCAACCCAAGTATCAGCCAGAAGTATTACTTGTTGAACAACTAGCCCAGTGTTTTCGTCTGAGGTTTACCGATGCTGAAAAAAACTATTTACTAGTTAATTTCGTAATGATCCATTCTGCTTCCAACCTTTTTGGTACCCGACAAAAAAGTGATAGTTTTGGTAAACCGACCGACAAGCAAGAGCTACAAGCGGCTTTCCCAGTGCTTTATCCGACCGTGAAACGATTTTTTGAGGAAGCGACTGTTTCTTTACCTGATTTGCGTGCATTGCTGCAAAAGAATGACCGATTGATTTTCCAATACTGTATGTTATTGAGAGTTATTTTTATCAAATATGAACAGCCAGTCACTTTCTCGATCCATTCGAAATACGGAAAAACGCAAGAACTTTGGATGAAGAACCGACTATTGAATGCAACGCATCGAGCGATGGCGCATCTTTCACTTACTCAAAAACCAGATTTGGTCATCAGTGATTATCCGATTCATCAAGAATTTTCTGAGGAAGAACAGCCCTATATCTTTTATTGGAACGGTCAACCAAGCGCAAAGGAGTGGAAACAACTTAAACAAACGATCAAACAGATCAGAAGTGCCAAGAACAAGGCAGCTTTTGAAAAGCTCGTTTTTGCCCAATCGATTTGATCGTACCATGTAAATAATCAGCCGCGTGGGTTGGCTGAGCAGACAGAACTTATAATTTCGTAAGTTTCGGCAGTAAGGCGAAAGTGAAAAGCGACTTTGATAAACACAGGTGTCAAGAAGCAAAAACAGGAACATCGTCGTTCCTTTTTCGCTTCTTGACTTTTTTTTACAGAGATGGCATGGTATACATATTATCATAACGTTTTTTATTTAAAATCGTTGCAGAAAAGGTGTTAGGAAGAAGGGGTAACTTTGACAGAAGTATTAGCACTGCAAAATGTTTCCAAATTGATTGGAACCAAACGAATCATTGAGGATGTTTCCTTTGTGGTGGACCAAGGACAAGTCGTTGGTTTATTAGGGCCTAATGGGGCTGGGAAGACGACGATCATTCGGATGATTGTTGGGTTGATGAAGCACAACACAGGATCGATTGCCATTATGGGGAATTTACTGGATTCTTCTTTTAAAACCGCGATTGCCTCAGTCGGTGCGATCGTTGAAAATCCTGAGTTTTATAATTATATGACAGGCTATGAAAATTTGATGCAGTATCAGCGCATGGCGAAGAAAAAAAGTACGACAGCAGAATTAGAAGCTCTTATTCGTCAGGTACATTTAGAAGGACACATCCATCAAAAAGTCAAAACCTATTCATTAGGGATGCGTCAGCGTTTAGGTGTTGCCCAGGCATTGGTCCATCAACCAGACTTATTAGTTTTAGATGAACCGATGAATGGCCTGGATCCTAAAGGCATGCGGGAGTTTCGAGAAATGATTCTTTCTTTGAGAGAAAAAGGCGTTTCTGTCTTAGTTTCCAGTCATCAATTAAGCGATATCGAACAAATTGCCGATCATTTGATCGTGGTGCAAAAAGGAAAAGTCACTCATCAAGTAGCAATGGCAGAGTTGAAAGCAGAGAAAAATGTACTGATTATTAAAACTGATGATAATGCGGAAACAGAAGCAATGTTAAAAGCTTCCTTTGAGGTCGAGGTCTTGCAGGTTGCAGATGAATTGCAAGTCACTCTAGCAACAGATCAGCGTTCGGCAATCGCTGCAGCGATCGTGACGGCTGGGATCGGCTTGAAAGAACTACGGACAAAGCAATCTTCTCTAGAAGATACATTCTTGGCTTGGACCGAAGAAGGAGGTTTGTAAGCATGCTGACATTGATTAAAAATGAATGGATCAAATTAACCAAAAAACGTTCTACTTGGATCATGCTGCTTTTATTGGTTCTAATGACTTTTGGGTTGACCTATGTGGTTCGCTTAGGTAGTCCCGAGATTGGTGCCAATGATTTATTCGCTTCTTTGAGCGACATGACTTCCTTTTTAAACTTATTTGTGGTGATTGTGGCAGCTTCTTCAGTGGCGGAAGAGTTCAGTCGTGGAACAATCAAGTTCTTATTGATTCGGCCTTTTTCCAGAAGCCAAATCTTAGCAGCAAAAGCCATCAACACGTTTTTATTTGCGCTTTTAGGGACTGCTGTTTTACTAATCAGTAGTTTAGCAGCCGCCAATTTATTTTTAGCAGCTGAATCACCTTTTGCTGCTACTGGCTACAACGGGCTAGCGGCGATTCTCGTTGCCTTTGTTTTTGCGGGAACCAACTTGCTATTGATTGTCTTTTATATTGCATTGACCATCTTTATCTCAGCCGTCATTCGCTCTCAAAGCCTGGCGGTTGGCTTAGGCTTGGGTATGTTGTTTGGAAGCAGCATCATCAACTCGATCATGCTTTTTGCTCAAGAAAAATACCCATGGCTGAAGTGGAACCCGTTTAATTTTATGAATATCAAAGAGCAGATACCGAGTTTATTAAATAGTCCTGACATGCAGATGACTGCCTTTGATCCGGGATTGGGCTATTGGGAAATGGCGATCGGGATCCTTGTTTATAGTGTTTTAATCTACCTTTTAACAAATTGGTTATTCAATAAAAGAGATGTCGCATTAAGTTGAGGAAACGAGTGAAAGTTTTTGGATAAATCCAACTTTCACTCTTTCTTTTTGTGTTTTTTTCTAGTAAAATGATTCATTGAGAGTACAAGAGAAAGGAGAGTTTTCAAATGGTTAGTGTAGGAATCGTAATCGTGATCGCTGTTGTTGCAGCATTACTAGGCGCTGTCGGCGGCTTCTTTTTGGCGCGTAAATATATGCAAGATTATCTAAAGAAAAATCCTCCCGTTAATGAGGATATGCTTCGCTCGATGATGATGTCAATGGGTCAAAAACCTTCTGAGAAAAAGATTCGTCAGATGATGCAGCAAATGAAAAACCAAAAGTAGGTTTTTTTCTAAGAAGCGGGCTGATTTTATCAGCTCGCTTTTTATTGCGGCAAAATGAAGAAACTAAAAGAATGTCCCCAGGCTGCTTTTTCTATTTACGTTCTGTGAATAGCGGGGTAGCAATCGAATCTGAATCTAATAAATATTCGGAAAAATCGCAAAATTTAGGCAACAGGTCACAAAGAAATGGAGAGTGTTATGTCAATATTTAGGAAGTTAGGTTGGTTTTTTAAACAAGAAAAGAAACATTATTTGTTAGGCGTAGGCTCTTTAGTCCTAGTCGCCTTGGTACAGTTGGCCCCTCCCAAAGTTATCGGGATCATCATCGATGAAATTGCTGAAAAAGAGATCTCGATGCAGACGATCTTTTTTTGGGTCATGATCTTGATTGCTTCAGCTATCGCTCAATATGTGTTTCGTTTTGTCTGGCGAACGCATATCTGGGGCAGTGCCGCTCGGCTAGAAAAAACGTTACGCAGACAGTTATTTGCACATTTTACAAGGATGGATCAGTTGTTTTATCAAAAGCATCGGACAGGTGATTTGATGGCCCATGCCACCAATGACTTGAATGCCATCCAGAATGTGGCAGGGGCGGGGATCTTGACCTTTGCTGATTCCTTCATCTCTGGTGGAGCTACCATCATTGCGATGGTTCTCTTTATCGATTGGCGGTTAACGATCATTGCTCTATTGCCGCTGCCTTTCTTAGCAGTCATGGCACGGGTTCTTGGTAGCAAATTGCATGATGCGTTTCGTGACTCGCAAGAAGCATTTTCTTCCATCAACGACAAAGCCCAAGAAAGTATTACTGGGATGAAAGTCATCAAAACCTTTGGACAGGAAAAAGAGGACATCGCTGATTTTCAAACCAAAATCGACCATGCCATCATCAAAAACCGCAAAGTCAATTTTCTGGATGCCTTATTTGATCCGTTTATTACGATCATCATTGGAATCTCCTATGTGCTGACGATCATCGTTGGCGGCAATTATGTCATGGACGGTACCATCTCGATCGGTCAATTGGTATCTTTCATCAGTTATATCGGTATGTTAGTTTGGCCAATGTTTGCCATCGGACGCCTGTTCAATGTGCTGGAACGAGGCAATGCAAGTTATGATCGGGTTGCCGAATTATTGGCGGCAAAGACCCATATCATTGAAGCCAAAGATGCGGTCGATACCCCAGCCCAAGGAACGGTGAACGTTCAAATCAATGATTTTCACTATCAAGGAGATGATTTTGCCCTGCAAGACATCCACTTTACTTTGCCTGCCGGGCAAACACTTGGTGTGGTCGGGAAAACTGGTGCAGGAAAAACCTCTTTGATGAAGCTCTTGTTGCGAGAGTATGATTCATTTGATGGGGCGATCACCTTCGGGGGCATCGACAGCAAGCAATACTCTTTGAATGCTCTTTTGGGTTCGATCGGTTATGTTCCGCAAGATCATTTCTTATTTTCCATGACGATTCGAGACAATATCCGCTTCGCGCAACCACGGTCTTCTCAAGCAGAAGTTGAAGCGGCTGCTAGATTAGCAGTGATCCACGAGGATATCAGTCAGTTTCCTGAAGGGTACGAAACGATGGTGGGGGAACGTGGTGTTTCTCTTTCCGGCGGACAAAAACAGCGTTTATCCATTGCCCGTGCCTTGATCACTGACCCAGAATTATTGATTTTAGATGACGCCCTTTCAGCAGTAGATGCCAAAACGGAAGAAGCTATTTTACAACAATTACGGACATTCCGTCAGAATAAAACAACGATCATTGCTGCCCACCGCCTAAGCAGTGTCAAGCATGCAGAAGAAATTCTCGTGATCGACAATGGGAAAATCAGTGAACGTGGGACCCATGAACAATTATTGGCTGCAAATGGCTGGTATAAAAAAATGTGGGACAAGCAGCAACTAGAAGCCAAAATCGAAGGGAGTGAAGCCTAATGCAAGAATCAGAATGGAGCAAATCGATTCCCTTTAAAGAGCAAAAAAACATCATCAAACGAATGTTTCTTTTTGCCAAACCGTTTCGAAAAACCTTCTATGCAGCGATCTTTTTTGCTTTTGTGCTATCGATCATCAATATCTTGTTGCCTTTGATCATTCAAACCTTTATGGATAATTATTTGACCAATCAGACGGCGACCCAGCAAGTCATTTATTTCTTTGCTGCGTTGTATTTCTTTGGGGTGTTGGTAAAAGCCGTGATTTGGTTTTTCCAATGGTTCCTTTATTCAATGGGTTCTTTAAAAACCTATCAATATATTCGAGCAAAATTATTTGAAAAATTGCATAGTCTTGGGATGCGCTATTTCGATCAGACGCCAGCGGGTTCAATCGTTTCACGGGTCAGCAACGACACAGAAACATTGTATGAATTTTGGTATGTCTTCTTGATGGTATTGACAGGAATTTTTGCGGTGGTTTCTTCTTTTGCCGCCATGTTCCGCATCAACGTCAAAATTGCCTTACTAAACTTGATTTTTCTGCCAATCCTAATGGTAGTCATCTGGTATTATCAAAAATTCAGCTCTCGTATCTATCGTCAAATGCGGGAAAAACTGAGTCAGCTGAATACGAAATTGAATGAATCGATTTCTGGCATGCAGATCATTCAGCAATTCCGCCAAGAGGCGCGGCTGAATGAAGAATTCGAAGCGACCAACGATGATTATTTGAAAACTAGATACGCCATGATCCGCACGAATGCGCTGCTACTATCACCAATCATTAGTTTGTTGTATGCCTTAGCGATTGCCTTGTCATTGACGCTCTTTGGGTTTGATGCCTTAGAATCGCCCATTGAAGTTGGGTTGATTTTCGCCTTTACGACCTATATTCAAGGATTCTTTAATCCCATGACACAGATGATGGATTTTCTCAGCGTCTTTACTGATGGGATGGTAGCCGGCAGCCGGATTTTGAAGATTATGGATAACGAAGAATATACGCCGCAGCAAAACTCCGATGCCAGTCAAACCATCACCAAAGGAAAAATTGAATTTCGTGATGTCAGTTTTTCCTATGATGGAAAAAACAACGTATTGAATCATATTTCTTTCATCGCCTATCCAGGTGAGACCGTGGCTCTAGTCGGTCACACAGGAAGTGGCAAGAGCTCGATCATCAATGTGTTGATGCGTTTTTACGAATTTGGGGAAGGGCAAATTTTGATCGATGATCAAGATATCCGCGACTTCACGATGGAAGAGCTTCGGAAAAAAGTTGGACTCGTATTGCAAGATGCTTTCATGTTTTATGGGGACATCGCTGACAATATCCGCTTATTGAATCAGGACATTCGTGAAGAACAGATCGAAGCAGCAGCAAAATTTGTTCAAGCAGATGCCTTTATTCAAAAACTACCTGGTAAATACCACGCCAAAGTGATTGAACGGGGTGCCAGTTATTCAAGCGGGCAACGGCAATTGATTTCCTTTGCCCGAACGATGGTGACCGATCCGAAAGTGCTGGTCTTGGATGAGGCGACTGCCAATATCGATACTGAAACAGAAGGACTGATCCAAGAAGGCTTGGCAAATATGCGTCAAGGGCGAACCACGATCGCGATCGCCCATCGCTTATCTACCATCCGCGATGCCGAGTTGATTTTGGTGCTTGATAAAGGCTCGATCGTCGAACGAGGCACCCATGATGAACTTTTGGCTCAAAAAGGGTTGTATGCCGATATGTACCGTTTGCAGGCAAGTGAAGTTTAATAGCTTTGATAGTAATGCTAACCTTAAAGACTCTCGTTTTTAAGGTTTTTTTGTACGAAAAAAAGAAGGAAGGGATGAAAAATAAAAATAACGAACAACGATTGACAGCGCTTTCTACCTTTGCTATGATAAAGATAATAGAACTGGTTCTAATGGATAGTGATTGTTGATTTTTAACAAGCTAAACCTGATGAAGCTGCGGTATTTGCGCTGCTTTCATGAGGTTTTTTCTGTGTTGACTGTTGGCTAAACAATAAAGACAAGCAATGAACCATATCCGCAATGATAAAGTAAGTGGGGGTAGGACATGAAAATCAGTAAAGTGTTAAACAATAATGTTGTGATCACTACCGATCAAAGTCAAAACGAGATTATTGTTATGGGGCGGGGGATTGCCTTTAAGAAAAAAGTGGGAGATGACATTTCTTCAGAAACGGTCGATAAAGTATATCGCTTAGAAAATCAGACGATCTTATCTCAATTTCAAGAGCTGCTTGCTGACTTACCACTGGAATATCTTGAATTATCCAATGAGATCATTGAGTATGCTCGGCGAGAACTGTCATCCCCCATCAATGATTCCATCTACATCTCGCTGACAGATCATATGCACTGTGCCATTGAACGATCGAAAAAAGGAATGACGGTCAAAAATGTCTTATTGTGGGATATCAAGCGTTTTTTCCCCGATGAGTACCAAATAGGCTGCAAAACAGTAGAAAAAATCAAAGAACATTACGGGATTCAGCTGCCAGATGATGAAGCTGGCTTTATTGCTCTGCATCTGGTCAATGCGCAAACCGAAAATGGTGACCAAGGCAATATTGCTGAGCTAACCCAAACGATGCAAGACATTATTAACATTGTTAAATATTTTTTCAAAACCACCTTTGATGAAGAGTCCGTTTATTTTTATCGCTTCACTACGCATTTGAAATTTTTTGTCTCAAGAATGCAAAACCATACCCCTCATACGGATGAAACCGATGAAGATCTTTTGGCTATGGTCAAAGTGAAGTACCGAAATGCGTATCAATGCGTACAAAAAATCGCTGAACTATTAGAAAATCAGTATAAGTATCAAATGTCCAGTGACGAAAGTTTGTATTTAACGATTCATATTGCCAGACTTGTGCAAAAAAATCGTTGATTGAAATAAAGAAGAAAGGAGAAAGAGTTTTACTCAGTGCAAGATATAGAAGAAAGAATAATTTTTTGGCAATGATTTTTATTAAAACGTATTTTTAGGACCGCTAGTTAAGAAGCAGCATATCAAAGACGAAACATTTTGGATAGTGACATTCAGTTGGCTAAACCTTCAATACAAAAAAATTGGAGGAATCAAAAATGGGAAAATACCGTGAATTAGCAGAAAAAATCGTCGCAAATGTCGGTGGGAAAGAGAACATCAATAGCTTGACGCATTGTATCACACGCCTGCGTTTTAAATTAAAGGATGAAGGCGTCGCAAATGATGAAGTCTTAAAGAACATGGAAGGTGTCGTGACGGTCATGAAGAGTGGCGGTCAATACCAGGTGGTTATCGGAAACCATGTGCCAGATGTCTATGCAGAAGTTATCGATGTTGCAGGAATCAGTGGTGATGCTGAAGAAACAGCCTCAGGTGGCAACTTGTTTGATCGTTTGATCGATATTTTGAGCGGCTGCTTCCAACCCTTCTTAGGTGCTTTGTGTGCGGCTGGGATGATCAAAGGACTAAACGCACTGTTGCTTTTTATTGGTACAACAGGTTTGATCGATTATACAACAACGACTGGTACCTATGTGATGTTCAATGCGATCGGTGATTCGATCTTCATGTTTATGCCGGTGATTTTAGGGTATACGTCAGCAAAAAAATTCCGCTTAAATCCAATGGTGGGAATCGTGATCGGGTCGGCGCTTTGCTATCCGACGATTCAAGGATCAGCCTTGCAAGCGGCATTTGTTGCCGGAGCTGGCGAGGGAGCTGCTGCACCTTATAGCTTATTAGGCTTGCCAGCGTATGAAACCTTCTTAGGGATTCCGTGGGTTGGTGCGACATATACTAGTAGTGTGGTTCCAGTAATCTTTATCATCGCATTCGCTGCACAAGTTCAAAAATTGGCGAAGAAAATCATTCCGTCTGTTGTCCAAACATTTTTAGTGCCTTTCTTGGTTTTATTGATTGCATTGCCAATTGGCTTTTTGGTGATTGGACCTGTGATCAGTATGTTGACGGATCTTTTAAGCTCAGGATTTGAAGCATTGATGGACTTCTCTCCAGCGATTTATGGTTTGTTATTAGGCTTCTTCTGGCAAGTCTTGGTTATTTTCGGCTTGCATTGGTCAGTTGTGCCACTACACATTATGCAAGTGACACAGCTCGGCTACAGTCAAATTTTGGTAGCATCATTTGGTGCCAGCTTTGCCCAAACAGCGGTAGTGATGGCTATGTACTTTAAACTTAAAGACAAAAAACTAAAAGCTCTATGTCCACCAGCCATTATCTCAGGACTTTTTGGTGTAACAGAACCAGCAATTTATGGGATCACGTTACCGAAAAAAATGCCGTTTTTCTTCTCAATGATTGGTGGGGCGGTCGCAGGTGCCTTCTTAATGATCAATGGCACAACGAGCTATACCTCTGGTGGTTTAGGCGTCTTTGGAATCTTTAACTATATCACTCCAGAAGGCGATGCCAGTGGCATGTGGTTCTCGGTCATCGGGATCTTGATCGCTGCAGCGATTGGTTTTGGTTTGACGATGGCTTTCTGGAAAGATGATGCGGTGGAAGAAGAAATCGCAGAAGGACAACCAGCGATGACTGTTCGGAAAGAAGTAATCACTTCCCCTGTTGAAGGAACGATCGCACCACTAAGCAGTGCAAAAGATGAAGCCTTCGCACAAGGGATTCTAGGAAAAGGCATCTTGATCCATCCCTCAAAAGGCGAAGTTGTGGCTCCTTTTGACGGAACAGTAATGACCTTGTTCCCAACCAAACATGCCATTGGGTTGATCTCTGAGAACGGCTTAGAGCTTTTGATCCATATTGGTTTAGATACTGTTCAATTAAACGGTGAATACTTTGAAGCCCATGTGAAGCAAGGAGACACGGTGACTCGCGGACAAAAATTGATCACCTTTGATAAGGATGCATTGATCAAAGCTGGATTTAATATTGAGACCCCAGTGTTAGTCACCAACTCCGCCGATTATTTGGATATCATCGAGTCAGACAAACGTGAGGTAGGCTGTTCCGATGATTTGATCACGGCTTTAGTTTAGCCAAAAACTTTCTAACAAGTTCTACGTAAGGTTAAAAGCGATCGCCCATGTGAAGCGATCGCTTTTTGTCAGTCATTTAATTGGGAAACAGTGAGTCTTTATAATGAAGATTTTTATCGTAGGTTGGCTCAGCGATTATCGTCGATGATGTAGGGCGCTTGTCATAAGCCATGCCAATATCGATCAAATGCTGCAAGTTTTTTTCATAATGCTCCGAAAAGACGACTGCGTACAACAAATCCAGCAAGTAGCAAACGGACGTATTGATCGTAAAGTTGGCGATCTTTGAGTAGAGCCGTTCTCTTGTCGTGATATTCAAAACACAATTACTTAATTTCGCCAAGGAGTTCTCCCCGATACTCGTCATGCCAATGATGGAAACCTGCCGCTCGGCAAGGATCTTACCGATTTCTTTGACCATTTTGTTTTCACCGGTGTAAGAAATCAAGATCGCGGTCGTATCGGAGGTACAGTTAGATGCCTCGTAAGCACTCTCGCCGAAGGTGTCGCAGACGTGAATGTTTTTTCCTAAACGCCGCATCTTCAAAACAAAGTCTTGAGAAATCAAGGTATTGGCATTACTGGCGAAGATCTTGATATGGTTGGCGTTGAGCAACGATTGTTTCGCTTTTTGTAATTCATCATGATGGATCAAGGAAAGCGTATCTTCAATCGTTGTTTGTTCAAGCTTTGCCAACTTTTTGGCGATGGTCATAATGCCGTCATGGGAGGAAAAAGGGAAGTTCGCATCTACATCTGTAAAATGGCTGCTCATATAAGTTTGCTCTTCCACAAAGGCCGTTTTTAAGTCGAGCCAACCATTGAAGCCTAATTTTTTGGCAATCCGAATAAAAGTAGAAGGATGAACGTAGGTCTTTTCTGACAATTCCTTAATGGTTTGATCCGCCATCGCAGTCGGGTTGGCTAATAAATAATCGATCAACGATCGTTCCGCTGGTGCTAGTTTGATTTGGCGCATTTTTTCTTGTAACAACATGGTATATATGCTCCTTTTTACATTTTTTTATGATTATTTGTAAATGGTTTTTACAAAAATTCGTTTTTATTCAGTACCTAGCGAATCGTTTACATCCTAATTATTCCTTATTTGATGCTCTTTGTAAATCTTTTTTACAAAACATCTGCAAGAAGAAGCGAGATTTGCAAACGCTTTTTCTAAATATGCTATTTACATTGAATCAAATGTTTTTATGAATGATAATAAGAATGTAAATAAAATAGCAAAGGAGCAATACAATGACAAAAGGAATTAAAATTGCAACCATTGGTGGCGGCAGCAGCTATACCCCGGAGTTAATGGAAGGCTTTATCAAACGCTATGAAGAATTGCCGATTCGTGAAATTTGGCTAGTAGATATCGAAGCAGGAAAAGAAAAATTAGCAATCGTTGGTGCGATGGCACAACGGATGTGGGATGCGTCACCCTACGATGTAAAAATCCACATGACATTGGATCGAGAAGAAGCGCTAAAAGATGCTGATTTCGTTACGACCCAATTTCGAGTAGGGTTGCTGAATGCCCGCATTAAAGATGAACGAATTCCTGCTTATTATGGCATGATTGGTCAAGAAACCAACGGCCCTGGCGGAATGTTCAAAGCGTTCCGTACGGTTCCAATCATTCTTGAAATTGTTGAAGACATGAAACGTTTATGTCCGGATGCTTGGTTGATCAATTTTGCGAATCCAAGCGGCATGGTGACTGAAGCAATCGTGCGTTACGGAAAATGGGACAAAGTGATCGGGTTGTGTAATGTGCCAGTCATGGCAACCATGATTGAGCCAGCCTTGATCGGTAAAGAACCGGACGAATTGATCTACAAATTTGCAGGATTGAATCACTTCCATTGGCACAAAGTTGCTGATTCACACGGCAACGATGTAACGATGGATATTATTGATAAAATGTATGAAGAAGACAATGGCTTACCGAAGAATATCTTTGATATTCCATTTTACAAAGAACAGCTAGAACAAATGAAGATGATCCCTTGCGGTTATCATCGTTACTACTATCGTCAAGAAGAAATGCTGAATCATGCGATCGAAGAATACAAGACTGTTGGGACCCGTGCACAGCAAGTGAAACAAACCGAAGCCGAATTGTTTGAGTTGTACAAAGACCCTGAATTGGATCATAAACCTGAACAGCTGCAAAAACGTGGTGGTGCGTATTACTCAGATGCAGCGTGTGAAACGATTGCTTCCATTTATGCCAATAAAAATACCCAAATCGTTGTTTCAACAAAAAATGAAGGCGCCGTTCCAGATCTTCCTGCCGATTGCGTAGTTGAAGTAACAGCTTACGTTGGCGGACAAGGTGCTAGAAATGTTGCCTTTGGTGAGTTACCGACAGCTGAAAAAGGTTGGTTACAGGTAATGAAAGCAATGGAATTATTAACGATCGAAGCAGCAGTGACTGGGGATTACAATATCGCATTACAAGCCTTCACCATCAACCCATTGGTTCCATCAGGTGATACGGCAAAACGTGTCATGGACGAACTGTTTATTGCCCACAAAGATCACTTGCCTAAATTTAAGGAAACGATCGCACGTCTTGAAAAAGAAGGCGTAGAAGTACAAGATGAAGTAGCCCGCGAACTTGATCGCGAACTAGTTAAATAAAGAGAAAGTAGGAAAGAAACATGGCATTTAGAAAAGACTTTTTATGGGGCGGCGCAACAGCTGCCAATCAATGTGAAGGAGGCTACCAAGAAGGAGGACGCGGCTTGGCAAACGTTGACGTGGTACCGATCGGCAAAGATCGTTTTCCAGTCATTACTGGTCAAATGAAAATGTTCGATTTTGATGACGAACATTTCTACCCAGCAAAAGAAGCGATCGATATGTATCATCGCTACAAAGAAGACATCGCGCTATTTGGCGAAATGGGCTTTAAAACCTACCGTTTGTCGATCGCTTGGAGTCGGATTTTCCCTAAAGGGGATGAAACAGAACCAAATGAAGACGGCTTGAAGTTCTATGAAGATCTTTTCAAAGAATGCCACAAATATGGGATCGAACCATTAGTAACGATCACTCACTTTGATTGCCCAATGCATTTAGTTGAAAAATACGGAGCATGGCGTTCTCGTGAATTAGTCGGATTCTATGAAAACTTGTGTAACGTGATTTTCAACCGCTACAAAGGATTAGTAAAATACTGGTTGACCTTCAACGAAATCAACATGATTCTACATGCGCCATTTATGGGAGCGGGACTTTATTTTGAAGAAGGCGATAACGTTGAGCAAGTGAAATATCAAGCGGCTCATCACGAGTTGTTGGCATCCGCAATCGCAACGAAAATCGCTCACGAAGTTGATCCTGAAAACAAAGTAGGTTGTATGCTGGCTGCTGGCGCGTACTATCCATATACAAGCAAACCAGAAGATGTCTGGGAATCACGCAAAGCAGATCGCGAAAACTATTTCTTTATTGATGTTCAATCACGTGGGGAATATCCACAATATGCGCTGAAAGAAATGGAACGCAATGGGATCGAAATCAAAATGGAAGAAGGCGACCTTGAGCTGTTGAAAGCTCACACCGTAGACTTTATTTCTTTCTCTTACTATTCTTCACGCGTATCAACAACGGACGCTGAATTGTTAGAACAAACGGCTGGCAATATTTTTGCCTCTGTGAAAAACCCATACTTGGAAGCAAGTGAGTGGGGTTGGCAAATTGATCCACTTGGTTTGCGGATTACAATGAATGACATTTATGACCGTTACCAAAAACCATTGTTTATCGTTGAAAATGGTCTAGGCGCTGTGGATACACCAGATGCAGATGGCTATGTGGAAGATGATTACCGCATCCAATATTTGGCAGAGCATATCCAAGCAATGAAAGATGCGGTTGAACAAGATGGTGTCGACTTATTGGGTTACACGACTTGGGGTTGTATCGATTTAGTTTCAGCTGGAACAGGTGAAATGAAAAAACGCTATGGTTTCATTTATGTGGACCGTGACAATGAAGGAAACGGCACCTTGAAACGAACAAAGAAAAAATCATTTGATTGGTACAAACAAGTGATTGCTTCAAATGGTGAAGATTTATCGAATAACTAATCAAAAGAAGCTGCAGTTGATCCCGTTGAGAAATCAAAGGGGATCAACTGCAGTTTTTTTTAAAGTCTTTTTGAAATCTTTGTAACGAATGGTTTCTTTAAGAAGAAATAGACATTCAGATATTTTGACAAGCGCCAATGTGATTGTTGTATAATGTTTATGTTGTAGCAATCACAAAAAGGTGACCTTAAGGATGACATGTTTTGTCCTCAAAATCGCCTTTCTCTGTTTTTTAAAGAACTTTTTCAATTTCTGGAATCATTTTTTGAGGATTTGTCTGGGGAGCGAAACGCTCAACGACTTTACCTTGGCGATCCACCAAGAATTTCGTGAAATTCCATTTAATGGCTTTTCCTAGCGTGCCAGGTGCTTCTTCTTCCAAATAGCGAAACAAGGGATCCGCGTCTTTTCCATTGATCACTGTTAACTTGTGCATCGGAAAGTCGACACCATAGGTGGTTCGGCAAGAGGCTGCGGCTTCTTCGGCTGACCCGACTTCTTGTTTGAACTGATCAGAAGGAAACCCTAAAACGACCAATCCTTGGTCTTTATAAGTTTCATAAAGACCTTGTAATTCTTTGAACTGCGGGCTCAAACCACACTTCGTAGCTGTATTGACGATCACTAGCGGTTGACCTTCGTATTTTGCTAGCGAATAAGTTTCGCCATTTTCCAATGTTGCTTGGTAGTCATAGATTGACATAGCAAACGCTCCTTTTAATGTAAATCGTAGTCGATAGCTTCTGAGACAAGTATAGAGCAAAGTCTTCAAAAAAACCAAGCAAACTTCTTGGCGCATTTTATTTTTTATGGAAAACAAAAAAGTCCAGCAGTCACCGAGACCGCTGGACTTTAATTATGCTTCTGGCAATACTTCGGGTTCTGTTTCTTGTGGATGAACGACAGATTTAGTTTTCCATACACCGGAGTGCCAACGATAAATCATTAAGACGCTGCGCAATGCTTCGTCAATGGCATAAGCGATCCAAACGCCGATCAAGCCGAATTTAAAGACGATCGCCAGTGAATAGGAAAACGGTAAGCTGATGACCCATAGAACAACTAGACTACAGATCAATGGGAACTTCACATCGCCACTTGCATTTAAGGAACCCACAAGGATCATATTGACTGCACGCGCCGTTTCTAAAACGATCTCTACCAAAAAGACACCTTTGGCAATCTCGATCACTTCCGCGTTGGTGGTAAAGATTCCCATGATTGGCTCAATAAACAAGTAAGTCAATAAACAGATCGTTACCGAGGCAATGATCCCGATCACCATCGTGCGCATGCCTCGCTGATGCGCGCGATCGTATTCTCCAGCACCGACATTGCGGCCAATCATGATTTGATTCCCTTGACTCAATGCGGAGGCAATCAAATAAACAAATTGGGTGATAGCTGTTACGTAAGATTTTGCAATCAAGACGCTGGCACCAAGTTGAGCCACGATCATCGTCACTACGACTTGCGCTCCTTGATAGGAAAGAGACTCGCCAGAAGAAGGCAATCCGTAAGTCAAAATGTTTTTCATCACACCCCAAGAGACATTCGAGAAACGGGCAGATAAAACAGAAAAATTCACATGCTTCTTCAGCAACATTGCGGCAATTATTAAACCAATCGAATTACCAAAGACGCTAGAAAATGCCAATCCGGTCACACCAAAATTCGGTAAACCAAAGGGGCTATATAAGACAAAGTAATTCCCAATGACGGCTAGGATACTAGCAAACATCGGCACCAATAACGCAGGTTTTGTGAAACTGTGGCTACGCATGACAGCAATTATGACCGCCGTGATCGATGAAAGGAACAGACTTCCTCCATACACTTGTAAGTATCCATGACCTAAAGCAACTAATTCAGCATCCAATCCCATGAAACGAAGGAGATAGGTTGAGCCGAAAAGGAACATTAAGCTGATCAAAATACCGATGAACAATGAGCCAAAGAGAGCGGTATTGATGACTTTGGGTATCTGGTCGCGTTTTTTCGCACCAATCAGTTGTGCGATAATGATCTGAGTACCCACGGTGATGAAACCGTATATAAAGACCGTTAAATTCAATAGTTGATTGGCAGCACTGACGGCCGCTACTGCTGGCTCGGAGTAATGAGAAATCATCCAAACGTTGACATTCCCAATAACGACCCGCAAAAATAGCTCAACAAAAATCGGCCAGCTGAGGAAAAGCAGTTCACGGTCTGATTTTCCTAAAAGTTTTTTCTTATTCAATTGTAAGGACTCCTTATTTTCTATATAATAGACGTATCGTGAAAATTTTACAAAAATTGAAAAGAAAGTCAATGTAATTTTCAAAAGTAAAAGCAGGAATATCTTATTATTTTTTGTAAGCAGATGAGTTGATAGAATTTGCTTTTGAAAGTAAAGTATGGGTAGTCCAAATTGGAGGGAAATATATGTATGATGTAATTATCATCGGCGCAGGCCCTGCGGGGATGACAGCAGCGCTTTATGCGTCAAGATCGAATTTATCAGTACTAATGATTGAACGAGGCGCACCTGGCGGTCAAATGAACAATACGGCTGAAGTTGAAAACTACCCAGGATACGAATCAATCTTAGGCCCTGAATTAGCATTTAAAATGTATGAAGGTGCCATTAAATTTGGTGTTGAAAATGCCTATGGGATCGTTCAGAGCATCACGGATCAAGGTGAATTCAAAGAAGTTGCCACCGAAGACAAAACCTATCAAGGGAAAACAATCATCATTGCCACAGGATGCGTACATAGAAAGTTAGGCGTCAAAGGCGAAGAAGAATTCGCGGGACGCGGTGTTTCATACTGTGCGGTTTGTGACGGTGCCTTTTTCCGTAACAAACGCTTGATTGTTGTTGGCGGAGGCGACTCGGCAGTCGAAGAAGCTATCTACTTAACACAATTTGCTTCCGAAGTAACGATCGTTCACCGTCGTGACGAATTACGAGCACAAAAAATCATTCAAGATCGCGCATTTGCCAACGAGAAAATCTCTTTTATTTGGGATTCTGTTGTTGAAGAAATCAAAGGCAATGAGATGGTCGTGACTGGCGTGCAAATCAGAAACGTAAAAACGGATGAAGTGACAGAAGAAGCTGCTGGCGGTGTCTTTATCTATGTTGGTTTAGATCCGTTGACAGAACCATTCAAAGCCAGCGGTATCACGAATGATGCTGGCTGGATTTTAACCAATGAGCAGATGGAAACTTCAATTCCTGGTGTTTACGCGGTTGGCGATGTTCGTGAAAAAGGCTTGCGTCAAATCACGACGGCAGTCGGCGATGGCAGTATTGCTGGTCAACAAGTGTTTGATTTTATTGAAACACAAAAGGATGCTCAATTAACGAAATAGTTTAATGGAATCAGCTGTTATTTTTAAAGTGTCAATCACTTTTGATAGCAGCTGTTTTTATTTTTCGTTTGGTTATTCTTTGAGAAATCTGTAAGTAGTGTTATACTAATTTTAGAGCATTTTAACGGAAAAAGGAGAGGTTATTTTATGGCATGGGAACAAACATTTAATCAATGGAAAAACAGTGAACACTTAGATCCACAATTAAAAGAACAATTGACCGCATTAGAAGCAGATCCTGCGATGTTAGAAGACGCTTTTTATATGCCTTTGGAATTTGGGACTGCCGGTATGCGAGGAATTTTAGGACCTGGTATCAATCGGATGAACATTTATACGATTCGTCAAGCAACCGAAGGATTGGCTCGCTTTATGGATACACAAGATCCTGAAACAAGACGTCGTGGCGTAGCGATCGCCTATGATTCCCGTCATTTTTCACCTGAGTTCGCGATGGAAGCGGCAAAAACATTGGCAAAACACGATATTCCAGCCTTCGTCTTTGAAAGCTTACGTCCGACGCCAGAATTATCTTTTGCTGTGCGATACTTAAAAACCTTTACTGGAATCATGATCACAGCTTCTCACAATCCAGCCGAATACAATGGCTACAAAGTATATGGGGAAGATGGTGGACAAATGCCACCAGCAGATGCGGATGCATTGACAAAATTCGTTCGGGAAATTGAAAATCCGTTAGAGATCCCTGTATTAAGTGAAGAAGAAGCCAAAAACAGCGGCTTGATCTCTATTATTGGCGAAGAAATCGATACTGCCTATCTGAAAGAGATCAAAGAAGTCACGATCGATCAAGAATTGATCGATACGGTGGGCAAAGATTTGAAACTTGTCTATACACCACTTCACGGAACAGGGCGGATGCTTGGGGAGAAAGCGTTGAAACAAGCTGGTTTCCAACAATTCATTATTGAACCTTCTCAAGCGGTTGCCGATCCAAATTTCAGTACAGTGAAATCACCGAATCCAGAAGAGCACTCTGCCTTTGAATATGCGATTGCTTTAGGAGAAAAAGAAGGTGCTGACCTGTTGATCGCAACAGATCCAGATGCCGATCGCTTAGGAGCTGCAGTAAGAATGCCAGATGGCAACTACCAAGTGTTGACAGGTAACCAGTTAGGCGCATTGATGATCCGTTACATTTTAGAAGCCCATAAAATAGCTGGGACATTGCCAGAAAATGCAGCAGTCTTAAAATCGATCGTTTCTAGTGAATTGCCAACAGCGATCGCTAAATCCTACGATGTGGATATGATCAACGTATTGACCGGCTTTAAATTTATTGCCGAAAAAATCCAACAATTTGAAAAAGACCATTCTCAAACCTTTATGTTTGGCTTTGAAGAAAGCTATGGCTACTTAGTAAAACCATTCGTACGGGACAAGGACGCGATCCAAGCGCTCGTTTTATTAGCAGAAGTGGCTGCTTTTTACAAACAATCAGACAAAACATTGTATGACGGTCTGCAAGATATTTTTGAAGAGTACGGTTATTATGCAGAAAAAACGATTTCTGTAACGATGAGCGGCATGGAAGGGGCAACTAAGATTGCTGCCTTGATGAAGACTTTCCGTGAAAAAGCACCTTCTGTCTTCGCAGGAACCCCTGTCGTACAAACAGAAGACTTTAAACTGTTGACTCGTGTGGGCTTAGATGGTCACCAACAAAAAATGACCACACCGCCTTCTGATGTTTTGAAATACACCTTGGAAGATGAAAGCTGGATTGCGGTTCGTCCTTCTGGGACCGAACCGAAAATCAAGTTTTATATTGGTGTAAAAGGCGAAACGGCAGAAGCAGCAGAACAAAAAATTGCTGATCTGCAAGCAGCGATTGAAGAAATCACAGGTGAATAAAGTCATCTGCTGCCTTCATAATCAAAAAATTGCAATTTGACTGAATGATCCGAGTGGTAGAAAAAGAAGCATTTGTTTCGCCAACGAACAGTTGTTGAGGGACCTAAGCTTCTAAAGGGAATTTTCTGACACTTGGATCTATTCTTGTCTTTTATCTAATTACTTCTCCTTGTTTGGCGGCCGCTGATTGACAAGCCGTCTATCAAGGGCTAAAATGCAAAAGGAAATAAGAGAGGATGTGGCGCGATGACTCCGCCTAAATTAGAGGAAATTCAGCAAGTAACGCAGATTTTTAAGATGCTTAGTGATCCGACCAGATTAAAAATTTTGTTGTCCCTTCAAGAGGGTGAACGCAATGTCACTTCAATCGCGGAACAAGTACATATGGAACAATCAGCAGTCTCTCATCAGTTGAAACTATTGAAAGATAATCGGATCGTAAAGTCGGAAAGACAAGGAAAAACCATCCTTTATAGTCTTGATGACAAACATGTTGTGGATATTTTGCAAAAAACATTCGAACATATCCATCACCGTTAAAACTAGGGCGAGAATTTCTCAAAAGTCCTAGTTTTTTCTTATTGTTTTTGGTATGCTAGTGGAAATATTAAAATTGGATGAACGGTTTTTAATAACGTTTTCAGTTAGGGGGCATTATGGGTAAGCAATTGAACATTGGATTATTAGGAATGGGTGTTGTCGGCACCGGGGTATGCCAAGTGTTGGCAGAGCAAAAAGAAGCCATTCTGGCACGCACAGGAGTCAGTGTGCAAATCACGAAAGCATTAGCTTCGCCTTATGAGGATAAGTCTGCGTTAGCAGCTAAGTATGGGTTTGCTTTGACGAATGAGGCAAATGAGTTGTTTGAAGATGAGACCATCGACGTAATTGTGGAATTGATCGGGAAGATCGATCCGGCAAAAGCGTTTATTTCAGCTGCTTTAGAAAATAAAAAGCATGTTGTGACGGCAAATAAAGATCTGATTGCCACCCATGGACATGAACTGCTGGCAATTGCTGAAAAAGCCGGTGTTTCTCTTTATTATGAAGCCAGTGTGGGGGGAGGAATTCCGATTTTGCGCACATTGAGCACCCACTATCTACCTGATACGATCACAGGAATTTTTGGCATCGTCAATGGGACGACCAATTATATGCTGACGAAAATGACGGAAGATGGCATGACCTATGAAGATGCGTTGTCACAAGCTCAAGTAAAAGGTTTTGCCGAATCAGATCCTTCCAATGATGTTGACGGTATCGATGCGGCTTATAAAATGGTGATCCTGACCAAATTTGCTTTTGGGAAAACAATCGACGTTGCTGATGTTGCAACAAAAGGTATTCGCGGATTAGCTGTAGAAGATATTAAGCAGGCACAAGCTTTTGGCTATGAAGTGAAATTGATTGGCGCAGCTCAAAAGACTGATGACGGTTCCCTTACTGTATCGGTTGGGCCGGTGTTAGTGCCAAAAAACCACGCCTTGGCGACGATCCAAAATGAGTTCAATGGTATTTTTATCAAAAGCGACGGAATTGATCAGTCGATGGTTTATGGACCAGGGGCTGGATCGCGTCCGACAGCCACTAGTGTGGTTGCCGATTTGACGGTATTGGCTAAAAACAAAACATTCGGGATCGTTGAACCTTTTTTAACCTTTGAAAAAGAAACAGCATTGGCTTCGGTACAAGAAGTTCCTGTGCAACACTATGTTTCCTTTTCAAGTAAAGACCTTAATGCAGCTTCTTTCCCAGAATGGTTTGAATCAAAGCACACAGCATTTGATGAAGCAAGCCAACGAATAGCTGGAATCACGAAGCCAATCAGTGAAAAGGAACTAACAGTAGCACTCAAGGCATACGCGAATACGCAAAACGTGCAAATAATGAAAGTGATGGAGGAATAAACATGTATCAAGGATTATTGCATCAATACAAGGAATATCTCCCAGTTAATGAAAATACCCCAGCATTGTCGCTGGCTGAAGGAAATACACCTCTGATTCCATTACCAAGTCTTTCAAATGAATTAGGGATCCAATTGTATGGAAAATACGAAGGCCTGAATCCGACAGGCTCATTTAAAGACCGCGGCATGGTGATGGCGGTGGCAAAAGCGGTGGAAGAAGGCGCGAAAGCGATCGTTTGTGCCTCGACAGGAAATACTAGTGCAGCCGCAGCCGCTTATGCGACCAGAGCGGGGATCAAAGCTTACGTTGTTATTCCAGATGGCAAGATCGCTATGGGAAAATTGGCGCAAGCAATCGTTTATGGAGCGGACATCATTTCGATTCCAGGAAACTTTGATGAAGCGTTAAAAGCAGTCCGGGATATTGCGAAAACAGAAGCTGTGGCATTAGTGAACTCTGTCAATCCTTATCGTTTAGAAGGACAAAAAACAGCTGCCTTTGAAGTATGCGAACAGCTAGGACAGGCGCCTGATGTTCTTGCAATTCCAGTTGGTAATGCTGGGAATATCTCGGCTTATTGGAAAGGATTCAAAGAATGGCATGAGAAAAAAGGCACCACGTTGCCAAGAATGCATGGGTTTGAGGCAGAAGGTGCGGCTGCCATCGTTCGTGGGGAAGTCATTGAACAGCCGGAAACCATCGCTACAGCGATTCGTATCGGCAATCCAGCCAGCTGGCAGTTGGCAGAAGCCGCTCGTGATGAATCAAAAGGATACATCGATGCAGTAACCGATGAGGAAATTTTGAATGCGTATCGTAAAATTGCTGCGCAAGATGGTGTGTTTATTGAACCAGGCTCTGCTGCATCGCTTGCTGGTGTCATCCAGCACGTGAAAGCAGGGAAAATCAAACCAAGTGAAACTGTCGTTGCCGTCTTTACTGGAAACGGGCTGAAAGATCCTGATACAGCAATTAAAGCAACGGAAGTTACGATCAATAAAATGAGTGATTTAGAAGAAATGCGCCAGCATCTTCGTGAAGGAGTTGCCAAGTTATGAAGATCCGCGTTCCTGCAACCAGTGCGAATTTAGGGCCTGGCTTTGATTCCTGCGGGATTGCCCTGTCAAAGTATTTGTTCATCGAAGTTTTAAAAGAAAACGATACATGGGAGATCATCCATGAGCTAGGCTCAGAGATCCCAAACGATGAAACTAACTTACTTTTGCGTGTGGCACTAAAATTAGCACCAGACATGAAACCCCTGAAGATCCGTATGAGTTCGGATATTCCTTTGGCACGAGGCTTAGGCAGTAGTTCCTCGGTGATCGTCGCTGGTATTGAACTAGCCAACCGAATGGCACACATGAATCTGAGTGCAGCACAAAAGCTTGAGATCGCAACTGCCATTGAAGGGCATCCTGACAATGTTGGACCAGCGATCTATGGAGATTTTGCAGTTGCTGCTTATGATCATCAGCACAAGCATACGTATTTAGTAAAGCATCATTTTCCAGAGTGCGAGATCATTGCCTATATTCCTCATGAAGAACTTTTGACTGAAGCAAGTCGTCAAGTCTTGCCGCAAACACTTTCTCACGAGCAAGCAGTTGAGGCCAGTGCGATCGCCAACGTGATGATCGCAGCGGTCATCAATGGCAATCTGCCTCTTGCAGGGAAATTGATGCAGCAGGATCGTTTTCATGAAGCCTATCGGGAAAAGCTTGTGCCACACTTGTCGACCATTCGCCAGATTTGCGAAGAAGAAGGCGGCTATGGCTGTTTCTTAAGCGGCGCTGGACCAACGGTCTTAGCGATCGTCCCAGAGGAACGGGCAGAACGAATCTCAAAACTTTTACATGCCTTGGAGAGCAATGCGTATATCGAACAATTACAAATCGATCGTGAAGGGCTGCAAGTTTTTTAAAAAAACTTTGAAATGATAGATATCCTAAAAAAGATGAGCAGACGGCAGTCTGTTCATCTTTTTTTATTGCTTTATCGTTTTCAGTCTTTTGTCTCTGAAGTGTAATAGCTATGGTCTTCTAAGTTTAATGCATTTAAAATCATTGAGGCGGTTTCTTCGATGGAAAGGGAAGCGACATTGATCACGACACAACCTAATTTCTCGTAAAGATCATTAGCAAACGTCAGCTCTGCTTTGATTTTTTCAATATCGGAATATGCAGAGTCAGGGTTCAGGCCATAAGAACGCATCCGTTCTTTGCGGATACTGTTTAACACATTCGGATCATTTGTTAACCCGACGATTTTTTTCGGATCGATTTCCCAGAGCTGTTTCGGGATGTGGGCTTGTGGAACCAAAGGCAAATTAGCGACTTTTAAGTTTTTGTTCGCTAAAAATAGACTCAACGGTGTTTTTGAGGTTCGAGAAACCCCTAGTAACACGACATCTGCTTCCAAGAAGCCACGAGGGTCTTTTCCGTCATCGTACATGACCGCAAATTCCATGGCTTTGATGCGTTTGAAATAATTTTCGTTCAGGTGGTGCAAAGCCCCTGGCTCTCGTGAAGGTGCTACTCCAGTGCGGCGTGCCACTTCACTGACAGGCGGTGTTAATACGTCGAAATGATAGAGATCCGCTTCTTCACAAAAATGATTCGTCAAATCCACGAGTTCTTCTTTGATCAAAGTGTGAAGGATAATGGCATTGTGTTTCTTAGCATCTGATAATGCTTTGATCAAGTGCTCTTTCGTGTGGATAAACGTGCGTCTAAAAAGGTTAAATTCGACGCTGGGGTACTGTGCCATTGTCGCTTGGGCAAGCTTCGATGCTGTTTCACCGGCAGAGTCCGACAAAACGAACATCGTCACTGCAGCACTGGTTTGCAATTTTTCTTGCAAGTCTAGTTGTTCTGGTTCATTTGGCTTCATAAGAAAAATCCTCTCTTGCTTTTTTATTGATTTCATTATACCATACTTAAGATTGATAGAATCGGAATGATTTTGATTTATCAGGAGGGTCTACGATGAAAAATCAAACGCTCATAGAGCATGCCATGACAACGTTGAAAGAAAATGGCTTTAAAAATACGAAAAAAAGAGAAGCGATCATTACCTATTTAGTGAAACGCAATCGCTATTTACCGGCAAAAGAAATTCATGAATACATGTCGGAAAAGTACCCTGGCTTGAGTTATGATACGATCTACCGGAATTTGCACGATTTTTCTGAGATCGGTATTTTAGAAGAAACAGAACTGAACGGTGAGATGAAGTTTCGCTATAACTGTTGTGCAGAATTAGAAGACCATCATCACCATCACTTTATTTGCACGGTTTGTGGCAAAACAAAAGAACTGCATATTTGCCCAATGGACTTCTTTCAAGAACAGCTTCCCGGTTGTTTGATCGAGGGTCATCGCTTCGAGATTTTGGGTCGTTGTGAAGAATGTCAATGAAAACCCAAACAAACTTGACAGTATCGAAGACTTTTTTAACAGAATGCCTTGACACTTTTTCAGGGGTTAGCTATAATTTTTAAAGGACAGTCGTGTTTTTTGGGATTTTATTTCAATAACAACTACGGTTACTTTTTAAGCTCGGAGGGAGGGAATTTACATGTCAAAAACAGTCGTTCGCAAAAACGAATCACTTGACGATGCTCTTCGTCGCTTCAAACGTTCCGTGTCAAAAGCGGGTACTTTACAGGAATCTCGTAAACGTGAATTTTACGAAAAACCTAGCGTAAAGCGTAAGAAAAAATCTGAAGCAGCTAGAAAACGCAAAAAATTCTAATTTTCTACTGTTTTGAGAATTGGAGCTGGTAGTGTGACACTACTAAGTACACTGAATGATGACATGAAGACAGCGATGAAAGCCAAAGACAAGGAAACCTTGCAGGTGATCCGCATGTTGAAAGCATCAATTCAAAATGAGCAGATCAAAAAAGGTTCTGACTTGAATGAAGAAGAAGAGTTGACCGTTTTATCTCGTGAGATGAAGCAACGTCGGGACTCTTTACATGAGTTTGAGAAAGCTGACCGAAATGATCTAGCTGAGAAAGTCAAAGTTGAAATTGCAGTTGTTGAAAAATATTTGCCAGCACAACTTGATGAAGCGGAAATCCGCCAAATCGTTGCTGGAGCGATTGAAAAGACTGGTGCTTCTTCTTCCAAAGAATTTGGAAAAGTGATGGGTGCTGTAATGCCGCAAGTCAAAGGCAAAGCAGACGGCAATCAAGTCAATGCGATCGTTAAAGAATTATTGGATCAAATGTAAGCTCACGCCGCGAGTATGGATGACATGCTCGCGGCTTTTTTTCTGATTTCAAAAACTTAAAAAAAGCATAAGGACAAAAAGGAAACTACCCTTGGACTTTATAAGTAATTTTTCTTTTTTCCATCTTATGTTATTATTAATAAGAACGCCAAAAAAGGAGCTGTAACATATTTGACAGACAAAACTATGACGATCGAGATAACACTTAGTGAGAACGATGACGTTCGTTTACTCTTAGGTGCTCACGATAAGAACATTAAAATCATTGAAGACTCGACGGGGACGGTCATTCACACTCGTGGGGAGCTGATCCAAATCGTCGGCGAAGCGGAAGCTACAGAAAAAGCACAATCCGTGATCCGAGCGTTGCAAGAGTTGATCAAACGAGGCATCAATATCAGTACTCCTGATGTGATCACAGCTTTGAACATGGTAAACAAAGGCAGTCTTGATTATTTCAAAGATATGTATGAAGAAGAAATCATCAAGGACCGTAATGGGAAACCGATTCGGGCAAAAAATGCCGGTCAAAAGAAATATATCGAAGCTGTCCGTAAACATGATGTGGTCTTTGGGGTCGGACCAGCCGGAACCGGAAAAACCTTTCTGGCCGTCGTAATGGCGATCGCTGCTTTAAAGAAAGGTCAAGTGCAAAAGATTATTTTGACACGGCCCGCGGTTGAAGCAGGAGAGAACCTTGGCTTTCTTCCAGGCGATTTGAAAGAAAAAGTCGATCCTTACTTGCGACCGGTTTATGATGCGTTGTATCAAATTTTCGGGATGGATCATACGAACCGTCTGATGGAACGAGGCGTCATTGAGATCGCACCATTAGCATATATGCGAGGGCGTACATTAGAAGATGCCTTTGTCATTTTAGATGAAGCGCAAAATACGACGATCGCTCAAATGAAAATGTTTCTGACGCGTTTAGGATTCAACTCCAAAATGATCGTCAATGGCGATACGAGTCAGATCGACTTGCCAAAAGGGACTTTAAGCGGTTTGATCCATGCGGAGCGAACGTTGCAGGAAATCCCTAAAATTGCTTTTGCTAATTTTGAAGCAGGAGATGTGGTGCGGCACCCAGTTGTGGCCGATATCATTCGAGCTTATGAAGAAGCAGATCTTAAAGACAAGCGCTGATCGTCTTTCAGGAGGAGAACTATGATCATTCAACCACTACGGAAACTTAGAGAAAGACTCGGGAAGTTTTATTTACCAGTTTTGATGTTTCTCTTCTTTCTTTTTTCGATTGGTATCATGTACACCAGTGTCAAACAGAATAATGTCGATTATAGCGAAGGCCAGGTGGCGGAAGAAAACATTCGTGCCAATAAAACGATCGAAAACACTACTGCAACGGAACAAAAACGCAAATTGGCAGCAGAAGCGGTTCCGCCAGAGTACACCTATCAGGATACTCTAGCGCAGACACAGCACGATCGCATCGACCACCTTTTTGACTTAGTTGATTCAGTCAAAAAATCAACGGATGAGACACATGCAAAAGAAGTTGCTGAGGCGGATGAGGATGAAAATATCCCTAAACCGAGTACGGATGAATACATTGCAGCCTTAAAAAAAGAGTTTGAAAAAATGAGTGATGATGAACTCGATTTCTATCAGTCATTGACGAATAATTTTTTGTCGACATTGTTTTCATTAAGTACCGATGAATTGAATACGGTACGAACCTATGCGTTGCAGCTAGTAGACGAGCAAATGGCCAAACAGATCCGTCAAACAGAACTCAGTACTTTCCGCTCAGAGGCGGAAGACAAGATCCAATTTCTAGATGTTACTTCGGATATGGCGTCCGTTTTACGCTTCATTGTCAATCAAGGAATCGTCGTCAATGATATTCCCAATGAAAAGCGGACGGAAGAAGCGAGACAAACCGCCATGGATGCTGTTCCACCGGTAATGATCTATCAAGGGGAGATCATTGTTCGTGAAGGATCACAGATCGATGCCAACGCATTGGAAAAGCTGCAGCTTTTAGGAATGACCAATCAGACCTTCTCAGTTTTTCCATTAATCGCCTTAGTTTTAGCGACCTGCTTACAAATGCTCATGCTGTTTTATTATACAAGACAGACAAAAGATGTTGAAAAGCGAATGAACGCCGTCACTTTTTATATTTTGGCGATGGCATTCAGTATCTTGATCATGAAATTTTTCCAACTGTTCCAATCAGAATTAGTGACCTTTATCCCGCTCTTTTTCCCAGCAGCCTTTACACCGCTGATTCTAAGCATTTTCTCCAGCAGACGTTTAGGGATATTAGCCGCGATTTTCCAAGTGGTCAGTGCACTCTTCATTTACTTTGATTCCAGCGGGACCAACTTGTTGACGACTGTTTTAGTGACCTATCTCTTCTCTGGGTTGATGGGGACGATGATCAAACGAGCACGTATCGCCAGTCAAGGGAAAATCGCAGTCATGTGGGTGATCGTTTTCCCATTACTCTTAAGCATCATGTTGGTCATTTTCCAAGGAATGGATTTGGCCCGCGGCAATACGTGGACAACACTCGTCTGTGGATTGGCCGGCTCGCTTCTTAGCTATTTGCTGACGATGGGGTTGCATCCATATATCGAATTATTGGTAACGGATGAAAGTATGATCGTGTTGAATGAATTGAGTAACCCGAACCACCCGTTATTGAAGCAGTTGCTGGAAGAAGCACCAGGGACCTATCATCACAGTATGATGGTTGCTAATCTTAGCGCCAATGCCGTCGCCGAGATCGGTGGGCAAAGCTTACTGACCCGCGTGGCTTGTTATTACCATGATATTGGCAAAGTCAAACATGCCAATTTCTTCGTAGAAAATTTACCTGCTGGTGCCGAAAACCCGCATAATTTTTTGCTGCCGGAAGACAGCAAACAAATCATCTTCGGTCACGTGATCGACGGAGCGGAAATTCTCGAAGAAGCCAAAATGCCGCGGATGGTGATCGATATTTGCCGTCAACACCATGGCACAACTCTGATGCGTTATTTCTATGTAAAAGCTCAAGAGCGTAATCCCGAGGTGACAGAAGAAGATTTCCGTTATCCTGGGCCAAAACCGCAGACACGAGAAGCGGGTGTCGTGAGTATCGCTGACAGTTGTGAAGCAGCTGTTCGAGCGATGGAAAATCCGACCAATCAAAAAATTCAAGAATTTGTTGCGAATCTCATCAATGATCGGATCTTAGACGGTCAATTAGATGAAACGGGACTAACGTTGAAAGAAATCCGGATGATTGAAAAATCACTGGTCAACGGACTATGCAGTACCTTCCATTCACGGATCAAATACCCAAAAATGAAATCGGAAGCAGAGAAAATGAAAGAAGAACAAGAAAGAAGAGAGCGCTAATGGAGATTACCTTTTTAGATGAGACAAATTCAGTGGGGGAAACGAAGATCAAAGAGATCGAAGGACTTCTGCAATTTGCTGCAGGACATTTAGACCTTCCAGAGGATACGGAAATGTCCGTCACGTTTATGGACAATGCAGCCATCCAAGAAATCAATCGGGAGTATCGCGGCAAAGATATGCCGACAGATGTCATCAGTTTTGCCTTCGAAGAAGAAACGGCGGAGGAGATGCCGATTATTTTTGACGAAGCCCTTGAAGAGATGCCTCGTGATCTAGGAGACATTATGATCTCCATTGAACGGGCAAAGGAACAAGCTGCTGAATATGGGCATACCTATAATCGGGAACTTGGTTTCTTGGCGCTGCATGGTTTCTTGCATATCAACGGCTATGATCATATGACACCAGAAGATGAAAAGGAAATGTTTGGATTGCAAAAGGAAATACTGGATGCCTATGGACTCAAAAGATAAGAATATTGGGAAAAATAAACAGTTTATCTCGTCAATCGAATTTGCTTTCACCGGTATAAAAACTGTCTTTAAAGAGGAACGTAATATGCGTAAACATGTTGGGTTAGGCATCGTTGCGATCATTGCAGGTTTTATTTTCCGTTTGAATCAAATGGAATGGCTTTGGCTGCTGTTAGCCGTTTTCTTGGTCTGGATCGTGGAGATCATCAATACAGTCTTTGAGAATGTCGTTGACATGTTTACGGACTTTCATTTCCATCCAATCGGGAAAAAAATCAAAGATATGGCAGCTGGTGCTGTGCTGATGACCGCAGTTTTTGCATTAGTGGTCGCAGCGATCATCTTCTTGCCAAAATTACTGCAGCTCTTCTGATACGCACTAAAACCACAAGATAAAGGGGAACAACAATGACAACACACAAATCAGGCTTCGTTGCGATCGTCGGACGGCCAAATGTTGGGAAATCCACACTACTAAATCGAGTTGTAGGACAAAAAATCGCGATCATGAGTGACAAGGCGCAAACGACTCGTAATAAAATCCAAGGGGTCTATACGACAGATGACGCACAGCTCATCTTTATCGATACACCAGGGATCCATAAACCCAAACACCGTCTGGGCGATTTTATGGTGGAAACCGCCTATAGCGCACTTCGTGAAGTTGACGTGACACTATTTATGATCAGTGCCGATCAAAAGCGCGGCAAGGGTGATGATTTTATCATCGAACGGTTGCGTCAAAGCCAGACGCCGGTTTTCCTAGTGATCAATAAAATTGATAAAGTCCATCCGGATGCTTTATTGGCAATCATTGAAGATTACTCCTCACAAATGGACTTTGCCGAGATCGTACCGATTTCTGCAACGGAAGGCAATAATTTCGAAACGCTAATGAAACTATTGGTCGATGAAATGCCTGAAGGTCCTCAGTATTTCCCAGAAGATCAAATCACTGACCATCCGGAATACTTTATCGTTTCCGAGCTGGTACGGGAAAAAGTCTTGCTTCTGACCAGAGATGAAGTGCCTCACTCGGTAGCGGTCGTCGTTGACTCCATGAAACGAGATCATAATGATAAGGTGCATATTCAAGCGACGATCATTGTCGAACGTGACAGCCAAAAAGGCATTATCATCGGTAAAGGCGGTAAAATGCTGAAGCAGATCGGGACGAAAGCCCGTCTAGATATTGAACACTTACTAGATGACAAAGTCTTCTTGGAATTATGGGTGAAAGTTCAAAAAGATTGGCGCGACAAGCAAACCTTCTTAACGGATTACGGCTATCGTAAAGATGAGTATTAAGGAAAGGCAGATCCATCACGGTCTGCTTTAAAGAGGAAAAACTGATGCAGTTAGCGAACTGGATCAGTTTTTTTCAAGAAATGAGGTGCGACGATGAATCTTGTTGAAACAAAAGGAATTTTGCTTTTTTCAAAGGACCATAAAGAAAAAGACAAGCTAGTCAAAATCTTTACGGAATCTGCCGGGAAGCAAATGTTTTATGTCAAGGGTGCTCATCGGAAAAATAACCCCTTGGCACCAGCGTTGCTCTCCTATACTGAAGCCACCTACATGGGAACCATCAAAACGGAAGGCTTGTCCTTTTTAAACAATGCCAAAGACATCCATCCTTTTCGTACGATCCAAAGTGATATTTTTATTGCTGGTTATGCGACCTACTTGTTGAATTTGGCTGATTCTGCTATCGATGATCGGGTCTATGACCCACATCTATACCAATTTTTACATGAGGCATTGCACTTAATGGATCAAGGGAACGACGCAGAGATCATCACCAATATCTTTGAGATCCAGATTTTGCACCGTTTCGGGATCACTCCGAATTGGACCCATTGTGCCATCTGCGGAAAAACCGACGGTCGGTTTGACTATTCCTCAAAGTATAGCGGTATTTTATGCGAACAACACTGGGGGATGGACGAACGTCGCTATCATGCGGATTCTCGTGCGATCCATTTTATTCGCTTATTTTCGCAAATATCCTACGAGCAGATTGCTTCGATCAAATTAAAGCCAGAAACGAAAGCAGCGATTCGACAAGTGATCGATCTATTGTATGATGAATATGTGGGCATTCATTTAAAAAGTAAGAAGTTTATCGATCAGATGGGGCAATGGCAAGACGTCTTAAAACCGAAAAATCAATGATAGAGTTGGCGAAACTTCAATGGAGTTAAGCCGACTCTTTTTTTGAATAATGCGGTAAAGTGACTCGCATCCTGAAACCCTACAGCAAAAGCGGCTTGCTGAATGGGCAGATCCGGCTGTGCCACCAAAAGCTCTTTGGCACGGGTCATGCGATAGTTTAATAAGTATTGGGCGGTGGATTGTCCTAAAAAACGCTGGAACAACCGAGAGAGATATTGAGGCGAAACATAGACTAAACCAGCCAAGTTTTTGATCGTGATCGCCTGATCATAATTGGTTTCGATTTCTTGTATAACAGGGACCAGATATTGTTGAAACAAGGGGTGTTTTTCGGTTGGATTCCCAGAGCGCTCTTGCATGATCGCCAGCAAAAAACGATAACACTCACTAGAAGCCCGTAACGGATCCCAGCTGATTTTTGGGTCTTCTTTAATGCGTTGTTTGATCCAAGTCATATAGGAAAAAGTTTTAGACTCTTCAACTAAAAGATAAGGTTGACTTGTAAATTGTTTTAATATCTCAGCTGCCAAAGGTCCTTGAAAGGTAGCGAAGGAGGTTTTCCAATCTGATAAGGGATAGTAGCGATGAGGAGTGAAAGGGAAAATCAAGATGCCTTCACTGGGACGTAAAATAAAGGATTCTTGACCAAAGGTGACGCGACCTTCTCCTTGTTCTGTCTGCAGCCAATGAAAGTAAGGGTAGCCATCGAGACGAACAACGTCATCTTGTGGCCAATCGTTTCCGATACTTTCAAGCGACAAAGGCAACTGCTGGTTTGTTTGATAAAAATAAATAGGCATGTTCAACCTCCATGTTTCGAAAAGTTATAAAATAGTGTTTCATGTATTATACTACAACAAAATGAAAAGCCTTACAATAAGAGAGTAGAAATCATTTTATTTTAAAGGAGCGTTCACTTATATGACAAAATTTTTTGATCGAATTCTATTCGGCGGCGATTATAATCCAAATCAGTGGCCGAAAGAGATTTGGGAAGAAGACATTCGGATCTTTAAAAAAGCAAGTATCAATAGCGCGACCGTCAATGTTTTTTCATGGGCAAAGATCCAACCCTCTGAAAATTGTTATGATTTTGAGGAATTGGATCAAATCATCGAAAAATTAAGTACGGAGGGCTTCGACATCGTCTTAGCCACTTCCACAGCCGCTTTGCCAGCTTGGATGTTTAAGAAGTATCCGGAAGTCGCTCGCACCGATTATGATGGACGCCATCATAAGTTTGGGCAACGGCATAATGCCTGTCCCAATAGTTTGGTTTATCAAAAATACGCAGAACGTCTGGCAACGAAATTAGCCGAACGTTACGGCGAAAATCCACAAGTGACTTGTTGGCACATCAATAATGAATACGGCGGCGAATGTTATTGCGACAACTGTGAAAAAGCGTTTCGTGTTTGGCTAAAGGATAAATATCAAACGATCGAAGCACTGAATAAAGCCTGGAATATGGAATTTTGGGGTCATACTGTATATGAATGGGATGAAATCGTTCTGCCAAATGCGCTGTCAGAAGGAATCGGCTATGACAAGACGGCATTTGCAGGAATTTCTATTGACTACCGACGCTTCAACTCGGATAGCCTTTTAAAAAACTATATGATGGAGCGGGACGCTATTCGGAAAATCGATCCCACGACACCGATTACAACGAATTTGATGGGAACCTTTAAAGGACTGGATTATTTCAAGTGGGCGAAGGAAATGGACCTTATTTCGTGGGATAATTATCCAGCGTATAATACGCCATGGAGTTTAGTAGCCATGACACATGATCTAATGCGCGGCTTGAAACAACAGCCCTTTATGCTGATGGAACAAACACCCTCTCAACAAAACTGGCAACCCTATAACTCATTAAAAAAACCGGGACAAATGCGGGCGCAAAGCTACCAAACGATCGCTCATGGGGCGGACACGATCCAATATTTCCAATTGCGACGTTCCATCGGTGCTTGTGAGAAATTCCATGGAGCTGTTATCGAACATGTCGGTCATGAAGACACGCGAGTTTTCCGAGAAACGGCAGCTCTTGGTGCTGAATTAGCGCAGCTTTCAGACATTATTGGGACGCAAACTCAATCACAGGTTGCCGTGATTTTCGATTGGGACAATTATTGGGCATTAGAATATACGAGTGGTCCGACCGTTGATCTGAAGTATGTAGAACAGATCCATCGCTACTATCGTTATTTTCATGAACAAAATATTGCCGTCGACTTGGTTCCCGTGGATGCTGACTTATCAAAATACAAATTAGTCGCAGCACCTGTTCTCTACATGATCAAAGAAGGAATGCAAGAGCGGCTCACTGATTTCGTCAAACAAGGTGGTTCTTTACTTACCACGTATATGAGCGGTATCGTTGATCAATCTGACAACGTTCACTTAGGGGGCTATCCTGGGCCATTGCGGGAGTTAGCTGGCATCTGGGTGGAAGAAATCGATGCATTAGCCCCAGAACAATCAAACGGCGTTTCCTTAGTCAATGAAGAACTGACAGGAACCAGTAATTTAGTCAGCGATTTGATCCATTTAGAAACCGCCGAAGCGCTAGCGCATTACACAAGCAATTTCTATGCAGGAATGCCGGCAGTGACGAAAAATATGTTTGGCGATGGCACCGTCTATTACTTTGGTGGACAGTTGGAAGATCAGCTGCAAGATCAGCTTTTCAAAACGATTGTCGAAGAAAACGATATCACCCCAGTGATCGAGGAAGCAACAAAACTAGAAGTTGCCTGTCGTGAAAATGCAGAGGCGAAATTCTTCGTTATCATCAATTTCCACGAAGAAGCACAACCGTTGCCAGCAATGTTTGTTGGAAAGACGGATCTTCTGACGGGTGAGGTTCTTTCTTCAGAAATGATGCTGACACAATACACCACCTATATCGTCAAAGAGGAGCGTAACTGATGCGAACTTTTGCTATCGAAGATGACTTTTATCTAGACAAAAAGCCGTTCAAAGTGATCTCTGGAGCGATCCATTATTTTCGGGTCGTTCCTGAATATTGGCAAGATCGATTAGAGAAACTACGCTTGATGGGTTGTAATACTGTGGAAACCTATGTTCCGTGGAATCTCCATGAAGCACAGGAAGGCGTCTATCAATTTGAGGGGATCCTTGATTTGCGGCGATTTATCCAAACGGCACAAGAAGTAGGGCTTTATGTCATTTTGCGACCAGCACCTTATATTTGTGCAGAATGGGAATTTGGGGGACTGCCTTATTGGCTTTTGCAAGATCCCATGATGAAGCTTCGGTTTGATTATCCACCATTTATGGAAAAAATCACTCGTTATTTCGCCCATTTGTTTCCACAAGTGCGGGATCTGCAGATCACCCAAGGCGGTCCGATTTTAGTGATGCAAGTAGAAAATGAATACGGCAGCTACGCCAATGATAAAGAGTATTTGCGGAAAATGGTGGCTGCGATGCGGCAACAGGGTGTAGAAACGCCGTTAGTGACCTCTGACGGACCTTGGCACGATATGTTAGAAAACGGCACTATCAAAGACTTGGCATTGCCTACGATCAACTGCGGCTCCAACATCAAGGAAAACTTTGAAAAACTTCGAAGATTTCACGGAGAAAAACGGCCACTGATGGTCATGGAATTTTGGATCGGCTGGTTTGATGCTTGGGGTGATGACCATCATCATACAACATCAACGGCTGATGCAGTAAAGGAACTTCAGGATTGCTTGGCAGAAGGTTCTGTCAATATTTATATGTTCCATGGCGGGACCAATTTTGGCTTTATGAACGGGTCAAACTATTACGAGCGCTTAGCGCCGGATGTCACTAGCTATGATTATGATGCCTTGTTGACAGAATGGGGAGAACCTACTGCCAAATACCAAGCCTTCAAAAAAGTGATCGCTGACTATGCGGAAATTCCTGAGTTTCCCTTGAGTATGAAACTTGAGCGAAAAGCTTATGGAACATTCTCAGTGAAAGAACGAGTCTCCTTGTTTTCGACGATCGACACGATCAGTCAACCGATCATAAGGAATTACCCTTTATCGATGGAAGCCTGCAATCAAGCGACAGGTTATATCTACTATCGCTCACTGATTGGGCCTGCACGGAAGATTGCCGACTACCGTCTGATCAATACGATGGATCGTGCCCATACGTTTATCAACCAGGAACTTTTGCGGATCGATTACGATCGAGAAATCGGTCAATCCTACAGTTTCGATCTATCAGAATCAGAAAACGAGTTGGGGATCTTGGTGGAGAATATGGGGCGGGTCAATTATTCCGTTAAAATGAACCATCAGCACAAAGGCATTAAAGACGGTGTGATCATTAATGGCGCATTCCAAAGCAACTGGGAAATCTATCCCTTGCCGATGGATAATTTGCATGCCATTGATTTCCAAGGGAAATGGCAAAAAGGCCAACCAAGTTTCTCACGCTTTGAATGTGTTTTTGATGAATGTGCAGATACCTTTATCGAATTGCCGGGCTGGGGCAAAGGGTTTGTCCAAGTCAATGGTCATATGATCGGCCGTTTCTGGGAAAAAGGACCGCAGCAGCGCTTGTACGTCCCGGCGCCGTTTTTAAAAACTGGAATGAATGAGATCATTGTTTTTGAAAGTGATGGGAAAATCGCTGATGAGATCGTCTTTCATGATCAGGCGGATTTAGGTCCAGAAGGATAAAAGTTCAAATTAATCATTGACAAACCCTAGCTTCAACTACTATCATAATGGTAATCGAATCCGTGCTATGACCGGAAGAAAGAAAGAAGACCATTCCATGAAGCGAACTTGGGAGAGTGAAAGCCAAGTTGGAACCTTATTTCGCAGGCGTCCGTGAGCATGATCAATGAAGCTGCCGACTTGTCGGAAGTAGGGTGGAACCGCGAATGTATCGTCCCTATATCTATACACTTTGTATAGATATAGGGACTTTTTTATGTTTCACACCAAGAATAGCCAAAAACAAAGGAGGTTTTTTTATGTTATTTGATATGACGATTCCAGCAAGTGCGTTTACCGAAAAAAAGCTCAAAGTATTAGCAAGTATTCCACTGCAGGTTCGCCTTTTAAAGGATGAACAGCTTTTACATGAATTTACAACGAGTCCAGACCAAATGCTTTACGACTTATCTGATATTTTAGAAGCAGATGCCGTGGTCGAAGTAAAATTGATCCCCGGATCAGTTGCCGAGTTTTATCCTGTCGTCAATGCGTTATAAGAAAGGAAGAAAAAGATGAGTAAACTAACTGTGCAAGAGATGATTTTGACTTTGCAAAAATTCTGGTCTGAAAACGGCTGTATGCTGATGCAGGCCTATGATACAGAAAAAGGGGCTGGAACCATGAGCCCATACACATTTTTACGTGCAATCGGTCCAGAACCATGGAACGCCGCTTACGTAGAACCTTCTCGCCGTCCAGCTGATGGCCGCTACGGGGAAAACCCAAATCGTTTGTATCAGCACCACCAGTTCCAAGTCGTGATGAAGCCCTCTCCTGAAAATATTCAAGAGCTTTATTTAGAAAGCTTGCGTCTTTTAGGGATCAATCCATTAGAACATGATATTCGTTTCGTCGAAGATAACTGGGAAAACCCCTCAATGGGTTGTGCAGGTCTTGGTTGGGAAGTTTGGTTAGATGGGATGGAGATCACCCAGTTTACTTACTTCCAACAAGTTGGTGGCTTAGCGTGTAAGCCAGTGACATCAGAGATCACTTACGGCTTAGAACGTCTAGCATCTTATATTCAAGAAGTTGAAAGTGTCTACGATCTTGAATGGTCTGCAGGTGTCAAATATGGTGAGATTTTCCGCCAACCTGAGTATGAACATTCAAAATACTCCTTTGAAGTCAGTGACCAAGACTTGCTTTTAGGGAACTTCGATCGTTTTGAAAAAGAAGCAAAACGCTGTATCGATGAACGCTTAGTTCATCCAGCTTACGACTATATCTTAAAATGCAGCCATACCTTCAACCTGTTGGATGCTCGTGGCGCAGTCTCCGTCACTGAACGTGCTGGGTACCTCGCACGTATCCGTAATATGGCCCGTCAAGTAGCAAAACTATTTGTAGCAGAACGGGAAAACCTCGGTTATCCATTGCTTGATCCAGAAGTGGCGCAAAAACTGATTGAGGAGGGAAAATAAGATGGCACAAAACCTATTATTAGAAATCGGCTTAGAGGAATTACCTGCGCATGTCGTAACCCCAAGTATGAAACAATTACAAGAAAAAACGGCAGCTTTCTTAGATGCTCATGCATTACCTTATACAGCGATTGAAGCTTATTCGACACCTCGTCGTTTGGCAGTCTATGTCACCGGTCTTCCTGAAAAACAAGCCGATACACAAGAAGAGGTCAAAGGGCCAGCGAAAAAAATCGCCTTAGACGAAGCAGGCAATTGGTCGAAAGCAGCTCAAGGATTTGTTCGGGGGCAAGGATTGACAACCGATGACATCACCTTCCGTGAATTAAAAGGTGTTGAGTATGTCTATGTAACGAAACATACCCAAGGTCAACCAACCGTTGAGGTATTGAAAGGATTGCAGGAAGTAATTACGAGTTTGACTTTCCCAGTAACGATGCACTGGGCAGACTACGATTTTGAATATATCCGGCCAATTCATTGGATCGTCGCACTCTTTGGTGAGCAAGTCATTCCTTTCCAAATCCTTGATATTGTTACCGGACGCGAGTCAAAAGGTCATCGTTTCTTAGGTGAGGCAGTCACGTTTGATCATGCGGACGACTATTTGGAGAAAATGAAGCATCAGTTTGTCATTGCTGATCCAAGCGAACGTCAACAAATGATCACCTCACAAATCAATGCGATCGCTCAAGAAAACAACTGGCGGATCGATTTAGATGAAGACCTACTCGAAGAAGTGACAAATCTGGTTGAATACCCAACAGCTTTTGTAGGGGACTTTGAAGAAAAATATCTTTCTGTACCTGAAGAAGTGTTAGTTACTTCTATGAAAGAACATCAACGCTACTTCGATGTCCGCACCCTTGATGGAGAATTGCTGCCGCATTTCATCTCTGCCCGCAACGGGGATGCCGTGAAAATTGATAATGTCATCAAAGGAAACCAAAAAGTACTGACCGCCCGTCTAGAAGATGCTGAGTTTTTCTATAATGAGGACAAAAAATTGACCATCGACCATTGCGTGGAAAAGCTTAAGCAAGTCACCTTCCACGAAAAAATTGGCAGTTTGTATGAAAAAATGCAGCGTGTTGGATTAGCTGCACAAATCATCGGGAATACTGTTGGTTTAACACAAGAAGAACTGACTGATCTCCAACGGGCAGCTCAAATCTATAAATTTGATTTAGTGACAAATATGGTGGGAGAATTCCCTGAATTGCAAGGAATCATGGGGGAAAAGTATGCCTTGATCCAAGGAGAAAAACCAACAGTTGCCCAAGCGATTCGTGAACACTACATGCCGATCTCAGCAGAAGGTGAACTGCCGCAATCGAAAATCGGGGCTGTTTTAGCCATTGCGGATAAATTGGACAGCTTGCTTGCGTTCTTCGCTGTCGATATGGTTCCGAGTGGTTCAAACGATCCTTACGCACTCCGCCGGCAAACGTACGGAATTATCCGCATCCTAGCTGAAAAACGCTGGTATTTCCCATTTGCTCAGTTACAAGAAGAGATTCGTGAAGCTATTAATGCCCAACCGGAAATTTTTGGTATTCAACTTGCCGCAGGTCAAGAACAAGTGACCGATTTTGTGAAAGGCCGTCTGCGTCAATTCTTACTCAGCAAAAATACGCGTCATGATGTCATTGAAGCTGTTTTAGGCGCACGCCAAGCAGATATCAGTACGCTATTTGAAACGGCTCAGATGTTAAGAGAACATTTGCAAGACACCGACTTCAAACCATCGATGGAAGCCTTGACCCGAGTAATCAATTTAGCGAAAAAAGCCGAATTGGAACAAGCAGCAATTGATCCTGCCTTGTTTGAAAACGACTCTGAAACTGCCTTGTATGAAGCGGTCTTAACAGTAGAGAACAAGTTCCCACATCAAACGATGGAAGAAAACTACCAAAGCTTAGTGGCACTGCGCCCATTGATTGAATCTTATTTTGATCAAACAATGGTCATGGTGGAAGATGAACAGATTCGCCGCAACCGTTTTGCCTTGTTGGATAAAATCGCGAAGATGAGTCTGGCAGTGGCTAGTTTAGATGCTTTGATTACAAAATAAAAGAAGCTTGCAGTTGCACATTTCTAAATAAAAAAGCTGGAACTGAAAGAATCAGTTCTGGCTTTTTTTCTATGTTTCTCGATTTTTTTTGTACTTAGAATTGCTTTCTTGCAGTGTTAAATATTATATAATAAAAAACATTTTGACCCATTACTTTTCAAGGAATCGAACGATTCTTCGGCTTTAATGATTGGGGATTTGATGATGCTTATAATGATACAAAGATTCTCATCATACAGACCGATTCATTTTTCCATTGAAAATACGCTGAAACGATAGGTGCAATAAAATAGCCTGACAGATCACAAAATGATTTGTCAGGCGAATGTTTATTTGCGGGTCAATTTTACCACCACTTCGCAGCGTGCGGTTTGTGGAAACATATCTACTGATTGCAGATATTCTACGTGAAACACTTTGGCTAATTGGACTAAGTCTCTTGCTAAAGTAGAAACATTACAAGATATATAGACCATCTTCTTCGGTGGTTGTTTCAGCAAAGCTTGCAATAATCGTTCATCCAAGCCTGTCCTTGGCGGATCAACAATGATGCTATCAGGTTTGAAGCCTTCATTGAACCATTTTGGTAAGAGCTCCTCAGCAGTTCCCGTTTCATAATGGGTATTTTGGGCACCAATACGGTGGGCATTTTCTTGGGCATTTTCGATCGCTTGAGGAATAATGTCCATGCCGCGGACTTCTTTGGCATAAGGTGCCACACTCAACCCAATCGTCCCCACACCACAGTAAGCATCAACAACTGTTTCATTTTTGCTCAAGTCAAGGGCTTTTAACCCTTCTTGATACAAGACGCTGGTTTGCTGCGGATTCAGCTGGAAGAATGCGCGGGCGGACAAATCGAAGGTCAGTTCATTCAACCGTTCTTCGATTGCTTCTTTGCCCCAAAGATGAATCGTTTCCTCTCCCATGACGACGGACGTTTTTTTGTTTTGCACATTTTGCATGATGGAAACGACTTGCGGCAAGCGCTGATTGATCTCGCGAATCAGCGCATTTTTTTGCGGCAGTTTGACAGAGTTGGTAATAAACACGACTTGAACTTCGCCAGTCGCGATCCCGATACGAACCATCAATGTCCGTAGAATCCCGCTATTTTTTCGTTCATCGTAAATCGGGATCTGGTATTTGTTCAACAATTGGACGATGCCGTTGATCACTTTTTGCGTATCTTGTTCTTGTACGAGGCAATCATCAATGGCGACTAAGCGATGAGACTCCATTTCGTATAAACCCGCTTCGATTCGTTTGGTTTGACTGTTGTAACGCAATTGAAATTGTGCTTTGTTGCGGTAATGCCAAGGAACATCCATGCCTAAAGTATCCCTTAGTTCAAACTGTTGGTAACCTTTTGGCTTAAATTTTTCAAGTGCTTGTTTCAATAGGTCTTTTTTGAAGTCTAATTGTTTGTCGTAGACTAAGTGCTGCAATTGGCAGCCGCCGCACCGGTCGTAAAACTTGCAGGGTGGTTGGATGCGATCGCTGCTTGGCTTGATGATTTTGGTCATCTTAGCTTCAGCAAAGCGGGGAGAGGCTTTGGTGACTTCGGCAATGACCTGTTCCCCCGGTAGAACACGGGGAACAAAGATGATCAGCTTTTTGTAATACCCGATGCCTTCTCCGTTGATCCCCAAGCGTTTGATCGTTAGTTGTAGTTTTTGTCCAAGCTGGACTTGTGTATTTGCCATGTGAACTCCTTAAATAAAATAGTCAGTTCATTTTACCACATTTTTTCAGCTTGATTAGAAGGAATTTCATCGTAGTTGTGGTAAAATAGAATGTACGTTCGCGAGGTGAAGAAGATGAATACAATTATTCGTATCAATAAAGGAAAAGGACCATTTTATGAAGTGGCGACATCAGAAGGTGAAACGCTGCGGGTCTCAGAAGATCTTTTGGTCCGTTTTCGGCTATTAAAAGGCAAGGAACTGAGTGAAGAAGAATTAAAAGAAATCAAAAAAAGTGCGGGGTTTGATTTAGGATTGCAGCAAGCCATGAACTATATCAGCTATCAGCTGCGTTCTGAAATGGAAGTCCGTACCTATTTGAAAGACAAAGAAATCGAAAAACAAGACCGAGACTTAGTCGTTGAACGTCTGAAAGAGTTGAATTTGATCGATGACAAAAACTACGGAGAAAGCTACATTCGCACCCAAGTCCGCATGAGTGATAAAGGACCCGTGGTCATCAGTCAGCAATTGAGAAAAAAAGGATTAAAAGATCCCGTGATTCAGGAAGTATTGCCTTTGTATACCGAGGAAATGCAGTTTGAAGTCGGGTATCATACGGCTGAAAAAGCGATGCGTCGTTTTCACAACAAAAGCCATAAAGAAATGATCCAAAAGATAAAAATGCATTTGATGCAAAAAGGTTTTCATCAAGGAGTCATTCAGATGATTTTGGATGAATTACCGATGGAAAAAGATGAGGACCAAGAAAATGAAGCGCTCCAAAGAGAAGGGGCCCGACTTATGCGGCGGCATCAGCGGTTACCATTGATGAAACGAAAAATGAAAATCAAGCAAGGCCTTTATCAAAAAGGGTTTGCCATCGATGATATACAACGATTCTTAGATGAGGAAGTAATGGATGAGTAAGCAATGGGAAACTTGGGATGAAGAAAAAATCAAGACGTTCCAAGAAACATTTTTAACTTGGTATCATAAAGAAAAACGCAATCTGCCTTGGCGGGCGACCAACGATCCGTATGCAATCTGGATCTCAGAGATCATGCTTCAACAAACACGAGTGGAAACAGTGATTGGCTATTTCTATCGTTTTATGGAACAATTCCCGACGATCCAAGACTTGGCGGCAGCCGAAGAACAAAAGCTTTTAAAGGTTTGGGAAGGTTTAGGTTATTACTCTCGTGCCCGTAACCTTAAGGCTGCTGCACAGCAAATCGTTGCCGAATTCGACGGAGAAATGCCCCAATCAATTGAAGAGATTCGCTCATTAAAAGGAATTGGTCCCTACACAGCTGGAGCCATTGGCAGTATTGCTTTTGGCTTGCCAGAACCGGCAATCGATGGAAATGTGATGCGGGTCGTCAGTCGGTTATTTTGTATCGAAGCAGATATTGCGAAAGCCAGCAGCCGAAGACCATTTGACGAGGCGATGAGAACAATCATTTCCCCCGATGAACCTGGTGAGTTTAATCAAGCCTTGATGGATCTTGGCTCACGAATCTGTACACCCACTACCCCGAAATGTGAAGAGTGTCCCATCAGTCAGTATTGTCTTGCTTATGCGGAGAATCGACAAACAGACTTTCCAGTGAAATCGAAAAAAGCAAAGCCAAAAGATGTCTATTACATCGCAGGCGCCATCGAAGATCAAGGCTCGTTTTTACTCGTGCAGCGACCTGAAACAGGCTTATTAGCTTCTATGTGGCATTTTCCTTTGGTAGAAGTGACGAAAGAACAGTACGAGGCTCTGCAGCGAACATGGGCAAAAGAGGAGCAGCTGCAGTTGGATTTGATTGCCGAAGATGATGCGCTCGAAATTTTTCCTGATCTGCCTGTCGTTTGGCAAAAACGACATTTTGGCGAGATCACTCATATCTTTAGTCATTTGAAATGGCACGTCCTTTTATTTTACGGCAGAAAACGTGGAGAGCTCACGTTACAAGACAGCGAATGGGCAGCAAAAGAATCCTTTCAAAACTATGTTTTCCCAAAACCCCAGCAGAAATTGGTGGATCAATTAAAGAAATATCAGAAACTCGATAAAGATTTCTAGGCAAAGCTTTCTTTTATTGCTATAATATTAACGATGTCGGTGTAATGAACACCCAAACAAAACGCAAGTTTTCTTGCTGAGGGAAGGGTTGCTATGCGAGTTCCAAAAGAAGGAGAGTTTGTCAGCATTCAAAGCTACAAACATGACGGCAATTTGCATCGAACGTGGCGGGATACGATGGTCTTAAAGACCAGTGAATTCTCAGTGATAGGGGTCAACGATCATACATTAGTGACCGAATCAGATGGAAGACGCTGGGTTACCCGTGAACCAGCAATTGTATATTTTCATAAAAAATACTGGTTTAATGTTATTGCAATGATTCGAGAAAAGGGGGTTTCCTATTATTGTAATCTTGCTTCACCGTATTTACTTGATGAAGAGGCATTGAAATATATCGATTATGACCTTGATATCAAAGTATTTCCTGATGGCGAGAAACGTTTACTAGATGTGGATGAGTATGAATTGCACAGTAAGATTATGCAATATCCGCAAGACATTGATTTTATCTTAAAAGAAAATGTCAAAATTTTAGTAGATTGGATCAATAATGGCAAAGGACCCTTTTCGCAAGGGTATGTGGACATTTGGTATGATCGCTACAAGCAGTTGTCTCAAAAATAAGTAAAATGGGTCGAATCGCTCATTTTCCCTAAGAAACTTCAACCAAGTTGGTTGGAGTTTTTTTGTGTTTCTAATGGAATGCTTCAATCAGCAGGTTTTAAGTTCTGTTTAAGCTGACAGTCCCATGATAGAGAGACCAAGAAAATTAGTGGGGGAAGCACATGAAGAAAAAAGGGAAGCTTGTTATCGGGACCACCATGATTCTGCTTTTTGCAGCGGGGTTTGCTGTGTTGAGAAACGACCAATCCGCTCGTGAGGAGAGTCAAGAAAGTACTTCTCAAACTGAGCTTAACGCTCAAACTTAAGAGACCGCTCAGACTGCCAGTATGGTTCAAATTTATGTAGATCCCTCAGAATACGATGCAGCGATTGAAAGTGAGAACGATTATGTACCGATTTATCAGTCAACAAGTCAAGAGACAGTCATTGGGAAAATCCATCGGGGAAGTTGGGCAACCTTCATCAGTCAAACAGAAGACATGGTTGAAATTCAAACAGACGATGGGGTAACTGGTTATATTGAAAAGCAATCAGCATCGATTCAAGAAGTCGCGCTTTCGGCAATCCCAAAAGATCTATCGAACTTCAAAGTCGTCCTTGATGCAGGTCACGGCGGCGAAGATTCTGGGGCACTGTCAACGGATCAAACGATCATGGAAAAAGACTTGACGCTAACAACGGTCCAAACGATCGGCGAAGTGTTGACAGAAGCAGGTATTCAAGTCAGTTATACACGCACTGAAGATCGTTATCTCTCGCTGTCTGATATCACCGCTGCTTCGCTTTCAGAAGAACCAGATTTATTTATTAGCATTCATTACGATAATTCAGAAATACCAAACAGTAATCAAGGACTGACAACTTACTATTACTATACTGGGTCAAAAGAGATGGCAGAAACGATCACTGCCAATTTGAGTTCTTCGGTGGCATTGAGTTCCAACGGCACTCGTTTTGGTAACTATTATGTGTTGCGAGAACAATATCTTCCAGCAGTATTATTGGAGTTAGGCTATTTGAACAGTGACAATGATTTGGCAATGATTACAAGTGAAGGGTATGATCAAAGGGTGGCGCAAGCGTTGCTGACAGCGATTGAAGAGATCGTTGAAGCAGAGGAATAAAAAACGGCGACTACAAAACAGAGGAAGGATCTGTTTTGTGGTCGCTATTTTAAGGAATCACTTCTCGTTAAAGATTTTGCTCATTTTGATATGGGGCATATCTGCGTCTAAAAAAACATCGCCTTCAGGCTGATAGCCTAACTTCAAGTAAAACTCTTTGGCGGTTATTTGTGCCCCTAAAGTGACTTTTTTGATTCCTTGTTTTTGAATGAAGGCTTCCGCACCTTCGATCAGTTGTCTGCCATAACCTGAACCTCGATGAGCAGCGGGGACCGCCATTCGCTGCAACTTCACTTCATGATCAGAGATAGGTAAGAAACGCAAGGTTGCGACTGCTTCATTATCGTCGTCATATAAGACAAAGTGGACTGCCAATGCTTCATTTTCATCTACTTCCAATGCTAATGGAACACCTTGCTCTTTCACGAATACTTGATTTCGTATTTTCAATGACGCCAAATAAATGTCACTCAGCGTATCTTTTGTTTGTGCAATATGCATAAAAAATTCACCTCAGCTAAGATTTCTCCGTTATTTTTAATAGTATACCACTTTTTTTACAAATTTTTTTTGTTTGCGGCTAAAGTCGCAAGCTTTTTTTTTCAAAATCATCTATAATGTTATAAAAAAGGGAGGGAATCTTTTGTTCGACAAATTCAAACAATCAAAACTGTTCTTTTGGTCATTGGAAGCATTGGTTTTAGTGACACTCGTGTTTGTGTTAAGTAAAGTCAATTTTCTATTTGCACCGATTGGCACGTTTTTTTCTACTTTATTTGCACCAGTATTGATTGCTGGCTTTCTGTATTACCTGCTAAATCCAATCGTCTTATTTTTGATGAGAACCACAAAAATAAAACGACTGTTTGCTGTCATATTGGTTCTGTTGTTATTAGTAGCAGCAATCATCTTGATTTTCGTCAGCGTTATTCCTAATCTAGTGAGTCAGATTACTTCATTGGCGGAAAATATTCCAACATTTGCCAAAAATATGGAAAGTTGGATCTCAAGAATCGCAGATGATCCATTTTTCAAACAAATCGATATCGCGCAGCAGTTAGAAAACCTAAATCTTTCTTATGGTTCTTTGCTGCAGCAGTTTCTTAGTGGGTTATCCACTAGCTTAGGATCGATCGTCAGTACGATTGCTTCCGCGACGATGATCATCGTTACAGTACCATTCATCCTTTTTTACATGTTGAAGGATGGAGAAAAGCTAGTTCCTAATCTGAAAACTGTCTTTCCAGAAAGAAGACGAGATCAGATTGTTGGGTTGCTAGGTGACTTAAACAAGACATTATCCAATTACATTAGTGGGCAAGCGATCGAATGTATTTTTGTCGCTACCTTCACGTTTATTGGTTACTGGATGATCGGCGTTAACTATGCCTTTCTTTTTGGGGTAATTGCAGGCGTCACAAACTTGATCCCTTATTTAGGCCCATATCTTGGTTTGATTCCGGCGGTGTTAGTGACGGTCTTTGATGAACCATTTCGCGCATTATTATGCTGTATCGTGGTTCTGGTCGTCCAACAATTAGACGGAAATGTTATTTACCCGAATGTAATCGGAAAATCATTGGCGATCCATCCGTTAACGATCATTTTGGTCTTATTAGTTGCTGGAAATCTAGCTGGCTTGCTGGGGATTTTCCTAGGTGTGCCATTTTATGCGATTTGCCGAACGATCGTCGTCTTTATTGTTCGCCTGATCAAAGACGACAAAATCAAGAAAAATCAGGAACGGTTGATCGAATAATCAATGACTGGTGTTTTTTATTGCAAAGAAAAAAACTTTGTGATAGGATTTTATCGTGGGCTAAGCCCACGATTTTTTTTAGAAAATGAAAAAATAAGGAGAGAATGCTATTATGAATGCTGACCCCGAGAGTCAGTCGCTTCTAGCGCAAATTTTATTATTGATCGTTTTGACATTGATCAACGCTTTTCTAGCGGCCTCTGAGATCGCAGTTGTCTCAGTTAACAAAAACCGTGTGGAGCAAAAAGCGGAAGAAGGAAATGTCAAATCACAAAAATTATTGAAAATCATTGATAATCCAACAAATTTCTTGTCAACGATCCAAGTTGGGATTACCTTGGTGAATATTTTATCTGGGGCATCTCTGGCAGATACCTTGTCGACCCGTTTGGCACCTTTATTAGGTGGAGGGACGGCGGCTAAAAGCTTAGCGAACATTATTGTTTTAGCGATCTTGACGTATGTGTCGATCGTTTTCGGTGAGTTGTATCCAAAACGGATCGCCATGAACAAATCAGAAGAAGTTGCCCAGTTCACTTCTGGTGTCATTCGAACGATCGGGATTATTGCAAAACCTTTCGTCTGGTTCTTATCTGCTTCGACAAGTTTATTGGCGCGCATCACTCCAATGGAATTTGACGATGAAGACACGAAGATGACCCGTGATGAAATGCGGTATATGTTGGAAACAGAAGGGGTCTTTGAAGAAGATGAATTAGAGATGCTGCAAGGGATCTTTTCATTAGACACGAAAGTCGCCCGGGAAGTCATGGTTCCTAGAACCTCAGCCTTTATGGTGGACATCAATGACTCAGTAGAAGAAATTTTGACTGAAATTTTAGCAGAAAATTATTCTCGTATTCCTGTATATAATGAAGATAAAGACAAAGTCGTAGGGATTCTACATACCAAAAATCTTTTGAAATGTGCGTACAAATACGGCTTTGATACGATGGACATCAAACAAATCCTGCAGGAACCATTGTTTGTGCCAGAAACGGTCTTTATCGATGATTTGCTTTATGAATTAAAGAAAACCCAAAACCAAATGGCGATTTTGCTTGATGAATATGGCGGCGTCGTTGGATTGGTTACACTAGAAGACTTGCTAGAAGAAATCGTCGGCGAGATCGATGATGAATCAGATGAAGTCGAAGAGCTTTATGAAAAAATCTCTGATAAAGAATATGTCATCCAAGGACGCATGTTGATCGATGATTTTAATGAAGCCTTCAACATGAGCTTGCATATGAGTGATGTGGATACGATGGCAGGATATTTGATCACTGCTTTAGGATTAATCCCTGATGAAGGAGAAAAACTATCCTTCGAAGTGGACAATGTGAAGCTGATCTCTGAAGAAATGGAAGGATCACGCGTCTTGAAGATCCGGGTGATTTTCCACGACCCAGAAGAAGGGGAAGTGGAACCAGAGGAAGAGCGGCGCTATTTCCGTAAAGATTTTGAGGAAGATGAGCCTCGCCGTTAAAGTTCCGTATAAATGAAATGAGAAAGACCAAGGCAGTTGCTTTGGTCTTTTTTGTCCGTTTTTTTACGTATTCCCCTTGATTTGTATGGAAGAAACGGTTACGATAAATTTATTGAATAATACAGTTTAAAAACAGATAAAAAAACACGTGTATCTTATCGTTAAGCAGTTTGATTGCAATTTTCCGTAAGAAAAGCGAGAATATCCATAGAAATATAATGAGAATGAGGGGCTTGAAATGAAATTTTACCGTATGCTTAGTGAAGATATCCGTTACAATTTGGCGACTGAAGAGTATCTGATGAATAACGTAGATGTTTCGGAACCTTGTCTTCTGTTATACATACAAAAACCATGTGTTATAATCGGCAGAAATCAGAATGCGTATCAAGAGATTGATTTTGACTATCTAAGAAGCCGTAAGATCGTTTTGACTCGCAGAACGTCTGGTGGTGGAGCGGTTTATGACGATCTAGGCAATATGAGTTTTAGTTTTGTCACCAAAAAAGATGCCACGAGTTTTGGTGACTATCAAAGTGCAACACAACCGATCATGAAAGGCTTAGCGGCAATGGGAGCCAAGGATGTTGAAGTACATGGCCGTAATGATCTGTTCATTGATGGGAAAAAGTTTTCTGGCAATGCGATGTATACAAAAAAAGGCCGGACGTATTCTCATGGCACGTTGATGTATGATGTGGATCTAGAAGAATTGACGAAAGTTCTACATGTTGCCCAAGAAAAAATTGCTTCTAAAGCCACGAAATCAGTTCGGAAAAGTGTGACGAATATCAAGCCCTTTTTGGCAGAGCAATACCAATCAATGGATACCAAGGAATTTCGAGATACACTGCTTTGCCGAATCTATGAAGTAGAATCGATTGATGAAATCAGTGAGCAAGAGATCGTCTTAACGGAAAACGATCGACAAGCGATCCAAGCACTGTTTGAAGAACGATATGCCAATAATGAGTGGATTTTTAATGAAGCGCCTGCTTTCGAATGGCAAAAAAGAAAGCGGTTTGAGCAGGTTGGGATTGTTGAAGTCGATTTTACTGTCAACAAAGGCAAGATTGCAGCGATTCAAATTACCGGTGATTTTTTTGGACAAAAAGAGATCAGTGAACTTGAAGCGATGTTGCAAGGTATTGATTTTGAAAAAAGCACCATTAGCCGCTTGCTAGAGGGAATCGCCATCGATCAGTTTATCCATCAGATGACCGCTTCTGAATTTTTAGCATTGCTGTTTGATTAGGAGGAAAAAGATGTTAGAAGCGATCAATCTCACAAAGCGTTACGATCGAAAGGTTCTCGATGGTTTGTCTTTTTCTGTTCAGGCAGGAGAAATCGTTGGGGTCGTCGGCAAAAGCGGCTCAGGAAAATCGACGTTGTTGCGGCTTTTAAACTTTATTGAAACCCCAGACAGCGGGGAATTACTTTTTGATGGCAAAAAAATCGATACATCGAATAAAAAGCATCTGCTACGTGCACAACAAGAAATCGGCATGATTTTTCAAAATTACAATCTGTTACACAATCGAACCGTTTTCGAAAATGTCTATTTGCCCTTGAAGTTAATGGGAAAGTCAGCAGATATGGTACTTGAGATGCTTTCGTTTGTTGGCATGGAAGATAAAGCCCACATCTATCCGGCCAAGTTAAGCGGCGGAGAGAAACAACGAGTGGCTATTGCACGGGCTTTGATCCGTGAGCCAAAAATCTTGCTGTGTGACGAGCCCACTAGTGCGCTGGACGAAGATACGAAAGCCGATGTTCTTGCTTTGCTGCAAAAAGTTCAACAGACGTTTCAACCAGCTGTCGTCTTTGTCAGTCATGAGCTATCGGCCGTCCGACAAATTTGTCAACGTGTGTTTGTATTGGAGGATGCCGTCTTTGAGGCGGAGTTTGCCAATCAGCCACAACCAATCGTCCGCATTGAAAGCTCTTATGTGAACAAAGTGGAGAGGAGTCTGCTGCATGACGATCAGTGAGAGTATTTTGTATTATCTGCCTGAATTGCTGCAATCTTTGAAAGAAACAGCGATCATGATGGGCATTTCGATGCTCACAGCCATTGTCTTAGGTCTACCGTTAGGTGTCTGGCTTTTTCTCAGTCGCAGCCGAGGGAAAAAAATCTCATTTCTTTATGAGTGTTTGAATCTCGTTGTGACGATCATCCGCTCGTTTCCTTTTTTATTATTTGTTGTAGCGTTGATCCCGTTGACGCGGATGCTTTTAGGCAGCTCATTTGGACCGATTCCCGCCAGTTTTCCTTTGAGCATCGTTGCTATGAGTATTTTTGCTCGTTTGACGGAGCAAGTGCTGTTGGATGTTCCAGAAGAAGTTTCTTATTTGGCGAAATCTCTTGGTGTCAGTCAATGGCAGTATGTTTGGTCGTTTTTACTAGTGGAAGCTAGAAGCGGCTTGATTTTATCTTTAACGACGACAGCAGTCAGCATGGTTTCTTATTCGACGGTGATGGGGATCGTTGGTGGTGGCGGTATCGGCGATTTTGCGATCCGTTATGGGTACCAGCGTTATGAGTATGGCGTGATGTATTTTGCAATTATCATCATGATTCTTTTGGTCTTTATCCTGCAAGGGATTGGCAATCAAGCAGCAAGAAAACTTGATAAACGAAAATAGGAGGAATGAAAGTGAAAAAAGGATTTGTTTTAGGACTGAGTGTATTGGCATTAGGTGTATTGGGGGCTTGCGGTACAGGTTCTGATGAAGCGAGCGAAGAGAAAATCATCAAGGTCGCTTCGCAAACGACGCCAATGACCGATGTCGTAAAGGTTGCAGCTGAAGCAGTGGAAGATGGCTGGGAAATCCAATTGGTCCAAGTCAATGACAATATCCAGTACAATGAGTTGCTGAATAATGACGAGGTCGATGCTAACTTTGCGCAACATGAACCATATATGCAAATGTATAATGAAGAAAAAGATGCAAACCTAGTGGCACTAGATAAAATCTACAACGCAAAAGTCGGTTTTTATTCCAAAGAGTATACGGATATCAATGATATTCCAGAAGGAACGAAAGTCGCATTGCCAAATGATGTGTCCAATGAAGGTCGAGCGTTAGCGATTTTAGCAGAAGAAGGATTGATTACCCTTAAAGAAGGCGTTGGTGTCAATGGGACATTAAAAGACATTACCGAAAATCCGAAAAAATTTGAGTGGTTATCTGTCGATTTACTGAATCTTGCGGAAGCCTATGATGAACCAAACGTATCTTTGGTATACAATTACCCAACCTATATCGCGAAGATCGGTTTGAAACCAGCAGATGCCCTTTTCTTAGAAAAGACCATCGATGATCGCTTTGCTATCTCATTGGTTGCTCGAGAAGACAATCAAGATTCTGAAAAAATCGCTGTATTGCGCCGTGCCATGACTAGCGATAAAGTTCGTGAGTTTTTAGAAAACGAGCATAGCGATACCTTATTGCCAGCATTTTAATTTATTTCTATCAAAATGGAAGGAACGCCCTTTGCCTAACTCTCTAAAAGAGAGTAGTCAAAGGGGTTTCTTGTCTTTTTTTGCTTTTTTATCACCCTTATCCATGATATACTGATTTGGTCAGAAAACTAGCGACAGTCTAAAATAGACACTGTTCGCATTGTAAATACAAGAAATGGAGCAATAGAATCAATGGATAATCCAAAATTAAAACAACAAGTCGATAGTCGCCGTACCTTTGCGATTATTTCCCATCCGGATGCGGGGAAAACAACCATTACAGAACAATTATTATTATTCGGTGGCGCGATTCGCCAAGCTGGTACGGTCAAAGGGAAAAAGACTGGTAATTTCGCAAAGTCCGACTGGATGGAAATCGAAAAACAACGGGGGATCTCCGTTACCAGTTCCGTTATGCAGTTTGATTACCAAGGCAAACGGGTCAATATTTTAGATACCCCTGGGCATGAGGACTTTTCTGAAGATACCTACCGTACCTTGATGGCGGTGGATAGTGCTGTCATGGTGATCGATAGCGCAAAAGGGATCGAAGCACAAACGAAAAAACTCTTCCAGGTCGTTAAAAAACGTGGTATTCCGATTTTTACTTTTATCAATAAACTCGACCGTGATGGCCGCGAACCATTAGAATTATTAGAAGAACTAGAAGATCTTTTAGAGATCGAATCATTTCCAATGAATTGGCCGATCGGCATGGGGAAAGGCTTGGAAGGACTGTATGATATCCACAACCAACGGGTCGAATTTTACCGTCCTGACAATCACGGTGGGGAACGTTTAGTTGCCCTAGATGAAAATGGTCAATTCCCAGCAGATCATCCATTTGCCGAAGATGGGCTGTTCCAACAAGTTTTAGAAGAAGTGGAATTGCTGCAAGAAGCTGGCGACGCCTTTGATACAGAAAAAATCGCTCGGGGCGATCAAACCCCTGTATTCTTTGGTTCTGCTCTCACAAATTTTGGCGTACAGACCTTTTTAGAAACCTTCTTGACTTTTGCACCAGCACCTTACGGACATAAAACACTAGCTGGTGAGGAAGTCAGTCCTTATGAACCAGAAATGTCTGGGTTTGTATTCAAGATCCAAGCAAACATGAATCCTGCCCATCGTGACCGGATCGCCTTTGTCCGCATTTGTTCAGGAACCTTTGAACGAGGCATGGACGTTACTTTAGAACGTACTGGCAAAAAAATGAAACTCAGTAATGTGACTCAATTTATGGCTGATACCCGTGAAAATATTGAAGAAGCTGTCGCCGGAGATATCATTGGTGTCTATGACACGGGGAATTATCAAATCGGTGACACGATTTATGAAGGAAAACTAAAAGTTGCTTACGAAGAGCTGCCATCGTTTACTCCGGAACTCTTTATGAAAGTTACTGCGAAAAATGTGATGAAGCAAAAATCTTTCCATAAAGGAATCTATCAGTTGGTCCAAGAAGGGGCTATCCAGTTGTACAAGACGTATCTTAGTGATGAGTATATCATCGGTGCTGTCGGGCAACTGCAATTTGAAGTTTTCCAATATCGCATGATGAATGAGTACAATGCGGAAGTCATCATGACCCCAATGGGCCACAAGATCGCCCGTTGGATCGATCCGAAAGACTTGGATGAGCGTATGAGCTCCAGTCGTAACATTTTAGCGAAAGACCGTTTCGACCAGCCATTGTTCTTGTTTGAGAATCAATTTGCGATGCGTTGGTTCGCAGATAAGTACCCAGATGTCGAATTGAAGAGCTTGATGTAAGAGCCGTTTCCCGCGAGCCTGTCTAGGTATGCGCAACTCTGTACGTAAGGCTGATCTTTTTGAATTGAACGATCGTAGAAAGTCCTTTCTTATCAAAATGGATAAGAAGGGGCTTTTTTTGCTGAAAACGTGCTTTTGATACAGAAGGAAGGCTGTGTGATTGGGGCAATGGTCCAATGATCAGACAATTATCCTAATTTATAAGCATTCTTTTAAAAGAAGATAAAAAGAGTTGGAAAAAGAGCGTAGTATTAAAGATGACCGCAAGGAAGTGCACTTGAAATGAATAGAAAAATATCATAGGCACATTTGGTGATTCAGGAAATTTTCACTTGTTTGAAAGTAGAGGGAAAGCAGAGAATAGATTGCCAGTGATAGAGGTCATTTAATCATTTGATCGAGGGACAAGTTCTTTTTGTCAGATGCTACTAGTGAAGACTAAACTTTCTTTATCTGAGCATGATTCGGTTATAGCCCTTAAAACTTCATTTGAAGCACTTCTAACAGATGGCTTAAGTTTTCAGTTGGTGAACCATGGCTTCATAACTCCAAAATGAATTAGTCTCATTGCTAGTCTACTAGTTATCTATAGATCGATTTTGCTAAAGCGAATGATTATTTGTTAAATAAAAGTGATTTCTGAAAGAAGAAAGGGGACCATGTAGTGTTAAAAAGTTTGTTATTCATATTTTCGGCGATATTTTTCTTTCCAACAGTAGAGGCTGCGGCTGATGAGGTTTCCGAAACTTTGATTTTTGATTTGAACACGATTGACTTTAAGGACGAACACTATTATTTGTTGAAAACCACACAAGATCTTCAGTTGACCGTCGATAGCAACGGCAGTGAAGGTGCTTTTGGCGTAGAGATCACAGCTGTCGGGAAGGCATTTTCAGCAGAACTAAACAGCGTGAACGGTTCGGAAGAGAAAATCATTCAGATTGAGGATACTGATGAAGCATCAATGATTCTTAACGTAGCTGCAACATTGAACATAAAGGAATATCTTGATTCCAACTCTGAGTACTACCTATCAGTCACTTTTACAGCAATTGATGATTCAGAGACCTTTACGAAAGATATAAAAATGAATCAGACGGATGAGGAAAAAGAAGAGATATCGGATGAGAACTTAATGACTGAAGACCAAGACGATGAAAAGCAAGAAGACAATGGCATCGAAGATGATTCTGAGAGCCAAAAGGAAGAAGCAGAATCTATTTACGACGAGCAAGCAAACTTGGAAGAAGACTCGCTTGATAAGGATTCTACCAAACTAGAAGATTCAATCAGTGATGTTGAGGATGAGGCTGGTACTGAGTTTTTTTTAGGGAAGAAAAGCCAATGTGAGACAGCAACATTTTTTTCAAAAGAAGTGATCATTGAAAAAAATATGTTTAGATTTATATTAGGAAAAACCGCTTATTTGATATGAGCGGTTTTTCTTGTCTCACTTCTTCTATTTCTTTTTAAAGAGGAAACCATGGAGAGAAGATACGCATCATTTCTTTAAAAAGGAATCTCTCAATAATTGATGACCAATGGAATAAGTAGAAGCAGAACAAAAGAGAGGAACTAGCCCTCTCTTTTTCTTTTTGATTTTAAAATGTAGATGACTGCAGCTGCCAGCGCTGCAATGAGAACAAAGATGATCCAGATAAGGATTTGATTATTTGTATGAACGTTGGCAGTGTTCGTTGGACGGTTCTCTTTTTTGAAGTTATCCAAGTCCTCTTTCTCATAAGAAAAAGTAGTGGTGATCGCTTTTCTAGTTGTTTCTATTGTTAAACGGTATTCGCCTTCAATAAGCTCACTATCGTCTATTAAAGGAATCTGCATTCTTGATTTGGTTAACGGCGTTAAAAGAACGGAATCTGCTAACTCTCCAGAGGCAATTATTTCTCCATTTGGGTTTATTAGTTCGTAGAGCGCATTGTTTAAGTTGCCTAAAATAGGATTATAGTTGAGGGCATAAAATTGTAGGTTTACCGTGTCCTGAAGAGCAACAAATGAGAAATCTTGATAAATAATATCTTGAATATCCTCATATTTGCTAAAAATTAAGTTGATAAAAATGATAGACTCGTAGGCAGACGCAATACTAATAGAATCTTCAGCTGTTTGAACACCTAATATTTGCTTGAAATTAATTCCACCCATTACAGTACCTTCAAGCTCTATGTCGTCTGGAACATTTATGGTAATGCTGACACCAACAGATTCATTAGGGGCAATTTCTATTTGATTCTCTTCGTCTATAGCTTCTGAAGCGATAGTAACATAATTTGAAAAGTCGTATTTATCATCGAGAAGGTTCTCTGTATTCGAAGTGTACAAAATAGAGGATTCTCTTGAAATAGCAGTTGAAGCAAAGGGAGTGACCACTATTGATGAATCACCAGCTCCGATGTTTTCCAATTTAATTTCAAATGTATACTTTTTATCAACATCAGAAGGAAGAGTAATAGTATTTCTTGATGTTTCATATTCGGTATCGCTAAGCGATAGTTTTAAAGTATTCGTTGTCTCATTCGCTGTTGCAATACTTATATTTATATTTGCGATTATTGTCAATATGAGGAAGAACACAGAAACTCTTAGAAAGGAGTCTCTGTGTTTTGATATTTTATCCATAGGCTATCCTTTTTAAGAATTAAAGGTCTTGGCCATTGTCTGAGTCAGTAGTATCTGATGCAGTAACTGTGATAGTGGGTGTGCCATCTAGCATAGCAGTTTGACGATTGAATGTGAAAGTTGTATCTACGCTGGTAGCTACTGATTGGGAAATAGCTTCTGCTTCAACGGCAACATCACCATTTTCGGTGATAACGATTCCTTCAGAATCAGAAGAAACTGTAATTGTAACTTTATTAACTGAACGAGTTAAGTTTGTTAATGTTCCGCCAACGTTTTCAATAGTTCCTGTCATTGTTCCGTTGACAAATAATGCTGGACTTATTTCGAACGTTTCGTTTAAAATCATATCATTAAATGCAAAACTAGATGTTCCTTCTGTTATAGTAACAGCAAATGGAACAGAGGGAACCTCTGGCATAGCAACATCTGCTGACGCAGTGATTCCTCCTACTAGTAGTAAAGATGTTGCCAATGTAGTACCCAAAATAACTTTTTTCATAATAAAACCTCACTTTAATTTTTGCAGATGATTTACTGCTTAAATAAAGTATACAATGATGATGTATTAAGTTATTATCCGTTTTTGCGCTATTTTTAATGAAAAAGTAGAAAGTATTTTATTAATCTGATTTTTTATAAAATAATTTAATCAAATTTTCTAGTAGTCCAGTGATGTTGATTATCAAGTCAACATATCTTTCTGTGTAGCAATTGTCCGTGCGGTAATGATTTATATGAAAATAATTTTGTTGCAATGTTACAATTTGGCTAATATTTTAAGTCAAGATCTTCTCAGAGTTAAAAGAATTGTCATTCCAACTAGGATTGGACCTAGCAAAGTAATTATATTGTTATTCGTAGTCTCTGAGAATTTGCTCTGAATCAGTCGCTGTCAGGGGAATCAGTTCTGAAGATTCATATCTGTTATTTCTTTCGTGAACATCTGCAATTCAGTAGAATACAATCTTCTATCATTTTTAAGATACTATTTATAGAAGTAGTTTTACGAGTATGAACTATTGCATAGGTGGGGCTTGAACGTATTGTTCTATTTATGCATTTCTATTGAATAGGCAATCAAAGTCATAGATTTGAAAATTATCAATTAATGTTTTTATTCAATTTGTAATCTGTACCTACAAATCTTCTACCTTAACGGGACAGAAATATTAAAGGTTGCTTCAAGCTTAAAATTATAAATCCGTACTTGTTTCATTTTAAAAACATCTCAAAAAAATTAGCTGTTTAGAATCACTATCTCATTAATACTAGATTTTAGTAGGATTCATAATATTAGGAGAATATACAATACGACTCTTTGAAGAAACCTTAGAGTTTTTTTGTCTCTTTTATTTTTATGAAGTTGCTACTCGTTTCTAATTAACAGGTCTTTAAGTCAGTAGAAAGAAAAATGAGGAACAATGATTATTTTATTTGTAGTTTTTTTGAAAAAAAGACGATAAAAATCGGCTGGTTCTTACTATATCCTTAATAGCAGAGGATCAAAGTTCTTTTAAGGAGTGAATCAAAATGCTGCAAACCAGAATAAATTTCAGTCGACAAAAGAATGCTACCATGTTGACTGTGCGCTTTTTCAGCAACAAGACGAATACGATTTTAGAGAGAAATTTAATTGTGGATCAAGAAGATGATCGCCAATCGGTTCTTGACTATTTAGCACAATCACTAGGGGAAATCAACATCTTGCAATACTCTTCGAAAAACGTTTTGTGTATCGCTGAACGTTCAAGGTTAGAAAAAGCAGGCGGCACTCATCGATTGGAACATTTTTGGGGAGATGTGATCAGCTATATCGTTGAGTGCGTGGATAAATCTGGTGTTCATTATGATTTGCATGTCATTGGCAATGTTGATTCGGATGATGAAGAAATCATGCGGTCAATCAATCAAGTGAGTGATGAATTGTCGATCATCAACATTTATGAATACAAAGATTGCTGGCTAAAAAGAGAAGATATTTTATTACAAGCTCTTTGAAATGAACTTGATTCCTCAAAGAAGTTTGTCCAGCTAGAAAATGATTTTACTCTCCAAGTCACTTACCAATCAATGAAAGAATACGAATTTTTTCTAAGTTTATGGAAACAGCTAATTCACAGGTTCTTTTTCAGGGTTTCCAACACTTTTTTGTTACAAAAAATAAGAATTGTTTCACAAGTTTTTCTCACCCGTACTGTTTTAAAGAAGAGGGGATTTTTCTGAAGTTTTTATTAAAATTGTCCGTTTAATGAAAAAAGAGGCTTGAATTTAAGTTTATTTTACTATAATTGGATACTGGGATACTTTTTAAATAAGGCGGGTAAAAAATTTTGGAGTATATAGAAAAATTGTATAGGTTTTATTTAACCAAAAAACAGGTAGATAAATTAACTATTGTTAGAAATATCATTTTGGAGAAGCAGCTATCTCTCGATAAAATATGTGAAACGACAAACAAATCTTTGTATCAGGTGAAAATATTGATCAATGAAATCGCCGAAGATATGAGAGAGTTTACGACTTTTGACGAGTCAATTTTTTTGCTGAAAAAGAGAACTGTTTATTTGTCACGAGAATTAAATGAAGAACAAAGCCTGCATATTTTTGTGAATCTAAAGAAAAAATATTTCTTAGAATCTCCTTATTATCGTCTATTATCCTATTTGTTAAGAAAAAGAAAGACCCGTATGGTGGACATCTCGGAAGAATTGATTTTTAGTATTTCTTATTGTTATAAATTGATCAGCTATCTTAAGAAAATGCTGGTTATCCAAAATGTTCCGATTACTATCAATAACAATACAGATTCCATTGATTTGACAGGGGCAGAGCCGTGTGTGAGGATGTACCATTATTTAGTTGAGATCATGGCTTGTAATGTATACATCAATCAGCGAACCCGTGCCAGCGTTGAATTAGCAGCTAAAGAATATGAGCCGTTAAAAACCACAAAAGTGAAGCACGACATTATGTTTTCAATCATTGAAAATGCGGTGTTGAGAGGCTATATTGTCAATGAGTTAGACGATGCTTCCATCACTATTTATGAGCAAATCAAGCAACTAGATGGGGAAAAGCAAGTGATCAAGCTGCTGCCGATCAGAAGTCAGCAAGATATTGAGAAAGAACAGATTTTTTATCATTTCTGGGTTTTTCTTTTCATACCTGAAACGATCTCGGATCAAGAAAAACTACTTTTGGGCCAAAAGCTGAGAAATCTTTTAGGAAATCCGCTGGTCGAATTTTCTGCCGATGTTGTAGCTGTCTTGTCGCAAAAGTATAATCTTTCTAAAGAGATCGAAGAATTCATTACCTATGAATTAGTGATGAATACATGGGGCTGTCTTCATCTCTTTTTGGATAGTTTTGTGTCTACTGAAGATTTGTCCTCTACGAACGAACGAGTATTAGAGGTGGAAGAGCTGATTGCAGCTGCCTTGCAGCGCCATTCGTTTGTAATAGAAAAAGAAGCCCTCTTCTTAAGGAAAATCGCTCAGATCACAGCGTCTTATTTACCTATCCAGGAAGAGGAACCGATTCGCATTGGTATTTCTCTTTTGAACCATCCAGAATATATTCCGGTCATTAAAAACAAACTGTTGAAAATTTACAATGAAAATGTGATTCACTTTAGTTCGAATTTAGGAGACTCAGATATATTGGTTTCTGATGGCGTGCTAATCCATAATGAGTCGCAGAAATTCACATTTTTTGGCAATGTTCATAGTACCAAGGATTGGCACAATCTAAATGTGATGATCCAGTCGATGATTTCTAATAAATATACTTAAAAAGAGAGCGTATGGCTCTCTTTTTTTACTTGAACATCAGGTGTCGTTGATCGAAGTACTAACCAAAAGAAGGAAGAGAGAAGACAAAAAAAGATATCTATAAAAGAGGGCTGCGACAGTCACCTTTTATAGATATTTTTTAAACCCATGATCAGGCAAAGCTAACGTGATGAGGATAGCGTTTTTTTGATGGAGATTTCCACCACTTCGGGCATTTGGATCACAGAGATCGTTGCAGGATCATAAGAGCCATCAGGTAATTTTTTCAAGAAGTAATTTTTGATTTCTTCAACTTCCGTCGGGCGAATAGTTCTTTTTTTATTGATCAGCAAAATTTCATTGTGGTTCGGCGCTGAGGTAAAGATCACGGTTGTATCTCCGGCTGTGTAAACCTTTACAAGTTCCGCGTCGGTATTTTCAAGTTGATTCAATACTAGTCGAGAATGGCTGTTCGTAACATTGATTAATTTCACCAGACTCACCTCACATTCTATGTATTTATTAATAACATTATAGGGCGTTTTTTTTCAAAAGAAAAGCCAGACAACTCGGAATTACCCAATTTTTTGGCAAAACATGGTTGTCTGGCAAAGGAAACGTTTCGTTACACGTTTTGGCAGCTTGTTACTCGTTTGTTCCCGATGCTTCTTCTTCAGAAGCCGGATTGGCTTCTTCAAGAGGTGCAGGGGACTCAGCGGAGGTCACGATGATTTTATCTGCATCTTCTAATTGTGCTTTTAGTTGATGTACTTGTGGATGCTCAAGATAAAATTCTGCAATGCCGTCTTCGATTTGATCTTGGATGGTTCTACGCAATGGGCGAGCCCCCATCGTTGCACTGTAACCAAGATCCACCAATTTTTCTTGCACGTCTTGTGGAACGTCGATATGCAGTTTTTGTTGGTTAAGGGTTTGATTGACTTCATGCAGCATGAGAGACACAATCGATAACAAGTTTTCCTTGCTTAAAGCTTTAAATTCGATGATGCCGTCAAAGCGGTTGAGAAACTCTGGTGTAAAGTAATTATTCAATTGATTCAAAACGGAACGAGTGATACCTTCACGCGCCGCACCAAAGCCAACGTTAGCTTCAACTTTGCCGGTTCCGGCATTACTTGTCATGATGATCAAGGTGTCCTTAAAGCTGACGGTACGTCCTTGAGCATCGGTCAAGCGACCATCATCGAGAATTTGCAAGAACATATGCAATACATCAGGATGGGCTTTTTCTACTTCATCTAATAGAATCAAGCTGTAAGGATTCCGACGAACCTTTTCAGTCAATTGACCTGCTTCTTCATAGCCAACATAGCCTGGAGGAGAACCAATCAATTTGGATACACTGTGTTTCTCCATGTATTCTGACATGTCGAAACGAATCATTGATTCTTCAGAACCAAACATTTCATAAGCTAATTGTTTTGCTAATTCGGTTTTCCCGACACCGGTTGGACCGACGAATAGGAAAGAGCCGATCGGACGGTTTTGTTTGCCTAAACCGACCCGATTTCTGCGGATCGCTTTTGCAACTTTGTCGATTGCTTCGTCTTGACCAATAACTTTAGCTTTCAAGTCATCCGCAAGATTCCTCAACTGGGTTTGTTCTTTTTCTTTTAATTCCCCAACAGGGATATTTGTCCGTTCTTCAACGATTTGTTCCATGTCTTTTTCGGTGATGACTGGCGTTTCTTCTTCGCTGATTTGACGTTCTTTCATTTTTTGCAGCTTGTTGATTTGATCGCGATAGTAAGCAGCTTTTTCAAAATCTTCTTCTCGAGAGGCAGCTTGTTTTTGTTCTTCCGCTTCTTGTAATTTCTTTTCGATCGTTTTTGGATCAACGATTTGGATCGTCAAGTTTTTCTTCGAACCTGTTTCATCTAGCAGATCGATCGCTTTATCAGGCAAGAATCGGTCTTGAATGTAACGGTTAGAAAGGGTAGCGGCAGCTGCGATCGCTTCATCCGTATATTTCACATGATGATAATCTTCATAACGCGGTTGTAGGCCTTTTAAAATACGAATGGTTTCTTCCACAGAAGGTTCATCCACACGTACTGGTTGCAAACGCCGTTCTAAAGCGGCGTCTTTTTCGATAATGCGGTATTCATTTAACGTCGTTGCTCCGACCATTTGTAGTTCTCCACGGGCAAGAGCTGGTTTTAAGATGTTTCCAGCATCCATATTTCCGTCGCCGGCTGCACCAGCGCCAACGATTTCATGGACTTCATCGATAAACAAGATCACATTTTCCGCTTGCTTGATTTCTTCGATCAATTTTTGGATGCGTTCTTCAAATTGGCCACGAATACCTGTGCCTTGAACAAGCGACGCAACGTCCAAACGAATAACTTCTTTTTCCATCAATTTTTGTGGCACATCACCATCAACGATTTTTTGGGCTAACCCTTCAACGACGGCAGTTTTCCCAACCCCAGGTTCACCAATCAATACAGGATTATTTTTGGTTCGGCGATTAAGGATCTCGATCACGCGTTTGATTTCTGAATCACGACCGACCACTGGATCGACTTCACCATCACGAGCCATTTGAGTGATATTGATGCCATATTCTCCCAGCAGACCCGCAGGTGCTTGGTTATTGCGTGGTGGTTGCCCGCCAACAAAACCGTTACCGCCAGTTTGTGTCGGTGGGGTTTGTTCATAAGGGGTATTTCCTTGCTGCATTTGACGAGACATTTGACGGAATAAATCATCAAGATTGCCAAATCCAAAAGGATCTTGCGCCATTGCAGCTGTAGCATTCCCAGATTGTTCTTTTAATTTTTGGTAACAACTTTGACAATAATCGAGTTGTTTTCTTTGACCATTGACATTGGCATATAAATGAATTGAAGCTTCATTTTTGCCGCAATTTTGACAAAGCATAGATTCACGACCTTTCATATTTGTTCCAACAACCCTATTTTACGGCGCATTTGATTGCTTGTAAAAGAAAAGGGGCTGTGGGCAAAGTAACGGTCACCTTCAAGGTAATGTGATATTGACCTTTACTGACCATAATTCTATTATACTAACTTTTTGTCAGACTGCAAGAATTTTACCTTTAAAAATTTTCCCTTCGATTTCACTTATAGAAGCGGTCTTTTAAATAAAAAGTAATTCCTATATAATAGAAAGAAAGAGGTGAGAATAGACGTTGGAGAACAGAGATTTTGCTGCAGAAGTAGTACGTTTACGCAATGGAGAGATCCAAGAATTGATTGTCCAACAGCTGGAATTTCTGGCGTTTAGAGATGTCTGGCTCCAGTTGGAAGACCGGTCTTCTTTTGTCGGAGAAGCGGGGTTAAATGGGAAGATCATCTACCGTTACGTGCAAGAAAATAAATAGGACATTTATTTCAATCGTTTATTTAAGAGAAAACGGTTGTCTATCGAGGAAAAAAATGGTAATCTTAACAGTTGAAAGGGCGATTTTTTTCGGGTATCATTGCATGCATGGAAATTTTGCCTTCACACAAAAAAACGTATCATAAAGGAGATTGATCAATATGGAAAAGAAAGATTTTCACGTAGTTGCTGAGACAGGGATTCACGCACGTCCAGCTACATTATTGGTTCAAACAGCAAGCAAATTCAACTCTGATATCAACTTAGAGTACAAAGGTAAATCAGTAAACCTTAAATCAATCATGGGCGTAATGTCATTAGGTGTTGGCCAAGGTTCTGATGTAACTATCACTGCTGAAGGTGCTGACGAAGCAGATGCAATCGCTGCAATCGTAGAAACAATGAAAAAAGAAGGTTTGTCTGAATAATGGTTGAGATGCTAAAAGGAATTGCTGCTAGTGATGGTGTAGCCGTTGCGAAAGCCTACCTGTTAGTACAACCTGATTTATCTTTTTCAAAAGTATCAGTTGAAGATACTGCAGCAGAGGAAGCACGCTTAGATGATGCGTTAGCGAAGTCAACAGCGGAATTACAACAAATCCGCGACAAAGCAGCGCAAACTTTAGGTGAAGCAGAAGCACAAGTATTTGATGCTCATTTAATGGTTCTTTCAGATCCTGAGATGATCGGTCAAATCAAACAAAACGTGACAGATAACAAAGTCAATGCAGAAGCTGCATTGAAAGAAGTTACTGACATGTATATTGGTATGTTTGAAGCAATGGATGACAATGCTTACATGCAAGAACGTGCAGCTGACATCAAAGATGTTGCTAAACGTATCTTGGCGCATTTGTTGAATGTGACTTTGCCTAATCCTTCAATGATCAACGAAGAAGTAGTCGTTGTTGCGCATGACTTGACACCAAGTGATACCGCACAATTAGACCGCAACTTTGTTAAAGCTTTTGTAACAGATATCGGTGGACGTACTTCTCATTCCGCAATCATGGCACGTTCTCTTGAAATCCCAGCAATCGTTGGAACGATGGAGATCACTGCAAAAGTGAAAGCGGGCGACATCTTAGCTGTTAACGGCATTATCGGTGACGTTATCGTCAACCCGACAGATGACCAAGCGGCTGAATTTGTTGAAGCTGGGAAAGCCTACGCAGATCAAAAAGCAGAGTGGGAAAAATTAAAAGATGCTGAAACAGTTACGGCTGATGGTAAGCACTTTGAATTAGCTGCGAACATTGGTACACCAAAAGATTTAGAAGGTGTCCACAACAATGGTGCAGAAGCAGTCGGTTTATACCGTACTGAATTCTTGTACATGGATTCTCCTGATTTCCCAACAGAAGAAGACCAATATAAAGCGTATAAAGCAGTTCTAGAAGGAATGGCTGGAAAACCAGTGGTTGTCCGCACAATGGATATCGGTGGCGATAAAGAACTTCCTTACTTAAAATTGCCTCATGAAATGAATCCTTTCTTAGGCTATCGTGCATTGCGTATCAGCTTGTCTGAACTTGGGGACGACATGTTCCGTACCCAACTTCGTGCGTTGTTACGTGCTTCTGCTCATGGTAACTTACGTATTATGTTCCCAATGGTGGCAACATTGAAAGAGTTCCGTACAGCGAAGAAAATGTATGAAGAAGAGCGTCAAAAATTGATTGACGAAGGCGTTGAGATTTCTAACGAGATCCAAGTCGGAATCATGATCGAAATTCCAGCAGCAGCTGTCTTAGCAGACAAGTTTGCGAAGGAAGTTGACTTCTTCAGTATTGGTACTAATGACTTGATCCAATACACAATGGCTGCAGACCGCATGAATGAACGCGTGTCTTACTTGTACCAACCATACAACCCATCCATCTTACGCTTGATCAAAAACGTGATCGATTCAGCGCATGCTGAAGGCAAATGGGCTGGTATGTGTGGAGAAATGGCCGGCGATCAAACTGCTGTGCCACTTCTTGTAGGTATGGGCTTAGATGAGTTCTCAATGAGTGCAACATCTGTTCTGAAAACACGTAGCTTAATGAAACGTTTGTCAACCACTGACATGCAAGAATTAGCAAAACGTGCTTTAGAAGATTGCGATACAATGGAAGAAGTTGTAGAGTTAATCGAACAGTATGTAAAATAATCATTTCTAGGCAACAAGCAATTTTTGCTTGTTGCCTTTTTTTGTTTTAAGAAGACATTTTGTTTGATTTGACTTGCAACAACTTACTACTTTTTTCAGAAAACGAACAGTTTTGTCATATCTTGGAATTAAGCTATGATTCTCTGAGCTTTTCCCGTATCATGGTTAAATGGGGAACAAAATCTAGGACCATGGTAGGAGTATCTCTGCGATCGCCTATGGTATACTAATATCAGATATAAGCATTTCCAAGGAGGAATCATCTTTGAAAGTACTTCTTTATTTTGAAGGAGAAAAATTATTAGCTAAATCAGGTATCGGTCGCGCATTGGCCCATCAGCAACGAGCGCTGACATCTGTCGGGATTCCTTTTACTCTTGATAAAAATGATGAGGATTATGACATTCTTCACATCAACACGTATGGAATCAATAGTATGCATATGGTCAATAAAGCCAAAAGACAAGGAAAAAAAGTGATTTACCATGCCCATTCTACAGAAGAGGATTTTCGAAATTCATTTATCGGTTCAAATCAGCTTTCGCCATTATATAAAAAATATTTGATCAATCTTTATTCCAGAGCCGATCAATTGATCACCCCGACCCCTTATTCGAAAGAACTTTTGGAAGGGTATGGTATCCAAGTGCCGATCGAAGCGATCTCAAACGGGATCGATCTTGACAAATATCAGCCGGATCATGAGAAAGAAAAAGCCTTTCGTGAGTATTTTCAGCTTTTACCTGATCAAAAAGTCATTATATCGGTCGGTTTGTTTTTTGAACGAAAAGGCATTCTTGATTTTGTAGAGATAGCTAGACAATTGCCTGAATATACGTTTATCTGGTTTGGTCATACACCAATGATGACGATTCCTAAGCAGATCCGCGACCTTGTCAATGAAGACCATCCAGAAAATGTGCTGTTTCCCGGCTATATCAAAGGAGACATCATCGAAGGGGCATATTCAGCGGCTGATCTGTTCTTCTTTCCTTCCTATGAAGAAACAGAAGGGATCGTGGTCCTTGAGGCGTTAGCCAGCCACCAAAATGTGCTTGTTCGGGATATTCCAGTATATAAAGGGTGGCTAAGCAATGGGCACAATGCATACATGGAGAAAACCAATCAAGGGTTTATCGAGAAAATCAAAGGAATCGTAGATGGCACGTTGCCACAGTTAAGTGAAGCGGGTTATGAAACGGCCAAGCAAAAGAGTATTGATGAAATCGGATATGAGCTAAAAGAAGTTTATACAAAAGTGATGAATACGGAATAAAGAAACTAATGTAAAGTTTGGAGGTACCGTTTTGAAAATCGGATTTTTTACAGACACCTACTTCCCCCAGGTAAGTGGTGTGGCGACATCGATCAAGACATTGAAAGAAGAGCTTGAGAAAAAAGGCCATAAAGTGTATATCTTTACTACGACCGATCCCAATGCTGATCTGGACGAAGAAGATATCATTCGCATGCCAAGTGTCCCGTTTGTGTCCTTCAAAGATCGGCGAATCGTAGTGCGCGGCATGTTGTATGCCTATTTGATCGCCAAAGAGTTAGAGTTGGAATTGATCCATACCCATACCGAGTTTGGCTCTGGGATGTTAGGGAAAATGGTGGGGCGCAAATTGCAAATTCCTGTGATCCATACCTACCATACGATGTATGAAGACTACTTGCACTACATCGCCAATGGGAAGGTCTTACGGCCGTCTCACGTGAAATATCTTTCGCGGCTATTTGCCAACCACTCGACAGGTGTTGTTTGTCCAAGTGAACGAGTCATCGATACGCTGAGGGGGTATGGTGTGGTTTCACCGATGCGGATCATCCCCACAGGGATCGAAGTCGAGAAGTTTCGTCGACCGGACATTACATCTGAAATGAAAAAAGAATTGCGGGAGAAATTAGGCATCACTGAGGATCAACCCATGCTGCTTTCCCTCAGTCGTATTTCTTATGAAAAGAATATCCAAGCGATCATCGATGGGATGCCGGAAATTCTAACCAAGATTCCTGATGCGCAATTAGTGATCGTTGGGAAAGGTCCGCATAAAGAAAAATTAGAAGAAAAAGTGGTGGATATGGCGCTAACTGACCATGTTCAATTTGTCGGCGAAGTGGCGAATGATAAAGTGGCGATCTATTACCACGCTGCCGATTACTTCGTCAGTGCCTCTACTTCAGAAACACAAGGACTGACATACACGGAAGCAATGGCTGCTGGGACCCCATTAGTCGTTGAAGGCAATGATTACTTAAACACCTTGATCGATGATCCATCGTTAGGCGTCACCTATGAGAGTGATCGGGATTTCGCAAAAGCATTTATTGATTATTATGAACAAAAGATTCCTGCTGATCCCGAAGTTCTTTCTAGGAAGATGTACGAGATCTCGGCATTACGCTTTGGTGAGTCGATGCTGTCTTTCTACCATGATATGGTTGCCTATTATGAAACCGAACGCATCGAGAAAGAAACCGAGCAGACGTTAGAAAAATTCAAAGTAAAATTAAAGGCATTTCGCCGAACGATCGATTAAACAGAAAATTTTCGCAAGTTCATGTTTTTAGCGTATACTAAAGACATGAACTTTTTTATTTTGGAGGGATCTGCATGAAATTAGGATTTATCGGTACTGGTGTCATGGGTCAAGCGATGGTTGGTCATCTCTTAGCTGCAGGACATACAGTGAATGTTTACAATCGGACGAAAGCAAAAACAGATGAACTCGTTGCGAATGGAGCAATTTGGTGTGACACCCCAACAGAAGTTGCATCAGAAAGTGAAATCATCTTTACAATGGTTGGTTATCCATCCGACGTTGAAGAAGTTTACTATGGGCCTCAAGGGATTTTTCAAACGGCTGTGACGGGCAAAACATTGGTGGATTTTACCACCAGTACACCTGATTTGGCAGAACGAATCTACCAGACAGCGAAGGAAAAAGGAGCAGCGAGTATTGATGCGCCAGTTTCTGGTGGTGATCTTGGTGCGAGAAACGCCACGCTAACGATTATGGTTGGTGGCGATGAAGAAGCTTACCAACAAGTAAAACCACTTTTTGAAGTATTAGGAAAGACGTTTCAACTTCAAGGAGGGGCAGGAAAGGGTCAGCATACGAAAATGGCCAATCAGATCATGATTGCCGGAACCATGACGGGGATGACAGAAATGCTGGTCTATGCGAACCAAGCCGGTCTTGATTTACCACGAGTGATTGACACGCTTTCTGGCGGTGGGGCAGCCAATTGGTCCATGACGAATTACAGTCCTCGTATCCTAAAAGAGGATTATTCACCAGGCTTTTTTGTCAAACATTTCATCAAAGATTTGGGGATCGCTTTGGATGAGGCTAAGAAGATGGGATTGGATTTGCCGAGCACCACTTTAGCTAAAAAATTGTATGATCAGTTGGCTGAAAAAGGCTATGAAAATGACGGAACGCAGGCGCTGATTAAACTTTGGTGGCAAGATGGAAAAAAATCTTAAAATGACAAAAAAAATACGAAAAATCAATGCAAGATAGAGGATGTTTTGATACAATATAACGGACAGAAAAAGGAGGCTTACGAATGAAAAGTTCGCAATTAGTCGCTATCATCAAACGTTTAGAAGCGATGGTCGAAGCGCAAGACAATGAAGTTCAAGTACGTCGTTTTGAAAAAGAAGGCGTCGAAAAATGTACCGTTACTTATGACAATTCGACAGAAACGTTTGAATTAACGGAAGCAGAATCAAGTCAATCTTATCAATTTGATAATGTTGATATTGTAGCCATGGAAATCTATGATTTGATCCAATAAGAATGAGTGGGACGTTTTGATGTCTTTGACTCATATCTATACAGCAAGCCTACTTGGGCTTGCTGTTTTTTATTTATCTGCTGCTTTTTCTTGGCGGTACAGGTGATTAAGGATGATCCCTAATGGATCGAGATCTTCCGGGGCTAAAGGCAGCGCAGCGCTTGCTGGCGGAAGTGGCTGGAATGTTTCTTCGGGAGAAAGAATGTTTGTTTGGATCAACTTACCAAAGCTGACTTGATAGTATTTGAGTTGAGTCGTCTGTGATACTGGCTCCTCTAAGTCAAGGGGAATCGAAAAAATCACTTCCGGTTCTTGAATGAACTGATTGACCCTCACGATTTCTTGGTAAAAGCTTTCTGCTAAATGGATCTCTCGCTGCAGTACACTAGCTTGTTCAAACAATAAGTGATCAATCAGGTATGCCAAGCGTTTTTTAAGGAGTGAAAAACAGTCGGTCTTCTTTCCTGCAAAAAAACAGCCGATCTCTCGCCACTTCTCTTCCAAGGAATACGCCTCCATTTGAGGGAGTTGCTTACGTAAGGTTAATAGCGTCAGTTCGTTGACAGTCGGCAATTGAAACGTTTCTGACAATAATTGAAACAACACAGGCAATTTTTTTGTTTGTCGAAAGGGGCCATAACTGCCAATTTGTGGTGTTTGAGTGATCGTGAAGCTATGATTCGTCAAATCAACAAAGCAATAGTTCGCTGAATGGTTCATTTGGCGGTTGTAGATAGGATGAAAAGCTTGGATCAAACGACATTCAAGTAATAGTGCATCCAATTCGGTATCTGTTTCGATGGTTTCAAAATCAACGACATTATAAACAAGTCGAAGTACCTTATTGGCATGCTGCTGGTTTTTTCGGAAGTAGGAAACGACACGCTGCTTCAATGATTTGGCTTTTCCCACATACAAGACTTCGTTGTGTTGATCTTTCATTAGATAAACGCCAGGCCTTTCAGGGAGTGCATTTGCTTTGTTTTTTAGAAACTCTTTGTTCGGATTCATCGATCTTTCCTCTCCTTCCTTCAAAGAGTAGCAGATGAAGCTTAAGAGAGCAACGTTTGCTGGCCATTGACAAGAAAAAATTAGAAATAGAGTGGAAGCAACGCAATGATAAACTTTGACATTCAAAGGAAATTTCTCTATAACGGAAACGGATTATTTTGTCAACTCGCAGCTTTTAAAATCTTAGAAAATCAATTCTTAAATAAAAATGCGCTTAAAAATAAAAAAAGTTCGAAAAAATTCTTGCATTTCTCAATAACTTCCGATATAGTTTGACTATCAAATGATTTGATTATCAAAGTATTCGGATGGTGAAGGTTATGGAACCCAATTTAGAAACAGTTAATGACTACTTAGTCAGCGTCTTTAATGACATCTTAGTGATTGAAGAATCTGAATTGAAAAAATCTCAATTCAAAGACCTTTCAATTACCGAAATGCATACCATCGAAGCCATCGGGATGTACAAAAAAAAGACCACGACTGAAGTTGCCAAAGAGCTTTCGATCACTGTTGGGACTTTGACCATCGCGATCAATCGTTTGGTGAAAAAAGAATATGTAGAACGGATTCGCAGTGAAGATGATCGGCGAGTCGTCAAACTAGGTTTGACGAAAAAAGGAAAACTCCTTTATCGTGTTCATCAGCATTTTCATCGTGAGATGGTGAAGGGTGTCTTGAGTCAGATGTCTCCTGAAGAGGAACAGGCACTGTTGAAAGCACTGAAAAATCTGCATGACTTTTTACAAGATTATAAGTGAGAATAATGGATGAATATGTTTGGAAAAATTACCGCGACTGCAAGTTATGTTCCAGAAAAAATCGTAACAAATGATGATCTATCAAATTTGATGGATACTTCAGATGAATGGATCCATTCTCGCACGGGAATCAAACGAAGAAGAGTCGCTGTCGGCGAAAACACTTCAGACCTTTGTATTCGCGTCGCTCAAACGCTCTTGCAAGATGCTCAGCTTTCAGCAGAAAGTCTGGATTTTATCTTGGTAGCGACGATCACACCGGATTTCAATACACCGGCGGTTGCTTGCCAAGTCCAAGGGGCGATTGGGGCAGTCAATGCCTTTGCTTTTGATATCAGTGCAGCATGTGCTGGTTTCGTGTATGCATTGTCTATGGCTGAAAAACTGATTCGAACGGGCGCTAAAAAAGGATTGGTCATCGGTGGAGAAGTACTTTCAAAAGTCTTGGATTGGAACGACCGTTCGACGGCTGTTTTATTCGGAGATGGTGCCGGCGGTCTATTGTTGGAAGCATCTTCAGAGCAGCATTTGCTCAAAGAGTCTTTAAAAGCAGATGGGACGCGAGGCATGTCCTTAACATCTGGTTTTCGCACGAATGAGAATCCTTTTTCACAAAACGCTCCGGCGTATAGTGCTTGTATGCAAATGATTGGACGAGAAATCTTTGATTTTGCGACGCGTGATGTGGTCGCCTCGATCAATGATCTGATACAAGATGAAGCAATTGATTATTTTTTGCTTCACCAAGCAAATTCACGCATTTTAGACAAAGTTGCTCGCAAGCTGAAGCAACCCCGTGAGAAATTTTTGCAAAATATGCAAGATTATGGCAATACTTCGGCAGCCTCGATTCCGTTATTGCTAGATGAAGAAATCAAACGAGGTACACTGTCCCTTGGCAGTGGTCAAAAAGTGGTGTTCTCAGGTTTTGGCGGCGGATTGACATGGGGAACTATGTTAGCCACCTTATAACTTGTTCACGAAACAAAATTACTATTGAAAAACACATTGGAGGAATATACACATGGTATTCGAAAAAATTCAAGAAATCGTAGCAGAAGAATTAGGAAAAGAAAAAGAAGAAATCAAATTGAACACGAACATCCAAGAAGATTTAGAAGCAGACAGCTTGGATCTTTTCCAAATCATTAACGAGATCGAAGATGAATTCGATGTGAAGATCGAAACAGAAGATGGTATCACAACCGTTGAAGATCTAGTTAAATATGTAGAAAAACAACAAGCATAAAACAAAGGCTAGGCAGACAGCCTAGCCTTTCCTTTTTAAGAACGTGTTTTTGCTGATTCATAGACGAACTGCAAGAATCCATGTTCTCCAACAACAACGAACAAAGTAATGAAGGAGTGCAAGATGAAGACAGCCTTTTTATTTAGCGGTCAAGGTGCACAGTACCCCAAAATGGGGGAAGAGCTCTATCACCAAGAAGCAATCGTTCGTGAGACGTTTGAACAATCCAGCACTATTCTAGGATATGATATGGCCGAGTTATGCTTTACTGAAAACGAACGTTTAAACCAGACGGAATATACACAGCCTGCCATTTTAACAGTAAGCACAGCTTTTTGGCGACTTTTGGATGCGCAAGGAATCGAAGCAGATGCTGTTGCTGGCTTAAGTTTAGGTGAATATACAGCCTTAGTCGCTAGTGGCGCGCTTGATTTCAAGACCGCAGTCGCATTGGTGCAAAAGCGCGGTCGGTATATGGCAAGTGCGGCGCCTGCAGGTGTTGGGAAAATGGTTGCTGTGATGAACACACCCGCTGAAACGATTGAAGAAATCTGTAAAGAAGCAAGTCAAGTGGGGATCGTGACACCAGCGAATTACAATACGCCGCAGCAGATCGTCATTGGCGGTGAAGCGCCGGCAGTGGATAAAGCGGTGGAATTGTTACAAGCTGCTGGAACCAAACGGGTGATTCCTTTAAATGTCAGCGGTCCTTTCCATACTGCTTTGTTGGAACCGGCATCGCAGCAATTAGCACAGGAATTAGCTCAAATTACCTTTGATGAGTTGCAAGTACCTGTCATCAGCAATACGACCGCGCAGCCGATGCAGCAAGACCAAATCAAGGAACTGTTGACGCTGCAAGTGAAATCGCCAGTGCGTTTTTACGAAAGCATTGCGACACTGAAGCAGCTTGGCATCCAACAAGTCATCGAGATCGGACCAGGAAAAGTATTGAGCGGTTTTATGAAGAAAATAGACAAAGAAATCCAGACTGCGCGTGTAGAAGATAGCCAAACGTTGGCAGATACACTAGCCCGATTCAACTAGGAGGAATTTATGGATCTGCAAAATAGAAACGTCTTTGTAACTGGTAGCTCGCGAGGGATCGGTTTTACCATCGCGGAAGCCTTTGCCAAAGAAGGAGCGAATATCGTTTTAAATGGACGAAAAGAAATTCCCCAGTCACTGATCGATCGCATCACCAGCTACGGCGTGAAATGTGTAGCGATCAATGGGGACATTTCTGATTTTGATCAAGCGGCAGCCATGCTTTTGGAAGCAGAAGCGGCAGTCGGACCGATCCACATTTTAGTCAATAATGCCGGAATCACGAATGACAAATTATTGTTGAGAATGAAACCCGAAGATTTTGATTCAGTGATCAAAATCAATTTGACTGGTACCTTCAATATGACGCAGCACGCGTTGAAAAAAATGATGAAGTTGCGAGAAGGCCGCATCATCAATTTGACGAGTGTGGTCGGCTTGACGGGAAATATCGGGCAAGCCAACTATGCGGCAAGTAAAGCTGGCGTGATCGGTTTTACGAAATCTGCCGCTCGTGAAGGTGCCGCTCGGGGGATCACCTGCAATGCGATCGCCCCAGGATTTATCGAAACAGAGATGACTGAAGTGCTGTCGGATAAAGTCAAAGAACAATCATTGGCAAATATTCCATTACAGCGTTTTGGTTCCACACAGGATGTTGCGCAAACAGCAGTCTTTTTAGCAAAAAGCCCCTACATCACTGGTCAGGTGATCAGTGTAGACGGCGGGATGGCAATGCAAGGGTAGGAGGAAGAAAAGATGAATCGAGTAGTAGTTACAGGATACGGCGTCACTTCTCCAATCGGAAATGACCCAGAAACTTTTTTAGCAAGTTTACAAAACGGGACCAACGGCATCGGCCCGATTACAAAATTTGACGCAGAAGCAACAGGGATCTCAGTTGCCGCTGAAGTCAAAGATTTTCCGTTAGAAAAGTACTTCGTTAAAAAAGATACGAAGCGGATGGATCTTTTTTCCATTTATGGAATTTATGCGGCCTTAGAAGCGATGGAAATGGCGAAGTTAGATACAGAAACCATTGATGTGGATCGTTTTGGCGTGATGGTTGGTTCGGGGATCGGCGGCTTGCCAACGATTCAAGACCAAGTGATTCGAATGCATGACAAAGGAGCAAATCGGGTATCACCAATGTTCGTACCGATGTCGATCGTAAATATGGTTGCCGGCAACATTGCGTTACGGGTAGGTGCGAAAGGCATTTGTACGACGACTGTTTCCGCCTGTGCTTCTGGTACCCATTCAATCGGTGAAGCTTTTCGGAACATCAAGCATGGCTACGCAGATGTCATGATCGCTGGTGGTTCAGAAGCGACGATCTGTGAAATCGGTATCGCTGGTTTTGCGTCTCTGACGGCGTTAACCACTGAATCAGACCCTGACAAAGCTTCCGTTCCGTTTGATAAAAATCGTAGTGGGTTTGTCATGGGTGAAGGCGCTGGCGTCTTCATTTTAGAATCATTGGCGCATGCGCAAAAACGTGGGGCAACGATTTTAGGTGAAGTCGTAGGGTACGGTGCGAACTGTGATGCCTACCATATGACTGCGCCAAATCCTGATGGATCAGGTGCCGGAAAAGCAATGAAATTGGCGATGCAAGAAGCATCGATCACCCCGGCTGAAGTTGGCTACATCAATGCCCACGGTACAAGCACGCCCGCCAATGACAGTGCAGAAGCGACATCGATCCAATACGGATTGGGCGAAGACTATAAAAAACCATATGTTAGCAGTACAAAGTCAATGACTGGTCATTTGCTTGGGGCGGCTGGCGGAATCGAAGCCATTGCTTCACTATTAGCATTACAACATCAATTTATTCCACCAACCATCAACGTGACAGAACAAGATCCTGAGATCGACTTGAACGTTGTTATCAATCAAAGCCAACCAGCAGAATTGACCTATGCCATGAGTAATTCACTTGGGTTTGGCGGTCATAATGCAGTGATCTTGTTGAAACGTTGGGAGGAAGCGTAATTGGAAACACATGAGATAAAAGAGCTGCTCAGCCAATTCGATCAATCGACGTTAACTGAGCTTCAATTAAAAAAAGAGACGTTTGAACTTTATTTTAATAAAAATACGACAAGTGGGCTACAAAATGCACAATCTACACCTGCGCCTGCTCCTGCAGCGAATGCTGCGCCAACTCCTGTTGTACCAACGCCTGCTGTCTCAGCGACACCTGACACAGTAGAAGCGGCAAAACCTGTCTTAGAGGGCAAAGAAGTTGTCTCGCCATTAGTGGGTGTCGTTTATTTGAAACCAAGTCCTGACAAAGATAACTTTAAGCAAATCGGCGATCACGTGAAAAAAGGCGATATTCTTTGTATCGTTGAAGCGATGAAAGTCATGAATGAAATCGTCAGCGACGTCGATGGCGAATTGGTTGAAGTCTTGGTTGAAAGCGAACAAATCGTTGAATTCAATCAACCATTATTCCGTGTGAAAGAAGGGTAAAGCAATGAGCGCATTAACGATTCAAGAAATCAAAGAAATCATCCCTCATCGTTATCCGATGCTTTTAGTGGATCGCGTTGAGGAGTTAGAAGAAGGCAAACGGGTCATTGCGAAGAAAAACGTTACCATTAATGAGCCGTTTTTCCAAGGCCATTTTCCCCATGAACCAGTGATGCCTGGAGTATTGATCGTGGAAGCAATGGCGCAAGCAGGTGCTGTGGCATTATTGTCATTGGAAGACTTTCGTGGGAAAACTGCCTACTTTGGCGGTTTAGACAAAGCAAAATTCAGAAAAAAAGTAACACCAGGCGATACCTTGATCTTAGAAGTAGAAATAATCAAAGTAAAATCTGCAGCCGGCATCGGCAAAGGAATTGCCTATGTTGATGGGAAAAAAGTGGCGGAAGCAGAATTGACTTTCATGATTGGATAGGTGAGATATGTTTTCTAAAGTATTGATCGCAAACCGTGGCGAAATCGCCGTACGTATCATTCGCGCTTGTCGCGAATTAGGTATTCAAACGGTCGCCGTTTATTCAGAAGCAGATAAAGAAGCGTTGCACACAGAGCTTGCCGATGAAGCGATTTGTATCGGACCTGCCAAAGCAGCTGACTCTTATTTGAATGTACAGCAGATCCTAAGCGCTGCGATCGTCACAAAGGCTGAGGCGATCCATCCCGGCTTTGGCTTTCTTTCAGAGAATAGCCGTTTTGCTGCGATGTGCGAGGAATGCAATATCGTCTTTATTGGGCCAAAGAGTGAGACTATCGATGCAATGGGAAACAAAATCAATGCAAGACGCTTGATGATCGAAGCAGAAGTACCGGTCATTCCCGGAAGCAAAGGCGCGATTTCTGATGTGGAAGAAGCTTTAACGATCGCTGAAGAGATTGGTTACCCGGTCATGCTCAAAGCAGCAGCCGGCGGTGGCGGTAAAGGGATACGGAAAGTCGCCGATAAAGAAGCGTTACCACATCATTTTGCTTCGGCACAGCAAGAGGCGAAAGCGGCATTTGGCAACGATGAAATGTACATTGAAAAAATCATTTACCCTGCTCGACACATAGAAGTGCAAGTGTTAGGTGATTCTTTTGGTAATATTATCCACCTTGGTGAACGCGATTGCTCGCTGCAACGCAACAACCAAAAAGTGTTGGAAGAATCTCCTTCTGTGGTGATTTCTGAAAGCAAACGAGCAGAGCTAGGAGAAGCAGCGGTACGTGCCGCACAAGCGGTAGGGTATCGCAATGCCGGCACGATCGAGTTTTTAATGGCAGACACTGGGGCGTTTTATTTCATGGAAATGAACACTCGAATCCAAGTGGAACACCCCATCACTGAAATGGTGACGAACATTGATCTAGTCAAAAAACAACTCGAAGTTGCTAGTGGTGAACCGCTAGGCTTGACACAAACAGACATCAAGATGACAGGTGCGGCAATCGAATGTCGGATCAATGCAGAAAATCCAGCCTTCAATTTTGCACCGTCACCAGGAAAGATCAACAATTTATTTCTGCCTGGTGGAGTCTTGGGTGTACGGGTAGACAGTGCCATGTATTCCGGCTATACGATCCCGCCTTATTATGATTCCATGATCGCTAAAGTGATCGTTCACGGCGAGAACCGTTTTGAAGCATTGATGAAAATGCAGCGGGCATTAGCTGAATTAGTGACCGATGGTGTCATTACGAATGCAGAATTCCAAATGGACTTGATCAGTCACCCGAAAGTGATTGCGGGAGACTATACAACCGCCTTTTTACAAGAGGAATTTTTGCCAAATTGGACACCTGAACAATAGGAGGGAAGTTGAGTGGCTTTATTTAAGAAAAAAAACTACATTCGCATCAATCCTAATCGAGGTCAGCTGCCAACGAACGAACCAGTCGTCCCAGATAATCTTTGGGCGAAATGTCCTAGTTGCAAACGAACGCTTTATACGAAGGAGATGGGGGCAGAAAAAGTCTGTCCCCACTGCGGGTATAATTTCCGGATCAGCGCCTGGGAACGGATCGCTATCACGATTGATGAAAAAAGTTTTGAAGAATGGGACACAGATGTTACCACAAAAGATCCCCTTGATTTCCCAGGGTACCTGGATAAAGTCGCACAAATGCAAGAAAAAACTGGTTTGCATGAGGCTGTTCTAACGGGAGAAGCCAAAGTTCGAGGATTGCCGTTAGCAATCGGTGTCATGGATGCGAATTTCATCATGGGCAGTATGGGAACGGTCGTGGGGGAGAAAATCACCCGTTTGTTTGAACGTGCGATCGAAAAACAGCTACCAGTTGTTCTTTTTACCGCTTCGGGTGGGGCTCGGATGCAAGAAGGGATTTTGTCACTGATGCAAATGGCAAAAATCTCTGCGGCGGTAAAACGCCACAGTAAAGCTGGCTTGTTTTATCTAACGGTTTTAACGGACCCGACCACCGGTGGCGTTACCGCTAGTTTTGCGATGGAAGGGGATATCATCCTGGCAGAACCGCAAGCATTGATCGGTTTTGCTGGACGACGTGTGATTGAACAAACCATTCGTCAGGAACTACCTGAAGATTTTCAAAAGGCAGAGTTCCTGTTAGATCATGGCTTTGTCGATCAAATCGTTCCACGGACGAACTTGCGGGAGAAAATCTACCATTTGATTTCTTTGCATACGCGGAAAGGATGGAATCGCAATGACTAGAGCAGCCCACGAAATCGTTGAACTCGCTCGCAGCAAAGACCGCTTGACGGCACTGGATTACTTTGAAGGCATTTTTTCTGAGTTTGAAGAGTTTCATGGAGACCGTCTGTTTGGCGAAGATGAAGCCGTTGTTGGCGGGATAGCTTGTTTAGATGGCAAGCCAGTGACCGTGATCGGTATTCAAAAAGGCCGTAATCTACCTGAAAATTTACGCAGAAACTTTGGCTCACCACATCCTGAAGGCTATCGAAAAGCGTTACGCCTAATAAAGCAAGCAGAAAAATTTCAGCGACCTGTGGTCACATTGATCAATACAGCAGGGGCGTTTTGTGGTATTGGCGCGGAAGAACGGGGAGAAGGTGAAGCGATTGCCCGTAACTTGATGGAAATGTCCGATTTAACGGTGCCGATCTTGGCAATCATCATTGGTGAAGGCGGCAGCGGCGGTGCCTTAGCACTGGCATTAGGCGATGAGGTTTGGATGATGGAACATTCGATCTATGCCATTTTATCTCCCGAAGGCTTTGCTTCGATCCTATGGAAAGATGGTAGCCGGGCCAAAGAAGCTGCTGGTTTAATGAAGATCACTGCCCAAGAACTATTTGAATTAGGCGTTATTGAAAAAGTGATTGCTGAAACCCATGAAGAGGCCTTTTTACCGAAAGAGCAATTGATGGAACAGATGAAAGCGGCAATTTCAACGAAACTCGCTGAACTTTCTACGTTGCAAACAGAAGAATTGCTTGAGGCAAGGTATCAGCGTTTTCGCCGATTTTAACAACTAGGATATCCACTCTGATTAGAGAGAGGGTATCCTAGTATTTTTTTATTAAAAGTGTTATTGAATAAATCGTGCAAATGACGAAGTTTTTAGTTTAAAATTTAATTATTCTGTGCTATTATGTATATATTCTGAATATAAGAAGATTATATTGCATAAATATTTGTTTTGAAGAGGAGCGTTTTTAATGAAAAAATTATTTGGAGCACTTGTTGTATTGACGGGGATTTTGGTTTTAGGAGCTTGTGGAAATGGCGGCTCATCGAGTACTGGCAGTTCTAGTGCCAGCGGTTCGGCGGATAACCAATTGGAAGCCATCAAAGCAGCCGGTGTGTTAAATGTGGCAACTTCTGCTGACTTTGCCCCCTTTGAATTTCATGCCTTGATTGATGGCAAAGATACGATCGTGGGCGCAGATATCGATATGGTCAATGAGATCGCTGATCGTCTTGGTGTCGAAGTGAATATTTTGGACCTTGATTTCAATGCTGTCTTGACTGCTTTGCAACAAGGAAAAGCCGATATCGCTGTTTCAGGCATCTCAGCAACTGACGAACGTAAACAGACTTTTGATTTCACCGATAACTATTTTACACCAGAACAAAAAGTAGTTGTTAATAAAAACAATGAGTCGGCATTTGATTCAATCGAAAGCTTGTCTGGCAAAAAGGTGGGCGCTCAAAAAGGCTCGATCCAAGAAATGATCGTTCAAGACCAATTAGCGGATTCGCAATTGGTTTCCATCGCCAAAGTTCCGAATCTAGTCAATGAATTGAAACAAGGATCGATCGACGGTTTGGTGCTTGAAAGTGCGGTGGCTGAATCGTATGTTGCACAAAATGATGACCTCGTGATCACTGATGTAGCATTAGAAGCGTCTGAAGGCGATTCTTATGCAATTGCTTTACCTAAAGGGAGTACCGAACTACAAGAAGAGCTAAACAGTATTTTGAAAGAATTGATTGAAGATGGTACAATCGATGAGTATGTACAAAAGAACACAGATCTAGCCAACGAAAATGCGGCGCAATAGATAGAACGGAGTAGACACAATTATGGATTTATCCTTTTTAGCGATATATTACCCTTATTTTCTTTCTGGTGTGGTGATCACCATCGTGATCTCTATCATCACCGTGATCTTTGGAACGATTCTAGGGGTGATTTTTGCCCTAATGAAATTATCAAAAGTGACGCCTTTGCGCTGGTTTGCTAATGCGTATATTGAAGTCATCCGCGGCACACCAATGTTGGTGCAGATATTGATCGCTTTTGGTCTTTTGCAAGGCATGTTTGCCTTGCCGACAGTCTCGATCGGTGTGTTGAGTCTTGATTTTGGGCGGTTATTTCCTGGAATCATTGCGCTCTCGCTTAATTCTGGGGCATATGTTGCTGAGATCGTCCGAGGGGGAATCAATGCCGTTGATTACGGTCAAACAGAAGCGGCTGGTTCTTTAGGGCTGCGGCCTTTTCAAACGATGCGTTATGTCGTATTGCCACAAGCACTACGCAACATCTTGCCGCCACTAGGCAATGAATTTATCGTTTTGATCAAGGATTCCTCTTTGCTTTCAACGATCGGCATCTACGAGCTGATGAACAGTGCGCAGATCGTTGTCACCAGTTCTTTCCAACCATTAACGCCTTTCTATGTGGCGGCGGTCATTTATTTCATCTTGACGTTTACGACTTCGCGACTATTGAGTTTATGGGAAAAGAAACTAGGAAAAGGCTATCGTCGTTAAAAGGAGAAGACAAGCTATGATGTTAGATATTCAAGAGTTACACAAAACCTTTGGCAGCAATCAAGTGCTAAAAGGGATCACAACGACGATCGAGCAAGGAGAAGTCGTTGTGGTGATTGGACCATCTGGTTCAGGAAAAAGCACGTTCTTACGCTGTTTAAACTTACTAGAAGTACCGACAAGCGGAAAAATCTTTTTTGAAGGAACCGATATTACCGATCCAAAGAATGATTTGTATAAAATGCGGGAAAAAATGGGCATGGTTTTTCAAAATTTCAATCTTTTTCCGAATATGACGGTTTTAGAAAACATTACTTTGTCCCCGACGAAAGTCAAAAAGGTAGCAAAACCAGCTGCTGAAACACTAGCAAAGCAACTATTGAATGATGTAGGTCTGCCTGATAAGGCAAACTCCTATCCACAAAGTCTATCTGGTGGACAAATGCAACGGATCGCTATTGCACGTGCCTTGGCGATGGAACCGGATGTGATGCTCTTTGATGAACCGACTTCTGCGTTAGACCCTGAAATGGTTGGCGAAGTATTGTCCGTTATGCAGCGTTTGGCTCAGCAAGGAATGACGATGGTCATCGTCACTCATGAAATGGGCTTTGCGAAGGAAGTCGCGGATCGGATTTTATTTATGGATCAGGGAATCATTATGGAGGAAGGAACGCCAGAACAGCTCTTTGATCATCCGAAAAACCCGAGAACCATTGATTTTTTAAGTAAAGTATTGTAAAATGCGAGAAGCTCGCAGTTGCAAATGACAATTTTGGACTTTTTCTAAGCATCCTTTCAGTAAAAGGATGCTTTTTTGACGGAAAAAAAGACTACTTTAAAGAAGTGATGGAACAAACTGTTGTTTCGACACCTTCGTTTTTCAGTTCTTTTACAAGAAACCTGCAGAAACTAGCGCACTTGCTAGTATTCAAAAAGATTCTATTGTATAATTACAGGTTGAAGAGGTCTGATCCTTTTAGAAACTGCCTGCTTGCTTGTCAACAGCTAGTACGGTTTCTTTTTAAAGATCGACTATGTGGATCGATGACTAGTCGCCGACTTTTAACATGCGAAGAAATCAGATAGTAAAGGAGATTCTATGTTTTCAAATTATAAACCGACTTGGATGGTCGATGCGATTTATAAAATCACCCCTAGCCAACTAAAGGCACAGGGGATCAAAGGGATTTTGACCGATCTTGATAATACCTTGATTGCTTGGAATAATCCTGATGGAACCGAAGAATTAAAAAACTGGTTATTGGAAATGAAAAACGCTGGCATACCGGTGATTGTCGTTTCTAACAACAATAGTGAACGCGTGGCACGGGCTGTTGCGCCTTTTGGTTTAAAGTACGTACACCGCGCATTAAAACCTTTTTCAAGAGGGATCAAACAAGGGTATCAGCAATTAGGCTTGAAAAAAGAAGAGGTTGTCATGATCGGCGATCAGATTATGACGGATGTACGAGGTGCCAATCGTGCTGGTGTTCGCAGCATTCTAGTGAAACCAGTGATCCCAACGGATTCTTGGAAAACCCAGTTTAATCGAGCAGCAGAAAGAAAAATCATGAACTATTTATTGAAACACAACCCAGAGTTAAAATGGCGTGGAGGAATTTAATATGACAGAAGGAATCGAACAAATTCACTGTATCGGCTGCGGGGCATTGATTCAAACAACAAATCCTAACGAATTGGGGTACACCCCGCAATCTGCATTAGAAAAAGGACTTGAATCAGGAGAAGTCTATTGTCAACGCTGCTTCCGCTTGCGCCATTATAATGAGATTCAAGATGTCGCGCTGACAGACGATGATTTCCTACGTTTGCTGAATGAAATCGGGGAAAAAGACGCCTTGATCGTTAATGTCGTCGATATTTTTGACTTTAATGGTTCATTGATCCCAGGACTGCACCGCTTTGTTGGTGATAATCCTGTTTTATTAGTGGGCAACAAGGTGGATATTTTACCGAAATCTTTGAAAAAATCGAAAATGACCCAATGGATGAAGGAACGGGCTCACGAAGTCGGTTTAAGACCCGTCGATGTATTGTTGACGAGTGCCAAGAAACCGGGTGAAACCCAAGCGTTGCTACAAGCGATCGAAACGTATCGTGAAGGTCGTGATGTGTATGTGGTTGGTGTGACGAATGTTGGAAAATCAACATTGATCAATCAAATCATCAAACAAACAGCAGGGATCAACGAGCTGATCACCACTTCGCGATTCCCTGGAACTACATTGGATAAAATTGAGATTCCATTGGACGACGGGCACTTTTTGATCGACACACCAGGAATCATTCATCGTCATCAAATGGCACACTATTTAGGTAAAAAAGATCTGAAAATCGTGGCACCAGCCAAAGAAATTAAACCGAAAGTGTATCAATTGAACCCTGAACAAACCTTGTTCTTAGGGGGACTTGCCCGTTTTGATTTCATACAAGGAGAACGAAGTTCGTTTGTTGCCTATGTAGCGAATGATGTGGCGATCCATCGGACCAAATTAAGTAAAGCCGATGAATTTTATGAGAAACATGTTGGTGGGCTGCTGCAGCCGCCACGAGCCGATGAAGTGGCGGATTTTCCTGAACTCGTCCGTTTCGAATTTTCAATCAAAGAAAAAACCGATATCGTTTTTGCTGGACTTGGCTGGATCACGATCACCAAACCATGTGTCATCGCCGGGTGGGCGCCAAAGGGTGTCGATGTGCTTAGACGTAAAGCATTAGTATAAGGAAGAAGGAAGAATATGGACTTACGAGGAAAACAAAAAAGATTTTTACGAAGTGAAGCGCACCATCTAAACCCGATTTTTCAAATCGGCAAAGGCGGCTTGAATGACGCGATGATGGCGCAAATTGAAGAAGCACTAGAAAAACGAGAATTGATCAAAGTCTCATTACTCCAAAATACCGATGAGGTTGCTGACGAAGCAGCTGAAACGATCCGTGAGAAAGTTGGCTGTGAAGTGGTCCAGATCATCGGACGAGTGATCGTTTTATTCAAACCGTCTAGTAAAGAAAAATACCAAACGATTTCAAGCAAAGTTCGTTCAATTTAGGAGGGAGAAGGCATGCAAGGACAAACATTTGGAAAGGTACAAACGGTTTTAGAGACACAAACACAAGAACTTGTACCGAAAAAGCAAGTGGGCATTCTTGGTGGAAATTTTAATCCAGTACACTACGCACATCTGGTCATGGGTGAGCAAGTAGGGCAAGCATTAGGGCTGGATAAAGTTTATTTCATGCCTGAGTATTTACCGCCTCATGTTGATGAGAAAAAGACAATCCCCGCTGAGCATCGTTTAGCGATGTTGAAGTTGGCGATCGCCGATAATCCGCGATTTGCTGTAGAGACCATTGAGTTGGAACGAAAAGGTAAGAGTTATACGGTTGATACGATGCGGGAATTGACAGCTAAGAATCCAGATACTAATTATTATTTTATCATTGGCGGAGATATGGTGAACTATTTACCAAAATGGCATCAAATCGATGAGCTGATGGAATTGGTAACTTTTGTGGGGGTTCGCCGCCCGGAAGTGCCGATCGATAGCCCATACCCGATTATTTGGATCGATATTCCTCTAATGGATGTCAGCTCAACAACAATTCGTAAAAAAGTGCAACAAGGTTGTTCGGTTCGCTACTTATTGCCAGATAATGTGTTACACTATATTCAAGAAAAGGGGTTGTACTTGGATGAAGAGTGAACACTACACACAAGCAGAACGGGAACTTTTGATGCAAAAGGTCCAAATGCAGATGAGTCAAAAGCGCTTTGAGCATGTGTTGGGTGTCGAAAAAACGGCCGTTGCCCTTGCGGAAAAATATGGTGCTTCACCGGTCAAAGCCAGCATCGCTGCTTTGACGCATGATTATGCGAAGGAACGCAGCGATGAAGAATTTCAATTAGTCATTCGTAGAGACGGATTTGAATTGGATCTCTTGAACTGGAACAATGCTATCTGGCATGGACTCGTCGGTGCTGATTTCGTTCAACGAGAATTAGAAATCGATGACGAAGAAATCTTACAAGCGATCCGTTTGCACACAACCGGAGCTGCCAAGATGAGCCTACTAGATAAAATCATCTATGTAGCAGATTATATCGAACCCGGGCGTACGTTTCCTGGAGTCGTTGAGGCTAGGGAAATCGCAATGATCGACTTAGATGCCGCTGTTGCTTACGAAACGAAACATACCTTGCTTCATTTGATCGAAACAGAAGCAGTTATCTACCCAAAAACGATCGAAACCTACAATTTTTGGGTAGCCAAATATAGGAGGGAATTACCATAGATAGTCAGAAAATATTAGAAATTGCTGTAAAAGCCGCCGATTCAAAACATGCCGAAGATATTATGGCATTAGATGTGCGGGAAATCTCTTTGCTAGCAGATTACTTTGTGATCTGTTCAGGAAATAGTGAACGTCAAATCAATGCGATCATTGATGAAGTCATCGATAAAGAAGAAGAAAGTCAAGTATCTGTTCGCCGTGTCGAAGGAAAAGATGGTGGAAAATGGGTCTTGATCGACTTAGGTGACGTAATCGTTCACGTATTCAGTGCCTCAGAACGTGCTTTTTACAACCTAGAAAAATTATGGTCTGATGCGCCGCTTGTGGATCTTAATGAATGGGTCGTGGCGTAATGGCTTACGAAACCTTCGCATTTGTCTATGACGAAGTAATGGATTCCAGTCTCTATAAAAAGTGGCTGGATTTTTCTTGTCGTCATTTAGGAAAAAGAAAACAGCTGTTAGAATTGGCTTGTGGAACCGGTGCGTTAGCCGTTGAATTTGCCAAGGCTGGGTTTGATGTGACTGGGTTAGATCTTTCAGAAGAGATGCTGATGATCGCTAGTCAACGGGCTGAAAAAGAAGAGGCGGCTGTGCAATTTGTTGCGGGTGACATGCTGGATCTCGTAGATATTGGCACCTATCAAGCTATTACTTGCTATTCTGACTCCCTTTGCTACATGGAAGACGAGCAGAGTGTGCAGCAAGTTTTTGATGGTGTTTACAGTTGTTTAGAAGAAGATGGCGTCTTTTTATTTGATGTGCATTCCTTATATCAAATCAATGAAGTGTTTCCTGATTATAGCTACCATTACCAGACGGATGAATTTGCCTTTCTTTGGGAAAGCTATCAAGGAGAAAAAGACCATAGCATTGAACATTTCTTGACCTTTTTTGTTGCACAAGAGAATGGGTTGTTTGAACGCTTAGATGAGCTTCATCAAGAAAGAACCTATCCTCTCGAAAGCTATTTAAGAATGTTAGAAAATGCTGGTTTTGCTAATGTTGAATGCTACGCTGATTTTATCGATACAAAACCAAATGAAAAAAGCCGTCGCTGGTTTTTTGTCTGCCATAAGTAACCGTTATGTAAAACAGGAGGGATGTCGATGAAGGCTTGCGGACTAGTCGTAGAATATAATCCTTTTCACCATGGCCATCAATACCACGTGGACAAAGCCAGGCAAGAAACCAACGCCGATGTCATTGTAGCCGTGATGAGTGGAAATTTTTTACAGCGTGGTGAACCGGCGATCATCGATAAATGGCAACGAGCCCAAGCGGCATTGCAAAATGGCGTCGATTTGGTCGTTGAACTGCCATCCGCTTGGGCCGTCCAGTCTGCTGATTTTTTTGCAGCGGGAGCGATTAGGATCTTACAAAATCTGCAATGTGATTCTTTGTGTTTTGGTACAGATGCGAAACAACCCTTTGACTATGCAAAGTTCGCTCAGTTTGAAAAAGAAAATCAGCGGATGATCGATGACGCATTTCAACGCATAGCTAGGCAAAATGCTACCTATAGTCAAAAAATGAGTATGGTCCTCAGTGAGCTTTATCCTGAGTACCATGCAGAAAAAGACCAGCCGAATCATCTGTTGGGTATGGCGTATGCACGGGAAGTGTTGTGTTATGAAAAACCAATGAGGCTTGTTCCCATTCAACGAATTGCGGCCTCTTATCATTCAGAACAATTTAAGCATCCAACGATCGCTAGTGCCACAGCCATTCGTCAAGGACTCAAACAAGGTGAAGCTGTTGTGGATTTTGTTCCTGAAGCAACACAAAAATTTCTTTCGCAAACAACAGTCGACTGGGAAGCCTTTTGGCCTTATCTTCAATACCAGATCATTTCTGCCCCCCTCGAAAAATTAGCTGCTATTTACCAGATGGAAGAAGGACTAGAATATCGACTAAAACAATATGTGACTGCGGCGGATTTGTTTGCAGATTTTATCAAGTTGTTAAAGACAAAACGCTATACCCAAACGAGACTGCAGCGTCTTGCTTGTTATGTATTGTTCCAAGTGACAAAAGCTGAAATGAAGGAAGCCCAAGCACATCCCTTTATTCGAGTCTTAGGCTATACAAAGCAAGGGCAGCACTATTTAAAAGAAGTCAAAAAAGAGCTGACCCTGCCGCTGATCGCTAAATTCGGTAAGAAAGAAGCACAGCGCTACGGCTTGTCATTGCGGATCGACCAGATTTATCAGCAAGGGAATGCTCAAATCTCAGAACAAAATTTTCGAAGAATTCCGCTTTTTATTGATAAATAAGTGAAAATTGCTTCACAGAACGCCATTTGACAAGTATAATGAATAAGGATTTTTAAAAACAAGAAAGCGAAGTGAAATCATGGGTCGTAAATGGGCAAATATCGTAGCGAAAAAAACTGCTAAAGATGCAAACAATAGCCGAGTTTATGCAAAATTTGGAATCGAAATCTACGCAGCAGCAAAATCGGGTGATCCTGATCCTCACGCGAACCAAAAATTACGCTTTGTTATCGAACGTGCGAAAACCTACAATGTGCCAAAACACATTATTGACCGTGCGATTGAAAAAGCCAAAGGTTCTGGCGATGAACAATACTCAGAACTTCGATATGAAGGATTTGGACCAAATGGATCAATGGTGATCGTCGATACTTTGACAAACAACGTCAACCGTACCGCAGCCGATGTTCGGGCCGCTTTTGGTAAAAACGGCGGGAATATGGGTGTTTCTGGGGCAGTTGCTTATATGTTTGATAACACAGCATTATTTGGCTTTGCTGGTGACGATGCCGATGAGATCTTAGAATACTTGATGGACAAAGAGATCGATGTTCGTGATGTTGTTGAAGAAGATGGACAAATTATCGTTCACGGTGAACCAAGTGACTTCCATGCCATTCAGGAAGCCTTGAAAGAAAAAGGAATCACCGAATTTTCAATTGCTGAAATGCAAATGATTCCTCAAAATGAAGTAACCTTAACTGGCGATGATCTAGAAAAATTCGAAAAAATGATCGATGTATTAGAAGATCTTGAAGATGTTCAAAATGTCTATCACAATGTGGCAGACGCTGAAGAATAAGACATACTGGCAGCCTAGAGGTGATCTGGCTGCCAGTTTTTGGTGTTTTTTTCATCAACCTTCCGTTGTTTAGTCAAGTGAAAAAAACAAGAGAGCGAGAAGCACTTCTCTTGAAAATTCTTCAATATTCATCGTCTTTTCAGTTGGTTTCCAGACATTTTATATGTTATGATTTACTACATAAGCAAACAACTCGTTAGGGGGGCAGACATGGAAGAAAAAATCGTTTTAGAGCCATTTAATCGAATCTTAAGTGGTTTTGAAAAGCTAGCAGAAGTGTCTGTATCGATTTCTGACTGCTCGGCTCTTTGTCGGAAATATCAAAAGTATGGGGTGGAAGGGTATCGTCTAGGCGATTATCGTGGTTCTTCTTATTTGAATCGTTATTTAAATGTCGTCGTTGATCGCGCACCCTTGTTAATTTATAAAGAGCGATTCTTGATTCCTTTGGTCTTTCGCATGTCGGAATACTCTGAACGGCTCTTTATCGATGATTATCGAATGGAAGGGTTCTTCATGCTGTTGGATTGGCTTTTGGAACACCGACCAGAAAAAGCAATTATTGATTATAAGCGAACGCGTGCTTTACCTCACAGAAAAGAATTGGTGATCGATAGTTCTTATGTGCTTTTTCGATTGACGGAAATTCTCGACGGTGCTGGTTTTCCTCTTAGTCGCTTTACAACGATCGAGGAATTTAGTCAATGGAATCGTACCCATCGTTTGATCGATAATGGCAGTATCGGACGTCATACAAAATTATTTGTTCCAGAAGATCCGGAACACGTTTCTGAGCTGCAGATGATTTTAACAATCGTTGGGATGCGTTATCCAGAAACCCGCTTATTTATTGGCGAATTAAAAGGCTAAAAAACATCACAATCGGCTGGTTTCATTTGAGAATCAGTCGAAAGTGATGTTTTTTTGTTAGGTTATTCGTCAATCCGTGATGCTTCTTGAAACTGATAAGTGGCAGGATCAGCTTTCACTAGAAGCGGCAATTCTTCTTGGGTAAGGACGGTCAACTGATGCATCGCCCGTGTCGCCATTGTATAAAAAATCAATTGGTCTTGTTCAGTCGCGAAAGTGGCACCTGGTGTCCAGACAAATACTTGGTCAAACTCTAGCCCTTTTGCTAAAAAGGCCGGGAAGATCATGACATTGCGTTTCATGAAGTCTTCTTCAGAGGTGATCAGCTGCACTTGTTCCTGCATTGTTTCTGTCAGCTGGGCATATAACTGCTGGCAATCCTTTGCGGTTTTACAAATGATCGCGGTGCGCCAACGCTGATTCTCCGCTGCCTTTCGAATACTGGTTTCTAGGAAAGCCAGATTTTCAGATTCAGTTCCTTTAACAATTGTTGGTACCGCACCTTTACGAGCCGTCAATTCCACTTGATCACTGCCAACTAAAAATTGATTGGCGAAATCTGTGATTTCCTTAGTCGAACGATAGCTGGTTTTCAATTGATAACGTTTCACGCTTTCGTGGGGGAATAATTCTGCTAATGCTCCGACGATCGTTTCATTGCCATAAACTTTTTGGTTCAAATCGCCGCACAGGGTGATACCAGCCTTTGGATAAAGCTGACGCAGCAGAGCCACTTGTGCTGGTGGAAAATCCTGCATTTCATCGATAAAGATAAACCGAGCTTTTTCTTCGACGTGAACAGGATAAAGCTGTTTGATCAGTAAGAAAAACAAAACGGCGTCTTCTTGTTTGATTTGTCTTTGGCGCATTCCTTGGCGAATGTTGGCAATACTTTGCTGCCAAGCCGCAGCCTCGATGCCAGTTTCTTTGACTGCAGCAGACTCAACCGATTGTAAAAAGTGTAAGTATTGCTTGGCTTGGTTGATAAACTGAAAGTTTTTCACTCCCCGCGTCAAGGAACGGAATTTCTTGCGGACGATCTGCTGTCTGAGTTTCTTCCGCAAACGGCGTTCGTTTTCTTCGCTGTATTCTTGATGAGGATCGTTGGTAAATACTTGTTGCAATTGCTCTTCGGTCGCTTCTTTGACCCAGTCTTTTTTGGCTTCATCTTTTTCCAAGCCGCCGATTTTTTTTAATAATTTTGTTTGAAGCAGTTGGGTTCTTTGGTAAATCGGCAATTCATGATTGGTTTCTTGGTACCAGCGGCGAATCTGTTCTTTTGTCAAATAGGTTTGCCCTTGGATTTTTAGATCACGGAACAAGGGGCCGATCGGTGCAATCGAACGGACATAACGGTTGATTTTTTCCACCAAGAAAAGACTACTTTTGATTTTTTCAATGGCATCATCGTCGCCGCGTAAAAAGTTCTCTTCTTGTTGGGTTTCTTTTGTTACTTCATAGCCAGTCAGAATCAATTGGATAAAGTGGTGGAAGGTTCTTGTGGGCACTTCACTTTCCCCTAATGAAGGCAGGACCATGGATATATAGTCAGAAAACAAATGATTGGGTGAAAACAGCAAGACTTGTTTTTCGTCCAGCCATTTGCGATTACGGTAAAGTAAAAAGGCGACCCGTTGCAATAAAGCAGAGGTTTTCCCACTTCCAGCAATCCCTTCGATCAGTAAAAATTTATTGGTGGTATCACGAATAATTTGGTTCTGTGCTTTTTGGATCGTTGAAACGATGTTACGCATTTGAGAAGAAGAGGCCTCATCCAAGATTTCCAATAAAAATTCGTCATTGATGATCTCCGAAGTATCGACCATCGATAAGATCTCACCATTTTGAATTTTAAACTGGCGTTTTAAGAGCAGCTCTACAGTAAAACGGTCGGTGTCTGTTTCGTAGAATGTTTCACCAAGTTCTCCTTCATAGTAAAGATTAGCGATCGGTGCGCGCCAGTCAATGACGATCGTTTCTTCCTCTTTGTCTCGTAAAGAAGCGATCCCTAAATAGAGGGTCTCGGTTTCTTGCTCTTCTTTGAAATCGATTCGAGCAAAGTAGGGATTGCCTGCCATCGTTGTTAGGGTTTTGACGCGTTTTTCTTGTGATTCTGCGGTTTGATACTTGATCAGCAGTTCTTGTTCATGCTGCTGGTACTCGATAACTGATTCATAAAAGGCTTCACTGTCGCCTCCGCGAATTTTCTTATCGGCGATTTCTTTTAATTGATCATCCATTTTAGCGGCTAATTCTTGTTTTTGCTGCGAAAGGATCGCTTGTTCTCTGTGGATCAGAGCAATGGTTTCATTGACATGTTGTTGTTCTTTTTGACGTTCGTTCACGAAGGATCCTCCTTAAAAAAATTGCGACATAAAATTATAGCATATTTTCCCTGTGAATGTCGTGGAAAAAAAGAAACTATGCTAATATTTATAAAAAGAGCTTAGGTGTTCAAAAACGAAACGAAATAGAGGTGGAAAAGGTGAGAGAAGAAGCAGAATTGCGCCAATTGATCCTGTCTGTTGGGAAACGTGTTGGGGCACGTGCCATCGGTTTATCTGGTTCACGGACCGATCCACAGGCGCCAAAAGATATTTTGCAGGATTTTGACGTGGTCTTCGTGATGGAGGATATTCAGCCTTTGGTCGATGATTCTTCATGGTTAGAAGCCTTTGGATCAATCATGATCAGGCAAACACCGGAAGCTAGCACGATTTATCCGCCGAGTTTGGGCGGGTGTTTTACGTACTTGATGCATTTTTTAGACGGAGTAAGAATCGATCTCATGCTATGTCCACTTGCACTGGTCGATCGTCTTGCTAAAGAACCAGGCTTGCAGCCGCTGCTTGATCCAGACCAATTACTAAGTTTTGCTAATCAAGCAAATCATTCGCATTACTGGATCAAGCGCCCAACCCAAGCCGCTTTTCAAGAACACTGCAACGAATTTTGGTGGGTAAGCACGTATGTCGTGAAAGGGCTGCTTCGAAAGCAACTAATTTATGCTACGGATCATTTATACACCATTTGTTGGCAAGAATTGTTATGGATAGAAGATTTGTTTGTTGCCCATGCTCAGCAATTTCAGGTGAGTACTGGGAAAAATCATAAATACCTGCAGTCGTTTCTAACGGAAAAGGAGTGGCGGGAATTGACCTCATTGCTTGATTTTCCCACGATCACTGCTTGCGGTCAGTCCCTTTTGAAGATGCAAAAACGATTTGATAAGCAAGCAAAGAAAATCAGCGAGAAATTAGGGTTGGCCTATGATTGGCAAGAAGCTGAGAATGTCCAAACATATACGAAGTATTGGAGTGAAAAAAATTGGCAGATGAGACCAGAGAACCAAAAATAAAAGACAGTCAGATTCAAGCGTTTTGGCAGCGGTTTTTAAAAGCAAATCCAAGAAATCAATCTTCTCTGACCTATGAAGATGCTTGGTCCTTTGGTGATACTTCAGAAATGGCGGATGAACTGGCAGCACTTGTTTTAGCTGGCAAAAAGACAGCGACGACCTCCGCCGCTGCGCTCTATGAAATCGAGCAAGAAGCATTGCCACAATCAGAAACGTATAGTGTCCTTTTAGATGGTTCGGATGTACCAAGAGCTGTTCTTTATTTAGAGTCAGTGTCGATCGTGCCATTTGATGAAGTGACAGCAGCGTTTGCCTTTTTAGAAGGGGAAGGAGATCGCACTTTGGCTTATTGGCGCCGTGTTCATGAAGCTTTTTTTCGACGAGCTTATGCCTCAGCGGGGTTGTCTTTTCACGATCAAATGCTATGCGTTTGTGAAAAGTTTTCTGTCGTGTATCAGGAGGAATAAAGACACGTTTTTCTTTGGAAATCATGGGAATAGCTTTTGTCTTTTTGAAAAAGGTGTATAATCAAAAGCAAACAAAGGAGGAAATCGTATGCCATTTATTCATGTCGAACTAGTTGAAGGGCGTTCGCAAGAACAACTGACGAATATGATGAAAGAAATCACTGAGGCGGTCCATAAAAATACGGGTGCCCCTAAGGAGCATATCCATGTCATCATCAATGAAATGAAGCAAGGAACCTATGCTGTGAATGGCGATTGGAAATAATTCTCTTGCTTTTTCTTGTAGGTAGTGGTTTAATTGAGCCATAATCGATCAATAAAAAAGACACCTGAGTTTGAGAGTCTTCGATAAGAGAGGGAAATCTTGGCTGAAAATTTCCTGGAAGAAAACCAAAGGATGACCACTTTTTTAGACCTCTGTCGAAACGGAGGCGGTTGAACCGTTATCTCATGAAGAGGAAAACAGACTTTTTCTGTTTTCGAACAATAGGTGGAACCACGAGTGATCGTCCTAGTATCGTAACCGATACTAGGACTTTTTTATTGATTGAAATCATTCAAAGGAGGACATTCATATGTCATTATTTATTACATTTCCTGATGGCGCAAAAAAAGAATTTGCTGTTGGGGTAACAACTAAAGAGATTGCTGAAAGCATCTCGAAAAGTCTTGCAAAAAAAGCCTTAGCTGGAAAAGTCAATGGACAACTGATCGATCTTTCACGTCCGATCGAAGAAGATGCAACGATTGAGATCGTGACACCCGATCATGAAGACGCCTTAGGTTTACTTCGTCATTCGACAGCTCATTTAATGGCTCAAGCCATGCGCAGACTCTATCCATCGATCCATTTTGGAGTAGGACCTGCAATTGATTCTGGTTTTTACTATGACACAGACAATGGGGAAAACCCAGTAACTGCGGAAGATCTACCAGCAATCGAAGCAGAAATGATGAAAATCATTAAAGAAAATCTGCCAATTGAACGACGTGTATTAACAAAAGAGGAAGCTTTGGCTCTTTTTGCTGAAGATCCATACAAAGTTGAGTTGATCACAGAATTACCAGATGACGAAACGATTACTGCCTATCAGCAAGGAGAATTTGTTGACTTATGCCGCGGCCCTCATGTCCCATCGACAGGTCGTATCCAAGTGTACAAATTGTTATCAGTAGCCGGAGCCTATTGGCGTGGAAGTTCTGATAATCAAATGATGCAAAGGGTATATGGAACAGCCTTTTTCGATAAGAAAGACTTGAAGGAATTTATTCGTTTACGAGAAGAAGCAAAAGAACGCGATCATCGTAAATTAGGGAAAGAATTAGAATTGTTTATGTTGTCCCCTGAAGTCGGCGCGGGTTTGCCTTTCTGGTTGCCAAAAGGAGCAACGATCCGTCGTACGATCGAGCGTTATATCGTGGATAAAGAAGTTAGCCTTGGGTACCAACACGTATACACACCAATCATGGCAAACGTGGATTTATACAAAACATCAGGGCACTGGGATCATTACCACGAGGACATGTTCCCACCAATGGATATGGGGGATGGCGAAATGCTGGTTCTACGACCAATGAATTGCCCGCATCACATGATGGTTTACAAAAATGACATCCATTCGTATCGTGAACTACCAATTCGGATCGCTGAATTAGGAATGATGCACCGCTACGAAAAATCAGGGGCACTATCAGGGTTGCAACGGGTTCGGGAAATGACCTTAAATGATGGTCATACATTTGTTCGTCCTGATCAAATCAAAGAAGAATTCAAACGGACACTGGATCTTATGGTGGGCGTTTACGAAGACTTTAATATTACTGACTATCGTTTCCGTTTAAGTTATCGCGATCCACAAAACAAAGACAAATATTTTGATGACGATGCGATGTGGGAAAATGCGCAAACAATGCTAAAAGCGGCCATGGATGAATTAGAATTGGATTATTTTGAAGCTGACGGTGAAGCAGCTTTCTACGGACCTAAACTAGATGTCCAAGTGAAAACAGCTTTAGGTATGGAAGAAACCTTGTCAACGATCCAATTGGATTTCTTATTGCCTGAACGGTTTGATCTAACATATGTTGGTGAAGATGGCGAAAACAATCACCGTCCAGTGGTGATCCACCGCGGAATCGTTTCAACGATGGAACGTTTTGTGGCTTACCTGACAGAAGTCTATAAAGGGGCATTCCCGACTTGGTTGGCACCAATCCAAGCATCGATCATTCCGGTCTCAGTCGAAGCCCACAGCGACTATGCTTACGAAATCAAAGAACGCCTGCAAGCGCAAGGACTGCGAGTGGAAGTGGATGACCGCAACGAAAAAATGGGGTATAAGATCCGTGCATCACAAACCCAAAAAATTCCTTACCAAATTGTTGTTGGGGATCAAGAAGTCAATGATGCGACAGTCAATATCCGTCGCTACGGCAGCAAGGAGACCCAAGTCGAAGAATTGAATCTGTTTGTTGATGCAATGGCTGCTGAAGTGAAAAATTATAGTCGAGCATAGCTTTTGGTTCAAAGAAAACGAATGATTTTATAGTATAGGCACCTGCTTTCAGCAGGTGCTATTTACCTTTTTTAATCTATATAAAATAAAATAATTAGATTTTTTTTGTTTTTGTGAATAAAATCGTGTATAATTAGTAAGTGATAAAAAGGAATAAACTAGAAGGAGTTTGTGATGAATTATAATTACGGAGTTAGAAAGAAATCGGTTGTATCGGTCATTTTATTAACATTTATTACTTGTGGCATTTATACATTCTTTTGGATGTACCAAACAACCAAAGAGCTGGCAGAATACAGCGGGGATAATCGTCTTTCGCCAGAAACGTCGATTTTACTCACGATCCTTACTTGTGGATTGTATCAAATTTATTGGTGGTACCGAATTGCGGATATCTTTATGAGTGCACAACAACGAGCGAATATGCCTCGTCTGAGTGACAACAAAATTCTTTTTGTCGTCTTGAGCCTGTTTGCTTTTGATTTCATCAACATGGCGATTTTACAAGGTGATATGAACCAAATGTGGGAAGCGGCTGATCAAAATGCCATGACCTCATCTAACAATACAAACGATTCGTCTGATTCAGATGATTGGGTAGATTATTGATTTGTCCGTTTAAATGGTTAACGGGGTTTCCTTGTCCAGGTTGTGGCATGACGCGCGCCTATTTGCACTTATTTCAGGGTGATCTTGAAGGTGCGCTGCATTTTCATCCCTTGTTTTGGTTAGTGCCGATCGTATTCGGAATTGTTTTATTCAAAAAAAATCCGAAAATCAGCAAACTTTACTACAGTCACAACCTGTGGGTGACATTGACACTTTTGGTACTAGTGGTTTATGGTGGTCGGCTCTGGCTTCATTTCCCACATGACGCGCCAATGGACTTTGATCCAGAGAGCATTTTCCCACAACTACTACGTCGGATTGGTCAAGTGATTCACTAACAGCCATTCACCCAAGCATTAAAAATCTTTAAGAAAATACTTTGTTTTTTTCTGAAAGCGAAGGGAACATGCGACAGTAGTTGAATCTTTATGAAAATTGTGTTATATTTACAATGTAATGATACTTAGAGTGAGTGAGCGGTTTTTTCGCTCACTCTTTTTAATGGAATGAAGTTCGTTTCGTTGAGAAATAAAGGAGGCGATGTTGTGAGTACGGTAGTGGAAACTGTTACAGATATAGTGACCCCTATTCTGGATGCGCAAAAATTTGAATTAGTTGAAGTAGAATTCGTGAAGGAAGGGAAAAATTGGTTTCTTCGTGTGTTCATTGATAAAGAAGGCGGAATCGATATCGAGGAATGTGCCTTTGTCAGTGAACAACTTAGTGAACAATTAGACCAATGCGAACCTGATCCTATTCCACAGGCCTATTTCTTGGAAGTTTCTTCCCCTGGCGCCGAGCGTCCATTGAAGAAAGAAGCAGATTATCAACGGGCAGTCGGCGAGTACATTCATGTTTCTTTATATCAACCGATTGATGGAGAAAAACAGTTCGAAGGCTTTTTACAGTCATTCGACGAAAATCAGCTAGTTATGAAGACCCGAATCAAAACCAGAGAAAAAGAACGAACGATCGACCGGAAAAATATTGCCAAAGCTCGTTTAGCCATTCAATTTTAAACACGGAGGAATGAAAGAATCATGAGTAAAGAAATGTTGAATGCATTGGATGCATTAGAAGCAGAGAAAGGCATTTCAAAAGAGATTGTCATCGATGCCTTGGAAGCGGCATTGGTTTCAGCGTACAAACGTCATTACGGGCAAGCACAAAATGTGGAAGTAGAATTTGATCAGAAAAAAGGCAATATCCACGTCTATGCAGTCAAAGAAGTGACAGAAGAAGTCATGGACTCGCAACTAGAGGTTTCATTAAAAGAAGCGATGACAATCAACCCCGCTTATGAAATCGGCGACAAAATCCGCTTTGAAGTAACGCCTAAAGACTTTGGTCGTATTGCGGCGCAAACGGCAAAACAAGTCATTTTGCAACGGGTCCGTGAAGCGGAAAGAAACATTATCTATAACGAATTTAGTGCGTACGAAAAAGACATTTTGCAAGGAATCGTTGAACGCCAAGACAATCGTTATATCTATGTAAACTTAGGCAAAATTGAAGCCGTGCTTTCAAAACAAGACCAAATGCCAAATGAGTTTTATCAACCCCATGATCGGATCAAAGTATTCGTTTCTCGTGTTGAAAATACTTCAAAAGGACCTCAAGTATTCGTTAGCCGCAGCCATCCAGATTTGCTGCGCCGATTATTTGAACAAGAAGTGCCAGAAGTATATGATGGTACTGTAGAGATCGTAAGTATTGCTCGTGAAGCAGGGGATCGTGCCAAAGTTGCTGTTCGTTCCTTTGATGCCAACGTCGATCCAGTCGGCACTTGTGTTGGCCCTAAAGGTCAACGGGTTCAAGCGATCGTCAATGAACTAAAAGGCGAAAACATGGACATCGTGGAATGGAATGAAGATCCAGCGATCTTCATCGCCAATGCGTTGAATCCAGCAGAAGTCAGCGACGTTATTTTTGATGTTGATAATCCGAAGGCTTGTACTGTTGTCGTGCCTGATTACCAACTATCATTAGCGATCGGTAAACGCGGACAAAATGCTCGCCTAGCAGCCAAATTGACTGGCTTCAAAATCGATATCAAATCAGAAACAGACATGGAAGAATTTTATGCGAAGCTGGATGAAGGCGACTATATCGATGAGTATGATGCCAATGCTTCAGAAGCTGCTGAAGAAATCAGTAAAGAAGCAACAGAATCTGCAGAAACAGTTGATGAAGCGATCCTTCCATCAGACATGACTGCGGATGATTATGAAAATGTTGAGTTTGACGAAAAATAGTTGAGGTGAGATCGTGATGAAGAAACGAAAAATTCCTTTACGAAAATCAGTGATTTCAGGCGAAATGCTACCTAAGAAAGAAATGCTTCGTATCACTCGTTCAAAAGAAGGCGTTGTTTCCATCGATCCGACAGGAAAAATGCCAGGTCGGGGAGCTTATATAGCGATCGAACCGGCTGAAGCCCAGAAAGCATGGGATAAGCGTATCTTGGATCGAGTGCTGGAAACGAAATTGACAGATGAATTTTACCAAGAACTATTGGACTATGTAACGCACCAAAAAGCGCGAAAAGAGTTATTTGCAAATGAATAAAACCAAAGCATTAAATATGTTAGGACTAGCCATGCGTGCTGGGAAATTAGTAACTGGTGAAGAAATGACTTTAAAAGAGATTCGCAATGAGAAAGCTGCTTTAGTCATTATCGCCAGTGATGCTGGTAAAAATACACAAAAGAAAATTAAGGACAAAAGTTCTTATTACGAAATTCCGCTCCTAGATGCATTTTCTGCTGATGAAATCAGTGCGGCCATTGGGAAACCAAGAATGGTCATTGGCATCTTAGATCAAGGATTTGCAAGGAAGGTGCAGGAATTAATATTAGGTTAGGAAGGTGATTGCATGGGAAAAAAAAGAATTTATGAACTTGCAAAAGAATGGAATAAGTCGAGCAAAGAGGTTGTTGAAAAAGCACAATCTTTAGGCTTTGATGTCAAAAATCATATGGGCGCGATCTCAGATGGAGAGGCGCAAAAATTGCAGCAGTCATTAGGCGGCAATCCAAATGGTAAAACATCTGCAAACTCAAATCCCGCAAATCAGAAACCAGCCAACCAGCCGGAAAAACAAGAACAAAAGAAATTTAAAACGCAAAGAAATAATCCTAACTTCCAAAACCGTCATAACAATCAAAGTCAACAGCGAACTACGCAAAGCAATAACCGTCCTGCTGGTCAAGGACAAGTAGATCGCACGAACAGTCAAGGAAGTAACAGACCAAATAACCAAGGAAGTCATAATCGAGTGAATAACCAAGAGAATCGTAACAATCAAGGGCAACAAAACCGCCCAACAAACCAAGGACAGCAAAACCGTCCGAATAATCAAGGGCAACAAAATCGTCCGAACAATCAAGGACAGCAAAACCGTCCAAACAACCAAGGACAACAAAATCGTCCGAACAATCAAGGACAGCAAAACCGTCCGAATAATCAAGGGCAACAGAATCGCCCAACAAACCAAGGGCAACAAAACCGTCCGAATAATCAAGGGCAACAAAATCGCCCAACAAACCAAGGACAGCAAAACCGTCCAAATAACCAAGGGCAACAAAACCGTCCGGCCGCTCAATCTGCAGGAAATACGCAAGGGGCAGACCGTAACAATAACCGTCCGCAAGGATCGAATGATTCTCGTGGAGGAAATCAAAACCGCGGCAAGTCAAACTACGGTGGACGCAACAATAATTTCAACAATAACAATCGCAACAAATTCAATAAAAAAGGCAAAAAAGGCCGTCAGCAGACGGAAAAGAAACCGCCAGTTCCAGCACGTAAATTCCGTGAGCTACCAGAAGTATTGGAATATTCAGAAGGCATGAACGTAGCGGATATCGCGAAAAAAATCTACCGTGAACCAGCAGAGATCATCAAGAAACTCTTTATGATGGGGGTTATGGTCAATCAAAACCAACCTTTAGATAAAGATACGATTGAACTGCTTGCTACCGATTACGGAATCGAACCACAAGAAAAAGTTCAAGTGGATATCGCAGACATCGATAAATTCTTCGAAGCAGAAGAACAAATTGAAGATAATTTAGTATCACGACCACCTGTTGTGACGATCATGGGTCACGTTGACCACGGGAAAACAACATTGCTTGATACTTTACGTCATTCACGCGTAACAAGTGGTGAAGCTGGGGGAATTACGCAGCATATTGGCGCTTACCAAATCGACATCAATGGCAAACCAATTACTTTCTTAGATACTCCTGGACACGCGGCCTTCACTAGTATGCGTGCACGGGGAGCAAGTATCACCGATATCACGATTCTTGTTGTCGCAGCTGATGATGGAGTGATGCCACAAACAGTGGAAGCGATCAACCATGCGAAAGCAGCAAAAGTGCCGATCATCGTTGCAGTAAACAAAATCGATAAACCAGGTGCTAACCCACAACATGTGATGCAAGAATTAAGTGAACATGAGTTGATCCCAGAAGCTTGGGGTGGCGATACGATCTTCGTTGAAATCTCAGCGAAATTTGGGCAAAACATTGAAGAATTGCTTGAAATGATCCTCTTAGTAGCAGAAGTCGAAGATTTGAAAGCTGATCCTACCCAACGGGCGATCGGTACAGTCATTGAAGCGCGCCTTGATAAAGGAAAAGGTCCTGTAGCAACACTATTGGTTCAACAAGGGACTCTTCATGTAGGTGATCCAATTGTTGTAGGGAATACTTTCGGTCGTGTTCGCGTAATGACGAATGATTTAGGTCGTCGTGATAAAGCAGCTGGACCTGCTACACCAGTCGAAATCACAGGATTGAATGATGTGCCTCAAGCAGGTGATCGTTTCGTTACTTTTGAAGACGAGAAAACAGCTCGAGCAGCGGGTGAAGAACGTGCAAAACGTGCTTTGATGGAGCAACGCGCATCAAGCAGTCGTGTGACATTGGATAACTTGTTTGAAAGTCTAAAAGAAGGCGAACTGAAAGAAGTAAATGTCATCATCAAAGCAGACGTACAAGGTTCAGCTGAAGCATTAGCTGCTTCATTGAAGAAAATCGATGTTGAAGGTGTGCGAGTGAACATCGTCCATTCAGCTGTTGGTGCAATCAATGAAAGTGATGTAACGCTAGCAGCAGCAAGTAATGCCATCATCATCGGATTCAACGTCCGTCCAACACCGCAAGCCAAACAGCAAGCGGAAGCGGAAAAAGTCGATATTCGTTTGCATCGCATCATCTACAAAGCGATCGAAGAAATCGAAACTGCGATGAAAGGGATGCTTGATCCTGAATTCGAAGAAAAAATCACTGGTCAAATGATCGTTCGTGAAACATACAAAGTATCTAAAGTGGGCACGATCGCAGGTTGCTACGTAACGGAAGGCAGTATTCGCCGTGACAGTGGCGTCCGCGTGATCCGTGACGGCATCGTTATCTATGAAGGCAAACTTGCCAGCTTGAAACGCTTCAAAGATGATGTCAAAGAAGTGAAGCTAGGGTTTGAATGTGGCGCGATGATCGAGAAATTCAACGATCTTAAAGTTGATGACGTGATCGAAGGCTATGTCATGGAAGAAGTACCGACAAAATAACGGAATGACAACTATACAAGGAGGCTTTTTGAATGGCTAACTATCGAGATCGCCGAGTGGCACAAGAAATCTTAAAAGAAGTCAATCAAATTCTTCGTAAAAAAGTTCGTGATCCTCGCGTGCAAGATGTGACGATCACAGATGTACGAGTAACTGGAGATTTACAGCAAGCAACGATCTTTTACAGCACCCTAACGGACTTAGCTTCAGATAAGCAAAAAGCCCAAGCAGGACTGGAAAAAGCAACTGGCTTGGTTCGTCGTGAATTAGGTCAAGCGTTAACGCTCTATAAAGTTCCAGAAATCCAATTCGAATTGGATGAATCAGTACAATACGGGAATAAAATTGATGAAATGATTCGCGCATTGCACTCAGAAGAATAAAAAAAAGAGCAGCTTCCAATCGAAGCTGTTCTTTTTTATTTGAAAAGAGCATCAGGTATTCATCAGTAAAGTTACCAGTCCAGCAACACCTGTCCCCAAGAGCCAGCCTCCGATCACATCTGTTAAAAAATGGATCCCTAAGTAGACTCTGCTAAAGCCGATCATAAAGCTTAACAAAACTGCCAGCAGAGTCATCGGAAGGACTGCTGAGGGAACCAATTGTCCAAGATTCAAGGCGATCGTTCCGTACATGGCAGCGGATGTGGCAGCATGGGCACTAGGAAAGCTGTGATCTTTTTCTTCAACTAAACGATGATCGATCGGACGATCTCGTCGGACGATCCGTTTGATCAGGTAAGCAGCTGCTGATACTATGAAGATACTGACTGCTGTTTTTGGTGCAAGATCCGCCCGCGATGATGGAAAGACAAACAATAGTAAAGCGATCGCAACTGTCGGAAAGGCTTTTCCTAAATTGGTAAAAAAGTGCATCATGCGCGTCAAAGAAGGCGTACGGCTTTGGATGATCTGCAAAGCAAACGCTTCTTCCCAACGCTGCATCGTGCCGAGCTGAATCATGATCAAAAAGATGGCAAATCCAATAAATGACCCTATCGTTAAAACAACCATTTTAGGACCTCCTTATATGCTTAGTTTATCATGTAATGAGAAGGAGCGAAAAGGATTTTGTCGTGCAATGAATTTTTTTTATATGTTATAATAAGCAAGTTGAAGTGAAATGGAGGAATACGATGGACGGGATTTTACCATTATGGAAAGAGCGTGGACAAACAAGTCACGACTGCGTGTTTAAATTACGAAAAATATTAAAGACAAAAAAAATCGGACACAGCGGCACACTAGATCCTGACGTGGATGGTGTCTTGCCCATTTGTATCGGAAAAGGAACGAAGATCGTCGAATACTTGGTTGATTCTGGAAAAGTCTACACCGGGGAAATCACCTTGGGCTTCAGTACCACTACAGAAGATCGGTCGGGGGATATCGTTGAACAACAAGCACTAACTCGTCCGTTTACGAAGACAGAAATCGATCAGGCAATGAAACAGTTGACGGGGACGATTACCCAGATCCCGCCGATGTATTCGGCGGTCAAAGTCAATGGCAAACGACTTTACGAATATGCTCGCAACAATGAAACTGTCGAGCGACCACAGCGCAAAGCAGAAATTTATTCCTTCAAACGAATTTCAGAACCGGTTTTTCATGAGGACAATACGCAAAGCTGGCGTTTTGAAGTTTCTTGTGGAAAAGGGACTTATGTTCGCACGTTAGCGGTCGACACAGGAAAATTGCTGGGTGTACCCGCGCATATGTCTGATTTGACTCGCTTAAAAAGCGGTGGTTTTTCTAAAGAACAATCTTACACGATTGCAGAGGTGCAAAAGGCAGTCGATGAACAACGTGTTTCGGAACTACTGCTATCGGTGGAATATGGGGTATCGGAGTTTGTTCAAGTGACGATCGATGCGGACCTCTGGCAGAAAGTAAAAAATGGCATGCGCTTGCCTTTCAGCGTGTTTGGATTACCAAAGCGCCCAGAGGAATTAGTGGCGATTTTTTATCGAGAACAATTGATCAGTATCTATAAAGCTCATGACAAATACCAAGATATGATGAAACCGGTAAAAGTCATCCGTACAGAAATAGGAGAATGAACATGGAAATCATTGAAATGAGACACCCTTATGATCACGAAACGATTCCTGATGAGGAGATCGTCTTAGTGTTAGGCTTTTTCGATGGCGTACATCTAGGTCATCAGAAAGTCATTGAAACAGGACGAAAGATCGCAGAAGAAAAAGGGTTAAAATTGGCATTAATGACCTTTAATCAACATCCCTCGATCGTTTTTCAAAAAGTCGATCCTGAAAAAATGCAATACCTGACCAGCTTGGCTCAAAAGGAAGCGCATATGGAAAAGCTTGGAGTAGATATTCTTTATATCATTGAGTTTACTTCTGCTTTTGCAAATCTGGCACCACAGGTGTTTGTGGATGAATACATGATCGGTCTGCATGCAAAAGTTGTTGTTGCTGGATTCGACTATACCTACGGCAAGAAAGAGATAGCCAACATGGCGCTGTTACCAACATATGCAGAAAATCGTTTTGAAGTTGTGACTGTCGCGCAAGAATCGTTTGATGAAGAAAAGGTTAGCTCCACACGCATTCGCTCTGCCCTACAAAATGGCGATATGGCACAAGTCAATCGCTTGTTAGGGTATATTTATGAATTTGAAGGAACCGTCGTTCACGGTGATGCTAGAGGACGAGAACTTGGGTTTCCAACCGCGAATATCAAAGTAAAGAGCACCGTTCGGTTGCCAAAAGAAGGCGTCTATGTGACGGAAATCAAAGTCGGTGACAAGTGGTATCCATCGATGGGATCGATTGGTCACAATGATACGTTTGGTCAGGGGCGCCAGTTAACAGTTGAAATCTATATTCTCGATTTTCACCAAGATATCTATGGTGAAACCGTGGCGATCCGCTGGCATCATTTCTTACGTGATCAAGTCGCTTTCAATGGCGCACAAGCGTTGATCGAACAATTAAAGCAAGATGAACGAGACACTGAAACTTATTTTGATGGGCTTTCTGAAGAAAACTAAGCATTCGTAGTGAAAAGAAGCGTTTCTGGCTTCTTTTCACTTTTTCTTTTTCTTTCTTTTTATAACGTAGTTTATTTGAATTCTAATGCTTTCCCCATGAGGAAAAAACGTTTTTTCGATATACTAAAAAATAGGCAAAAATGATAATTTATGCAGAACGCTGCAAAGGGAAAGGGAGAGAAAAAGTGACAATTGGAAAAAAAGCGAAAAAGGGGAAAGAAAAGAAAGATTTAACTAAAATGAAAACGCCTCATACGTATGTCATCATCTTTGGGGTCGTATTGTTGGCGTGGTTGCTGACTTTCTTAGTTCCCGCTGGAAAATTCAGTACACAAGAAATCGAGTATACCGATGCAAATGGGGAAATAAGTACCAGAACGGTCTTGATGCAAGATTCGTTTCGTTATGCCTACCCGTTAGATAACGAATACGTCTATCAACAGTTGAATCAATTGGAAGACGATCCACAAGAGTTGGAAGAATTAGATGTCGATCCTGAGGCTTTAGCAGCTGTTCTAGCTGAAGGGCCTAAAGAGTTGTCCCAGAGTCAATTAGATGAGGTGGGACTGACCGATGACACGCTTTACAGTCTTTACGGCGAAAAAATTTATGATACTTCTGAAAAACTGCACAAAACAGCCAAGGTTTGGGGAACTGATGACTTTAACGGTTTCGGCTTCTTAAATTTTGTTTTTGAAGGATTGGTTTCTGGTGATAAATACGGCTCAGCAGTTGGGATCGCAGCACTGATCCTAGTGGTCGGTGGTGCGTTTGGTATTATCATGCAAACCGGAGCGATTGATGCGGGGATCTTTGCATTTATCAGCAAAACTCGTGGATTAGAACGCTTGGCATTGCCGCTGTTGTTCTTTGCTTTTTCATTTGGGGGCGCTACCTTTGGGATGGCAGAAGAAGTCATTCCGTTTTCGATGGTCATGGTGCCTTTCGTGATCGCATTGGGGTATGATTCGATCGTGGCGGTCACCGTCACCTATGTCGCCTCCCAGATTGGAAATGCCACCTCGTGGATGAGTCCGTTTAGTGTGGCAGTAGCTCAAGGGATCGCAGGTATTCCCGTTCTTTCAGGCGCAACGTTCCGAATCATCATGTGGGTCGTGGTTACCGCACTATCCGCAGGGTACCTCATGATCTATGCCGAAAGAATTCGCAAGAATCCTGAGAAATCGCTAACGTATCAATCGGATGCGTATTTTAGAAATCATCTTGAAAAAACCTCCAGTGAGCAAAAACCATTTTTATTAGGTCATAAATTGATCTTGGTTGAAATGCTGGCGGTTTTGATCTGGATCGTATGGGGTGTGACGCAGAAAGGCTACTATATTCCCGAGATTGCTTCTCAATTCTTTGTTATGGGCTTAGGGGCAGGAATCATAGCGGTTCTTTTCAAATTAGAAAATATGGGCTTGAATGATGTGGCGAGTGCCTTTCAATCTGGTGCCTCAGAATTGGCAGGAACTGCAATCGTTGTAGGGATGGCCAAAGGGATTCTTCTGGTTCTCGGCGGTTCTGATGCCAATGTGCCGTCAGCGTTGAATACGATTTTGCACAGCATCGGCGGATTGTTAAGCAATGTTCCAGCTTTTATTGGTGCCTGGTTCATGTACATTTTCCAAAGCTTCTTCAATTTGATCGTGACTTCAAATTCAGGTCAAGCTGCATTAACCATGCCGATCATGGCGCCATTAGCCGATCTTTTAGGTGTCTCTAGACAGATCGCTGTCTTGGCTTATCAATTAGGCTCGGGCTTTATGGATGCCTTCACTCCAGTATCGGCAAGTCTGATCGGTGTCTTAGGTGTCGCAAGAATCGAATGGGTGAAATGGGCGAAATTCCAGATCAAAATGCAAGGTTTCTTATTTGTATTAGGAACGATTTTTATCTTTATTGCGGTCGCAATCGGCTTGCAATAAGAAGTAATCAGCCACAAGGAGGAAGCACTTATGAAGGTGATACGACAAGCAGAGGTTTACGCTCCTGACTATTTAGGAAAAAAAGATATTTTATTAAATGAAGACAAGATCATTGCTATTCAAGATTCGATTGAAGGAGGATTCTCAGGTGTTCCTCTTGAAGAAATCGATGGCACAGGGTTACTCGCTGTGCCCGGCTTTATTGACTGCCACTTTCATATCTTAGGAGGTGGCGGGGAAGGCGGCTTTCAAAACCGGACACCAGAAGTGAAATTGAGTCAATTGACCTCTGCAGGAGTAACGACAGTGGTTGGCTGTTTAGGTACTGACGGAGTAGGCAGAGATATGACTGCCTTGATCAGTAAGGCGCGTGGACTAGAGGCGGAAGGCATCACGACTTATCTTTATGACGGTTCGTATCGATTGCCTTTGGCGCCCGTCACGGATTCCATCATCCAAGATTTTTTGACTATCGATAAAATTATTGGTATCGGTGAAATTGCCGTTTCTGACCATCGTTCTTCACAACCAAGTTTCGAAGAATTTACCCGCGCGGTTGCGGATGCTCGTGTTGGTGGGATGCTTTCTGGAAAAGCAGGTATCGTAAACGTCCACTTAGGTGGAGGAAAGAAAAAATATGAGCTGCTTTTACGAACCATCGAAGAGACAGAGATTCCAATCAGCCAATTTTTACCGACACATGCCAATCGGACCAGCGAGCTTTTCGAAGCAAGTATTGCTTTTGCAAAAATGGGTGGAACGATTGATTTTACGGCGAGTGAAGATCCTGATTTCTGGGAAAAAGAAGACGATGAGGTTCGCTTCAGTAAAGGATTGAAACGTTTGTTAGCAGAAGGGATCGGCCTGGATCAATTTACCATGACCTCTGATGGGCAAGGCAGCCTCCCGTACTTTGATGAAAACAATCAATTCATAGGTCTGGGTGTCGGCAGTTCGCGAGCGCTGATGGTAGGCATTAAAGAAGCAGTCCAAAAAGAGCAGATTCCATTGGAGATCGCCATTCGAGCAATCACTTCCAATCCAGCGAAAGTATTGAAGCTTGATCAAAAGGGACGTCTTGCAGCAGGGATGGATGCTGATATTTGCTTGCTGAACAAAGACTCATTAGCAGTAGAAACGGTTCTAGCAAAAGGCAGAACAATGGTAGAAGAACAAGAAGTAAAAGTGTGGGGTACCTTTGAACAACTAACATAAGAAGAATTCAGTTTTAACAGACTAAGAAACGGTTGTTTTTCTAAACAGAGTTGTAGAAGAAAATAAGCAGCCCGATCCATGACCAGCATTTACTGGACTTGATCGGACTGCTTTTTTCAATTAAACGCAAGTATTCTTAAGCTTGCAACTCATCCAATTTCTTCATGTCTTCTTCAGAAATTTCAAAGTCAACTTTGGCATTGTCAGCAATGTATTCTTCATGAACGGATTTTGGCAATGGCAGAATGTCTTTTTGTAGCAAGTAACGAATTGAAAGTTGTGGAATAGATTTTCCATAGGTTTCAGCAATCGTCTTCACTGCATCGTTACCGAGTAAACGACCAGTAGCGATTGGTGAATAGCCTTCCACTAAAATTTCGTGCGCTTTGCAAAATGTCAATAGTTCTTCATTTGTGCGGCCAATATGGTAAATAAACTGGTTGACCATCGGTTTCACATCGCAATGATCAAAAATATTTTGCAAATCTTTTTGATCGAAGTTGGAAACACCAATCGATTTTACTTTTCCACTTAAGTAGGCTTCTTCTAATGCTTTCCAAACATCGATGTTTTCAAGATAAAAATCTTTGTTTTCTGGATTGTTTCCCATGATTTTCCAAGGACGAGGGGCATGGATCAAAATCAAATCGATATACCCTAAGTCAAGTTTTTTTAGAGAGGCATCAATGCTATCAACCGCTTCTTGGTAGGTCTTTAACTCAGCAGGTACTTTCGTGGTAACAAAAATTTCATCGCGGGCAACGCCTGAATCGCGCACAGCTTTCCCAACCGCTTCTTCGTTTTTGTAAGCTGCCGCTGTATCGACATGTCGATAACCATTTTGAATGGCAAATTTTGTTGCGTTGTAAGCATCTTCTGGAGAAGATTGCCAGGTTCCAAGGCCAATCTTAGGAATTGCCAGTTTGTTCTGCAAGGTAAATGTTTCTTGTAATATCACGTATCTCAACCTACTTTCATCGCTTTTTTTTGTTACATCTTCCATTATAAAACGTTTTCTTGTTTGAAACAAATCAGACGCTGAAACTTTTGAGGGAAATTGACTTTCAAAAGGATCTTTGATACATTATCAGCAACCTAAACACAGAAAGATGTGGAAAAAATGGATTTTGTTAAAGAAGATTTTGCCTATTATCGGCGCTCTTTTGAATTGATGTATCGCAGTTATTTCCGTAGAAGAATGATTGCCCTTGGTGTGGCGATTTTGATTATCTTAGGTTATTTACTTTTGTTACAAGAAAGTTTGCTTTTAAATATCATTTTACTAGTTATATTGCTAGGCATAATGGCGTGGTTGGTTTCACTTTATCAGCGAGCGAGTGAGGTCGTACTTGCTTTCGAAGAAGAAAATCAGGTGCCGCAAATTCATCAACTGACAGAATTTGAGGATCATTATGCGTTCCAAATGAATGATGGAACAACGATGCGCGTGAAGAAAAACGGCAATCGCAACTTTCCTTCCAATAATAAGCAGTACACGTTGATGGCAGGCTATAAAAAAGTTTTCTTTGTGCAACAACCCTTGATGATTTTTTATTATGACCTCTTGGAGATGAAGTATGATGAAGCGTATCGTTTGAAACGAAACCGCCAAAACGGGTTCAATCGTTGGTCGCGTTATTTCAGTTTTCGCTCCTTTAAGGGATCGATTGGCAATGTCTTTCAATTCTTGCTGGGAAATATTTTCTTCTTATTTATTGCGTATCGGTTGATCCGCTATCTGATCGATATTTTGCTGCACATTTTATAACTGTTACCAAGGTGAAGATTCTCATCGTTTTCATAGACTGGTGAAAAAGATGATAGGACTTAATTTTTTTAAAAAGGTATACTTAAGTCAGATAAGACAAGCAATTGTCTTTCATGAATAAGAGTCCTGCTCTTGTTAAGTAAGCCGTCAACAACAGCTTATCTATTGTGGCGCTAACAGTTTGGGGGAAGTGTTAGTTCTTGTAACAAACAGATTTTTTTCTGGGCGGGATAAGAACAAAAGCGGTATTTTACCGTACTTAATAAGAGTAGTGCTCTTTATTTTTTCTATGAATATTTGAAGACATCACTTCTTGGAAGTGGTGTTTTTTCTTGCTTAAAAATAGTCCAAGTGATAGGAGAATTCTAAGAACTATGCTACAATGAGTGCCGGTGCTCTCAGCGGTGGGAGCAAAAAAGAAGGTAGAGGAGAATTACTTAGGAATGCCTGAAGGTCAAACAATAAACGATCCATCTACAAAAAGCGCGCAAAATATTTCTGCGTATATACATATACCTTTCTGTGAACACATATGCTACTACTGTGACTGCACGTCTTTTAGCCTTTCAGAAGAATAGAAGAGTTGCCCAAATTTCATAGATAATGAAAGAGAAACGTTGATAAATCAGTGTTTCTCTTTTTTGTAGTTAGAATATTTCTCTAAAAATTTGGAGACTTGAATCAATGTAGATGGTCTATAATTGTGCATGATTTTCTCAAAGTGGCACGGAAATGTGGCACGGATTTTTTTGGATAAGTGAATCGTATTATTACAATTGAGAATAGAAGAGGAATAGTTAACTATTAAAATCAGAGAGGAGTGAGTTTCAAAAAAATATTTAGATTTTCTTAGTCAGATATTTATAGATATTATGTATTGCATACACACTGTTATG
>NZ_NGLF01000002.1:253833-262381 GCF_002140695.1 Enterococcus sp. 4E1_DIV0656 | reverse complement strand
AACTTAATACAGCTACTGAATTAGTAAAAAAAGTATTTGATAGTGTTGATTTATCTAATACTTCGATTTTGTTACATAATCAGTATTCTGGCTATAGTAGACAACCTACACTTAAAGCGATTAGTTTATATATTAGTAGTTCTTGTAGTTATGGCACTGGAAATCCAGATCATTCTAAGGAAATTCTTGTAAAATGTAATGATGAAACAGTTTTCTATTTGGTAGGTTCTTCAAATTTCTCTAAAAATACTTATATGACTAAAGACAGAAATATTAATCAATCAGATATTGCTTTCATTAAAGTTAGTGATTCAACAAAGTCTCTATTACATTCTATACTTAATCATAACGATAATAGATTACTTAGCATTTTTGCAGAAGAGCTAGGTATTTCTAATGACAATTTATCTGATAGTCCTGATACTCAAAATGATTTCTACTTAACATATATAGGAGAAAGTGATGTAGATATAGTGACAGCTCCTTATATTGGCTCAGATGATATATTGAGCGAGTATACTAGTGAATTTTTTTCAGAATAGAGAAAAGTTTTAGATAATGAGCCAAAAGTTGTTCAGAATTAATGAAAGTAAATAAGAGACGTCGATTTTCAAAATAAATTATTATTTAGGGTGTTTAAAATTCAAATTGAAAATAGAAAGCGTTATCTTTTGGAGGTGAATCACATGACTAAATACACTGATGATGAAATTAGAAATATGTCCAAAGTGACAATCAAAATAGCTGCGGACTATTTAGGAATTTCAACTAACATGTTGACCTTTGGAATGCGAAATAACTTATTGCCTATAGGGTTTGCTATTCGTAATGAAGAAAGTTATCGCTCTAATTGGAGCTATTCAATTGTTCCAGAGAGACTAATTGCCTATAATCATGGAAAAATTAATGAAATTCAAATAGAAAATATCGAGAATAGTATTAACACTATTGTTAGTCAATTTGAAGAAATGAAACGAGATTTGGTTTTTCTATTAAGCGAAAACGACGAATAGGAGGTATGAAAGAATTTCAAGCTCTCCTCATGGGAACGACTCATAGTATTAGTGAAGTTGAATATGCTAGTGAAAAGCAGCAAGTCGTTATTAATGGAGTTTTCGCAAAAGAAAAAACTAATTTGGATGTTACTGAAATAGAAAGTGAAGTTAGCAACCGTAATATTATTTATTTAGAGAAGGAGGAAAAATGGATGCCTGAACAGCCGGCTTTAATTAAAACTCGAAAAGAACTATATGATGAAATATGGGAAATATCTATTGCTGGGGTTGCAAAAAAATATAATATTCCATATGGACATATGATTAGGCAACTAAAAATAGCTGAAATCCCTGTTCCACCTTCAGGTTACTGGATGAAGCTATCTAGTGGAAAAAGTGTTTCAGTTCTTGAACTGACAGGTGATCCAGAAGAAAGTGTATCAATTTATAAAACTACCCCTGGTGTGAAGTCTCGAAAAAAGTCTTCTCTAAAAATTACATCTACTAATGAAGAGTGGACAAATGCTTCTGAAAATTCAGGAATTGAAACTTCAAAAACATGAAACAATGGAATACTGTGGAAAAACATATAATATTTATAAAAGGTCAAATCTTTATGAAGAAGTATGGAAGCAGCCGATTACAAAAATTGCAAAAATTTATTCAGTGTCAGATAGTGCCATTCATAAGATATGTAAGGCTCTAAATGTACCCACTCCCCCAGCAGGATATTGGTCACGAGTACGAGCTAGAAAAACAGTGAAAAAAATGCCTTTACCAAAAGGAAATTACCGAGAGCAAAAAACAGGACTACGTTCTGAGACCATCAAATTAAGCCAAGAAGAAGATGGAATCCTAAAATTTTTAGATGATGAGAATCGAACACTAGTTTTGGCGATAGCAGATCAAATAATTTTACCTCATGAAGACTCTCGTATGCATTCAAAAATCATTGCTCATAGAAAAAAAGTATCAAAATGGCAAAAGGAGTTAAAGAAGAGTGAAGCAAAAGGCTGGGGAAAAAGAAATTTATCAGATCCACCTTTTTTTGCAGATACTGTTTCAGAAGAATCTCTGCCAAGAGTTTGTCGGATTTTTGATGCATTGATAAAGGCACTGGAACCTTTAGACTGTAAACTTACAGATGATTTAAAAATTAAGGTGAATCAGGAGACAGTACATATTTCTGTCACAGAAGTTAAAGAAAAAATTCCTCATACTCCTATAGAAAAAGAAAATTTGGAACTCCTGAAATATGAAGATAGGCATAATAGCAATTCCTATATATCAAAACCAAAAATTAACAAATATGATTATCTATTTAATGGAAGAATTAGTTTTATGATTCATGGTAGAAAAACGTTTAGAGATTGCAAAGCTTATGTTGTTGAGGAGAAGCTAGGGGATATTGTACTAGCTTTATATGAAGTTTCTGATGTGCTTCGACAAGAACGAGAAAAGCGTGAAGAAGAAGCTCGCCAAAGAGAAATTGAACGTCAGAAAAAGGAAGAACAGAGAGAACGTTATAATTTAGAAGTGGCAAATACAGAAGCCTTAGTAAACAAAGCTGAAGACTATGAAACTTCGTGTAAAATTCGAGCTTATGTTTCAGCTCTGGAGAAATCTGGTGAGTTAGATGATGAAACAGCAACATGGATTCAATGGGCAAAGCAAAAAGCAGATTGGTATGATCCAACTGTTGCATCAAGTGATGAGTATTTTGGAAAACGAAAACATGAGGAAAGCTCTGAATCAAAAGTATTGAAGAAATCTGGCTATTCTTGGTGGTAGAAAATAATTGAATTCTATTTAATTGACTTTTATGAGATGTTTACGGAGATGTCAATTGAACTAAATTTCAATATTTAAGGTAGTAGAGTTGGTATTCATTTTTTCTTCTAATTGTATAATTACTTGGTGCTAATCTGTTATACTAATGTAGTTGAATGTTGTATGTAATGATTTTTTGAAAGATACTAAATTTCGCTATATAGCTTTATAAAGGTGGATTTATTAATGAGAAAGTATACTGTAATTGAAAGTTTTTCAGGTATTGGTGCCCAAAGGCAAGCTTTGGAAAATTTACAAGAGAAATTTATTTTTGATTTTGAAATTGCTAACACAATGGAGTGGGATATTAATGCCATGATGGCCTACCAAGTAATCCATCACGATTCTAAAACTCCTAACTATTTTTCTGATAAGGCAGATGCTATTTCATGGATTAAAGATCATAATCTTACCTTGAGTACAACAGGTAAAGAAAAGTCAACTATTCGGGCAATAAAAGCTCTGCCCATCGATAAATTGAACTTTATTATACACAGCATAAAAAATACAAAAAACTTGACGGATATCTGCAATGTTGATATCAGAAAATTTCCTCAAAATATTGATATTTTTACATATTCATTTCCTTGTCAAGACTTATCAATTGGAAGTTTTTGGTATAACAAAGATAACAAGGGAATTGAGAAAGATAGTGGATCAAGGTCTAGTTTATTATGGGAAGTTGGAGAGATTCTATCTAAAATGAATAGGAACCAACTCCCGAAATTTTTAGTTATGGAAAATGTTACGCAAGTGCTTGCAAAAAAGCATCAAGGCAATTTTGAAGCATGGAAGAGAGAGCTAGAATCTTTAGGGTACAAAAATTATGAGCCATGGGAACTAGATGCTTTAGACTTTGGAATACCCCAACAAAGAAAACGAGCATTCATGTTAAGTGTTCTTTGTGAAGAAACTTTTTTTCAACAAATTTCTGATTGGAGACCCCGAACTGTTGAAAAAGTAAGTGAATTGAAGAATTACCTGAGATTAGATAAAAAATACTTAGAAGAACAAGTTGCTGTCACACCTAACTTTACTCAAAGTCGTGAAAAAATCTTTCTTGAAAATAATAAAATTGTTATAGATGGGAAGATAAATCACAATATTGTTAACACTATTAGTACAAAACAGGATAGAAATCCTAATGCTGGTGTGATCTTATATGATGGAATTAATGGTAATGACACAATGCGGTATCTTACCCCTCGTGAATGTTTTTTATTAATGGGATTTCCCGAACAGAAATTCGAAAGATTGAAAACATTTAATAAAGAACATGATGTTTTCTTTAGTGATTCGCATCTGTATAGAATGGCAGGCAATTCTATTGTTGTTCCTATATTGGAAAGTATATTTGAGTTAATTATTAAAATTGATAAAGAGATGAGGGGAAACTAAATGAATTATGTCGATAGTAAATATGATGGGTTAAAAAACTTTATTCAAAGACAACTAGATAGTGGTAAAAACTATCAAATGCTATTAAAACTTGAAGGTTTTAATTATCCTAAAGATATTTATCTCAATATGTTATTAGACACGCAAGCATTACCTGAAAACGAGTTTACTCTTAAGACTTGGGAAGAATTTGTAACAATTTATAGAGAAGAAAATAAAGAGTACAGTGAAAAATTTATGGGGGAAAATATTCTTAACCAATCAACAGTTCCTACTGTAAGTAGTTCTACTTGGCAAATATATAAGAGTAATTTATTGAAAAAGGGCTTTAAGGAAAAGGCTATAAGTGAAATTCAATATTCTTCTTACGGTGTAGTACAAAGACTTACTGACATGGGGCGTGGAACTAAAGAGTCTATCAAAGGATTGGTTATTGGGGACGTACAATCTGGAAAAACAGCTAATATGGCAGGTCTAATTTCTTTGGCTGCTGATAATGGTTGGAATGTTTTTATTGTTCTTAGCGGATTGATAGATAGTTTACGAGCGCAAACAAAAGATCGAATAATAAAGGATTTGACGACGGATGGTTCCATGGCTTTAAATTTTAAAGCAATAGAGAAACCGAAATTTAGAAATGGAGCTATCGAAGCGGAATATAACTTGGATAACATAGATTTGTCTCGTAACTCAAAAGTACGATTATTAAATGTATGTTTGAAAAATAAATCTAATTTAAAAAATTTGATTGCTTGGTTGAATAGCAACGAGAATAAGGCTAAACAGATGAAAATAGTTCTAATTGATGATGAAGCAGACCAAGCAAGTATAAATACAAATGATATTACAGAAGAAATAGACCCAACTACAATTAATAGATTGATAAGAGAAATAGCTAATTCATCTAAATTTAAAGCTGTAAATTATATTGCATATACTGCCACGCCATATGCACCCGTTCTTAATGAAAGTGGAATTGATTCCCTTTATCCAAGAGATTTTATTGTTGCATTGAATTCTTCAACTGATTATATGGGACCAGTTCAATATTTTGGTTTGCAAGTCCCTGCTCAAAATCCGTCCCTAAGAATGGTTCGTTCAGTTACGGATGAAGAAGTGAGTAGTGTATTTTCTTATTTGACTGGAAAAAATGAAATATGTGAAAATTTTACTAATTTAAAAACTGCAATATACTGGTTTTTGATTAGCGTTGCGGCTCTTAGATTTAGAAAATACGATGATCCTTTGTCAATGTTAATTCATACAGGAGCAAAAACTGCTAGCCATAAACTAATGATTAATATTGTACTAATGAACTTAACGAGTTGTTTTATGAAGAAATAAGGTCATTTGATAAAAAGGATTTTAATAATGCTATGCCTGATTATTCAAACGAAGACATCTGTGACTATCCTAGTTGGAGTGAAGTTAAAGAGGGGTTAGACTATCTTAAAGGTCTTAAGAAAGATGAATTTATTACTCACATAAAATTGGGAGACGATAAAAAACCGATTTATAAAAAAGGTATACACGTAGTGGAAGATAATAGTTCAAAGAAATATGATGAGTCTGCAAGATTGATTTACCCTGATAAAGATGATAAAGAAATTTCTGGTATGAAAAATAAATCATTTATTGTTATTGGGGGAAATACTTTGTCTCGAGGATTGACAATTGAAGGTTTGGTGTCAACCTATTTTTTACGACCAACGAAGCTAGGTGATTCTTTAATGCAGATGGGACGTTGGTTTGGCTATAGACCGAACTACGAATTATATCCTAGAGTGTGGATTGATAAAGAAACGCAATTTAAATTTGAATCTATGACACAAATCAATGAAGATTTGAAGGATGAAATTGAAAGTTATGCTGAAAAAGGATTTAGTCCTTCGGAGTACGCACCTAGAATTATGAATAGCCCAGACTATAAAAGACTTATGGTGACCTCCTTTAATAAGTCACAAAATGCTATTGAAGGAGGAATGGATTTTCGAGGTTTTGACGTTCAAACGTTAAGTTTCCTGAGAGATAAATCTTGTTTAGAGCACAATCTTAACGTAGGTATAGAACTATTAAATAAGATTGGGCAGTCACCTAGGTTTAAAGATAATAATTTATTATTTGAAAATGTTGACACTCAACTAATTATTGATTTCTTTAATGGTTATAGACTATCAGAAAAACAACAAAATCTCCAAAAAGGTACCATGACCTCATTAATAGAGTGGATAGAAGAAAATACTTCAGAAAATAAATTAGATAGTTGGAACATTCTTCTTGTTTCAAAAGGAGAAATTCCTAGATATGAAGATTCTTCAAGAAAAAGCTGGAATATACATGGATATGATCCAGGGTGTGTTTCGAGGTCTCAAATGAAAAATAATCCTTATGAAGATACTGTATATATTAAAGTATTGAGAACTGTTGGTGATCTTGTTTTAGATTTAGATGTAGATCTAAGTGAGAAAGAAAAAAGTGCTAATTCATTAAAAAATGTTTTAGGAGTTCGTCAAAAATATGGATATGATAGAAAGCCATTATTAGTTTTGTATAGAATTGATAAAAATTCTAAGCCTAAAAATGAAGAAAGTACTTCAAGAAAGGCAATGGATGTTGAAGAAGATATTTTAGCATTTGATGTTCTTATTCCAGGATTTACTGAAAAAGTTAACCGTGCGAACTATCTTCAACAGAAATTAGACTAGAATAGTAGGATTTTAGGTGGTGACTTTTTTGAAAATAAAAATTCCAAATCGAGATATACAAAGCATGGCTCAGGATGGAGATGCTATTTTAAGATCGTTACAAAATAACAGTATGCCCATTATTGATTTATTTGTACGTGAGTCAATCCAAAATAGTTTAGATGCTTATTTAAGCCCCGAGTCTCCAGTAGAGGTTCAAATTAAGCATGGAAGTTTCAACGGAATAAGCTTAGGTAATTATTTGGAAAAGTTAGAAGACACGGTCCCAAAAAGTAAATCTGATTTTATCTCTATAACAGATATTAATACGACTGGCCTAGATGGAGCAGTAGTCGGAGATAAGGAAGAACTAGATAAAAGTAATTTTCATAAGTTGATCTTTAACATTGGGAAACAGCAGACTAGTCAGCATGCTGGTGGAAGTTGGGGATTGGGGAAAACAATCTATTTTAAATTAGGAATTGGCATAGTTATTTACTATACCAAAATCCACTCTGGGGAAGAACGGTTACTTGTTTCATTAATTGAGAATCAAAATGATGAATCAACTAGATTATTAAGAGAGAGTGAAAGAGGGATAGCTTGGTGGGGCAGTGACTTAGATAAAGAAGGAAATTTACTTCCAATAAGTGATCCGAGTGAAATTGCTTCTTTTCTTTCAGTATTTGGGTTAACAAGATTTGAAGATGGTCAAACTGGAACATCAATAATTATTCCATATATAAAAAGTGATTGTAGTAAGAAGACGGAAGGCTACTGGGAAAACAGTTATATTGAAAAAATAGAAATGGCGGTTCAACGTTGGTATAATCCTAGAATTAGTAATCGGGATTATCCCCAAATCAATGGATTACCTTACCTTACAATTCAAGTAAATGGACAGCGTATTTCTCCAATTGAGTTCGCACCAACATTTGCTAATTTTCGTTCTCTTTATGAAGCAGCATCTCGAAAAATAGGAGATGACGAACAAGGAATAGTGGTAAAAGAAGTCTCAAATTTCCGATCGATAACACCTAACATGAAAATTCCTGTTGGATATCTTGCATACAAAATAGTAAGCAGTAAACAATTAGAAATGTATGCACCAAACAATTTACCAAGTCCTTTAAAATTTATTGGTAGTGGGAAAACTAGTAAATCAAGAGAATACGGGCACTCTATTATTGCCTACACTAGAAAACCAGGAATGATTCTCAACTACTCTGCAGATATTAATTCTTGGCTAAAGAAAGATCTCGACTTAGGGGAAGATAATTATATGTTCGCACTTTTTGTTCCTAACTCTGATCAAAGAATGCATGATGACTATTTTACTTCTTATGAAAATATTGAATCATATTTAAGAGCAACTGAGTTAAGTGATCATTCAAGTTGGATTGACTTGGATGGATATACTATTGTAAAACGTATCAGAGAGCGAGTCTCAACAATTTTATGTACATCATTTGATAGCCATAAGAAATCTGAGAATAATAGCATTTCTATGTCTTTAGCCAGAAAATATGGAGCTATATTGTTACCTAATACTACTATAAAAAATAAATCAACCAGAAAAAATAATGGAGTACGCAAAAAAAATAACTTTGGGAAATTTTGTATTAAAGAAACTAAATTATT
>NZ_NGLF01000002.1:0-250247 GCF_002140695.1 Enterococcus sp. 4E1_DIV0656 | reverse complement strand
TGACACCAAACGGCTTAAATGTAAGATACCATGAAGAATTTAAAAGGTTAGCTAAAAGCTTTGAAGGTATTTTGACAATTTATTATCAGTATACAGATGTGTATAAGAGACAGGGGAAATTTTGTATTAAAGAAACTAAATTATTAGTAAAAGGATTAATTCAAGTAAGATTTGAACTTATTCAAAAAGTTGACGAGGAAGGAATATTATCTCTTGAAGTAGTCACTCAATCTGGAAAATTAGATTTTGAAAAATGGACTAATGAGTTTGGTGGAACTATCAAATATCCGTTATGTATTGAAAACGTAATTTATGATGAGAAATCAGAGGATGAAAGCACAATAAAAGATTTTTGTGAAATTAAAGAAAACCAATATTCAATAAGATTTAAAAACCTTTCTGATAAAGAGATACTGTTAAATGGAGATCTGTATATCAAAGCTATGGATGAAAAGTTTACCTTTGACTTATCATTTAGAGCTATTACTAGTTGAACTGGAGAGGAATCAGATGGCTCAAATATATTTATATAATAAAATTATGCAGAGAGATCTTGAAAGTGCTGAATTTGAAATATCTGAACCTAACTTCTATTATTACGATGGACCTCTTTTAAAAGAAATAATAGTTAAAAAAAATGGAGATAGGTTTCATGCCGATGAAAAAAGAAGTGGTTGGAATCCAAAAGACTTTGATCTAATTGTAAGATTTAACTGCAGTATTATGAGAACAGAAGTTTTTTTTGGTGATAGTAAAGTAGCTGGAAAATTAGGGAAAGTTGGAGTGGGGGTACAAATTTTTTCAAGAAGTTCTAAATTTCAAGAGTTTATCTCACTTAAAGAATTTTCTATGGATGATAAAGAGATTCAAATATGTTTTGAAAAAAGATTTAGAAAGAATACATTACGGGGAATAGTAAATTTTCAGCTATTAATGTATATAGATAAGGTTGATAGAGATTCCCCCACTCAGGCTGATAATGAAGGAATGATTATATCAAAAGATGAACTTCCTTCTATAGAGTTTGATGTTGATTCAATTGAATCAATTTTTCCGATATATGAAATTTCAGATAAAAATGGACCTCTTTGGCAATTACAAACATATTTTGTAGACAGCGCTTGGGAACCATTCAATTCTGAAACGGTACAAATTCTATTAAATAAAGAGCATGAACTTTTTGAACAAGTTATTGGTGGAGCAAAAAAAGTTTCAAGAGCATTGATGGGGAATATACTTATTGATTCTATTTCTATAATTATGTATGAAGTTTTGAAAGATAAAGAGATATCTATTGAGGACGAAGCAACTTTTTCAAAGGATAGTATTGTAAGTATGGTGAAGTATTGGGTTGAAACATTTGAAATCGAGGAAGCTTATGCAGAAAATTGTAACTTTTTAGAACTCAGAAATCAACTTCAAAAACAATTAGAGAAGAAGTTGATTGATTAGTCTGGCAAGTGGGAAGGTAATTGGATGGATTTTGAGAATATACACTTAACTAAGGAACAAGGGAAAAACTATTTGAAAAAATATTTTGAAGGTACTTTTTCTGGATATCCTTCAGATTATGGATCATTTGTCAAAAAGATAGAAGGGATTGTTGCTGAAGTAGATTTTATTTTGGAAGAAGAGGGAAAAAGCAAACAATCTTATAATTTTGATTTGAATTTTGGGTTGCTATTTTACGAAGCTTTAATTAACGATTATAATATTTCGATGCGTGCGGCTGCGAATGATGCAATGTGGAGATATATGGGAATAATACTATTTCCAAAAATTATTGAGGAGAGATTTGGGAAAAAAGAAGAAAGGTTTTTAGGAATTCCCAAAGATACCCGCCTATATTTAAAATCTCTTTTTTGGTATGTACATTTATCTTATCAGGGCAATCTTGAGCAAACGTATGAGGCTTTACAAAATAATTCAACTGATACAATCGTTCAACTTATTGAACGAACAAGTCAAGGTTATAATCTTGAGTTTACTAGAGAATTAATGTATCAATTTGGTAAAATTGAAATAAATACTGGCAGATCAGAATTATTTAGAAAAATTATGAAATTGCACACTGCATGGAATGAAACAACAATTCCTAATTTTACAAAAAATGGATCTAAGCAGTATGTACATATGCTACTTAAGGAAGTTGGAGGAGTAACGTAGTGGATGGGCCTTTCTATAAAAATTTATACGAAGATATCATGTTAAAATTTGGTCGTAAGGCTAAAAAGATTCATATATTATCAGGTTATGCATCTCCCTTTTTTCTTGAGATGGTTCTTTCAGATTTAACAAATATTGAAGAAATTATCTTATATTTAGGTATGACACCAAACGGCTTAAATGTAAGATACCATGAAGAATTTAAAAGGTTAGCTAAAAGCTTTGAAGGTATTTTGACAATTTATTATCAGTATACATTTCCTGTCAATCATATGAAATGTTATCAATTTTTTGATGCTGATAATAACGTATCAACTTTTATAGGATCTTCAAATTTTTCTGAAAACGGTTTTCTTTTAAATAAAGAGATATTAACTCAATGTAATCAGATACCTGATTTTATTTTTGAAGAACAATTAGAAAATTCAATTAATTGTTTAGATAGCAATGTGAATTTACTCATATATATGGCTGAAGGAGCGAGCCATGTGTCTGAGATAGTAGATTATTCTCCTAGTGATTCTGTTGCTATGAAAACAAATCGATTAACTAGTAGTTTTGATCCTAGCTTACTTGATGATTTCTGTATAGATATCATGTATTCCTATGATAAGAAAACTCATTTGCGAGGAATAAATGCCAATTTTAGAGGACATGAAAATTGTATAGAGGATAGTCCTGGAAAGAGATTTGATACTTTTTTTCCATTGAATGATGAATTTTACATATTTCTAAATGGAATTCAAATATTGGCAGAAGTTAAATCAGGCGTGCAAAATAGGTTAGTTTGGAAAAATTTTGATATGAGATCATATTTTCTAAGGCTAACTCATTTATCAACTGAAGATATAATTACTTTTGAGCATTTAAAGAAATTCAATCTTGACAAACTTTATTTGAAAAAAATTAATGAAAAAGAATTTTTTGCTAGATTTGGTTCAGCTTTTTTAGACCTAAAGTAAGTGATTACAATTGGAGAAACAACCTATTATATAAAACATACTAAGATTGTTGAGTGCTATATTATTCAATAATTTTAGTATGTTTTTTTATGGTTCTGTGTCCTTTTCAAAGTATCAGCTGTTCTTAATAGTCAGAAACAGTTGTTCTTTGAAAATTGAATACAAGTTATCGGTCACACATTTCTTTTTTGGAGCGATCTTTAAATAAGCGCCATGACGCATTTTGCTGAGCGAATTCTTTATTAAGAGAAGTTAGGTCTAGTCAGCTTAACGCAATGAAGGACGAGAAGGATAATGATACTTCTGTGAAGCTCGCCATAAAAAGGGGAGAGGTGAAAATCCTATGCTGCTTGCGACTCAAGCAACCGATAATCAATGTGATGTTGCTATGAGTGTTCTATAAGAATGGTGGTGGAAGATGAAACGTTGATTCGAGCACCAACAAAGAAAAGGGAGTGAAAAATTTGAAGAATGGAGAGAAGAGATGGATAAGAAAAATAACCAAGCAGTCGCGTTGCTCAGTTTTTTGACAATGTTGGCTGCTTTTTTTGTTGCTCCAATGACAAGTGAAGCTGCTACAGTTAATTATACGAAGGTAGCTGACTATGTTTCTACATGGTATATCAAGGCAGAGAATGGGCTACATTGGACGGACGAAGGAATTTATATGATTAAAGCAGATGAGGAACCCGTTTTTTGTATTGAGCACAGTGTGATAATCAATGGTGGATCAGGATTTACTCCTTCTGAGATGACCTCTGCGGAAAAAGAGCGCTTGTCTCTAATTGCTTATTATGGGTATCAACTGAATCCAACTGCTGAAAATTATGGAGTTACCCAACACATTATTTGGCAAGAATATGGTGATACGCTGATTTCTACCCAAATTCCTAATTATGAGCATCAGAAAGCGGAGATTTTAAGTAAAGTCGATCGTCATAGCACGAAGCCAAGTTTCCAAGATCAGACAATTGAGTTGGATGTAGGAGAATCTGTCACATTGACCGATTCCGCCAATGTATTGGATAACTATAAACACTTACTAGAAAACTCAGCCAATCTCAAAGTAGAAAAAAGTGGTAATCAATTGAAACTAACCGCTACGGCAGATTCAAAAGAAACAGGAAAACTCAAATATGGAATTGCTTCGGCTGAAAAAATTGGACAGATTTTCGTTTACTATAAACCAGGTGAACAAAAAGTGGTTAAATTTCGTTTGAGCAATGCTGGAGAGATGAATGTAAACGTTAAAGTTAATTTGAATGGAAATGTTCAGATCAAAAAAGTTGCTGAAGATACTGGAGAAGCAGTGCCTAACACTAAAATGAAGGTAGAATATAATGGACAAACGAAAGAACTAACAACAGATAAGAATGGATTAGCTAATCTAAACGATTTAAAAGCCGGTACGAAAGTAAAAATTTCAGAAGTACAGGCAAGTAATGGCTATGTTAATCGTGGTGAAGTTAAAGAAGTGACAGTAGAACCAAATAAAACGCTTGAAGTAACCATTAAAAACAAAGCCCAACAAGGCTTGTTGAAGCTGAAAAAGACTGGTCAGAAAGCTGTTTCTATTAAGGAACAGGAATCAGAATATGGTCCGTTGTATCAAATGGTTTTCGATTATGGTCCCCTAGCGAATGTGACTTTTGATATTCGTGTAGTAGAAGACATAAAAGTCGGTGACTATGTTCATGTCAAAGCTAGCTCTGTTATCGCAACAGTTAAGACAAATGATAAAGGTGGAGTGATTGATATGCCACGACTGTATCTTGGTGAATATGAAGCAGTGGAAAAGACTGCGCCAAATGGTTTCATTTTGAATAAGACACCCATTCCTATTGCGTTCACGTATGGTGGGCAAGAAGTTGAACTTGTCTCCCAATCAGTTGAAGCAAAAAATGAGTTTCAAAAGGTGAATCTTGAAATCTTTAAAAATGAAGAAATTATTCAGGAATAGGTAGAAAATGAACCAGTGATAGAGGCAATTCCTGCAAATGAAAAAATATTCTGGTTATTTACGAATCAGGAATTTTCATTAGCTAATGGTACAAAATTAGCGAGTGATGCACTTTTAGGTTTTGTTACCATTCAAGAGGGTTCATTCAGCTTTGAACAGCTACAATTGCCAGAAGGTCAGTATTATGTAAAAGAGCTGGATGCAGGAGAAACACATGATTTAGATAAAACCTATTATGAATTTGAATTTAAAGCAAGCGATCATGAACAGGAAAAAACTATTCAAATTTATGGTGAGCCAAATGAAAATGAAGAATCTTCCCCGATTTTAAATAAACTCCATCTAAATCGTTTTGTTCTGAAAAAAGTAAATGAGGAAGCTACTTTGAAAGAGCTGAATGGGTATGAATTTACGTTTACTGGAAATGCTGAAGGGGCTGTCTTTACGTTGGAGGATGAAGAAAAACCAGTTCTTCAGACTGTAACGGTTAGTGAACAGTCTCTAGCCATTTTTGAAAATATTCCCGTAGGAACATTTTTCTTAAAAGAACAAAAAACGTCTTCTGATAAGTATAAGTATGTACTTTCTTCGGATGTGAATACAGTTGCTTCTACAAAAGAAGGTGTTGAGATTTTCTCGATTGAAGATGAGCTATTAGGTTCTACGATTCAAACGCTAGAAGAAACTCAGGAAGAGGAGACCATTCTTTTGGAAGTAAAAAATCACTTGGTGAAAGGTGATGCTGAGTTAACTAAAAAAGATGTTTCAACAGGTCAAACGTTGCCAGATACAGGCATCCGTATTTTGGATAAAGATAAAAAAGTAGTGGTAGAAGGGCGCACAGATGGACAAGGGACATTTACATTTGAACAATTACCAACTGGCAAGTATTATTTTCAAGAATTTGATGCACCAGCTGGCTATCAATTAGATGAAAACCCTGTGGCTTTTGAAATAAAAGAGCATGGTGAAATTGTCAAATGTGAAATGACCAATGAGCTGATTCCAAAAGAACCAGTAAAGGAGAAAGAACCAATCAAAACAAAGGAAACATTGCCGCAGACAGGGGAAAGCATGAATACTACAATGACTGTATTAAGATGTATGATCCTACTTGCTGGTGCAGCAGCGTTTATTTACTTGAGAAAAAGCAAGAAAAATAAATAGTAGCTACTACTAAGAAGAAGGAGCCTCCAACATTGGGAGCTCCTTTTATTGAATGAAAGGGGGACAACAAATGAATTCAGTCTTAACCATTGGTATTGGTGTAATCGTGCTTATTGCAGGATCATGTATTTATATGGGTGTGAAGATTTACCAACAACAGAAGTAAGGAGGTCTGTTCATGAAAAAGAGTTCAAAAAAGAACGAGATGCAGCGAAACCAAAAGCCCTTCTCATTATGCGTATTTTAAGCAAAGACTATGAAGAACATCTTTATGAGGTACATAAAACTATCATTTCTGAAAGTGAAGAAATGATGAACCATGTATTGGAAAAAGAGGCTAATCGAGTGGAAGGAAACCCAACTAAATTTTCTGGAGGTAATGCATAAAATGAAAAAAATTAAAGAGAAGCTAACAGATATGACAATGTAAATCTGCCTTTATTACCAACCAATCAAAAATAAACAATCATTTCGTTTTTTGAGTGTCATCGCTTGTATCGGGCTTGTCTTACTTGCTTCTTTTTCAGGCGGTATTGAAGCTTTTGCGGATATCCAATCTTCCGCAAAACTTGCTGAAACAGGGACGGAACAGTTAGTAAAAATCATTGGAAATTCTGCTTTGTTCATCTGTATTTGTCTATTTGGGATTACTCAATTTTTTGGCGTTGAGTTAGGTCGTTGGGGAAAGAAATTGATTTTTAGTGCTATTTTAGGCTCAGCGGTGATCCTAAATGCAAGTTTTTTATGAGACTTGATTTGGGGAAATGTAGGGACCAATTAACAGTAAGGGAGGCAAAGCGAATGATAAAAGTGGAAATAATTGAATCAAAACTTGCCTTCTTTGATGCTTACGAATTATCCGATCAACTTTCTTATTCAGAGTTTCATGAAATCAGTCAAAACATGGAGGATGGGGAATATGTAAAATTTGAGTTGTATGAAGAGGGTACGTCATTTTATCGAGGGAACTTCAAAAAAAACTGAAAATGATCAGACGATTTCAGACGATATTTTTTCAGAGTTGAAAAGCTATCAAAAACAGAAAAAACTAAAACGAAAACAACCCAAGCAAATTGAAACTAAAATCAAACAAGCGCTACAGGTTGAAAAGAAATCGTGAAGCCAACGTCAAAGAGTGAAGGGAATTTTAGAAGTCAGAAATATCGAAAGTCCACTAACACTGATTTTCAATCGAAGCTAATGTTTTGTTTTGTCACTGTGATGATTGTTATTGGTGTTGGCTTTAGTGGCTATTCGCTGTTAGAAAAAGAAGGTGGCATTCCTTTTAACCAAACTGCTTATTTACAATTTCTTGAACAAAAGCAATATCTTTCAGCGGTTGAATCTTTTCCGGAAAAAAGAGAACAAATTGAAATGATGATTTTGGAAGAAATCATTCGATCGAAAGGAGAAACAGAACAGCTTGAACAATATTTGACTATTGTGAGGGAACAAAATAAAGGAGCTGAGTAAGGGATGTCAAAACTTGCTTTGTATTTTGTGATCAAAAAATTATCTCAGAAACAACCTGCATGGTACACGGTATTTAGTTTCCGCCCTGTACCGGTAATTCTGAAAAAACTCAAGAAAGTGTACAGCGATCCAAATGCTACAGTTAGTGAGATTACTTTGGCTACAAAGCAGGGAGAATTGGTGCTTGAGCAATTGATTCGAATAGACAAAGGGGAATCTTCATAATGGCTTTTCAAAAAAGGAATGCCGACCCGAAAAAGAGAAAGAACTACCAACAGGCATATCAGTCACCCTTTCGGCTATTAGTGAATCCAAAATTATTGCTCCTTCTTCACTCATGTTGCTTTCTTTTGTTCTTTTGTATGTGTAATTACTTTGTATCGCTGTTTTCTTTTTTAAAAGAGTATGGACTACTATTAAATGCTGAAAAGATAACTGTCGGGATTCATTCACTTTTCAATTTTTGACTTCTTACAAAAGTACTAGGAACGTATCTGATACTTTTTTCTGTCTATGGGGTATTTGCTTTGTATATGACCTATAAAGTACGAGCTAGTTTTACGCCATTAGAAGATCATTTGGTCCAAGGAACATTAGAGTGGGAATCAGTCACAAATTTACTAGCGCAATATTATGCGGTGCCTGTAAATCCCTTCTGTGATGGACAAGATTATTATTCAGGAAAGCCGGGATTTCCAATTAGTCGGGTTCCTTATGGCGTAGAAGCAATAAGAGAACAAGAAACAATAGAATCGTATCAACATAAGGAACAGGCTATTTTTGAAGAGGAGCAATTCCAAAACGAAAAAATAAAACTTTCTACAAAAGAGCTAACAACTGGTTCATTGGAAGAATTAATGAACCAAGCACGAAAGCGAAAGCAGCGGTTCACCTTTCAGGGGAAACCAGTGATTTCCTTGTATGAAGAGCTTCATATACCAGAGGCTAAGACAAAAAATTCTTCTATTTAGTGGGCCAAGAGCCATCCAATTCCATTGTTTTAGACTTAACTCGTGGTGGGAAAGATGTCTATTTTATCAATCCATTTATTGATATTCTTTCTCGTGCAGAACGGATAGAGGACCGCCCTTCTTTTGTGATGACGGCAACCAAGGGTGATGAGCCTCAAATGTGGTATGACACATTAAGAAAACGTGGCTATCTCATTCGTATCTGTAATACTGTTCGCCAATACTACTCTGATCCGTATAATCCTTTGGCTGTTGTGTTTAACTATTACATGAAATATGTGTCATTGAAGGTTGAGAACAAGCCTGAGAGTACCCGATTTCTCACGGAAGCAGAAAATGAGCTCAAACGAAGCGCTTATACTTTTTTTCAAGGAACAGAAGGGCAAGGTGGCAGTAATGGAGAATTTTGGGTAAAAGATTGCCGGAATTTGTTTATGTCTACAGGATTGGCAATTGCCAATCAATATGTTCGGAACAATGAGCCTATTAAGTTCAATCCCTATGTTATTTACAATATTGTCAATGAAATGCAGAGTATTCGAATTAATGAAAATAATCCTGAGTACATTCATTCGCTTACAGAGAATCCATTAGAACGAGCCAAATTACTTAAGAAGTATGACGGTAAATCGACTTTGGATGTTTTCTTTTGGAATTACCACGAAATCATCCAGCGAAAAAATATTATTATGCGATTCTGGCAAGTGCTCCAGCAGAGTTAATAATGGGAAATGTGATTACTCATTTTGATGGAGATATGGAAATGTTTCTTAATGAAGCCATTGCTAAAATGTCTGCTACAGATGATGGCTTTGACTTTGAAGAATTGGGTTTTGGTGAACGTCCTGTCGCTTGTTTTATTGTGATGAGTCAGACGGAAAAGAGTAACAATGCTTTAGGAATGCTTTATTTAGAACAAGCTTATCAGGTGAATGAAAAACGCTGTACCTTAGAAACACCTTCCAGAACGTATCGTGACGTTCATTTCATTATTCAAGAAGCTGGAAACCTAGGGGTAGCCATTCAAAATTTAACGAATAAATGGACTTCTGGATTGGGACAAGGGTTCTTCTTTCATCTCGTTTTACAAGATTTAGAACAATTGACATCCCTTTATTCAGAATCCATCAAGATAACGATTGTTGGAAATACTGGGAATTTAGTCTATATTCGTTCGGGCTCTTTGGATACGAATAAATATGTTTCAGAGCGATTGGGTAAGCGAACCAATTATTCTAAAGACCGAAGTCGTCAGGACCCATTCAGTTTAAAAGTATCTGAGCGAGAAACGTCAGAACGTATCGATTTACTTAGTCCTTCAGAGTTAGAGAGATTACGAAAATCTGAAACGATTGTCTTGCGGTTGTCTCATGTAGATGACTTAGATGGAGAACTGATCTATCAATACCCGATTTATAACAGTATTGAAACAGATAAGAATATGGTGCCGTTTTATGAGTACCGGAATAATCATGTGCTTTCTTGGGACGATATTCTTGTCTGTTTTCTTATGCGTGTTGATCTCAAAAATATTCCTGCATAAATAAATGTAATTTGTAGGTTTGAGATTTTTAACTAATAATACTTAAATAAAAAAATTTGTGTCATTTATCAATCATATTTTGTTTCTACCTTATGAAGGGAGAAGCACAATGGGTATATTTTATGAGAAAGAAGCTATTTATGAACAAATGAAGATACTAATTGAGGAAAGGAGAGAGAGTACCAATAAGTATTATGATTTAAAACAAAAATTAGAAGCATTTAAAGACAAACCATCTAGTAGTCATTTTAAAAATAACTGTCGGAAAAAGAATGATTGGTCAATGGATATAGAGCATCAAAAGTACGTATTATCTAAAAAAGAAAAAAATTTAAGCACTGTGAGTTATCAAGATATAGCTCTGAAAATAGCATCTTTTTTGAAAGAAGCTGGACAACCTGTTCAAACAAGACAAATATTTCAGTTTATATTAGAGCGATATAACTATAACTTGACATATAGTAATTTTGTAAGCAATATCTTGCCTAGAGTCCATCGTGATTCCAATATAAATGTAGAAAAAGCTTGCAGAGGGTATTGGCAATATCGATTGAAGTAGTCATCAAATAATCGATTGTAAGTTTCTCCTTTTGAATGATTTCATTAGGAGGAAGCATACAATGAATTTTGAACATGAAAAGATTGAAGCTCAATTTGCGAAGTATATAAAAAAAGTTATTCATGATACTGCAACCAATTATTATAAGAAGAAGTATCATCATCGAGAATATGAACTTCTTCTTGATAATTTTCAAGAATATTCATTAGGTATAGAGTCAAAGGAAGTAATTTTTTCAACTGCCCTAATCTTTGGACATCCGATTGTTTTAGATGATGAAAAGTTCATTATTGCCATTACCAAGTTAAAAGAAAGAGAGCAAGTTTTTCTTTTGGAAAAATTTTTAATGGGTAAAACAGATAAAGAGATAAGGAAACCCTGGGGTATTACTCGACAAGGTGTGACTAATTTGAAGCATCGAGCTTATAAAAAAATTAGATGTGAGTACGATCGAAAGAAGTGATAGATATTTAAAAATCATAATGAAAGGAGACTTTATGGTATCTCTCAAAAAGTTACTACTGTCAGCTAAAGCTGGTGATGACAAAGCTTTTGAAGAAATCGTAAAAAAGTTTCAGCCATTACTAATTAATGCATCATTTAGATCAGGTTCTTTCGATGAAGATTGCTATCAAGAATGTCTGATTTCTTTGTATAAGGCAATTATTAGATTTGAAATAAGGTAAAACCAAAAAAGAGAAATTAATTCAACCGAATAATTTCTCTTTTTTGTGTCTTTTAATGAACTGTTCTTGTTATTAACAATGATTAAATATAGAAAGAAGGTGAGCGATATAGGAAGTCAAAGTTTAACGTTTTTAGATTTATTTTCTGGAATTGGTGGCTTTCGCTTTGGAATGGAGATGGCAGGTCATCCCTGTGCTGGTTTTTGTGAGCTAGATAAATTTGCCAGAGCGAGCTATAAAGCGATTTATCAGACGAATGGGGAGATAGAATATCATGATGTTACAAAAGTCTCAAATGAAGAAATTCAAAAAATCGGAGAAGTCGATGTTATTACTGGAGGTTTTCCATGCCAAGCTTTCTCTGTTGCTGGAAAACGAAGGGGGTTTGAAGATACAAGAGGTATACTCTTTTTTGAAATCATACGATGTGCAACCATTCTCCGACTTAAATATCTTTTTCTTGAAAACGTCAGAGGATTGCTTAGTCATGATGAAGGGAACACCTTTGAAATCATGCTACAAACAATGGATGACTTGGGGGATGATGTGGAATGGCAGTTGCATAACAGCAAAGATTATATTGCCCAAGACAGAGAGCGGATTTACATTGTGCGGCATCTTAGAGGAGCAAGTACCAAGTCAATTTTTCATTTCAGACGAGAAGATGAACAATTTGGTTATAAGCAAAAAGAAAATAAAACAGGGATGATTTTTGTAGAGGATGAAGTTCAATATGTTAATGAGTTCCATATGAGATCAGGGAAAAATAGATATGGAATTTTAGTGGCTGGACATTTTCCTAGTAAACACCAACAATCTGGTAGAATATATAATCCAGACGGAATCTCACCTACTTTACTAACAAAACAAGGTGGTGGACAAGGACCTAAAATCTTACTTAAGAAAGATCCAAAAATCTTATTAAATAATAGTTTACAGTCAAATTCAAATATTAGAAATTTGACTCCACTCGAATGTTGGCGATTACAGACTTTTCCAGACTGGGCATTTTTAGCAGCTAAATATCTTAGCTTAGATATAGCAAAAGAGATTATTTCCGAAGGTTTAAGTCATTATGATTGCAAATTTAAGCAAAAGACATCCAATTACAACTCTATAAGCAAGTTGGAAATAGTTTGATAATTCAAGTGATTTATGAAATTGCTAAAAGATTTTGAGAATAGATAGGATAGTGAAGAATCTGACGTAATTAGTCAGATTCTTCATCTACTGTTAGTAGACGGAGGCGTTCAGTGTTGGTTAATAAAAAGTCAGATTGGGAGATATATAAATGGAAGAAAAACTACCTAAAATAAAAGGGTCTTATTTGGATGACGAAGTAATATGGGTAAATAAAGATGGGTTGATGAAAAGGTTTGAGGGTTTTAAATCGCAATACGTTAAATAAATGGTTAGTTGAAATGAGAAAACATTCTGATTTTCAACAGTATGTGACCAATACTACTCACAAATTGGTTTGGGTTAATATAGAAGGTTTTTTACTATTTTTGAAGTGGAAAGCGCATGAAAAAGGTTATTAATGTGGTACAATCGAATGTGAATAAAGTTAGAGATAAATGTAGCTCTTTCATTTATTTTCAATACTATCTATGAAATGTTGTCCACGGTTTCCTTAACTATTTGCCCGATTGTTCTATGTACTTTAGAATAAGGGAGATGAAACAAGTTGATGGAAAAGCAAAAAGAGTATCTTAAGGGTTATTTCACAACAGTTGATAGTGATGGGTACAAACGGACGTGTCAACGCTATAAGGATCCTGTAACAGAGAAATTTAAACGGAAAACGGTTGGATGGAAAAAGAAAGGACTTAAAAGCGAACGTCAAGCCTTACGTTATCTGAGAGATGAAATTGAGAAAGAATTGTTTGAAAAACCATTAGTAATTATGAAGGTGGTTGAAACCTTTAAAGATTTAGTGGATGTCTGGATAAAAATTTGGGCACCTACAGTAAGAGAAACAACGGTCAATAGTCAAAGTAATTTGCTGGAAAAATATATTTATCCTTTTTTTCCTAGAGATTTGTCATTGAAAGTACTAAAGCCAATGTTGGTTGAAGAGATTTAGGCAGATATTCTAAGTTATAAGGGGAAACGAAGTAAACGTTACTTAGAAAAAGCGACACTGGAAAAAGTTCGTTCTCTTTTTAAACAAATTACTTACTATGGTTATCGGAATGATCTTCTTAATTTTGATCCACAAAAAGCTGAAATGAAAATTCTGGGTTGAGAATTAGTGAAGTCAGTGCTTTAACAATCAAAAAGGTGAATCTTTCAAAGAAAAAATTAGCGATTACAGAAGGGCTAATAACTGGTGGCTATTCGGTTGAGAACTATAAACTGAATGGTACCAAGATCGCTGCTTCAACGAGAAAAATTGATTTAGATGAACGTTCAATTGAAATTATCCAAAACCGAGTGAGAATGAATCAAAGACGGAAAGAAGAAATGGCGAATCGAAAAGAAGGAGAAGCTGTTCGGAACTATATTAGAAGTGATAATGGCAAACCTTATAAACAAAAGATTCCTATATCTAAGAAATTTCAAGAAACGGATTATCTCTTTCAAACACAAAATGGCACACCTGTTGTGTACCATTCATTCAATGAGTTTATGAATGGTCATGGCAACAATTCAAAACCAATTACTTCCGTTCGGGACATTTTAGAGCAGAGATATCCAGATTTTGACAAGCACGTGACGACCCATACCTATCGTTATGCGCATATTTCTCTTTTAGCAGAATCAGGATTACCGATTAAAGCGGTCATGGAACGAGTCGGTCATTCAGAAGCGAAAACAACTTTGCAAATTTATAATCAAGTCACAAAAGCAGCACAAGAGAAAGTATTAAACACAATTACATCATGGGACTTTTCGGGTAAGACAGAAAAATAATTGTCTAAACTAATCCATGGTTATCTGAAAAAGTGGCACGGATTTGGCACGGATTCTATGATTTGAAAGGATAATGAAATGTGAGAGAAATAGATAAACTCAGTAATAGCAAGGTCTCAGCTTACATTCACATTCCTTTCTGTGAACATATCTGCTATTACTGTGACTTCAACAAAGTGTTTTTAGAAGGGCAGCCAGTGGATGAGTACATCGAAGCGTTACTAAAAGAAATTGAGCTGACCCTCTTGCGTCAGCCTATCAATGAGGCGGAAACGATTTATATCGGCGGCGGGACGCCAACGTCGCTTTCGGCGAACCAGCTGGATCGATTGCTTTCAGGTGTGCATGAATTGCTGCCGACCCACACAACCAAAGAGTTTACCGTGGAAGCAAATCCTGGTGATTTGAGTGAAGAAAAAATGCTGGTTTTGAAAAATCATCAAGTCAATCGCCTGTCGATGGGGGTCCAAACCTTTGATAATCGCTTGCTTAAAAAAATTGGCCGCAAGCATACCGCTGAAGATGTTTATTCAACCATTCAGCTGCTGGACAAACATGATTTTCAGAATGTGACGATCGATTTGATTTATGCACTTCCGGGACAAAGCATAGAAAGCTTTCGTGATACACTGACGCGAGCGATTGATCTCGGGTTGCCTCACTATGCGATGTATTCTTTGATTTTAGAAAACAAAACCATGTTTATGAACTGGGTTCGCCAAGGAAGAATGGCGCTGCCTTCTCAAGAAGCTGAAACGCAGATGTTTGATGAGGCGATCGCCGCGATGACAAAAGCTGGATTGAACCAATATGAAATCAGTAATTTTGCACGACCAGGGTATGAGTCCTTGCATAATCTAGTGTATTGGAACAATGAACATTATTTTGGCTTTGGGGCAGGCGCCAGCGGGTATCTTGGACAGACTCGCTACAAGAACAAAGGTCCAATCCAGCATTATTTGAAACCATTACAGGAAAATCAGTTGCCAATCCACGAAATCGAAGAATTGACAACCAGCAATCAAATGGAAGAGGAACTGTTTTTAGGCCTTCGTAAAAAGGTCGGCATTTCAAAAATACAGTTTGCAGAAAAATTCGGGAAGTCTTTTCAGGAAATCTATGGTTCAACGAGCGAACAGTTGATTCAAAAAGGCTGGTTGGCTAGTCAAGGTGACCGTGTCTTTTTAACGAAAGCTGGGATGTTTATTGGCAACGAAGTGTTTGAAGCATTTCTCTTGGATGGAGAAAAATAAGAAAGAACGAGTAAGAGAAGTAGCCATTTCGTGCTGCTTCTTTTTTTGATTTCTTTTTTAGCACTCTCTTAGAAAGAGTGCTAAAAAAGTGATGCAAATACTTGACATTCCTAGCAAATATGGTATATTTATAATCGTGTTAGCACTTAATAGGAATGAGTGCTAACGGAGGAGTGGATAAAATGTTGACACCTAGACAACAAATGATTTTACACCTCATCATCCAAAATTATACGAATACTGGTCAGCCCACGGGCTCGAAGCGATTGATGGAAGATGGGGTTGAAGCTAGCTCTGCCACCATTCGTAATGAGATGAAGGCGCTGGAAGAAGCTGGACTTCTGTTAAAGACACATTCATCTTCAGGGCGTGTGCCGTCAATAAAAGGGTATCGCTATTACGTTGATCACTTATTGAAGCCATCGGAAGTTGACCAAAACGAAATTCAAACCATTCGTCATTCTTTTGGAAAAGATTTTCATGAAATCAATGAAATCATCCAGCAGTCTGCCACGATCTTGTCCAACTTGACTAGCTATACAGCGTTGTCTCTCGGGCCAGATATGAAGGAAAGGAAATTGACCGGTTTTCGAATCGTCCCATTGAATGCACGACAGATCATCGCGATCATCGTGACGGATAAAGGGAATGTCGAAAATCAAGTCTTTACTCTTCCTGAATCGATGAGCAGCGAAGATTTGGAAAAAATGGTAAGGATCATCAACGACAAATTGATCGGTGAGCCTCTAATGACGGTCTACCATCGTTTAAGAACAGAGATTCCTATGATTCTGCATAAGTATTTTCAAACGACTGACGGAATCGTTGATCTCTTTGATACAATGCTGAGCCACATTTTTGAAGAAAAAATCTTCGTCGGCGGGCGAATGAATCTTCTGGATTTTGAACCGACGCAAGATGTTAGTCAGTTCAAATCGATGTATTCATTTATGAAAAATGCAGATCAGCTGACACAGCTGCTGGCGCCAAGAGATTCTGCGATTCAAATCAGAATCGGCTCTGAGCTTGGCAATGACTTGTTACAAAATATGAGTCTGATCCAAGCTAGCTATGAAATCGAAGGTCATGGACAAGGAACGATCGCTTTATTAGGTCCATCAAGTATGCCGTATTCACGGATGTTTGGTTTGATGGAAGTTTTTCGAGGCGAGTTAGCAAAAAAATTGGCCGATTATTATCGCGCATTAGACGCTGCCAATGAATAAGCGGCAATGAAACAAATCGTAGAAGGGATGGTTGAAACGTGACGGAAAAAGAAGAGCGTTTAGATGAAGAATTAGATAAAACTGCTGAAGAAACCGCAGAAACAACTGAATCTTCAAATGAATCAACTGAAACTGAAGCACAGACTCCTCAACCAGAGGAAGAAACAGTGGAAAAAAGCGAATTGGAACTTTTGCAAGAAAAGAATAATGAATTGGAAGATCAATTCCTGCGTGCTCGTGCAGAGATCGCAAATATCACTTCACGTAACCGCAACGAGCGGGAACTTTTACAAAAATACCGCTCGCAAGATCTTGGCAAAAAACTGTTGCCAGCAATCGACAATTTGGAACGAGCGATGGCAGCAGATGTCGATCAAGACCAAGCGGCGAATTTGAAAAAAGGCGTTGAAATGGTTCTTGAAAGTCTGCGTCAAGCCTTAAAAGAAGAGGGAATCGAAGAGATTCCTGCTGAAGGTGCAATGTTCGATCCGAACTTGCATCAAGCGGTGCAGACTGTACCTGCCTCTGATGAAACACCGGCAGACACAATCGTTACTGTCCTGCAAAAAGGGTATAAATTGCATGATCGTGTCTTGCGTGCAAGCATGGTCATCGTTGCACAATAGTTCTTTCTATCTATAAGTAGATGTTTAAATTAAAAAAGGGAGTGTATTACTTATGAGTAAAATTATCGGTATCGACTTAGGAACAACAAACTCAGCTGTTGCTGTCCTTGAAGGCGGCGAAGCAAAAATCATTACGAATCCAGAAGGAAACCGTACCACACCTTCTGTTGTCTCATTCAAAAATGGTGAGATCCAAGTAGGGGAAGTTGCAAAACGCCAAGCAGTGACAAATCCTAATACGATTTCTTCTATTAAACGCCATATGGGTGAAGCTGGATACAAAGTAGAAGTTGAAGGCAAATCGTATACACCACAAGAAGTTTCCGCAATGGTTCTTCAATACATCAAAGGATTTGCTGAAGACTATTTAGGGGAAAAAGTTGAAAAAGCAGTCATCACTGTTCCTGCATACTTCAACGATGCACAACGTCAAGCAACCAAAGATGCTGGTAAAATTGCCGGTCTTGAAGTAGAACGGATCGTCAATGAACCAACTGCCGCAGCTTTAGCTTATGGGTTAGATAAAACAGATAAAGATGAAAAAATCTTGGTCTTTGACTTAGGTGGCGGTACTTTCGACGTATCGATCCTTGAATTAGGTGATGGCGTCTTTGACGTATTATCAACTGCTGGGGACAACAACCTAGGTGGGGATGACTTTGATAACAAAATCATCGATCACATGGTAGCAGAATTCAAAAAAGAAAACGGCATTGATCTTGGAAAAGACAAAATGGCTTTGCAACGTTTGAAAGATGCTGCTGAAAAAGCGAAAAAAGACTTGTCAGGTGTAACAAGTACACAAATCAGCTTACCGTTTATCACAGCTGGCGATGCTGGTCCATTGCACTTGGAAATGACCTTGACTCGTGCGAAATTTGATGAATTAACAGCAGACTTAGTAGAACGTACAAAAATTCCAGTACGTCAAGCTTTGAAAGATGCTGGTCTATCACAATCAGAAATCGACGAAGTGATCTTAGTTGGTGGTTCAACTCGTATTCCGGCAGTAGTTGATGCTGTACGTAAAGAAACCAATAAAGAACCAAACAAATCAGTAAACCCAGATGAAGTGGTAGCGATGGGGGCTGCGATCCAAGGTGGCGTGATCACTGGGGATGTGAAAGATGTTGTCTTACTAGACGTTACACCATTATCATTAGGTATCGAAACGATGGGTGCTGTCTTCACAAAACTGATCGATCGTAACACAACGATCCCTACAAGTAAATCACAAGTCTTCTCAACTGCAGCAGACAATCAACCAGCCGTTGATATTCATGTCTTGCAAGGGGAACGTCCAATGGCTGCTGATAACAAAACATTAGGAAGATTCCAATTGACGGATATTCCACCAGCACCTCGTGGCATCCCTCAAATCGAAGTAACATTTGATATCGATAAAAATGGGATCGTTAATGTTTCTGCAAAAGATTTAGGTACACAAAAAGAACAAAAAATCACGATCAAATCATCTTCAGGTTTATCAGATGAAGAAATCGAACGCATGGTAAAAGATGCTGAAGCAAATGCTGAAGCCGACAAACAGCGCAAAGAAGAAGTTGATCTACGCAATGACGTCGATGCATTGTTGTTCACTGTTGATAAAACATTGAAAGAGCTTGAAGGCAAAGTGGATGCAGACGAAGTCAAAAAAGCGGAAGAAGCTCGTGATGAGTTGAAAGCTGCGGTTGAAGCAAACAACTTAGAAGAAATGAAAACGAAACGTGATGCTTTGAATGAAATCGTACAAAACTTAACCGTTAAATTATACGAACAAGCAGCACAACAACAAGCACAAGAAAATCCAGAAGCTGCACAAGGCGGCGCAGACGATGTGGTTGACGCCGACTTTGAAGAAGTAGACGGTGACGATAAATAATCGCTGTTTGTGAAAAAGCCAAAGTCACCGCTTTGGCTTTTTCTTATGAATTTGCGAAACGTATTTTTCTAGAGCGAATTATATGCTAAAATACGAGAGACGCAAGAATAGAGTGGAGGGAAGCCAATGGCAGACAAAAGAGATTATTATGAGGTCTTAGGTCTACAAAAAGGGGCTTCGGATGACGAAATCAAAAAAGCTTATCGTAAGCTTTCAAAACAATATCATCCAGACATCAATAAAGAACCTGATGCAGAAGCAAAGTTTAAAGAGATTTCTGAGGCCTATGAAATATTAAGTGATTCCCAAAAAAGAGCTGCTTATGACCAGTATGGTCATGCTGGTACCGATCCGAACTACGGAGGCGGTTATGGCGGTGGATTCGGCGGCTTTAACAGTGGCGGATTCTCCGGTGGCGGTTTTGGTGGATTTGAAGACATTTTCGAATCGTTTTTTGGTGGCGGAGGCGGCAGAGCAGCCAATCCTAATGCACCTCGACAAGGAGCAGACTTGCAATATGCGGTTGATCTTTCCTTTGAAGAAGCGATTTTCGGAGTGGAAAAAACTGTTCAATACAATCGTGAAGAAACCTGTCATACCTGCGGCGGGAACGGGGCAAAACCAGGTACTTCACCAGAAACCTGTCATAAATGTCATGGTGCAGGTACTATCAATGTTGAACGTCAAACACCGCTTGGTCGTGTAATGAGCCGTCAAACCTGTGATGTTTGTCATGGAACTGGGAAAGAAATCAAAGAACCATGTACAACCTGTCATGGTACTGGCCATGAAAAGAAAAAACATAATGTAAAAGTCAACGTGCCTGCAGGTGTCGAAGATGGACAACAAATGCGTTTATCTGGCCAAGGGGAAGCTGGAACCAATGGTGGTCCTTATGGGGACCTATACGTTGTTTTCCGTGTGGAAGAAAGTGATATTTTTGATCGTGACGGTTCAGAGATTTATTACGAGTTGCCGTTGAACTTTGTCCAAGCAGCTTTAGGAGATGAGGTCAATGTGCCAACCGTTCACGGGAATGTGAAGTTAAAAATCCCAGCTGGGACCCAAACAGGTACGAACTTCCGCTTACGCGGTAAAGGAGCACCTCGCTTACGGGGAGGCGGCAATGGCGATCAACAAGTCAAAGTGAAGCTGATCACACCTAAGAACTTAAATGAGGAACAAAAAGAAGCATTGCGGGCTTATGCAAAAGCTAGTGGTCATGAAACCACCGAACAACAACCAGAAGGGTTTTTTGATAAAATGAAAGATGCTTTTGGTGGGAAAAAGAAATAACAAGTAAATAATCCAATTCATGCCCTTATAAAACCATCAGTTTTATAAGGGCATGAGTGTTTGTATGGCTATAAATGTGCAGTATGGGCGAGAATCGAATCTTCTTGGCCATCTTTTTTTCTTTTCCTTTGAAATCGCTTGCTTAGTGTGTCACAATAAAAGTAGACCAATTGAAGGAGGAGATACAATGGAAAGAATATTTGCGAGTCCGTCACGATACGTTCAAGGAAAAGGAGTATTGAAGGATGGTTTATCTCACATTAAAGATCTAGGAAAGAAAGTGCTGCTTTTGACCGATGAAACAGTTTGGAAAATTGCCGGGGAAGATTTATTTGAAAATCTCAAAGCGGCTGATTTAGGTCCGGTAAAAGAAATTTTTGGTGGAGAAGCTTCTGCAAATGAAATCGATCGTATCGTCTCTAAAGCCAAAAGCGAATCCATTGAAGTAATTGCTGCATTAGGTGGCGGGAAAGCCATCGATACTGGGAAAGCTGTTGCGGATGAATTAAACATACCGATTGCTGTTTTGCCAACGATCGCTTCTACTGATGCACCAACTTCGGCACTTTCTGTTATTTATACAGATGAAGGTCGCTTTGAAAAATATCGTTTTTACAACAAAAACCCTGAACTTGTCTTAGTGGATACAGCCGTTATTGCGAAAGCGCCTGCCAAATTACTTGCAGCGGGTATTGCGGATGCACTAGCAACCTATGTCGAAGCACGCGCCGTTGCCCGAAGCCATAGTAAGAATATGGTGGGTGGTATTCAACCAATTGCCGGCATGGCAATCGCTGAAAAATGCGAAGAGATTCTTTTTGAGAATGCACTGAAAGCCTATCAAGCAAATAAAAAACAAGTCGTTACCGAAGCTTTTGAACAAATCGTTGAAGCCAACACTCTGTTAAGTGGTTTAGGCTTTGAAAGTGCTGGTTTGGCAGCAGCTCATGCGATCCATAATGGCTTGACAGCCCTTGAAGGAGACGTCCATGATTTGACTCATGGGGAGAAAGTTGCTTACGGGACACTTACACAATTGATGCTGGAAAACGCGGATCCTGATGAAATTGACCAATATATTGAGTTGTATCAGGCGTTGGAATTACCAACGACATTAGCTGAAATGCATCTTTCTGATGTTAGCGATGCAGAGCTTATGAAAGTCGGTAAACAAGCAACCATCGAAGGGGAGACGATTCACAATATGCCGTTCACGGTATCCGCAGAAGATGTTGTAGCCGCGATCAAAGCCGTGGATGCCTATGTGACTGCTTATTATCCTCTTTAATGTTATTTTATAAACGTTCATTGATCGATACTTGTTGATTAAAAAAATATTTGACAAAAAAAAAGAGTCGTGCTATTTTGATAACAAGCAAATTAAAGGAGGGAACAAGACATGACGAACTTCAACACACAAACTACCTGTTGTTGTTGTATGGTGCAAAAAGCAGCATACCCATTTGTCATGCCTATTATTAGTTCCTTTGTCGCAGCAGATCGCTGATTTTTTTAGTGATTCGCTTCTATCCGGATAAGACGACATTTTTTTGGGGTACTGATGTAATAGTCAGTACCCCTTTTTGTTTGCTTTTTTTTACCGCTTTCAATGGCGACGGCTGATGATTGCAAGCCAAAATATGTATATGAAGCTTACAAGTTTTGCCTAAAAATCTGAATAAGGAGTCAAACGATGATCGTTAAAAATGTAAAAGAATTGATAGGGCATACCCCGCTCTTTGAATTTGATGCCGCAGCTTTAGGCGGAAAAAAGGGAAGTAAAATCTATGCGAAACTTGAATATTTAAATCCTGGTGGCAGCATTAAGGACCGCTTAGGAAAGTACTTGATCGATGAGGCATTTCGTGAGCGTACAATCAATCATGAGACAACAGTAATTGAACCGACAGCCGGAAATACCGGGATTGGCTTAGCTATTGCCGGGATCGAGCATGGACTAAAAATGATTTTTGTTATTCCAGAGAAATTCAGCATTGAAAAGCAGCAATTGATTGAGGCATTAGGCGCAACTATCGTTCATACACCAACGGAAGCTGGCATTCAAGGGGCAATCGAAAAAGCAAAGGAATTAGCAAAAGGACAGCCGAATAGTTTTATGCCATTGCAGTTTCATAATCAGAACAATCCTGCAGCCTATCAAGCAACATTGGGGCCTGAGATCTATCAGGAATTACATGGAAAAATTGACAGCTTTGTTGCAGGCGCTGGCAGTGGTGGTACTTTTGCGGGTGTCGCGACGTACTTAAAGAAGCAAAAATCAAGCACTCGTCTTGCTGTTGTTGAACCGGAAGGATCAATCTTGAACGGCGGTCCTGCCCATGGCCACGAGATTGAAGGGATCGGTGTTGAGTTCATTCCACAATTTTTTGACGATTTGCTTATTGATAACATTTATACGATAAGTGATGCCGAAGGCTTTGCCTTTACTCGTTACTTGGCAAGAAACTATGGTCTGCTTGTTGGAAGTTCAAGTGGAGCCGTGATGGCAGCAGCAGTAAAAGAAAGCCTCGAATTACCAACCGGAAGCTCGATCGCCACAGTCTTTCCCGATGGTGGCGACCGCTATCTATCAAAAAAGATTTATGCTGGCCAATCAGCAATCACACCATTCATAGGAGGAACAAACAATGCATTTTAATACAAAAGTAATTCACGGCGGTATCAGCGAAGACGAACTCACCGGTGCAGTCAGTGTGCCAATCTACCAAACATCTACCTATCGGCAAAATGCTCTTGGTCAGCCAAAGCAATATGAATACAGTCGTTCAGGCAACCCAACTCGTTTTGCCTTAGAAGAATTGATTGCAGATCTTGAAGAAGGCGCTCAAGGGTTTGCTTTTGCCTCTGGATTAGCAGCCACCCATGCGATCTTCACGCTTTTTCAGACAGGAGATCATGTCATTTTAGGAGATGACGTTTATGGTGGGACATTTCGTTTGCTTCATCAAGTATTAGAAAAAAGCGGGTTGACTTATTCACTTGTCAAAACCGATGATTTAGTTGCTATTGAAACAGCAATTCTTCCGGAGACCAAAGCGATTTTTCTGGAAACACCGACGAATCCGCTGTTAAAAATCACGGATATCAAATCGGTTGCGAGACTAGCTGCCCAGCACGATCTCTTGACGATCGTGGATAATACCTTTGCGACGCCATATTTTCAAAAGCCGCTACAATTAGGCGCAGATATTGTGATTCACAGTGCTACCAAGTATCTCGGTGGACACAGTGATGTAGTAGCTGGATTAGCGGTTGCCAAAGAGCCGCTAATCGCCGAAAGAATTGCCTTTTTACAAAACGCTATTGGCGGTGTATTGGGGCCTCATGATAGCTGGTTGATCCAACGAAGCATCAAAACACTTGCTTTGCGGATGAAAGCACATCAAAACAATGCGATGAAAATTGCCCACTACTTACAAGCACATCAAGCTGTTGCAAAGGTCTATTATCCAGGATTGATTGACCATGAAGGTCATGAGATCGCCAAATCACAGATGTCTGGGTATAGCGGTATGATATCTTTTGAACTAAACGATGAATCGAAAACAGCAGAATTTGTTGAATCATTAAAGATTTTTACTTTAGCAGAAAGCTTAGGTGGCGTGGAAAGCTTGGTAGAAGTGCCAGCCGTGATGACCCATGCCTCGATCCCTAAAGAAATCCGCCAGCAATCAGGGATCAAAGATGGCCTGATTCGGTTGTCGGTTGGCATCGAAGACAGTGAGGATCTTCTGGCGGATTTAGAACAAGCGTTTGAAAAGGCAGGTAGCTAGTGATGGGCAGAGAGTTTATTCCAATTTTTTCTGACTGGGCAGCTGAGTACGATGAAACAGTTGCAGGTAAGGATGAAGAATATCGAGCGGTTTTTTTCAAATATGAACAGTTACTAGCTGAAATTGCTGAAAAGGCAGGGCGGTCTGTGGTAGAATTTGGTAGTGGAACTGGAAATCTAACACAAGCTCTACTTACTCAAGGAAAAAACGTGCTGGCAATCGAGCCATCGCCAGAGATGCGGCGGATCGCCAAGTCAAAACCCAGTCTTTCTAAAGTGACTTTTGTAGATGGTGATATGGAGGTTTTTCCTGAAATCACGGATGTAATCGATACGATCGTTTCTACCTATGTTTTTCATCATCTTACGGAGGACGAAAAACAACGGGCAATCGGCAAATATGCGGCGATGCTGCCAAAAGGCGGGAAAGTGCTTTTTGGGGATACGATGTTTCTTTCCCTAGCCCGAAAAATGGAGCTAATCGATGAAGCGCGGCAAGCTGGACACCAGCGACTAGCCGCTGATCTGCAACGGGAGTACTATCCAGTTACTGCGGATATCGAACGATATTTTCGCCAACATGGGTTTACCAGTCGTTTTAAGCAAATCAATGAGTATGTTTGGCTTGTGGAAGCACAAAAAGAGTAGGAGAGAAGTACAATGAAAATGAATGTTGAAAGCTTTAATTTGGATCATACGAAAGTCAAAGCACCTTATGTACGGGTTGCCGATAAAAAACAAGGAACAAATGATACCATCATCAAATATGATGTTCGTTTGAAGCAGCCGAACCAAGCACATATGGATATGGCAAGTCTGCATTCTTTAGAACATTTGACGGCAGAGTTGATTCGTAATCATGCAGATTATATCGTGGATTGGTCACCCATGGGATGCCAAACCGGCTTCTATCTGACTGTCTTGAATCATGACGATTATGAAGAGATTTTGACAGTCCTAGAAAAAACCATGAAGGATGTTTTGCAAGCAACTGAAGTACCTGCCAGCAATGAAGTGCAATGCGGTTGGGCGGCGAACCATACCTTAGAAGGTGCGCAAAAATTAGCGCAAGAATTTCTTGATGAACGTGACAATTGGTCGACCGTTTTTGCCTAAACAAAATAGAAGTAGAAAAAAGGTGCCTGCGTTTGTATTCGCGGACGCTTTTTTTGTTAATCCCGCAAAGAGAGGGGGATTAACTATTTTTCGTTTATGGTTCTACCGCTTGGACGGTGATGCCGACTCCATTCGGATTGTAGGTATGACTAATGTAAAACTCAAATCCTTCATGAACAAAGAAAAGTCTCCGAATGGCGCTAACGTCCCTGATGTGAGCATCTAAACCATACTGTACGATCAATGTCTCTTTGATCTCCTCAACATCAGCCTCTTTCTCGAATTGTGAGAAATCAATACCGAAAAATTCTGGGACATCAACCAATGTGATTTTCGCTAATCTTTCATTACCAGAATCATCAAAGTCAAAATCAAATCTGATTTTGGACAGTTTGTCCCGTGAACCTAAAGGCACTCTTTTTGTCTCGAGAGCGCTGCTATCAACCATCATTGATAACAAATCAATGGCTGAATCAGGTAAGCGAGTGGTTACTTTTCTTACTTCATCAACCATTGCTCCTTGATCGGGAGAAAAAACTTTTCTAGTCTCTTCTGTGACGATCACATTTTCGCGGCGCCGCTTTCGGTTGATGGCACTGCGCTCTTGGTTTACCCGATCACTACGTTTGATGAGATCGAGGCCAAGATCGCTGATGGACTCAGGGGAAGGTCTTTCTTCCAGTAAAGCAGTTAAGTAATCGATCTCTAAAAACTGCTCGTAGGCAGCTGCCGGCTGGTTTTCGCTGTAGAAGAGGGCAGCGCCAAGCAAAAAACAACTGATACCCAAAGAAAGCAAAAGGCTTCTTCTGCTATGCTCCCGGATTTTTTTTCTAAGTCGACTCAGTTTCATTTGATCCTTCAACTCCCAAGTTTTTTAGATGACTTCTGATAAAAGTGGTGATTGAATTTCATCCTGCGTTTTACCAATATCAGTCACGTGAGATCGCTTAATGGATTACTCAATTTCTGATTCAGAAAACTGATCATGCCAGGCCACATCAGAAACGGTTCGGTTAATAAGAGTGACAATGATTGCTTCACCATCGGAATTGATCCAGGCATTGGATTCCACACCTACGACTGCTAGTCGCCAAGAAGGAAGGCCACCCATGGTTTCAAGAACTTGATCGCAAGACATTCCTATTTGCAGTTGATGGAGCAAGTCTTTGTTGACTGTTCGATTCCACCGTCGCGGCAGCCCGATCTGCAATTGTTCACAATACGAAAATTGAGGGGCAGCTGTTTCGGTACTGCTCTGAGCTTGTACAACGTCATCAGAAGAAGGAGTTGTTTCTGATGCGGGTTCTGATGCATGGTTCTCAGTTCTGGAAGAAGAAGCTCTGGTTTCTGAATAAGCTGACAAAGTTTGAGAAGACGACGTTGCTTCTGGTGAAAAACTGCTTTTGGTGTTGTCATCCATGATTTCGTCAATCAAGGTACAGCCAGTGAGAAAGAGGGAGAGTATCATTAGTGGGAAAAATAAAATGATGGTTTTCATAAGATAGGTTCCTCCAAAATGATTTTCTTGGCCTTCCTTTGTTATTTTAATGTTGGTTTTTTATTAGGAAAACCCCGTCATTTGCTATAAAATAAAAAAGAAAAATGTTTGTATACCTATTTTGGTTTGGAGGGAGTGTTGTTTAATAAGTGTAACATGTTGCTTCTGATCTGGCTACTTGATTTCAAATGTCCTTTCATGGTTTTAGTAAAATTAGTATCTGCAGCTTACGATGGTGAAAAGGAAATGTTATAATAGATTTAACTACTCAATAAAAACTTGCTATTTTAAAGGTGAACCCTGTATACTCTTACCAGATCAACAGGAACCAGCATACCGGTTGCTAAGAATTTATGTAAGGATTCATAACAAGGAGAGGAGGGAATGAAGATGAGCATCTTAAAGCAGTGGCAAGCAAAACATCAAGCGAAAAAAGAAGCGAAAAAACAAGCGTTACGTTTAAAAAATGCGCAACTTCGTGCAGCAGGGAAAGAGCCATTGAAGGGTTGGGGAAAGATGGTTGATACTGGCGTCGGAGGGGCGAACAAAGCCAACCCTATCGATACAAAAGTATTTTTAGGTGAAAATCAAAAGCGGATTTCAGAAGAAACCAAACGAAAAAATCAATAAAAAAAAAGACCTCTGCAACAGTCCGAGAAAAGAGCTGTTGCAGAGGATTTTTTTAGATATTCAATACTTTGTCTAAGAAATCTTTCGTACGATCGTGCTTAGGGTTGGAAAAGATTTGCTCAGGTGTACCGTCTTCCAAGAAATTACCGCCATCAATAAACATCACACGGTTTGCTACTTCTTTGGCAAAGCCCATCTCATGAGTAACGATTACCATGGTCATTCCTTGTTTTGCCAAATCCTTCATAACATTGAGTACATCTCCAACCATTTCTGGATCGAGGGCGGAGGTTGGTTCATCGAACAACATCACATCGGGATTCATTGCTAAGGCTCTAGCGATTGCCACCCGTTGTTTTTGTCCTCCAGACAGATTGTCCGGGTACATGTCTTTTTTATCTGCCAAACCCACCGTCTCTAATAAACGAATCGCGTTTTGTTCCGCTTCTTGCCGAGAAGCATTTTTTAGATCCATTGGAGCTAAAATAATATTTTCTAAAACCGACAAGTGAGGGAAGAGATTGAAATGCTGAAACACCATGCCGATATGTTGACGAACAGCATTGATATTGGTGTTTTTATCCATCAGATGTGCGCCGTCAACGATAATATCGCCGCTGGTTGGTTCTTCTAAGCGGTTCAAACAGCGTAAGAACGTCGATTTCCCAGATCCTGAAGGGCCGATCACACAAACGACTTCTCCTTCAGCGATTGAAACATTGATATTGTTCAATACGGTATTGTCGCCGTATTTTTTTACAAGATTTTCAACTAAGATTTTTTCTTTCATGCTATTTCACCTTCTTTTCTAAAACTTTTGCAAGTTTCGTTAAAGCTGTGATCACGACTAAGTAAATAATCGCGATGATCAAGTAGACATAGGTACTTTGTGTGGTTCGTGCAACGATGATTTTCCCAGTTTGCAATAATTCTACGACTCCAATAACCGAGATGATCGTTGTATCTTTCAACGAGATAACGAATTGGTTAACGAAAGATGGAATCATGATTTTGATCGCTTGCGGTAAAATGATTTTCTGCATTGTCCGAGTGTAGGTCATCCCCAAACTACGAGAGGCTTCCATCTGACCTTTTGGCACCGCGTTGATCCCACCACGGACGATCTCAGCGATATAGGCACTGGCATTTAAGGTCAATGTAATGACCCCAGCAGCAAAGTCCGGAATCGTGATACCAATCGCATCGGAGAGGCCGAAGAAGATGAAGAAAGCCAATACCATCATAGGAATACCACGAATGATGTCAACATAGATCCCTGCAAAAACCCGCAATGCTTTGATTGGAGCAACACTAAATAGTCCAAAAATGATTCCGATCACTAATGCTAAGGCAAAAGAAATCAATGCTAGTAAAAGGGTATTCCATAATCCTTTTAACAAGACGTTATAGTTGTTGCTGATCAAACCAGTGATCGTTGATTCATCCACTCGTTTTTCTGTGGCAGAGCCATCTTCAATGTATTTATTGATGATTTGATCGTACTCCCCAGTCCGTTTCATTTCTTTCAATGCTTCATTGAACATTTGGATCAGTTCAGGATTTTGGCCTTTTTTCACCGCAAAACCGTACTGACCACCAGATTCTTTTTCAATCGGTGTCACTAGTTTTTGTCCTTGGCTGATGGCATAACCAATCACTGGATAATCATCCATCATGGCATCAATTTGTCCGCCGTTAACAGCCGCATATAATTGATCGGCAGCATCATAATATTTGATCGAATAGCCATATTTCTCTTCGTTGGCGATCAAGAAGTCTGCACTTTCTGTCCCAACTTTTGCACCGACGGTTTTTCCATCTAAATCTTCATAGGATTTGATGGAATCATTGCCTTCTTTTACAGCAATCTGAATACCACTTTCAAAGTAAGAATCAGAAAAGTCATAGGATTGACGACGCTCATCAGTGATTGTCATCCCAGCGATCATCCCATCTGCTTGGTTACCATCCAACGCTTGCAAAGCTCCGGAAAAACCGATGAAATTGAATTCGATGTTGAACCCTTGCAATTCTGCCGCCCGGTTCATTAAATCAACATCGATCCCTACGTACTCATTGTCTTCATTTTGGAATTCAAATGGAGCGAAGGCTGAGTCACTGGCAATTCGGTAAACATCTTTCTTTGGTTCGACTTTCACCATTTCACTAGTGCCTGCATCTGTATCAGACGTTGTGATGTAAGTATTGACGATTTCGTCGTATTTGCCGGAAGCTTTCATATTGGCTAAACCAGCGTTGAATTTTTCAAGGAGTTCTTGATTTTGGCCTTTTCTGACGGCAAATCCGTAAGAAGCGCCTTTTTCAGGTTCGCCGACAAGCTTCATTGGTTCGCCATTGTTGATAGCATAGCCAAGCACTGGATAATCATCAAAAGCGGCTGCCACAGTACCATTGCGTACAGCGCCATATAGTCCAGTAGCGTCATCATATAATTTGATGTCGTAGCCATATTGGTCTTTATTGCTTTCTAGAAAGCGGGCACTTTCGGTACCAACCTTTGCACCGACCGTTTCGCCTTCAAGATCCTCGTAGCTAGTAATACTGTCATTGTCAGCAGCTACTGCCATTTGAATCCCACTATCGAAATAAGGATCAGAGAAATCAAAGGTTTCTTTACGTTCATCTGTGATACTCATCCCAGCGATCATGCCATCTAACTGATTTGATTGCACGCCTTGAATGGAGGCGTCAAAACCTAAAGGACGTAAATCAACTGCAAAACCTTGATCTTCTGCGATCGCATTTAATAAATCTATATCGATCCCAACGTATTCATTATTTTCATTTTGGAATTCGAAAGGAGCAAATGTTAAATCTGTTCCTATCTTATACGTAGTTTCCTCCGCACTTGCTGACTTTACTGAGAGCGTAAAAATGCTGATAATCAGCGCGATTAAAGCGAAGGACATGTGTTTTCTTTTCAAGAAAATTCCCCCTTTAGATATAACGTATTTATAGATTATATGGATTTTTTCTTCAACACACAAGTCTTTCTCTTTAAAAATATGACAAAATCGTTTAAACCTCACATTAGATGTTAGAAAATCAAACATGTTAAGTTATGCTTAATCGCATGAAACTTTCATAGCAAATGATGGCGAAAGTATGTTCGCTATGATATACTTATTTATGGAAAAGCGGCAGCGAGTTTTTCTTTTTTTGTTGTCGTTTAGAATAATCGAGGGGGAATGAAGATGATCGAAAGAACAACTTCCCATGAATTTGACTTAGTATCAAAATATCAACCAGCTGGGGATCAACCAGAAGCGATCCATCAATTGGTTGACGGGGTGGTCGGTGGAAAAAAAGCACAGATTTTGTTGGGAGCCACTGGGACCGGTAAGACTTATACGATTTCTAATCTAATCAAGGAAGTCAATAAACCGACATTGATCATTGCCCATAATAAAACATTGGCTGGACAATTATATGGCGAGTTTAAGGATTTCTTTCCAAATAATGCAGTCGAGTATTTTGTCAGTTACTATGATTACTATCAACCAGAAGCGTATGTTCCTTCCAGTGATACATACATCGAAAAAGACTCCAGTGTCAACGATGAAATCGATAAGCTCCGTCACTCGGCGACAAGTTCTTTATTAGAGAGAAACGATGTGATTGTTGTAGCTTCTGTCTCTTGTATTTTCGGTTTAGGTTCGCCGATCGAGTATGCAAGACAAGTTGTTTCTTTACGAGTAGGGATGGAAAAGTCTCGGGATCAACTATTAAAAGAATTGATCGAGATCCAATTTGAACGAAACGACATCGATTTTCAACGGGGGCGTTTTCGCGTGCGCGGCGATGTTGTGGAGATTTTCCCAGCTTCTCGTGATGAGCGAGCGTTGCGCATTGAGTTTTTTGGCGATGAAATCGATCGGATTCGTGAAGTTGATGCCTTGACGGGCGAGATCATGAGTGACACCGAACATGTGTCGATCTTTCCGGCAACCCACTTTGTGACCAATGAAGACCATATGGAACATGCGATCGCTTCAATCCAAAGTGAACTCGATGAACGACTGAAAGTTTTGCGAGCAGAAAATAAGCTGCTGGAAGCACAGCGTTTAGAGCAGCGAACCAACTATGATATTGAGATGATGCGAGAAATGGGGTATACCTCAGGAATCGAAAACTACTCTCGCCACATGGATGGACGAAAAGAAGGCGAACCGCCTTATACGTTATTGGATTTCTTCCCAGATGATTTTCTATTAGTAATCGACGAATCACACGTAACGATGCCCCAAGTTCGTGGGATGTATAATGGTGACCGTGCTAGAAAACAAATGTTAGTGGATTATGGCTTCCGTTTGCCTTCTGCACTGGACAACCGTCCGTTACGCTTGGAAGAATTTGAGAAACATGTCAATCAAATCGTCTATGTGTCAGCAACACCTGGCCCCTATGAATACGATCAAACCGATACCGTCGTTCAACAAATCATTCGACCAACTGGTCTGTTAGATCCGGTGATCGAAGTACGACCGATCATGGGTCAAATTGACGACCTCGTGGGAGAAATCAATGAGCGCGTCGAGCGAAATGAACGGGTCTTTGTGACGACCTTGACGAAAAAAATGTCTGAAGATTTGACGGATTACTTCAAAGAATTAGGGATCAAAGTCAAATACTTGCACAGTGACATCAAAACATTGGAACGAACAGAGATCATTCGAGACCTGCGCCTCGGTGAATTTGATGTACTGGTCGGAATCAACTTACTGCGAGAAGGGTTAGACGTGCCGGAAGTTTCTCTGGTTGCGATTCTTGATGCCGATAAGGAAGGCTTCCTGCGCAGCGAACGCTCATTAGTCCAAACCATTGGACGGGCAGCTCGAAACTCTGAAGGAAAAGTAATCATGTACGCTGATAAAATGACTGATTCGATGCAGCGAGCGATCGATGAAACGGCGCGACGCCGAAGTATCCAAGAAGCCTACAACGAAGAACATGGGATCGTACCGAAAACCATTATTAAAGAAATTCGCGATCTGATCGCGATCACAAAAGTGGCAGAAGAGACCGGTGAATACACCACGACTTCTTATGAAGAACTGAGTCGTGAGGAAAAAGCAACCTTGTTGTTGAAGCTAGAAAAAGAGATGAAAGATGCTGCGAAAGCATTGGATTTTGAAACGGCTGCTACCTTAAGAGATACTATTCTTGAGCTAAAAGCTGCTGATTAGAAGGAGAAACACTATGGCAAATGATAAAATCGTGATCCATGGGGCACGGGCCCATAATTTAAAAAATATCGATGTGACGATTCCCAGAGACCAACTCGTTGTTGTTACTGGTCTTTCGGGTTCAGGGAAAAGTTCCTTAGCTTTTGATACGTTGTATGCCGAAGGACAACGCCGATATGTAGAAAGTCTATCGGCGTATGCCCGTCAGTTTTTAGGTCAAATGGATAAACCAGACGTAGATAGCATTGATGGACTTAGTCCAGCGATTTCTATCGATCAAAAAACCACCAGCAAGAACCCGCGATCAACAGTAGGGACGGTTACTGAAATCAATGATTATCTGCGGCTTCTTTACGCTAGAATCGGTCACCCGATTTGTCCAAATGATCACATCGAGATCACTAGTCAGTCGGTTGAGCAGATGGTGGATGAAGTTTTGGCATTACCAGAACGCACCAAGATCCAATTGTTGGCACCGATCGTTTACCAAAAGAAAGGGCAGCACAAAAAAGTCTTCGAACGTATCCAAAGAGAAGGCTATGTAAGGATGCGCGTAGACGGTGAAGTCTATGATGTTTCTGAAGCGCCTGAATTAGAAAAAAATAAAAAGCACGATATTGCCATCATCATCGACCGGATTGTTGTGAAGGAAGGCATACGTTCACGCCTGTTTGATTCTTTTGAAGCGGCATTACGGTTAGCGGACGGCTATGCGGTAGTCGATGTGATCGGCCAAAAAGAAATGCTCTTCAGTGAACATTATTCTTGTCCTTATTGCGGTTTTACGGTTGGAGAATTAGAACCACGCCTCTTTTCATTCAACGCGCCTTTTGGTGCTTGTCCAGACTGTGATGGTCTTGGCGTGAAGCTAGAAGTCGATGTCGACTTAGTGATTCCCGATCAAAGCAAAACGTTGCGTGAAGGCGCACTATTGCCATGGAATCCAATCAGTTCACAATATTATCCGCAAATGCTGGAACAAGCCTGTCAAGAATTCAATATCGATATGGACACACCATTTGAAGAATTGCCAGAAGAACACAGAGATATTATCTTGAATGGTTCGAATGGGGAGATGTTCCATTTCCATTATGAGAATGATTTTGGTGGGGTGCGTGATGTTGAGGTCGCTTTTGAAGGGATCTTACCAAATATCAAACGCCGTTATCATGAAACCAACTCTGATTTTACCCGTGATCAAATGCGTTTGTACATGACAGAGTTGACTTGTAAAACCTGTCATGGCTATCGCTTGAACCCTCAAGCGCTGTGCGTGCAAGTCAATGGGAAGCATATTGGTGAAATGAGTGAGATGGCGATCAACAATGCCTTGAACTTTGTCGAAGAATTGAAACTAACGGAACAAGAGCAAATGATTGCACGTCCGATCGTGAAAGAAGTCGATGATCGTTTAAGCTTCTTAAAAAATGTCGGATTGGACTATTTGACCTTGAGTCGTGCGTCAGGCACACTCTCTGGTGGGGAAGCGCAACGAATTCGCTTGGCAACACAAATCGGCTCCAATCTGTCTGGGGTGCTTTACATTCTTGATGAGCCATCGATCGGTCTTCACCAACGAGACAATGATCGCTTGCTAGATTCATTGCGGAAAATGCGTGATCTCGGGAATACCCTGATTGTCGTTGAGCATGACGAAGACACGATGCGGGCAGCAGACTACTTGATCGATGTCGGTCCGGGTGCAGGACATGCAGGTGGCGAGATCGTCGCTGCAGGCACTCCCGATGAAGTCGCTGCCAATGAGTCTTCTTTAACAGGTCAATACTTATCTGGAAAACGAGAAATCCCAACACCGACGGAACGCCGCAAAGGCAATGGTGAAAAGATTCGTGTGACCGGTGCCTCCGAGAATAACTTGAAAAACATTTCGGTCGATTTTCCATTAGGAAAGTTCGTCGCAGTTACAGGGGTCTCTGGCTCTGGTAAATCAACATTAGTCAATGAAATTTTGAAAAAAGCCTTGGCGCAAAAAATCAATCGGAATTCGAACAAACCTGGCCGCTTTAAAACCATTACTGGTTATGAAGCTATTGAGAAATTGATCGATATCGATCAGAGCCCGATTGGTCGGACACCTCGAAGCAATCCGGCAACATATACCAGTGTCTTTGATGACATTCGTGATTTATTTGCTAAAACCAATGAGGCGAAAGTCCGTGGTTATAAAAAAGGACGCTTTAGTTTTAATGTAAAAGGTGGACGCTGTGAAGCATGTAAAGGGGACGGAATCATCAAGATCGAGATGCACTTCTTACCTGATGTCTACGTACCTTGTGAGGTTTGTCATGGCAAACGTTATAACTCAGAAACGTTAGAAGTTCATTACAAAGGAAAAAACATTTCGGAAATCTTAGATATGACCGTGGAAGATGCAGTGGAATTTTTCCAACATATTCCCAAAATCCATCGAAAATTGCAAACGATCGTCGATGTCGGTTTAGGTTATGTCACTATGGGACAACCAGCGACTACTTTGTCTGGTGGGGAAGCGCAACGGATGAAGCTTGCCAGTGAACTGCACAAAAATTCCAATGGCAAGAGTTTTTATATCTTAGATGAACCGACGACTGGTCTGCATACGGATGATATTGCCCGTTTGTTGAAAGTTTTGGAACGATTTGTCGACGCTGGCAACACCGTTTTAGTGATCGAACACAACTTGGATGTCATCAAATCAGCGGACCATGTGATTGACCTAGGTCCAGAAGGTGGCGAAGGCGGTGGCACGATCATTGCAACTGGTACACCAGAAGAAATTGCTGCGGTTTCAGACAGCTACACCGGTCATTATTTGAAAAAAGTCCTTTAAGCAGATGAAAAAGCACTCACTTTTTCACTTGTCTGTCAATAGGTTTCGCTAAAGTTTAAGGAAGCGTGAAATATCTGCAAATTTCATGATAAGGGCTTGAAATCAAAATTTTATTTGTTAGAATAGCAATAGGTATACGTATATTCGCATTGAATAAACTGCCTATAAGTTCTATCCGTTCAAAGTGGGAGAAAGCAATCAAAGATAGATACTTTGATTGCTTTTTTCTTTGTGGTATTATAATGCTATTGTAATTAAACGAAACGAGAGAGGTCGTTTTTCGTATTCAAAAGAGAGAGTGATTTTTGATGAGTCAGGAAAATTTTCTTCCCATATTATTAGGAAGCGATATGAATGTTTATGGTATGGCCAGAGCGTTCCACGAAGCATATGGTATTCAATCAGTTGCCTATGCAGGCGCCGAACTTGCGCCAACCCGCTTTAGTAAAATTGTAAAAATCAATCAAGTGGAAGGTTTTGACCATGATCCCGGATTCACTGAAACGTTGATCAAGTTAGGAAAAAATACTTACAACGATCCTGCGATGAAATATTTGTTGATTCCTTGCGGCGATGGTTATGCGGAACTGTTAGCGAAGCATAAAGAAGAATTGAAGCCCTATTATACCTTTATCGCTAACGATTATTCTTTACTAAAACGGTTGATCAACAAAGTAAGCTTTTACGAAGTCTGCGAGGAATATGGCTTGCCTTATCCTAAGACCTTCATTTTAACGCCTGAACTGTTGACGGAAGGAACGTTCAAAGGAGAGCTGCCTTTTGATTTTCCTGTGGCTTTGAAACCGGCAAATAGTGTAGCATGGCTGTCAGTTGATTTTGAAGGACGCAAAAAAGCCTTTATTATTGATAATCGAATAGAATTTGAAGAAATCGTTTCTCGCATTTATCAAGCGGGTTATCAATATGAAATGATCGTCCAAGATTTTATTCCCGGTGATGACAGCAACATGCGGGTTTTAAATGCCTATGTTGATGAGAATCACGAAGTTCGCGTGATGGGCTTAGGTCATCCTTTACTAGAAGACCCAACCCCTGGAGCTGTTGGGAATTACGTAGTGATCATTCCAGACGAAAATGATCAAATTTATCAAATGATCCGTAAGTTTTTAAAAGAGATCGAGTATGTTGGATTTGCCAATTTTGACTTGAAATATGATGCGCGAGACGGGCAATATAAACTATTTGAAATCAACTTGCGTCAAGGAAGAAGCAGTTTCTTTATTACCTTAAGCGGATTGAATTTGGCAAAGTTTATCACTGAAGATTTAGTCTTCGAAAAACCTTATACAGAAACGGTTTATGGCAAAGCTGACGCGCCAGAAGCGAAATTATGGCTAGGGGTACCAAAAAACATCTTCTTGACTTATGCAAAAGAAAATCCTGCGAAAGAACGAGCAAAAAAATTATTAGCAGAAAATCGCTGGGGAACGACCGTCTTTTATAAAGAAGACTTATCTCTGAAGCGTTGGATTCTGTTAAAGAGAATGTTCCATCTATACAACAAACGATTCAAAACGTATTTCCATACGAAAGAAGGCTAGAAGATGGAGAATTTTTTTAGTATTTTAGGCGGCATGGGAACGTTAGCGACGGAAAGTTTCGTCCGCATTTTAAACCGACGGACACAGACCCATAAAGACCAAGATTACTTGAACTATGTTTTATTCAATCATGCGACAGTACCGGATCGGACGGCATATATTTTAGACAATACGTTAGAAAACCCTGTTCCTTATTTAATGGACGACATCGAAAAACAAAATTTATTAAAGCCAAATTTTATTGTGTTGACTTGTAACACAGCGCATTATTTTTTTGATGAGTTGCAAGCGGCTACTGAGATTGAGATTTTGCATATGCCTCGTGAGGCAGCGAAAGTCGTTTTTGAAAAAGGCGTCACTGGAAAAGTGGCCTTTCTTGGGACAGAAGGCAGTGTCAAAGCCGGCATCTATGAGAAAGAATTGCGCCAGTTGGGACTTGATGTCTATCTCCCAGAGCCAGCGATCCAAAAAAAGGTCAATACATTGATCTATGATCGAATCAAAGAAAATGATCATCTGGATCAAGAACTTTACTTTGAGATACTGGAAGAAGTCACCGAACGCATCGGCTGTGAAAGCGTAGTACTTGGATGTACCGAGTTATCCTTGATGGATGAATTTGTGACTGACAATCCTTATCCAGTCGTGGATGCCCAATCCATTTTAGTTGATCGGACGATTGAAAAAGCATTGGCAAATCGCCAAGCAATCTAAAGCTGATAGCGACGTTAGCGGCATTTTTTGAGCTAACGTCTTTTTTTATGCCGGTGTTCCAATGATACGCCCGGCATGATATAATAGAGTTGTTTCAGAAAGGAGTTTTACCTATGACTGAAGTGGATCATTTAGAATTGGTCATTATTACTGGGATGAGCGGAGCCGGCAAAACGGTCGCGATCCAGAGTTTTGAAGATATGGGGTACTTTTGTATCGACAATATGCCCCCAAGCTTGATCCCTAAATTTTGGGAACTGATCAAAGAATCAGGAAAAGTGACAAAAATTGCCTTAGTTGTCGATCTGCGTTCAAGATCGTTTTTTGAAGAAATCCAAAGTATGCTGATCGATATTGAAAACACGAATTTTATCGACACACGGATGCTCTTTTTAGATGCATCGGACAATGAATTGGTGTCAAGATATAAGGAAACGAGAAGAGCACATCCATTAGCGATGGATGGCTTAGTTACGGAAGGCATTCGCAAAGAGCGAGCGATCTTAAACGATTTGAAGACGCGCGCCAGTATTGTTATCGACACAACGACGTTGACCCCTCGGCAACTGAGAGAAAAAATCAATCAAGAATTTCGTGCTTCTCATGAGACAGGGTTTCGTATTGAAATACTTTCGTTTGGCTTCAAGTATGGCTTGCCGATCGATGCTGATATCGTGATGGATGTTCGTTTCTTACCGAATCCCCATTACATTCCAGAGTTGCGTCCTTTAACGGGTAAAGATGAACCCGTGTATGATTACGTCATGTCTTTTCCAGAAACGGAAGAATTCTATCAGCAATTTAGTACACTGTTGCAAACGATCATGCCAGGCTATGTCAAGGAAGGTAAAAGCAGCTTGACGGTGGCTATCGGCTGTACTGGGGGTCAACACCGTTCGGTTGCATTATCGGAGCGCATCGGGGCGGTTTTGGCAGAAGACTATCGCGTCAATATTACTCATCGCGACAAAGATAAGCGCAAAGAGACGGTGAATCGTTCATGAAAATGAAAACGTACCGGATCAGAAAGCCGAAGATCGTTGTGGTAGGTGGCGGAACTGGGTTACCAGTCATCCTGAAGAGCTTGCGGAATCAAGGTGTCGACATCACAGCGATCGTTACGGTCGCTGATGATGGCGGTAGCAGCGGCGAGATCCGCAATTTGGTTTCCTCTATTTCACCACCGGGGGATCTGCGCAATGTTCTGGCGGCTCTATCTGATATGCCGCAATTATATAATGATATTTTTCAATACCGTTTTAAAGCGGAAGACAAATTTTTAGCCAATCATGCCCTTGGGAACTTGATTATTGCGGCGATTGCTGAAATGCGTAGCAGTACCTATGAAGCCATTCAAATTTTGTCGAAAATCATGCATATCGATGGACGAGTATATCCTTCCTCAGATCTGCCATTGGTGTTGCACGCTGTTTTTAAAGACGGCACCGAAGCGGTAGGCGAGTCCAAAATCGCGGTTGATCGCAAAACGATCGAACGGGTCTTTGTTCGTAATCAAGAAAATAATGATGAGCCGAAAGCAGCTCGTAAAGTTGTTTCTTCAATTATGGAGGCAGATATGATCGTCTTGGGTCCTGGTAGTCTCTTTACTAGTATTTTGCCCAATCTCATGATCAGCGAGATCGGCCAAGCAATGTTGGAAACACAAGCTGAAACGGTTTATATTTGTAATATCATGACCCAAAAAGGTGAAACCGAACACTTTAGTGATGCCGACCATGTGCGAGTCTTGCATAAGCATTTAGGCAAACCCTTTATTGATACGGTGTTAGTCAACACCGAGAAAGTTCCAGAAGGATATATGGACCCAGAGATTTATGATGAATATCTTGTACAAGTGAAACACGATTTCCAAGGACTGCGAGAAGAAGCCAGCCGTGTCATTTCAGCTGACTTTCTGGAGCTTAGAGATGGCGGAGTTTTTCATGACGGAGATAAAGTGATTGAAGAACTTCTACGTATCGTTTACGGGGCCAAAATCTAAGAAAGGAGGGATTTTTTAATGTCCTTTGCAGCAGAAGTAAAAAAAGAATTGACTGCATTAGAAGTTCATCGCGAACATGCCAAGGCAGAACTGGCAGCTTTGATTCGGATGAATGGGTCATTAAGTATCAACAACCAGCAATTTGTTTTAAACGTTCAAACAGAAAACGCGGCGATTGCCAGACGCATCTACTCTTTACTAAAAGATCATTACGACGTGCGCAGCGAGTTGCTGGTCCGTCGCAAAATGAAATTAAAAAAGAACAACGTCTACATCGTTCGTTTGAAGCAAGAGACAAAGCGCGTGCTTTTGGACTTAGATATCATGGACGGGCTGATGTTTCAAAGCCATGTTTCTGATGAGATCATGGGCAATACTCAAAAAATGCGTTCCTATTTACGAGGGGCTTTCATGGCATCAGGATCGATCAACAATCCAGAAACTAGCCGCTATCACTTAGAGATTTATTCCATCTACGAGGAGCATAACCAAGATATTTGCGATATGCTAAACGCATATGGTTTGAATGCCCGTGCATTAGAACGTAGAAATGGGTATATTTCTTACTTGAAAGGCGCTGAGAAAATCGCTGATTTTTTGACTCTGATCGGCGCCACCAATTCCATGTTGAAATTCGAGGACGTGCGGATCGTGCGAGACATGCGTAACTCAGTCAACCGTTTGGTGAATTGTGAAACCGCCAATATGAACAAAACGATCGATGCTGCTTCGAAGCAGATCGACAATATCGAGTTTATTCAAGATCGAGTTGGCTTGCAAGCTCTACCTGAAAAGCTGCAAGAAATCGCCGAATTACGTTTGGAACATCCCGAGGTCAGCTTGAAAGAGCTAGGAGAAATGATTCCATCAGGAGCGATCTCGAAATCAGGGATCAATCATCGCATTCGAAAAATCAACGAATTTGCCGATCATCTTCGTGAACAAGTCAGCTAGTCGAATGGAATAAAAATGAATCAAAAGAGCAGGAGCAGATTTGACGTGGATGTTCGCGTCAAATCTGCTCCTGCTCTTTTATTTGTGGTTACTCATTGATCAATGCAGTTAATTCCTCAGCAGTGATCGATTCATCAAAAATGTGCCCATCTAAGATAATCGTTGGCACAAATTGAATGTTGGCGTTTTTCGCTTCTTCCACAATTTCTCCGGCGATCGCAGGATGATTTTGTTCAGATAGCCCTAAGGTATTTTTCGCATATTCTGCCACTTCATTTAAAGATAAATGACCCCATTCGTCTTGTGTTTGATAAATTTTTGTAATCTCAGCGATCGTTGCCTGAGGATCTGTACTGGAAACAAACCGATGCATCACATTGCCTCGTTGCAATGATTCTTTTTCTTTGTCGAATAATTTGATGACACGGCGTAGTTTCCCAGCTGTGACAGCTTCACTTAAGATCGGTAACGATTCCTCAAACCATTGCCGACAATAAGGACAACGCAAATTCATAAATTCGACGATCGGTTTAGCGGAAGGGTCTCCGATATGTATCCCTGTTACCGCATTTGTTTCTTGTGCTTTGATGATTGAAATATCCATTAAGATTCCTCCTTTTTCTTTTAGTTTACCGAAGTTTCTACTGAAAGAAAAGCCTCAGGTCTTTTGATCCGAGTCTGTGAAATGAGGAGGGAAATTAGCTAAATACTATGTATTTCGTTTCACGAAATAAAGAAAATTACCCAGCCGGTGCTTTTATATTCCTTGATTTTCAGCTATAATGAATTGTGTTTTATTGTGCAAAATGATGATTAAAGGAAGTTATATAGATGAGAAAAAGAAAAACAATGGATGGCAATACGGCAGCTGCCTATATTTCCTATGCCTTTACGGAACTTGCGGCGATCTATCCGATAACCCCTAGTTCAACCATGGCTGAATTAGTGGATCAGTGGTCTGCTCAGGGAAAGCATAATCTTTTTGGGCAGCCGGTGAAAGTGGTTGAAATGCAATCTGAAGCAGGGGCGGCGGGTGTGGTTCACGGCTCATTAAAAACCGGTGCCTTAACGACGACCTATACGGCATCTCAGGGACTTTTGTTAATGGTACCAAATATGTACAAGATTGCTGGGGAAATGCTGCCAGGCGTCTTTCATGTCGCCAGCCGAGCAGTAACAACCAATGCCTTGAATATTTTCGGAGATCATACCGACGTAATGGCCACTCGACAAACAGGCTTTGCTATGCTAGCGGAAAGCAGTGTTCAAGAAGTAATGGATTTAGCGCCAGTCGCTCATTTAGCAGCAATTGAAGCCAACATTCCATTTTTAAACTTTTTTGATGGTTTCCGAACCAGTCACGAGATTCAAAAAATCGAGGTGCTGGACTATGAAGAACTCGCACAACTGGTTAATCATGAAAAGTTGGCTGCTTTTCGTCAAAAAGCGATGAATCCGAATCACCCAACAACGAGTGGGACGAATCAAAATCCTGATATCCATTTTCAACAGCGGGAAACGATCAATCAGCACTATCAAACATTGCCTGAGATCGTTCGTTTTTACATGAAGAAAATCAATGCTTTAAGAGGAACCAACTATGATTTAGTGGACTATTATGGTGCTGCGGACGCCGAAGAAGTTATCGTTTCGATGGGGTCCTCAACGCAAACGATCCAGCAAACGGTGGATCATTTGTGCGCTTCTGGACGCAAGGTGGGAGTCTTGTCGATCCATCTGTATCGACCATTCCCATTAGAAGTCTTCTTAGAAAAAATGCCTGCTACCGTCAAAAGTATCGCTGTATTGGATCGCAGCAAAGAACCTGGTGCCAACGGAGAGTCTTTGCTTTTGGATGTGCAAAGTGCCATGTATGATGCAGCGATTCGGCCGACGATCATTGGTGGACGCTATGGTCTTGGGTCAAAAGATGTGACGCCTGATCAAATCGTTGCCGTTTATGACGAATTGATTAAGCCAAAAGCGAGCCAAAAGAAACGCTTCACCATTGGGATCACGGATGATGTGACGCAATTGTCGTTGCCCTCAAAAGGCACGCTAGATCTAACTGATCCATCCACCTTCCAAGCGAAATTCTGGGGATTCGGCTCTGATGGGACCGTTGGGGCGAATAAGTCAGCAATCAAAATCATCGGTGACCATACCGAAAAATATGTGCAAGGCTATTTCCACTATGATTCGAAAAAATCTGGTGGTCTAACGGTTTCCCATCTGCGATTTGGGGATACCCCCATTCGTTCTACCTATCTGATCGAACACGCGGATTTCGTTGCATGTCATACGCCTGCGTATTTGCATACGTATGATTTGCTGAAAGGACTCAAAAAAGGCGGAACCTTTTTATTAAATACGACCTGGTCACAAGAGCAAATTTTAAATAATCTACCGAAGAAGATGAAACGTTATCTTGCTGAAAACGAGATCCGTTTTTATACCATCAACGCCATGCAGTTGGCAATGGAAGTTGGCTTAGGTGGGCGGATCAATACCGCGATGGAAACAGCCTTCTTTTACTTGGCAAACATCATTCCGACCGAGGAAATCTTGCCGATTTTAAAAGAAGAGGCGCTGAAAAGTTATCGGCACAAATCGATGGCGATCGTTGAAAAGAACCAAGCAGCCATTGATCGCACCATCGAATTATTACAAGAAATCCCTGTTCCAAGCGAGTGGGCAACAATCGAAGTGCCGGAAAGGACATCCACTGCTATGACACAATTTGTGCGGGAAATCGTGGAACCCATCAACCGTCAAGAAGGCAATCAACTATCCGTCGGCACCCTCGTAAGGAACCAAATGACTGAAGGGGTGATCCCTGTCGGGACAACAGCGGTTGAGAAGCGGGGCATCGCTGTTGAAGTGCCTGAGTGGCTATCAGATCGCTGTACCATGTGCAATGAGTGTGCCTTCGTCTGTCCTCATGCGGCGATCCGCCCGTTTTTGGCAGATGAAGATGAATTAACCGAAGCACCGGAAGGCTTTATCGTCAGAGAGATGCGAGGAGCGAACGGCCAAAAATATCGAATTCAAGTTTCCGTTGAAGATTGTACAGGTTGCGGCCTTTGTGTGGAGGCATGTCCCGCCAAAGGGAAAGCCTTGACGATGCGTCCTTACGAAGAACAAAAAGAGCAAGCTTTAAATTGGGCTTTTGCGATGACTTTACGCCAAAAGGAAAATCCAGCAAAACCAGGAACTGTTTTGGGCTCCCAATTCAATAAGCCCTTATTGGAGTTCTCTGGTGCTTGTGCGGGCTGTGGGGAAACCCCTTATGTCAAACTTCTGACCCAAATGTTTGGTGATCGCATGATGATCGCCAATGCGACCGGCTGCTCTTCGATTTGGGGTGGAACCTCACCAGTATCCCCTTATACAACCAATCACTTAGGACAGGGTCCAGCTTGGTCAAACTCGCTGTTTGAAGACAATGCCGAATATGGCTATGGCATGTTCTTAGCCAACCAAACCCGACGGGAGAAATTAGCAGCTCAGTTGCAGTCATTGAAAGCCGCTGTATCAGAAGAATTGCAGGCTTTGATTGATGATTGGGACCTTCATCGAGAAGAAAGTGCTGGGACACAGCAGCGAGCAGCAAAATTGATCGCCGCCTTAGAAGCTGAGGCTTCCACGACACCTCAGCTGAACAAAATTCTGCAGGAAAAAGATTTGTTTGTTAAGCCAAGCCAATGGATGATAGGTGGCGATGGCTGGGCATATGATATTGGGTTTGGCGGTATCGATCATGTTCTCGCTTCTGGTGCAGATGTCAATATTCTTGTGTTAGATAATGAAGTTTATTCCAATACGGGGGGGCAAGTCTCCAAAGCGACACCAACTTCGGCTATTGCTAAATTCGCTGCTAGTGGCAAGTTTGTTTCCAAAAAAGATTTAGGAATGATGGCGATGACCTACGGACATGTCTACGTCGCACAAATCGCATCTGGTGCTAATCAAATGCAAACGATCAAAGCCTTTGAAGAAGCCGAGCGGTTCCCGGGACCGTCAATCATCATTGCCTATACGCCATGTATCACTCACGGTCTTGCTGGCGGAATGCGTCAATCCTTGAAAGAAGCGCAAGAAGCAGTTGCATCAGGGTATTGGAGTCTCTACCGCTATAACCCGCTGTTGGCAGAAAATGGGAAACAGCCAATGACGCTCGATTTCAAAAAGCCAGCATTTGATCAAATGCCTGCCTTTATGCAGACCCAAGTCCGATTTGCTTCCTTGCAGTCTGCCAATCCCAATGCGGCGGAAGCCTTGTTTGAAAAAACCGTTTCAGATGCGAAAACTCGTTTCTATAACTATGCCCGCTTAGCAGGTCAAGAAGAAAAAATTCGAGCAAAGCTTGAAAAAAATGTAAGTACTGATACAGAACAACCAATGGCAGTAAAAACGGAGCGTGTGCGAAGAGAAAAACAGCCGTTAAGCGAAGAACAGCTCGCTGAAAGAGCAGCACGGCGTGCAGCGCGCGCAAAACGTCGTCAGCAAGAATAATCGCTAGCTGAGGAACGACCCTGGAAAAACGCTTTATCACGTTTTTTCAGGGTCGTTTGTTGTTTTTCCTATGAAATGCGTGCAAGAAGCTCTTTTAGATGAAATCTTCTAAGACCTTTGACAAACAATGATTTCATGATAATGGTAAACTAAATAAAAGAGCTGATTATTTTTTCAAAACTTTTTCATAAATTTGTTTTTTTTCAAATCTTTGAAGAGGTCCTATGTTATACTATTATCTGAAGTCTTAAGAATAAAGGAAGGCTGTTTATGTTGATAAATTTCAGGGATTTTTTTAATTTAGATTATTGGAGAGAATTGCTCTCATTTGATATATTTTCTTGGTCTTTTTTAGTAAATGTTTTAGATGTGATCGTTGTTTGGTATTTGGTTTATAAGCTTATCCAGCTTGTGCGAGGGACAAAAGCGATCCAGTTGTTCAAAGGAGTCGGACTGTTCATTGTTCTAAGGTTTTTGGCTGGTATCGTAGGATTAAAGACGCTATCTTGGTTGATGGATCAAGTCATTACTTATGGGGTGATCGCCGCAATTGTTATTTTCCAACCAGAAATTCGACGGGGGCTAGAGCATCTTGGACGCAGCTCTTTCTTCAAGACTTCTAAAAACGAAAAACGGCGGGATGAAGTTTTGGTCCAAGCACTGGACAAAGCTGTTCAATATATGGCAAAACGAAAGATCGGTGCATTGATCACGATCGAGCGGACGACTGGTTTAGAAGAATACATCGAAACTGGGATTCCCTTAGATGCGGATGTGACGGGCGAACTACTGATCAATATTTTTATTCCTAATACACCGCTGCATGATGGTGCAGTCATTTTAAGAGATGATAAGATCGCTGTTGCTAGTGCCTACTTGCCATTGTCAGAAAGTCCACTGATTCCGAAAGAATTCGGGACACGTCATAGAGCAGCTGTTGGGATATCAGAAGTCAGTGACGCATTGACCATTATCGTCTCAGAAGAAACCGGCGACGTTAGTATTACGCTAAATAATCGCATGCTGACTGAACTTTCTCGCCAAGAGTATCTCGACGTGTTGAATCGCGAATTAGTTCCGGAAGAAAAACCTGGCAAACGCAACTTGCTGCAATCTTTCTTTGAAGGGGTCAACAAAGGAGGAAGAAAATGATCAAGAAAGAGCGTCGTCAAAACGTATTTTATGGTATACTAGCGCTGTTCTTTAGTCTGGTTTTGTTTTTCATCGCCAGCGGATCAAGCCTGCAAGTCAATCTTGCGGGAACATCAAATCCTTATGAGGAAGAGATCGAAAATGTACCGATTCAGACCACCTACGACACGGATGAATACTTCATCCAAGGATTTGAAACAACAGTGGATGTGACTTTATCTAGTCGAAATCGGGTACAATTGAATGCAGAACGTAGTGAGGAAACACGGAGCTTTCGAGTCGTAGCTGATTTGACTGGGCTCGATGAAGGAACCCATGAGGTCCCTTTAGAAGTAAAAAATCTTAGTTCAAGCGTCACAGCTGAAATCGAACCAAAAACAGTCACTGTGACGATCGAGAAAAAAGTGACCCAAACGTTTACCGTTGAACCCGTCATCTCCACTGACGGAGCAACGAGTGGTTACGGCGTCGATTCAATGAGTGTCGATCCGCAGAAAGTAGAAATCACAACTGGCGATCAAACATTAGCTGAAATCGACCGAGTGGTAGCGATCGTAAATCCAGATGATATCACTGGGGATTCGATCACTGTCAATGGAACCATCGAAGCCTGGGATAGCGACAACAATCCATTAGCGATCATCGCGGATCCTGATTCGGTAGATGTTGCATTGGTGATGGAGGCTCCAAGCAAAGAAATTGAATTGTTTGTTACACAACAAGGGACAACTCCAGACGGGATCTCCCATTACATTTATCGCATGAGTAGTATCAGTGCCGTTCTGACAGGACCACAAAGTATCTTGGATGAAACCCAACAGATCGGTGTGCCGGTGGACGTTAGTGAGATCACGACAACGACGGAACGGACAGTAACCATTCCAGTGCCTGAGGGGACAACAATCAATCCAACGGTCGTGACGATCCAAATCACACCGGTTGCAGAAGCTACTACGGAGAATCAATCAAACAATGATAGCAATGAAGCAGTGAATAGTGAGAATTCTCAAGACAACTCTTCAACAGACGACACGACGAACGAACAAACAGAGAATTCCGCAAGCAGCACGACGACAAGTAGTTCTTAGTCGTTTGACTGTAGAGAATGAATAAGAGAGGTTATTAAAATGGGAAAATATTTTGGTACTGATGGTGTTAGAGGAGAAGCTAACAAGGAATTGACACCTGAGTTAGCATTTAAATTGGGGCGTTACGGCGGCTATGTACTAAGTCAACATGAAACCGGAGACCGTCGTCCTCGCGTATTGGTTGGGCGAGACACACGAATTTCTGGACAAATGCTAGAAAGCGCATTGATTGCTGGTTTGTTATCCGTTGGGATCGAGGTATTTCAATTAGGCGTTATTTCCACACCAGGAGTGGCATACTTGACGAAAGTACAAAAAGCAAGCGCAGGTGTGATGATCTCTGCCTCTCACAATCCTGCACAAGACAATGGGATCAAGTTCTTCGGAAATGATGGCTTTAAATTAGTCGATGAACAAGAAGCTGAAATTGAAGCATTGCTTGATGCGCCGGAAGATACACTTCCTCGACCTTCTGCCGATGGCTTAGGAACGGTGGATGAGTTCCCAGAAGGGTTATTGAAATACTCTCAATTTCTACGTCAAACAATTCCTGACGATTTAGAAGGGATCACGGTTTGTGTCGATGCAGCAAATGGCGCAACAGCTACAAGCGTTAATCGTTTGTTTGCCGATCTAGAAACAGAATTCTTCACAATGGGAACTTCCCCAGATGGGTTGAACATCAATGATGGTGTTGGTTCGACTCACCCCGAACCATTAGCCGAATTCGTCGTTGAAAAAGGGGCCGATGCTGGTCTTGCATTTGATGGAGATGGCGATCGGGTCATCGCAGTTGATGAACTAGGAAATATCGTTGATGGCGATAAGATCATGTATATCTGTGCAAAATATTTAGCAGAACAAAAACGCTTGAACCAAGGAACGATCGTTACAACAGTCATGAGCAATTTAGGGTTCCACAAAGCAGTGGAAGCAATTGGTCTGAAAGATGTGATCACACAAGTCGGTGACCGTTATGTCGTAGAAGAAATGCGTAAAAACGATTATAATTTCGGTGGCGAGCAATCAGGGCATATGATTTTCTTGGATTTCAATACGACAGGTGACGGTTTACTATCAGGAATTCAACTATTGAATATCATGAAACAAACGGGCAAGAAACTGTCGGAATTAGCAGGAGAGGTAACGATCTATCCACAAAAACTTGTCAACATTCGAGTGACAGATAAAAATGGTGCGATGGATGTTCCAGCTATCCGTAAAATCGTGGAAGAGACAGAAGCAGAAATGAACGGTGAAGGCCGGATCTTGGTTCGTCCTTCAGGAACAGAACCATTGCTTCGGGTGATGGCAGAAGCACCAACCATTGAAAAAGTCGATTACTATGTTGAAAAAATCGCAGCGGTCGTTCGAGAAGAAATCGGTGCGGAATAAATGAAGAAGTAAGACGATCAAAGATATTCTTTGGTCGTCTTTTTTGTCTACTTACCAGCAAGAAGCCAACTTGCGAACTAGAGAAACTTGTCAACGAATTTGTCGACAACGCTTAAAAGGGAACACGCCGTGGGCAAGCCTTGCGAAGTATAGTTGCTTTTAAAAGTCTTTTCGGATTTGTTGGGTAGAAAACAAGAAAAAAGAACCCCTATGAACGATCGAGTCATCGAACGAGGAGTTCTTTTTATTAAACAGAAGATAACCAATTCGGTTTCAGTTTTTTAAAAAACTATTCAACGGTAACGGATTTTGCTAAGTTTCTTGGTTTATCAACATCGAATCCGCGTTGTAAAGTGGCAAAGTAAGCCAGCAGCTGTGTTGGAACGACTGCCACTAAGCTGGTTACCAATGGATGAACATTTGGCAAAATGATTTGATCAGTCGCTTTTGCTAACTCTTGACTAACGATCACAAGGGTGTGAGCCCCACGAGATTCGACTTCTTTCAAATTGCCTCGCGTATGAGAGCCAGTCACTTCTTCCGTGATCACACCGATCACTGGTGTACCTTCTTCGATCAACGCGATGGTGCCGTGTTTTAATTCACCAGCCGCAAAGCCTTCCGCTTGGATATAAGAAATTTCTTTTAATTTCAATGCCGCTTCCATTGATACATAGTAATCATTCCCACGACCAATGTAAAATGCATTACGGGTTTCGGAAAGAAAATCTTCAGCAAATTGACTGATAACAGCTTTTTCATCCACTAAAGCCTCCATTGCAGAAGCAACGATGCTTAGTTCATGGAACACGTCAAAATCCAATGCTTCAGGGACAGCTTTTTCATCACCAATGGCTTTTGCTAATAAGGTCATGACAGCGATCTGTCCGGTATATGCTTTTGTAGAGGCAACGGCGATTTCTGGACCAGCATGAAGCAATAAGGTATGGTTCGCTTCTCGAGAAAGAGTAGAACCAGCAACATTGGTAATCGTGAGACTAGGAAGACCTAACTGGTTGATCGTCACTAATACTTGACGGCTATCTGCCGTTTCACCACTTTGTGATAAGAACAAGAAGAAGGGTTTTGCTGACAACAATGGCATGTTGTAGCCAAACTCACTAGATAAGTGAACCTCAACAGGGATCTGTGTTAGCTTTTCTAAAATGGATTTTGCTGCCCAACCAGCATGATTACTGGTACCACATGCGATGATGTAGATTCGATCGCTCGCTAAAAGTTCGTTTTTTAACGCTGGATCGATTACTACTTCACCGGATTCTCCTTGATATTCTTGGATCAAGCGGCGCATCACGGTTGGTTGATCATCGATTTCTTTTAACATGTAGTAAGGGTACGTTCCTTTTTCGATGTCAGTCAGATCTAGTTGTGCTTCATAAGATTCACGGTACACAAGGTTTCCTTTTGGATCTTCGATTTCGATCGCATCGGCTGTTACGGTCACCATTTCGCCATCTTCGATCTCAACAAAATGAGTCGTTTGATCGAGCATTGCTAAGGCATCGCTGCAAATGACATTAAATCCATCTCCCAAACCGATCAATAAGGGACTTTTATTTTTAGCAACATAAATGGTTTCTGGATCTTTTTTTTCTACTAAAGCAAAGGCATAAGAGCCGCGAATCAAGGACAAAGCTTTTTTAAAGGCCGCTTTGGTCGTGCTGTTGTCTTGCTCTTTCAACACTTCAATCAAATGAACAACGATTTCGGTATCTGTTTGACCTTCAAACTGGTGGTTGCTTAAATATTCTTGATGAAGCTCTTCAAAGTTTTCGATCACACCATTATGAACCAAAACGAGTGCTTGGTTTGCCGAAGTGTGAGGATGAGCATTCATTTCTGATGGCTTGCCATGGGTCGCCCAACGGGTATGTCCGATACCGATCGTTCCTGTTACTTCAGAAGTCACTTTTTCTTCCAAGTTTTTGATTCTTCCTTGGGCTTTCACTAAATGATCCGAAGTCCGATCAGCGACATAAAGGCCTGCTGAGTCATAGCCCCGATACTCTAAGCGTTCCAATCCGTTTAAAATAATTCGTTCTGCATTTGATTTTCCTACGATTCCTACAATTCCACACATAATGATAATCCTACTTTCAAAAAATTTAGTTTGGCATTATGTATTTCTATCTGCGCAGCAAGTCTTTGTCATCATCTTACGATGAGATTTGTTCTTGCCTGTAGAGTGCAGTCCCTAGAGTCATCCGCCGAATGTTTCGATAAACTCTTTCCTCGTCATCTGTTTCCAGATCAGGCGCTATCCATATTGGTCTATCTATCCTCCTTGTGAAATATTTTATAGAAATACAAGCAATATCATAATATTTATTCCTGTTTCTGTCAACTGTAAGTTATATGAAAATAATTGGTATAGTTATTGGTAAGGTTGATTTGAACCAGTCTAAAGGGAATCAAAATAGCTGACATAGCTTTGTCGAATAAGATTCCCAAGAAATTTCCTCATAAAGCTATGCTTTTTTTTTTAAGTTCGCTACAATAAAAAAGTAAGAAAGTGAGGGAATGAAATGCCAGAATTTGTAAATTGTATGACTTTTTCAGAGCTAAAGAAAATAGTAGCTGCGATAGAAAAAGATCCTAATGTCACAGATGAAACAAAGGTCATGTTGGATACGGGCTGGGACAGCTTGCAAGAAATTTTACCCGGATCAGTCACCGTGGAAACCGCGCAAACATTCAAAGTCCAGGATGAACTAACAAAGGAATTTTTTGGCGGCTACGTCTTAGCTGAAAAAAGCGAGAAATTTGATGCGGTTGGTGACGAAGAAGCAGTGATCGTCATCAAAAATCTATACTAAATTATGGGAAAGGCGAAAAGTTAGGTGGGAAAATGAATAAAAGAAGATGGATCGCAGCGGCGATCGCAGCAGGGTTATTTATCTGCTCGGGGGTTTTTTCAGTAATCACAAATCGTCCAGAGCAAGAGGAAACTCAAACGCTGCAAGGTTTAAATGCTTTGTTCTACGGAAGTAATGCGATCGAAGAGACAACGTTAGTTGCCGGAGATCAAGACAATCGCATTGTTCGCTTATCTTTAGAAGGAACGATCGCCAGCAGCTCCAGTGGCGGCTTATTCACAACAGAATCTTATGATCATCAGCGATTTTTAGAAGAACTACGGATGATCCAAGAAGATCCAACTATTGGGGGCATCTTGATGGAAGTCAATACCCCAGGAGGCGGCGTCTATGAAAGTGCCGAGATTGCTCGTGAATTAGCAAAAATCAAAGAGTTAGGGATTCCGATGTATGTCAGTATGAAAAACATGGCAGCCAGTGGCGGTTATTATATTTCGGCAGGTGCTGATAAAATTTTCGCAACGGATGAAACGATTACCGGTTCGATCGGAGTGATCATGTCGGGGCTCAACTATGCCGGCTTATTCGAAAAGCTAGGGATCGAAGACAATACGTATAAAAGTGGTGCACTAAAAGATGTAGGTTCAGCAACGAGAGAGCCAACAGAAGCCGATAAAGAAGTCTTGCAGACCTATGTCGACAATGCTTATGGTCGGTTCGTTAAAATTGTGGCTGAAGGACGCGGCATGACAGAAGAAGCCGTTAGAAAGATCGCTGATGGCCGCATCTATGATGGTCAGCAAGCAGTGTCTGTTGGCTTAGTGGATGAAATCGGTTTTCCTGAAGATACATTAGCAGCAATGCAAGCAGATCTAGGCTTGGAAGATGCAGAGATTTTCAGCTATGACGTTTCATCTACTGGATTTGCTTCTACTTGGTTAGGTTCAAGTTTAGCCGAACTGCAAGGACTAAAAGAATCAAATACAGAACGAGTGATCCAATTGATGGAAAGCCTAGGAACAAGCGATGCCCCTAAACCTCTTTATTACTATGGAGGTGAATAACTATGACAGATAAAAACAAGTATTCCGCTGCCGCATCGTCAACAGATGACAATCACACAAGTACATCAATCGATCAAAGGGAACAGCGCGAAACCTCCACACCGTCAACCGGTCATACGGATGTACGAACTGAAGCGCAGGTTTCAGAAACAGCCGAACCAGTAAACGCCAGCAAAGCGATGAAGAACGCACAAGTAAACCATCCCGATGATTTTTATCAACAAGTCTTGACGTCTTTTCAAGAAGAAGAGTATAACCAAAGTGAAATCGAAGAAAGACAAAAAGCGTGGCAACATTTTGAAGAACCTGAAAAACAGACCGAAGACAAACGGTTCTTTAATGACTTTCCTAGCTACTTTTTTGCCGGTTTTTGGATACGTCTGTTTGCTTTTTTAGTGGATCTTCTAGTGATCCGGGCAATCACGCAAATAACGATCGGCAGTATCTATAATCTAGCGAATCTAACGGCAACTAACCAGCGGTTTGGACTTTACAACGTCTGTGCCTTAGCGATCTATCTGGGCTATTTTGTTCTGATGACGAAGCTGAATCATGGCCAAACTATTGGGAAAATGCTCTTTGGCATTCGCGTTATTTCTTTTGTAGAAGAAGAACTCAGTTGGCAAACGGTCTTGATCCGCGAACTTTGCGGGCGCTATGTGCTGCAATTCAATGTTTTCTTTTATCTCGGTTATTTACCAATCGTCTTTAATAAAAATAAGCAGCAGGCTGCGGATTATTTTGCAGAAACAAGTGTGGTAACCATCAATTTGATCAAGGCCTTTAATAAACAGGTGGATGCCAATCACGTAATGATTGGTGCACAAAACTAACTAGCAGATCAAGCAATTAGTAAAGGAGGGGTCGTGAATGGGTGAGACGATTGATTTCCCGGGACCAAATGAGCGGCTTCGTCTGGCGGCAGAAAAAGCCTACCAGTCAAAAGAGTTTTTGCAGGCTTTTCGTTTGTACAATGAACTTTATCAAAAAAACGCCAGTTTTGAGATCAATCAATGGCTCGTGGAATGCTTGCAACAGCTGAATGATTTTGCCAAAGCGTTAGATCTTGCGGAAGACTATCTAGATGATTATTTGAAACAAACTGATGGTTTTTTACAAATTGGTCATCTGCTGATCTTGGATGGTCAATACTTAAAAACTCGGCGCTGGCTTACATTAGGTCAGAAAACAAAAATTCCAAAACGCTATCAGGAACAGTTGGCTAGTGAACTAGCTAAAGTAGAAGAAGTACAACAAATTTTAGGATTGGAAGATTTTCATGGGAAACGCAAGCATTTACGCGCATTAGATGAAGCCAATCAACCGGTGAGTGCAACAGAGTGGCACATTTTTACCCAAGCTATTACCAAATCACAATTTATCTCGCTGATGCATGACACGTTGGCTTCCATCAAAAATCCGTATTTGCTACCTAAATTAGTGGATGAGCTCGTGCGTCTTGAAGTGGACGAACCTTTTGACCTAATCGATTACCTTGGGAATATGCAGCAAATCGTTCCGAAAGAATTGAAACTTTTACAGGAGGATGACGCTGTTAAAGCGATCCATAAAGCGATCGAAGAAACGATCGCCCAAGAGGACCCGATTTTAGCGGAAAGTGTCTCAGCAGAAATCGATGATCATTTAGCGATAAGTTACCCGTTTTTACCGGCAAAAGAAGAGGCAAACGCATGGGTGGCAAGCTACATTGAAGATTATCGCGGGTTATTTGAAGAAAAAGAACAGCCAAAAGCAGACAATGAAATAGAAGAACGCAAACGACACTTGCGCAATATCCTACGTTTGAGCATTCGCTGAAAGAAAAATTCGCAACTTTCATGGTAAAATGTTTACAATTAAACAACGTTAGTGTACTATTTAAAGGTATGCATGAAGCTATTTCATATGTAAATCAATTAATATTCGGAGGGAAATAAATGACTGCAAAATGGGAAAAAACAGGCACCAATGATGGTGTTTTGACATTTACGATCGCTCAAGCGGAAATCCAAAAAGGCTTGACGACTGCATTCAATAAAGTGAAAGGCAATCTTAACGTACCTGGCTTCCGTAAAGGGAAAGTTTCACGCCAAGTATTTAACCGTATGTACGGCGAAGAAGCGTTGTATGAAGATGCATTGAACGCTGTTCTTCCAGAAGCTTATGAAGCTGCTGTAAAAGAAGCAGGGATCGATCCGGTTTCGCAACCAAAAATCGACGTTGACAGCATGGAAAAAGGTCAAGACTGGGTAATCAAAGCAGAAGTTACTGTAAAACCTGAAGTAAAACTTGGTGATTACAAAGATTTAACTGTTGAAAAACAAGACCGTGAAGTAACAGAAGAAGACGTTGATGCACGCATCAAACGCGAACAAGAAGCACAAGCTGAATTAGTTATCAAAGAAGACGAAGCAGCTGAAAATGGCGACACAGTCGTTATCGACTTTGAAGGCTTCTTAGGAGAAGAAACATTTGAAGGCGGCAAAGGTGAAAACTACTCACTTGAACTTGGCTCAAACTCATTCATCCCTGGTTTTGAAGAACAATTAGTAGGAACAAAAGCTGGCGATAGCAAAGACGTTACCGTGACTTTCCCAGAAGATTATCAAGCAGAAGATTTAGCTGGTAAAGAAGCAGTCTTCAAAGTAACGGTTCACGAAGTAAAAGCAAAAGAACTTCCTGAATTAGATGATGAATTCGCAAAAGACGTTGATGACAGCGTTGAATCATTAGCTGAATTAAAAGAAAAATATCGTGCTGAATTGACTGAAACAAAAGAAAAAGCAGCAGAAGATGCAAAAGATGAAGCTGCGATCCGTCAAGCAGTTGAAAACGCAGAAATCGTTGAATTACCACATTCAATGGTACATGATGAAGTACACCGTTCAATGGATGAGTTCTTGAACAATATGCAACGTCAAGGAATCTCACCAGAAATGTATTATCAATTAACTGGTTCAACTGAAGCAGATCTTCACACACAATTTGAAGGCGAAGCAGAAACACGCGTGAAAACAAACCTTGTCATTGAAGCGATCGCTAAAGAAGAAGGTTTGGAAGCAACAGAAGAAGATATCGAAAAAGAAATCAAAGAACTTTCTGAAGCTTACAATATGCCAGTAGATCAAATCAAACGCGTCTTAACAGAAGACATGTTGAAACATGATATTACAATGAAAAAAGCAGTTGAACTTGTAACAGGTACTGCAAAAGAAGCGTAGGCAAAACTCTAAAAACGGCGAACATCTAGTGGTGTTGGCCGTTTTTTCATGGGAGTAAATAGGGGGTATTTCGGAATTACTAACAAATGATAAGAAAACGTTAGGCAAAGTAAAAATGACTTTTTCTTTCAAAAAAGTTATGATATGATTGTTTAAGACTGCAAAGTTAGTAAACCAAATTCCACTCCTTTAAATAGGTTGGAAAATTTTCAAGGGGTGAACAGTATGTACGATAATACAAACGGTAATGAAGCTGTTCGTTGTTCTTTTTGCGGAAAAACGCAAGAAGAGGTGAAAAAGATCGTTGCAGGGCCTGGGGTCTATATCTGTAATGAGTGCATTGATTTGTGCAAAGAAATCATTGATGAAGAGTTTTACGAAGAAGCAGTTCGGGAGTTTACCGAAGTGCCGAAACCGCAAGAACTATTGAATGTCCTCAATGAATATGTGATTGGACAAGATCGTGCCAAACGAACATTGGCTGTAGCGGTTTATAATCACTACAAACGCGTCAATGTAGAAACGACAGCTGAAGATGTGGAGTTACAGAAAAGCAATATTTGCTTGATCGGACCAACAGGTTCAGGTAAAACATTTTTGGCACAAACGCTAGCACGTTCACTGAATGTGCCTTTTGCAATCGCTGATGCAACCAGTTTAACAGAAGCCGGCTATGTCGGTGAAGATGTGGAAAATATTCTTTTGAAGCTTTTACAAGCTGCTGATTATAATGTAGAAATGGCTGAAAAAGGGATTATCTATATTGATGAGATCGATAAAATCGCCCGTAAGAGTGAAAATGTATCGATTACTCGTGATGTCTCCGGTGAAGGTGTTCAGCAAGCTTTGCTGAAAATCCTAGAAGGAACCACTGCTAGTGTGCCGCCTCAAGGGGGACGGAAACATCCGCATCAAGAGATGATCCAAATCGATACGACCAATATTCTCTTTATCGTTGGTGGGGCGTTTGACGGGATCGAAACAATTGTTAAAAACCGCTTAGGTGAAAAAACCATTGGGTTTGGTACAAACAACAAACGTCTTGAAGAAGGCGAGAGCGTGATGCAACAGATCATTCCTGAAGATTTGCTTAAATTCGGTTTGATCCCTGAATTTATCGGCCGTTTGCCAGTGATGGCTGCTTTAGAGAAATTGACGGTAGATGATTTAGTGCATATTTTGACTGAACCAAAAAATGCCCTTGTCAAACAATATCAAAAATTGATGGCATTAGATGACACAGAACTCGAATTTGAGCCAGAGGCTTTACGTGCGATTGCTGCGCAAGCAATTGAGCGAAACACCGGTGCTCGTGGATTACGTTCGATCATCGAAAATATCATGATGGAAGTCATGTTCAATGTTCCTTCTGATGAGTCGATTCAAAAAGTCACTATTACGGAAGAAGCTGCGAAAGGACTTGGCGAACCAAAAATCATTTACAATGAAGAGACAAAAAAAGCAGTCTAATCGAGACCAAGTCGGATAGTTTCATTGCTATCCGGCTTTCTTTTTGAAAAAAATGAAAAGGAGCGATCCAATGAAAGTACATGAAGCTGAGATCGTCATTAGTGCTGTTTCACCAGCACAATACCCAGATACACCCTTACCGGAGATTGCCTTAGCAGGGCGCTCCAATGTCGGTAAATCTTCCTTTATCAATACATTGATTAACCGTAAAAACTTAGCCCGAACCTCGTCAAAACCGGGGAAAACCCAAACATTGAATTTTTATTTGATTGAAAATACGCTGCATTTTGTCGATGTCCCTGGCTATGGCTATGCAAAAGTATCAAAAACCGAGCGAGCAAAATGGGGAAAAATGATTGAAACGTACCTCGAACAAAGAGAGCAGCTGCGAGCAGTAGTATCTTTGGTAGATTTGCGCCATGCACCTTCCCAAGAAGATGTTCAGATGTATGAATTTTTAAAGTATTATGAGATCCCTGTGATCGTTGTTGCCACCAAAGCAGACAAAATCCCTCGTGGGAAATGGAATAAGCATGAAAGTATGATCAAAAAAGCGTTGTCCTTTGATCCAGCTGATACGTTCATTCTTTTTTCTTCCATTACCAAACAAGGAAAAGAAGAAGCATGGAAAGCCATCGAAGCAGCAATCAAATAATTTTGAATAAAGAAACGAAGCGAGCAAGTCGCTCCCTTCGTTTTTTTGCTTTTTAAAAGTAAAAATTGGGGATTTAGGCTATTCTACGGAGCGTAGAGTGCCAAATTTGCCCAATTTCAGCGAAAATCTCCTTAATATTTGTTAAACTTGTAACAAGGAGGTGTGGTCGAATGCATGAAACATTAAGTAAAAAATTAAAAGACTATCGATCAAGACATAACTTAACCCAGAAGGAATTAGCTGCGAGGTTATTTGTTTCTGATAAGGCCATTTCAAAATGGGAACGAGGAAATGGGTTGCCAGACATCGAGACATTGGTTCGTCTCGCCGATTTATTAGGCACTCCAGTGGAAGAGCTATTAAAAGAAAAGAAAGAAACCTACTATTATGAATACAAAAGTGAACGGAGGGTTCTACGGCTTCCGTTAATGCACATTTTGATTCCCAATTTATTCTTATTACTGAATCAAGTGACGAGCGTTCGAGAGTTTTTTGTTCTGATGAAAGAGGTACCCACTGCGTCTGGCTGGTTCTGTCTTGGCGTTAAAGCCAAAGGGGTCATTGCTATGGGGCTTATCAGTTTGGGACTGCTATCGATCGGTGTTATGTCCTTTGGCGCGTTGGCAATCGGGACCATCAGCATCGGCGCGTTCGCTTTTGGTCATTTCTGTTTTGCCTTGCTCGTTGGTATAGGAAATATCGCCGTTGGATCGGTTGTTGTTGGAAATGTTGGTATCGGATTACTTGCATTAGGAAATGTTGCTGTTGCATGGATTGGAGTTGCAAATTATGGTGTAGGGAGTTTTATGGCTGTTTTGCCATCGAGTGCAACGGCAAAGGATTTCAATCATGCGATTCAGCAACTGCTAGCGACAGACATCCCGGATTTGATCAAAACCACTTTTTTTGAACCAATGATTCGCTTTACTCAATCCCCAATCGTGGTAGCTGGCTTTGTGGTCACGATCCTAGCAGGCGTCGTTTTCATTCTTTGTCTGGTGATTATCGGCTTGATTCGCTTACGGCAAAGTGTTTTATATGAAGAGTTGTAATGTGAGAAGGAGGATCAGATTCTAATTCTCCCAGATAAGTTGATTTGGTCGCTCATTTCTTAGCTAAAAAGGTAAAAAAGGCAAGGACCTCGCAGTCCTGTGCCTTTTTTGTTAGTCTGCTTTTTTTATATTATTTGCTTTTTTTTGCTCTTTTTCATCATCAGGTTCGTTTTTTAAGAAACGCTCAATGTCCTTTTCCTGCTTTTTATTGTCTTTGTCGTTATCGGGAAGAAAGGCAAAATCATCAAACATTTTATCTAGCGAGTCTTCTCGTTGGAATTTTAAGCCCATAAGGTTCACCTCCAAGCGCCTTTAGTTTACCACGAACGGTCGTAGATTTCACCAAAAAAAAGCGAAATAGTGTTCAATCGTTTCTCCCTTTACTATAATTAAAGAAAGGGGATAGAAAAGAGGGATAGCGATGATCAAAACTGAAAAAATTTACGGCTTTCTACAATCGACACAAATGGAAGCATCACAGTTACGTTTGTTGATTGAAAATTGGTTCGCTTTGGTTCGTCTTAGCTATCAGCCGACGGAATACTATTACAATCAGCAAGAAAAGAAACCTTATGATTTTGATGAGGTCAGTCAACTGCTGCATAGCGCCCCTGAAGAAATCAATACTGAATTGATTGTGACGGACGGCCAAAATGAGTCCAGTATCCATATCATTCAAGAGGCTGTTTTACAACGGCACCTGTTTACGAAAGACGTATTTTCCACACAGAAAACAGTGATTTTAAGTTACTTCGATGAAACGATGCAAAGAGATGGATTGTTTGGCTATTTGCGTTCATATGATGAGTACCTGATGCATAACGTCGAGCGAATCGAGAAAAGACAAAATTTTCAATCGATTGCTGAAATCAACGCGTTACCGAAGCGGAAAAATTTTGAACAAGAGATCGTTATTGATTGCAATCAATTTGCTGGGTACGATGTTTTTTACAATGGCTACACACTGACCTCTTGTTGGCGAATGTACTTTTCGGTATTCTATGCCCGTATTATTCCTCAGGTGATCATTACGGATGCCCAACAAGTCGAGCAGGTCCAAGTTAGAGATCAGGGAATCGTGATGGTGGAATTGTATCGCGATCCGTTTCAGTGGGATCACGAGTTGAATCTTTCATACCAGCGTTTGTTTCGCGATCAAACTGGGATCGATCAATTGACATGGGATAATGGCGTCGGTATTTTGAGGGAACCATATATTGAGTACGCCTTTGGCGACCAATTGATCCAAACCATCCAGTACCAAAATGATCGGCTGCAGCCGACGACTAAGCGTAACGCGACACATTTCGTCACTCGAAGCTTCGATTTGGTGAACGAAGAGTACCAGGAGCGACGGGTGAAAGGTTACTTGAATGCACAAGCGTATTTTCCTTGGATCGACCAAGACCGGTTGCGCATGATGGATTATATTGTATTAAAACCGGAATTGACTATAGATGATGGAATTGAGGCATATGCCTTTTATATTCGGAATCACCTCGAAATTGATTACTCAGAGGATCGCTTTAAAGACTATACAGCTTGCTTACAATTTTATTTACCAGAAACAGCCTTGAAGGAGCTGCCGATAGACGGATTGAAAGCAGCGATGCCGGATGTTCATTTTGGCTATTTGCACCGCACGCGCAAATATACGTGGGTTAACCTAAAGAAGGATGGGAAAAAACTACGAGTGTATTTTATGAATACCCAAAAGCTAGTCGAACAGCAGCTCTTTACCAATCAAGAATGAAAAAGACCCGCAAGATCACGAGGATCTTGCGGGTCTTTTCAATTAGGCAGCTTGTTCAGGCGCTTTTTTCAACAAACCGAATACAACGCCAGAAACGATCGCACCGATTAAGATGAATAGCAAGAACAAAATTGGTTTAGATAATAATAGAACAACGAAGATCCCACCATGTGGTGCCATTAATTGGATATCAAAGGCACCGACAAGCGCACCAGTCAGTGCAGAACCAACGATAAAGCTTGGGATCGCCCGCAATGGATCTGCTGCTGCAAATGGGATCGCACCTTCTGTGACGAAGGATAGCCCCATGACGATGTTTGTTAAACCAGCTTCTTTTTGGTCTTTGGTGAATTTATTTTTAAACAATAACGTTGCGACAAAGATTGCCAATGGAGGAACCATTCCGCCCGCCATTACAGATGCCATCACGACGCTACCACCTTCAGCAACGGTCGTTGCCAATGTTGCAGTACCGAAAACATAAGCGGCTTTGTTGATTGGGCCACCTAGATCGGCTGCCATCATTGCTGCTAACAAAGCACCAAGTAAAGCGGCGTTGGTACCACTTAAGCCAGTCAAGAAGCTATTCAAACCGTCATTGATGGCTTTCATTGGCACGTTGATCAGTAACATCAAGAAGCCAGTGATCAATAGGCCGAAAACAGGGTAGAAAAGGATCGTTTTGATTCCTTCTAATGATTTTGGTAAACCTTTGAATAATGAACGCAAGAACTTGATGACATAACCAGCTAAGAAACCGCCAATCAATGCTCCTAAGAATCCAGCACCACCCGTATTTGCTAGGGCACCTGCTGCGAAACCGACGATCAATCCAGGTCGGTCACTGATACTTGAAGCGATGAAACCAGCTAAGACAGGTAACATAAAACCAAATGCCGCGCTACCGATTTGATTGAACCAAGAAGCGGCTTGGTTGTAGTTTCCTAATTGACTCAAGGCATCTTGAGGGACACCCATGAACTGGTCCACCATGAAGGAAATAGCGATCATGATTCCACCGGCAATAACAAATGGTAACATGTGAGAAACACCATTCATCAAATCTTTATAGATTCGTTGACCGACTGAACCATCAGCAGAAGCGTCCTCTTTATCAGAAGCTTGGCCACTACCGTGAAAAACAGGAGCAGTTCCGCTCAATGCTTCATTGATTAATTGCTCGGTTTTACGGATACCATCGCTCACAGGACGGTTTACTAAATGTTTGCCGTCAAAGCGATCCATTTCAACTTTTTTATCGGCAGCTACGATCACACCAGCAGCTCGGGCGATATCAGCTTCTGTTAAACGATTTTTGATTCCTTCTGAACCATTTGTTTCGACTTTGATGTCAACACCAAGTTCTTTGGCTTTCTTTTTCAAAGCATCTTCTGCCATGTAGGTGTGGGCGATCCCTGTCGGGCAAGCTGTAACTGCGACGATATAGGGACGTTCGCTAGCAGGTGCTGCTTCTTGGTTTGCCGCTTCTTCTGCTAAAGCATCGGCTTCTTGCTGTGCCTCAGCTTCTGAGAAAAGTTGTTGTACTTGATCAGCAGTTGTCGCTGTTTTTAGTTTAGCAACGAAATCTGGATCGATCAATAAGCGAGATAGAGCTGCTAACGCTTGTAAATGAGTATCATTTGCTCCTTCTGGTGCTGCGATCATAAAGAAGAGGTACGTTGGTTGTCCATCTAACGCCTCATAGTCGACACCCGCATTACTCTTTGCGAATAAAACCGTCGCTTCTTTGACTGCACTGTTTTTGGCATGGGGCATTGCGATGCCGTCACCTAACCCTGTTGAGGTTTGGGCTTCTCGGGCAAGAATTCCTTCTTTGTAGATTTCGACATCTGAAATCCGTCCGACAGCATATAATTTTGCTACCATTTCATCAATGGCACCTTTTTTGTCTGTTGCTTGCAAGTCCATGATCATGGCATCTTTCAGCATCAACTCATTGATTTTCATTTTTCCATCCTCCTATAGATTCACTTGTTTAATAATGACTTCCGGTAGTAATTCTTCGATAAATGACGCCTCAGCTAAATCATCTGAGAACGCAGTGGCACTGCCACAAGCGACCCCCCATTTGAATGCTTCAACCACATCTTTGGTCTTTGCGTAACGCCCAATGAATCCAGCAATCATGGAATCTCCAGCGCCAACTGAATTTTTCAAAGGTCGTTTCAACACATTGGAGCGATAGATCTCATTGCCAGTAAAGAGCAGGGCACCATCACCACCTAGAGAGACGATGACATTTTTAGCGCCATCCTTTAGCATTCTTTGGCCATAAGGCAAGATATCTTCGATCGTTGAAAAAGAAGTCTCATAAAGTTCCGCTAATTCATGATTATTTGGTTTGATCAGCAAAGGCTGATCGGATAAGGCATCAAATAGTTCCGCACCAGTCGTATCAATGACAAATTCTGCACCAGCTTCTTTAACGATTTTGATCAATTCTTTATAAAAGTCGGCTGGAAGACCAGCTGGTTTACTTCCTGATAGGATGACGATGTCTTTGGCAGAAAGAGCGGCTAATTGGTGTTTCAATTCAGCGATTTCTTGCTCTTGAATGACTGGACCAAGGCCGTTGATTTCTGTTTCTTCGCCGGATTTTAATTTGATATTGATCCGGGTATCGGCAGCGACTTGCGTAAAATTGCTGTTGATTTCCTCTTTGGTCAGCCACTCTTCAATAAAACGACCAGTAAATCCGCCAACAAAACCAAGGGTAGTCGAGGAGATGCCAATTCGCTTCAAAATCCGTGAGACATTGATTCCTTTGCCACCAGGTAGTTTAAAGTCTTGTTTCATTCGATTAAGGGTACCGATCTCCAAATGATCGACGTGGACGATAAAGTCGATCGATGGATTGAGTGTTACTGTGTAAATCATTGTATTACCTCCATAATGGTTGTTTTTGCTCTGAATTTCGCTAAATAGTTTTTTGGGCAATAATCGGTGATGATCGTTGCACCTTCAATAAAAGCAACTTGAGCAAAAGTTGTTTGCTGAAACTTGGAATGGTCTAGCAAGACATAGGCTTGTTGACTGTGCTCTAGTGCAATCTGCTTGATCAGGGCTTCTTCAGGATCGGGTGTGGTGAAACCAGCTTCCGAATGAGCACCGTTCATGCCCATAAAACAGCGGTTAAAGCGCAATTTACGCAACTGTTCACCGGCATTGATTCCTAAAACAGCGTTCGTAGCTATCTTAATGGTTCCCCCTAAAATCATGGTGTCGATCCCGTGATCAATCAGTAGGGAAGCGTGCTTGACGGAGTTCGTGACAACTTTCAGCGCTGTGATGGACGATAAGAAAGGAATCATTTCAAGGGTCGTTGTTCCTGCGTCTAGATAAATGACTTCACCATTTTTGATCGTTTGTGCGGCTGCGCGAGCAATTTTTTGTTTTTCTGTTTGAAATTTCGCTTTTTTTTCAGACATGTTGGGTTCAAAACCTAATTGCTGGCTTTTTTTGGCCCCGCCGTGAATTCTAACTAGAAACCCTTTATCTTCCAGTTCTTGGAGATCTCTGCGGATCGTTGATTCTGAAGCATCCAGCAGTTGGATCAGTTCACTGACTTTGACGATCTCCTCTTGCTCTAATCGTGCCAAAATCGCTTGATGCCGCTCCTCTGTAAGCATTTACATCACCTCTTCACCTGCCATAGTAACATATGATTCATTCAAAATCAATCATAAACAGTAAAAAACATTCAAAATGAAAGCGCGAATAATAGAAATCGGTCACAAACGGTCATGCTAACCTTCATTTTCCTGAGATTGCTGTCCTTATATTTGACAATTTTTACTATTATTTGGCTTAATTGAATTAAGGGGGGATAAATAAATGAATAACAAAGTCATTTTACAAGGGTTCGAATGGGACCTGCCGGCAGATAGCCAACACTGGAACAAATTGAAAGAAATGAGTAAAGAAATCAAAGAGTATGGATTTACCGCAATTTGGCTGCCGCCTGCCTATAAAGGGACAGCTGGGTCCGAAGACGTTGGATATGGTGTCTATGATTATTATGATCTAGGCGAATTCGATCAAAAGGGGTCGGTGCCAACAAAATATGGGACAAAGGATGAATACTTAGAAGCCATCAAAGCACTGCAAGAACAAGGAATAGAGGTTTATGCCGACATCGTTTTCAATCACTTGATTGGTGCCGATGAAAAAGAAGTCGTTCCAGCGGTTAAATACAATACCGAAAACCGTAATGAACCGATCAGTGATGAGGAAGAAATCGAAGCCTGGACCAAGTTCACATTCCCAGGACGTCAAGGGACGTACAATGATTACGTTTGGACGTGGCATAATTTTTCTGGTGTTGATTATGATGACCGTAACAAAGACCACGGGATTTTTAACTTCGCTGATAAGGGCTGGGAAAGCCAAGTGGATGATGAGATGGGCAATTATGACTACTTAATGGGTTGTGATCTGGACATGGAAAACCCTGAGACGGTGGAACAGCTCAATAAATGGGGGCAATGGTACCAAGAGCTGACTGGTGTTGATGGCTATCGCTTAGATGCGGTCAAACACATTGAGTTCAATTATTATGCGGACTGGATCTTGAACCGTCGGGAAGAAAAAGGCAAACCGCTATTCGTTGTGGGAGAATATTGGTCAGGGGATCTGCCAAAATTAGAAGAGTATTTAGATTCTTCAGGAAATCTGATTTATTTATTCGATGTGCCTTTGCACTATAATTTATATGAAGCATCTCACTCAAATGGCGAATATGATATGAGTCAAATTTTTGCCGGTACACTGACTGCCGCGCGCGAAGATTATGCCGTGACTTTTGTGGACAATCATGATACACAGGTTGGTCAAAGTTTACAATCTTGGATAGACGGTTGGTTTAAAGTCCATGCTTATTCATTGATCCTTTTACGAAAAGCGGGTGTACCGGTTGTTTTCTGGGGTGACTTATTCGGAATCCCAGCGCAAGAAATCGCTCCTGTTGGTGATGCTTTGATCCATATGTTAAAACTTCGAGAGAAGCTTGCATTTGGGAATCAAGTGGACTATTTTGATGATTCTAATTGTATTGGTTGGGTATTAACGGGGGATTATGAACACGAACTTTCTGGATTGGCGGTCGTGATGACCAATGCTCAAGGTGCGGAAAAAGAAATGACCATCAGCGCGATCCATGGTGGAGAGACCTTCGTGGATATATTGAGAAATAATGAAGCGAAAGTTGTTTTAGATGATACCGGAAAAGGTGTTTTCCCGGTCAATGATGGGCAAGTGTCAATCTATGTGAATGAAAAGCTAGTAGAGAAATACTTTAGCTGATCTCTTTCAATAGTCATAATAAGAGGCTGGTAAGTTTACAGCCTTTTTATTATGTAAACAAACAACGGACTGACTTTTATCTTTCAAAACTGATGGCATCGTGAGTACTAAAATCAAAGCGCTTTTAATTAAAAGTTTTCAAAGCGTTCGGTTTTCCCCATTCACGGATAATGCTATAATTGAGAAGATTGAGAAAGAAAGGATGTTTAAAAGCATGTCATCCAAAAGTGAATTACTTAAACGCATGAATCCACGGCAAAAAGAAGCCGTTATGCATACGGAAGGGCCGTTGCTGCTGATGGCAGGGGCAGGAAGCGGGAAGACCCGTGTCCTAACCCACCGAATCGCCTATTTAATAGAAGAAAAAAATGTAAATCCATGGAATATTTTAGCCATCACATTTACGAATAAAGCGGCACGTGAAATGAAAGAACGGGTCAGTCAACTATTAGGATCGGGTGGTGAAGACGTTTGGGTTTCAACCTTCCACTCGATGTGTGTCAGAATTTTGCGCAGGGATGTTGATCGAATCGGGTATTCGAAGAATTTTACTATCATTGATTCTTCTGAGCAAAATACGCTGATGAAACGAGTATTAAAAGAATTGAATATCGATCCCAAAAAATATGATCCTCGTTCTATTTTGGGAACGATCTCTCATGCAAAGAATGAGCTGTTGACACCTGAAGCTTACCAAGCCATGGAAGGTAGTCTCTTTGAGCAAATCGTAGGTCGTTGTTATGAAAAATATCAAAAAGAGCTGCGTAATAATCAATGCATGGACTTCGATGATTTAATCATGAATACGATCCGCCTCTTCCAAGACAATGAAGATGCGCTGCAATTTTATCAACGGAAATTCCACTATATCCATGTCGATGAATACCAAGATACCAACCATGCCCAATACACGCTAGTCAATTTATTGGCCGCTCGTTTTCGAAATCTTTGTGTCGTTGGGGATGCGGACCAAAGTATTTACGGTTGGCGTGGCGCCAACATGCAAAATATTTTAGACTTTGAAAAAGACTATCCGGATGCCGCAACGATATTGTTAGAGCAAAACTATCGTTCAACGCAAACGATTTTAAATGCGGCAAACCAAGTAATCAAAAATAACCGCAACCGCCCAGACAAAAATCTGTGGACAGAAAATCGTGATGGGGAAAAAATCACTTATTATCGCGGGGATAGTGAACGAGATGAGGCGCGATTTATCGTCAGTGAAATGCAGAAACAAATTGCAGAAAAGAACCGTAAATTCGGTGATTTTGCGATTTTGTATCGGACCAACGCCCAGTCACGGATCATTGAAGAAATGCTTTTAAAAGCCAACGTTCCTTATACGATGGTCGGCGGCAGAAAGTTCTATGACCGCAAAGAAATCCGTGATATTTTGGCTTATTTATCGGCGATCGCCAATCCTCGTGATTCCATCAGCTTGGAACGAATCATCAATGTACCAAAACGTGGGATCGGTGCGACATCCGTCGAAAAACTACGAGATTTTGCGAATCTTCATGAGTGGTCATTGCTAGAAGCAGCCATGAACGTCGAGTTGGCGAATATTTCTGGAAAGGCCGGCAAAGAATTAGGAAGCTTTGGGATGATGATGGATGGCTTCGCCCAAATGGTTCCTTACCTCTCAGTAACTGAACTGACGAAAGAAATATTAGAAAAGACGGGTTATCGTCAAGAGTTAGTCAACCAGAATAATTTAGAAGCACAAGCTAGACTTGAAAACCTGGAAGAATTTTTATCGGTTACCCAAGAATTCGATAAACGATTTGAGGCGCAAAACGAAGACGATGCAGATGCACCAGATGAGAAGTTGAGTGTTTTCTTAAATGACTTAGCTTTATTGTCAGACGTCGATAGTTATGAAGAAGAAAGTAGTCAAGTTACGTTGATGACCTTGCATGCTGCAAAAGGACTGGAGTTTCCAGTGGTATTCTTGATTGGTTTGGAAGAAAATATCTTCCCGCTTTCTCGGGCTTTAATGGAAGAAAGCGAACTCGAAGAAGAACGGCGCCTTGCTTATGTGGGAATCACTCGTGCTGAGGAAGAGCTCTTTATGACCAACGCTTTTTCCAGAACATTATACGGCCGTACCCAATACAATCGCCCGTCACGGTTTATCGAAGAAATCGAACAAGATCTGCTGCAATCATTAGGCGAGCGTTCACAGCCGAAAGCTGCTGCACCGTTTCAACCAAAAGTCTTTAAACCGAGCTATACACAGCCGCGTCAAACGACCGTCACTTCTAAGCAACAGACCTCTGCAGCGGGGAATACATGGCAAGTTGGCGAGAAAGTTCAACATAAAAAATGGGGAATCGGTACGGTCGTTCGGACGACTGGCAGCGCGCAAGACATCGAATTAGATGTGGCATTCCCACAACAAGGCGTCAAACGACTGTTGGCGGCCTTTGCGCCGATTGAAAAAGTTGAAAAATAAGGAGGATATTAGGATGGATGTCCCTTCAAAAGAAATCCAATCACGAGCAGAAGAGCTACGTACGCAATTAAATCAGTACGCGTACGAATACTATGTAAAAGATCAACCTTCTGTTGAAGATTATCTCTATGATCAGCTGTATGCAGAACTGGTTGAAATTGAAACCAACTACCCGCAGCTAGTAACCGAAGACTCGCCCACCCAACGAGTAGGTGGCATCATTTTACCTGGCTTTGAAAAAGTCACCCATGATATCCCACTTTATAGTTTGAACGATGTGTTTGATAAAGAAGGAATCGTGGCTTTTGATGCCCGTGTTCAAAAAGCATTGGGGAAAGCGGTAGATTATGTCTGCGAGTTAAAAATCGATGGATTGTCTATCTCATTAAAATATGAAGAAGGGCGCTTTGTTCGGGGAGCAACTCGAGGGGATGGTACGGTAGGTGAAAACATTACAGAAAACCTAAAGACCGTCAAATCGATCCCACTAAAATTAAAAGAACCAATCTCGTTGGAAGTTCGTGGCGAATGCTATATGCCAAAGGCTTCGTTTTTGAAGTTGAATCAACAGCGAGAAGAAGAAGGGGTGGAAGTTTTCGCCAATCCGAGAAACGCAGCTGCTGGAAGCTTGCGACAATTAGACACACGGATCGCAGCCCAAAGAAACTTAAGCACCTTCTTGTACACACTGGCTGATTTTGGTCCGATTGAAGCCAATGATCAATTTTCGGCATTGAATGAATTAGATCAATTAGGCTTTCGTACAAATCACGAACGCAGAGTGTGCCACACCATCGATGAGGTGTGGGCATATATCGAAGAGTTTCATGACAAGCGCAGTGAGCTTCCTTACGAGATTGATGGTGTTGTCATCAAAGTCAATAATTTTAAAGATCAAGATGCGCTAGGCTTTACCGTAAAAGCACCCCGATGGGCGGCGGCATATAAATTTCCACCGGAAGAAGCGGAAACAGTGATCGAAACGATCGAATGGACCGTGGGACGAACGGGTGTTGTGACACCGACCGCTGTTATGACCCCTGTCCGGGTTGCCGGAACGACGGTCAGCCGCGCCAGTTTGCATAATGTAGATTTCATTAAAATGAAGGACATTCGCATTGGCGATTCGGTCATCATCTATAAGGCGGGGGACATTATTCCAGAGGTTGCGAAAGTCTTGGAAGAAAAACGCACGGAAACAAGTGAACCCTTTGAAGCGCCTACACATTGTCCCGAATGTGGGAGTGAGCTGATCCATTTAGATGAAGAAGTTGCCTTGCGTTGTATCAATCCGAAGTGTCCAACGCAGATTAAAGAGGGCTTAAGCCACTTTGTTTCCCGAAATGCTATGAATATTGATGGTTTAGGGCCACGTGTTTTAGAGCAAATGTTCGATAAATCCTTAGTCAAAGATGTGGCCGACTTGTACTTTTTAACAGAAGAACAATTGCTGACCCTCGATAAAATCAAAGAGAAATCAGCTAATAACCTTTTGCGTGCCATCCATCAAAGCAAAGAAAATTCAGTTGAGCGCTTGATTTTCGGGCTAGGCATCCGTCATGTTGGTGCCAAAGCGGCTCGGATTTTAGCGGAACATTTTGGTGACCTTCGGACCCTTAGCAAAGCCAAAGAAGAAGAGATCATTTCGTTGGAAACCATTGGTGCTACAATTGCAGAAAGTGTCGTTACGTATTTTGACAATCAAGAAGTTCACGACCTTTTAGATGAACTTGAAAAAGCGGGTGTTAACTTTGCTTATCTAGGGCTGAGAACGGATCAATTGGAAGAAGTGGAGTCGCCATTTAAAGAGAAAACAGTCGTTTTGACAGGGAAATTGAGTCATTTCACCCGCGAAGAAGCCAAAGAAAGAATCGAAAACCTTGGTGGAAAAGTCACCGGAAGTGTGTCGAAAAAGACTGATATCGTTGTTGCCGGGGAAGAGGCTGGCAGTAAACTGACCAAAGCCCAGTCCCTAGGCGTTACCGTTTGGGATGAAGCTCAAATGGTGGCTGCGATCGAAGGCAGTCATTCGGCAGAACAATAACTGTTAAGTATTGTCACAGACGAGAAGCAGTTGTTTCTTCTTGTCTAATTGAAATCATTTCTTCCCTGCAATACGAGGAAAGAAATGATTTCTGCTTTTATTTGCAATTATATTTGATAATTTTCAAATTCTATTTCATGATTTGTTAAAAAAATGATACAATACATTGGAAAAACGTAAACGTAGATTACGGATACGAGAAAGAGGAGGATTTTATGGCGATCAGCGAAGAACAAGTCAAACACGTTGCCAAACTAGCAAAACTTTCATTCTCAGACGATGAATTACATGAGTTTACCTCTCAGCTAGGAAAAATTATTGATATGGTTGAAACACTTGAAGAAGTGGACACCACAGGAGTACCATTCACATCGAATGTCGCAGAAACGATCAATGTGATGCGTGAAGATGTAACGACCGGTGGCTGGGACCGTGATGAATTAATGAAAAATGTTCCAGAATCTGAAGAAGGCTTTATTAAAGTGCCTGCAATCATTGACAATGGGGAGGCGGGTGCCTAATGACTGAACTATATAATAAAAGCTTAGAAGAATTGCATAGCTTATTAGTATTAAAAGAAATCACTGCGACAGATCTAACGAGCGAAACCTTTGCTCGCATTAAAGAAACAGAGCCAAAAGTCGATGCGTTTCTTGCATTGAACGAAGAAAAAGCCCATGCGTTAGCGCAAGCTATCGATCAAAAAGGTATCACTGAAAGCAATGTGTTGGCAGGGATTCCCATTGGGATCAAAGATAACATTGTTACCAAAGATCTACGCACAACAGCTGCTTCTAAAATTTTAGGCAACTTTGACCCAATCTACGATGCAACCGTCATGGACAAAGTTTACCAAGCAGACATGATTCCAGTAGGTAAGTTAAACATGGATGAATTTGCGATGGGGGCGAGTACGGAAACGTCGTTCTTTAAGAAAACAAAAAACGCTTGGGACGAGACAAAAGTACCTGGTGGTTCATCAGGTGGCTCGGCGGCTGCCGTTGCAGCGGGACAAATCCCCTTATCATTAGGTAGCGATACGGGTGGTTCGATTCGCCAACCAGCAGCTTTCAATGGAATCGTCGGGTTGAAGCCAACATACGGACGGGTTTCTCGTTTTGGTTTGATCGCGTTTGCATCTTCGTTAGATCAAATTGGTCCAATGACCCGTGGTGTGAAAGACAATGCCATCGCATTAAATGCCATCAGTGGGTTTGATGCAAAAGATAGTACGTCAGCCGGGGCAGCTGTTCCTGATTTTACAGCAGGTCTGACTGGTGATATCAAAGGCATGAAAGTTGCTTTGCCAAAAGAATACTTAGGCGAAGGAATTCAAGCGGGCGTCCGAGAAGCGATCTTAAAAGCTGCAGACACTTTCCGTGCGTTAGGAGCGACCGTGGAAGAAGTCAGCTTGCCACATTCAAAGTATGGGGTAGCTGTTTACTATATCATCGCTTCTTCAGAAGCAAGTTCTAATTTGCAACGTTTTGACGGCATCCGTTACGGTTTCCGTTCAGAAAATGTCAGCAATTTAGAAGATGTCTATGTTAATTCGCGCAGTGAAGGATTCGGGGAAGAAGTAAAACGTCGGATCATGTTAGGTACGTTTTCACTAAGTGCTGGCTACTACGATGCCTACTTCAAAAAAGCCGGTCAAGTACGAACGTTGATCAAACAAGATTTCGATAAGGTCTTCAGCCAATACGACTTGATCATTGGCCCAGCTTCCCCAACGGTAGCATTTGGTATTGGAGAAAATATCAATGATCCAATTACCATGTACTTAAATGATATTTTAACCATTCCTGTGAACTTAGCAGGACTGCCAGGGATGTCGATCCCAGCTGGTTTCTCTGAAGGACTGCCTGTTGGCTTGCAGATCATTGGGAAACATTTTGATGAAGCAACCATGTATAAAGCGGCTTATGCCTTTGAACAAGCAACTGATTTCCACACGAAAAAACCAGTGATTTTAGGAGGGGATAAGGCATGAACTTCGAAACAGTCATTGGGCTTGAAGTCCACGTAGAATTAAAAACAGAATCAAAGATTTTTTCTCCAGCACCTGCTCACTTTGGCGCTGAACCAAATAGCAACACGAATGTGATCGACTGGGGCTATCCAGGTGTTTTACCAGTAATGAACAAAGCGGCTATCGAATTTGGGATGAAAGCTGCGCTTGCGTTGAATTGTGAAATCTCAAAAGAAACGCATTTCGACCGCAAAAACTATTTCTATCCCGATAATCCGAAAGCCTATCAAATCTCTCAATTTGACCAACCAATCGGTCATGACGGGTGGATTGAAATTGAAGTCGAAGGCAAAAAGAAAAAAATTCGCATCGAGCGAGTTCATTTGGAAGAAGATGCCGGGAAAAACATGCACGGCAAAGGCGGTTATTCTTATGTGGATCTAAATCGTCAAGGAACCCCTTTGATCGAGATCGTTTCCGAAGCGGATATGCGTTCACCAGAAGAAGCATATGCGTATCTAGAAGCATTGCGCTCAATCATCTTGTTTACAGAAGTATCTGATGTGAAGATGGAAGAAGGCTCCATGCGTTGCGACGCCAATATTTCGTTGCGACCTTACGGCCAAGAACAATTCGGAACAAAAACAGAACTGAAAAACTTAAACTCTATGTCCTTCGTGAAAAAAGGTTTAGCATTTGAAGAAAAACGCCAAGCCAAAGTATTGCTTTCTGGAGGCGAGATCCAACAAGAAACTCGTCGTTTTGATGAAGCAACCAGCAAAACTTTATTGATGCGTGTCAAAGAAGGTTCTTCTGATTATCGTTACTTCCCAGAACCAGATATCCCACGATTTGTGATCGATGATGAATGGATCGAACGGGTACGTCAAAGCTTGCCAGAAATGCCGCAAAAACGTCGTGCCCGTTACATCTCTGAATTGGGCTTACCAGAATACGATGCAATGGTCTTGACTTTATCAAAAGAAATGTCCGATTTCTTTGAAAAAACCATTGATGCCGGTGCTGATCCCAAACAAGCTTCTAACTGGTTGATGGGGGAAGTTTCAGCGTATCTGAACAGTGAAAAATTGGAACTGCCAGAAACAAAATTAACCCCAGACAATTTAGCGGGAATGATTCGTTTGATCGCCGATGGCACGATCAGTTCGAAGATTGCGAAAAAAGTCTTCAAAGAATTGATCATAAACGGCGGCGACGCTGAAGAAGTCGTAAAAGCCAAAGGATTGATCCAATTATCAGATCCTGCGCAATTACTACCAATGATCAATGAAGTACTAGATAACAACCAACAATCCGTCGATGACTTTAAAAACGGAAAAGACCGCGCAGTTGGTTTCTTAGTTGGTCAAATCATGAAAGCAACCAAAGGACAAGCGAATCCAGGCGTTGTGAACAAGCTGTTGCAAGAAGAACTAGCAAAGCGATAAGAGGCAAGCGATGAAAAGAGCAAGAGTAATCTATAACCCGACATCTGGGAAAGAATTGATTCGAAAAAATTTAGCAGATATTTTAGATGTTTTGGAAAGAGGCGGTTATGAGGCGAGTGCGTTTGCCACCACCGCTGCACCATTTTCCGCCCGTGATGAAGCAAGAAGAGCTGGCGAAGCTGGTTTTGATTTGGTGGTAGCTGCCGGTGGTGATGGCACGATCAATGAAGTCGTCAATGGGATCGCTCCTTTAGAAAAGCGACCAAAAATGGCGATCATTCCTGGAGGCACGACCAATGACTACGCACGAGCACTAAAGATTCCCCGTACAGATATCAAAGCAGCTGCGGAAGTGATTTTGAAGCAGCAAACGGTGAAGATGGATGTTGGAAAAACACCTAACACGTATTTTATCAACATCGCTGCTGGCGGACACTTAACAGAACTGACCTATGATGTTCCTTCTGAGTTGAAAAGTGTTTTTGGCTACTTAGCTTATCTAGCAAAAGGAGCGGAATTACTCCCTCGTGTCAAACCGATCAAAATGCATCTAAAGTATGAAGACGGAGAATACATTGGCGGAGCGTCGATGTTCTTTTTAGGGCTGACGAATTCAGTGGGAGGCTTTGAACAGATTGCGCCTGATGCAAAGCTTGACGATGGGAAATTTTCGTTGATCATTGTCAAAACGGCCAATATTTTTGAGATTGTCCACTTAGTTGCTTTAATGATGAATGGTGGCAAGCACATCAACGATCGTCGTCTGATTTATACGAAAACATCTTTTCTTGAAGTAGACGCGCCAGAGCAGGTCAATCGATTAATGATCAACCTTGATGGTGAATACGGCGGAGATGCTCCTATGCGCTTTGAAAATCTACACAATCATATTGAGTTTTTTGCGAATGTCGATCAAATTCCTGATGATGCGGTCGTTGGTGAGCAGAACTATCAAGAGATGAGCGAAGGTTTTATTAAAGAAGTCGAACGTCTTTCCGATGAGGACATCAATGGCGATGGCAAGATCGGCGACGAAACAAGGTAAACGATTTTTCTTTTCATGCAAAGTGAAAGAACAGGGACTTTTGGACCTGTTCTTTTTTTAAAAAATAAATTGTGGAAAAAGTAACAGGAATATTTTTAAGAAAAGTTGATAAAACAGCTTTTCTTAAATTTTAGTAAAGGACGTTTTTTGTTTTATGTTCCACAGCGGGTGTTTGTTTCACGGTTGCCAGCGCGATTCATGAAGATAAAACGAATGAAAAATTGGAAAAACGAACGATCTTCGCTAAAAAACGAACTTTTTGAAAATATACTCGTTAAAGTTCGTCATTTACGTATTTCTATGCAATCTAATGATGCAAAAGCCAGAGAGAATATGCTATAATGGTGAAACGAAGAAATGGGGGGACCGGAATGGAGCACATCGATTCTACAAAAGCGCTAGATCTGCTTAGAGATGACGCAGAACGAATCAAAAAGCTGATCCGAAACCAAGAAAATAGTTTATGTATCGCACAATGCAAAGCATTTGAAGAAGTGGTTGATACCCAAATGTATGGTCTATCACGGCAAGTGGCATTTGCGATCCGCTTGGGGATCGTCGATAATCAAACAGGACAACAATTGATGGCGGATCTCGAAAAAGATCTGAACCAATTGTACAGCGAGGTCTATGAAGACCAGCGGACACCTGAAATCGGCAAGGAGGCATAAACTTGCCAGAAAAAGTAAAGAAAAGACATTTATTAGATTATAGTATTTTACTGCCTTATATAGTGATGTGTGTTACGGGTTTGATGATGGTCTACAGCTCCACATCCTATGTTGCGATGACCGCCACACAACCGACCACAGCTGCTTCTTACGTCATCAATCAAGCAATATTCTGGTTGTTGAGTCTAGTAGCAATCACTGTCATGTATAAAATGAAAACGGATGTTTTTCGGAACAAAAAATTTGTCCAGATCGCCATGATCGTCATTTTGTTTTTATTGATCGCTGCCTTCTTTTTCCCAAGAAGAAACGGGGCACATGGTTGGTTAACGATTGCGGGCTTTTCCATTCAACCAGCTGAGTACTTGAAATTTATTGTCATCTGGTTTTTATCTGTGACTCTTTCCTATCGTCAAAAAGGTATCCAACAAGAGTTTTGGAAAACGGTTTGGCGTCCAATCGGAATCGTCTTCGTCTACACCGGGATCATGGCCTTTTATCCCGACTTCGGGAATGCTGTGATCGTCATGCTACTGGCTTTTGTCGTTTTATTATCTAGTGGTCTGAATTACCTGTATACCCTGATATTAGGTGTGGCAGGAATCGTAGGCAGTACATTGATCGTCTTCTTGGTAAATTTAACTGGTGGAAAGCTTTTACCTGATTATGTCTATAGTCGCTTCTCATCATTTTTAAACCCATTTGCGGATGAATACAATACAGGTCATCAAATGGTCAATGGGTATTATGCAATGTTCAACGGTGGGCTTTTCGGACGCGGACTTGGAAATAGTATCCAAAAACGTGGCTTCTTAAACGAAGCGCACACCGATTATATATTTTCGATCGTTATGGAAGAATTAGGCTTGATCCCATCGATCATTATCTTAGGTGTTTTGTTCTATATGGTGGGACGGATCTTTCTTGTCGGTATCCGTTCAAGAGATCCCTTTAATTCCATGATGTGTATCGGCATAGGGACATTATTTATGTCTCAGATTTTCATCAACTTAGGGGGGATCACTGGTTTGATCCCATTGACGGGAATCACTTTTCCGTTTTTAAGTCAGGGTGGGTCAAGTTTGCTGATGCTGTCGATTTGTATTGGTTTTGTATTAAATATCAGTGCCGAAGAAAAGAGGAAACAATATTATTTGAATTATTGATCAATTGAATGGAGTGGATTAGATGAAGAAAATTCTTGTTGCCAATCGTGGAGAAATCGCGATTCGTGTCTTCCGCGCATGTGCGGAGTTAGGAATCAAAACAGTCGGTATTTATGCTGCGGAGGATGAATACTCCGTCCATCGCTTTAAAGCAGACGAAGCGTATTTAGTGGGGAAAGGCAAACGGCCGATTGATGCGTATTTAGACATTGAAGATATTATTCGCACAGCGAAAAAAGCCGGGGCTGAAGGGATTCATCCAGGGTATGGTTTTTTATCAGAAAACCTGGGCTTTGCTCAGCGCTGTGAAGAAGAAGGTTTGATTTTCATCGGACCATCCACTCACCACTTAGATATTTTTGGCGACAAGATCAAAGCAAAAGCAGCAGCGATCGAGGCGGGGATTCAATCCATTCCCGGATCTGACGGTCCAGTGGCATCGATTGACGACGTTTTAGCATTCGCTGACGAACATGACTATCCAGTCATGATCAAAGCAGCTCTTGGCGGCGGTGGTCGAGGCATGCGTGTCGCTCATGATGAAAAAGAAGCACGTGATGGCTACGAACGTGCCAAAAGTGAAGCGAAAGCGGCATTTGGTAGTGACGAAGTTTACGTTGAAAAATATATTAGTAATCCAAAACATATTGAAGTCCAAATTCTAGGGGATACGCACGGAAATGTCGTCCATCTATTTGAACGTGACTGCTCTGTTCAGCGCCGTCACCAAAAAGTAGTCGAAGTGGCACCTTGTGTGTCAATGACGACTGAACAACGGGAAAAAATTTGTCAAGCTGCCGTTCAATTGATGAAGCATGTTGGCTATATCAATGCCGGAACAGTGGAATTTTTAGTTGAAGGCGATAAATTTTACTTTATCGAAGTAAACCCTCGGGTCCAAGTGGAACATACAATCACTGAAATGATCACCAATTTAGATATCGTGACGACACAAATACTAATTGCACAAGGCAAGAATCTGCATAAAGAAATTGGGATTCCTGAACAAAAAGATATTCGCTTCGAAGGGGTTGCGATTCAATGTCGCGTGACAACGGAAGATCCAGCGAATAATTTTATGCCAGATACTGGTAAGATCGATACCTACCGCTCTCCGGGTGGGTTTGGGGTTCGTTTAGATGTCGGAAATGCTTACGCCGGTGCGGTGGTAACCCCTTATTTCGACTCGCTACTTGTAAAAGTCTGTACGCATGCTGCTTCGTTCGACCAAGCAATTCAAAAAATGATGCGCTGCTTGAAAGAATTCCGTGTACGTGGGGTAAAAACAAACATTCTCTTCATGCGAAATGTCGTTTCTCATCCAGCGTTTCGTTCTGGTCAAGCCAAAACGACTTTTATAGACAATACACCAGAACTATTCAACTTCCCTAGGATCCGTGACCGTGGGAACAAAACCATGAAATATATCGGGGAAATTACCATCAATGGATTTCCGGGGATCGAAAAACAAAAGAAACCATTTTATAATGAGCCACGGATGCCACAACACATCCAAGCAACGCCTGATTTTGTCAGCGCCAAAAATATTTTAGATACGAAAGGTGCCGAGGGTGTCGTTGAATGGATCGGTCAACAAAACAATGTCTTACTGACGGATACAACCTTCCGAGATGCCCATCAAAGTTTGTTGGCAACTCGTGTAAGAACCCATGACTTTAAGAAAATTGCCGCGATGACGGAAGCTGGCCTGCCACAATTGTTCTCAAGTGAAATGTGGGGTGGAGCAACGTTCGACGTTGCCTACCGTTTCTTAACAGAAGATCCATGGGAAAGATTGCGGATGTTCCGGAAAAAAATGCCGAATACCTTGTTGCAAATGTTGTTTAGAGGCTCCAATGCTGTGGGATATTCCAATTATCCAGACAATGTATTGGAAGAATTCATCAAAGAATCTGCAGCGCAAGGAATTGATGTGTTCCGAATCTTTGATAGTTTAAACTGGGTTCCACAAATGGAGAAAAGTATTCAAGCCGTTCGCGATACAGGAAAAATTGCAGAAGCAACGATTTGTTATACCGGGGATATCAATGATCCGACCCGTCAAAAATATTCAGTACAATACTACAAAGATATGGCGAAAGAATTGCAAAACCTTGGTGCCCATATCATTGCTATCAAGGATATGGCTGGATTATTAAAACCGCAAGCGGCTTATCGTTTGATCAGTGAGCTAAAGGATACGATCGATGTGCCGATTCATCTGCATACCCATGATACGAGTGGAAATGGGATCATTACTTACTCAGCAGCTACTAAAGCCGGTGTTGACATCGTGGATGTCGCTATGTCAGCGGTCAGTGGCGCAACGAGTCAACCAAGTATGAGTAGTTTGTATTATGCACTATTGAACGGCGAACGCTGCCCAGAAATCAATGTAGACAATATCCAACAGTTGAACCACTACTGGGAAGATGTCCGCATGTACTACCATTCCTTTGAAAATGGCTTGAACGCACCTCAAACAGAAGTGTACAAGCATGAAATGCCGGGGGGACAATATACCAACCTCCAGCAGCAAGCCAAAGCCGTTGGTTTAGGCGAAAAATGGGATGAAATCAAAGAAGTGTATCATGAAGTCAACATGATGTTTGGGGATATCGTGAAAGTGACGCCTTCTTCGAAAGTCGTTGGGGACATGGCACTCTTTATGGTTCAAAATGGCTTGTCAGAGAAAGATGTTTTTGAAAAAGGCGATACATTAAGCTTCCCTGAGTCAGTAATTACGTTCTTCCAAGGTGAGTTAGGTCAGCCAGTTGGTGGCTTCCCGAAAGAATTACAGCGCATTATCTTGAAAGGACGCCCAGCCTTTACCGAACGTCCCGGAACATTTGCGAAGCCAGTTGATTTTGCTGATGTGAAGCAAGAACTAGCGGAGAAAATCGGCTATGAACCAAAACATGAAGAAGTCTTGAGCTACTTGATGTATCCGCAAGTCTTCCTTGATTATCGAAAAGCTTATGAACAGTTTGCAGATGTGAAAGTTCTTGATACTCCAACTTTCTTTAACGGCATGCGCTTAGGTGAAACGATCAATGTTGAATTAGAAAAAGGCAAAATCTTGATCATTCGTCTAGATGAGATCGGTGAGCCAGATATTGAAGGCAACCGAACACTCTTCTTTAACTTGAACGGACAACGCCGAGAAATCGTCGTTAAGGACAACTCAATCATCAGCTCTGTTCAAACGAAACGTAAAGCAGAGCCAACGAACAAAGAACAGATCGGTGCTTCGATGAGTGGCTCAGTTTTAGAAGTATTAGTCAAAAAAGGCGACCGGGTGGCACGTGGACAAACCATGATGGTCACGGAAGCGATGAAAATGGAAACTTCGGTTGAAGCCCGCTTCTCAGGCGTAGTTGAACATGTGTATGTAACCGATGGGGAACCAATTCAGTCAGGAGATCTTTTGATTGAAGTCAAAGAGAAGTAAGGAGTCGATCCACAGATGAAGCGAAGAGGATTATTGTTTTGCGGCTTATTTGTCCTAGCCCTAATAATCGTGTATTTGCAGCCAGTTTTCATGCAAAACGCTTCAGATTCAAGAGTGACGATCGAAAACCCAATCAAAGCACCAACAAACATGAATTACGAACCAATCGCAGCTCAAGGATTAGCTGAATTGATCGGGGAACCTGTTTCGGATTTCGAAGAAGTCTATGGTCTTCCAGTTCAAACATATCGATCAGGTTACGAGTTTGAAATTCGGGTCTACAATCAATTAGACGATCAACAGTATGTTGAGATCAATACCGATGGTGAAAGTGTGCAAGCAATCAAAGTAATCGGCGCCGGGGGCTCTTCCCTGGCACCTTTTACGATGGGCATGACCTTGACTGACTTGACGGAGTTGACCATGATCTATCCTAACTTTACCTTGACACAAAATGATCGTGCGATCAGTTTCGAATTGATGGAAGAAGATATGAACTACCGTCCATTAGTGGCTTTTGACAACGGGACATTTGCTGTTTTGTTCTTTGATCAGGAGACTGCCCAACTGCAAGCCGTCACTTACTTGGATCAGACCACATTACTTAAACTGGCACCTTATCCTTTGACGGAAGGGCAGCGACCGCTGTTTCAAGTTTCGCAAACAATTGACCAAGCCCAAGCCAACCTTGAAAAAGAGACCCTAGCGTTTGTCATCATCGATAAACTTCGCCAGCAAATCGGCTTAGACAGCTTCTCACAGGATACCCAAACACATCAAGAAGCAGCTGGACTTTTATTTAATTTGACGAATAACCTATCAGACTATTTGACTTCTCAACGAATCCATTCTTATCAACGAGCACTTTCTTCGGAAAAGACAAGTAATTTTGTCTTATCGAATGACGAATGGCGAGAGTTGTTAGCGGAAAAGGAATTGGAAGCATCTGCTTCAATCTTCGAAGCGCCTGTTTATGATCCAACTTTTACGATTTTGTCATGGTTCAGTAACCCAAGATTTACTGAGCGCCTGACCCATGAACAATCAGAAAAGATAGGAATTGCTTTTTCTGAAGCAAATATGGTAGTCTTAGTGCAAGAAGATGTGGAAGGGACCGAGGATAGTACGTCAGATGATTTACGATGAAGCCTTTTTTGAGATTGAAGATCAAATTGAAGCACTTGTGAAGGCAATCAAAGCAAGTGAAACGTGTAAAACCTATCAAAAAGCGAAACAGGTCATGCATCAAGACCCTGATGTTCAGACGTTGATGCGATCGTTTTTAGAAAAAAAACTAGATTTTGAAAGAATTGAAGCTTACGGTGAGTATGCGCCTGATTTCAAAGAAAAAAAACGGGCGTTGCGCACAGCCAAGCGGCAGTTGGATCTTAATGAACAAGTAAGTGAGTATCGCTGGAGTGAAACACAACTGCAGCGTTTGCTGGATGAACTGACTGTGGCGATCTCTACTTGTTTTTCTCCCTCTGTCAAAGTGGACGCTGGGAGTCCCTTTTTTCAATCAAAATCAAGTTGTGGAGGAAATTGTCATGCACGAGGATAAAGAGCCTTTTACGATGCAAAAGCGTCGAGGATTGATCGTATGGGTTTACAGCCTACGTCAACTAAAGAATTTGCGCCGTTTTGGTTTTGTTCATTATGTGTCACGCAAGATGAAATACGTGGTCATGTATTTGAACGAAGAAGAATACGAAAGCAAAAAAACAAAAATCGAGCAGTTTCACTTTGTTCGACAAGTTGAAGCTTCCTATCGACCAGATGTCGAAATGGATTTTGCTGAAAAAATTGGTACGTCAGCAGCCTATCCAGTGAAAGACGAAGGGTTTGATATCGAAGAAAAAAATACGATGATTCGATTGGCAGAAAACGTGTAATAAAAAAGTGGGGGTGCCTTGAGTCACCGCCATTTTTTTATTGCTATTTATAGAAACAGTGCTATATTTGTATTTACGAAGATCTTGGAGGGAAAAACGTATGCGTGTAGTAGCCGGAGAATATGGTGGCCGCAGATTAAAAAGTCTCGCTGGAGACAATACTCGCCCCACGACAGACAAAGTAAAAGGGGCGATTTTTAACATGTTAGGGCAATATTTAGATGGAGGAGTTGTACTGGATTTATTCAGCGGAAGCGGGGGCTTGGCTATCGAAGCGGTCTCTCGTGGTGCCAATCATGCGGTTTGTGTCGACCGTAGTTTTCCAGCAACCAAAGTGATCTGCGAAAATATTGCTATAACCAAAGAACCCGAAAAGTTCACGGTGTTAAAAATGGATGCGAATCAAGCTTTACGGCAGTTTGCAGCTGAGGGACAAAGTTTTGACTATTTGTTTTTAGACCCGCCATACGCAAAGCAAGAGATTCTGCATCAGTTAGAAGCTATGCTGAAGGATGAATTGATTCGTCCGTCTGCATACGTAGTTTGCGAAACAGACAAGTCCATCGATTTACCAGAACAAATCGGCTCGTTGCATTTGGACCGTGCCCAAACCTATGGCATATCGGCAGTGACGATCTATAGAAATGAGGGATAACGTGAAAAAGATTGCTTTATTTCCAGGGAGTTTTGACCCATTGACGTCCGGTCATGTTGACCTGATCGAGCGAGGAGCCACGCTTTTTGATGAACTGATCGTGGGTGTTTTTACAAATACCAATAAAAAAAGTTTTTTTACGAGTGAAGAAAAAGTTCAGTTGATCGAAGAAGCCCTCGCCCATATTCCTAACGTCAAGATTCTGGCACAAGAAACGGAGCTGACGGTTACGATCGCAAAAAAACTAGGTGCTCAGTTTCTGCTAAGAGGCATTCGTAGTGTGAAAGACTATGAATATGAGCGGGACATCATGGAGATGAACCATCACCTAGAACCCTCATTAGAGACCGTTTTTCTTTTAGCAGACGCAAAACACAGTTTCATCAGTTCCAGTTTGTTGAAAGAAATCTTAACCTTTAACGGCGATGTTGCCGAATATTTACCTCAAAATATCTACGATGCTATAGTAAAGAAGCGTGATACCAATGAATCTTAAATCAACGATCAAATATCTTCTTCTGTTTGTTTTAGCGCTGATCATCGCCGCTTGTGCCTTTTTGCCGATTCCCTATTATATCGAGCAACCAGGAGCAACGATCGATTTAAAAGAGCTGATTACCGTCAATCAAAAAGAAGACACATCAGCCGGCTCCTTTTCTTTGACCAGTGTTGGGATTCGACAAGCTACCGTGTTCACAGCGATTGGAACGAAATTCAATGAATTCCAAGACTTGATCAGTGAGGAAGAACTTTTAGGCGGTGCGACAGATGAGGAGTACAACCGCATTCAACGCTACTATATGGAATCCTCGCAAAATAGTGCGATTGAGCAAGCATTAAAGCTGGCAGACTTACCTTATGAAATGACCTATAAAGGGGTCTATGTCATGGGGATCGATCCAAATTCCAGCTTTGCTGGGAAAATATCCGTTGGAGATACCGTCACCGCAGTCAACGGTAAAGAATTTAAAAGCAGTCAAGATTTTATCGACTACGTCCAAAGTCAAACCATTGGTGATGAAATCACCGTGACTTACTTGCAAGATGGCGAAGAAAAAGAAGCAACGGGCAAACTAATTGAACTGGAGAGCAATCAAAAAGCCGGTATCGGCATCTCCCTCGTCGATCATACAGAGATCACTTCTGATGAAGAGATCGTGATCGATTCTGGCAATATCGGAGGACCTTCCGCTGGTTTGATGTTCACCCTTGAAATTTATGAACAGTTGACCGGAGATAACCTACGTAAAGGCCACAACATAGCTGGGACAGGAACGATCTCAGCTGACGGAACCGTTGGTCGAATCGGTGGGATCGATAAGAAAGTAGCGAGTGCCAGTGAAAGTGGTGCAGAAATTTTCTTTGCCCCAGATGATGAGATCACTGACGAAGAGCGTGAAATAGATCCTTCCATCAAAACAAATTATGAAGAGGCAGTAGCAGCAGCGAAAAAGTTAGACACGGATATGAAAATCGTTCCGATCGCCAATGTCCAAGATGCCTTGGATTATCTAGCAACACTAAAAGAAGCAAATTAAAACGGCACTCGCCGTTTTTTTATTGTCTAAAGAATACAGTAGGCTCAAAGAAAAGGTTATGCTATACTTTTAGATAAGGAGTGTGAATCTAGTGGAATTAAAAAGACAACAACCGATCGTTGAAGCATATCATTTCGATATGAAACCGAAAGACAAAGAAATGGAAACCAAATTGAATGTCGGCTTTGCGCCGTTAAAAGTCAAAGATGAAGAATATATGGAAAAAAACAGTATTATTGGCGCTCGGCTAGAATTCCAATTGGTGTTCCCTGATTATGTTTTGTCAGGACGTGTCGGACAGGTCAATCATATTTTGAATCGTAAAGTCAATTCCGGAGAAGATCTAACAAAAGCCGAAACTGACCGCTTGGTGGAGCCATTGTTTGATATCGTTAAACGCTTGACTTATGAAGTGACAGAGATCGTAACCGACAAACCAGGGTTACAATTGAACTTTAATACCAATTCGAATGCTGCGCAAGAAGCGAAGGAAGAAGACAAATAACGAGAAAGAGGAGGGATGCCCATTGTTTTCCAATCAAATGCAAGTGATGCTATACGTCGATGATGTGACGAAAGCAGTTGAGTTTTGGCAAGAACTAGGGTTTGCGATCATTGAACAACAAACCGTTGATGGAACATCCGTTGTCGAAATCGCGCCATCAAAAGAGGCAGAGGCTCATTTTGTCTTATATGACCGTGAGTTCATCGAAACGCACTCACCTGAAGTCGCATTAAATTCCCCATCGATCATGTTTTTTGCTGAGGATATTACAGCTCTCTATAAAAAACTTTTAGAGATGGAAGCAGAAGTCGGCGAATTGATTCAGATGGAAGAACAGCTGGTTTTCAATTTTGCCGATCCGGATGGCAATTATTTTGCTGTTTCAGGAAAATAGGTTTTACCGATCGTAATCAATCATTCGTCTTTATGAACCCGACTCTATGCTGTCGAACCGTTCAAGACGAATGATTGTTTTTTGATTTTAATGCAAGACATTTTGCAGCCAAAGGGCTAAAATTGATAATAAGAGACTCAATTGCCTTTAAGGAGGGAATGACTATGCAAAACTATCTTTATGCAATCAGTGATATTCATGGAATGGCCGATCTTTTTAAAAGTCTTCTTGCGGAATATGATCCTAAAATCCATCAGTTGCTTTTGATTGGTGATCTAAATGACCGAGGACCAAAGTCCAAAGAGTGTTTAATGCTCGGAAAGAAATTAGTTGAAGAACATCAAGCGATTTATTTACGTGGCAATCATGAAGAGTATTTTCTGCAATTTCTAAATGCCCCAGAGGATTGGTTCGCCGCCTACGTACGCAATGGCGGCAAAGAAACGATTGAAAGTCTTTTACATTCAGGAGCTACTGAAGAGTATTCGCCAACGGAAATTGCCTTGATGATCCGAAGTAGGTATGGAGACTTAATAGAGTTTTTGATGGAGCGGCCGCTTTATTACGAATGGGGGAAGTATCTTTTTGTCCATGCGGGCGTGGATTTAAGTAAAAAAGATTGGCGGAAGACCGCCGACCACGATTTTATCTGGATTCGCGAGCCATTTCATAAAGGAAAAAACCGTACAGGAAAAACGATCGTTTTTGGTCATACCATCACGCCAATGCTGCATGGAGATATGCAGACGACGGATCTTTGGCAACAAGATGACAAAATCGGCATCGATGGCGGGGCAGTATTTGGTGGATCGGTGCATGGCGTGATTTTTGATGAGAAAGGGATCGTTCAGGACATCGAATACCAAAATTTAGCAGGTCCTTGGCAACCAGACTTTTAAAAGTCTTTTTTTGAAAAGTCAAAAGCAGCCATAACAAGAGTCGCGAAAGCAACGTTGTTTTCGTGCAATCTTGTTCGCTCAATGGCTGTCTTTTTTATGTTAAAATAGCAAAAGCAACAAAGGAAAGGTGAGAACGAATGGCAGAAATGAATCAAGAGGTACTTGATTTAGTGAAACAAGAACTAACCTCTTTTACCCAAAAACAAATCAGTACGGTGTTACAATTATTGCAAGAAGGAAATACCGTTCCGTTTATTGCCCGCTACCGTAAAGAAATGACGAATGGACTTGACGAAGTTCAGATTCGAGAAATCGAAGAGCGGTATCAGTACTTAGAAAACCTAGAGAAACGCAAGCAAGAAGTTTTGCGCTTGATAGAAGAACAAGAAAAGCTAACGCCTGAACTATCACAGGCGATTTTAGCTGCGACAAAAATGCAGGCCGTCGAAGACCTGTATCGTCCTTATAAACAAAAACGACGCACCAAAGCGACGATCGCCAAAGAAAATGGCTTGGAACCATTTGCTCAGTGGCTGTTAAGCTTCTCAAAAATAGGTGACGTACAAGAAAAAGCGACCGAATTTATGAGTGATGCTGTTCCTACTGTAGAAGATGTCTTGGCTGGCGCCCATGAGATCATTGCAGAAGGCGTTGGTGATACTGCAGAATTTCGAAGTTGGATTCGGAGCTATTATTCTAACAAAGGACTGTATAAGAGCACGGTCAAAAATGCTGAAAAAGATGAAAAAGGCGTTTATGAAATGTATTACGATTTCCAACATCCTATCAATAAGATGGTTTCCCACCGGGTTTTAGCCACCAATCGTGGAGAAAAAGAAGACATTTTGAAGGTAACGCTTGTGGCAGATGAAGAAAAAATCATGGAGTACCTACGTCGGAAATTGATCACAAATAGTGATTCACCCGCAGCCAGTTTTGTCCAAACTGCTGCTGCTGACGCCTTGAAACGTTTTATCTTACCAGCGATCGAACGAGAGATCCGCAATGAGTTGACAGAAAAAGCCGACGAACAAGCAATTGCGATTTTTGGAGAAAATCTTCGCAATCTGCTGCTGCAGCCTCCGTTGAAGGGGAAAGTCGTTTTAGGGTTTGATCCAGCGTATCGAACGGGCTGTAAATTGGCCGTCGTTGATGAGACAGGAAAAGTATTAGCGATCGAAGTGATCTATCCCCATAAACCGGCGCCGATGAATAAACGAGAAGCGGCTGGACCAGCGTTTCGTCGCTTATTGCAAACCTATAAAGTTGAAATGGTCGCAATCGGTAATGGGACGGCGAGTCGAGAGTCAGAGCAATTCGTCGCTGAACAATTAAAATTGATCGATCAAGAGGTATATTATGTGATCGTGAATGAGGCAGGCGCTTCTGTTTATTCGGCCAGTCCGATCGCCCGGCAAGAATTCCCTGATCTGCAAGTGGAAGAACGCAGTGCCATCAGTATTGGTCGCCGTCTGCAAGATCCGCTGGCAGAATTAGTCAAAATTGATCCACAATCGGTGGGCGTCGGGCAATATCAGCATGACGTCTCACAAAAACGCTTAGCCGAACAATTGGATTTTGTCGTTGAAACAGTCGTCAACCAAGTAGGCGTTGATGTCAATACCGCAAGTGCGGCACTCTTACAGCACGTGGCTGGTCTAAATAAAACGACCGCTCAAAATATTGTGACTTATCGAGAAGAAAAGGGGGTATTTACGCAGCGAAATCAACTGAAAAAAGTCCCTCGCTTAGGGCCAAAGGCCTATGAACAGGCAATCGGGTTTATGCGGATTCCTGGCGGAAAAGTCATTTTGGATAATACCGGGATCCATCCAGAAAGTTATGACACTGCTAAAGAAATTTTGGCGATCGCCGGCATTTCTTTAGCGAAACTAGGGAAAGAACAAATGGAAGAAAATAAAGCTAAGCTTGCCCAACTGCGCCCAGCAGAGCTTTCTGCAAAATTGTCAGTCGGGAAAGAAACCATCACGGATATCTTAAAGGCATTAATGCAGCCTGGACGCGATATGCGAGATGAAATGCCAGCCCCATTATTGCGTAAAGATGTGTTGAGTATGGAAGATCTAAAACCGGGAATGGAACTGAAAGGGACGGTTCGAAATGTGATCGACTTTGGTGCCTTCGTCGATATCGGTGTCAAACAAGATGGACTGGTCCATTTGTCGAAGCTAAGCCGTTCGTTTGTAAAACATCCGAAAGATGTTGTTTCCGTCGGTGATGTCGTAACCGTTTGGATCGAGCAAGTAGATGTCAAAAAAGGCCGTATCAGTTTAACCATGGTCGATCCAGGAAATGCTAAATGACCCAACAAGAATTGCAGCGTTTGGTGGAAGAGCTGTCCCTGTCTGTTTTCAATAAACCATTTACGCATCGAGCGGTATTTAATTCTCGCTTAAAAACAACCGGTGGCCGTTACCATCTAAGTGATCACCACTTGGATTTCAATCCAGTGATGCTTACTGAACACGGGATGGAGGTTTTTATCGGCATTATCAAGCATGAATTATGTCACTATCATTTGCATTTAGCAGGTCTTGGTCATCGTCACCAAGATCCTGCTTTTAAAGCATTGCTGGCAAAAACGGGAGGCCTGCGGTATGCACCTCCTGCCAAAAGGACAGCTAAACATCGCTATCGATGTCAAAATTGCGGCTGCGAGATTCGGCGGCAGCGGCGTGTGGATATCAAAAAATATGTTTGTGGAAAATGTCGTGGACGTTTGCTAGAAATAGGAAATGATGAGAAAAGTCAAGTCGAAAAATAAAACTCGTTGCTATTTTTTTCATTTTGTATGATAATGTAGGTCGTGTGACAACCTGATATTTGTCAATACACGCGTTTTTTTACGACGCGGATTTGAGAAAAGAGGATTATAATAATGGAAAATCAAAACAAAATACATCATTTTGTTGGAATCAAAGGTTCCGGTATGAGTTCATTGGCTTTGATTCTGCACGAAAAAGGCTACCAAGTACAAGGCTCTGATGTGGAAGAATATTTCTTCACTCAACGTGATCTAGAAAAAGCAGCAATCAAATTGTTGCCTTTCGATAAAGCAAACATTCAACCAGAAATGGTCATTATCCAAGGGAATGCTTTCCCTGACACCCACGAAGAAATCATACGGGCCAAAGAACTTGGTTTAGAAGTCACTCGTTATCATGACTTTATTGGCCAATTCATTCAGCCCTATACGAGTATTGCTGTGACTGGTTCTCACGGAAAAACCAGTACGACAGGATTGCTTTCTCATGTTTTAAGCGGCATCCGGCCAACAAGTTTCTTGATTGGCGATGGTACCGGTCATGGAGAGCCCGATGCGGAATTCTTCTCGTTTGAAGCTTGTGAATACCGCCGTCATTTCTTAGCTTATTCACCGGACTATGCAATTATGACCAACATCGATTTTGATCATCCGGACTATTTCCACTCGATTGACGATGTCTTCTCAGCCTTTCAATCGATGGCAAGTCAAGTAAAAAAAGGCATTTTTGCTTTTGGTGATGACGAGTACCTGCGTAAACTTGAAGCAGATGTCCCGATCTACTATTACGGCGTCAACGATAACGACGATGTTCAAGCAAAAAACATTGAACGCACCACCCAAGGTTCAGAGTTCGACGTCTTTATCCATGGTGAAAATATTGGCCATTTTGTCTTGCCAGCGTTTGGTCAACACAACATCAACAACGCACTCAGTGTGATCGCTGTGGCTTACAAAGAAGGATTGGACATGAAAGAAGTTGCCGCTGAGATGCTCTCATTCCCTGGAGTGAAACGTCGCTTCAGCGAAAAAATCGTAGCGGATATGACGATCGTAGACGATTACGCCCATCATCCTGCAGAAATCAAAGCAACGATTGATGGCGCTCGTCAAAAATATCCGGATAAAGAGATTATTGCTGTCTTCCAACCTCATACCTTTACCCGTACGATCGCTTTAATGGATGAATTTGCGGAAGCGTTAGATCTTGCAGACCATGTGTATCTATGTGATATTTTTGGATCTGCTCGTGAATCCCGAGGGGATGTTAAAATTGAAGATCTGGGCAATAAAATTCAAAGAGGCGGAACTGTGATCAAAGAAGAGAACGTTTCTCCGCTACTAGATCATCAAAATGCTGTCGTGATTTTTATGGGAGCAGGCGATGTGCAAAAATTTGAAACAGCCTATGAAAAACTACTAAGCAATACAACTCGTAACGTATTGTAATCAAAGACTCTTGTGGCGTGTTTGCTGCAAGAGTTTTTTACATCTGAAGTTTTTGCAAAAGCAGCACCGCGAACTTGCACTTTTGTCGGCATCTGATAGAATATACTCAGATGAAACTATTCTTTTTGGAGGAATTAAATTTTGAATATAGGAAAACCGCGAAAAATAGGGAAAAGTATTGAAGATATCGAGGAAGGCGATTCGTTATCCTTAACAGAATCGATCGAAGACAATCAACTGTTGTTATATTTAGGACTTACTAATGATGCAAACCCTTTGTATATTCAACATGACTACACGCAAAATACTGAGTATCAGCGTCCCATCGTACCATCCATCATGTTGATGGGGATCATCACCAGTGCCGTATCGAAACATTTGCCTGGTCCTGGCTCTCATGTAGTCAATTTTTCGGTGAACTTTATTGAACCTGTATATCATTATGAAACATTGACCTTTGAATTCGAAGTGATCAAAGTGGATAAAATGAAAGACGTGGTAACTATTTCGGTTGAAGCGATCAACACAGAAGATCATCGTATTTTAGATGCTGTGGTCATGGTCCAGCCGCCAAAAGCAGTAGCAGTAAATGAGGAGGAACAACAAGATGAATAATTTAAACAATGAAACCGTCCAAGCCCAAGGCTTAAATCGCTTTTATTCAAAAGTGTATTTATTCTTCGGCGTTGGGCTTGCGATCAGTGCGATTTCAGCCTATATTTTTGGGGAAGTCTTCAAAGCGCAAACCCTGCAATTTATCGACAATTTTCCGCTAGGATTTACCGGTCTTTGGATCTTACAGATCATTCTAGTTATTGTATTAGGGGTGAAGGCGCAGAAAAATCCGTCCTTGACCGTTGCTGGCTTTTTAGTCTATTCGCTCTTGAATGGATTGACCTTGTCTGTGACATTGATGATCTATGACTTTGGATCGATCGTGGGAGCATTTGTTTCAGCAGCCGTCACTTTTGGTGTCATGTCAGCATTTGGGATCATGACCAAACGTGATCTAAGTGTGGTTGGTCGTATCGGCTATGGTCTGTTGATCGGGATCATCATCTCAACGCTCTTGAATGTATTTATTTTACGCAGTCAACCGGTTGACTTTTTCTTATCGATCGTGACCGTCTTTGTCTTTATGGGAATCACCGCTTATGACAATCAGCAAATCCGCAATGTATACTTCGCAACGAATGGTGGCGCAAATACAGGAGTGGCCGTTTTCATGGCATTACAACTGTATTTAGACTTCATCAACTTATTCCTAGCGTTATTGCGAATCTTTGGCAAAAACAACTAAAAAAAGTGCGAGGAAACTCGCCTTTTTTTTTGTATAAAATGAGAGAGAAAACAAAGCAATTCATCGCTTTTGTGCCCGTTCTTTGATAGAATAAAGAAGAACTTTTTGAGAAAAGGAGTAATCAAATGCCAAAAAATAAATTACTACTCGTTGATGGGAATAGTGTGGCTTTTCGCGCGTTTTTTGCGTTGCATAATTCATTAGAACGGTTTAAAAATGCCAATGGGCTGCACACAAATGCCATCTATGCGTTTCATACTATGTTTGAAAATGTGATGGCAAAAGAACAGCCAACACATGTTTTAGTGGCTTTTGATGCTGGAAAAACCACCTTCAGGACAGCGATGTATGAAGATTATAAAGGTGGACGTTCAAAAACCCCTGGGGAATTTAAAGAACAAATGCCTTACATTCGCGAATTGATCAACGCGTTAGGTGTTCAATACTACGAATTAGATAACTATGAAGCCGATGATATCATTGGCACATTGGCAAATAAAGTCGATAAAGAGCTATTTGATGTCGTCGTTTTATCTGGCGATCGCGATTTGACCCAGCTGGCAACGGAGCACGTGAAAGTTGACATTACGGTCAAAGGCGTTAGCGAAATTGAAAGTTATACGCCCGCTCATGTGGCTGAAAAATATGACGGCCTAACGCCCTTACAAATCATCGACATGAAAGGACTAGCTGGCGATGCTTCCGATAATATTCCCGGCGTCACCAAAATTGGTGAGAAGACAGCCATTAAGCTTTTAAAGGAATATGGCTCCGTTGAGGGAATCTATGAACACATCGATGAAATGAAAAAAAGCAAGATGAAAGAAAACTTGATCAATGACCGTGAGATCGCCTTTCTTTCAAAACAATTAGCAACCATCGATGTGGATGCGCCCATTGAGGTCGATGTCGACAAACTGAAATATGAAGGCAAAGATTTAGAGAAATTGGTGCCATTCTACCAAGAAATGAACTTTAATAGCTTCTTAGATAAGCTGCAGATTACAGCTGAACCAGTTGAGATGGAAGACATTTTGTTTTCGGTCGTTGAAGAAGTAACGGAAGATATGTTCCAGGGAGACACAGCATTGTATGTCGAGATGATGGGGGATAACTATCATTTGGAAGACATTGTCGGTGTTGCTTGGGGCAATCAAGAAAAAATTTATGTCAGCAATCGTGAAGAATTGTTTGAAAGTCCAGCCTTTACCGATTGGTTAAAAGACGAGAAACGTAAAAAATTCGTCTATGATGCCAAACGCACGTACGTGGCGTTAAACCGGTACACGACAGCACCAAAGGGAATCGCTTTTGATGTTTTATTGGCAGCTTATCTTTTAGACACGAATGATACGAATAATGACATCGCAGGTGTTGCCGCTCACTATGGCTATGATGCGATCCAATCGGATGAAGCGATTTATGGAAAAGGAGCGAAAAAAGGGCTGCCGGCGGATGAGGAAGACTTCTTTGCTCATTTAGCCCGTAAAGTAGCGGCGATTACAAACCTAACACCAAAACTTACGGAAGAATTGGCAGCGAAAAATCAAACAGCGCTCTTTGAAGAAATGGAACTGCCTTTATCAATGATTTTAGCTGAGATGGAGATTACCGGCATCAAAGTTGATGCGTCTCGCTTGCATCAGATGAAGGGCGAATTTGCACAACGGTTGCATGAAATTGAAGAAAAAATCTACGCCGAAGCTGGAGAAACCTTCAACTTAAACTCGCCGAAACAACTGGGTGTGATTTTATTTGAAAAAATGGGCTTACCAGTTATCAAAAAAACCAAAACTGGCTATTCGACCGCAGTCGATGTGTTAGAACAACTAAAAGAGCAAGCACCAATCGTTGAAGACATTTTGACTTATCGTCAAATCGCTAAGATCCAATCAACCTATGTAGAAGGCTTATTAAAAGTGATCCAAGGAGATGGCAAAATCCATACGCGATATGTACAAACCTTGACCCAAACTGGTCGTTTAAGTTCTGTCGATCCAAACTTACAAAACATTCCGATTCGTTTAGAAGAAGGTCGAAAGATCCGCGAAGCCTTTGTGCCACGAGAAACTGATTGGGTTATCTATTCCTCGGACTACTCTCAAATCGAACTACGGGTGTTGGCACATATTTCAGATGATACCCATTTGAAAGAAGCCTTTATCGAAGGTCAGGATATCCACTCAAGTACAGCGATGCGAGTCTTTGGTATCGAAAAAGCAGAAGATGTGACACCAAATATGCGTCGTCAAGCCAAAGCGGTCAACTTCGGTATCGTTTATGGTATTTCTGATTATGGATTATCACAGAATCTAGGAATCACCAGAAAAGCCGCCCAACAATACATCGATACGTATTTTGAAAAATATCCTGGTGTGAAAACGTATATGGAGGATGTGGTTCGTGAGGCGAAGGACAAAGGGTACGTTGAAACCTTGTATCATCGCCGTCGTTACCTACCTGATATCAATTCGCGCAATTTCAATATTCGGACTTTTGCTGAAAGAACCGCCATCAATACACCGATTCAAGGCAGTGCGGCGGATATCTTAAAGATTGCCATGATCGATTTGGCGAAACGTTTGAAAGAAGAAAAATTAGCAGCAACGATGCTGCTGCAAGTACACGATGAACTAGTCTTTGAAGTACCTGAATCTGAATTGCCTCGTCTTGACGCTTTGGTGAAAGAAGTGATGGAGCAAGCCGTTGCATTGCATGTCCCTTTACTGACAGACAGCAATTGGGGCAAAACATGGTACGATGCAAAATAAATGAGGTGAACAGAGGTGCCGGAATTACCAGAAGTTGAAACGGTCCGCAAAGGACTTGAAAAACTTGTTTTAAATAAAACGATCGAATCGGTTGAGATCCTTTGGCCGCGAATCATCGAAAGTCCTGAAGTACCGATCTTTTCGACACTTTTGAAAGGGCAACGTTTTGAAAAATTTGAACGACGTGGAAAATTTTTGATTTTTAAATTGACAGATTATGATCTGATCTCTCATCTACGAATGGAAGGCAAGTACGAGTATTTTGAGTCAGACCCGATTGTCGATAAACATACACATGTCATTTTCCATTTTACAGATGGCAGTCAGTTAAATTACCATGATGTAAGAAAATTTGGTCGTATGACCTTAGTGGATAAAGACCAAAGCGCAGCCTATAAAGGGATCATGCAATTAGGTCCTGAACCTAAGCCTGAATTGTTTTTATTAGAAGCATTTGAACAAGGATTGAAGCGTTCGAAAAAAGCCATCAAACCGTTATTGCTTGACCAAAAGCTCGTTACTGGTTTGGGCAATATTTATGTAGATGAGGCGCTGTGGCAAGCAAAAATCCATCCAGAGCAACCAGCGGATTCATTAATGCCAACTGAAGTAGATGTGCTGCATGAAGCAATCATCGATGTCTTAGAGCGAGCTGTTGAAGCAGGCGGAACTACCATTCGAACCTATCTCAATGCACTAGGAGAAGCCGGGAAATTCCAAATGTCATTAAATGTCTATGGCCAGACAGGCAATCCTTGTGGCCGATGTGGCACACCAATCGTCAAGATCAAAGTTGCCCAACGAGGGACGCATTTTTGTCCTCAGTGTCAAAAACTGCATGTGAGGTCCAACAAATGAGTTTTGTTTTAGGCGTCACTGGGGGAATCGCCACTGGAAAAAGTACTGCAGTCGCGCATTTTCGATCACTGGGTTTACCGATTATTGATGCCGATATCATCGCAAGAGAAGTCGTTGAACCGAATACGGAGGGCTTGCAGGCGGTGACGCAAGCCTTTGGTCCGCAGATTTTGACCGATGATGGGCACCTAGATCGACAAACCCTCGGTGCTTTGATTTTTAACGATCCAGAAAAACGCCGCATGCTGAATCAGACATTATCTCCTTTTATTCGACAAGAGATTTTGTCTCAGATCGAAGAAAAAAAACAGGAAGTGCCATTGTTGATCGTTGACATTCCTTTGCTTTATGAAGCCGACTATGACCAATACATGGATCAAACCGCAGTCGTTTATGTGCCAGAAGCCATTCAAAAAGAGCGGTTGATGGCACGTAATCAGTTGAATGAGCAAGACGCGCAACAACGAATCGACAGTCAGCTTTCAATTGAGAAAAAGAAACAACGGGCCGATATTGTCTTTGATAATCAAGGAACGATCGCCCAACTCAATCAGCAGATCGATGATTGGTTAGCATCCTTAAACAAATAGATAAGACAGCAGGTTCCCTTCAGTAAAAGGGAACCTGCTATTTTATCTTTCAATAGCAAACCTAGCCCTATCATTTCCAAAAACAACTGGCGCTGAAACATGTCGGAAACTGTTTGGTTTGGAAAGTAAGACGATCGTTTATGAATGGTTAAATATCAAAGTACCAGCCCTGATTTATTTTGGGGTCACGATCACGCGATTGCTGGAAAAGGGGTGAAGAACGATCGGCTGATCATAAAAAGAGGTGAGAACCTCCTCAGTAAAAATCGTCTCTCGTTGACCAGCGGCGTGGACTTTGCCGTTTTTTAACATCAGCAAATGAGTGAAAATCGGTAGTAGCTCTTCTGTATGATGGGTAACGTAAAGAAGAGTCGGCGTATTCGGCAGTTGTGAAAAAGCCTCCAGACGGGTTAGCAGTTCTTCTCGCGCAAATAGATCAAGGCCCGTACAAGGTTCGTCCAAAATCAGGATCTCTGGTTGTGCCATCATGGCCCGTGCGATCATGACAAATTGTTTTTCCCCTTGAGAAAGGACGTGATAGGAACGATGGATCAAATGCGACAAACCTAAGTCAGTCAAAAGCGCTTTTGCTTGGATCAGCTGCTCTTCTTCATAGGACTCATAAAGACCAATACTGGAATAAAGCCCCGAAAGAACGATCTCTTCGGCAAGATCGCGACCATAAAACTTGCTTTGCAGCGCTGAACTGACCCAACCAATGCGCCGTTGAAGATCGGGCACAGACATTTTTCCGTAACGCTCACCTAAGACCGTTCGTTGACCAGAAGAAGGCCATAAACTTCCCGTGATCATTTGGAGTAATAAACTTTTGCCAGCACCATTCAGACCTAAAATCACCCAATGCTCATTTTTTTTCACTTGCCAATTGATCGCTTTTAATAAATAGTTCTTGTCGCGAACGAATGAAACCTGTTGGAAATCGAGGATTGTCATCTATTGTCGAACCTTAAACAGGTTCTTCACCTCCAGTTGTAAGAATATTTAGAAAATAATCGCTCATATTATAGCATAAAGAAAAACATTTTGCTGACTGTTTGGTATCGCATTCATATCTTTTGTCAGAATTCAGAATGCTTGTTATGATGAAACTATACAGGAGGGATGATAACTATGGGTACTTTTAAAGACGAAAAAGATGTGATCGTTGGCAAGGCTAAAGAAAAAATCGGTGAGTGGACCAATAATGAAGAACTTGCCCATTCTGGGAAAGAACAAGCACACGAAGGTCAGATCAAGAAAGAGCACGATCAAAAAAGAGTCAATGAATTAGAAGATCAAAATGACGAGCGCGATGCCCGCAATGATCGAACTACCCCAGAAAATGTCAGCAGTGAAGAATTGTTGCGAGCTGAAAATCCTGATGCCAATAAAATTTCTTCTGCCGATCGTCGAGATGCAGACCAGCTGAAGCATTATACTGGAATTGAAGATAAATTATAACTGAACACGGATGCCTTCGTCTTCTAGACGAGGCATTTTTTTGTTAACCAGAGTGGATGAAGAGTCAAGAGACTACTGCTCAGTTGACAATTGCTCAACATCTCATTATAATCCATTAAGATCGCATAGAGAGAAGCAAAGAAATTGGGAGGTGGTCATCAAATGCTTATTTATGCATTGTGTACGACTGTCAAGAAAGTAGAACAGCCGCAATAGGAAACGGAAAATTAGAAAGAAGGCTTTTTTATGATCGAACCTTACCAATTTCATTCAATTAAACATCAAGTATACCAATTAGTTCGAACCTATCAATCGGTGAATGATCCTCGAACGATCAAAACGGTTGAAACGATGACCAAAGACGCCATAGAACATTTTTTTCCTGAAGAAGAAACAGCACCACGTGAAATTTTAGCTGCTTTCTTTCAACAGGGGATGACGATCAGTCGCAGCAATGAGCTGTTAACAGAACTCAAAGAGTACGTCCGACCCTTTCAGGTGCCGACAACAAAACAAATTGAAAAAATGTTTCGGAAAGTAAAAAAACTGAAAATACCTGATTTTGCTTCCGTTGATTTAAAAGAGACCACTTATCTTGCTTGGGATGATATCGGTAGTCAAAGCAAGTTTATGATCATAGCCACTGAGCAGGGATTTACAGGACTTCACGGTCATGTGTCAACCGAGGTCAAAAAAGGGATCTGTCCCTTGTGCCAGCATGAAGGAAATGTGTCGATGTTTCTTTCTTTGACCAAGAGCAACGGCGATGGAACATATACGAAACGCGGGAATTATATTTGCCGTGATAGCCAAAGGTGCAATCAGCAGTTGGAACAGCCAGCAAATTTGCATGATTTTGTTTCTTTGCTGCAAATGAAAGATAAATAACGAAATGAAACGGCAGAAATCTTTCTGCCGTTTTTTCTCATTGAAAAAAACAACAGTTATAGCATTATTTAAATTTTGTATTAAATGAACAGAATAAACCACTTTGGCTATTGTACCAATGGATTTCATGTTATAATTAATCATAGAAACCGATGACTTTACGTGAAAACGTAAGCGCATAAGAGAGAAAATGAGGTGGAACTATGCAATGTCCAAAATGTCATCATAACAATTCGAGGGTAGTTGATAGTCGACAAGCCGATGATGGACGTGTGATTCGCCGTCGTCGTGAGTGCGAAAATTGCGGCTATCGCTTTACAACATTTGAACGTATTGAAGAGGCACCCTTGCTTGTGATCAAGAAAAATGGTGCCCGTGAAGAATTCAACCGAGAAAAAATTTTACGGGGCTTGATTCGTTCTGCTGAAAAACGACCAGTGACAATGGATCAGATGGAAACAATCGTCGATCATGTGGAAAGTCGTGTCCGTGCTCTTGGTGAAAATGAAATATCTACGACACAAATTGGTGAGTATGTGATGGAAGATCTAGTTGATTTAGACGAGATCGCTTATATCCGTTTTGCCAGTGTATACCGCCAGTTTAAAGACATGTCAGTTTTCTTAAAAGAACTACAAGACATCGTCGAAAAAGCGAAAGAACCACAAGAATAGAGGGGGACAACAAGTGGGCAATAGTTTACCGAATCAATCGTACAAAGTGTTCAAAAGCCGTCCACTTACAACGGAAGGGAAAGACGCCCTCATTTATTTGTATCAACCAATTATTGAAAGTGATGCTTTAGCGTTGTATTTGACACTAGCAAGCGATGTCCAAGCCCAAAGCATTTCTGGCGAGAAGTCGATGACGACCGTGCATCTAGATATCTTGAATGCCATGAATGTCGGAATGCCTCGCTTCATAAAAGCCAAGCAAAACCTAGAAGGTATCGGCTTGCTGAAATCATATGAAAAAGCAGATTTGCAAAACGGATCCTCCTATCTGTATTGGTTGCAAGAACCGGTCCATCCAGCAGCGTTTTTTCAAGATGAATTGTATGCCTATCTGTTGTTGGAAAGAGTCGGAGAGCGTAAATTTAATCAGCTGGTCAAGCTGTATCAGCCAAAGCAGTGTTCCTTGACCGATTATCAGGAAGTGACTCAATCCTTCTCAGCCGCCTATGGGTTAAATACCGCACGTTTTGCTTCCCATGAAGAAACGTTACAGGCAGTAAGTGATTCTTTTCAAGAAACCAATGCGAACTTGGTGCTTGACGAAAAGCAGTTGGATTGGGACTTTCTTTTATATGAAGCGCAGCGTCGGTATATCCGTGCCGCTAATTTCACGCCAAGTTTTCGACAAAAGTTAGTTCTATACCATTCTTTATATGGCTATGATGTGTTGGAATTGTTGGATTTGATGGCGGACAATGTTTCTTTGACAACAGGCGAGGTCGACCAGAAAAAGCTGGAACAAGCCATCATGAAGAAATCACGACAAACATTCACGAAAACATCAAAAAGAGAAGATCCCCAAGCGGAAAGTCAGTTGCGCCGCTTCAATACCTTAAAACAGAATGGTTTTTCAGAAAATGATGTATTATTGATTCAAGAAAGTGAGAACAATGCACCGATCGCTTTTCTAAAGGCGATCAAAGCGGAGAAAAACAGTTTCATGACGGATTCAGAACAATGGCTGATCAAGAGCCTTGTCGAACGGTCACCATTGCCTAATAGTGTGATCAATGTTCTGGTTCATTATGTCTTGGTGGTCCAAAACAATGCCGCTTTGTCAGGGAATTATGTGAACAATATCGCCGCCCAATGGTCAGAATTAAAAATCGGCACGGCAGAAGATGCCATCAAACATGTTCGGAGCCTTGTTCGAAGTGCCAAGGAAAAACGCAGCCGACCACAAACTAGCGGCAAAAAAATCATTCGCGAAGAAAAGCTGCCTTCTTGGGCTGAAAAACCAGTGGAAGAGACAGCCTTAACACCAGAGCGACAAGCAGAATTAGATAAAAAACTGCAAAACTACTTGCATAAGAAAGCTGGTGACAAGTAATGGAAGATGTAGGGAAAAACTTAGGAAAACTATTGGATAAACGCAATTACCGTGATCAGTTTTCAGCAATGATGGCAGAGGTTTTACAAGATCCTGATGTCAAAGCGTTTATTGCCGAAAATGAAGAGGTATTGACCGAAGCAGATATTCAAAAAAGCTATGCGAAACTGTATGAGTTCGTCCAAGAAAAGCGGAAATTCCGCATCAATGATCCATCCATGATCGCACCGGGCTATGAGCCGCGCTTAGCATTAAATTTTCATTTTATTGACGTCACCTATGTACCAACGAAAGAACTACTGGCATATCAAAAACAAGAAGAAATTCGCAGTCGCATCAAAGCGATGGATATGCCTAAAGATATACAAGAAGCAAGTTTTGCAGATTATCAGCAAACGCCTGGCCGAATGGAGGCCATCGCAGCTGCCGTTGATTTTATTAGTGAGTTGACAGCCAATCCACAGGAGTTTCATAAAGGCCTTTACTTTGTGGGAAGTTTTGGGATCGGAAAAACCTATCTGCTTGGCGCGATCGCCAGAGATTTAGCGGAGGCAGGCTACACGACGACATTGGTTCACTTCCCGACATTTGCAGTAGAGATGAAGCAAGCAATCGGCAAAGATCAGGTGGGGGATAAGCTGAACGCAGTGAAAAAAGCCCCAATCTTAATGATGGACGATATCGGTGCTGATGCGATGAGCAGCTGGATTCGCGACGAAGTCTTCGGTGTCATATTGCAATACCGCATGCAAGAACAACTGCCGACCTTCTTTACTTCGAATTTTACTATGCATGAGTTGGAACAGCATCTTTCGGTGACGCAACGAGGTGAATCCGAACCATTAAAAGCCAAGCGCATTATGGAACGTATCCGTTATTTGACACAAGAAATTCAAATGACTGGTAAAAACCGACGAAATGATGGCCAATAACTGACTATTACTGGAGGAAGAAGATGATGACAAAACAGGTAATAATAGGATTATCCTTTGCAGCAATGCTGCTTTTAACAGCTTGCGGCAATCAGGGAAACAGCGCTGCAAATGGGGAGACTGGAACTTCTGAAACTAGCGAGCAGACCAGTTCCGTATCAAATAGTACATCAGAAACGGAAACAGCCGCAATTTTTACTGGTGTTATCCAAGAAGATGCGATAGCAGGATCGGATGATACCTTTTCACTCTTTTTGAAAGAGGTGGCGGCAGTGGAAGATGACGATCAAGTCGTCCAAAGTTTTCAAAATGATGGGGTCATCCTACATGTCCCAGTCGAGGCTTATTCAGGAGATCTGGAGGAATTGACGGAAGGTGCTACCGTCCAGGTGACGTTGCAAGGCATACCGATCATGACGATGTCGATCCCACCGCAAATTCCCGGTAACTCGATTCAAAAGGTTGAATTAGTGAACGATTAATGCAATGTGCGCCTTGGCAATGGCACCACAGTCAAGACGCACATTTTTTTCTATTTATGGAAAGCGTGTTATACTACAAAAGAAGGAGTGACAATATGAACGAACATGCATTATCGGATCGTTTGGCTTGCGTGGGCGAACAAATTCCCGACCAAGCACGTTTCGCCGACATCGGTTCCGACCATGCTTACTTGCCTGTTGCATTGATGCTGCAGAACAAAATCTCTTATGCTGTAGCTGGAGAAGTTGTTCAAGGACCTTATGATTCTGCCAGCAAACAAGTGCGTAAGAACGGGTTAGCTGATAAAATCGTGGTTCGCTTGGCAGATGGACTGGACGCGATTCAACCTGAAGACAACATCGACACCGTTGTCATTGCTGGAATGGGCGGCACACTGATACGTTCGATTTTAGAAGAAGGTAGCCGGAAAAATCGCTTAGCGGGAGTCAAACGCTTGGTCTTACAACCGAATGTTGGGGAACGGACTTTGCGAGAATGGCTCGTTAGCAACAACTTTATAATCATTCATGAAGTACTTTTAGAAGAAAACGACAAAAACTATGAAATTATCGTTGCGGAAACTGGAAAAACGACGTATACGTCCCAGCAATTATTTTTTGGTCCTTTTTTATTAAAAGAAAAAAATCCAGTTTTCCTTAAAAAATGGCAACATGAATTAAAGCAACGACAACGCGTCATTAAAGAGTTAGAGAAAGCCAAAGAACCACCTGCTGAAAAAATCAATGAATTAAAGGATCAGATCGAATGGATCAAGGAGGTGTTGGCATGATTTCTGGTCAAGAATTTATCAAACGCTTTGAAGCATACTGCCCTTTGTGGTTGGCAGAAGAAGGCGATCCTGTTGGTCTACATGTTGGCACATTAAACAAACCGCTCGAGCGAGTCATGATGACTCTTGATGTACGTCCAGAAGTGGTTGCAGAAGCCATCGAGAAAAAGATCGACTTGATCATTGCCAAACACCCACCGATCTTTCGGCCTTTGAACCGCTTGCTGACAGATGATCCACAACAAAAGATGCTAATGGATCTCGTCAAGCATGATATTGCCGTTTACGCCGCCCACACCAATATGGATATTATTGAATATGGTTTGAACGATTGGTTTTGTGAACTATTAGAAGTTGAACCCGACACGTATTTGAAGCAAACCCATCAAGTAAAAATGAAGAAGCTAGCTGTTTTTACCCCTGTTGAATCGGCACCAGCGTTACGAAAGGCATTAGGTAAAGCAGGTGCTGGTCAGCAAGGTAATTACCAAAATACCAGCTATTCCTTGATTGGTACCGGTCGCTTTACGCCACAGCAAGCGGCACATCCTGCCATTGGTGAGATCGGAAAAGAAGAACAGGTGCAAGAAGCGAAGATCGAAGTCATTTTTCCAGAAACGATCGAGAATAAAGTGCTTTCGGCAATGATCGCTGCTCATCCTTACGAAGAGCCAGCTTATGATCTGTATGCCTTAGACAATTTGCCGAAAACCTATGGAATCGGACGGGTTGGCAACCTCGCTGAGCCTCTTTCCCTTGATCAGTTTGTCGAACGTGTCAAAGAGCGCTTTGGTTTGACTGCTTTACGCCTCGTCAGCTTTCCTGGTGCACCTGAAAAAATTCAGCGAATCGCCATTTGCGGCGGCAGTGGCCAATCGTTTTATTCGGATGCCTTACGCCATCAAGCGGATGTGTACATCACTGGCGATATCAGTTACCATTTCGCCCATGACATGCAAGCCAATGGGTTGATTGGGATCGATCCAGGGCACAACATCGAAAAGGAATGTATTCCTCGGTTTATTGAGAAATTCAACCAGTGGAAAGCAGAAGAGAACTGGGCTGTGACCTTTGTTCCTTCCACCACTTCAACAAATCCATTTGACTATAGATAGGAGAATCTTTTATGTACGAAAATTTATTGCCTCGCTTTTTGAATTATGTAAAAATAGAAACTCGCTCTGATGCGACAAGCACGACAACACCTTCTACCCAAACACAGGTCGCGTTTGCCAAAGAACTGCAAAAAGAACTTGAAGAATTAGGATTAAGCGATGTTCATTACAATGAATCAAATGGTTTTGTGATCGCAACATTACCAAGTAACGTGGATCATGACGTACGCTCCATCGGTTTTATCGCCCATATGGATACCGCCGATTTTAATGCAGAGAATGTTGATCCGCAGATCATCGAAAATTACGATGGCGAATCAACCATTAAATTAGATAAAGAAGGAAAATACACATTAAACACAAAAGATTTTCCGAATTTAAAAAATTATGCTGGGGAAACCTTGATCACTACTGATGGTACTACTTTATTAGGTTCTGATGATAAGTCAGGTATTGCAGAAATCATGACAGCCATGGAAATTTTACTTAAAAACCCAACGATCAAACATGGGGAAATCAAAGTCGCATTTGGCCCTGATGAAGAAATTGGGGTTGGTGCAGATAAATTCGATGTTGAAGATTTCAATGTTGATTTTGCGTATACAATGGATGGCGGTCCAGTAGGAGAATTGCAATACGAGACCTTTAATGCGGCGCAAGCTGAAATTACGATCCAAGGAAAAAATGTCCACCCAGGAACTGCTAAAGACACCATGATCAACGCTTTGCAACTAGCAGTCGATTTTCAAAATGCGCTACCGGCTGATGAAGTTCCTGAGAAAACCGAAGGGACAGAAGGATTCTTCCATTTGATGAGTCTCAGCGGCTCAGTAGAAGAAGCGAAAATGGCATACATTATTCGAGACCATGACCGGACCCGTTTTGAAGAAAGAAAAGCACAATTACTAGCGGTTCAAGAAAGCTTGAATGCCCGCTTTGATGAACCGAGAGTACACGTTCATCTATATGATCAATACTACAACATGAAAGAAATCATCGAAAAAGATATGAGTATCATTGATCTAGCAAAAGATGCGATGGAAGCAGTGGGAATCACTCCGATCACAGAACCTGTTCGTGGTGGAACCGATGGCTCGAAAATCTCCTATTTAGGGATTCCAACACCGAATATCTTTGCTGGTGGAGAAAATATGCACGGACGTTATGAGTTCGTCTCACTACAATCAATGATGAAAGCGACCGATGTGATTGTGAAAATCGCCGAACTGAATGCTCAAGCATAAACGTTGATTTTTGATTTGTTGGAATAAATGAAAAACTCTTGGGCTGGGAACTCTTCACGCAGGTCTTGCGTAAGACCCGGCCTTTTTAGGATGTGAATAGGATGAAAATTCTCGTTTTATACAATGATACAGCGGGGAAAAGTGAAGCAAAAGAAACAGCAGAAAAATTCCAAGCCTATGTGAAAGAACAAGGCGAAGAGCATCAAGCGTTCTTGCAGGCCTCAAATCCAGACGTGGATCCCAAAGACGTTCGAGAGGCTGCCGAAAAACACGCAGTCGATACGATTGTGATCATTGGTGGAGATGGGACGATCCATCATGGATTGCAAACCTTTAAAGAAAAGTTAGATGAGTTGAAGGTCGGCATCATTCCTGGTGGAACCGTAAATAATTTTGCCAGAATGTTGGGGATACCGGTGAAGCCCGAAGAGGCCTTCGAGACGATCTTAACGGGGGTTGAGCGATCGATCGACTACGGGACGGTCAATGATCAAGTCATGATCTCGACCATGACCATTGGTCTTCTGGCAGATACCGCCGCAGCCACTTCCCAAGAAGAAAAACAGCAATATGGGCCGTTAGCGTTTATGAAACGGTTCATTCATCTGTTGATCAAAAAGAAACAATACAAATTAGAAGTCATTGCTGACGAACGGAAATGGCAGGGGAAAACTCAATTACTGACGATCGTCATGTCGAATTCAGCAGGTGGGTTTAAGAACTTCGATGAAGAAGCAAAGCCTGATGACGGATTGTTTCATATCATTCTTTTGCCAAAACTGAATATTTTACGATTTATTTTGTATTTACCAAGAATTATTCGTGGTAGAATTGCCAAAGTGCCAAGTGTTGAATATTTCACTGCCGCAAAGGTCTCAATAAAGGCCAAAGAAAAAACGGTTCATACTCGAACCGATGGCGACCCAACGGATGATCTACCGATTGAGATGAAAGTTATCAAACATGGTTTGACGATGCTGGTACCTGAAGAAGCACAAGAATCAAAATAATGATCCCTACGATCAATCATATGGAGGAAATGGATGAATGCACTGATTTACAATCCATTGTGGTTTTATTTAATTGCAGTCAATCTTTATCTTTTCTGTCTGATGGGGTATGATAAATATCAGGCAGTGAAACAAGGTTGGCGGGTTCCCGAAGCAAATCTCCTTTTTATGGGGGCGATTGGCGGAGGATTAGGCGGTTTAATTGCGCAACGCGTATTTCGCCACAAAACAAGAAAGAAGAAGTTTCACCTCTTTTTTGCTTTTGGCACCGTTTTTGCTATCCTGCTGATGGTCTTTTTTGCATAAATTCGGTATAACAAGCAAGGAGTTAATATGAAAATTAAAGTGAAGTTCGCCCTTAATTTACTTTTACTAGTAGGGATTCTGGGTGTGATGTATTTTTTTGTCCGTAACTCGATGATGGATATTTTGGCGGGGCTAAGAGAGACCAGCTTTCTCGTCGTCTTACTGGTTATGGGGCTTGGCACATTGTACCTAGTGATAGAAGGACGAACAGTCAAAGAGATTGCCGTGACTTTCCAACCGGAATTCACAACCAAGGCGGGGTTTCTGACCGTCTGTTACAGTGGTTTTTATCGGATTGTGACGTTTGGGGCAGGCACCTTAATCTCAGAGGTGAATTTTTACCGTAAAAATGGCTTGCAGTTGTCACAGGGCGTTGGGGTCACCACCTTACACATGGTGATGTATAAGTTCGCCATATTGACTTATGCAATCGCTGGGTTGATCATTCAATTTTCGCTATTCTATGACAATGCACCCAATATGATTTGGGTAATTTTAGCGGGGATCGTACTCGTTTTTTTGATCATTGCCGCTTTGTTAGCACTTTCGGTCAGCATCAACATCCAAGTCTTTTTCGTGATCGTCAGCAATAAGCTGTTCAAAAGTGCGACATTAAGAGGATTGGTTGACAAATGCAACACCCAAATTTATTCTTTACGAGAAACAGTCAATGCGATTATTACCGACCGCACCGCTTTCTTGCGCATCTATTTGTGGAATCTTTTGAAGATGCTGCCTTGGTATGTGATTCCTTATGTGATTCTTGTTGTGCAGCATCCAGAGATCGATTTCTTGTTGACGTTATCCTTCATCAGTTTTGCCGTCGTCTTGTCCGGGGTGATTCCAACACCGGCAGGGATCGGATCATTTGAATTTATTTATATGCTGCTTTTTGGTCCATTAGTTGGCACGGTCGATGCTGCGTCTTCCATGCTACTGTACCGTTTAGCAACATTCATTTGGCCCTTCATAATTGGTTTTGCTTATGTAATGAAAGAAAAACGCAAAGATATTAGCCAAGAGTTGACTGAATTAAGAAAAGAAAAAGTGGAAAGTTAAAAACACGCTTATCTTCGAATAGAGGATAAGCGTGTTTTTTTTAGTCTTTCAAATCAATGATTCGATCAACAAAGGATTCATAAAACTCGCCTTCATGGGAAACAATCAAAACTGTTCCAGGAAAGGCCGCCAGGGTTTCTTCCAAATTGTTTTTCGTATCTTGATCGATATGGTTGGTCGGTTCATCAAGAATCAAGAAGTTGCTTTTACTCAACATCATTTCGGCTAGTTTGACTTTTGTCTGTTCACCACCACTTAATAGCTTCAATTCTTCCTGGGCTAATTGGCTAGGTAAACCTGCCCGAGAAAGTTGCCGTCGCAATTCTTTGTTGGTGGCCTTCGGAAAAAGATCCTCAAGGTATTGAAGAGGGGTCTGCAATGGATATTCCCAGTTAAGGTCTTGAGAAAAGTAATTGAATTTTGTATGCTGTGGGTAAGAAACGGCCCCTTCAATTGCTGGGATCACACCAAGAATCGTTTTGATCAATGTTGATTTACCGATCCCATTAAATCCCCGTATAGCAATTTTTTCGCCATAGCGGATCGTTAGGTTGATCGGGGAGAGTAAGGGCTTTTGGTCGTATCCAATGACTAGATTGGTGGTTTCCAAGGCCAAGGTGGTAACGATTGGTGCCAAATCAAATCCTAAATGGGGTTTAGGGACATCTTGCGGTGGGGTCAAACGATCAATTTTTGCCAACTGCTTTTCACGACTCTTTGCCATCGTTGAACGAGAACCAGCTTTGTATTTACGAATATAGCTTTCGGTTTTCTTGATATGCTCTTGTTGTGCTTCGTATTGCTTCATATAGCTTTCATTTTGCAGCGTTTTTAGTTTTAATGCTTTGTCTAAATTCCCCGTATACTTAGAAAGCTTGCCAAATTCGATATCAATGATATGGGTCGTGATTTCGTTAAGGAATTGACGATCATGAGAAACGACTAAATAGGTACCAGTAAAGTCCTGTAAAAACTCAACTAGCCATTTGATGTGCTCATCATCTAAGTGGTTGGTCGGTTCATCTAAAATCAGCATGTCGGGTTTTTCTAGCAGCATTTTTGCCAAGATCAGTTTTGAGCGTTGACCACCACTTAAAGAAGCGAGGGGGGTATCCATTCCGAGAACCGAAATACCTAACCCTTCTGCTAGATCATCGATCAATGTATCCATTTGGTAGAAATTTCCTTGATCCAATTGATTTTGCAATTCGCCCGCTTTTTCTAAAAGCTTATCGTCGAGGCTTTCGCCATAAGAAGTATAAAGATCGGCAATCTGTTGCTCTTTTTCGAAGTCTTCTGCAAAGGCAGAGCGCAAAAAATCACGGATCGATTGCGTTTCATCAACATTGACGTATTGATCCAAATAGCCCATTTTCAAATTTTTCGGAAATTGGACGAAGCCATCATCGGGGAGAATTTCTCCTGTAATGATTTTGATTAAAGTACTTTTGCCAGCGCCGTTCCGTCCAATCAACCCGACTTTTTCACCACGGTTGATTTGAACGGAAACGTCTTCGTAAAGCAATTTGTCGCCAAATTGTTGGCTAATATTCGTTAATGTTAACATCATTTCCTCCATATAAAAAAGCTGTAAACAGTAGACGTTACAGCTAAGTAGATAATCTTACTGAATAAAAATCGCCAAAAAGCGATCAAAACGATCAGGAAAATCGATTGTTCCTGACCAATCAGGACCTAGCATACCATTGCTGCTTCCCATCTGTCAATTTTCATGAAAGAATACTGAAAAAAATCTTGATGTTCGAGGGAAAACTTTTGACCATTACTGACCAACGTTGTATAATAGAAGAGTAGAAAAAAGGATACTGCTTGCAGCGTACTTTTTTCTGACTACCATTTTGGGAGGGAAAAGTATGAACCCAGAAAAAATGACGACTACATTACAAAGTGCTATCGCTGAAGCCCAGCAGATTGCCATGACCCGTCACCATCAAGAAATTGATATTCCGCATTTATGGAAGATTTTATTGCAAGCCAATCAATTCGGCCGCAATTTTTACACGGACACAGGTCTCGATGTCGATGCTTTTGAAAAGGAAGTCGACCGACTATTAGATGAACTGCCTTCGGTTGAAGGAGGAAATGTTCGTTATGGTCAATCCATGAGTCAAAATCTGTTTCATCTTTTGTCTGAGGCAGATCAATTAAAAAATGAATTTCAAGACGAGTATCTTTCCACAGAAATCGTCCTTTATGCGTTGATGAAATTGAAAAATCATCCATTGACGGTGTATTTAAAGAAACAAGGAATCAGCGCGAAAGAAATCAAGCAAACGATCGAAACATTAAGAGGAGGGGATCGTGTGACCTCACAAAATCAAGAAGAACAATACAAAGCTTTAGAAAAATACGGCGTTGACCTGGTGCAACAAGTCCGCAGCGGAAAAATGGACCCAATTATCGGACGAGACGAAGAAATTCGCGATGTGATTCGCATCCTTTCTCGGAAGACAAAAAACAATCCCGTTTTGATTGGTGAACCAGGGGTTGGTAAAACAGCCATCGTTGAAGGATTGGCACAACGGATCGTGCGAAAAGACGTCCCAGAAAACCTAAAAGACAAAACGATCTTTTCTCTGGATATGGGTGCCTTGATCGCAGGTGCTAAATTCAGAGGTGAATTTGAAGAGCGTTTGAAAGCTGTCTTACAAGAAGTGAAAAAAGCCGATGGACGGATCATTCTCTTTATTGATGAGATCCACAATATTGTAGGTGCTGGTAAGACGGAAGGCAGCATGGATGCTGGAAACTTACTAAAACCAATGCTGGCACGGGGAGAATTGCATACGATTGGCGCAACCACCCTTGATGAATACCGTCAATACATGGAAAAGGATAAAGCTTTGGAACGTCGTTTCCAAAAAGTGCTGGTACAGGAACCAACCGTTCAAGACACGATTTCGATTTTACGTGGCTTGAAAGAACGGTTCGAGATCCACCATGGCGTCAACATCCATGACAACGCGCTTGTTGCTGCGGCGACCTTATCTGATCGGTATATCACGGACCGCTTTTTACCAGATAAAGCCATTGACTTGATCGATGAGGCGAGTGCCACAATTCGGGTGGAAATGAATTCGATGCCTACTGAGCTCGACCAAGTTACCCGTCGTTTGATGCAACTTGAGATCGAAGAAGCCGCATTGAAAAAGGAATCCGATGATGCATCGAAAAAACGCTTAGGCATTTTACAAGAAGAATTGGCGGAATTGCGTGAAGAAGTCAATACCATGAAAATGCAGTGGGAAACGGAAAAAGAAGAAGTCAATGCAGTTTCCAACAAACGGGCAGAGATCGATAAAGCCAAGCATGAGTTGGAAGATGCTGAAAATAACTATGATTTGGAACGGGCAGCTGTTCTTCGTCATGGGACGATTCCACAACTGGAAAAAGAACTAGCTGAACTGGAAGAAAAAAATCAAGATGAAGGCATTCGGATGGTCCAAGAATCAGTGACCGAAAATGAGATTGCCCTAGTCGTTGGACGTTTGACAGGGATTCCTGTTGCGAAATTAGTGGAAGGCGAACGGGAAAAACTGTTGAAATTAAATGAGACCTTGCATCAACGAGTGATCGGACAAGACGAAGCCGTCGATGCCGTCAGTGATGCCGTCATTCGTTCACGAGCTGGCCTGCAAGATCCAAATCGACCATTAGGTTCCTTCTTGTTCTTAGGTCCGACCGGCGTCGGTAAGACCGAATTAGCGAAAGCGTTGGCGGTCAACCTCTTTGATTCAGAAGAGCATATGGTTCGGATCGATATGAGCGAATACATGGAAAAACATTCGGTGTCTCGCTTAGTCGGTGCCCCTCCAGGCTATGTAGGGTTTGAAGAAGGTGGCCAATTGACTGAAGCTGTTCGACGCAATCCATACACGATTGTCTTATTGGATGAGATCGAAAAAGCCCATCCTGATGTTTTCAATATCTTATTACAAGTGCTTGATGATGGCCGTTTGACAGATTCAAAAGGGCGAGTCGTTGATTTCAAAAATACAGTCTTGATCATGACTAGCAATATCGGCTCTCAAGTCTTGCTAGATGGTGTGACCGCAGAAGGGACGATCCCAGAAAACGTTGCTGAAAATGTCCGTAATCTTTTGAGAGGGCATTTTAAACCAGAATTCTTAAATCGGATCGACGACACGATTTTGTTCACACCGCTTAGTCTAAACGATGTGACAGGCATCGTCGACAAGATCATCGCACAGCTGTCACAACGACTGGAAGTCCAAGATATACTGTTGACGATCACTGAAGAAGCCAAACGCTGGATCGCTGAAAATGCTTATGAGCCAGCGTATGGTGCGCGACCTCTACGTCGGTTTATCACGAGAGAAGTCGAAACTCCGTTGGCAAAAGAAATCGTTGCTGGCAGAGTCTTACCAAAGACCCAAGTCACGATCGAATTATTGAACGAACAGCTGGTTTTTGAAAATACGCCAATTACCGAGGAATAAAAAGATAAAAAATGGATAAATGCAAAACGATGGTTGCCGTTTCATTGGTAGCCATCGTTTTTTTTGTCGCTCAACATAAGACAAAAAAGTTCCTCTTGCTTGTTGTTTGGAGGAAATTCGCACTTCGATTATACTGTTCTTATGGAGTAGGAGAGGAATGAAAAGATGAATACTTTTTTTGAAACGTTGAATGAGCGAAAAGGGGAATTGCTGACAGCTGTCTTTGAGCATTTGTCATTGTCGATCATTGCGCTGCTGGTGGCGATCGTTATTGCTGTCCCGTTAGCCATTTGGCTGGTTAATCATAAACGGGCAGCGGAAGTCGGCCTACAAATAACGAGTGTGCTACAAACGATTCCATCACTGGCACTGTTAGGTTTATTGATTCCATTTGTGGGGATCGGAACGCCGCCTGCGTTGATCGCACTAGTTATTTATGCGTTATTGCCGATCTTTCAAAATACCTATATTGGCCTTTCGGAGATCGATCCATCAATCGAAGAAGCTGCGGCGGCATTTGGCATGTCTCGGATGCGACGATTGATCAAAGTCGAATTGCCGATTGCCTTGCCTGTCATAATTTCTGGGATTCGCACAGCGCTGGTCTTGATCATCGGAACAGCAACCTTGGCCGCTTTGATTGGCGCTGGTGGACTAGGTTCCTTTATTTTACTGGGGATCGATCGAAATGCCCCTGAATTAACCTTGATCGGCGCGATCGGGTCTGCTTTACTGGCTATTATTTTCAGTACGTTGATCCGTTATCTACAACACCTGAAACCGCGCTATACCTTGATTACGCTGGCAGCGATCATCTTGCTGATTGGCGGCGTTTCTTTTTCACAGAGCGGATTTTTCGCGCCGAAAACCATTACCATAGCTGGGAAGTTAGGGTCTGAACCTGATATCTTGATCAACATGTACAAAGAATTGATTGAGCAAGAAGATCCTGATGCCCAAGTTGAACTAGAGCCAAATTTTGGAAAAACCTCTTTCTTATTCAGCGCATTGGACAATGGTCAAGTTGATATATATCCAGAGTTTACTGGTACCGTGTTGGAGAGCTTAGTTGAGGTACCAGAAGAGCTTGCGAGTCAAAAACTTGACTCAGACGAAACCTATACCGAAGCAGTCAATCTGTTACAGGATCAGTTTGAGATGACCTTGCTTCAGCCGATGGCGTATCAAAATACCTATGCGTTGGCTGTGAAAAAAGAATTTGCTGAGGAAAATGGACTAACCACGATCTCTGATTTGAAGAAAATCGAAAATCAAATCAAAGCCGGCTTTACCCTCGAATTCATTGATCGGACGGACGGTTATGCGGGCATCCAAGAACTCTATGGGCTAGATTTTCCAAGTGTCCAAAGTATGGAACCAGCATTGCGTTATCAAGCCATCAATAATGGCGACATCAATCTACTGGATGCCTATTCCACGGACAGTGAATTGCGTCAATATGGCTTAGTTATTCTAGAAGACGATCAAGAACTATTTCCACCTTATCAAGGAGCGCCTTTGATGAAAGAAGCCTTTGCCAAGGAACATCCAGAAGTCGTCCGTGCATTGGAAAAGCTGGCAGGTAAAATCACCGAAGAACAAATGAGTGAAATGAATTATCAGGTCAATGTCGAAGGAAAAAATCCAGCAGAAGTCGCGCGTACCTTCCTGATAGATGAAGGATTAATTAAGGAGGGACAAGAATGACACCAATTATTGAATTTAAAAACGTCAGTAAAAAGTTTGATCAAAAAATAGTGATCGATCAATTAGATCTGAGCATCAATAAAGGGGAAATCTTTGTTTTGGTCGGTCCTTCTGGGAGTGGGAAAACGACGACTTTGAAGATGATCAACGCGTTGTCAGAACCAACGGATGGCGATATTTACTTCAAAGAAAAACGAATCAAAGAATACAATATCCAAAAAATGCGTTGGCAAATGGGGTATGTTCTCCAACAAATCGCCCTGTTTCCGACAATGGATGTGAAGCAAAATATTGAAGTAATCCCAGAGATGTTAGGGTGGTCGAAAAAAGATCGCTCAGAAGCCGTGGATCGTTTGCTGACACAGGTCAAACTTGACCCAGAGCAATACCGCCATCGAATGCCTAAAGAGTTGTCAGGAGGAGAACAGCAGCGGATCGGGATTTTAAGAGCGTTAGCTGCTAACCCAGAAATTATTCTGATGGACGAGCCCTTTAGTGCTCTTGATCCAATTTCTCGAAATTCCTTACAGGAGTTAGTCCTCGATTTGCACCAAGAGCTTGGGACGACGATTATTTTTGTCACGCATAACATGAAAGAAGCGGTAAAACTAGGTACGCGCATTGCTGTCATGAATCAAGGGAAGATCGTCCAATGTGATACACCGGAAGTGATTGTCTCGCAACCAAAAACTGCTTTTGTGAAAAGTTTTTTTGAAGAGACCGGTGAAGACGAAGCAAAACTGGTCACTGCAGGGGATTTGATGCGGATGAACTTTTTCAGCGATGAAGTCAACCCAGTGGCTCCTCAAATCGCTGCATCTACTACTTTAAATGAGTTGTATACCTTATTTGCAACTCATGACACGGTAGTGATTGAAGAAGAGCAGAAACTCGTAGGGAGTCTAAGTCGAAAAGATGTGTTTGCTTTCTTGAGTCGTGATCGAACGTAAAAGGTTCTTTATGGCCACTAGAAATGTCATATTTTTTTAAAAATCGATGATTTCTCTTGCTCAATGTAAAAATTCCACGTAAGATTGAGGAAGATATCTTTTGTCAGAATGCCAGAAACGAGCTTTGATAATGACAAAAGATGCAGTAAAGGAGCGAAAGAGCAGCTATGGTAAAAATCCTAAAAGAGAATTGGTTACTGCTTTTCTTTATCGTCGCCGTGGTTCTCATCCGTTTGTTTGTCCTGACGCCAGTTCAAGTCAGTGGCCATTCTATGGATCCAACTTTGGCCGATAAGCAGCGTTTGATTGCATCAAAAATTTCTTCATATGACCGCCAAGACATCGTGATATGTGTTGAACCAGATGATCCAAGCAAAATTGCTGTCAAGCGGCTGATTGGTTTACCCGGTGATACGATTGAGATGAAAGATGATGTCCTAACAATCAATGGAGAAGTATACGAAGAACCCTATTTAGATGAGTTTAAAGAGAAATTTGCGGACGATCAATTACAAGACGAATATTCTTATCGCGAAATGTTTCAGCAGATCGCCGCTGGTGCAGAACACTTTACCGACGATTTTACGGTAACTGTTCCTGAAGGCAGCTATTTTGTGATGGGAGACAATCGTTTGATCTCTCGGGACAGTCGTAGTTTCGGGGTCGTAACAGAAGATCAAATGGAGGGGAAAGTGCTGCTGCGTTTTTGGCCTTTGAATCAAATCAAACTTTTCTAACCACAAAAAAACATTCTTGCCAATGCAGCGAAAACGCCGCAACTGGCAAGAATGTTTTTTTAGATGACCCAAGCGACAAATGCAACCATTGAAAAGAACATTGTCCAAACCGCAATAATAGCTGATGCGATAAAAATAATTTTGATTGATAAAGGTTGGACAAATTTTCGGGCATCTTTAGAGAACGCATAGGTGATCGATGAAAAAATCAAGCAGCATAAAATAAAAAACACTGTTAGAACCATAAGCCTCTCCTTTACTGACGCAATGTCAAATGAATAATGTAATTATAACAGACCATGGTTTTTTGGGGAAATAAAAATGATTAAACGAGGGAATTTTCTTGTAGTTGTAACCGTTTTATAGGGAAGTGTAAGAAAGGTCGAACCTTGTTAGACAGCGAAATTATAAAAATAAGCCGTGTTATTTAAGTGTTTTTATAAATTTTTCTTTATCAATAAAAGAACAAAAGAAAAAAGCTTGTTGAAAAACGATGGTTTCAACAAGCTTTTAAAGGTTGGTTATGATAATTTTTTAATCCGATAACTTTCAAAGTAATCAGGTTTGCCTCGTCCTTGAACATACGCGATCACGCCCATCAAAGCAGCACCAATCGTGTTGGTTAGTAAATCGCCCATCGTATCCATCAATGCTTCACGACCAATAAACGGGGTGCCATCTAAGGTTGCATAACGTTGGAGATTCATTCCACCAACAGAGTCGCAGATGAATTCCCAAAACTCCCAGAAAACACCACACAAGCCAGCAAAAGCAAAGCCCATCAGTAAAAATAACCAAGGCGAAACTTTTGAAACGGGCACTTCTTTTAGTAAGAGACAGATCAATCCATAGCCTACAGCCGTCAAGACCATTGGGCTTACCGCATGCAGAATTTTATCCCAGAAAGCAATGGTTTCGATCAAATGTAAGATCGTCCCCATGAATACGGAGATCAGCAAGAAAAACCAATAAAAGTAGACGGTGGCATTTGGTAGCTGGATTTTTAAGAACTTTTTACTCATTTCTGGGACAAAGATCAATAAAATCCCAAGTAAGGCTTGACCCAAGAAAATCAGTCCTTGTGTTTGCGGATAGACGCCACGGAAAAATTCCCACAAAGAAAAACAAAACACGAGAATACCGAAAATAGTGAATACCTTTTGCAGTCGCTGATAATTTTGCCCCATTTAGTTGTCCTCCGAAAGATAGTCTGCTAAGCCAGCTACAAGTGCTGCTTCAGAGGAATAAATCTCACCGTTTAGCTTGATCAAACCCACCGTATAAAGATTGACATAGTGGAACTGATTTTCCGCAACGGTTTGTAATGCTGCCAGCTTTTGCTGATTATCGGCACCTTGTTGGCGACTATCCGTATAAAGCCCTAAAACAGGAATGCCTTTTGCATAGGCGACGCCAATCTCAGAGGCAACCCCAGCATCGATGGTCAAACCATCCAGCAAAGCGATCATCAAATCGCTTTCCAGTACTTTTTCGGTATCTGCCAACGCAATCATTTTGCTATCCGCGTAGGCGGACTTATCATTGATCGCGGCATTTTCTTGAGGTAAATAAATCTCCAGCTGCGGATACTGCTGGCGAATCGACGCAACAAGTTCGGCGTTGTAGCGAAGGTCACTAGCAGCAAACAGGGGAGCAGCAAAATATAGTTTCATTCAAAAACACTCCTTAATCATTCATAGTTGTACGTTTTGTTGATTCGTTGTTTAGAAATAATCACTGAAATAGGCTTCCATATCAGGGATGATCGATTCTAGTAATGCCAGTGTTTCTGAATCGGTATTTAGCCGTTCCACACGCTCTAAGTAAGCTGGACGGCGGTAATTCATCAACAGACACGACAATGTCTGAATATCCAATTGGACAGCTTTTCCGATGGCTTCTCTTGAAACCACGATCTCCCCGTGATTGTATTGGACACCGAAGATTCCGTTGTTCCAATCGGCAACTGGGTCAGAAACAACAAAGTGAAAGGGTGTTTGAAAGGCTTCAAATGGGAAGTTTTTCAAAAACTGTTCAACATCGACGATCCGCGCCATGTAATAAGGCTCAATGGTTTCTTTGATTTGGCTATCATCCAGGTAGAAGGACAGGGGTTCATTTGAATAAATGTCTCCTTTGACCCAATAGACCATTGAGAAATGAGCAGAGATAAAATTCCAAAGACCATTGCGGGCTTCTTGATTCAAGTAGAACATTTCCTTTACATGGAAGACTTCTTCGGCTACCCAATAAAAAAGTACACCAGTCGGATGACCACTGGCATTGTAATAGACAGCCGCGGTGCGCTCTTCTTCATTTTCATAGCGCCAATACTCTTCCCAGTGAAAAGAGGTCCGCTGCAAGGCACCATGGTTGTCGCGGGAGAATTGGTTGTAGACAGTAAAAACATCAGGGTCATCCACTTCTTTGCGCTCTACGATCCCAGGGACTTCTTTGGTTTTCGGAAGCTGGGTATCACGAATTTTGAAGGTCAGCTTGTCGGACATGATCTCCCAGCCTTTGCGACGATAGTAAGGCACATTGTATGGATAAAGGTAGGAGATCCATTGCTGATCTTCCCGCATGGTTTCTAAGGCAAGCTTGATCAAGTCTTTCATCAGGCCATGTCCGGCATATTCAGGGTAGGTCCCAACACCGGTCACTCCGCCCATTTTGATCAATTTGCCGTGTATATTGACTTCACAAGGATAAACGGCGATTTGCGAGATCAACTTGTCTTCATTGAACCAGCCAAAGACCTTGGAAAGCTCTAAGATCGGGCGCTTAGATTTAATCATTTCCCGTTTGCTCTCATAGCCGCTTTCTTCAATATCCGATTCAGTGATCTGAAAAACGTAGCTTAACAGTTCGTTGAACTGATCAACGTCTTTTTCATCCACCGCTCGAATATGTAGATTTTGATGAAAATTATTGTCCATTCTTTCAACTCCAATTTATTTGCTAGCTCTAGTATAGCAAAACCTGAATGAATATGTCTAAATAACGGTTAAGAAAAATACTTTAACTATTGGCGTTTCGTTGGTATAATAGAAAAGCTGACTAAAAGAAATGAGGAACGTATCCATGAACATAGAAGAAATGAAAAAACGACAGGAGAAGATTCGTAATTTCTCCATTATCGCCCATATCGACCATGGGAAATCAACACTGGCGGACCGTATTTTGGAACAAACCCATACGGTGACGTCTCGGGAAATGCAAAACCAATTATTGGACTCCATGGATCTTGAACGTGAACGAGGAATCACGATCAAATTAAATGCTGTGGAACTTAACTATACCGCCAAAGATGGAGAAACCTACATCTTCCATTTGATCGACACCCCAGGGCACGTCGATTTCACCTATGAAGTTTCCCGCAGTTTGGCCGCTTGTGAAGGCGCCGTACTCGTCGTTGATGCGGCTCAAGGGATCGAAGCACAGACATTGGCAAACGTCTACTTGGCGTTAGACAATGATTTAGAGATCCTACCAGTCATTAATAAAATAGACTTGCCAGCTGCCGATCCTGAGCGGGTACGAACAGAGATCGAAGATGTTATCGGTATCGATGCCAGTGAAGCTGTTTTAGCGAGTGCCAAAGCAGGTATTGGGATCGAAGACATTTTGGAACAAATCGTTGAGTATGTCCCAGCTCCAGCAGGTGATATTGAAGCACCGTTAAAAGCGTTGATCTTTGACTCCGTGTACGATTCCTATCGTGGGGTGGTCTTAAACGTCCGCATTATGGACGGGATGGTCAAACCTGGAGATAAAATCAAAATGATGAGCAATGGCAAGACCTTTGATGTCACGGAAGTCGGCGTCTTTTCACCCAAAGCCATTCAACGAGATGCGTTGATGGTGGGCGATGTTGGGTATATCACTGCTGCCATCAAGACTGTTAAAGATACGCAAGTCGGAGATACGGTGACTTTAGCCAACAATCCAGCAGCCGAAGCATTGGAAGGCTACCGCCAAATGAATCCGATGGTTTATTGCGGATTGTACCCAATCGATACCTCACGCTACAACGACCTTCGAGAAGCATTGGAAAAATTACAACTGAATGATGCAGCATTGCAATTTGAACCAGAAACCTCTCAAGCGTTAGGATTTGGGTTCCGATGCGGCTTCTTAGGCCTATTACACATGGATGTCGTGCAAGAACGGCTAGAACGTGAATTTAACCTTGAGTTGATTACGACTGCACCATCCGTAATCTATCATGTCAACAAGACAGATGGCTCAATGGTCGTCGTTGATAACCCAGCAGAATTTCCTGAACCAGTCACGATCGACAATGTACAAGAACCATACGTCAAAGCACAAATCATGGTTCCTAATGATTACGTCGGTGCTGTAATGGAATTGTCCCAACGCAAACGGGGAGACTTTGTCACGATGGATTACTTGGATGATTATCGAGTAAACGTCGTTTATGAGATCCCATTATCGGAAATCGTCTTTGATTTCTTTGATAAATTAAAATCCAGCACGAAAGGGTACGCATCACTGGATTATGAAATGTCTGGTTACCGAACTAGCAAGCTAGTGAAGATGGACATCTTGCTGAACACTGAAAAAGTCGATGCATTGAGCTTTATCGTTCACCGTGACTTTGCTTATGAACGAGGCAAAGCCATCGTTGAAAAACTGAAGAAACTGATCCCACGACAACAATTTGAAGTACCGATCCAAGCAGCCATCGGACAAAAAATCGTTGCCCGTTCAGACATTAAAGCCTTGCGTAAAAACGTATTGGCGAAATGTTATGGCGGTGACGTTTCTCGGAAACGCAAACTTCTGGAGAAACAAAAAGAAGGGAAGAAGCGGATGAAACAAATCGGCTCTGTCGAAGTACCGCAAGAAGCCTTCATGGCAGTTCTTAAGATGGATGAGGATGAACCGAAGAAGTAACTCGTTTCAATTTGAAAAGTCTAATAAAGCAATCTTTTCTTGTGTTAGAAAAAAGTGATTTAACCGTTTATAAAATTTAAACAGTTATACGGATTGTCACAGTTGAATAAAAGGACAAAAAAAAAATCTCTTGCTTGAGAATTTTTAGTTGTCAGTGTATGAAAGAGCATCTCATAAGGAGGTGCTTTTTTCATACCATTACATAAAAATGAATGAATCCATAGAGGAAAGCATTTAAAGAAAAGCAGATTATCCAATCGATCAACTCTGGAATATTTAGCGATGAAGAAAATTCTTTTCAAGCTGCTATTGAAAAAAGAAAATGGGTTGAGTGACCTATCTTAGCAGTGTGATAAAGTTTTGAGTATGATACAAATGTATAAGAGAAGTAGCTCAAAAAAAAGTCTCGGCTATTAACAGAGATAAAGAAATAGCAGCGTATTAATTACTTCTCTCTTGAAACACTATCAAAAAACTAAATTGAGATGCCACTTTTAAATGATCATCAAGAAAGCACGCTAGAAAAAGAGAAGAAGCTTTATTTCTTGACGGCGATCACCAAACCGTTCTACTATCAAATTGATAGCCCTCCGTATGATTCGATAATTAAATGAAGGGTGAGCAATCGACGCCAGCTCACTCAAATATCGTCAATGGAAAATTCAGAGAGTAACTAATTTTTTGGATGCAAAATCCGTATTGAAATGACATCGATCATCAGAGGGAAACAAACATGTTTTACGGGTATTTGAACTTTAAGAATGAAATGTTTCTGTAGTTGATCTAAGTAGCAGGCCGATAGATCAAGCTGTTTTACATCCACGAGTAAAAGAAAAGAGGAACGGAAATGAAGTAGGAAGTTACTGGTGCCACAGTGAATTTAGGCAGTCGAGTAGTGAAAGAATTTAGTCGTTTGGTCGATAAGAAAGAAATATTTGCTCTTGTGCATACACTGTCTCTATGAGCAATAGTCAGAGCTGCAGAAAAAGCAAGTGAATGACAACGCTATTTCTTATGAGTGGTGTCGAAAGATGTGAAGACGTAAATCAATTTCATTCGTAACGAAAAAGCCCACTGAGATGTCAGTATCTCAATGGGTTTTTTTGTTTTATAAAAATGGCTCAAGAAAAGATTTGTTTTCCGGTCGTTTGCTTTCCTCTAAACTTGCAATACTTGTTAATAGAGAGAACAGATTGATTTTCGCCATTTTTTCTTCGACAGTTACTTGCAATTCATTATACGCACCATCCAGTACTTCTTGTATATTTGCACCAACAATGCAGTCTGGATTCGTTTTAGGATCGACTTGAATGAGATTTGTGTTTCCATGAATACTTTTATATATATCAAGTAGACTAATATCTTTGGGGTCCTTTGCTAAATAGGGCTTTGGTTTCCCAGTAGTTGTTCGAATCAGTCCAGATTTTTTTAAGTTTGCCATTATTTTTCTGACATTTGCAGCATTAGTTTCTACACTTTGAGCAATCATCTCACTTGAGAGCATATTAGTATCTTTATAGATGACGATATAACACATAATATGAATTGCATCACTGAGTTGAATAGAATATTTCAAGTGAATTCAGTCCTTTTTAGATTTTCTTCTTGACTTATCTTAACATACTATTTATTATATAGGTGTATCTTATAATTGTACAGCTGAATGTACGAACTAAAAAGGAGTGTTTTATATGACATATTTAGTAACAGGAGCTACTGGTGGTTTTGGAGGATATGCACTTGAATTCTTGAAAGATTTAGTTTCTAAAGATCAGATCTATGCTTTGGTACGATCTGAAGAAAAAGCAGCTACACTAAAAGAGAAAGGCTACAATGTAAGAGTAGGGGATTATTCTGATATCAATTCGTTGAGTAACGCTTTTGACGGCATTGACCGCTTGCTTTTTGTGTCTGGCGCACCAGGCAATCGTCAAGAAGAACATGCTAATGTGGTTAAGGCAGCCAAAGACGCTGGTGTTCAGTATATTGCTTATACAAGTTTTGCTGATGCAGATCACTCAACAAGTGCATTAGCTGCTGATCACATCTTTACTGAAAAACAAATCAAAGAAGCGGGAATTGCGCATACATTTTTACGTAATAACTGGTATTTAGAAAATGAAATGCCGATTATTGGCGGTGCGTTAGCTAGTGGGAAATTCGTTTACGCAGCTAAAGAAGGCAAAACCGGCTGGGCTTTGAAGCGCGAATATGCTGAGGTTGCTGCAAAAGCACTAGCAGGAACAGAATACCCTGAAATCCTTGAATTATCGGGCAGCCCTATTACTTATGCTGAATTAGCAGCAGCTTTAAAAGAAGCAACAGGGAAGGAAATCGAAGTAGTTTCATCTGATGATCAAACCTTTGTAGATAGTTTGACAGCAGGCGGTTTACCACAACCTGTTGCAGAAATGTTCTTGTCTTTCCAACATGATATTAAAAATAATCAATTAGATGTGACATCTAGTGACTTTGAACAAGCTTTGGGTAAACCTTTGACGAGTCGCGTAGAAGCAATCAAAGAGTTGTTAAATTAGTCTTGCTATTTCCCGATTATCGAAAATAATCGGGAAATTTTTATAAAGAAGGTGTTGACGATGAACCATAGCGAAAAGAGGAAATGGCTGATTAACTATTTATTAGAGGAAAACAGTCACTTAAGTAAAATAGTAGATGCTAGCTCGGATGATCCGAAAGAACAAAATGATTTATTGCGAAGCTTATTAAATATAAGAGAAGCGCGACCTATTCATACGGACTTTATTGACATTCAAAATCAATTTCTTTTAGAAGAAAGAGCTGAAAATCAGATTTTTTCACTAAACGATGCGCAACAGTATACAAAAAACCTTTATCTCTGGCAAGGAGATATCACGAGGTTGGAAGTGGACGCCATCGTAAACGCTGCAAACGCACAGCTACTAGGATGTTTTGTTCCATTACACAGGTGCATCGACAATGCGATCCACTCTGCAGCAGGTATTCAATTAAGACTAGCATGCAAAGAAATCATGGACGCACAAGGTCATTTGGAAGAAACCGGCTATGCAAAAATCACCGACGGCTATAACTTGCCTGCAAAAAAAGTGATACATACTGTTGGGCCAATCATAAAAGATACCGTAACTAAAGAACACGTATCCTTATTGGCTGACTGTTATCGTCGCGTCTTGTTGCTTTGCGAAGAGTATCAATTGAAGAGCGTCGCTTTTTGTTGTATCTCAACAGGAGAATTTCGTTTTCCCAATGAGTTAGCTGCAGAGATCGCTATCAAAACAACGCAAGAATATGTAACGCGTGTTCATTCACCTATAAAAATTATTTTCAATGTGTTTAAAGACATTGATAAGGAGTTGTACTATGAAAAACTACAACAATTATCAGAAAGTTTATCAAAAGATAACTGAAGCAGAGGCAATCGTTATCGGTGCTGGATCAGGCCTTTCTGCTGCTGCCGGGTTAACCTATTCTGGTGAACGGTTCAAAAAATATTTCAGAGACTATATTGATCATTATCATTTAACCGATATGTATTCTGCCGGATTTTATCCCTTCGATTCATTAGAGACGTATTGGGGTTATTGGAGTAAACATGTTTTTCATAATCGATATCAGCCTGAGGCTTTGCCGCTATATAAAGAGCTTCTATCTTTGGTAGAAGAAAAAAATTACTTTGTCATTACTACTAATGTAGATCATCAGTTCCAAAAGACGGGCTTTGATAAGAGACGATTATTTTATACACAAGGTGATTATGGGTTATTTCAATGTTCACGTGCCTGCCATAACAAGACTTACGAGAATGAATCATTGATTATGCAAATGGTCCATCAGCAGAGTCAGTTCAAAATTCCCAAGCACCTCATACCATATTGCCCCAAATGTGGACAACCGATGCGGGTCAATTTACGGATAGATCAATTTTTTGTACAAGATGATGGTTGGGAAAGCGCAGCTAACCGATACAAAGAATTTCTAGAAAATTATTTAGGTACTAAAATCGTTTTTTGGGAGATCGGCATTGGTAACAACACGCCTTCCATTATAAAATATCCATTCCAAGAAATGACGAGGGCAACGAATCAGTCGACCTATATCGTCTGTAACCAACAAGCACAACGCATACCAGATGAACTCATGGATAAAACGATTATTCTGCAAGGAAATATAGTTGAAACGATCAGAGAAATCGATCATTTTAGATAGGAGCGCATTCATGGACCATTCAAAAATGAAGACAGAAGATTATTTGAATTATTTAAAAAATGAGATTCATTCTACTGTGTTCGCCACAGTAGACGAAAACGGAAATCCGGTCACCAGAGTAATCGATATTATGTTGGTGAAAGAAACGAAGCTGTATTTTTTGACTGCAATATCCAAGCCGTTTTATAAACAGCTCAAAATGAACCCGGTCGTTTCCATCACAGGTATAGAAGGAGAAACATCAATGGAATCGTTTTCTATTACCTTACAAGGGAGAGTAAATGAAATAGGCTCTACCTATTTAGATGAAATTTTCGAGAAAAATCCTTACATGGCAAAAATATACCCCTCTGTAGAAGACCGAAATGTTTTACGAGTCTTTGAAATTTATAAAGGCGTTATGTCAATCTTTGATTTAAGCAAAAAGCCTATCTATCAAAACGTTAAATCTTTCGGATAACTCAAAGCAAAAGGAGACAATCACATGGCAAATAAAGTATCAGAAGAGGAAATGAACGAAGAAGAGTGGTTAAGCTGGTATAAGAAGCAGGAATTACCACAATATCCAAAACCAGCATTTACTGTTGACAATTTGATATTCAATGTCACGTCGGATGCAGTATACATTTTACTTGTCAAAAGAAAAAATCATCCTTTTAAAGGACGGTTCGCTTTGCCAGGTGGCTTCGTTAACGAAGGAGAAAATATCATTAAGGCCGCTATCAGAGAGTTAAAGGAAGAAACGGGCGTGGAAGTGCAGGAAGTTTCTTTATTAGGTGTATATGGAGATAAAAATCGGGATCCCCGTGGATGGACCGTTTCTGCTGTCTATATAACTGTTCTACAGCAGATGAAGATTCTTTATGCAGGAGATGATGCTTCTGAGGCTTTTTGGTATAGGGTTGATAAGGATAAAGTACTCTATCAATATGTTACGTCAAAAGAACGATCCTCTACGGAGAACTGGGAATCTCTTTTTGCTTTTGATCATGCGCAAATCATCCATGACGGATTTAAGTGGTTGAACGACGAATTAAGGCAAAGAGGCCTTTAACAAGTAGAAGCGATGTGGCTTAATTTTTTTCGAGTGGGGATATTGATTTATACGATACAACTGATTGATCGCCGGGCGACTTTTGCCATCGCTTTCCTGTTATCCTCTAAAAACCATGGATAGTCAGTTTGGTTCCGTTGTAATGAGCTACTTCTGAGGATTTGTCAGACTTAAAAGTTGATGGATTCCAATCCCCACTTGTTTCTCTTAGTAATAGTCAGCTTTGTTATAATCCTGTTTTACACAAAAGTAGTTGATTTATCTAGGAATAAGGTGAGTTAGACATAACTGGGAATTTATAAGGATGATCTGAACGAATAATCTACTTTGACGAATCTCATCTAGAAGAATAGAATGAAAGTACCTTCGTGAGAAGGTGCTTTTTTTTATAGTAAAGAAATGACCAAAAGAACTTAATCTATTTTTTTTATGATTTCAATCTAATGATAGTTGGCTAAGTGATAGAGCCTTGGTTTCATAAAGAAAATCACACGATTTTGATTGGCAAAAGATAGGAGATGTTTTGTGCATGAAGGCATTGTACTTTAAAGAATTTGGCGATTCAGATGTGTTAACTTATGGTGAATTGCCTGATCCAGTCATTCAAAAAAATGAGCTAATGATAGAAATGATGTATATTGGGTTAAATTATGCAGATATTTATCGAAGAAAGGGCACCTATCATATTGAATCCCGAGAGCCTCTTATTAATGGCTATGAAGGGGTAGGGAGGATTATTCAAAAAGGAACATCTGTCTCCAAGTTTCAGCTAGGGGAAACGATTCTTTTTGTGGATGTTCCTTTTGCTCATGCAGAATTGGTGGCTGTTCCTGAGGAAAATGCCATCCGTATCCCATCAGGTATATCACCTAAATTAGCAGCCAGTATTGGACTGCAAGGGTTGACAGCTGATTTTTTAGCTCATGATCTTGGCAATAATGTGAATCATAGTAAGGTATTCGTTCATGGAATAAGTGGTGGCGTCGGACAAATTTTATCGCAATTATTAACCGCAGATGATCTAGAAGTTTATGGCGTCACTTCTACGGAAGAAAAGCGACAACTGGCTTTAGACCAAGGCGCAAAACAAGTCTTTTTAAGAAATACAGAATGGCAAGAAACCTATACTTCTTTCTTTGATACCGTTTATGATGGCATTGGGCGTACATTAGCCGAAAGTGCCGACCTGATCAAAAATAGAGGGAAGGTTATCTTTTTTGGCATGGCCGGCGGAAATCCGCCAGCGATTGACTTTATTCCCTTGTTATCTAAATCAAAAAGTATTTTGACAGGAGATCTCTGGGATTACTTGACAAGTTTTCAAGAGCGGGAGAGAAGAAGCACCCGACTGTTTACTTACTTTAGCAAGGATCAAATGAAAATCAGTCAACCAACCATTTTTTCATTAGCTGACGGAAAAGCTGCCCATGATTATTTAGAATCTGGAAAAAGTGTCGGGAAAATTTTGCTGCAACCATAAGAAAGTAAAAAAGCTAAATGACTTTATCACAAAAGATACACCGAATGTTTGCTAATTCACTAAATTATCTTTTTATATAATCGATACTTTTCTTATGATAAATCATTAAGGATAAAAATAAGTATAAAATGAGTAGAATATTGCAAGAATCTAATGTTTTCTGTTTCTTCAGTGAGAATCAGATAAAACTTTGTGATAAACAGTACATTTAATTTGAAAATATTTAATTACAGCAGTAAGATAAATATATCAAATACTTAAGGAGTGATATCTATGACAAACTATGAAGAAAAGGAAGCAAAAGCATTGGTAAAGATTGCCGAGGTTCTTGATAAGTTAGATGAGAATTTAGCTGAATTAGACACACTAGATGCTGACGCAAAAAAACATAGTATGAAGAAATGGATCGTTGAGAAAAAAGCGATTCACGAAATCAAAAAGATCGCACACGAAGCCGGTAAGTATGAAAAGTACGATGAAAAAGCACTACAAAAAGAAATTGATGAAGTTGAGAAGTATATGTAATTGAAGATAATATTAATAAGCCCATGATCTTATGAGTATGGGCTTATTTGTGTTAGTGTTTTTGATGGTGGTTATCTAGTATGCAGTTTTTATTAGAATTCATTAGGCGTATCGTCCAACTCTAGCACCATATTATACCAAGCAACACCCGCATGTTGTGATTCTGACAGTCCTTCTAGTTGATAGCCGTGCTTTTTGTAATATGGAATCAATGATTCTAAACAAGTTAATGTGATTCCTTTTCTATTTTGAAGACGACATTGTTGTTCAAGAACTGACAGTAGTTTACTACCAATCTGGCAGTTTCTATAACCAGGAGCGACAGTCAAGCTAAGAATACTTTGGTAGCCACCAAAAGGCTGATTAGGACGAGTACTTTCAAAAAGATCGTCAGAGAGATAACGTTTAGAAATAATGGGCCCAACAACGTAGCCGATCGGACAATCCGTCTCATTTATAGCAACAATAAAACTGTCACTTAGTATACGTATTCGATCCATCATCGCTGTTTTGGATGCTGCTTCATCCGCTGTAAATCCTGCATTTTCAATCTGCATGATTTGATCAATATCATCTTCTTTTGGTGGTCTGAAAAAAACGTTCATTCAATCACTCCTATACTATTTAGGAATAGTTTATCATATAATGATCCTTTTAAAATCCGTCTTACGCGCTTCTATTTTATTTTTGCTTGTCTAACGTTTTTTACCATAAACGCATTGACTTTTTCGCCACATATTTGAGGAAAATCGGGAGATAAATGGAAAAGTCGTCAACAAATTATTGTTTACGTCTTTTTGAGTGCTTTTGCAGGAATGACTTTTTGTGAGGGAGTTGTGAGAAAGGTGTAAAAATTAAGACAAATTTTATCTGAGTGTCTTGCCTTAAAGTCCACTTCAAGAAATATACTGAAACTACCATTACTTATGGAAGATGAAAGGAGCAATACGATGAGAAAATGGACAAAAGGACTTTATCTGGCTATGATCTTTCTTGCAGGATGCAGCAGTGATCCAACGAATGAAGAATTAGACACTAATTCAGGTGAAACAAGCAATCGTGACTTAGTAGCACAAGAAAATGAAGAAATCTCTTTGATTGATAGCACGGATGACATTTTAATTGCCTACTTTACACGACCTGAAAACTTGGAGCAAGAGCCCGCAGTCGAAGCAGTTTCTGGAAGTAGTTTTAATGTGATCGATAACACTTTAATAGGAGATGTCCAAGTCATAGCAGAGATGATCGCTGAACAGACAGGAGGTGAGTTATTTTCGATTCAAACAGAAGTAGGTTACCCTAACGTTTACGATGAACATACAGCTTTTGCTACTAGAGAGGTGGAAGAAGATGCTCGACCAATGTTGATGGCTGACGTTGCACAGATGTCTGATTTTGATGTTATTTTTATCGGCTTTCCTGTTTGGTGGAACCGTGCACCGCGAGCTGTTTTAACATTTCTTGAAGCCTATGATCTTGCTGATAAACAAATCATTCCCTTTGCAACCCACGGTGGAAGTGGATTGACCAATAGTCGAAACGAACTTCGAACATTGTATCCAGATTACCAATTTCTCGAAGGGTTTGCAGCTAGAGCGGGAAGTGTTGAAGATGCTGAACCAGAAGTATTAGAGTGGCTAAATCATTTGGGATTATAGAAAAAGCATCAATAAAGAATAAAAGAATATCTTTAATTATAGAGGGAGCCTTGTTAAAGGCTTCTTCTTTGTTTTATTTTTCTATGAGACTGTTAGACGTCTATTTGAGATATATGATATGATTAATCTAATGATTTAGCGTAAAAGCAAAGAATCTTATTTTCAGCTATAATACTCGTCGATTCAATAAAAATTTTTAATCAATTGCTGTCTTAATTTAGGTAAATTAAATATTATTCCATTTAGCTAAAATTGCGTACATAAAGATTGTTTTAGGGGGACTAAAAGTGGCTGTATTAAAATATGAAAAAATCAAACAAGATATTCTTCGAGATATTGAAGCTGGTAAATTTAAACCGGGGGACCGTATCTATTCAGAGGGAGACTTGAAAGCAAAATATGGGGTAAGTAATACAACCGTCATCAAAGTGATGAATGATCTGGTTGCACAAGGTTATCTCATTCGGAGACAAGGCGAAGGAACATTTGTACGAAAAAACATTCTAAATAAACGTGTTTTCTTTAGTGAAAATACACGCCCCTTGACTAATGATAAAAAAGAACCAATATCTGAAAAGACTGTCGTGGAAGCGGTAGATCTCATTCAACAAATAACGAATTCAGATATAGCAAAGATTTTACATGCTCCTTCGTTTGAAGAGACAAAAGTACCGTTTTTAAAACTAAGTCAAGTTGCATTTATTAATAATAAGCCGTGGAAACTTCAATTTAGATATGCACATATCAGTGGACCGACAGATATTCCAATCGCTCAGCTGAAAAAGGGGCTGTCATTTACTAAAGTACTAGAAGATTTAAACCAAATACCAGAATCAGAGAAAATGACAATCTCTGTATCTGACTTTGAATCGATCATAGATAGTTTATCAGAGAAAGATCAGAAAATAATGAAAAGCTATTTTAAGAATAATCGACCAGCAGCTTTGTTTGTGAGGAATCGAATTGTTTATGATCGTTTTGAAAATGCTATTGAATATGACCAGGCATTTATTCATCCTGATTACTATAGTATTGATATTATTAATTAGTTAACATCTATATTTCAAAAGCATATAGCTGCGTTATATGCTTTTTTTATTCCATTAAAATAAATAATCTTGAAAACGCTTGCGTAGCAAACGAGAATATTATATACTGCAATCAGATAACACGTTAACGCTATAAGTTGTGAATGGAGGAAAAACATGCTTTTGAAAAGAATTGAACCTTTAAAGGAGAATTATCAAAAACTAGAAGTATCAGAATTAAGTACGAAAGAAATTGATCAAGCGATTAACGAGTGTTTACAAAAAATTGATCAAAATATGGCTATATTTGGAGAGAAATTTCCTGCACCTGCCACTAAAAACCAAAATTACCAAGTTATTGATAACACAGAATGGACGACGGCTTTTTGGACAGGCATTTTATGGATTGCATATGATATTACCAAGGAAAATAAGTATAAGGATTTAGCAGAAAAGCATATAGAAAGCTTTTCCAGAAGATTGTCTCAAAATATAGAAATCAATCATCATGATCTAGGTTTCCTTTATACTCTTTCGTGTGTCAGTTGTTACAAAATCACAGGCAATTCCCAAGCTAGAGAACTTTCCATTAGCGCAGCTGACAAACTCGTTGAGCGATTTCAAAATAAAGGGAAATTTATACAAGCTTGGGGAGATTTGGATGACTCTAATGAATATCGTTTAATTGTTGACTGTCTCTTAAATCTACCATTATTGCATTGGTCATATGAGGAGACAGGTGACGATATCTATAAAGCTGTGGCAGAGAAACATTATAAGACCACCATTAAATATGCGATTCGAGAAAATGCTTCAGCATTCCATACTTATTATTTCGATCCCACAACAGGTCAGCCCCTATATGGTAAAACGAAGCAAGGATTTTCTGACGACTCCAGTTGGGCACGCGGTCAAAGCTGGTTGATTTATGGAATAGCATTAAATCAGCATTATTGTAGAAAGGAGGAAAATATAAAGCTTTATGAAGCTGTAACGAATTACTTTTTAAATCGTTTGCCTAGTGATTTAATCTGTTTTTGGGATTTGATTTTTGAAGAGGGATCTGACCAACCTCGGGATACTTCTGCTAGTGCAATAACCCTTTGTGGTATGAATGAAATGGAAAAATATCTAGCGGACAACCATCCTATGAAAGAAATGTATCACAATATCCAACAAGTTATGCTAAGAAATTTAATAAACCGTTACACAGAAAAAAAGGGCACAGGGGCTGTAGCGCTCATCAATGAAGGGGTCTATTCCTGGCATTCCGGAAAGGGTGTGAATGAAGGGAATATCTGGGGAGATTACTTCTATATGGAAGCACTGGTAAGACATAAAAAAAACTGGCAATTATTTTGGTAAAAAGACTAAAGGAGGGAATCAAATGGCACAACCAAATATTAAAATGACACGAATTGATGAACGCTTGATACATGGTCAAGGTCAAATGTGGATCAAATCATTGGGTGTCAACTTATGTATCGTAGCTAACGATCAAGCCGCAAATGATCCATTTCAACAACAATTGATGAAAGCGGTGGCACAAAATGTGAGCATGCGCTTTTTCACGATTCAACAAACATGCGAAATCATTCATAAAGCCTCGCCTAAGCAAATGATTTTTATCGTTGTGGCTAATCCGCAGGATGCATTAGTACTTGTCAAAGGTGGTGTACCGATTAAGCAAATCAATGTGGGGAACATTCACAATGCAGTAGGAAAAACGAAAATATCCAACTATATTTTTATCGGTGAAGAAGATAAAAGAGCGTTAAAAGAATTAAAGAATACATTCCACATCAAGTTTGATACTCGTACCTCACCGATGGCTCCAGACGTTGATTCATTGAAACAACTCATGTCTCATCTTGAAAAAGAATAGGAGATAATAAAATGAATATATCAATTATGCAAGCTTTTTTACTGGCACTTATGGCAGGCGTTTGTTATTCGGGTCTATTGCTAGGCATTTTTACAAATCGTTGCATTGTCCTTTCCTTTTTTGTAGGGTTGATTCTTGGTGATGTTCAGACTGGATTAATGATGGGTGCCATTGGTGAACTTGCTTTTATGGGATTTGGCGTTGGCGCTGGGGGAACGGTTCCGCCTAATCCTTTAGGTCCAGGAGTGGTGGGGACCATAATGGCGATAACTTTAAAAGATAAAGGGGTCACACCTGAAAGTGCCTTGGCATTATCTTATCCATTTGCAGTATTATTTCAAATTTGCCAGACACTCATTTATACAGTATGTGCTGGTTCATCCGAAGCTGCAAGAGTTTCGGTAGAAAATGGCCGTTTCAAACGCTTTAAATGGTTTGCACATACAACTTTCATTAGTTTTTTCTTTGTGGGATTCTTTATTGCATTACTTTCTGCTTTAAGTATGGAGCCTCTTAGAAAATTTGTCGAAATGATTCCGAATGAATTGGTTCAAGCACTGACTGTTGCTGGAGGCTTACTACCCGCAATCGGTTTTGCGATGATTCTATCGGTCATGGTTTCCAAAGACGTTATTCCTTACGTGATCTTAGGCTACATTTGTATTGCGTATTTAGATTTACCTGTTATGGCGATTGCATTAGTAGGAGCAGTATTTGCAATGATCGATTACTATAATCAAGAAAAAAGACAAGAACTTTCAATGACTTTCGCTCAACAAGGAGGAATCAAAGAAGATGGAATCTAAAGAACAAAAACTAACGAAAAACGATTATTTTATAGCAACTATGCGCTCATATTTCCTCCAAAATGGCTTCAACTATAACACGTATCAAGGAACGGGTTATGCAAATATTATTTTTCCGGGATTAAAAAAGATCTACAAAGATGATCAGGAAGCATTGAAAAAAGCCACTATTGATAACTTGGAATTTTATAATGTCAATCCTCAAACAGTTCCCTTTGTTACTAGCTTACAATTAGCAATGCTTGATCACGGGGAAGATGTATCAAAAATTAGAAGTATAAAAATGGCATTAATGGGTCCTTTGGCAGGAATTGGGGATGCAATATCTCAATTTGGTGTAGCACCGTTATTTTCAACGATTTTTGCTAGCATGGCGATTGCGGGTATTACTGCTAGTCCAATCATGTTTTTGGTTTGTATGATTGGCTTTAATCTGTTTCTTAAGTGTCTTTTAGGCTGGCTAGGTTATCGAATGGGCACAAGTGCGATTGAAATGCTCAGCCAAAAAATCAACCAAATCTCTCGGGCAGCGAATATTGTAGGAGTCACAGTTATCTCTGGTTTAGCGGTGAGCTTCGTAAAAGCTGAAATGGCGATCGAGTACGCAACAACTATTGATGGCGAACAACAAGTAGTAGCGCTCCAAACTGTTTTTGATCAAATTTTGCCTCGGCTCTTGCCTGGATTAGTTACGATTATGGTTTATTATCTAATTAAAAAGAAGAATTGGAATGTTTACAAGCTGCTCATTTTATTGTTTGTTTTGGGTATTTTAGGGTCGCTGTCAGGTATCCTTGGATGACTTTTCATGTAGTTATTAGACCATAGTTCTATCAATTTAATAGTTATTCGGTTTTTATTCAACTCAATGACAGTTTCTTTATGTATATGATGACAAGAAGCCTCCGCCTAATGCAGAAAGGAAAAATATGAAAATACTTGCTTTATTTCTGTTTCTGATCCATTTGCTTATACTACCAATCAATGTTCACAGCACAACGATTGAACATAATTTATTATTGAACGGGGACTTTTCACAACAATCTGAGAATACGAATGGGTGGCATGATTCAATTGGAGCAGATCACTGGCGCCTTTGGTTCCCTTCAGATATCCGTCCAAAAGTGAGAGTAACAGAAGAAAACAGCATTGAAATTTCTTCCAATCAAGTCAGTCGTGCAGCAGTTTTTCAAGAAGGTATACCTGTTCGTCCAAATACAGAATATCGCGCAATTGTCGAGGTGAAAGCAACAGATATTTCTAATGCACTTGGTGGAAGAATAAGGGTTCAGTACATGGAAAATGGAACTCAGATATCTCTTTACTCTAGTGAAGCTGTTTCAGGAACTTCGGGATGGGAAAGCCTTGCAGTTACTTTTACGACTGGAGCAGATACGGAACAAGTAAAATTGGAGCTTTTTTTTGATAATACCTCGGGATTAATTGAATACAGAAATGCACGTTTGTATGATCGCATATATGAAGAAATTCAAGAGATTATCATTTCTCAAGAAGAGCTGCATTTGCAAATTGGTGAACGCCAGTTAATCGAGCTGGAAACTTACCCCGAAGATTTCCCTCGGAAAAACCTATCTTTTTCTTCAAGTGATCCAAAGGTAGCTCAAGTAAATGAGCGGGGGTATGTTACTGGTGTAGCATCAGGGACCAGTGAGATCATTATTAGCGATAAAAATGAGACTATTCAAGTAAGTATCCCCATTTTTGTTACAAAAGATAGACATGATAATGTACATCTTACATTAGATCAAATGCATATCATACCTCTCTTCCAACCACTTGAAGAATTAGACGTTTTTGTGGAAAACCAAGATTTATTAGAGGTCTTTGATGGGATTATTCTGCCTAAAAGAGAGGGAACAACACGAATAAAAATAACCAATACAAGTGGTGAGCTGATCGTTCTCGTTGATGTATCTATTGATAAAGGTGACCACAACAAATTTGATGACATGAGAACAAAGTGGCACGAAATGATTCTGGGAGCTAACTATTTTAATTCTGATGATTCGTTAATGATTGATAAGCAAAGATCAATGGATAGAACAGCCAACCTATTATGGGAAACATTGAATAAAGATGAAGATAAGGAAGCTTTGTGGGAAGAACAATCTGAATTGACAGCATCAGCTAATTTAACAACTAGTTTTAGAAATTTAACGACTTTAGCTCTGTCAGCAACCAATCCTTGTTCAGAATATTATCTCAACAGAAATTTATTAGAGGATGTCTTTTCGGGATTAGAATGGATGTACATTTATAAGTATAATCTCTCTGTCCAAACGTATGGAAACTGGTGGGATTGGGAAATTGGCGTTCCGCGAGCAATTAATGACTTAGTTACCACTTTACATCCTTTTTTATCACAAGAACAAATTGGCGATTTTTTAAGACCGATTGAACGTTTTTTGCCAGATGTCAATTATAATAGATATAGTGTAAATCCAGAACTTGCACTTGAAGCAACTGGAGCTAATCAAGTGGATAATACCCGAATAATACTAATTAAAAGCATCTTGGAAGAAAATGATTCTGGTGTTAGTGAAGCGATAAGCGCATTAGAAAAAGTTTATCCTTTTGTAACCGAGGGTGATGGCTTTTATACTGATGGTTCGTTTTTACAACATGACAACGTTCCTTATATTGGTTCATATGGAAATGTTCTTCTTGATGGTATCTCACAGATATTCACAATGACTCAGTCAACAGACTATTTTCCAGCTGATAGTATAGTTAAAGTGATAGATTTCTGGATTCAAGAATCAATCGTCCCGTTCATGTATAAAGGAAATATGATGGATATGGTCAGAGGAAGAGCTATCTCAAGGAGCCAAATGGAGAGCAATGTTGCTGGAGCTGAAATGACAAAAGCGATGATTCGTTTTGCGAGTATTCCAGAACTATCGAACAGCGAAAGATATTTTCATTTTGCTAAGCATTGGATAGAAGCAAATAGTGCGAATTTTGACTACTTAAATAGTTTATCAAGCTTTAGAGATATTGCACTAGCAAAAACAATATTATCTAATCCTGATATAGCCTCCGATAGTCCTTACACAACAAAACTTACAAATTTTGCGAATATGGATCGAATGACCTATTTTAATAAAGATTTTGATTTTAGTTTTGGGTTAAGTATGTCCTCTAGTAGAATCAAACGATACGAAACAATGAATAATGAAAACCTTCAAGGATGGCATACGGGCGATGGAATGCTTTATCTATATAATGATGATCTAAATCAATTTAATCAAGACTTTTGGGCGACAGTTGATCCCTATAGATTGCCAGGTATTACTGTGGATAAGCAAATTCGACTTGATCAAAGCGGTTATAGTGTAGCGGAAACAGACTTCGTGGGAGGTTCCACCGTTGATGATCGTTATGGTAGTTTTGTCATGGATTTTATCAATTATGAAAGAACGTTGACAGCTCAAAAGTCATGGTTCATCCTTGGTGACGAGCTTGTTGCTATTGGAAGTAATATAAACTTTCAAAATGACCGTATCATTGAAACAGTTATAGAGAACCGAAAGCTAAATGAGACGATTGATTACAGATTATTTGTGAATAATGAACAGATTGATTTATCAAATGGACAACAAAGCTTTTCTAATGTTGAAAGTGTTTATTTGGAGGCTTCTGATCCGCAACAATCTATCGGATATAAATTTATCAACCCTCAAGATTTAACTTTGATGATTGAAGAACGTACAGATAGTTGGAATCGGATCAATGGATCAGGGAGCATTGACCCGATTACGAGAAGCTACTTTACAATGTGGAAAACGCATATCCATCAAGAAGATGAGTACAACTATGCTATCTATCCTAATAGGGACAGAACTGAATTCGAAAAAATTGAACCCGCTAAAATATTGCGCAATGATAAAAACATTCATGCAGTACAGTCAAATAATGTAATTGGTATTAATGTCTATAATGAAACCGAAGTCGAAATCCTTGATATGAAATTTCAAACCCCAATGGCACTTACACGAGTGGACAGCGATGAAACGATTATACTTTCACATTCAGATCCTACAATGAAGCGTGCTCAAAAGGATTTGATTCATCTAAAAGACGATGGTTATCGTATTAAAGAAGCAGATAGTAATATTTCAGCGAAAAAAATCACTTCTTTAGATGGTCTCGATTACTGGGAAATCGAAATTGATCCAACAGGTTCAAATGGTCAAAATAGCCAGATTCTATTTAACAAAAAGTAAAGAAAACCAAATAATAGCTTAACTTGATTGGCTATCATAATAGTGGGGCAAGTCTTTTTGTCCCTCTATTATTAATGTGCGAACAATTTTCTCATGTCATTCCATAAAACGATCTTCTTAAAATTCTACAGTCTTCTCCGCTTTTTTAGCATGATTCGCTGAATTAGCGATTCTTTGTTATTATTAAAAATGAATAGACCAAGAAGTAGGATGATTCTTTTCATTGCTAAGAGTTACAATGTTGCAAAAAAGAGGAGGCGATTTAGTGGAATTTCGTTTATTAAAATATTTCTTCACGATTGCAGAGGAAGGGACAATTTCTCAAGCTGCAGAAGTGCTCCACATCACCCAACCGACATTGAGCCGTCAATTAAAAGAATTAGAAGATGAATTAGGAACGGCTCTTTTCATTCGTGATAATCGTACAATGCTCTTAACCGAAGCAGGTCGTTTTTTAAAAAGCCGTGCCGAGGAGATATTGAGTCTAACGGATCAAACCATGCAAGAGTTTGAAGATCGTAAGAGACAGTTGTTTAGTGGTCATTTCACAATTGGCTGTGTGGAAGCAGATAATTCCGACACGCTTTCCTTGATGTTGGAAGAATTTATCAGTGACTATCCAGATGTCCGCTTTCATATTCACAGCGGCACAGGAGATGATATCAACGAGCGTTTGGAGAAAGGCTTATTGGATTTGGCGATTTTGATCGAACCCATCAAAATCGAGAAATACGAAAAAGTCGTTCTACCAAGAAAAGAAACTTGGGGCATGCTGACATCAGCTGATTCTTTTCTCGCCCATAAAGAGGAGATCACACCAGAAGATATTAAAGGGGTGCCTTTGCTAGTGTCAAGGCGTCCGGAAGTGCAGCAAATGTTTAGTCAATGGTCAAAAATACCAATAGAAGAATTACCGATCGTTGGAACATATAACTTGATTTTCAATGTCTTTTCCTTGGTAGAAAACCATGTTGGGTCGGCGTTGACCATCAGCGGAGCAGTCGGAGAACGGAGGGATGAAACGATCAAATTTTTGCCTTTAGTCCCTCAAATCGAAACCAGCTGTGTCTTGGTGTGGAAAAGAAATCGTGTAATGTCGCCGGTTGTGACGGCGTTCATTGCCCGCTTTCGTGACGCTTTTGAATAATTGCATCCTAAAAGCCAAAAGAAGTGGAGTGATCCGCTTCTTTTGGCTTCCACCTCTCCCTATGCTTCGTAAGCATAGGGACTTTTTATAAAAAGCATTATTCAACGGCTCCGCTTTGCCTTACTATTGAATATACAAAGAAGAGAAAACAAGGAGGTGACAAAATGCCGGCAATACTTGTTTATTCACGAGCAGGGGAGAATCTTATTGAAGGGCAACGAAAAAAGCTGATAGTGGGAAATACGCGGGTTCTAGCAGAGAAAATAGCAGAGAAATTACAATGCCCGCTTTATTCTCTTGAACCGGCTTATCCTTACCCTGAAAGCTATCAAGCAATGGTCGAGCTAGCAAAAAAAGAAAAAGCGGCCAATGAATTCCCCTTCTATCAAGAGATATCGGCAGCGTTTTTTAAAGAACGGGTCTTGTTTATCGGTTTTCCCAATTGGTGGGGCACATACCCGATGATCCTAGCGAGTTTTTTAAAAGATCACCGATTGATAGGGAAGAGTATATTTCCGTTTTGTACTCATGAAGGCTCAGGATTCGGCAATAGCATTGAAGACTTTAAAAAGATTTGTCCTGAAGCAACTGTTTATCCTGGATTAGCTGTTCGTGGTTCAAGAGTAGCTAAAGCGGATATAGCTATTCAAAATTGGTTAAATCAGCATTTCATTAAAATAGATGAAGGAGTCGATCGATATGGTCAAGAAACAAACAGCAGGAAGAGATAACTTAGGCAACTTTGCGCCGAAATTCGCGCAACTGAATGATGATGTGTTATTTGGTGAAGTTTGGTCACGTGAGGCAGAATTGGCTCCTCATACGAGAAGTTTATTGACGATATCGGCCTTGATTTCCGGTGGCAATTTCGAACAATTGACTGCCCATCTGACGATTGGCAAGGAAAACGGGATCACTGCAGAAGAAATTGCAGAAGTAATCACTCATCTGGCTTTCTATGTTGGCTGGCCTAAAGCTTGGTCTGCTTTTAACATCGCCAAAACGGTTTATCAAGAAGAGCTAGCTGAATTGGAGGAAAAATAAATGTCCGAACTCGATGCAGCAAATGAAGCAGGTATTTTTTCATTAGGCAATAAAAATGATGCCTATGCGCAATATTTTAGCGGTCAGAGTTACTTGAATCCTTTAGTAGCTGATTCAGCGATTCCAGTCAACGTTGGCAATGTGACCTTTGAACCGGGTTGCCGCAACAATTGGCATCGGCATATTGATGGTGGGTATCAATTGTTGTTGGTGGCTTCAGGAGAAGGCTGGTACCAAGAAGCAGGAAAGAAACCGCAAAAACTTACTGTTGGTGATGTCGTAGTCATCAAGGAAGGGGTCAAACATTGGCATGGTGCAGCAAAAAATAGTTGGTTTGCCCATGTAGCGATTACTGCTGGTGCTTCAGAATGGTTAGAAGCAGTCAGTGATGAAGAATACGATCAATTGCCCGATGCATAAGCGATGATAAGGCAGCCGTACTGGAAGGCGTGTAACAAATCTTATGGGGTCTCACTTGACTGCAGCCAATACTGTGGCTAGTCAAAAGAGATTGAAGAGATCAATGTGAATGAATGTACGGTCGATTCGATGATTCAACCGGGGTAAATAGGAAACAAAAAGAAGTGTCCACTTGCACAATTAACGTGCGAGTGGACGCTTCTTTTTGTTTAACCAAGATAAAATTCAATCAAGGTTTTTGCAATCAATTTTGTCATGGGATGACCTTTCGTAAAGCTTGATGCCAAATAAATCGTCCTTGATAAGGGGAAATCTGCTAGTTCACGTAAAACGAAAGGTGCCTCATCTTCATAACCCCAAGTAATTTTAGGAAAGAAGGTGATTCCTAGTCCTTGATTGATAAGGGAGCGCAGCGTCGCTGGATCGTCCGTCGTTGAGCCGATAGTCAAACTGATTTTTTTTGCTTCAAAAGCTTCGTCGATGGTTCTACGCAGCGGGCTGTTTTCAACCAGCATCAGCAGAGGCACGTGTTGGATATCGGCAACTTGCAAGTCTTTTTTTTCTGCCATGGGGTGCTTTTGGGGGATCGCCAATAAGATGGGTTCCGTGAATATCGGCAGATTAGTCAAGCCGTTCTTTGGCTCAGAGGTAATGTAGAAGGCTTGTTCTTTGTTGGTCTCCTTACTGCCGTGCTGCTTGATCGAAAGTTGGATCTCAGGGTGCTTTTCAACGAATGTCGCCACCAAGTTGGGCAAGGAAACAGAAGCGACTTCAGAGTAGATCGTCACTGCCGGGACCATTTCTCCATTTAAGGCTTGGATCGCACTCATTCCTTCGTCGAAACGTGCTAACGTCTCAACGACATAGGGATAAAATTCTTCAGCATACATCGTCAACTCGATATGCCGACCGGCATGATAGAACAAAGGAACGCCTAGTTCACTTTCTAAGTGTTTCATGGCACGGCTCAAGGCAGGTTGCGAGATGTATAATTCTTGTGCAGATTGGGTAATATTTTTCGATTCGGCTACTTTTTTAAAGTAGCGTAAATGATCAAGGTTCATCAGATACTCCTCTTTCCATACCTTTTGGTTATGGATATTCACGAAACTGGTATTTTTTATTATAACAAACTTCCGTTATTATGACACAGGAAAGAGAAATTGCTTAGGAGGTGTTTCATGAGTACAGGTTTCGTATACCCAGGACAAGGCAGTCAGACCAGCAAGATGCTTGAAGACGTACCTGCCAGTTATTTCCATCGGCTAGAACAGGCGACAGGCTTTGATTTACACCCTGTATCGGGGGATCTCGAACAAGATACCGTCTCTATTCAGTTGGCGCTTTTAGTAAAAGCGGCTTTTTACACGGACCAGATGAAAACCTCTGGTGTGCAACCTCAGCTTGTGGCGGGGCATTCGATTGGCGCTTTTTCCGCTGCGTTAGCTTGTGAAAGCTTAAGTTTCGAAAATGCCGCTAGCTTGGTCTATCATCGGGCGACATTGATGAAAGAAGCCTATCCGACTGATTATGCCATGGGGGTACTTGTTGGTGTAACGAGAAGTGAAGCAGAAGCGCTCGTGGCAAAAACATTTGATCCTGCTGCTCCCGTCTATTTGTCAAATGAAAATTGCCCCATGCAGCATACGATCTCTGGTCATCTCAAAGGCTTGCGCAAGACGCTAGCTCAAGCGAAAGATTATCATGCGCAAACCGCCAAACTTTTAGCAGTGCCTGTCCCGTCCCATTGTGTGTTGATGGCAGAACCCGTGAAACGGTTTGCGCCATTTATGAACACGGTATTCCTTGATGTGCCTATCTGTCCCTACCTCAAAAATACGGATGGTCGGATGACCATGAACCCTGAAGAGATCCGTCGAGATTTGCTGCAAAATATTGCTTATCCGGTGCAGTGGAACAAGATCATGGATGTTGCCTACGAAGCAGGACTTGATTTGGCTCTTGAATTTCCTCCTGGCAATACCCTAACAAAACTGATCCAAGCAAAATTTGGTGAAAACAAAGCGATCCGTGTGATCAATTTGGATCAACATGGCATGGATGATGCTTTATTCCTATATCAAAAATGGAGATGAATACAATGAAAAAACCTGCAAGAAACTGGGCAAGTAAACGTGAAAAGAAAGCCCAAACCATGAAAAAAATCGAGCATCTTCTCGATGGGAAATATGTCCCAACGGAAGCAATCATTGAAGTCTTAGAACAGTTGATCCGTCCGGGAGACAAAGTGGTCCTTGAAGGCGACAATCAAAAACAAGCAAGCTTTCTATCAAAAAGCTTAGAACAAGTCGATGCTCAAAAAGTCAACAATTTGCATATGATCATGTCGAGTATCTCCCGTCCAGAACATTTGACGATATTTGAAAAAGGCATTGCAGCGAAAATCGATTTTTCTTATGCAGGCGCACAAAGTACGCGCGTTGCCCAAATGATTGAAGACAAAACCATGAAATTAGGGGACATTCATACGTATTTGGAATTATATGGTCGCTTATTTATCGACTTGATTCCGAATGTGGTCCTTGTGGCGGCGGACAAAGCCGATCGCCAAGGAAATCTTTATACAGGTTACAATACGGAAGAAACACCAACGATCGTCGAAGCAGCAGCCTTCAAAGATGGGATTGTGATCGTCCAAGTTAATGAAGTGGTCGATCGTTTGCCGCGGGTCGACATTCCCAGCGATTGGATCGATGTCGTCGTGGTAGCAGACCAACCGTATCAATTAGAAGCGCTCTTTACGAGAGATCCGCAAAACATTACGGAATTACAAATTTTGATGGCGATGATGGCATTAAAAGGAATCTATGCAGAACATGAAGTACAATCGTTGAATCATGGGATCGGTTTTAATACCGCTGCGATCGAGTTACTTTTACCAACCTATGGAGAAACCCTTGGAATCAAAGGAAAAGTAGCGAAAAACTGGGTCTTGAATCCTCATCCAACGATGATTCCAGCTATCGAATCTGGTTGGGTCGAAAGCATCCACAGTTTTGGTGGGGAAGTTGGTATGGAAAAATACATTGCCGCTCGTCCAGATGTATTCTTTGTCGGAAAAGACGGCACGATGCGCAGCAATCGAGCATTATCCCAAACTGCAGGTCAATATGCCATCGATATGTTTATCGGTTCGACCTTACAACTGGATTATCAAGGAAATTCTTCTACAGTGACGAAAGGCCGCTTATCTGGATTTGGTGGTGCACCAAATATGGGGCATAATCCGGGGGGCCGTCGGCATTCGACTCCAGCTTGGCAATCCTTGCGGGATGAAACAGATCCTTTAGCAAAAGGACAAAAATTAGTCGTTCAAATGGTTGAAACGTATGGTTCCAATAAAAAACCTGTTTTTGTAGAAACGTTAGATGCGTTGGCTGTCCAAAAGCAAGCTGGTTTAGCCAATGCCCCAATTATGATCTATAGCGAAGATACGACGCATATCGTGACAGAAGAAGGCATCGCTTATCTTTATAAAGCAAACTCAAAAGAGGAAAAACAAGCAGCAATCGCAGCCATCGGTGGTGTAACCCCACTAGGAATGACCAGCACAAAAGCTTCTCTGGATGCCTTGCGCAAAGCGGGAATCGTGAAATTACCAGAAGACTTAGGGATCAAACGCAGTGATGCCAAACGATCATTGCTAGCAGCTCAAACCGTTGATGATTTGATCGAATGGTCCGATGGGTTGTATGAACCGCCAATGAAATTCAGAACGTGGTCTTAATAAGAGCAAGAGGAGAGAAGAAGAGATGGAAAAATTAGCTTATACGTATCAAACAACGAAACCAGTCACCAAAAAAGTCCATGTTGGCGTGGTTGGTTCTGGTGACTTGGAAATTCTGCTTTTTCCAACGGACAAACAAGAAACCACCGTTTCAGTTTGTACAGGAAGTGATGGCTTTGGCGATGTGTGGCAAAATGTCTTGACACGTTTTTTTGAGCGCTATCCAATCAGTGCGCAAATAGTGATCAACGACTTTGGCGCCACTCCCGGTGTGGTTTACCTACGATTAACCCAAGCAATGGAGGAACTAGCAGATGAAGAATAGTTTTGTAGAATTAAATGCCCGAGAACGGGTGCACGCATTATTGGATGCCAAGAGCGGTCGTGAATTGATCGATCCATTCGACCAAATGATCGCACCCAATCTGGTGGCTCAAGACATCGTGCCACAAAGCGATGATGGGATCGTTGTTTGCCGTGGAACGATTTCTGGAGAAAACGTGGTCGTGATCGCTATGGAAGGAAAATTCCAAGGTGGCGGGATCGGTGAAGTTTCTGGTGCTAAAATCATCGCGGCATTGACTCATGTGTTGGAAGAAAACCAAAAGGGCAATCCGATCACACCGATCATCATCCTCGATACTGGTGGCGTACGCCTCCAAGAAGCGAATTACGGCTTATTGTCGATTGCAGAAATCGGCAATTTGATCGTTGCAATAAAATCGTATGTGCCAGTGATTGGATTAGTGCCAGGTCGGGTGGGTTCTTTTGGCGGTATGTCGATTACCTCAGCACTTATGAGCTACTTGATAGCGACGAAGAAAGCCCGTATCGGTTTGAACGGTCCTGAAGTCATCGAACAAGAAGCTGGCGTGAGAGAATTTGATTCCAGTGATAAAGATTTGATTTGGAATACCATTGGCGCCAAACAACGTTTGGCAGCACAAATGATCGATGAACTAGTGACTGACAGTGTCGAATCGATCCAAGAAGCTGTGATTGCGGCGATGGTTGAAAAGAAAGACAGTCATCGCAGCGAAAAAAGTGGTTTTTATCTTTCTCTTTTAAACGAACTTGATCTATCAAAGCCGCTGACTATCGAGGCATACAATAAGGCTCTTGCAACGCATAAAGCAACTGAAGTGGCACCTATTACTGTAACAGAAGGCCAAGAAGCTGCTGCTGACAGTATCGGTTATCATTGGTTTTCAGCATTGACGAATCTGCAGTTCCCAACCTCAACTAGTGCAACAGTCTATGCAGCTGCATCTGACCTTTTTACTGAAGAAGTCGTTGTTACAGCGATCGTGCCAAACCCAACTAATCCGATGTATCGGGTACGCAATGGAGAAGTTGGTTTAGTCGAAGGGTACGAGATGGGCCACCTGTTAGAAACTGTTTATCAAGAAGACAAAGAGAAAGCAGTCAAACGACCAATCATTGCGGTCATCGATGTCCCTAGCCAAGCGTATGGCTACAATGAAGAATTGATTGGTATTCATGCAGCTTTAGCAAACAGTGCGGCAGCTTATGCCAAACTACGCCAAGCGGGTCATCCAGTGATCGGTTTTATCGCTGGTAATGCGATCTCTGGGGCTTTCTTAGCGCATGGCTTGCAATCAAGTCGTCTGATCGCATTAAATAGTGAAAAGATCACTGTTCAAGCAATGTCAAAAGAAAGTGCAAGTCGGGTCACCAAACGGTCGATTGCAGCGATTGAAGCCGCGGCGGAAAAAGTACCAAGTATTGCTTATGATATCAAAAATTATACGAAACTTGGGGCAATCTTCACTTTCTTATCCTCCATTACGGATCAGTCTGTCACCTCTGAAAGCAAAGCGACTGTAATTGAAGCGATCAATGAGGCGATTGATGATGTGCGTAAAACGAATGACACGATGTTGACCAGTCGCTACACCAATCCGATCGCTAAAAAGAGCGGCCGGCTGGAAACGAATAACGTATTTGAAAAAATGAATGCAGAATGGAATGAGTAACGAATGAACCGTGCCCACGATATCGTTCAATTAGATAAAGAAGTTCTTGATATGATTGATATTCCCAAATGGTTTTCTGAAAAAGAACAGCTTTTTGCGACCGTCCGTCGTGGGAAACCCCGTAACCCCAGCTATTTACCCGTGGGGTTGCGCGGGGAAAAGCGGCAAGAACGTTTTGCCTTTGAGGCACCTTGCAACATGATCAAACGAACGATCCATCCTTGGGAATTGATCACTCGTGAGAGCTTTCGATTCAATGAAGTAGCCAATTATCCAGTTTACCGCAACTATCAACAAGCACGGCTTTTATTGAAGCACTATTCTTGGGGAATCGGTGGCAGCTTGGGTTTTGAATTGGCTGCAAAACAGGCAGCAATCAAGCCGACAAGTGATTTAGATCTGTTGCTTTATGCCGACACGAAAGAAAAGCTGCCACTGGAACTATTGGAAAAGCAGGCAGCCTTTTTTCAACAGATCGATGTTCAAGTTATCACAAAACAAGGCGGGTTTGCCTTAAAGGAGTATTTGGAACATCCATCAAAAAAAATCTTAGTAAAAACAGACGAAGGGCCAAAACTCACCACTGAGATTTGGTAATTATTAGAAAAGTGAGCGAAAAACATGTTTGAGAACAACGATTTAAAAATCAACATCAGTGATTTCCAAAAAGTATTTGCCGTGACAGCAGTAATGATGCAAACGATTTTGACTTTTGCCTTATCCAATACCCAAGATGAAAAGACTGCAGCATTCATCGGTACCTTTTATGTCTTGGTGAAATTTACCGCACCCCTGTTTATTTTTGCTATTGTTTATAACATGGTTAAGACAAGTCAACATCTGTCTTATCTAGAATTTTTGAAAGAAAAGTTTTTTGAACTTGTCGTGCCATATGTGCTTTGGACGACGGCTTATTTATGGCTCTTTCCCGCTGTCCAACAAGGAAAACCTTATACTGATACAGCAACGTTTTTACTGAAATATGTGACGGGGGATGCGGCGCCACACTTGTGGTATACGATCATGATGCTGCAGATCCAATTGTTGATGCCGTTTTTTGTCTGGTTAGGCTACAAAGTGTTGACGAAGAAAAAAACTGTTTGGCCAGTATTGATCGTCGCAACTGCTTTGTATGTCGCTTGGTATGTGTTTTATGATCGCCAAGTTTTTGAAGGACCGCATCATGAAAGCTGGTATTTATTGGATCGGTTTGTCTTTAGCTTTGTGATCTATGGGATCTATGGCGAAGCCGCTTTGATTTATCACGAAACCGTCTATCGCTTCCTATACAAGATTCGCTATGCTTTCTTGCCAGTGGGTTTAGCATTGGGGCTATTATCTGCCAATCATCTGCTACATTATGCAGGTGATCTAAGTTTCGCTCATGCACCGTATTTAAATACATTGCAAAGCTTATATAGCTTAGTATTGATTTTTGCAGTCTTTATGTTTGGGTCAACTATGATCAAGAACAATGCCCCTCAGTTAGGGACATTTAAGTGGCTATCTACTTATGCGTATCGAACCTATCTTGCCAATGTTTTTGTCTTTCAAGTTTTGTTGCTATGCTTCAAAGATTTGTTGCTGCAACTGCCAATGGGCATCATGATCATCGTCGCTTATTTGGCAACTGCCAGCTGTGGTTTTTTAACAAGCTATGTTTTGCATGTTTTATGGGTAACGATCAAAGGTCAAATCAAAAAATAGAGGAGGAGTTGGATGTTTGCATTTGCTGTAGAAGAAAATTGTCAACGACTCGCCCAATTGGTAGAAGAAGCCTTGATTGTAGAAGTGACATTGTCCCCAAAACCTGGGTTAGTGGATGCCATTGATTCAGGTGCCCATCACGATATGGATCAAGCACTCTTTCTGCGATCAGCTCGAGTATTGACGCCATACTTTGAAGAAATGGCCTTGGTGTCTTGGGGAAGCAGCATGTCTCAAGAGTTGCGGGAAGCAATCGCTGCAATCGGTCGGAAGGCAGAACAGGCGATGTTGGCAGCCACTGGTGGCATCAACACTCATAAAGGAGCCATTTGGGCATTAGGCTTGCTCATCAGCGCCGTCAGTAGCCAACTTAGTCGCAAACAGCGGATTTTTTTGCCAGAAGTCTTTTCTGACATCCAGCTTCTCACTGCATTTCCTGATCGTGCGCTGACTCAACAAACGGAAAGTCATGGCAAAACTGTTCAAGCCAAATATGGACATCTCGGTGCGTATGGGGAAGCTGCTGCTGGGTTCCCCCATGTTCAAATCGCTCTAGCGGATTATTTTTCTCGGGATTGTTCCAATGAGACTGAAAAAAGGCTCCACATGCTGTTGGCGATCATCGCTACACTGGACGATACGTGTATTTTATACCGCAGCAATCAAGAGGTACTGGCACTGGTTCAGCAACTCGCACAAAAAGCCAATCAGCAAGCGTTGCCGAACCCAGCATTTCATGCACTAGCAGCCTTCTGCCAGTCAGAAAATGTGTCTCCAGGCGGCAGTGCTGATCTATTGGCTGCCAGCTTCTTTTTATTGTCCATCAACTCGGTTTTACCCGTAAACGAAGGAAAGACCGTTTACCAATAACTCTTTTCCTTAGAAGAAAGCCAACGATTCTTCTAAGGATTTTTTGTTTCATTTTTTCGCTCGATTAAGAAAAATAAAATCTCTTGCTATTTGCATAGTTTAATGATTAGATAATTCTTAGGCACTACTGAAATGCTTCGTTGCTCCATTGCAACGAATAAAGGAGTTACAGATGAAATACTATAATGCTTTTCTTCAAAATCTTGTGTTGCGGCGCTGGACGGTCCTGTTTATGCTTGCGGGCATTCTTTTTTTGTTTCGCAGTATGATGACCATTCTTTTGCTGACCTTTATCTTTACGTATCTGATTTATCGGCTGGTTCTTTTGCTCCATCGAAAAAGTCATCTGCCCATTAAGCTTACGAGCATCCTGACTTACAGCTTGATTGTTTTTATTCTTTATTTAGTAGCAACAAATTATGTGCCCATCATCATCAAACAATCCGTCCAATTAGTCAATTCCGTTGCTGATTTCTACCAACGGACAGACTCCAACAATGAATTGATCGAATATGTCTTGAATTTATTGCAAACCAGTGAATATATTCAGAAATTACAAAGCGGCGTTCTAGTCGTGATCAATTATCTGTATAATTTCGGTGAGTTGGCATTGACGGTGCTGATCTCATTTCTGCTTAGTTTCTTCTTTATGATCGATAACAAAAAGACCGTTGCGTTTTCTCGGCTATTTTTGCAAGGGCGAGGGGCGTGGTTCTTTGAAGATGTTTACTATTTAGGAGCTAAGTTTACGCGTGCTTTCGGAAATGTGATTGAGACGCAGTTGGTGATCGCCTTAGTTAATACAGCAATCACTGTCTTCGCCTTAGCGGTGATGGGCTTTCCGCAGCTGTTGAGTTTGGCGTTGATGATTTTCTTTCTCAGCTTGATTCCTGTTGCTGGTGTGATCATCTCGTGTATTCCATTGACGTTTATTGCCTATTCCATCGGCGGATTTAATGACGTGATCTATATTCTTTTGATCATAGTGTTTGTTCATGCGTTGGAATCCTATATCTTAAATCCCCGCTTGATGGCCAATAAAACAGAGATTCCGATGTTTTACACGTTTATTCTCCTGTATCTTAGCGAACATCTCTTTGGTTTGTGGGGCTTGATCCTTGGGATCCCATTGTTTACTTTCTTTTTAGATTTAATGAATGTGAAAGAGATTCCGCGATTGCGTAAAAAAACCGATGACACCTTGCAGGACCAATAAAATGATTGCTGTAAAGGATGGCAATTGATAGAAAAACCATCTCTGCCGATGAAAGGCGAGATGGCTTTTTTATTTCGCAGCAATTTTTTTCGTAAAGGAGACAAAGCAGATTGCTGAAGAGGTGCTTTGAAACCTGCCTGTTTGGGAATACCCCAAAGAATGATAAAAGTGAACCAGCTTGGGTTCTTGCAGGATCGTATTCAAATGTATCGTATCTGTTTGTACGTTCCTTTCAATCAAGGTCATTGCTTGTCTACCGATCCCGCGGTTCTCGTAGGAGGGAAGAAGGGCGATGGAAGATAGCTTCGTCGTATGCTCCTGCTCAACCGTCAGTTTTAGGAATCCCACGGTTTTCTGAGCGGTCATGATTAAATAATAAGTGGTATTCGACGCAGAAAACTTTGCGTTTAGCTTCTCAAAACTTTGTAAATAGGGAGAAGTTTCTCCATCTTGATAACGGAGAAAGAGAGATTTGAAAGCAGCTTTTTGTATCAAGTAGATAGAAAGTAAATCGGAAAGCTTCGCTTCTTTAAGCTGAATGAGCATGCACACCTCCATAAAATGTCAGACATCATTTGTTGAAAGACATTGATTCGGTATAGAAGGTCCTGATGAAAAGCCATCGAAGAGCAGTCTTTCATTGGCTCGTTTCCGTTTTGATCCTTCCCTCAACCAGAGGTTCAAAAACGAAGAGATCCGCAGGGCTTCGTGCCAACGGTGTTTTATTGAAAAAGATCATTTATCGATGTAACCAAGTCGTCATAGGTTTGACCGGTAGCGATTGCATAAACGGAAAGCAAAAAGACGAGGGCTGCTGCCAGCACGTAAAAAATTCGGAGGCGATAACCGTCACCTGTCCGGCGATTTTTTACAAAAGTAAAAATCGTCACAGCTAGATAAGCGAAGGTCAATAAACAAATAAGATAAGTAATAATTTCTGGTGTCATGGGCGTTTTCCTTTCTTTTTCTATTTGTATAAAAATATACTCAATAAATATAATATAACCATTTCGATACCGTCAAAGAAAGCGCTCAATTTTTGATACAAAAAACTGACCGAGTGGTAGCCACTGGTCAGTTCTATTCAAAAACGATGGGGCATGATCTTAATTGTCTTTTTTTTCCGCATCTAGCAAGCTTCTTAGTTCATCTGCTAAAGCGATACAGGCAATACTATCCGTTAAGGACATCAGGGAATTTTCGAGTTGTCCTTGTGCAAGAGCGGTGTGAACTGCTTGAATCTCTGAATGGAAATCATCGATCTCGTACCCAATATCATAGACCGTGTCTTCTTGGTCAATCGTCACGGTAAAAGAAGCGGGGCGATGGAAGTTGGGGATCGTGATTTTCCCTTTTGTTCCTTGTAATTCCGCCACCGTCTCTTTTGTTTGGTCAAATCCAGTCTCAATCACTGCAACAAAGTCTTCACTGACAAAGCGTGCTTCAACATAGGTATCAACCCCAGTTTCATAAAGGCTGTAATCGATCATTTCGGCAGTTAAATTTTCTGGTGAAAAATCTTGGATAAAGGCTAAGTTATAGATCCCCATATCCAGTAAAGCACCCCCTTGTTTTGGCAGATAATGGTAAGAACTGCCTTCGACTGGTAAATGGCGGCGAAAAGTAGTCGTGACACTTGTTAGCTCACCGATATGACCACCATCCACAAGTTCTTTTAGTTTGCGATACGCTGGGGTGAAGCGTGGCTTCATGGCTTCCATAAAGAAGACTTCGTGTGCTTGGGCTTGTTTTTGTACATCGCGCATTTCTTGTGCAGTCAAGGTTGCTGGTTTTTCACATAAAACAGCTTTTTTTGCTTGAAAGGCTTTGATGATCCATTCATAGTGATACAAATGCGGCAAAGCAATATAAACGATATCGATAGCTGGATCATCTAATAGGTTTTGGTAGTTATCAAAGACGGCATCACACGGAAATTTTGCTTGAAACGCTTGCGCTTTTTCCATCGTACGACAAGCAACCCCATAAAGCTGGGCATCTTGAAAATTTTCTAAACTTGCAGCAAAGCGATTGGCGATATTTCCGGCACCAATAATTCCCCAATTGATCATTTCATTTCCCTCTTTTCTTCAGTTGACGGGTATTCTGAGAGAATCCCTGATTCCAAAACAGATTGTTTTTTTCTTAACTCGACAATATTTTTTTGATATTCTTTGGCATACAGCAAGGCAAACAGTGAATCTAAAATATACTCAAAGGCGACCTGTGAAGAAAAGGTACCGACTTTGAGAAAATCACGTTCATCATGAGAAGCGATGATCGCATGGGTCGCTAATGGGATGATTTTCGCATGGGCGTTGCCAGAGATTACGATCACTGGTACCCCAACATCACGAAAGTGTTGCATGATTTTTTCGTATTGTGTATTTTTCCCACGATAGGTAATAAACACGGCACAATCATTTTGCGTGACGTTCGATGCATTCCACGCATCATCCCCATATTCATCCGCAATGATCAGATACTTATTGATTTTGACCAACTTATTTTGAAAACTTCTTGCCCGGATCTGAGAATCACCGCGAGCAAATAAGAAAATCCGCTGCGCAGCTTCCAACGATTGCACCACTGCTTCCATCGTTTCTGGAGCGACCTGAGCGTGGGTTTTGTGGATCGAGTTGATCGTTAGATCGGCCATTTTTTTCATAATATCAGGTGTTTGATCCTTGGGCGAAAAGGGAAAATTCGCGTCAACAAAGGTTGGGTTGAACATCTGATTATGGGCAATTTCAGCCAGACCTAAGCGAAAACTTTTAAATCCTTCATACCCCATCTTTTTGGCTAGACGAATGACGGAAGAGTGGGATGTGTATGTATGCTTAGCGATGACTTCAATCGTCAACGAAGGCACATCATTGATATTTTGCAAAATATAATCGGCAAGCCGCTTCTCCGTATTGGTCAATCCTTCTTGAAGCCGTAATTTATCTCCTAATAACATCAAACCACCTCTTTCTAATCATAGCCTAGGACAAAGAAAACCAAAAGCAAAAACTGTACCTTTTTGGCAATTTGGTAAAAATGTTCAGAACCACTCAGCAGTTTGCGAAAAAGTCTGGTCAAAAGAACCTGTTTTTGGCAAAAGACTTCTCATTTCGAAGGATATCAGCAATAATCAAGCTATCAATTCATAGGAGGCGTCACAATGTTAACTATCGCATATCTCGGAAACGGAAAAAGCACCAATCGCTACCATCTGCCTTTTTCAACCAAGCTGCAGGATAAGATCAAAGTAAAGACGATCTATTCACCAAGCGGCAAGCTGACCTGGCCAACACTAGAAGGCGTTCATTACACCTCTGACTTAGAGGATATCTACCGTGATCCTGAAATTCAATTAGTTGTGGTCACGACCCCTAGTCATTTGCATTATAAATTAGGCAAGGATGTCTTGCTCCATGGGAAAAATGTCTTGATCGAAAAACCTTTTACGGAAACTTCGGCACAAGCAAAGGAATTGTTCGCACTGGCGCAGGAGAAAGGCTTGTTTGTGCAATGCTATCAAAATCGCCGCTTTGATTCCGATTTTTTGACCACGCAAAAAGTGATCGAAAGCGGCGTGCTCGGAGATCTCTTAGAAGTAGAGATGCATTATGATTATTTTCGCCCAGAGATTCCACGGTCAGTGACCGAATTTTCACTGAATACTAGCTACTTGTATGGACACGCTTGTCATACACTGGATCAAGTGATCTCCTATTTTGGGCAACCAGACGATGTCCATTATGAGGTTCGGCAATTGCTTGGAAAAAATCGCATGAATGATTACTTCGATTTGGATCTGTTTTATGGTCGAATGAAAGTCTCAGTCAAATCTAGTTACTTCCGATTAAAAGAACGGCCTAGTTTCGTCGTTTATGGTGAAAACGGCGTTTTTGTTAAACAAACGAAGGATCGACAAGAAGAGCATCTAAAACAGTTTTATCTCCCGGATCATGCCGATTTTGGGATCGATTTACCGGAACACTATGGCACACTAACTTATATGGATGCTAACGGTGACTACCATGAAGAAAAAGTCATCTCTGAAATTGGTGATTATAGCCGTGTGTACGAGGGCGTCTATGAAACGATCATCAATGGTAAAGAGAAAATCGTGAAAGACGAAGAAACGATTTTACAAATCGAAATGCTAGAAACAGGCATCAATCAAATGATCACTGAGTCATAAGGCAGGGTGATTATGGGACTTTTGACAAACAAAGCGCCTGGAGGCATCAACTGACTCAACGAAAAGGAGTAGATACGAATCGAACCTTCAGAAATCCTGCAAGAAGAACAGCAGCTGCAGTTTGCTCATTTTGACAATGACCTCGCATTGCGGTTGGTTATTGCCATCGATCAGTACGTTAAAAGGAACTACCCGAAGCCGGTAGGAATCAAAGTTGTTCATCATGGCTTGCCGATCATTCGATTTTTAATGGCAGGGCGAAAAGAAAGCCCTTGGCTTGAAAGAAAAGAACGAACGGTACTAGAAAGCGGGCATAGTTCACTATACGTCTATGCGCAAAAAAATAGAGATATACAATTTGCTAAATGGGCACAAGACGAACATTATGCAATTTGTGGTGGTGGTTTTCCAATTATCGAAGACAGAAATGTAACGGGTGCTATCTGTGTGTCAGGTTTGGCTCATTTAGAGGATCATAAAGTGATCACCGAGGTATTGAAACAAATGATCTAAGAAGATAGAAAAGGGGAAGCAAGATGAACTTAGCGATTTTAGGGGCAGGCATGATCGTCCATGATTTTTTGACGGTGGCAGGGGATGTCCCACAGCTTGAACTGTCCGCTATTTTTGGGACAGAAAATGATTTAGAGAAAATGAATCACTTAAAACAGCAATACGGGATTCAAACCGTCTATACAGAGTTAGGGGCATGTTTGGCGGATCCCTTCGTTGACACCGTGTATGTCGCATTGCCCAATCATTTGCATTATTCCTTTGCCAAAGAAGCGATCCTCGCTGGCAAACACGTCATTTGTGAAAAGCCATTTACGTTGCAGGCACGAGAATTAGTAGAATTAACAGAATTGGCTGCTGCCCATGGGGTGCTTTTGATGGAAGCCATCACGAATCAGTACTTAGCCAACTACCAAGGAATAAAAGCGCAGCTTGAAACATTGGGAGAGCTGAAAGTGATTGAATGCAACTATTCGCAATATTCTTCTCGTTATGATTCATTCAAAGAGGGAACCGTTTTACCTGCATTTAACCCAAAAATGGGTGGTGGGGCATTGATGGATATCAATATCTATAATATTCATTTTGTGGTCGGGCTTTTAGGAAAACCTAAAAGTGTCCGCTATTTTGCTAATGTCGAAGAGGGGATCGATACTTCTGGCATGCTGTTTTTAGACTATGAACAAACAAAAGTCGTTTGTATTGGCGCCAAAGATTCGACAGCGACGATTCGCTCAACGATCCAAGGGACGAAAGGATCGATCATCGTCAATGGGCCGACGAATATGCTTGCCAGCTATGACGTTGAACCGGTCAATGGGGAAAAAATCCATCAGGATCAAAGCGTTCACGGACATCGTATGTTTGAAGAATTTGCCCGTTTTGCACAAGCCATTCACGAAAATGATCATGTCTTTGTCAAGGAACGCCTTGCACATAGCAAGCTGGTGATGGAAGTAGTGGAAAAAGCATTGGCAGATGCCCAGATCGTATTAGGATAATCGCATCAATTTGGAAAGACACCAGCTTCTTAGAGAAGTTGCTGGTGTCTTTGTGTGTTGTCTTATTTTTTCTTCTTTAAACTCAATAAGGTTAGTGGGATACCCAAGGTGAGATAGCCGACAATTGTCATCAAACAGACGACCAGCCAAAAGTTATCTACTGCTAGAAACGCAATCAGGCCATAGGCCACCAGAATCGAGAGAAAATAAAAAAGAAAGAGCTGAAAAAAACGTTTAAAACTCACAGTCATTCATTCTCCTTTGTCGTTAAACTGACAAGAAAAGTATACCATATCAAACGCAATTTTAAGGAATGATTGTGATCATTCGCAGGAGCCGTTAAAGGCGAATTGTTTTGTGGGCTGACCGTGATTCGCTATACTTGAAGGGAAGAGAAAGAGCAGGATTTTTTTAAGAGAAGGAGGAGACAGATGAAAAAGGTGGATGTACTGATCATCGGAGCGGGTCCAGCTGGTACGGCTGCTGCCTACGGGTTAAAAGCCAAAGGAAAGACAGTGGCGATCGTCGAAGCTGATTTATGGGGTGGCACGTGCCCCAATCGCGGGTGCGATCCGAAAAAACTACTGATGCGAGGCGTAGAAGTCAAAACAGAGGCGAAACGTATGCAAGGCAATGGCGTTCAAGGGCAGGTAGCCATTGATTGGCCGGCACTGATGGCGTTTAAACGCTCGTATACTGATCGTGTGCCGGAGTCAACCAAACAAGGGCTACTGGCAGAAGGGATCACTACTTACTACGGACAAGCCGCTTTTCGTGATGTCCATACGGTCATCGTGGGCGCAGAAGAGATTCAAGCAGAAAAAATAATCATTGCGACAGGACAGCGTCCAGCCGTACTGCCAATCGTCGGCAAGGAGCATTTACAAAACAGTACTGATTTTCTTTCCTTTGAAAAGATGCCAGCAACGATTGCTTTCATAGGTGCTGGATATATTACCTTCGAATTGGCGATGATCGCTCAAGCAGCAGGTGCTGAAGTTCATGTGATTCATCATAATGACCAGCCATTAAAAGGATTTGATGCTGCATTGACCGCAGAAATGGTTCGTTCAATGCAGGACCAAGGTGTTTCGTTTCACTTTAACCAGAACACACAGCGAATCATGAAAGAACAAAACCACTATACAATTCAGACACAAGCATTGTCTCTCACCGTAGAAGCAGTGATTGGTGCCACGGGACGCAGACCCAATAGCGATCAGCTGCAACTGGAAAAGGCAGGGGTAGAAACGTCAAAACAAGGGATCGTTGTAAATGAGTTTTTGCAGACTAGTCAAACACACATCTACGCAATCGGAGATGTGCTAGCGAAAAAGCAGCCAAAACTGACGCCTGTTGCTAGCTTTGAAGCCGCCTATCTTGTCGAGCATATAGATGACCAGAAAACGCCCATCCGCTATCCACTGATCCCTACACTAGTTTTTGGTGCGGAAAAACTGGCAAGAGTCGGGATCAGTGAGCAAGAGATTGCCGATAATGCCTCAGAATATCATAGTGAGGTGATAGATCTTTCTTCTTGGTATACCTATCGACGAATCAATGATCAAGAGGCAAAAATCAAATTGGTTTATGACACATTTGATACAATCGTTGCTGTCACGATTTTTTCTGCACTGGCGGATGAGTTGATCAACCACTTCGTTTTTGTGTTGGAAAATCAGCTATCGAAAGAAGCACTGGCACAAATGATTTTTGCCTACCCCACACCTGCTAGCGATTTGTCCTATTTTCTATAAATAAACAAACAAGCCTGCGCTAGTTTCCGCTAGCACAGGCTCTAAATTATTATGTCCGTATTGACTATAGTCTGCCAACCTTAAATGAACCTTAAAGTTAGGCTGGGTTTCATTTAAGCAATGTCTTTGTTTTCTAGTAACCCTAGGTTTAGGCTTTTTTTGAAAGCCGACGGACAGCAACAATCAGTAAGATCGATGACAAGAAGAGTCCGACCAAATAGATGATGAAAATAGAATCTGGCTCATAGTGCCGATAATTGAATATTTTTACCATAAAAAAGAGAAACGGGATCGCTGCAATAAGGGTTGAAACGAAACGTTTCCGCCATTGTATGAAAAACGATCCAATCACTAGAAAAAGACAAAACGGGATCCAAAAGACCAAATGTCCGATAAGTTCGATTTTTCACACCTCCTAGCAAGTAAAATCATCATAACGTTTCTTCCTAAAAAGCAAGCGTGAATGAAAAAATAATCCCATTAGGCACGTATGAAATTATGAGTGGAGTCTTCTGAAAAGTTCACAAGAAATCTGAGAATTTCAAAAGGAAATGAAAATCGAGCAATTAGGAATGTCCCAATAGTCCGAGACAAGAAAGCACCTGTTGCAGCATTCGTTTTCACTTGAATCCTGCAAGAGGTGCTCTTCCGTAGAAAATCTGGTGCTTTATTCAATTGATATCAAAGAAATGATTAGGAAGGAACGGCAGTCTTTTTTTATGGCAAGATATTCTTACTATACAAAAGGGAAATGATCATACCTATATCCAATAGATCCTTATAATAAAATCCTTTCAGTGGACCAAAGTGTAAGAAAAATCCGAGAATCAGTAATACAAACAGCAGCAGAAAAAGCAGGTTGAAAATGGTCATCAAGCGAAAACTGAAATGCCAATTACTCAAGAAATACTGATATTTGGCTGCTCTGTAAATTTTGTTTTGAATTGGAATTTTCTTGAGTGCAGGGATCGATTCATGATAGGACGTAAATAATTCGTAGTCTTTTTTCGTCAGCACTTCTGAGAAAATGTGCGTCCCCGCTTGAAAGTCGAAATAGCCCCAATGGAATTGTTCTTTATCCTCTGGTGATTCGTGCTTCATCAGCTTTCTTGGCTTGATGGTGAACGCCTTGATGTTCTCATAGGGGTAACTGAAATAGGTGTTACTTTCTAAATAGTCGATGATGACCAGAAAAAGCATTCGGGTTTCTGTGAAAACCAACAAACGATTGCCGCGGGTATCATGAAAGATGTCACGGTATGCTTTTGCTTTCTCAGTTGTTGCATACGCATAGGCGCCAAGCCCTTGGTTGGCGAAGGCGAGGTTTCCATCTGGCGTCAAAGGCAGATAGCCAAGAATCGTTTCGTCTTTTGCTAAAAGCGTCCGAAGCTCCTCTAATAGATCTTGCAAGAAAACATATTGTTTGGACAGCTCGAAGGTTGTTGCTTTTTCTTGTTCAGTTACTTTTATCAGTGATTTATTTTCATTTAAGACTAACTGTTTAAAATCCATCGATAGTCATCCTTTCTTTTAAGCGTTTGCGGCCACGGGAAAGACGATTGTAGATTGCTGAGACATTTAAGTCCGTCTGCTCTGCGATGGTTTCGGGTGATTCCTGATAAAAATAGTAGAGCAGAAAGATCCTTTGATCAAGGGCTTCAAGGTCTTCAATAAAGCCCAAAAAGTTTTCCTTTGTTAAAGGTGATTCTTCAATAGCTAGTTCCTGCTCATCAACAGGTTTTTCTTCCAATGAGCGCTTGTTCAACTTTCGCTTGTGGTCAATCGCACGACTACGACTGATCAAAAGCAGCCAAGTAATCAAGCGGCTTCTGTCAGGTTGATACGCAGCAATCTTTTGCCAAACCTCGTAAAAAACTTCGTTCGCTACATCTTGGCGCTCGCTCACTTCATGCGGTTGGGAGAGGACACTATGAATCGTCCTCAGCATGCTATCACCATAAACAGCTAACAGTTCTTCTAAGCCGACATAGTCTTTCTTTTTGATTCGTTTAATGATTTCTTCATCCTGCACCTTTTTCACCCCTTCACACTATATACGAAGAATTTTTGTCTTTTCTATCAGAAAAAGAAAAAAACCTCTGTTAACGAGGTTCATGTTCTTTGGCCAGAAGATCTGTTGCTAAGCGCTGTGCCAAATACTCCCAAAGAATGCCACCAAAAAAAGCGCCTATCATATAAAGAGTGGCTGCTTGCAGCTCCAATGGATTATTTGCTAGCCGGAAAGAAAACAGCGAGCCGATGATGAATAGGTAGCTGCCAAAAAGCACTTGCCGCCACGAGCGTTTTTTAACAAACTTGCTAATGAGAAAGGTTGAAAGGATCATCAAGAGAATTTGGATGAATGCCAGAGAAGGAAAAAGTGCAAAGTCAGAAACAACCATTTCCCTCAATTGTTGAATCAAGAAAAAGAAAGCAAAGAGAATGAGCCCGCGTGAGAATATACTAAGCCGCAAGGAAGATATTTTTTTTCGCATTGGTTTACTCCTTGAAAGGTTTTCTTTATTATAGCAAATTTTTAGTTAAACAATGTAAAAAGATGAACGAGAAGGTCTGCAAAAAACTTCTCCTAAGTATGCGCTCTTTTAGTATACTTGTAAGAAACGAGTGGATGGACTCGATACATGAGGAGGATTGCATGCCAATGATTCTTTTTGCACCTGCGGTATTCAACTTGGCTGAAACGACACGGATGATCGAAGTCGCTAAACAAATGCAAGGAAATCACCACTGTGAGTTCTTTGGTTTTTCAAAGACCTTTTCTTCACTTATCATTGAAAGTGGTTTTACGTACCATTTATTGACGCCGACTCTGACAGAAAAACAAGAGGAACAGATCATAAAATTAGATCAACTGCGCTCATTCAAAAATCCCTTCACCAAAGAGATGGTTGCTGCGCGTATCCTGAGCGAAAAAAAACTGGTCGACAAGCTTGCTCCTCAGGTGATTGTAACTGGATCGAATGTCACGATCTTTCTATCTGCTCGCAGCAAACAGATTCCCTTAGTCTACGTAAAACCCTATGCGATGAGTGATCCCTTTTTTCGATCAGATAGCGCGTTTATCCCTTCTAGTTTGCGTTTCTTCGGACCGTTAAGGAAACCACTTTGGTATTGGACAAGAAAACAATTGGTAAAATCCCGCTGGATGCCCCGAGCATTCAAACACGCTGCCCAAACAGAAAAACTTTCTATGCCTGAAACGAGCTTACGAATGATGGACGCTGATTTAAATCTCATCACCACTCCTGAACGCTTTATAACAAAAGAGCTGCTGCCAGATAATTATCGAATCGTGGGGCCGATTTTTGCCAAGATGGGGGCGTCCTTGCCAGAAGAAGTGTTGACTTTTATTGAACAAAAGCGGCGGGAAAGAAAACGAATCGTTTATTTTGCAATGGGCAGTTCGGGGAATCCGCGCATGGTGCGAAAAATCTTAGCTTTCTTACAAAACCGTTCGGAACTAGCGATCATTGCTCCGGTTACTCATCTACTCAAGGGGAAACACAACGTCTCAAAGAATTTGTTCCTGACCGAATATCTGCCAAGTCATCTATTGCATGAGCATATCGATTTTTCTTTTATCCATGGTGGGGAAGGGACTGTTCAAACAGCTTGTGCCTCTGGGAAGCCGTTTATCGGAATCGGGATGCACTATGAGCAAAGCTGCAATATTCAGTACTGCGTGGCGTATGGCAATGCAATTGCACTGACAAAACCAGTAACTGAGAAAAAGCTGGAAACTGCTCTGACAGAGGTTGGAGATCTGAAGATTTGCCAACAAGCCTGCCAGCTAAAGAATCATTTCCCGACAAATGGTCCTCAGAAGGCGATGCAGGAGATTGAGCACTTTTTAGAAATAAACAATAGTGATTATCATTGAGATAATCACTATTGTTTAATAGAGATCTAATAGCATCAGCAAACCTGGGACCCACGTAGTGAAGATACCGCAAGCGATCGCAAAATAATGAATCTTACGACCAAAGTTTACCTTCACGATCGTATCCAAAAAGCCGCAAAACCATAATGCTCCCCATGTTAACCAAATCAGTGCAAAAAGGGGATCTTGCTCCCATTGCCAAGAGACCCAGGCAAAAGGCAAGGTATTGATGGCTACGAATAGCGCAAAAATTCCATAAATCCGTAGATCCAAACCAAAGAGATAAATAATTCCTACTAGTAAATACGTGAAGGCAAAGAGAAAGCCTGTGCCTGCTTCATAATAAGCACCTTGGAGCATATAGATTAGATTGATAATGAAAGATAACGAACCTGTAAAAAGATTAATTAAAGCAAGTGAACGATAGTCAATGTGAAGTAAACTTCCCCAGCCGTTGATTATCAAAGTAATTCCTACAAAAAATAAGCCGATCCCTAACATAAAATCCTCCTTTACTTAAATTTAGAATAACAAATTCCAAGAAAAAATAATACCTTTATTTATTTTTATGTCAATAAAAAGGAAAATAATTTTCAAATTTACTATTTTTTGCTGTTAAATTTGATAAAATCAATAACAAAGAGCGCTGCTTGCCGATGTTTTTCTCGTTAAGGGGAAAATTCCAGCGTTTAAAAGGAACTTTAACTCGTTGGAAGAATGGGAAAAGAGAGAGGAACAATAGATTTTCAGTGTATTAATTGGACAAAAAGCTGACGAGGCAGTAGCTTATCGGTTTTTACGAATTTGCAGCAGTGAAGACTGTTTTGCGGAAAGGAGGAATTATGCCGAGAAAAGATCGAATCTTACTTTTTATTGACGAATATATGCAAGCTCAAGGTTGCGCACCTACCATACGAGAAATCTGTGCCAATGAAGAGATAAAAACAACTTCTTTGGTTTATCGTCATTTATTGCGTCTTGAAAAAAGAGGCCTGATTTACCGAGCTTATCGCTTTAAGTCACGTTCGGTTCGTTTTACAGACGAAGGGAAGGCCTATGTCAAAGTGTTGCGACAAGCACAAGCCAACGAAGAATAAATAAAACCAAAATAAAAAAGCCTAAGGCTTTTTTATTTTGGTGCACGGTAGCCGGCAGCTTCCGCTTCAGCGATGGTTTTGAACCATTCTTTCGGGTTGGTAGTATCCTCGTAGTATTTAGATCCGGGCAAATGATAGATGCCGCTTCTTGATCCTTTGATCAAACCGTTTCCTTGTTGATCGACATATTCTTTCTGTTTTTCCTCTGTTTCACTGCTTTGAGAAGTGGCTGTTGTCGTGTTGTTTTCACTACTTGTAGCATTCTCCGGCTGCGTCATATCTTCGTTGGAAATCTCGCTGCTACCATCCGCATAGTTGATTGTGACACCATCTTGGATGTTGAAGATATAATAGTTGAATTGGATCGTATCCTCGCCAATAGATTGGGCTTGCATCTGTACCCCACGGGCAACCAGCTCGTCATCGCGATAGATCGGGGTGACGGAATATCGGACATAATGATTTTTATCTTGCTTGAGATAATAGTTGATATCCATTTCTAAGCGCAACATCTCGGGATTGTTCAACTGACTTGTCCCTGTGATCAGATTCTTCCAGTTTGCATTTTCGCCAGCTAAAGCAAAGCCAATCAAGTGGGTTCGATTATATAAATATTTCCCATTAGGGAGCTGTTTATTACGCCAACCTGTCGGTTTTACACTGGAAATATCGCCACGCTTTTCCGTGGGCATCAAGGATTGATTCAACATTGCTTCAGCAGAGGTCGCACGATTGAGGTGATCGAGGTCGCCGTATGCTTCCCAGGCGCCATTTTCAAGGGAAAGATCATCTTCTGAAAACTCAGGAATGTTCTGATTGACTTCAATCGTTTGGGTGCCTTGGTAAGTTAACTGTGCCAGCTCATCTGCACGAATATCCTTAGCAGAAGTGATTGCCACTTCTGATGATGGTGTTTTGTGATTTGGGAATAGATCATTACTGTGTAGGAGACTAAATCCGACTGCTGCGAGTGCGAGAAGCGCAGTGACCGATCCGATAAATGTTTTTTTCTTTGCCATCTTTTTTTGCCTCTCTTTTCATTGATGTATAGTTAGCATAAACGGGGAGTAAAAAAACTGCAACCCATTCATCATACCATTTGCATGGAGCGTTTTACAGAACTTTCAGGTTTCTTTTGCTTTTTGATCTCAAATGTTCTTAACCCACTTTCTTTACCAAGGGAACATGCCTGAATGGTTTTTTTTATTTGCAAGTCAAATTTTTCATGTTTTAAAAAAACTATGTGATATAATGAATAAAGTTGTTGCTATTTCCCTTTGATGCTTGTTTTAATAACAGGCATCTCCAGCTGCGGAACGAAATTTCAGCTGTATAGCACGCAACCTTCAAACGAAAGAAATCTGGACAATTTTCTGAACGATTTCCTTTCTTTCTTTGAGCAAAATTACAGGAGAAGGAGTGTATCCCATGAACCAGCAAGAAACCATCTTACATTATTTAAATCAGAAAGACTCTGAAAAATTAAAAGAACTCGTATCAGGAATGGAAGAGCTGCCGCTGTTACAATTGTTCAGCAATTTATCCGCGGATGAAAAAGTGATCGTTTTCCGACTATTACCAAAAGATAAAGCACTTATCCTGTTTGAAGATTTGACACCAGCTACACAACAACACTTATTACGCTCTTTCACCGATGAACGGGCAACCGAGTTTGTGAACGAAATGGCACCAGATGTCCGAGTAAGACTCTTGGATGAGTTGCCAGCGACCGTAACACAAAAACTTTTACAATCAATGGCACCGGATGAACGTGCTGCAACAAACCTCTTATTAGGGTATGAGGCTGAGACTGCTGGACGTTTGATGACACCGGAATTCATCACATTGAAAAAAAATATGACGGTCAATCAAGCGTTAGAAAAAGTGCGAATGCAAGCCAAAGAAAAAGAAACGATTTATACGCTTTATGTTACTGATCAAACGAAAACATTAGAAGGTGTTTTGTCGCTGAAAGATCTCTTAATGGCGCAAGGGGATCAACTCATCAGTGAAATCATGTCCCAAAAAGTTATTTATGTTACCACGGACACGGACCAGGAAGAAGCGGCACGTTTGCTAAATGAACTAGATATCATTGCGCTACCAGTCGTAGACAAGGAATCGCGAATCGTTGGGATCATCACTGTCGATGACGCCATCGATGTCATCGAGCAAGAAACGACAGAAGACATGTTTAATGCCGCTGGTTTAGTCGATGTTGCTTCTAATGAAGCAGACCGTAGTAACGTTCTGATCAACGGCACCCTTTGGCAAATTTGGAAAGTCCGATTGCCGTTCCTAGTGATCACTTTGGTTGCCGGTCTTTTAGCTGGGGTAGTCATTGATGAATTTGAACAAACATTGGAATCGGTGGCAGCCGTTGCGATTTTTATCCCTTTGATCATGGATATGGGTGGAAACGTTGGTACACAGTCCTCAACTGTTTTTGTTCGCGGGATGTCATTAGGGCATATTGATCTTTCGACCTTCACTCGCCATTTCTTTAAAGAAGTTTGGATCGGCTTAAGTCTAGGTTTGATCGTAGGGGTCATCTCTGGGGCTGCTGCATCACTTTGGCAAGGAATCCCGATGTTAGGTGTGGCTGTTGGTATTTCGTTAGTTTTTGCCATGACCTTAGCCGCAGCACTTGGCTTCTTAGTCCCGTTTGTACTGATTAAACTAAACATCGACCAAGCAGCCGGTTCGGCACCGATCATCACATCGATCAAAGATATCGCCGGCTTGTTTATCTACTTCGTTTCAGTAAATGTTCTTTTGGGTCATTTGCTTTAGCATACTGTCCGTTCCGGTGGTATAATAAAGCGACATCACATGATGAGCACAACATAGAAAGGGGAAATGTCTTATGACAAATCAAATGAAGCAACATCAACTCGGAGGTTTCTCTTTTTAAGTGCGGCCTCCTAACTAACTGGAGGGAAATCATGGAAAAACAAGGAATTGTGGTCTTTCAGGCCAAAGATATTGCAAAAGTCCGCTTGACCACAGGAGAAGAATGTTTAGCAACGGTTTCAGGAAAATTTCGCCAACAGGCACTAGCGCCAAAGGATTATCCGATCGTTGGTGATTTTGTACAAGGACAGGTGTACGATCAAGATCATTTCTTGATTGATGCTTTGCTGCCACGAAAAAGTTTTTTACAACGAAAAGTAGCTGGAAATCGCACGGACGAGCAAGGCATTGCGGCGAACATCGACACAGTTTTTATTGCAACTAGTGCCAATGAAGAATTCAATTTGGCTCGGTTAGAGCGCTTTGTAACGATCGCTTGGGACAGTGGGGCTAATCCGGTGATTCTCTTGACCAAAGCCGATCAAGTTACTGCTGATAAAAAAGCAGAGCTGCTGCAAGCATTAAACGATGCATTTGGTGTGAAAACATTTGCTACGTCCATTTTTGAACCAAACGAATTGCTGATGGAAACGTATTTTTCTGACGGACAGATCAGCGCATTTATCGGTTCATCTGGGGTCGGAAAGTCCAGCTTATTAAATCAGCTTATGGCGCAAGACGTTCAAAAAACCAATGACATACGAGAGGATAGTCGAGGACGACACACGACGACGAGTCGCCAGTTGTTCACTCTGTCCTCTGGCGCAATGATCATTGATACTCCTGGCATGCGGGAAGTTGGCATCAGTACCGTCCGGTCAGCTTCGATCGACCAATCCTTTGAAGCGATCAGCCAGTATGCTGAAGGTTGTTTTTTCAGAGACTGTCGTCATGAAACAGAACCGAAATGCGCGGTCAAAGCGGCCATTGCTGCCGGTGAACTTTCAGAAGAAGCTTTCGCCCGCTATCGTAAAATGGAAAAAGAACTGGCGTATTTGAAGCGAAAAGAACAGATCAAAGAATTGAAAAAGTAAAAGTTAGCACTCCTTTCTTTAAGAGGAGTGCTTTTTTGTACGTGTTAAGAGAGTCTTGTTGAGTAAAGAAGAGGGACGTAGACAATGTCCTTGTGTTTTCACGAAAAGTCGGCCAATTCCACTGGGCACTACATGCTAAATGGTTGAACTAAGCTAAGAACGCCTGTCTGGTTGAAAGCTACCGTCAAGAAAGTCAGTATAAAAAAACACAGTGGGGTGTTTTCCCACTGTGTTTTGAGCAATGATTTGCCCCTGCCAAGGTATTTCAAGTATAAAGCGTTGATTCTTAAATAGCAACTCGAAAAAAATCGCCTCATTCAGCAGAGCGCAGAATTTTCGTCATGGCTTTTCCTTTCGCCAGTTCATCGATCAGTTTATCTAGATAACGAATTTCTTGGACCATTGGCTCTTCGATCTCTTCTACCCGAATGCCGCAAATGACACCAGTGATCTGCTTTCGTGCGGGATTGAGCTGAGGGGCTTGACTAAAAAAACGTTCAAAAGAAAGCTCTTCATTCATCTGTTGCAGCGTTTCTTGGTCATAACCGGTCAGCCAGGTAATAATCTGATCCACTTCTTCTTTTGTTCGATTTTTCCGCTCTGCTTTGGCAATATATAGGGGATAGACTTTCGCGAAACTCATTTGGGTGATCTTTTGATTTTTCATGATATACTCCTTTAGTCTTTACACAAAGTATACTTTATTTTCTTCGTTTTGCCGAGATTTTCGACACTTGTTGTGTGCCAAAAATAGGCGAGGGGACTAAAGAATGATCTTTTCTTCTTGTTCACGAAACCCTAGAACTTTTTGACGTGACTCGCCATCCCAATAGAGTAAGTCCAAATTCTTATGCAGCATTAGCTGTGTATATAATTCTTTCAGCGTCAGAGCGGGTTTTTTTGGTTCAAAAAATAAAATCAATTGGTTATGGCTATCTTGGGCGATCGTCGTAAAAGGAATCAGGTTTTCTTTGTAAGTTAAATAAATTCCTTGGTAATCTGCTGCACTCGACGACGTTGTCAGTGCTGTCAAGAGGTCTCTTGCTCTCATAATGAACCCGCCTTTACTGTTTTTTGTCGATAGGCATCGATATCCAACATGATTTTCGTTTTGCCGTACACCGTATACTTTTGCACCACGAATTGACGGCGCTTATTCCAATAGCCGCCCACGGTTAGAAACATACCGTCATCAACATCCCCTAAAAAATTCAAACTGTGTTTCGCAATCAAACAGTTGGTGGTACCTAGTGTAAAGCGGACCAAAGGGGAGGGGGCAAAGGAGACGATTCTTATTTTTGAGACAGATCCTTTTTGTGTTTCCATCAGGTATTCCTCCTTTAGTAAGTAGTAAAAAGCGGATCATTCGTTGAGATCAAACCATTTTTTCTCTTCATAAAAAGCAACGTGACGAATCTCATCATAATGGATTTTTTCCGTTGTTTCTCCCGTCAAATAAATACCTAATGGGTCATAACCGCTGATTTTCCCGATAATATCTGGAGGATAGCCGCCTTCTTCATTAACTTCTTCTCGTTGGATCGCCACAGTTAGGTTCTTTTTCATGGCTTCAAATAAACACTGATTGATTTCTTCCGTTGTGAGTGACGGCTTAGGTGGACAATCAAACTTACGTGTCGGTTCCTCTTCAATTTCAGTTGTATGCTCAGATAAAAAGAATCCTTGCCACTTTAGCTTTTTTCGATCTTCATATGGTTGTAGCATACCCATAGCAATCACCTCTTATCTATATAATACAAACATACGTTCTCTTTTGTAAAGCGAACAGATTTTTAAATTTCTGATTCTTCTATGAAACATCTAAAAAGGGCATCAAACAAGGGGCTAGTGGTGGGTATCGTTTTTTTGCACTATATCTGTTATAATTTATCCTGAAGCGACGATGAACGATTTGGAAAATAGCTGGCGAAAAAGGAGAATAGTATGTCTGGATTAATCGTGGTCCTGCTTACGATCTACTTTGCAAGTAGGAAAGATAAAGAACAGTGGCTTTTTGATCGCAAACGATTGACTATTCTGGCGCTTATGTTTGTGATCGTCGGCATAAGTTGGGGCTTAAATGACAAAATAATGAAGGATCCTCTGAACCAAAATATTAGAAGTAATTTACTGTTTAATTATTCGTTTCCCTTATTGATATGTATGCTAGGTTTATTTATCAAAGAAATACCACGTTGGGGACGGATCGTGACTTTGTCATTTGGCTTTATGATTTTCGGGTATTTAGCTTTGCACTATTTGATAGGTTTTCACAACCCGTATTGGGAAAATCTACAGCTAAGTCCATTGTATTGGCTGCCAAGTGACTAGCCATACGAAAGTATCGCCAATGGAAACGCAAAAAAGCACTCCCTTTATTGAGTGCTTTTTTGCGGCTAAATAACTGCAGCAAGGTGTTTCTTTTCCCAAAAAAATAGGTTAGACCTAAGTAACGAGGGGATCATATAAGGAGAAGTCATGACTGTTTAAATCAAAACGATTGATTCTTGACTAAACCGTGTCTTTTGATCATTGCCAAAGTAAAATATGCGATGAGCGTTCCTGCAATACCAAAAAGTAAATCGATTCGATCAGGGGTGTTCATAAAGCCAAAGACAGTCTCGCTCAATAGATTGGCAATGAGTAAGAGCAGGGTCAATAGCGTGACGGCTTTAAATGGCGCACCTACGAGAAGCCAAAAGTACCCCAGTAAGCCAATAATCAAACTAATCGAAAAATTGGAGATATGAAGATAAAAGTCAGCATACCTCGAAGTAAAGAAAGAAATGTCCAAGTACTTTGATAAATAGAGGAAAAGGGCTGTGAACACGAAAAGTAAGTAGAGGAGTGACGCCCATAGCTTTGGTAAAAAGGCTAGCTTTAATTGATTATTCGTTTTCATTTTTATTCTCCTTTTTAGGAATTGTCAGCCATACTTATGAAATTTCTTTTATCTGGTATTAATTACACAAATGGAAAAACAAGCTGCAGACTAGGCAAATCAGTAGTCTGCCTAAAATGAGTTGAGGTGATAAAATGACAATAATAAACAATGAGCGATTATGGTTAGGCTTAGGGGTAGAAATTATTTTGCTCATATCATTCAGCATGATTATGTATTTCATCCTGACTAGTGGCAATTTGAAGCAAAGTCCGTTCACCAGTCAACGAAATGGAAAAATAAGCTTCTGGATAGCTGCTGGTTTGATTTTACTTGCCAACGAAATATCCTAAGTTATCTACCTGATTTTAGGGTTCTTTTTTATAGAATCATGTAACGGGTATTTGTTAGCATTTGCAACATCTCCGCAAGTACTTGCTACCAGACAGTTATCAATCTGTTAATCAGCAAATCAAAAAAAGAATCTGAAGAACATGTAAAACAAGAAATTCTTAGTTTTAATTGAATTTTAGGTGCATTAGCGACAATCTACTGATAAAAGTCATTCGGAGGGAGGTAAAATGATACAAAATTGTTTTGAACTATTTAGAATGGCACGAACCCTTTTTTGAATGTAACTTTGTATAATATATATTATGTAAACTAAAATAAAAAATTTTTTGAACACTGTATTTAGCTAGTAATTGTGCGACTCTCCTCTCTCTTATTCATGATTATTTCCTTCACATTAACCTAATTAGCAGCATAATCCAAAAAAACGGTTATTTAAGCGATAGTTTAGGATTTTTGTTTATTTTACGACTGACAAGAAAATCAATTGACAAATTATATCTGTACCTTTGTCTGTATTTGATCTTGTTGATCCTTGAATCTTTGAATTCAAAGATAGTTTGCAGCTGCTGGCCAATCTCAATGAATCACTCAATGCTTAATGAATCGCTGTTCACGATTTTATCAGTAATGATTCGTACATAACCCAGCCAAATTTGTGCTAACTAAATAGCCTAATGGGAATCTTGATCACAGGCAAACCAGCAACGATAAACAAGAAAAGTTGAGTTGCGTTCAGTTTTCACCTAAACGGATCCAATTCCCATAGCGAGTCCTAATCAAGGGATCACAGTCATCTAAGTACAATTTTCTTTTTGTTGCTGCTAATAAAGCAATGACAGCTACGGAAAGTTTCAAACTATGTAATACAGGATCGCCGAAAAGACAATGATCAAAACGACCAAAACAATGATTAGTTGATTTAAACGTCGAATAAGCAGGTTTTTCTTATTTTTTTCAAATTCTTTTCCTTCATTTCGATAATATTCTCTATCTTTTGTTCCCACGAGCGCCAACTCCTTTTCCCTGATTTTATCACTATCCTGAAAACAATGGGTGCAATCAAGGTGTTTTGTACAATAAATGGCAGTATTTTGTTAGAGCTTACCATCGTATACGTATAGAGACTAAATAAGACGACTGACGAGTTCCAAGTGATTCATAACCGCAGCTTTCCGAATAACGCCCATACCTGGAAACGACCTTTGCTGATAGGCAGCAATTAATAGCTGCAGCCCAGCTGTTTGTGTAGGATACTCTTCTTCATGCTGTAACAAAGCTTCCATGACTTCGAAAAACTTTTCTTTCTGATTTGGTAATTCTTCCTCAGAAAATAAGTGAACGATTCGCAAATCTTGCTCAGTTGTCGGATAGATCCAATGCAAAACCAACCGCTTTGAGGGATAACTGTGCTCATAATAAATTTTGCTATCGACAGAAAAATCACTAAACCCAGCATAACCCAATTTTTGATAAAGATGATGGGTTTTTGAAAACCCTTCGTCCGGACATTCTGTATAAAAACTATTTTTAGGTAAACGGGTAAACGGATCTTCCATCAGTAGTTTCGGTCCGTTGATTTTATTTAACAAACGAAACTCTTTGCCTACCAGCACCGGCAGTGTATTTTCCCGCCAATCACTAGCGAGTGCTTGGTCCGCTTGATGAACGATCCAAAGATCAGGCGTTTCTTCCACTGTTTCAATGGGTCGATCTACGATCATTGCTTTAGGGGTAGCAACATTTTGCAACTCTGCTAACCCCTCTGCAGTCAGAAAAGCCCCAGCCTGTGGATTGCGAACAAGATAAAAAGGATGCTGCTTCCTTTGAAACAGGTCAATGGTCGTCCAAAACGTTTTTGATTGCTTGACCGGTTCAATGATCGGCTGGATCGCTTCTGACAAGAGATCTTGTTCCAACAGTGCTTTCAACGCCAATAAATCAAATTGTTTTCCACGAATATACGGGAAGTACATCTTCTTCTCTCCTTCTTACTCGCCTGATAAAAAACGTTTTTCCAGCGCTTCATAGGCTGCTCTCGTAGCGGCCAATTCTTCTTTCAAGGCTTCGATCGCTTGCAGCTGAGTATCTTCAATAAATCGATCATAGTAATTGACTCCACCACCGAACAAGTCATACTCAGGCTGGCGTTTCTTCAGTTCTTGGTACAAACGTTCTGTTGAAAATACCCGCAATCCTCGAGCAGTCTGTTTTGCTTTGCCGACTTCTCTCGCTTGTGCCGAAATCAACCGAAACAATAAGCCATTTTCTGGAACCTGCAGCTCTTGCCGTTGGGGTTTCTTTTCGACACTGAAATACCCTTTGCTGCCCGTTTCTTTTTCAAGAAATGCATGATAGACCAAAACACCAATTGTAGGTGCAATCTGATCTTTGACTTTTTCATACAATGACTTGGGTAAGACAAAATAATTATAATTCCCAATAAAGGATAGTTTTGCTTTTGAGCGAAAATCTGCCAAACTAACTTTGAGTTCGTAGCAACGCCATTCAAATGTATTTTCAGTCGTCAAGCGACAACTCAAAGTATCCACGATGCCGTGATCATCTGGCATGACTACCTCTTCTACCACAATATCACTGTTTTCGCGACAATAATAATAAAGTGCCTCTTCCATTTCTAAAGTTAAGGATGTCTTCACAAATTCACGACCTTTATCTTGTTTCACCTATTATAAAACATATGTTCGCATTTTAAAAGAGGGAAATAAAAGCAACCTATCATCCCCTCACTCATTCGGGCATCCGTTACCGAGAATCTCTTCAACCGTCCTCTTTGTACCGCGGAATCGTAACAAAAAAAGCAGCAAGAGCACACCAAGTTGCGTGATTAATAGACCTTTAAAGGGAAATTCAAAAGTAAAGCCTGCGGGAAGATGAAAGAAATGAAAAATATCCTGCAGTGCTTTTTGACTAAGCCACAAACCGCTGACAAGCCCTATCAAACCAATAACAATGCTTTGAATGCCTACAAAGAAAAGCTCTTCTAAGGTGACCACCAACGGAGACTGTCCTAACAACAACCGAATACTCAGGGATTGCTGCTCCTCCCCCATCAAATGAAAACGATACATGTGATTGCAGTGCCATAAAAAGGTGGCGATCAAGCCTATAGCTAGAATGCTAAGTACGAAGCGCAGCAATTGCAAAAAGAAAAGCCAACTGGCATATGTGAGATCCATCTGATTCTCACTGCTATTTGTTTCATATTGTAGCCATTGATGAAAAAACACTAGCCAATGCTCTGCAAAGATGGCGATGATCAGTAGAAGAATCGCCAATACACCACTCATCAGCAATCTGCGCCTACGAAGAGCCGCGTGCCAGCCGAATTGGCAAGGATAGTAGAAGTACCGCCATTTGTTCATGATATCTCTCCTTTTGGCGTCTATTTTACAGAACTATCCAAATTTAGAAAAATATCATCTTGTTTACATAATATAATTATGATCAAAAAAAGAGTGCGGCATGCAGTCCACACTCTTTTCCCTTTAGCTATCGACGTTTACAGATACCTTGTCAGTAGCTGCAACAAACGCTGCGGAAATTCTGTTAGATTGGAAAGATCAATAAAGCGTTCTTCCCCATAAATCGCTTTGATCACCTCTTTGTCTTGCCCAATAGCAGCTGCAAGAAACAGCACCCCTTGTCGTTCATAGTCAGCGATCACCTGCTGAATATCTTCTTTGGCTTTTCCCCCTGTATAATCAGGAAGAGCTTTTGGCTGGCCATCACTGATATTCAAGAGTAATTTAGTGGTTGCCGGCTGATGAGCGAGCTTTTCAGCTAGCACGCGCAAGACAGCTCCATCACGGTTATTTTGCCGAGGCTTCATTGTCATGAGTTTCTCTGGCACAAATTCAAAGCCTTCATTAAATTCTTTGTATGCAAAAAGCGAGGTTTTTTCACGAGCGGTCACGTCTGCTGTATCGCCATAGATCATCAATGGCAAAGATAAACGTTCGGCAAAAGCATTCACCGCTAAGACCGCCTGTTGCGCATACAATATCCGATCTTCTCGAATCATCGAACCCGATTCATCGATGCGCAAAGCAAGAGCTAAGGAAGGCTGTTCATGAGGTGGATTCTTCTTGTCAAAGGTCCGGAAATCTTGATACGCAACCTTGCTGGCATCAAAGCGTGTGCCGCTGTACTTACCTTTACTGTATGCCGAAGCTTGTTCATTTTCCAATACTTCTTGGGTTTGCTTGATCAATGACTCTACGATCGGCAGCAACGGCTGCAAACGCTGTTGGGCTTCAGTCGCTTTTTCTAAATCGACGGGTGGTCGATGAACGATCAGCCCTTCTTTGGCATGGATTGATTCTTTCAATGCTTGTCGTGCTGTCTTTGATGCCGTGGTTTTCTTTTCTTTCTCCTGGGTTTCATACGCTTCGATCGACAAAGAATGAGCAGCAGGAGCTGCCTCTTGTGCCTCACTCCCAGCTTTTGCTTGGCCATCATGACTATTGCGTTCCAGTTCTTCTGAAAACGTCGCCTCAGTTGCTGCGCTTTTCGCTTCTTGTTTGTCAGAATCACTGGTTTCCATCGTTTCCGCCTCAGTTTCTTGACTGGGCGTCTCAAGGACTTGTTCATTTTTTAGGACGGGCGTACCTTCTTCCACTACATTGCGCTGGTCCGCCTCTTCGCTGCTGATTCGACGCCCTTTGATTTGTTGTTTAAAAGCATTTAGTGGTTGTCCAGAAAACAAAAGTCGCAGTTGCGCCAATAACCCTGAAGCTTCTAGTGCCTGTTGTAACAGAGAAAGCTCATTTGGATCGGTGGTGATTTTGTATAGCACTTTGCTATCAATTGCAGTAAAAGGATCTTGTCCTTGTTTGACTGCATTTAGCCAATAAAAATAGGAACGCATGCCCGCCACCCCTTTGATGGCATTGGCTTTGGCGGTCACGTCTAGCAAGCGTATGATCTCAGCCATTTTCTCCGCAGTCGTTTTGTCTGGATAATTGGTTTTGGCAATGCCTCGCTGCACCATGACTGCCAGCTCAGGTAAATCCATTTTTTCAGCATGCTGCATCCGGTCTCGCAAGGATTCGTTCAAGGGGCGGTTGCCTTGGTAATTCCGATTCGTTGTGATGATCACCACACAGTCAGGGTGTCGTCGGACGAAGCCAGTCGGGATATTCAGCATTCCATTTTGTTCAAGGGCCGAGTTTAGTGCCACTAGTACCGAAGCATCACGAATGACCGTTGGCTCTTGAATCTCAAGCAAGTAGCCTTTTTCCAGCGCCCGTACGATTTCGGAGGGATAAAATTTGTATTGAATCGTAGGTTGTTGATCACTGGTTTCGATTCGTTCGATCAGTTCTGCAAATTTCGCCCGTGCCCGCTCACGAGTCAGGGAAAAATGCCGCTGGATCAACCCCAAAACATCTTCAAAACAATCACTTTGATAAATCGCATCCAGCAAGTCCTTGTCCTCTTCTTGGTCGGTGTTGATCACTGGTAATAAAGCACCAAACACATCTGACTTATCCATATCCGCAAAGCAGGTGATTTTGGTGTAGGGCAGTTGCAGGTCGGCAGAAAGTGCCTTTGCCAACTGGGTCTTGCCGGAACCAGCATCGCCTTCCAACAACACATTGAAGATCTTCATTTCTGGATCCGTCCAGTTCAACGCGATCTCTGAAGCGATTCGCAGTTCTTCGGCACTGGTCTGATGACTTTGTGGTTTCTTCCAAATCATTGTTTGTTCTAATTTGCTAAAAGCGCGTCCTTTCGTTACGACAAAAGACGGTTGAATTTGTGTCATGGTAATCTGCTCCTTTTCTTAATAACCTAGCTCATCCAAAAGCCGTTTTAGGATTTTGAAGCGTTCACCATAAAGTTCGCCATCTTTTTGCAAGGAATCATAAAAAAGTAGAATGTCTTCATCGATCTTAGGATTTTCGGTGTCTACTTCAACGGTCATACGATTTCCTTGTAAGCCAATGATCTCGATCAACGGATTTTCAGGATCGTAAAACTTTTCATGGCGATAAGCCTCTTGAAAATACAAACTGGATTGCGCCACTAAGATTGCTAGATCTAAGATTCTAGTGAGCGGTAGTTCTTCTGACTGACGAGACCATTTTTCACCTGTGTGGCGCCAAACCTTGCCTGAGATATCGACTTTTCCTCGGTCGTTCCATTGTGCCAATCCGAGGGAAAGGCCTTTTGCATCCGTATGTAACGCATTTTTTCCGTCAACAGTATCATAGTCTTCCACTTTAATGACGGGCTTATGTTTCAAGTTTTCTGGTATTTTCATTGTTCTCACTCCTTGTTTAGTAAATTACTAATTTACTAGATAGAGTAAGTATAATGAGGAAGCTAGTTTGGGACAAGCAAAAGGTCTTTTCTAGTAGCTAGGGACAGATGTCTATAGAAAAAGCACTTGATAAGAAGTATCTAAAAACAAACGCTCTTAAAAAGTGCTTTTTTAAGACGCATTACTTCACTAGCTCAATTGATTGAAAAAAAGGCGCAATTCTTGCTTTCTCTGACTTGCAAGTTGGGCTTTGGGAATGCCTTGGATCGCCCCTTCAATACCATAGAGCATATGGAGGCAAGCGCCCGCATCACATTGTTGGCGGATCGTCACAAAAATGGCTTCGGCCGTTTTTGTGCGCAATTGTTCAGGGGTACTGATGCCGATACGAACCAGGTGATCCGCTAAAACTTGGCCTACATTTGGTAACTTTTGCAGTTCATTCATAGGTTTCTCCTTTTTGATTGTTGTCATCCTGCCCGTCTTCCTCTTGACGAATCAACGCATAGAGTTTCATATCGAACATCTGCTGGTTTTTCTCCGCATGCTTTCGCAAAACGCCTTCTAATGTAAAACCTGCCTTTTCCAACACACGACAAGAGGAATGATTCTTCGCAAAAGATTCAGCAGAAATACGAACGATAGTTGAAGTAGTAAATATATAGTCACATAGTTGTTGAACGGCTTGTGTCATCAAACCTTTTCCCCAGTACTCTTGTGCAATAGAGTAGCCAATCTCAGCCGTTCTATAATGGATATTTTCTTTGCGAACAGCACGGATACTGCCGACTGCTCGGTCATCCACAGTGATTGCAAAGGCAAATTCTGCTTCTTCCACAGATCGAATATAGGCTTGTGCATCTGCGACCGTATACGGGAATGGCAACCCCTCCCGTAAATAATCGTGGATGGATTGATTATTTAACGCATGGGCTAAATCTTGCGCATCGCTCATTTGCCACCTTCTTAAGGAACACTTCATAGCAATTCCTCCTTTGCAAGTCCTTCATTTTGATCCTATTGTACGAGTTTGTGTGATTTTTTACAAGCGAATCTCAAAAAAGCAGAAAAAAGAACCAGCTAGACGAACGTCTAACTGATTCTTACATGCATTGTCTTGAGGAGTTAATGGCGTGAATAAACATAGAAAAAATAAAAATTATTGCGCTGAAATAGCGATGCCAATGGCTTTTTCCCCTAAATGCGTGCCGATAACTGGTCCGAAGTGACCAATCTCAATTTCTGCATTTGGGTATTTCGCTTGTAGCTTCGCTTTTTCTTCTTTCGCTACTTCTAAATTATTGGCGTGGATTACATAAAATTTAACAGGCAATGCGATTTCTTGCTCCCGTTGACCAATGATATCTTCCGCGCGATTGAATGCTTTTTTGCTGGAACGAATGCGCTCGTAAAGCACAATTTTTCCTTGATCAAAGGTCAAAATCGGTTTGATTTTTAATAATCCGCCAATCAAGGCTGCTCCATTGGTTAAGCGACCGCCGCGAACCAAGTTATTCAAGTCGTCAACGATCAAATAGGCATAGGTATTGTCTCTGATAGTGTCCAGATGGGAAATGATCTCTTCTACGGTTTTGCCTTGACTTGACAGATCAAGAGCGGTTTCTACCATGTGCCCCATCGGCATACTTGTGATTTTCGAATCGTAAGGAATGATTTGAACGCCTTCGATTTCATCGGTAATTCCATAAAGCGTTCCGATAAATCCAGAGATACCGCTTGATAAGTGGATACTAATGATCGTGTCGTAACCGCGATCTTTCAATGACTCATATAAGGCTAACACTTCTCCTAATACCGGTTGAGAAGTGGTTGGGAATTCTTTGCTGTTTTTCAACAAAGCGTAATACTCATCAGCTTCAATGTCGATGCCCTCATTGTAGACTTTTCCATCTAAAATAACAGGGATCGGTATGATAAACAAATCTTCATGGTTTTTGATCCGTTCCGGCAGATAAGCTGTACTGTCAGTAACAACGGCTAATTTCATTCTTTTTCCTCGTTTCAACAAATTTCAAACGTCATTAATAATATAGCATAAATTTACTTACTTTCAAATGGTTTTCAGAACTTTTCATTCTGCTTACTCATTAAGAAAATTCCTGATCGCTTGTTGATTGGTTTCAAGATTGACGACTAACACACTTCCGGCACTCGCACTTGAACCGTATTGCCAAGAGTCAGCGACTGGGACAGTCAAGCTGTCGACTCCTCCCGCCCCTCGAGCAATCGAGAAGGTATTTTTTAACAGGAAAGACATTGGCAGGTTGGTGGAAGCATAGCCTAAGACTTTTCCAGCTGCATAAGGCAATTTTAAAATAGCTAAAGGATTTTTCATTTCGCTAAAGATCGCATCCATTACTTGCTGCTGTCGTCTTACACGACCGAAGTCACCTTCTTCGTCCATCCGAAAGCGTGCGTATTGCAACAGCTCAAGCCCATTCATTTGTTGTTGCCCTTGCTTGATGGCAACTTCAAGATTTTTACTCATATCTTTTTCCGCGTTGATAGCAACGCCTGAGGGAAACAATGTGTCGATCACTTTTTCAAAGGAACGAAAGTCAACTTTTGCATAATAGTTGGTTTCTAGCCCGAAGTTCTCCGCTAACGTTTGTCTAACCAAATCAGCACCACCAAAGGCATAAGCCGCATTGATCTTGTTTTCGCCATAACCGGGAATCGTAACTAAAGTATCCCGCATAAAGGAAAGTAGCTTCGGTTGCTTACTGGGACCATCTAATTGCAAAACCATAATAGTGTCTGCTCGTCCAGCTTCTCCTTCACGACTATCACTACCAATGAGCAATATATTCCGAGCACCATTTGCAGCGGCCGTACCATTAAAGGTCTCTTCATCAGTCGTAGAAAAAGCAGCGTCACTTCTTGCGACTTGCTGACCGACAAGAAACGCAATCAATGAATAGGCAAAAAGCACCAATAGTACCCGAACCACAATACGCAGAACTGGGTGCTTCCGCTTTTTCTTTTGTTTGGGTTGCTTGGTCTTCTTAAGCTTTGGCGGTTTTTGTTTGCATTGTTCCTGGCTTTGATGCATCGCAGGCTTCTGAGCAGATAGCGGAGGGATCGCGCTTTTTCGTCCCTCAGATTTTATTGCTCCTACTTGTGACTGTTCTCGAGAACTTTGAGCCGCACGTGAGTCGCTTGCCCTAGGATGCTCGGTGTTTTGATAAGGAATGTCTCCTACTCGCTCATCAGCAGAAAAAGTAGAATCACTCGGTCTGACGCGCTGGTTTCTTCTTTTGGCTTCTCGACGGGCAAAGATACTTTCTTTGGCTGCCTGACTGGATTCCTTTTCTAGCCGTTCATGCAGTTTTTTATTTTTTTCCATCCTGCTCATTGCTTCTGATCCTCCAACTAAAAAATAGCTCTCTGTCTATAAGGATACCCTAGACCTTATAGAAAGAAAGCTATTTTCTGAAATTTTAACCTTTTTCTAGGAAATTTCTTCATATTTTACCTTAGATGCTTTGATGCGCCTTGTCGTATGCTCACAAATCCTGCTTGCTCATAAAATGATTTCACTTGGTTTGCCGACCAAAAGTTTAGTGAGAGATCATCGAAGCCTTTTTCCAGCGCAACATTTTCAGCAAATGCCAACAATTGTTTTCCAATATGCATCCCTTGGTACCGAGGGTCAACAGCGATCGCTGCAATTTCCAGCCACTTTCGTTCATGCATCATCGCATTTTGTGGCAAACAGACCTCTTGAAGATGCACAAAGCCACAAGGCTGGTCCGCCAACCAAGCGATAAAAAAGTGGTGGCTTGGCTCTTGCAGCTGCTGTGTGATTGCTTGTTCAAATCTTGACTGATCAAAGGGCTTAAAAATCGTTGGGTACCATTGATGGTGCTGTGTTTGGATCTCTTTATGAAACGTTGCTAATAGGGTTTCATCTTGGCTAAATTTTATTTTGACTTGAGTCATTTTTTGTCACTTCCTCAACAACATTTACGGAATACACGCCGAGAAGATGGACTTGACCACCCAACAACTGAATCTCTTCAAAGGCATTTACAATCAGTTGCCACGGCTTGTCCATCACCAGATCGATCACGAAAAAGTATTCCCCTAAGGTGGTTTTTGAAGGCCGCGATTCAATTTTGCTTAAATCAATTTCTCGCCAGCCAAAGGTTGCTAAGATTTTGTGCAAGATTCCCGGTCGGTTTGCTGGCAGCGTCACAAAAATCGTTGCTTTCTCAGCAGTCTGCTCTGGTAACTGGGTGTTTGCTACTTTCTTCGTCAAAACCCAAAAACGGGTTTGATTAAAGGCAACATCTTGAATATTGGTTTCTTTGATCGTTAATTGATAGGCCAATGCCGCTTCTTTGGAAGCAATCGCCGCAACTGCTTCTTCTGGATGTTTTGCTACGTAGGCTGCTGCAGTCGTTGTGGAAGCAACCGCCTCAACAGTAGCTCCAGCAAATCGGGCTTCGATGAAGTCGGCACATTGCGCTAAGGCTTGCGGATGAGAAATTATCTTAGTGATGGGACGGTTGTCTTTTGCTGATTGCTGAGAAACTAACAATTGATGATTGATCGGTAAAATAACTTCCTGTTCGATGCTCAACTGATTTTGACGAAAGAGCGTATCAATCGTGGCATGAACAGACCCTTCTAATGAGTTCTCGTTCGGAACGACCGCGCGATCGATCACGCCGTTAGCTAGCGCTTGAATACAAAGCGGAATCGATCCATAGGGGATACAGGTATTTTCCGGATAAGCCTCTTGCGCAGCTAAATGCGTAAAGGAACTTTTCGGTCCTAAATAACCAATCTTCATTTTATGCACCCGCTTTGATCAAAATTTCCTGTACGATTTCTTCTGGTGCTTTATTCGTCGTTTCAACGATCAATGAAGCAGTTTCTTCATAAAGAGGGATCCGAGGACGGTAAACAGTCAATATTTCTTCTGGTGATTTTGAGACGACTAAGGGACGAATGCTGCCATTATCCGCCTTTAAGCGATGAATCAGCTCCTCGGGATCTGTTTTTAAATACACGACGAGCGGCATCTCTTTTAAAAGTTGACGATTTTCTTCTTTTAATACGATGCCCCCACCAGTGGAAATAATTTGTTCCTTTGCCAAAGTTTTAGCTAAAATATCCGTTTCGATTTTGCGAAAGGCTTCCTCACCGTGTTGGTCGAAAAATTCTTGAATGGTCATGCCGATCTCAGCAACGATCAAGTCATCAAAATCCACATGAGACTGTTTCGTTTCTTCAGCCAAAAGACGACCAATCGTGGTTTTTCCAGCACCCATAAATCCAATTAATATCACTTTTTTCACTCGCTGTTTCCTCCTTTAGCCAAACGTGCGACATCCTGAAAAAAATCAGGATAAGAAACTGCTACGGCTTCGGCTTTTTCTAATTCTACCTCTTCATCTGTCAATAAGGCGGCAATTTGCAGCATCATGCCGATGCGATGGTCCCCCCGACTTGACACACGTCCGCCATGCAAAGGGGTTGGACCGTTGATGATCAACCCGTCCTCGGTGGGAGTGATGTCCGCCCCAAGTTTTGTCAACTCTTCGGCAGTTGCATCGATTCGGTTGGTTTCTTTTACTTTCAGTTCTTCCGCATCTTTGATCACCGTTTTGCCATGAGCCTGCGTGGCTAACAAAGCAATGATCGGCAATTCGTCGATCAAGCGTGGGATAATATCGCCAGCGATGGTTACTGCCTGCAAGGTAGAACTTCGAACGGTAAGGTCAGCTGATTGATTCTGATCGTCTTGATTAGAAAAAGCAATTGAAGCACCCAGCTCCTCAAGCACGTCAAGAATTCCTGTACGAGTGGGGTTGATCCCGACATTTTTTAAAACGATCTCACTTTCTGGCATAATCGCGCCGGCTGTTAGGAAAAAAGCAGCGGAGGAAATATCACCAGGAACAATTACTTCTTGTCCTTGGAGTGTTTGAGGTCCCGTCACAGTGATCGTTTTGCCTTGTGTTGTGATGACGCCACCGAATTGACGGATCATTTCTTCAGTATGGTTACGGCTCGCCTCTTTTTCAATAATCGTCGAGGTACCTTGTGCTTGCAATGCCGCAAAAATCAGCGCCGATTTTACTTGGGCACTTGCTACGGGCATCTGATAATTGATGGGCTGTAAAGAAGCAGTACCATTAACGGTGATCGGTGGGAACTCCGTCTGCTCATGCCCTCTCACATTGGCACCCATTTCTCTTAATGGCAGCATCACTCGGTTCATCGGACGTTTATTCAAAGAGTTATCGCCGAATAAGGTGGTTGTAAATGGCTGTCCAGCCAAAATCCCCATCATTAAGCGAATTGTTGTACCAGAATTGCCGATATCAATTGGGTCTTGGGCAGGCTTAAGGCCATTAAAGCCCTGTCCTTCAATCGTGATCGACTGACCGTCATCATGGATTGGAACGCCTAATGATTGAAATGCATGAAGGGTGCTATAGCAGTCTTCTCCACGCAAGAAATTACGGACAATCGTTGTCCCTTCGGCTAACGCCCCGAACATGATACTACGATGCGAGATTGATTTGTCAGCAGGGACTGCTATCGTCCCTTTTAGATGTGTTGCTTTTTTTAGTTTCATAACGGCCTCCTATTTTTTTCGACATGAATAGGTCGTCTTTTTTTGAATCAGCTGCTCTGCTTGCAGCAAATCATTTTGCGTTTTGAATGAAATCTGTAAAACACCAATAATATCTTCTCGAGTTTCAAGAATTTTCAAGTTGATCAAAGAGAGCTGATGTTCGCTCAATAGCCCCGTCACTTCAGCGACAACGCCGGGATGATCCGGTACATCGATGAATAGATCATAGAATGCTGGGATCGCCCCATTTTGATGAACCGGCAATTGATCCCGTGTTTCCTTCGCGGATTCAAAAAACCGAAAGATCGCCCGTTCGTCTTTTTTCTGCAACCAGTGAGCCATGGTCGTCATTTGTTTTTGCCACTCATCGATCAGCTGCAGCAGCTCCTGTCGATTACTCAATAAGATATCGGTCCACATACGAGGATCTGAAGAAGCAATGCGAGTGATATCGCGAAAACCGCCTGCTGCAAGTTGCTGTGCTCTAGGGTGTTCGTGGTTGAAGGCATCTGCCTGATTGACTAATCCCGAAGCAATAATATGAGGCAGATGGCTCAACATCCCTGTGATTTGATCATGCTCTTGGGGAGCAAGTGCCACATATTTGGCTCTAGTGCCGCGAAAAAGCTCTTGTAGTTCTTCCACCCGCTGACTTTTCGTCGGTGTGAAGATATAGTAAGCATTCTCGAAAAGGTTCTCATCGGCTGCTGTGATCCCTGATTTATGAGAGCCAGCCATCGGATGGCCCCCAATAAAATCAAAGGAAAAGGACTCGGCAAATTGCGTGATTTCCGCTTTGGTACTGCCGGTGTCTGTTACCAGGACCGAAGGCTTTAATGAAAGTGCCCCCAGTTCGGCAAGATAGTTTTTGGTGATCTCTACCGGCAATGCCAACAAAATCACGTCGGCACGGACAGCACCTTCAGAAAATGAAGGGGGCACTTCGTCTACTAAATTTGTTGCTAATGCGATCTCATTAGTTTCCTGACAATCCCACCCCATCAAATGCACTTGCGGATGTGCCTTTTTGATACATGTTGCTAAGGAAGCGCCGATCAATCCTAGACCGGCGACGAAGATATTTTGGCTCATGAAAAGAATCCTCATTTCTACTGGAATTTTTTGCTGTTTCTTTAATCAGTAGGTTAACAAGTATTCTCGATACGCCTGAACAGATGCGGTCAATTCTTCGAAAGAATCACTTGGAAACTTTTCTAATAGTTCATTGGCCACCACTGTTGCCACCACACTCTCACAAACAACACTAGCTGCTGGTACAGCGGTGCTATCTGAGCGTTCGACGCTTGCTTTATACGGTTCTTTGCTGTCGATATCAACACTTTGCAACGGCTTGTACAAGGTCGGGATCGGCTTCATAACCCCGCGAACCACAATTGGTTCCCCGTTCGTCATGCCGCCTTCAAAACCACCTAGGTTGTTGCTGCGACGGGTGTAGCCCCGTTGTTCGTCCCATAAAATCTCATCCATGACTTTTGAACCCGGTAAAACACCTGCCTCAAAGCCAACACCGAACTCAGCACCTTTAAAGGCGTTGATACTGACCACGGCTTGGGCAATCTTCGCATCAAGTTTTTTGTCCCATTGCACGTAACTGCCAAGACCAGCAGGAACGCCGCCAACAAGCACTTCCACTACGCCGCCGATCGTATCACCATTTTTCTTCGTTTGATCGATCAACTGCTTGATTTCTTCTTCGACTGACGGATCTAACACCCTTACTTCTGAAGCTTCAGAACGTTTTGCGATTTCTTTAACGGTCAACCCTTCTGGAATTTCTGCTTTGATGCCGCCTAACATCGTTACATGACCTGCCACATCGATGCCAAGCTCCTTCAAAATTTTCTTCGCGATTGCGCCGATGGCTACCCGCATAGTCGTTTCCCGGGCAGATGAACGTTCCAGGACGTTTCGTAGATCTTGATGGTGGTATTTCATACCGCCGACCAAGTCAGCATGACCAGGTCTTGGTCGTGCCACTCGTCGTAGTTTGCGGTCTTTTTCTGGTACCTCTTCGATTGCCATGACCTTGGTCCAATTTTTCCAATCTTTGTTCTCGACCACTAAAGTCACAGGAGAGCCTAATGTTTTTCCATGACGGATACCGGAAGTGATACGGACTTGGTCTTTTTCAATCAACATCCGTCCCCCACGACCATAGCCGGTTTGTCGTCTCGCTAATTCAAAATTGATGTCTTCTGCTGTTAATGGCAATCCTGCCGGTAACCCTTCGATAATGGCGGTCAACTCTGGTCCATGTGATTCGCCTGCTGTAATATAACGCATGATCCGTTACCTTCCTTTCTTATACTAGGTAGTCTTTGATTTTTTCAGTCGGGATCGTCACGATTTTCGCCTGACCGATCGCTTCTAATAGAATAATCTTCAATTGTTGCCCGCGGGCTTTTTTATCATGAGTGATTGCTTGGTATAATTGCTCTTTATCTATTTCCCTTGGTGTAATCGGCAAGTGAAACTTCTCAACCATTTCTGTAAGTTGTTGGGTCGTACCTTTTGGTGTTAATCCGGTGACTTCTGCATGTCGGGTGATCATAATCATCCCCATCGCAACGCCTTCTCCGTGACTTGTCTCAAAAGCAGCCGTTCTTTCTAAGCCATGACCGATCGTATGACCGAAGTTCAGTGTCAGACGACTACCATGATCAAAGGGATCTTCTTCCACTACTTTTTGTTTAACCTTTAAAGAAGCTGTGATCACATTTTCAGCGTGGGCCAACAAATCGGCTTCATCTTTCAAACCTGCTAACGTTTGCCAAAGTTCAGGATCTGCAATAGCGGCTGACTTGATGATTTCAGCAATGCCTTCTTGGACGCGTTTAAGCGGCAAACTTTCAAGTAAATCTGGATCGATCATCACACCGGCTGGTTGGGCAAACGTGCCAACGAGATTTTTGGCACTGCCAGTATTTACAGCTGTTTTCCCGCCGATACTTGAATCGACCTGTGCCAATAACGTCGTCGGAATCTGCAAGAAATCAATGCCGCGCATATACGTAGAAGCAACAAATCCTCCGAGATCACCGATCACACCGCCACCAAGGGCAATGATTCCATCGCTTCTGGTCATTCCGAATTGGGCAAGACCATCATATAAACTAGCTGCTTGCTCTAGTGATTTGCTTTTTTCGCCGGCTGGTACGATTAACAGTGTCGCTTCAAACCCGGCAGCGGTTATGGAATCAACGATTTGTCCGCCATACAGGGGTGCGACATTGCTGTCTGTAATGACGGCAATGCGCTGTTTGTCCCACAACTGTTGCACCCAGGTTCCGACTTTTTGAAACGCCCCTCGTTTAATGAGGATATCATAGGAATGGTCTTCTAAGTGAATGTGTAACATTGATTTTTGCACCTCTTTTATTGGTTGTCTTCACGCTTAGTCTTGCAACGCTTTGATTTCTTTCATCGCTTTTTCCATGATATGGACTTCTTTCATCATGTTCATGTACGTTTTTTCGTTAAGTGATTGAGGACCATCAGACCAAGCATTGGCTGGATCTGGATGGATCTCAACGATCATCCCATCGGCGCCAGCAGCAACACCCGCTCTTGCCATTGGTGGTACAAGATCCCAAATACCTGTTCCATGACTAGGATCAACGATGATTGGGAAGTGGCTCAGTTTTTTGATGATTGGTACTGCACTTAGATCAAAGGTATTACGGGTTGCTGTTTCGTAAGTTCGGATCCCACGTTCAATGAAAATCACTTCACTTTTATCTTGAACGGCGATGTATTCCGCAGCATTCAACCATTCGTCGATCGTGCCTGAGATGCCTCGTTTAAGGCCAATTGGTTTCCCGGTTTTTCCAACGGCAGCTAGCAATTTGAAGTTTTGCATGTTCCGAGCACCAATCTGCAAAATATCACTGTATTCCGCCACCATATCGATATGTCCTTCGTCCATGACTTCTGTGATGACTTTCATGCCAGTTTCATCAGCTGCTTGGCGAATGTATTTTAGCCCTTCTTCTTCAAGCCCTTGGAATGCGTAAGGCGACGTGCGGGGTTTGAAGGCACCACCACGTAAGATTTGTGCACCACCAGCTTTGGCGATTCGGGCACATTCACGAATTTGGTCTAAGCCTTCAATCGAACATGGACCAGCCATCGTAACAAAGTTGCCGTCACCGATTTTCACACCATCTACATCCACAACCGTATCTTGCGGATGGAACTCACGAGAGGTCAATTTGTAAGTATTTGAGATCCGAATGGCATCTTCGACACCTTCGTAGCTGCGAAAAGCAACATCTTGGATGCGGCGTGTATCCCCTTTTAACCCGATAACGACCTGTTCTTTTCCTTGGTTGACTTGAACATCTAAGCCTTCTTTTTTGATTCTAGTTACAACAACTTCAACTTGTTCTGGCGTAGCGCCTGGTTTCATAATTACGATCATTTTTTCTTCCTACTTTCGTTTTTTCTAATTTTTTTATTTTTTACATGGATTCAATAAGTGCTTTTACTTTTTCAACAGGCATTTCTTGGCCTGTCCAAAGTTTAAATGCAGCTGCACCTTGATACAGCAACATGCTTAAGCCGTTTGCAGTTTTGGCACCGACTGCTTTCGCATCTTTCAAAAGCTGCGTTTCTCTTGGATTATAGATGACATCATAGACAGCTAATGATTCCCGCAAGAGTGTTTTGTCTTTTAGAGGACTTACCGTATCATTCGGCTTCATCCCCACGCCAGTAGCATTAACTAAAAGACTGCTTTGATCGATGGCTGTTTTTAGAGCCGTCTGATCTTCTAAATCCGTTAATGTGATCTCAGAGGCGGTCTTTTCTGCAATCTGTGTCAATTTTTCCTGGATGATTGGATAAAACTCATCCTTGCGGTTAAAGACACGGATTGTTTTGACACCATCTAGTGCAGCTTGACTAATGATTGCTGTCGCTGCTCCACCTGCACCGATCACAGTCATCGTTTTTCCAATGATCGACACTTGAATGTCTTCAAGTGCGCGCATAAAGCCGATACCATCTGTATTGTGCCCAATCAATCGCCCCTCTTGATTGACGATTGTATTGATTGCGCCGATCAGCTCGGCTGCTGGTGAGCATTCATCCATCAACGGTACTGCTGCCATTTTATGGGGCATTGATAGATTGACACCTAAGAGATCCAACTGACGGATGCTTTGGATACTAGCGGCTAAATCATCCGGCTCAACATCAAAGGCCAGATACACGGCGTCGATCCCTTGTTCTTCAAAAGAAAGATTGTGCATCGCTGGAGAGATGCTGTGTTTGGCTGGTTTGGCAAATAGTGCCGCCAACCGTGTGTGACCGGTTATCATTTGTTTCATCTGGTTCATTCCTTTCAACAAAAAAAGATGTCCACCGTAAATTTAAGAATCTACAGTGAACACCTTCAAACATTACATAGCGACAGCGCCGATATGTGAATATAAAAAATAGCCACTATAGATTTTACGATCTACGTGGCTGCGAATTCATTACGAAATGCTCTAGCCATCATAGATACAAACTTAGCGTTTGTATCCATGCCTTCATGAATACAAACCTATCTAAAATAGCTAAAGTAATATTTATTCAGTTGTGTGGGGTTCGTTAGCAATAATTTTTGCATAGTCCTTCGCTCCAAACTGATGTAAGATTGACCTAAGTATAGGTTTAACTTTGAAAGATGTCAATGATTTTTTCTTATTTTTTTCATTTATTTGATTATATTTTTCGAAAACACTGTTCTATCAAGGGTTTATAAGTCGTCTTCAAAGAACAGTAACAGTTCTGGTAAACTTAAGCGAGCTTTTTCATCTGCTGAAAGATCCTTGACGATTTCACCTTTTCTGAGCAGGATCAGGCGGTCTCCGTATTTTAATGCATCTTCCATCCGATGGGTGATCATGAGACAAGTTAGGTTTTGTTCTTCCACGCGTCTTGCAGTGATTTGCATCAGCTGTTTGGAGGTCTTTGGGTCTAACGCAGCCGTATGTTCATCTAGCAACAACAGTTTTGGTGTTTGAATCGTTGCCATCAATAAACTTAGTGCCTGTCGTTGACCACCAGATAAACTGCCCGTTGGCGTATCCAAATGATTTTCCAACCCGTTGCCGATTTCTTTACAAAGCGCAAAGAACATTTCCCTTTGTCCTTGGAGTTGTCGAAGACCAAGTGACCGTTTTTGCCCTCTTTTTTGTGCTAACAGCAGATTTTCTGCCACTGTCATACGGGGAGCAGTGCCCATTTTCGGGTCTTGGAAGACACGTGCCAAAAAGCGGGCACGTTTTTCTTCCGAAAGTGCGGTCACGTTTTGATCATCGATCATCACTTGCCCACTCGTCAAGGGCATGGTGCCTGAGATGCAGTTGAATAGCGTACTTTTGCCGGCGCCATTTCCTCCGACGACCGTGACAAATTCTCCTGGTTTTAAAGAAAGATCGATTTTATTCAAGAGCACTTTTTTCTCATTCGGTCCGTTGCCGACAACTTTAAAGGCTTTTTTTAAGGCTAACATTATTCATCCTCCGTTTCAAAACCAGTGCGTAGATGCAAGGCTTGTTTAAATTGAGGGATCAACAGGCAGATCGTCAAGACGATTGCAGAGAAGATCTTCAAGTAAGTCGTATCAAATCCAGCTTTGATCACAAATAGGATCAATAATTGGTAGATAATGCTGCCGATCACGATAGCGATCAGACGTTCCAGCAAGGTCAATTCACCATATAATACCTCACCAATGATGATTGACGCCAGTCCGATAACGATCACACCGATTCCCTTGCTTATGTCGGCGTAGCCGTCGTTTTGAGCGATCAATGCGCCTGAGAGTGCGATCACGCCATTGGAGACGATCAGTCCAATGATTTTCATTCGATCCGTATTGATCCCCATTGACTTGGCCATGTGTTCATTATCCCCGGTAGCAATATAAGCTTGACCCAAGTTGGTATGGAAAAAGTAAACCAAGACGCCCCCAATCAACAAGACCATGATCAATCCGATAATCACCGTATCATAATAATTCGGTAAATTCATTCTAGTAAAAAAATCTTGAATTTTCGGTTGGTTTAATAAAGAGAGGTTTGGTGAGCGCATCACAAACAGCATGACCGAGTTCAATGAAGACATCACCAAAATACCTGCTAAAATCACGGGAATTTTGCCTTTTGTATAAAGAAGTCCTGTCACACAGCCCGCACACATCCCAGCCAATACTCCTAACAAAGTCGCTAAGACGGGCGACACCCCATGGGTGATCGCTGTCACACAGACAGCACCGCCTAACGGAAAGGACCCTTCCGTCGTCATATCCGGGAAATTCAAAATACGATAAGTCATAAAAATCCCTAATCCCAGGATTCCCCAAAGTAGCCCTTGCCCTATTACTGAAACAATCATCATTCTTCCTCCATATTCTTACAAGTTTTCTCTTTCAAGACTCTCTCGGTGATCGCAGGTGATTGCTGTTCCTAATTGTTACTCATCACTTGCTTCACTTTCCGGTGTCGTTGTAATCAATTTTGCCTCGTCTTTGAGGTTTTCTGGGATAGTGATTCCCAATAACTGCGCTTGTGTTTCATTAATGATCGTTTCGCCATCGCTGAATGTATAGATCGGAGTTGTCGCAGGTTCGGCCGTCCCGTCAAGAATTGCTGCCACCATCTTCCCAGTTTCGACCCCAATCGTAAATTGATCTTGCCCAACCGTTGCTAAGCCGCCTTGTTCCACCATCGTATCAACAGACGTGATGATGGGCGTTTTTGATTTATTGGCTTCTTGTACTACCGTCTGCATTGCGTTTGCGATCGTGTTATCTAACGGAATATAGATAAAGTCGACTTCTCGTGCCATCACTTGCACCATTTGAGCAATTTCGTTACTTGAAGGAACGGCATACGATTTGCTGGTCAAGCCATTTTCTTCGGCAGCAGCTTCTGCTTCTGCCACTTGGTATTTCGAATTGTCTTCAGTCGAAGAATACAAAATGCCGACTGTTTTTGCCTCCGGCAGCAAATCTTTTGCTAGTTTGATTTGCGCAGCGACGGGTGCTTTATCTGAAACACCAGTGATATTTCCACCGGGTTGATCCATATCTGCCACGAGATTTGCCCCAACTGGATCAGTGACCGCTCCTAAAACGATTGGTACATCCTGAGTGACATTCGCCAACGCTTGTGCTGCGGGTGTTGCTACCCCAACCAAAACGTCGGCATCTTTATTTAGCAGCTGCTGGCTCATCGTTGCCAATTTGCTTTGATCCGCTTGACCGTTCTGGAATTCGATCGTCAAGTTGTCCCCTTCGGTATAGCCTGATTCTTTAAGGCCTTCTTTGATCCCCTCGGTGATCGCATCCAGTGCTTCATGACTGACAAATTGTAGGATCCCGACTGTTTTTTCAGCTTTTTCTACTGGTTCCGAAGTCTCACTAGCTTGATTGGTCCCACTTCTCATTCCTAACTGATAGACAAATGTCGCTCCTAAAAATAATAAAATAACGGCAACCGATGCAATTAATCCCTTGTTTTTCATTTTTCATTCTCCTTTTTCTGCTTACGTTTTTCGTGTTTTTCATTTTATGGTTTTTGAGAACAAAAAAAGCAACTGCCTATGTGACGGCAATTGCAAGTAAGCAAAAGCCGCATAGAAGCTTGTCCTATGCGGCGATAAATTCAACTACCAGCATAGATACAGCACTTTAGAAGGTTCTCTAAAAAGTTGTATCTATGGAATGAGGTCCCATCAATACAACTATCTACGCCAGTTTTGCCATGATTTCACTTGCAATGGAATAAATAGTTTCATGATTGTTCCTCCTTCTCAACTTGTTTTCTTTCTTGATTGAATTCAGTTTAGCCTATTGATAAAAAAACGTCAACAATTTTCTGTCAAATTGTCAGATTTTTTTATCAATCATTGGCAGAAGAACGAATCGTCCACATGGGTAAACGATTCAATTCTGGGATGAATTCCGTCGTTGGCTGCTCAAATGAATCAAAAGTAAAGCGATTTTTCTCGACTCCTTCTTCATAGAAGACAAAGGTCACTTTATCAGGATCAATGTCATATTCATTGGAGAAAAATGCCACGTCATAGACGATCGGATAATAAAAAAATGTTCGATTCATTTCGTCTTCCTGTGCTTGGATCAGATCAAACACTTGATCCAGCTGTGGGCCATTTGGTTTACTGTACATCACAGAAATCGCTCTTGTTTCGCGAATCGTCTTATCAGCTGTCAAATATGGTAATGGCTGTACTTTTTCCGAAGGTAACTTGTCGAAAGCGATTCGATCCACTAAAGAGGCGTTGATGCGATTTTGAGAAAAAACGATCAAGCCTGCAAAAACCAGCGCGAAAAGAATGCCTCCGATCAGCGTGAAAATCGTTTTTTTCTGATCTCGGTATAGATCATCTAACAAAGCCTGCCAGCTTTCCACTGTTTTTTCTTTCGTGTAATGAACAAAGTTCCTAACTTGTTCCATAATTTGCCCACCTTTTTTAAAAATCCTACTATTAATTCATACTATCAATTCCCTTCTAGAACGTCAAGAAACTTCACATTTCTTCGATAATTCGGTAAGATAAAAGAAAACGGTAAAGGAGTCATTATGCATAATCTAGCTAGTTCTTTGATGACTGGAGCCAACCCAATCTTCGATTTCATTGTTGTCTGTTTAAACTTTCTCTCCATTTTCGTCATCGTTTGGGGTGTGTTGATCGCAGGCATTGATTTCGTGCGCTACGAATTAACAGAAAAGGACCGTTTGGTGGCAGCCAGAGAGAATAATTTTATCCGCAATTATTTAGGGAGTTATGTCTTATTAGGTCTTGAGATCTTGATTGCAGCAGATATTATTGAGACGATCATCCACCCTACTTTCGAAGACATCGTACGTCTAGCTGCAGTCGTTATTATTCGAACAGTCATCTCTTATTTCTTGAACAAAGAAATTGAGCGTGCACTGCAAACCACCGATCACCAACCTAACAAGAAAAAGGAAAGCTAGCTGCCATGGCTTTTCTTTGGATTCTTCGGTATAATAGATAGGAATATTTGACATTGGAAGGATCAATCCCTCAGTCAAACTATCCTTATAAGAAAAGAGGGAAACAATATGTCTTTTGATGGTGTTTTTACCCATTTAATGGTCAAAGAATTACAAAATCAATTAACCAGTGGACGTGTGAACAAAATTCATCAACCTTATGAAAATGAGGTCGTATTTGTGATCCGTGCCCAAGGGAAAAATCATAAACTTTTGCTATCCGCACATCCCACCTATGCTCGTGTGCAATGCACAACGATCGCCTATAGCAATCCAGAAACCCCACCGAATTTCTTGATGATGCTGCGGAAATATTTAGAAGGGGCGATCTTAGAATCAATCGAACAAATCGACAATGACCGTGTGATCCATTTTCATTTTACTCGACGAGATGAACTAGGTGATTTACAATCCCTCGTCTTGATTGTCGAATTGATGGGCCGTCACAGCACGATTTTATTAATGAATAAGACGAGCGGAAAAATTGTCGATACAATCAAACACATTGGTCATTCACAAAATACGTATCGTACTTTATTACCGGGTGCTACTTATATTGCACCACCAAAGCAAACAACACTTAATCCTTTTACAGCCTCTCGCACCAAAATTTTTGAAGAATTATCGACCATCGATCCCTTGACGGCAAAAGAACTTCAACAACGATTCCAAGGCTTAGGCCGCGATACAGCAGAAGAATTAATCGCTCGAATCAATGCCAATCCCAATGAAAAACTGCGTCAGTGGGAAGCTTTCTTTACAGAGCTTACCCAGGAGCTAGCGCCAAGTTATCTTCAGTCAGAGAAAAAGGAATATTTCACACCAATTCCCTATCCATCATTGATCGATGCGACCACCACTGTCACCCATTATCAGAGTCTGAGCGAGCTTTTAGATGCGTTTTATCACGACAAGGCGGAAAGAGATCGGGTCAAACAACAAGGTGGCGAATTACTAAAGAAGGTTGAGAATGAACTGAAACGCAACCAATTGAAGTTAAAGAAACGGCAACAAACGTTAATCGATTCAGAAAACGCCGAAGAATTCCGTCAAAAAGGTGAGCTTTTGACGACCTTTATGAATCAAGTCCCCCGAGGTGCTGCTTCAGTTGATTTGGAAAATTACTATGATGAGAATCGGCTTTTGACGATCAAATTAGATCCCGCTCTTTCTCCCAATCAAAATGCTCAGAAATATTTTCAACGTTATCAGAAATTAAAAAATGCAGTCAAACTGGTCCATCAGCAGATTGCCGAAACGAAAGAAGAAATCGCGTATCTCGAATCCGTGTTAGCTCAATTAGAAATCGCCTCTCCAATGGATCTGGCGGTTATTCGGGAAGAACTGATTGCACAAGGCTATGTCAAAAATCGGACGAAACAGCGTAAAAAAGCCGCTCCTTCGCAACCAGAACGATTTCTTTCTTCAGACGGAACAGAAATTTTCGTTGGAAAAAACAATTTACAAAATGACCAACTGACTTTAAAAACAGCTCGTAAGAGTGATATCTGGCTGCATACCAAAAATATTCCTGGCTCTCATGTCATCATTCGTTCGGATGATCCTAGTGAGACAACCTTAATGGAAGCTGCAGAGCTTGCCGCATATTTCTCAAAATATCGTCAATCTGCCCAAGTACCGGTGGACTACGTGCAAGTCAAACATATTCGGAAACCGAATGGTGCCAAACCTGGATTCGTCATTTATGAGAATCAAAAAACGCTTTTTGTGACACCTGATGAGGGAATTTTGAGATTAAAACAGTCCTAGCTGCTCCTCAGTCTATTCGGATCAAAAAAACATAGTGTAATCAATAAAAGAACCGACCACAAAAGCGCTGCGAAACTACACGCGCTTGTGATCGGTTTTTATGCTTTTTCCTTCTATCTACTGCTCTTCCAGCGACAATTTTGCTTAGCTTGAAACACAAAAGGCAAGCCTTCTCAGAATTTAGCCATCGACGTATCTGCTAGATCCGATAGAATGGCATTCGAAAATCACCGTGAGAAAGTAGCTTCTGCTAGCTAATAAATACCGCCATCCTCCATAGTGACTTTCTTCTCGAAATCAAAATGATACAGCTTTTCCCAGTGATTGATATTCAACGTTCCTTTGGTCAAATGGATTGCTAGAAAGCAACAGCCTTTATCATTCTCATTGTTGACTTCGTCGTACCAGACAAAGGCTTTGCGAATTTTGCTTCTTAATTCTGCATTTTTAGGGTCTAGCACCCAACCTAAATTCTCCCCTTGACCAACCGCAGTAAACCATTCACCGCTAACGGCAATGGAAACTGCTGGGTTCTTTTTGATTTGCTTGATTTTATTGGATTGCTCGTGTGTCGACACGTAAAAAACGCCCTCTTCATAAAAAGCATCAACTTCTCGAACGACTGGTTGTATGTGTCCCTCTACAGTTTTGTCACAAGCTGTCGTCGCAAGGGCAATCACATTGTCTTTAAAATGTCCGAATTTTTCTTCAAGCAGCTTTATTCCTTCTTCATACTGGTGGGTCATTATTCTGTTCCTCCTTGCATCTTAATTCTTTTTTTAAAAGGAATCCATAATTCGACATGAACCACATGATTTTCCCCTTTTTGATAAAGCTCAGGAAAAAAATTCTCAGCAATCCAGCCATTTTTCTTGAGCCAAAAACGGGTATAACGCATCGCCTTTCCCATATTGATGATCAGTTGCTCTGAGACCGTATCAAAGCTGCAAACAATATACTCACGTTCTGGTAAAGTCCATTCAGTGCAGTTGAGAAATTGCGAACCATCAGATATTTGACCAACAAAATAACTTGAATAGCCTTCAGGCGCATCTCCCGGAAATGAAACACCGATCAGGCAATGATCGGTGCGAGGCTGATTGGCAGTCTTTTGATAAAAATCATGCCAAATATCATCAATCGGATCAATCCCTGTTCGTTGGCCCAGCATTTTTCCATACTTAAATGGATAGTAACCAACAACGCCACAAAAAACCAGCGGTTGCTGATTTCGCTTCTTCTGAATCTCCAAAACGACTCCTTCGCTGATCAATGGATTGCCTTCTTCTGTGACAATATACCCTAAAGATAGATCCGGCTTATCAAAATTTTGCAAGCCGATCGGCGCTTTTTGGTAAAGAGAAGGTGAAAGTCCATAAACGGTCTTAAAGGTTCTTGAAAATACTGCATGGCTACTAAAACCAACCTCAAAAGCGACCTCAATGACTCGACTTTTTCTGTCTTTTAATAAAACAGCGGCTCTGGCCAGACGACGCAGTTTTATATATTCCCTAACAGAAATTTTAACTAAGCGAGTAAATAAGCGTTGATAATAAAATACAGAAAGTGATGCGACTTGTGCTAACGTTTCGATCTCTAGCGACTCAGCAAGATTGTCTTCGATAAAATCAATGGATTTTTGGATTGCTTCCCATGCATGCATATGGATTTCCTTTCTTTCACTATAAAATACTCAGCCAAAAAAGCTTTACCGTGTCTGCTCTTTTTCTAAAAAAAACTATATTTGTATTTATTTTCACAATGCATTAACTGCCGAGAATCAGCTTATTTAATATTTTAGCATAGCCTTCATGGTCCTAGAATATAAAAATAAAAAAAGACGAAGAGTTTTCGTCTTTTTCTAGTCAATGACATTCTAAAAATTCTAACATCATTTTTATAGATTACCCTTACGAAGTGGTTTCTATACTGACCATCAAATGAAGTCAGTGAGAAACACTACGTAAAAGGATCTATTTTTATAAATTAATAGAAATAAATAGGCCGATCTTTGCGGTCTTGTAATGGGCGATTATTGTTTTCTAACACTTCTTCCCGGAATTCCAAAATGAAGCGGCGGCTCATCTCCCCGATCCAGTCAAAGACGAACCAATTGATTGGCCCTTTGGTTGGCGGTGTCGTCAACGAACCCACATAATGGAAATGGTGGGTGCGTTCTGGTAAGAACATAGTCGGATCAAACCATTGCGTATGGTTTTCAAAGTCCCAGATGCTGTCGTCTTGCTGATTGCAGATCCAGTTGAGCTTATCCGTCAATTTGAATAAGATACCCACAACCAAGTTTTCTCCGTCCTCATTCATATGGACGAGATGAAACTCTAATTCTTGCTGTTCATCATCGATAATATGTTCAGACGGCATGTGGAAATGAATATCCGTCAAATAGTAGTTGATCCCTTTAAATGTGACATAACTTTCTTTGTTATATGGAACGAAGTGAATCGTATTTTTGAATTCTTTTTCCGTGAACCGCTCTCGTTTATAGTGAAAAGCCAAGTCCTGATCGATAGGTTCTTCGGTTTCATCGTGAACTAAAGCAATTGGGGATTGGTAAGGAAATTCGGCGCCTTGTGCATACCAATCGCACAAAGTGTGCCAATGTTCAGGTCCATTGTCTCCGGAATAACTCCAGGGAACATCCATATTTCTTTTCAAAAAAACAGCCTCCTAATTCAAGTTGACAGCAAGGAATAGCCCTTCCTATCAAAAAAACTTTCTCCCAATGCTATCAGAAAATAGGTAAAAATAAAACGAATATGCTTGGTCATTCCCTCACATATCCGTTTCTTATTTCAATTCCTTATTCACTCAACCAAGCAGCAGGATCTTTTCGCCACTCTTGTAACAGGGCAACATCAGGCTCTTGAATAGCACCCGTTTCTAAAGCCGACTCGATCAACGCTGTATAGTTTGTCAAAGTCACATAGGATAGACCTGCTTGGTCAAAATTCTCTTGGACTTGAGGCAGCTCGTAAGTAAAGATCGCAGCGACGCCTAATACGTCGGCTCCTTCTCTTTTGGCTGCTTCACAAGCTTCTAAGACACTGCCACCTGTTGACAATAAATCTTCAATGACGACCATTTTTTGATTTGGCTGAATACGACCTTCAATTTGATTGCCTTTGCCATGTTCTTTTGCTTTGCTGCGAATATAAACCATTGGCAAATCTAACAATTCAGCGACCCAAGCAGCATGGGGAATCCCGGCTGTTGCGGTCCCTGCAATCACTTCTGCTTCGGGATAAGTCGTTTTGATGACTGCAGCTAAGCCTTTCGCAATGGCGCGACGTACATGAGGATAACTCATAGTGATTCGATTGTCGCAGTAAATAGGGCTTTTGATGCCGCTTGCCCAAGTAAATGGTTCATTCGGTCGTAAAAAAATCGCCTCGATGTCTAAAAGATCTTTGGCAATTTGATTGGATTGTTCTTTCATTGGCTAGCTTCCTTCCATTCTTGTTTTATTTGCAGATAACTTTCATACGGTGTCTTAGACTGGGTGATTGGACGTCCCACAACGATCATGGTAGCCCCCGCATTGCGAGCTTGTGCAGGTGTCATGATCCGTTTTTGATCGCCAACTTCACTGCCAGCTGGTCGGATACCAGGCGTCAAGCGTATGAAGGCATCGGTTGTTCTTTGCTTGATCTGTTTTGCTTCGTGTGCGGAGCAAACAACACCGTCTAATCCAGCTTTTTGGGCACAAGTGGCGTAATGGATAACACTTTCTTGCAGTGACGTCATGATCTGCTGATCATGATGCATTTGTGCCTCACTAGTGGAGGTCAATTGGGTAACTGCAATCAAATCAGGGACTTTGTCTCCAGCGGGGGTTCCTTGTTGCAGACCTTTTTTAGCAGCAGTCATCATTTCAATCCCGCCGGCTGCATGAACATTCGTCAAAGCAACACCTAAAGAAGCTAAGCGCTCCATTGCTCGTCCAACAGTATTAGGGATATAATGTAATTTTAAATCTAAAAAAATGTCATGGCCAAAGGATTTCAACCAAGTGACGATCGCTGGTCCTTCTTGGTAGAAAATCTCCATTCCAACTTTTACAAATAATTTTTCTCCCGCAGGAAATTGCGCTAAAAATGTTTCAATAGCCTGTTTGTTGGGGAAATCTAAGGCAATAATTGGTCGTTCACTCATCACACGTGCTCCTCTCTCACTTCTTTTATCAACTGTTCCAAAGAAGTGATCCCTAATTCTGCCATTCGGATAGGCAATTCTTCAATCAATTTTGGGCAAATGTAAGGATCGGTAAAGTTTGCAGTTCCTACTGCAACTGCACTTGCACCTGCCAGATACATTTCAAGTACATCATCCACTGACATCACGCCCCCCATGCCAATAATTGGTAATTGAGAAACTTGCGCCACTTGTTTGATTAGGCGGATCGCCACTGGTTTGATTGATGGACCAGACAAGCCCCCGGTTTGGTTGGCTAAAATCGGTTTTCGTGTTTTTAAATCGATCCGCATGCCCAAAAGCGTATTGATCATCGTAAACCCGTCGGCGCCGCCTGCTTCGATCGCTTTTGCAATTGGGACAATATCCGTCACATTCGGCGAAAGTTTGACATAGATCGGCACTTGCGAGACTTTTTTGACCGCTTCAGTCAATGCACCAGCAACCGCAGGATCGGTTCCAAAAGTGATACCGCCATGTTTGACGTTAGGGCAAGAGATATTCAGTTCGATCGCTTTGACATTTTCTGCCTGACTGATTTCCTGACACACAAGAACGTAATCTTCGACGGTCGAACCAGCAACGTTTGCAATGATCGGTAACTCTGGATGTTTTTGAGCTAAGTCCGGCAATATTTGATTCATGACCGTTTCTAACCCAGGATTTTGCAACCCGATGGCATTTAACATACCACTAGGCGTTTCCGCTACCCTTGGGGTTGGATTGCCGAAACGTGGTTCAGGTGTGGTCGCTTTGATCATCACCGCACCTAATTGACTGATGTCATAATATTTATCATATTCTGCACCAAACCCAAAACAGCCGCTGGCAGGCATGATCGGATTTTTTAGACTCAATCCGGGTAGCTCGACGTTGATCGACATTAAATGACCACCTTTCTCGCCTGAAATACAGGCCCTTCGTCACAAACTTTGACACTTTTTGTACCTTGTTCGTCATCTTTCGTATGGCAAACACAGGCATAACAGGCACCCATCCCGCAAGCCATTCGCGCTTCCATGGATAATTGAACATCTGAAAGGTCTTCGAAAAGCTGGGCGGTGGTTTTTAAAAGACCGTTATTTCCGCAGGCAAAGACCGCCGCAGGTGTTTGCTCTGCAGCTAACAACAGGTTGCCAACATTTCCTTGTAAACCAGCGCTGCCATCATCGGTAGCAATCCTCGTGTCTCCTAGTGCACGAAATTCCTCTTCATAATACATGACGTCTTTGCTGGCAAAGCCCAAAAAGTGAATGACGTGGACGCCTTGTTGGGTCAGACGTTTCGATAATTCATAGAGCGGCGGTACACCGATACCGCCACCTACGATAAATGCAGTGTCCCCTTGATTTAAATGATGATAGCGAAACCCATTTCCTAACGGCCCCATCACATCGATTGGATCACCAACGGTCATTTCTGAAAAAATTCGTGTGCCATCTCCTTCGACCCGGTAAATGATTCGGCATTCTTTTTTCTCAGCATCGATATGATTGATACTGATCGGTCGGCGAAGAAGAAAGGCATTTTGAGGAACCCGCAGGTGCAGAAACTGCCCTGGGGTCCTCATCTCATTGACTAATTCACCAGTCAATGTCATTTCAAAAATCCGTGGTGCCAGTTGACGCTGTTTGCTGATGGTCATGATTTCTTGCTTCATCAAAAAACTCCTTTATCTGCGTTAAATTGCTTTTGTTGAAAAACTGCGGGATTCCATCACTTTTAGAATTGCATCCGCTGTATCAAGAGAAGTAAAGGTCGGTACACCATGCTCCACTGCTTCTCGGCGAATGATAAATCCGTCTTCCGTTGCATTTTGGCGATCTTTGTCCATGGTATTGACTACTACTTGGGTCGTTCCTTTACGGATCAAATCAACAACCGTTTCTTCTGCTTGTTGATCAGAGATTTTAGCAACTCGTGTCACTTGCAGGCCTTTTTCTTCAAAGTAATCAGCGGTTCCATTGGTAGCCATTAAGGTGAAGCCGACCTCTACGAAACGCGCCGCCAGTGCTGCTGCCTCTTCTTTGCTTTCGTCTGCAACGGTGAAAAGTGCTTTTCCAAATTCAGGAATATGCAGGCCTGATGCCTCAAAAGCTTTATAAAGTGCTTTTGCCAAATCTTTGTCTGATCCCATTACTTCACCCGTTGATTTCATTTCAGGGCCTAAGTAAGTATCGACTTTTAAAAGTTTTGTAAAGGAGAAGACAGGTGCTTTGATGTGTACTTCATTTGGTGTTGGAGCAAGTCCGTCTTGATAACCTAACGCTGTGATCTCTTCCCCGAGAATCGCCTTCGTGGCAATTTGTGCCATTGGGATCTCTGTTACCTTGCTTAAAAATGGCACGGTTCGGCTAGCACGAGGATTTACTTCAATGACATACACTTTGTTCTCATGGATGACAAATTGGATATTCATCATACCGATACAATTTAAACCTAATGCCAAGCGTTTGGTATATTCTTCGATCGTAGCAATTAGTTCATCCGAAAGATTTTGCGGTGGATAGACTGCCATTGAATCTCCTGAATGGACCCCTGCACGCTCGATATGTTCCATGATTCCAGGAATCAAAACAGTTTTGCCGTCACAGATAGCATCGACTTCACATTCTTTACCAACCAAGTAACGATCGACCAAGACAGGATGTTCTGGTGATGCTTTCACTGCATGACGCATATAATCTTCTAAATCGGCTTGGTTTTCCACGATTTCCATCGCACGTCCCCCTAAGACATAACTTGGGCGGACTAAAACAGGATAGCCGATTTTTTGTGCGATGGCGATCGCTTCTTGTTCGTTCGTCGCCGTGTCGCCTGGTGGTTGCGGAATATCTAATGCTTGTAATGCTTGCTCAAAGAGATCGCGGTTTTCGGCACGATCAAGATCTTCAATGCTGGTGCCTAGGATTTTGACTCCGGCTTTCACCAAAGGTTCGGCTAAATTGATCGCCGTTTGCCCGCCAAATTGGACGATGACCCCAATTGGCTGTTCCAAATCGATCACATGCAAGACATCTTCTAAGGTCAACGGTTCAAAATACAGCTTGTCGGAGATAGAAAAATCAGTCGAAACCGTTTCAGGATTACTGTTCATGATGATCGCTTCATAGCCAGCAGCTTGGATCGCTTTCACCGAGTGCACTGTTGCATAGTCGAACTCCACCCCTTGTCCGATTCGGATCGGTCCAGAACCTAGGACAAGAACAGATTCTTTTTCACTGCGCTTGCTTTCATTCTCAAACTCATAGGTGCTGTAGAAATAAGGTGTTGCTGATTCAAATTCTGCGGCACATGTATCCACCATTTTGTAGACTGGCAAAATCTTTTGCTCATGGCGCAGCGTGCGGATCTCAGCTTCCGTGGTTTCCCACAGCTCAGCGATCTTTTTATCCGTAAAGCCGTTTTGCTTAGCTTTTTTCAACATATCAAGGGATTGTGGATCGTTTGCTAATGCTTGTTCGATCTCAAAGATGTGAAGCATTTTATCTAAGAAGAATAAATCGATTTTCGTCATTTCATTCAAATCTTCGATAGTATACCCTCTTCGGATGGCTTCCATGACGTAGAACAGGCGATCATCTTGCGCCTTGATGACCTTCTCCATCAGATCATTGTCAGAAAGAGCTTCTAGTTCTTTCATTTCGATATGATGTGTGCCGATTTCCAATGAACGAACAGCTTTCAGTAATGACTCTTCAATATTACGACCAATGGCCATCACTTCTCCAGTTGCTTTCATTTGTGTTCCTAATCGACGTTCCCCCGTTTCAAACTTGTCAAACGGCCAGCGAGGAATTTTTGCCACAACATAGTCCAGGGCAGGTTCAAATTCTGCATAGGTGGTTTCTGTGACTGGATTTTTCATTTCATCCAATGTTAAACCGACGGCAATTTTCGCTGCCAGTTTGGCAATTGGATAACCTGTTGCTTTACTTGCTAGTGCAGACGAACGAGAAACCCTTGGATTTACTTCAATCACATAGTAATTAAAGCTATGTGGATCAAGTGCCAACTGAACGTTACAACCACCTTCTATTTTTAATGCGCGAATAATTTTTAATGACGCATCTCGCAACATTTGGTATTCATGGTCTGACAGTGTTTGACTAGGGGCAAAGACGATGGAATCGCCGGTGTGGATGCCGACTGGATCGAAGTTTTCCATATTACAAACAACGATCGCGTTGTCTGCAGAATCCCGCATCACTTCATATTCGATCTCTTTAAACCCAGCAATACTACGTTCAATCAAGCATTGGGTCACGGGCGAGAGCTTCAAGCCGTTTTCAGCGATTTGGCGTAATTCTTCTTCATTGTTACACATGCCACCGCCCGTTCCTCCTAGCGTAAATGCTGGACGAACAATGATTGGAAAGCCGATTTTTTTCGCAAATTCAACTGCTGCTTCCACCGTTGATACGATTTCGGATTCTGGGATCGGTTGATCCAATTCTTCCATTAATTGTTTGAATAAATCTCGATCTTCTGCCTGATCGATTGCCGCTAATTTGGTTCCTAGCAACTCAATTCCTAATTCATCCAAAATACCTGAGTTGGCTAATTCCATCGCCATATTCAAGCCCGTTTGTCCGCCTAATGTCGGTAAAATTGCATCAGGCTGTTCTTTACGTAAAATCCGTGAGACAAACTCAAATGTGATTGGTTCAATGTAGACTTTGTCAGCAATTTCTTTGTCCGTCATGATCGTTGCGGGATTCGAATTGACTAACACCACTTCGTAACCTTCTTCTCGTAAAGCTAAACAAGCTTGTGTACCGGCATAATCAAATTCTGCCGCTTGTCCTATAATAATCGGTCCAGAACCGATTACCATGATTTTCTTGATATCTGTCCGTTTTGGCATATTAGTTCTGCTCCTTCCATGCATCGATCATCTCTAAAAATTCGTCAAATAAGTGGACCGCATCATGCGGGCCCGGTGCCGCATCTGGGTGGTATTGGACACTGAATGCTGGGTAGCGGCGATGACGAACCCCTTCGATCGTGCCATCGTTCACTTCGACGTGTGTCACCATTAGTTTTTCAGGATCGATGGATGCTTCATCCACAGCAAAGCCATGGTTTTGTGAGGTAAAATCGATCCGACCAGTGGCGATCTCTCTTACCGGATGGTTCAATCCGCGGTGACCGAACTTCATTTTATAGGTATCTGCCCCATTCGCTAATGAGAAGAGCTGATGGCCTAAACAAATCCCGAAGATCGGTACCTTGCCTTGAATCCCTTGTATCATTTTAATTGCTTCTGGCAAGCTTTTAGGATCACCCGGTCCATTTGTCAGCATTACACCATCTGGTGCGAGGTCTAAAATTTCTTGCGCTGTCGTATTGTATGGCAAAATCGTTAAATTGCAGTTGCGGCGTGACAATTCCCGTAAAATACTGTGCTTCAAGCCGAAGTCGATGACCACGATATTGCGACCCGTTCCAGGACTTGGATAAGGTTTTGAGGTAGAAACTTGTGCCACTTGATTGGTTGGTAAAACCGCCGCTTTTAATTGATCAAAGGCATGGTCAAAGACATCTCCTGCATCAACGATACTCGCTTTCATGGTCCCATGTTGACGGATCTTTCTTGTCAGCGCGCGTGTATCGATTCCTGCGATCCCTGGAATATTTTTGCGTTTTAAAAATTCATCTAACGTCAGCTGTTTCCGCCAATTGCTCGCTAGACGCGCGTGTTCTTTCACAACGACCCCTTTACAAGTCGGTGAAATTGATTCGTAGTCGTCTCGGTTGACGCCGTAATTTCCAACCATCGGATACGTAAACGTAATGATTTGTCCGTTAAAACTTTGATCCGTAATGGCTTCTTGATAGCCCGTCATGCTGGTGGTAAAAACAATCTCGCCAAAAACATTGATACTGGCACCAAAGCCTTCGCCTTCAAAGTATGTTCCATCTTCTAAAATAAGCCAACGTTTCATATTATTGCCCACCTTTTTGCCATACTAATTTTCCATTTACAAATGTATAACTTGTATCCCCATATAACGTCCATCCACCGAAAGGCGTATTGACTCCTTTTGATAGAAATTGCTTAGGATCCACGTTATAAGCTGATTCTAAGTCAAAAATCGCGAGATCGGCTTTGTCTCCGACCATCATCGTTCCGGCGCTTAGACCAAAGATTGATGCTGGTTTCACGGTCATCCAATCCACTAGTTGCTGCAAGGTAAAGCGTCCTGTTTTGACAAAATGAGTGTACAACAATTGGAAGGCATATTCTGATCCGACGATGCCAAATGGTGCTTTTAAAAAGCTTTTCATTTTTTCTTCATAGCCATGTGGGGCATGATCCGTCGCGATACAATCGATCGTGCCATCCAGCAGACCTTCGATCAACGCTTCACGGTCTTCTTGCCCACGTAACGGTGGGTTCATTTTCCAAAAGCCTTCATCGGCAGGAATATCTTCATCGATTAGAAGCAAATGATGAGGAGAAACTTCAGCTGTCACATGGATACCAGCTTTTTTGGCATCTCGGATCACTCGAACACTTTCTTTGGTCGAGACATGGCAGACATGGTAATGAGCACCTGTTGCTTCCGCCAAAAGTACATCACGAGCGATTTGAGAAGCTTCCGTTACACTCAAGATCCCCGGTAGTCCAAGTTCTTCTGCTTTTTTACCAGCATGCATCACGCCGTCAAAGAGTAAGGAGTCATCTTCTGTATGGGCAACCAAGGCCAAGTCATTTTCGGCTGCTTGCTTCATTGCCAGATACATTGTGCCAGCAGTCTGAACACCCACGCCATCGTTCGTCAAGGCGAAAGCGCCAGCAGCTTTCATTCCAGCTGCATCCGTCAACGTTTCACTGCGTAAGTTTTCTGTGATCGGGGCGTATTGTAAGACATTGATTGACGCATCTGCGTTGATTTTTTCGTAAACAGCTGTTAATTTTTCCGGTGTATCGGGAACTGGGTCAAGGTTTGGCATTGCGCAAACTGTCGTGAACCCACCGCGAGCTGCTGCGATGCTGCCCGTTTCAATTGTTTCTTTGTACTCAAAGCCTGGTTCTCTGAAGTGTACATGAACATCCACTAAACCTGGCGTGATCAATTGCTCTTTGGCATCGATGACTTCGTCAAAATCTGTTTCGGGAAATGCTGTACCGATCCCGCGAATGATTCCTTCTTCGATCCAAATTGCTGCAGGAACACAGTGATTGTCTTTTTTGATGATTTTACCGTTTTTAATGAGTGTTTTCATGTAAACTTCCTCCTCTAATTCTTTCCTTTTTGCCTGTTAGGCCTTACCGTTCAACACCGCTTCAAGAATCGCCATTCGAACAAAGACGCCATTGGACATCTGTGTGATGATTCGTGAGCGTAAGCTTTCAACTAAGGCATCAGCCAATTCCACATCGCGATTGACCGGCGCTGGGTGCATTATGATCGCATGCTCTTTCATTCTTGCGGCGCGTTCCACGGTCAACCCGTGATTTTTTAAGTATTCTTCTTTTGAAAAGCTTTCCGTTCCATCATGGCGCTCGTGCTGGACACGAAGCATCATCATAACATCGACTTCTGCGACCAATTCGTCTAATGGTAGCCAATGACCGTATACTTCAAATTCTTCGTCATACCATTCCTTTGGACCTGAGAAGAAGACTTTCGCTCCGAGACGCTTCAACATTTGCATGTTTGATTTTGCGACCCGTGAGTGGGTGATGTCACCTACGATTGCGACTTTCAAGTCGTCAAAATGCCCAAACTCTTCATAAATCGTCATCAGATCTAGCAAGCATTGCGTTGGGTGTTGGCCGCTGCCGTCCCCGCCATTGATGATACTGCACTGGATCGTTTTGCTTTGGATCAAAGCGTCGTAGTAATTTTCATCGCCGTGGCGAATGACCGCAACGTCTACACCTAAAGCCGACATCGTCAAGACCGTGTCATACAAGGTCTCGCCTTTTTGAACAGAACTGGTGGAGGCTTCAAATTCGATGACTTCGATCCCTAGTTTTTTCTCAGCAACATCGAAGCTTTTGTGGGTTCTGGTACTGTTCTCAAAAAAGAGATTTGTTGCGAAATATTGTTCTTTTTGGGGCATCCATTTCGCCCCTCTTTTGAATTCTTGTCCTCTGCGGATGAGTCCCATCACTTCACGGTCCGTCAATGCTTCTACCGTCAAAAGATGCTTTAAGCTGATTCTTTCGGATTGAATAATCATGAATGAATTCCTCCTTTGATTCTGTTTAAACGATGAGTTGGCACAAGTTATTTTTCTTCGCTGCGAGAGCTGTCAGGTAAAATAAGATTCAAGAAGATCCCTAGGACAGTTGCTAACGCCATTGCGGATAATGTGAAGGTACCGACCGTGAAGACAAGACCGCCGATTCCTACCACAAGGATCACTGACGCAATGATCAAATTTTTCTTACGATCAAAATCGATTTTGTTGTCGATCAAAATTTTCAACCCGCTGGCAGCGATGACGCCAAAGAGCAGGAAGCTGATCCCTGAGATGACTGGACCAGGAATACTTAAGATCAATGCGCTTAGTTTTCCAACGAAGCCTAGTACGATGGCTAGAATTGCCGCACCACCGATGACGAACACACTGTGGACCCGTGTAATTGCTAAAACCCCGATGTTTTCTCCGTAACTTGTCACTGGGGGTCCCCCAACGAGACCGGCTGCAATTTGAGCAAACCCATCTCCCAATAGTGTTCGGTTCAAGCCTGGCTCTTCAAAAAAGTTCCGCTTCGTTAATTTGTTCAAGACCATCAGATGACCGATGTGTTCGGTCATGGTAACAAAAGCGATCGGCGCCATCGTCGTGATCGCATTCAGATACAGTTTTGGTTCATAGTTAATGAAGGGAATCTCGAAGCTCGGCATGCCAAACCAGTTGGCGTCAATGATGGGCTGCACATCGACGATCCCCGCTGCTAAGGCGATCAAGTATCCGCCCACAATCCCCAGAAGGATCGGGATCAATCCTAAAAACCCTCGCAGAAACATATTGAAGAAAATCGTTAATCCTAAGGTAGCCAAAGCTACCAGAATGTACTTGAAATCGTAGACTGAGTCATTGTACATTGCATTCTGGGCGGCGTTAGCGGCTAACCCTAATCCAATCACCATAATCACAGGACCGACAATGATCGGTGGTAAGATCTTATCCAACCAAGCTGCACCGGCACGTTTAATGATCATCGAAACGATCACGTAAACCAACCCAGTCGTGATGGCGCCTTGTGCGATAGCTGGGTAGCCATCAGATTTCATCAGCATCTGCATCGCTGCGATAAACGCAAAGCTGCTGCCTAGATACGCAGGAATCTTCCCTTTCGTTGTGACCAAGTAAACCAATGTTCCAATACCTGAACTAACTAAAGCGATGCTGGGGTTGATCCCAACGAGGATCGGAACTAATACTGTTGCCCCAAACATCGTGAAAAGATGTTGTAAGCTTAGACCTAACCAAGGCAGTGCTTTGGGCCGATCTTTGATGTCTAAAACTGCGTCTGGATTACGAAATTCTTGCTTCTGCATGTTGCTGTCACTCTTCTTCCTAGTCGTTTTCTTTATTGATCATGATCCGGTCAGAACCATCTGATTCTTCCATCTCCACGATAATTTCTTCACTTAAAGCAGTTGGAATATTTTTCCCAACGAAATCTGCCCGAATCGGCAGTTCACGATGACCGCGGTCAACTAGAACGGCGAGTGAGATTCGTTTTGGTCGACCAATATCCATGATGGCATCCAAAGCTGCCCGAATCGTCCGTCCTGTAAACAAGACATCATCGATTAAGATAACTTCTTTGCCATCAATGGCAGTCGGGATGTCTGATGAATGGATCTCTGGATCATCTTCTGCCTTTTTGTCATCTCGGTACAAGGTGATGTCCAATTCACCGACAGGTACTTCTACGCCTTCTAGTTGTTTTAAACGTTCTGCTATTCGTTGAGCGATATAGATGCCTCTTGTCTTGATCCCTACCAGCACCAAGTTATCAATGCCGCGATTTCTTTCAATAATTTCATAGGTGATCCGCGTTAACGCTCGTTTCATTGTTACTGCATCTACTACTTCTTTCGCTGCCATATGTTATTCCCTCCTAATTTTGAACATAAAAAAACTCCTACCTGCTTGAGGTAGGAGTCATGTTTTCCGATCGTTGCCTAAAATCCCATTCTGTGGATTTTGGGTACACGTTATCATCTAGTAAGGGTTCGAATCTCCAACGCGGGAGTCGTCTGCTTACTCATTCCTTCTTAGCCTCACGGGACTACATTTAAAGGAGCTATTTAGTTGTTACAATTACTATACAGTTCTCACACAAAAAAATCAATCATTTTTTCGCAATTTTTTTAACGTGTCCGTGAACAGCTCTGGTAATGGCGCTTCAAAGACCAGCGACTCGCCTGTTGTTGGGTGGGTGAAGCCTAGAAGCTTGGCATGTAAAAACTGCCCATTGCCTTTTAGCGTGCGTTTAGGTCCATATAGCGGATCGCCAGCTAGCGGAAAACCGATGTACTGCATGTGGACTCTTATTTGATGGGTTCTTCCTGTTTCCAGCTGTAGTTCTACTAAGGTGAACTGCTCGAAGCGCTCCAACACGGTGAAGTGAGTGACAGCGGGTTTGCCATTTTCGATCACGGCTTGCATTTTGCGATTGACTTTTGATCGACCGATTGGTGCATTGATGGTGCCTTTTTCGTGGCTGATCGTACCATGAACCAATGCTACGTACTTGCGTAACGATGTTTTGTCTTTCAATTGTTTCGCTAACGACTCATGTGCCTGATCATTTTTGGCGATCATTAACAGACCCGACGTATCTTTGTCGATTCGATGAACGATTCCTGGCCGAACAACATCATTGATCGTGGATAAATCATCCATATGGTACAATAACGCATTGACCAAGGTGCCATTTGGATGCCCAGCGGATGGATGAACCACCATCCCTTGCGGCTTGTTGATGACTGCCACATCAGCATCTTGATAGACGATCGTCAAAGGAATATTTTCTGGCTCTAAATCTACTACTTCCGGCTCTGGCACTTGGATGACCAAGTGATCGCCTGCTTTTACTTTATAATTAGCCCGAACCGTTTCACCTTCTAAAGTAACGGCATCTTCTTTCAGCCATTGTTGAACTTGTGAACGGCTATGGTCAGGCAAGCGTTCAGCCAACACTTTGTCGACCCGCCCTTTTTCTTCTTTAATGATTACTTCAATTTGCTTTTCCATTTGATTCTCCTTGTTTCCCTTTTGCTTCGTCATCTACCAGTGCATAAATAAAAATCAAGATTACCCCAAACACTAATGACATATCAGCGATATTGAAAATTGGGAAATTGATAAAATCAAGCTGGAACATGTCCACCACAAAGCCATGCTGCAAGCGATCGATGAAGTTTCCGATAGCGCCACCTAGAACAAATGCCAATCCAAAGCGAAACCACAAACTGCTTTTTTGGTAACGAAACAATAGGTAAACAACGACGGCAACCGCGATAACGGTGATGATCGCAAAAAAAGTGATTTTTCCTTCTAGAATACTCCAAGCTGCACCGGTATTCTGAAGATAGGTCAGGGACAACACATTGTCGATCAGAGAATGTGTTTCACCTAGTTGATAATTGGCAACGATCCAAATTTTCAGCCATTGATCCAAGCCAATGACAACAGCACTTAACAAAAAAAACAACGCGATCATAAATTTTCCACTCTTTCTTCTTTAAAAATATCTCGTGGACGGATGATGCCCAAGAGATTTCCATTCGGATTTTTATCCTTGGTGATCAAAACCGCCTCAAGCAGGGCATTTTTTTGAAACAATTCTTCCACTTCTACGATGGTCGTTTCAGCCGACACGAAACAATAATTTGATCGTTTCCCATCTCCTGCTAATAATTCATCTGCCGTTCTGCCTGTCAACTTGATTTCACCATGGAGGCTTTCTTTCGCTAACCAGTATCCCAGCATCCGCAAAGTGATCAAGCCCAAAAATCGACCATTATCATAGATCGGAAATTGTGAATAGCGCTTTTGGGCAACGATTTTCAATAACTCTGGTAATGGCAGGTGCTTTTCAAAACCAGTCACTCGTTTCGCAAAACGCGGCATGACTTTTTCAGGTGCCAGTAAAGAGCGTTCAATTTCTTGAATGCGATTGACGACCCATTCATTCGGTTCAGCAATGACAAAGTTTTCTCCGATTTTTTCATGTACGATGGCATTGCGCAGCTGAGCCATTTGTAATAAATCATCTTCTGCTCTTCTAACATTGATATTTTTGCTTTTTGACAAGCGACGAACCATTTCAGAAAAACCCATATTCCGTGGATTATCCAATTCGTCACGAAGCCGCTTTTCGATTCGATTAAAACTACTCAAAAATTGATCTGCACCACTAGCCATGAGGAACCTCCTTGATAAGATACGCTTTTTTCAAATAAATCAAAACAAAGACAAAATATGCCACCAAATACACCCCGACAAAAAGCAACGAGTAAAGGGAGATAGAGAATAAGCCCAATACCCCCATCATGAGAAAAAGGCTTAAATAAAAGCCGATATATAATCTTTTAAGCGTAGGATTCATCACGATCTCCAGCTTGAGCGCTGATTGGCCTTGTGGTAGCTGAAAAGGCTGACTTTCTAAAAAAAACATGCGCACACGAATCGGTGTCTGCTCAGCTAACTCTAAAAAAATCGTTTGCTGATGATTGATGGCAGCGATTCTTTTTTTCCCTTGCATGACCTCTAAGGGACTGCCCATTCCATAAAAACCAGTCCTCCTAGTTAGTTGTAGCTCCATTGACAAAGATCACCTCAATTGGTTAAGTATACTTGATTATCAAAAGAAAGAAAATAGACTTTTGCTTGCTTCCTTGATTATTATAACAAGAATCCCTACTTTTATCTTCCATCACGTCTAATGAACGAGAAAAAGACGAATGCCGCTTGCATCCGTCCTTTCAAATCATCTCTTTCCGTTTTTTCGTTTCAAATGCAGCGAATGTTTTCTTTGCTTGTGATCACTCTTTTAGAAAAGACCGATCGCTTGGCCATCAGAAGTCACGTCCATATTGATAGCCGCAGGTTTCTTCGGTAATCCAGGCATTGTCATCACGGCACCAGTCAAGGCAACGATAAAACCAGCACCTAATTTTGGCACGAATTCGCGAATCGTTACTGTGAAGTCATCTGGTGCGCCCAATCGCTTTGGATCATCACTGAATGAATACTGGGTTTTTGCCATACAAATCGGCAGCTGATCCCAGCCTTGCTCTTTGAAGCTTTGCAACTGTGCCTTGGCTTTAGGCGCAAACTCAACCTCTGCCCCGCCGTAGATCTCACGCACAATCAAAGAAGCTTTATCCGCTAAAGGCAAATCGTCGGTATACAAGCGATGATAGTTGGCGGTTTTTTCCTCAATTACTTGTACCAGCGCTTTTGCTAGATCCGTTCCACCGGCGCCACCTTCTGCCCAAACGGCTGTCCGTGCGATGGTGACGTCGATTTGCTGACACATGGTTTCAACTAATTTCCGCTCTGCTTCTGTGTCTTGTGAGAACTCATTAAGGGCAACGACAACTGGAATACCATATTTACGCATGTTTTCAACATGACGCTTTAAATTACTGAAGCCTCGCTCTAATGCTTTTAAGTTTTCTGTCCCTAAATCAGCGACAGCGACCCCACCATGCATCTTCAGTGCTCTGATCGTTGCTACCACTACGATCGCATCTGGTGCCTTTGATAAATTCGGTGTTTTGATATCAAGAAATTTCTCTGCGCCTAAGTCAGCACCAAACCCAGCTTCGGTCACCGTGTATTCGCCTACGTGCAAAGCCGTCTCGGTTGCGATGACACTATTACACCCATGGGCGATATTCGCAAAAGGACCGCCATGGATCAGCGCAGGGGTTCCTTCAATCGTTTGAACGAGATTCGGTTTGAGGGCATCTTTTAAAAGTAAGGCTAAAGCACCTTGGACCGCCAGATCTTTTACGTAAATCGGTTGTTTCCCAAAAGAATAACCAATTAAAATCTTTCCTAATCGCTCTTTTAAATTATCAATACTTGTTGCCAAGCACAAAATCGCCATGATCTCACTAGCAACGGTAATGTCAAAACCGTCTTCTCGGGGAACGCCTTGTAACGGTCCCCCTAGACCGACGATCACTTGTCGTAACGCTCGATCATTCAAATCGACAACGCGTTTCCATGTGACCCGACGTCCGTCGATCCCTAATTCGTTGCCTTGTTGGATATGATTGTCGATCAACGCAGACAAGGCGTTATTGGCAGCCGTGATCGCATGCATATCACCTGTGAAATGTAAGTTGATGTCTTCCATCGGTAGAACTTGTGCTTTGCCGCCGCCGGTGGCGCCGCCTTTGATGCCCATTACTGGGCCCAATGATGGCTCCCGCAAAGCAATGACGGTTTGTTTCCCGATTTGATTCAGGGCATCCGCAAGTCCGATGGTCACCGTTGATTTACCTTCCCCTGCTGGTGTCGGGCTGATGGCTGTGACTAAAATAAGCTTACCTAACGGCTTGTTTGCTTTTTCTTTGATTGCCGACCATTCGATTTTTGCTTTATATTTGCCATAAAGTTCCAGGTCATCCCCTGTTAAACCAAGTGGTTCAGCAATTTCAATAATCGGTTTAGGCGTTGATTCTTGTGCAATTTCGATATCTGATTTCATTTTTACCCTCAATTCACGAACTATTTAGCACTTTAAAATGTATTTTGTTTGCTATGCTCTTATTATACTTGATTTTATTCAGAAAGAAAGAGAGATTTTCCACACTTTTACAAGAAGTTTGCCGAATCCTCTATGTAAACAAAAAACAACGTCCTTCCTAAGGCTGTACCGCCAAAAGGAGTGATCGCTGTTTTCTAGATTCCTATGAATTACTCGTTGGTTTCGACCTGCACCCTTTTTTCAGGGATTTTTTCTTGAAAAAAAGTTTCTAACCATGCCACATCTTTTTTACGCAACGTGAAGGTATACGTTTTTTGATGATCGGTAATGCTGATTAAACGGTTTTTAATTTGCCATTTTTCTATCTCAGGTAAAGAAATAAGGCGTTTCTTCCATAAGCGGGCATAGCGAATAAGGAGCAAATCATTTCTGATGAGCATGCTTCGGTGAATACCTAACCATACAAAAAAGAAAAAGACGGCTAAAACGAGGTTGCTTTTCCAATAAGGTCTGGTATTTTCTAACGAAAGAATCAAACTGATAAATAATATCATCATAGTAAACGACCAATAAATGATCGCTGTAGCAGCTTCCGGTTGCCAATACAATTTACGCTTCATAAAAGTTCCTCACAACATAAAATTTCTAGTATACTATCTTTATCATATCAAAAAAGGGTGAGACAATGTTAAAAGTTTATCTTGATGCTTCCACGAAAGGCAACCCCGGCCCTAGTGGCGGTGGAATCGTCATTGTCGGTACTGATCTGCATGAGCAAATTGCGTTTCCGCTACCTGATTCAACCAACCACCAAGCAGAGTTCGCTGTGATGGTAAACGCGTTGCAGCTGCTGATTGACAAAGGGTTACAGGAACAGACGATTATGCTCTATACCGACAGCAAAGTCGTTGCGCAGACTATCGACAAGAATTATACCAAAAACCCTGCTTTTTCTGATTATTTAACGGAAATTCAATGCTTGTTGAAACAGTTCCCTTTAGCGATCATCCAATGGATCCCTGAGAGCCAAAACAAAGGTGCCGACCATTTGGCACGCCAAGGATTAGCAAAGGCATTGAAATTAAAGGATCGGAGACAATAACCGAGAGAAGTTTTGTTTGAAGCGCAACCAGTAAGACTGCTTAGCTAAAATTTCATCCGTCAGTAATGTTGATTGCGCCATATCCTCTTCAAAGAAGCCTTTCAACGTTTGCGTGACATCGTGATCGTAGGCAAAAGCATTGACTTCAAAATTCAAGGCATAACTCCGAATGTCTTGATTTGTCGTCCCAAAGGAACTAATGGTATCATCCATCATGACCGTCTTCGCATGGAGGAAACCATTGTTATAGATGTAGATTTTTGCACCACGACGATGCAAATAATTGGCATAATGCTGTGTTGCCCGGTAAATGAATGGGTGGTCAGGCATACATGGGATCATGATTCGGACGTCTACACCTGAGTGGATGGCAATTTCCAATGCGTTCATCATACTGTCATCAGGAATCAAATAAGGCGTTTGGATCCAAATCGATTCTTTGGCAGCTAAGATCATTTTTACAAAACCGCCTTTGAGAATTTGGGTCTCACTTTCAGGACCATCAGCGACAATCTGCAAATCAACATTTCCAGAGAGCTCTTTCGGCGGTAGAATAAAGTAGCGATCCTCGTATTCCAGTTGATCCTCTTCTTTTTTTACAGATGCGTTCCAGTCACGAATAAAAATCTCTTGTAGTGTAAAACTGGCAGTACCTACGATTCTCGCATGGGTGTCTCGCCAATAGCCAAATTTGGCCTTTTTCCCTAAATATTGATCGCCGACATTAAAGCCGCCAGTCCACCCAATTTGACCATCGATCACAACGATTTTTCGATGTAGATGATAGTTCAATCGTGTGTTACGGATCAGGTTCTTCGAAGTGATGAAAGGCACGACTTTTCCACCGGCATCAATCAACGGTTGAAAGAATTTCCGATTGGCTTTCGGTGACCCCCATGGATCATAGACCAAACGCACTTCAACACCTTCACGGGCTTTATCGATCAAGATAGACAGAAATTGGCCACCGATCTCATCATTAAAAAACGAATAATATTCCACATGCAGATTATCTTCTGCTTGCTTCATGTCTTCAAACAATGCTGCAAATTTTTCTTTTCCATCTGTATAAAATTCTACTTTGTTTCCTTTAGTCAAGGGCGATTCATCAAGGTTCTTAAAATAGCGCTCTAATAGATGATTGTCATCTGAGTAAGGATGTTCAGGAAAAGAATAATTGTGCACTTTGATGATTTGATTCAACTCATTGATCCTACTTTGGTGGTGCTCACTAAATTTATAAATAATTTCTCCGTCGATCCCCCGACCACAAAACAAGTACAACAAAAACCCGATGCCGGGGATGAATACCAACGTCATCATCCAAGCAAAGACACTTGCAATCGAGCGTGGTTTCCGAAAAACAGTAATAAAGGCAGCAATCGTATTAATAAACAAAAGTGCCAATAATACCGTGGAAATCATGCTCATATCCATTTTTATCATAGTTTCCTCCTATATCCTGTAACCCTATAATAGGTAACTATGATCGAAAGCAAGCTTCAATTCATAGTTCCCTAGTGTTTCTTTGATTTTTTGTTTCAGCATTTCTTCGATTTCTTGATCACTATACGCCGATTTTGCGGGAATCACTAAATCAAACGCCAACAGATCTCCTTTGACCTGAAAATCATGCATCCGTAACTGCGGATCAACGAAGCGAATGATCTTTGACACTTCTTTTTTTAAATACCGATACTGCTGATCTTGAATTGGTACTGGATCAAGATGACAGACAAGGTCGACCTTTAAAGATTGGCGAAAATCTTGTTCAATAGCATCAATCACCTCATGCGCTTCTCGTAAAGACCACGTTTCATCCACTTCGATATGCACACTGGCAAAGCGATTTTTCGGTCCATAATTATGAACCAGTAAATCATGGTAACCGAGAATCGTCGGATAGTGATCCAAGCGCTGCTCCATGGCAGCTACTTCTTCTTGCGTTGGGCGTGCCCCTAATAATTCGTTGATAAAGGAACGAATCATTTTGATTCCGCTAATCAAAATATACAAGGCAATCAGACAGCCGACAAAGCCATCAATACGTAGGCCAGTCAACCACTCGATCGTCGCTGAAAACAAAACCGCACCCGTTGTATACACATCGTTGAGACTGTCTTGCCCACTGGCTTTAAGTGTTTGAGAGCCAATCAGGTTCGCCAGTTTGCGGTACATCGCTCCCTGCCAGATTTTGATCAAAATCGATAAAACCAAAACGATAAACAATAGTGGTGAAAGACGGATACTCGTCGGTTCCATGATGCGTTGCACAGAGCTGATGAGAAATTGACCGCCAACAAACGTGATGATCAAAGATACCACAAACCCACTGATGGCTTCAAATCGCTCATGTCCATATGGATGTTCACTGTCGGCTGGTTTCGCCGAGATCCGAAAACCGATCAATGTTAAAATAGACGAGGCTGTATCTGAAAGACTGTTGATGGCATCGGCCATAATCGAAACAGATTGTGCAGATAAGCCAATGATAAATTTTCCGGCAAATAATAGGAGGTTGGAAAGCAACCCGAGGCTACCCGCTAACTTCCCAATGGCTGTGCGTTCGTAGACACCATTTTTTTTGCTACGATTTAAAAAAAAGTTTAGCAAATCATCACCCTCTCAAAAAACCATCTTTCTTATTTTACCCCGAAGGAATTCAATTAAACAACTATTCGTATCGCTTTTTCGAAAAAAAAGCGAATTCCCTTCAATTATCGAACGCATTTTCAGATAACACGTAGGAAAAAAGGAAAAAGATAACGGAAGGGTCTCCCCCCTCCGTCATCTTCGTTCAAAAAAGGACTGTGCTAAAGACCTGCGCTCCTCTTTCATCTATCATCTTAAACGAAAGAAATTCCCTGGCACAGATTCAACCAGTTAGTGTGATTACTTGGCAGCTAACCACGCTGCTGCGGTCTCAAGTGCTGCTGTGATTCCTTCAGGATTCTTCCCGCCGGCTTGTGCCATATCAGGACGGCCGCCACCGCCGCCACCAACTTTAGGTGCGATCTCTTTGATCAAATCGCCCGCTTTCAATCCTTTTTCATTGGCTACTTTGTTCATAGCAGCTAAAAGATTCACTTTGCCATCATTCGCGGTAGCTAACACTAAAATATCAGAATGGTCTTTTTGTTTCCATTGATCGGCTAGTTGACGTAATTGGTTCATGTCCTTAACAGTCACTTTCGCTGTGATTAGACGCAGACCATTTACTTCTTTGACATCTTTGAAAACATCCCCTGCTTGCTGATTTGCTAACTTGCTGGCAAGAGCTTCGTTTTCTTTTTGCAATTCACGTAGCTGCGCTTGCAGTTGTTCTGTTTTGGCAACGACTTCTTTTAATTGGGCAGATTTAACGATTCCTGCGATTGCTTTTAATTGCGTTTCTTCTTCATGCAATAACGTATAGGCTTCTTGACTAGTCACGGCTTCGATCCGACGAACACCAGCACCGATCCCTGATTCAGAAACGATTTTGAAAATACCGATATCCTCCGTATTTGCCACATGGGTTCCCCCACATAATTCGATCGACCAATCGGCAACATTGACGACGCGAACGTCATGCCCATATTTTTCACCAAAGAGTGCCATCGCTCCCATGCCTTTTGCGGTATCGATATCCGTTTCGATCGTCACAACAGGGAGGGCTTCCCAAATTTTTTGGTTGACGATTTGTTCCATTTGGCTCAGTTCTTCGCTGGTCACTTGCCCGAAATGACTAAAGTCAAAGCGCAAATGTCCTGGAGCAACTAATGAACCTGCTTGGTTCGCATGGCTACCTAATACTTCTTTTAACGCTTTATGCAATAAGTGAGTCGCCGTATGATTTTTGATGATCTTATTGCGACGATGCTGATCCACTTGTAAGAAATAGTTCACGCCTTCTTGTAGTGGCGCTTTGACTGTAGCAGTATGCAAGAACTGACCGTTCGGTGCTTTTTTGACATCCGTCACTTCCGCTACGATCGTACCATCTTCTGCTACGATCGTGCCTGTGTCCGCAACTTGTCCACCCATTTCTGCGTAAAATGGTGTTTCGGCAAAAATCAGTTTTGCTTCACCTGTCGAAACAGAATCATGTAACGCTTCGTCTTGGATGATCACTAATAATTCGCTGTTTGCTTCAAGTGAATCATAGCCAACGAAACGGCTGTCTACTTTGATATCTGTCAATAAAGCGGATTGTACGCCCATTGAAAGCTCCGTTTGTCGAGCCGCACGAGCGCGGGCACGTTGTGCATCCATTTCTTGTTCAAACCCTTGATGGTCCACTTTCAACCCTTCGTCTTCCGCCACTTCTTCTGTCAGTTCAACCGGGAAGCCGTAAGTGTCATACAATTTGAAAATATCTTGACCAGCTAACGTATCTTGACCGTCTGCTTTTACTTGGGCGATCACTTGATTTAAAATATCTAACCCTTCATTGATCGTTTCATGAAAACGTTCTTCCTCGTTGCGGATCACTTTCTCAATAAATTCTTGCTGCTCTAGTACTTCAGGATAGTAGCTTTCCATGATCTCGCCAACGATCGGTACTAATTTGTATAAGAAGGCAGCATCGATCCCTAATTTTTTCCCATGCATGACTGCACGACGTAATAAACGACGTAAAACATAGCCACGGCCTTCATTTGAAGGAAGTGCCCCATCGCCGATCGCAAAAGAAAGCGCGCGGATATGGTCTGCAATCACTTTAAAGGAGATATCTGTCGTTTTGCTGTCGCCGTAGTTCACACGACCGCTTAAATCCGCCACTGCATTGATGATCGGCAGAAACAAGTCTGTTTCAAAATTGGTTGGTGCATTTTGAACGATGGAAACCATTCGTTCCAGCCCCATCCCCGTATCAATGTTTTTATGTGGTAGTGGTTCATAGGAGCCATCTGGTTGATGATTGAATTCTGAAAAGACCAGATTCCAGATTTCCAAATAGCGCTCGTTTTCGCCACCAGGATAGTTTTCGGGATCATCTTCCGCTACGTCATTAAACTCAGGACCACGGTCATAGAAAATCTCCGAATCCGGTCCACATGGTCCTGCACCAATGTCCCAAAAGTTGTCTTCAATCTCAACGATATGCTCTGGTGTCAAGCCGACTTCTTCTGCCCAGATCCGTTTTGCTTCTGTGTCTTTTGGATAAACCGTGACATATAACTTTTCTGGATCAAAAGCCATCCATTCTGGGGAAGTCAAAAACTCCCATGCCCAATGAATCGCTTCATTTTTGAAATAATCGCCGATCGAAAAGTTTCCTAGCATTTCAAACATCGTATGGTGTCTTGCTGTTTTCCCAACGTTTTCGATGTCGTTGGTCCGAATTGATTTTTGCGCATTGGTCATTCTTGGGTTTTCAGGAACAACACTGCCGTCAAAATATTTTTTTAGCGTTGCCACCCCTGAATTGATCCATAATAGGGTTGGATCGTTGACTGGGACAAGGGACGCACTTGGTTCAATTGAATGACCTTTTGATTGAAAGAAGTCCAAAAACATTTGGCGTACTTCTGCACTGGATAATTGTTTCACGTTATTCTCCTACTTTCTTCTGTGTTCGCTTAAGATACAGGGGCTGACAAAATTGCTGGTAAGGCGCTCTTATGCCTTTAGAGTCATTTTGACGATAAAAAAACACCATTGCAGAGCAAGGACGTCGATACGCGGTACCACCTTGCTTGCAATGATGTGACTCATTACCTCTTAGACTCGTTAACGCGGAGTGGACGGCAACATTTCTGCTGCAGTTGAGCACCAAAGGGAGCAATCCGTCTGAATTCATGTTTTTCTCTCAGCAGTGAAAAACTTTCTGTAATGAATCATCAAACCGACCATATCCTTCGTCATTCAAAGTATAAGGAAATGTGTCGAAAAAGTCAATCCTCAAATCCGGTCTTTATTGATCAGAATCGCTTTGCGGTAACGATAGCTCTGCGGAGAAAGCTTTTGATCTGGCTGTAGCATTTTCCGTGAACGGTAATAACTGGCATAAGGCAATGCATCGAATAAGGGATGCCCACAAATTTGCCAGTTCTCCATTTTTAAAGACAAGCCATCTGTCAGCTCCCACGCATCCGCAAGCCCATAGGTGCAGCCAAATAAATTCGGTTCAAGCAATTCAGCGGTTGGCAAAGAGACACCATCGTCGCAAGACTTTTCATTGCCCCAGCGAAAAAGTCGCCGAGTAGCAGCACCGCAGACATATTCCCATTGATCCTCTGAAAGCAGCTGAAAGCCTTGTTTATCTAACTGCTGTTTCAATTCTGTTTGACTGACGGATTCGTGGGTAAATAACTGATAGGTTTCCGATAACGGCTCTAGTGCAGCAAAATAGCGATTCTCTTCGTGATAAAAAGCGGGTAATTCCCAACGCAAGCTTTCCTCAAAGGACGCTGGTGCTGTGAATTGTGCCTTTAGCTCTTTTTCGAAAACACTGAATTGATCGACTAACCCGTGAAACTCCCCAGTGATCGTATTTAACTGCCCGATATACCTTGCGCCAGCAGGCAGAGAACTTTTTTGGACTAGCATGGGATCAATCACAGCTTTACGCAAAGGGCTCGTCGACTCATTGACAAAAATCCCCCAATCCTGGCTGGTTTCTAACTCATAGATTGTTTCCAGTTGGCGAATGATCTCATTGGGTGGTGACTGCCAATTTTTACTCCAGCAAGTAGCCGGTAATCCTTGCACACCGAGATCCCAACCTAAGATCGCCTCAGAATTCCCTGGTATAAAGACAAAGTCTTCGCCATCGATCGTTAATTCAAAGGTAGCACATTTCAATCCTGCATACGTCAACTGACTAAAATGGACATCGGTGATCTCCTTTAAAGGACTGACAAAATACATTAAAATTTGCTGGATCAGCTGTTCTTTGATTTCAAAGGACAGTGTCTTCCAATTTGACCATTGTAACGCCTCAAAAAAATCCACGTCATTTCTCCTCTCATCTGCTACAATTACTATATAACGAGTATACCACGAAAAAGGAGGAAAACGACTGATGCTTTATTTTGGACGCAGTCCGTGGATGCTACAAGCGGTTTTCGCCTTGCGGAAAGCCGTTTTTGTAGAAGAACAGCACATTCCGGCAGAATGGGAATTTGATGAAAAAGACCAAACCTGTCCATACTTTCTTTGGCTTGATGGAAACACACCGATCGCTACCATTCGCTATCAATTCTCTACACCGAACACTCTGCAACCTGATCGCTTTTGCGTAGCTAAGGCCTTTCGGCACCAAGGATACGGCACCAAATTATTGCATTATCTCGAAATGCGTGGTGTCCAAGAGGGTGCCCTCCAATCAGTGTTATCCGCAGAGATCGACGCTTGTGCGTTTTATGAATCCTGTGGGTATCAAAAAACATCTGAACCCTATGCTGAAGATGGCGTATTGTGTGTAGAAATGACCAAACAATTAAAAACAGCAGTCAAGGAAGAGTAGTTCTCTTCCTTGACTGCTGTTTTGGTAAGCATTAGCTATTCGAATTTTTCTTGTTTTTGCGGGCGGTTCGAGTCGTTTGACGACGTTCGATCTTCCGTTTTTCTTTGTTCTTCTTATCAACGGCCCATTGAATTTTTTTCTTGTAGCCAGGCTTGATTTTTTTCTTCTTTTTCTTGACTAAGCCAATCAAGGTTGGGTCTAATTCGTCACGAGATTTTTCCCGCTTTTGCCGACGATTCCGATCGTAAGTCGCAACGATCTCGCCATTTTTGATTTCCTTCGGTTGGAAAACAACCCCTAGATCTTCGATGGCTTGGATTGCCCCTTCATCGCTTGGATCATATAAAGTGATCGCGGTCCCATCCATTTGATTTCGACCGGTCCGACCAACACGGTGGATAAAGAAATCCAAATCAGCTGGAATCTCGGCATTGATGACATGAGAAACCCCTTCAATATCAATTCCTCGCGCAGCTAAATCTGTTGCGACAACATATTGGTAGTCCAAATTTTGCACTTGGCGCATGATCCGTTTTCTTTCACGAGGACTGATGTCGCCGTGGATCTTCGCTACTTTTAAGCCTTGTTCCTTTAAGTAATCCGTAATTTCATCCACACGGCTCTTCGTGTTGGCAAAAACGATGGCAAGATAGGGATGGCCTGTAGTCAATAATTGATAGATCAATTTATTGGTATTTTTCCCTTTGGTAGAAATCAACCAATTCTCGATCGTATCAGAGATGACTGCTTTCGATTTGATTTCTTCGATCAATGGATTGGCCATGTATTTTTTCAAGAATGGGCGCAATTTCTCTGGAATCGTTGCGGAGAAAACCAGCATTTGTAGTTTCTCAGGCAAACGCCCCGCAATTTGATCGACTTCTTCCAAAAAGCCCATATCCAAGGTCATGTCTGCTTCATCCACGACAAATACATTGGCAGTGTGAACCCTTAAGGCTTGTTCGTTGATCATATCCAAGATACGACCAGGTGTCCCAATCACGACATGGGGCTGTTGATTTTGCAGACGGCTCAATTGGCGCTGTTTATCCGTTCCTCCAACAAAATTTGACACACGAATCTCCGGATCATGAAACCCGCCGATCTGTTTTGCGGCTTGATAAATTTGTGTGGCTAATTCACGACTCGGTGCAGTAATCACGACTTGCACTTCATCTTTTTCGGCATCAATTTTATCCATCAATGGCAGTAAAAATGTATGGGTCTTACCACTCCCAGTCTGAGATTGTCCAACAACACTACGGCCTTTTTGGATAACAGGTATCAATTTTTCTTGCACTTCTGTTGGATTAGAGAACTTTTTATCAGCAAGTGCTTCATAAATAAATGGTTGAAATTTAAATGACTCAAAAGACATTCAAACACCTTCTTTCTTTTAGCATCCTTTGGATTATAGCATATGTTGCCTTGATTTCCTAACTTTCTTTTGTCACGGGTTTTGGATCAATCGTGCTAATTGTATACGTTGCACTGCGGCGTTCATAGAAAAAGCGGCTTTCTTTTTTTATTGCAGCCCAAAAGAGATTCATGTAAAAGCCAAACTGGATCAAGCCAAAAATGACCACCATCAATAAACTGACGACCAGAAGCAGCGTATTATCCGAATCAAGAAACGGTGCAAAAAAGATGTTGACCCGACTGATGCTGGCATAAATCAGATAAAACAAACCATAACGTTTCAATAACGCAGCCAAGCTGACCCTCTGACGGGCTTCTTGCATGATTTTGATTCGTACGAGTTTTTTTCCAATCGTTTGTCCTTTGGCAAGATAAGCAAACAACACAAAGTACAGTAATACTTCAAGAGCAAAGTACCAATAGTCCCCACTAAAGTCCCTTACCGTCTGTTGAGTAAGCAAACGAACAGCGATCACCACAATGAAACTGACCACATTCAGTATTCCCCAATCGATCAACCAAGCAAATATCCTTCGTGTTACGGTTACCCGAGTACCTTTGGCGTATGAATCGGCATCCATCTCTTCTCTTGATGGCAATAAGAACGTAAATAGCGGGGCAATGCTCCACCCCAACAATCCTCCTAGTGTATTGACAAAGAGATCATTAACATCAAATAAGCGATAAGGACGGGGATAAATAAAATAAAGTCCTGTCAGCTGAGTCAATTCAAAAAACAACGTCAGACAAAACGTAATCGCCAGCGTTTTCAGAAAAGAACACTTGAAGTAATAACGTAAGTAAACGCCGAAAGGCAAGGTCAACAATAAATTAAAGAGTGGTTCGAGAAAGACCCCCTGCTTCATGGCAGGAAGATAGGTTTGCGGGTCGTGGATATTTAAGACCGTCTGTTGGACAAAATGGTGCCAGGATGCTCCTAGCTGCAATTCCATCTTAGGACCAGTCATATGAGCTACCTCTTCAATCGAGGGCAATGGCAAAATAACTAAAAAATAGGCGCATAATAAATAGAAGACAAACGAATAAAGAACCAGTGCACGAGAAAAGATAAAACGACCGTATTTTCGATATTGGATAACAAAAAAAATCATTGATATCGCCAATGCTAGAAATGGAAAAACCAGCAGAGCAACCTTTATTGGGGTAATATAAGCGGACATAAAGAACTCCTTCACGTTTTCTTTTTATCTTACACGCTATTTCCCAAAACGTAAATTTTGGAGTATCATAAAAGAAAAGGAGGTTAAAAAACCATGTTAAATCCCTATTTTGCCTTTGGCGTACCGGCATTCCTTTTGGTTTTATATGTAGCTTTTGCTCTTTTTCGCCGGTCTTCCGATATACCCTACTTAGGATTTGCCCTATTCATCATTGCTGGTTTTCTGACTGGATTTAGTTTACAAGTCATTCAACAAGCCATCAATGAAGTGGAGAAAACTTCTCTTGAACACGTGCAAGAAACCCACCTTTACTCGCCCTACTTATTAGCGATTCCATTGATTGTGGGCATTCTTTTACTTATTCTCAACTTGATTCGCGGCTATCTAAAAGTCAAAAACGTTCGTCTGCGGACAAAATAAAAGCAACCTACCTAGAAATACGAAATGATCCTGTTCCTCTTAATGGGAAATGAGATCGCTTCGTATTTTTTTTGGTAAGCTGCCTAGATTGCTAAACCCCTTCAAAAGATCCAACCACCACTCCCGTAGTAAAACAGTTTATCAACCACAAAAAGCGTTTATTCGTCGGCTAGTTCTTCATCCAGGTCTGTCTCTGACGTATCAGCAAAAGATTCTTTTACATCATCATTGACTTGTTCCAATAAATATTGCCAGTCACTATTCGACACAACCACCACATCGATATTCTTTTCTTCATCGATCAGCTCGAGATTCGAAACATCCTCTCCTAACTGCTGGAATAGGTCAATCAATGTTTTGTCTTGGAGTGTTACGTATTCAGTCCGTTTCATTCTTCTTCCCCCCATGAATCAAAAAATTCATAAAACAAGATATCGAAACTAGTAAGATCGGTCATCTTTTGTAAAGTAGATAGATCTAAACGAATAAACGCTTTTTCCACTAATAAATAATGGTTTTCTTCCAACGCTTCTTCGATAAATGGTAAAATCTCTTCCTCGTCCCCTAATGTCTCACTAGAGATTTGTTCGATTTGATCAAACAAGCGATCATCTTGCAACAAAAAGAATTGATCGTCGTAAAGATAGACTGCGATTTGATATTGCCGGATGGGTAGCTCAGCCCGAATGACAAAAAAGCATTCCCCTGAATTGGAAATCGCTGGCAATAGTTCACTCGGTTGTAATGCCTGTTGGTAGTACATTTCCATCCCTCCTTTGTACTTACTATTATAAAGAACAATAAAGGAAAAAGGAAATAATCGAATTGCAGTTTAAAAAACTCTAAACAAAGTTAGACATCCCATTCTGCATAGAATTCTTCTAAAAAATCCTTCATGAAAACCACACGTCGCTGAGCTTCTTTTTTGCCATAATCCGTGGTCATCTTTTCAGGAAGCAAAAATAGTTTTTCATAAAAATGATTGATCACCGTCGTCCCTTTTCGGTAATCCTCATGATTTTGAAACGTCTTTGGGGCTAAGTCACTGACATGGATCGGGTGTTGATGACTGCCACCAAAATAGCTCGTCCGTAAAATACCGATCGCACCTAAAGCATCGAGACGATCTGCATCACGAACGACGCGGCCTTCTACTGAGACAACTTGTGCGCCTTGCAAAAGTTCTTTTGAAAAAGACAGATTTTCGATAATAGAAAAAATTTCTTTCGTTTGTGCTTCACTTGCCCCTGCTGCAGTCAAACAAACTCGCACTTCGGCATAAGCCGCTGTGACATCCGCCACAACTTTGTCATCCACCGTATCATGCAAGTAAGCTGCTGCCTGTACGACAAAACGATCAACCGCCAATTCGTCGGCATCGATGATAGCTTGACTTAAGCCCGCCACCCGTTTGACATGATCAAACCCATGTCCTGTGTAATCATTCCCCAAAATACTTTCGGCATAGGCAATTACTTTGCTAAGATCGGTAACATTGTTTTCTTCCTTCATCTTTCTCCTTCTTTCGATACGAAAGCAGCAAGCCTTCCTTTTTTCAGTGGTTATCGATACAAAAGGAAAAGAAGTTTAACAAAACGAGCACCCCACGAAACAGTTAGGGCGGCAACGTCTTGCGAAGCTTCTTTTCACTCGTTTCTTTTAAGCGAAATCTTGCGTCTCGCTGATTTTATAGACACTAAAATAGATCTTACGTAAATAGTCTAATAGATATTGAGGATTCAATAATTCATCCGTTGCATCTAAAATCAATTCATTTGGTTTCTTTGATGCCCCATATTGATGGATATTTTCAGTCAGCCATTTACGAATCGGTGAATAATCATCTGAAGCCAACACTTCATCGACATTGATTTCTTTTTCCATCGCATGCAGTAATTGCGCGGCATACATATACCCTAACGCATAGGATGGGAAGTAACCAAAGCTGGAACCTGACCAATGAACATCTTGTAAGATTCCTTCAAGGTCATTCTCTGGACGAATCCCTAAATATTCCTCGTATTTGTCATTCCAGATTTTCGGCAGTTCATCGATCGATACTGTTTCGTTAAAGATCATTTTTTCGATCTCGTAACGAATAATGATATGGATTACGTAAGTCAAACTGTCAGCTTCAATACGGATCAAGCTGGCTTTAGAATGCTTCAAAGAATCATAGAAGGTGTCAAAAGACACATCATCAAACGAGCCTGCCGCACATTCTTGGAAAAATGGGTATTGCTTGGCCCAGAAATTGCGATTACTGCCGATAATGATTTCATTAAAAAGCGATTGAGATTCGTGGATCCCCATAGACGCTCCTTCATGAACCGGTGTTCCTTCGTATTTTTCGTCAATATTTTGCTCGTACATTCCATGTCCGGCTTCATGAATTACACCGAATAGTCCCATTGAAAAATCGTTTTCGCTCCAACGAGTAGTCAAACGCACATCGTTGTGATTGATCCCCGTAGCAAATGGGTGGACCGTATTATCCAAGCGGCCGCGAGAAAAGTCATAGCCTAAGTCGGCAATCACTTTTGAGATAAATTTACGTTGCTGCGCTTCGGTCATCTTACGTGACAGGATCGAAGTATCTGGTGCTGTTCCTTTTTCAGCCAATTGACGACGAATATCCATGATACCGTCTCTCACTTGTGAGAAAACATTATCCAAGATCTCAACCGTCATATTTGGTTCGTATTGGTTTAACAACACATCATAGTTTGTCAGCTCATTCTTCTTCCAATAAGGAATCAATTCTTTCGTCAAGCGAATATTTTCAGAAAGTGCGTCTTTAAATAAAGAAAAATCTTTTTCTTTACGGGCTTTGAGCCAAGCAGTATGTGCTTTTGACGTTGCTGCGGAAGCCGCCATCGCCAACTCATTTGGTACATCTTTTTGCAATTCATACTCTTCTTTGACTAGCTGATAAGCCGCTTTCCCAACCTCTGATAATTCTTCTGGGTGTTTCCCAAAATAGCTGATTGCTTCTTGGATCGGCTCTCCAATTTTTTTGTCAAAATAGAGGCCATATAAATAGCTGTCAACTTCCGCCCGGTAATCACTGGCTTTTTCTGGCATCCCCGTTTGATTGTCCCAGCCTAAGATCCCCATTGCTTGTTGTAATAGATCGATTTCTTTTAATTCTTTCAGAAATTCTTGTTCTTTCATTCAGCAAACTCCTTTTTGCGTGGCGGACGTTGTCCCCAGTATTGGAAGAGATCGGTACGAATCGCACCGTTGTATAATTTGCGTTTTTTTGTCGCTTTTTCGCCGTAATGGGTCTCAAAAGTCAAGTCACTGGTCAAAAAGTATTTACTCCAGGTTTTAAGCGGTCGAAACACTTGGCCCATTTCTTGATACAGTCGCTGAACAGACTCTTCTTCTCCTAAGCGTTCGCCATAAGGAGGGTTAGCCACAACGACACCATACTCTTTTTCTGTTTTAAAGTCTTTAACAGCTTGTTGTTTGAAGGTGATCGAGTCTCCAAGACCTATTTCTTCCGCATTCCGGCGGGCGATCTCAATCATTCGACCATTGATATCCGAACCGGTAATATCTAATTCGACATCATAATCTGCTGCTTCATCTGCTTCTTTCCGTACTTTTTCAAATACTTCTGCTGGGAACCAATCCCACGTTTCGCAAACAAATTCCCGATTAAATCCAGGGGCGATATTATGGCCGATCAAAGCTGCTTCAATACACAATGTGCCTGATCCACAAACGGGATCGACAAAAGGCTTGTCTTTGTACCAATTTGTCAGCATCACTAAAGCCGCAGCCATGTTTTCTTTCAGAGGTGCGCCCCCTTTTTCTAAACGATAGCCGCGTTTAAACAAACTAGGGCCAGTCGTATCCAATGTGATCATCGCATGGTCTTTCAATAAAGCGACTTCTAATTGGAAAAAAGCGCCAGTTTCAGTCAGCGGCACACTTGCCGGACGATGATATACTTCTCTTAAGCGATTGACGATTGCTTTTTTGGTAATCGCTTGGCAGTCAGGTACACTATACAATTTTGATTTGATTGATTTTCCGGCTACTGGAAATTCAGCGTCTAACGGTAAAAAGTCTTCCCACGGTAACGCTTTAACTTCTTCAAACAGCTGATCGAAAGTCAATACGTCAAATTCCCCAACGACGATTTTGATACGGTCGGCTGTACGGAGCCACAAGTTCGCGGTAGCAATGGTCTCCATTGTTCCTTTAAAGCGCGCTCGGCCGTTTTCAACCTCACACTCGATCCCTAAATCCCGTAATTCTTTGCCCACTAGTGCTTCTAAACCGCTCGCAGCGGTGGCAATACAATTAAATGTTTTTTCAGTCATAACGCTCTCCTTCTTGGTATAAAAAAACCTTCCGTTGCTGGAAGGATTCCCTGATAGGTTGTGATTTTCTATAAGCCATGTTTTGTCCGTATTTTCCTCAGGGAGAAGAAAACACTGGGTAATTATCTATCTGCAATTACTTGCCTTCTTGCTCCGTTCATTTCCGTGCAAAAAGTGCCCCTACCATTGTTTGGGTTGCTCGCTCGAGGGGTTTACCGCGTTCCACCAAGACGGTTTCCCGGCTTGCTTCGTCACTGTGGCACTTTCAAGGATACTTTGGCATAGCTTGCACCTTAGCCATTTTTCCTGCCGTTACTTTCTCAAGTACCCTAGCTTATGGTTTCGCTAGGCACGAACACTACAAGCGTCTCAGCTTGTGCGAGCATGGACTTTCCTCAGCATAATCGAGTTATGCCGCAATTACCCGAAAACCACAACTATCTTTTCTACATTAGAATTGACGGGTTTTTTCGTTGTCATCTTCAAAATCAGCATTTGTATAGTTGCTGTTGTATGAAGAAGAACGAGTGACAGGTTCTGATTCACGATCAAGCTTTTTGCCAAACACTTCTTTTTCAAGATTAGACAAACGTTTTAAAATATCAAAATTTGTGACTGTTTGGCTTTTCGGTGCTTCTTGTTGAACACGAGAAGCGATTGCTTGGTTTTTCGACAATTGATCGATTTTCGCTGTCAGACGATCGTTTTCTTCTTGCAGGGCTAAGATCTCTTTATTGTAGCTTTCGTAGTCTTTAATGATATTATCTAAAAACTCGTCCACTTCCACTGGATCATATCCACGCATTTTTGTTTTGAATTCTTGTTGCAGAATATCTTTTGGACTATAAATTAAATTTGCCATTATTTACACCTCATTGTTTATTCCAAATGGTTTTCACTTTCTAGACCATTCTATCAAAAAATATACGAAAATCAAAGTAAATTACTATCAAATGTTGCGTTTTGTAAATCATCCATTGTTATTTGATGAATAAAGTAGGGATTTTGCTCACTATAGGCTTTCGCATCTCTTAAGAAATAATTAGGTTTTCCTGGAAATTCGTCATCATATAACACAAGTGCACCTTCAGTATGCTCAAGTAAAAACGCTGTGTGATTTCTTAATTGACTGGGGTCTTGGTAAGGCTTATGGCTGGTGGCATTGACATAATCGGCAAATGACTTCGCTGTTTGCAGTGCCTGCTGATTCGTTTCGTTCCAATTTTCACCAAACCCTTCAAAAGGAAAAATAATTCCTAGTTTCAGTTCCGGGTATGTTTGTTTTAATTGTTCAATGGCTTCGGCACACCACAGCTCTGCTCCAAGATTCCCGCTGATCAAGAGCCATTCTAGCCCTTCTTCAACATAATTGGTCAATGCCGACATTATTACTTTCTTAATAACTGCAATCTTGGGATCTTTTGCTTGAAAGACACCTAATTCATAATTACGATAGCCAGTAAAGTATAAGGTTTTCATTGTTTCTCTGGTCATCTCTTTTCTTTCCAAACGACTTTTTGGTATAATGTTGCCTAGGAGTGTGAACAACATGGTTATTCGTTACCCGAATGGACAATCTACTACCTATGATGACGGCAAAAAACAAAAAATGCAAGAAAAACTAATAAAGCCAAAAACGTATGCCAATCGTGGGATGCGTTTTGAAGAAGCGATCAATGAAAGCAACCTTTATTATTTAAATCGCAAACTTGCGGTCATTCATAAGAAACCGACACCAGTTCAAATCGTCAAGGTAGATTATCCGAGAAGAAGCGCCGCCGTAATCAAAGAAGCCTACTTTCGAGAGGCCTCTACCACCGATTACAATGGGGTTTATCAAGGGCAATATATCGACTTTGAAGCGAAAGAGACTCAAAACAAAACGTCATTTCCCTTTAAAAATTTTCATCCACACCAAATCAAGCATATGGAAGACTGTTTGGAACAAGCGGGATTATGTTTTGTTCTTTTATGGTTTTCTAGTCTACAACGCTGCTTTTTTCTAGATAGCAAGTGCTTAGTTTCTCAGTGGCACCTGCAAAAGGAAACGGGAAAAAAATCATTGACGTTGGCCTATATCGAAACCAATGGAATCGAAATCATCCCCACTATTGCGCCGCGTATTCCCTATTTAAAAGCAGTTGATCAATTTTTAACGATGAAGGAGAATGATGAGTATGGCAAATGAATCACAATCGAGGACCTCTCGGCATGATTCTAAGAAAGGCACTGCTAAAAAAGCACCAAAGCCCCCTAAAACCAAAGCCAAAGGCAAACGAAGTATTGGGAGTATTCTTTTAAAAGTGTTTATGGGCCTATTTTTCTTAGGCTGTATCGGGATTTTATCAGGAATGGGGCTGTTTTGGTGGTACGCCAAAGATGCACCAGCACTTGATGAAACACGTTTGGATTCGACTGTTTCTTCGCGCTTTTATGCCTCCAACGGTGAATTGATCACTGAATTCGGAAGTGAAACGAGAGAAAAAATCACCGCAAGTGAGATTCCCCAACTGCTGGAAGATGCGATCGTCTCTGTCGAAGATCGTCGGTTCTATCAGCATATCGGGGTCGATCCGATCCGAATCGTTGGTTCTGCATTATCCAATGCCACAACCGGCGGTATGCAAGGCGGAAGTACGTTGACTCAGCAATTGATCAAGCTGTCCTTCTTTTCTACCAGCGCCGAAGATCAAACGTTACGAAGAAAAGCACAAGAAGCTTGGATGGCGGTTCGGCTTGAACAAACCAAATCAAAGCAGGAAATTTTGACTTACTATATTAATAAGGTATATATGTCCAACGGGGTTTATGGAATGCAAACAGCTGCTATGAAGTTTTACGGCAAACCTTTGGCTGAACTAGACCTAGCGCAAACCGCTTTGATTGCTGGTTTACCAAATGCCCCTTCTGCGTTTGATCCTTTCGCTCATCCTGATAATGCGAAAAGTCGTCGAGATGTGGTTTTAGGCGCAATGCTTGAAAACGAGAAAATCACGCAAGCGGAATATGATGCGGCCGTTGCCGAAGATATTCAAGAAGGATTGCAAGAAAACCCGCGAGAAAACCAAGAGTGGAAATACTTTGATAATTACTTCAACGAAGTGATCGCAGAAGTTAAAGAAAAAACCGGCAAAGATGTTTATACCGATGGCTTAGATATTTACACCAATGTCGATATCGATGCGCAAAAACGGTTATATGACATCGTCAACAGCGATGATTATGTTAATTATCCAGACGATAAGATGCAGGTTGCCGCTACTTTAGTTGATGTCAATACGGGCAAAGTCACGGCTCAAATTGGTGCCCGCAACGTTGATGACGTTCTAGCAAACAACCTGGCTGTCAACGTCGCTCGGGACTTTGGATCGACCGTTAAACCGATCACAGACTACGGCCCTGCCTTCCAATTTCTACAAGACTCTACCGGTAGAATGATTTTAGATGAACCTTATACTTATAAAGGAACCGATATTCCTGTGTACAACTGGGATCGCCAATATATGGGCAATATCACGCTTCGAACTGCTTTAGCAGAATCCAGAAATGTACCAGCAGTGAAATTGTTTGATGAAGTTGGAGCGGATAATATCGCCGACTTTCTTAGCGGGTTGGGTATCGAATACCACACGATTACTCAATCTAATGCGATTTCTAGCAATACGGATAAATTAGATGGCACAAAATATGGGATCTCCAGCCTGAAAATGGCCGCTGCTTATGCTGCGTTTTCAAACGGTGGAACCTATTATGAACCTCAGTACGTCAACAAAATCGTCATGCAAGATGGGACCGAAGATGAAGAATCCTTTAAAGTTGATGGTCAAGAAGCAATGGATGATACGACGGCTTATATGGTGACCGATATTTTGAAAGATGTTATTTCTGTCGGTACTGGAACCAATGCGCAAATCGATGGGTTATACCAAGCAGGGAAAACGGGAACTTCCAATTACACCGATGACCAGCTAGCACAACTGGATACATCAAACGGTGCTTATCCGGATATAACTTTTGCCGGCTATACTCCCTCCTACTCATTGGCGGTATGGACCGGATACAACGACAAAATGACACCAATCACTGATAGTAGTACCCATGTGGCTTCAGATGTCTATCGTGAATTGATGCGCTATGTTTCTGCTTCTGTAGAAAACACGGACTGGACAATGCCTGACGGATTGACACGGATCGGAAGAGAGCTTTATCTTGAAGGGACATACACGCAGCCAAGCTATTCAGCACCAAGTTCTTCCAGCAGTAGTTCGTACGTTGAACCGACGACACCTTCTACAGAAAGTAGTGAAGCAACACCATCAAGTACAACAGAATCATCAAGCGAAGTGACACCCCCAGTGACAACACCTGATGAGGATGATTCATCTTCGGTCGTTACACCTCCTGCTTCTAGTCAGGATCCTGGCTCAACAACGCCTTCCAGCAGTGAAGAAAATCCTTCTTCACCGCCGGATCCACCAGAACCAAATGATGGTAACTCCGAATAACTGAGAATAGTGAAAAACAGTAGATCAGATTTTGATCTACTGTTTTTTTAATAACGACCATATAAATGTAGAAGCTTACTTTTCAAGCTCTTCAAAAAGCAATTTTTTATCTGAAAGCTGATAAACTTGATTATGCAGATCGTCAAACAAATGAATCACATTTTCTTTCGTCTCGTTCACTTCAAAAAGAATCTCCTTGGCACGATCATGAATGCCATCGATTCGCATTTCTGTCGTACGGATCATTCGTTCAGATTCGATCTTCGCTTCTTGAATCGTGCGATTTGCTTTTCTTCTAGCAAAGACTAAAACCTCACTGATTTCTGTTTGGAACTGCTCGTTTTCGATTTGTAGGGTTGCATTTTCTTCCCTTAGTGCTTCGATCTTCGCCTGAAGCTCTGCGACTTCTTCATTTGATTCGATAGCTGAAACTTTTGCTGCAAGCTCTTCTTTTTCTGCCAATTGCTGTTTCAAATCAGCAATTACTTCTTGCAACTGCTGGATTTCTTGCCGCTTCAACGTCCATTCAGCGCGTTCCTTTTCGTAATTTTGTTTCTCTTTTTGCTCTTTTTCTTGCTGAACAGCTAACTTAGCTTCTAATTGCTGGATCTTTGCTTCAAGTTTTTCTGTATCTACTTTTGTAAGCTGTTCTTCTAGGTCTTTGACTTTCTTATTCGCTTCTACTAGCGAAGCTTTTAATTCTTTTGCCTCTGCTTCTTGTTGAGCCACTACCTTCTGCTGTTTTTTTAACTGCTTTTTTTCTTCCTGTAGTTGCTCATTTTCTAAAATCAATTCTTTAATTTCAAAAGATAAATTTTCAATCATATGATCCTTTTCTTGTTCTTCTGACTCTTGCTTATGTGTCTGGTTTATACTCAATTCTTTCTCCATACGTTCTCCTTTGTCTTCAACGAGTTGACTATCCTTGGCGTGGTTATCACGGTTCCCAGAGGATTTTTGCTGCACTGCTATCTTTTTGACACTTTGATCTGTCTGTTGATCAACAGACACTCTTTGCTGAGAAATCGGTTTTGCTAAAGTCTGTGCGACAGGTTTCGCTGTTTCTTTCTGGGTTTTAGCGGGTTCATTGTCCGCTTGTCGATTGGTTCCTTTCTCTTTTTTTTCAGGCGTAGCCTTTGCGGAACCTTGATCCTCAATGATTCCCTCTTCTTGATTTGTCTCCTCAAATTCATTCAGCTCTTCTATGGATAATTGATTTACTTCATCCATTAGCTTTTGGACAGAAAACAAACCTTTGTTTTTCTTTTTCATCATTAATTTTTCACACTGCCTTTTTGTTCATTTGTATTGATCGTTTCACTTTGATCCGTTTGAGGAGTAGAGGATATGCTTTCGCTCCCCTCGTTATTAGCTACTTCTTGAGCGTCAGTGTTTGGAAAGCTGCGTTCTAAAAGGGTCCAAACTCCATTCTCATCACGAATGATCGTCTGCTCAAAGGACTGATCAGAATCCTTGGAAAATTGAACAGAGAAGGTTCCTTGGGTGATCAAGGGAACGTTCTGCATATCATGTAGTAGACTAGAAAAATTTTCTTCCCATCCGTTTAAGTCATCAATTGATGGTAATTTGCTAGATAGAACAATCGAGATTTCTTGCAAGGGCTGATCAACAAAAATCATCGCTACGGTGCGACCTAGATATGGTGATAACTGATAGGCCAACTCATATTCAGCTGCAAACTGTGCTTCACGATCATTGGATACGAGTAAATGCTCCCAATCAGTCGCTTCAAAAGCAAAGCCGTTCTCAGGATAAGCAAAAATCGGCATACGCATCCATTCCGTTTGCTCAGTTCTTAGCGCGAAGACTTCCTCTTTCAATTGACTAGTTTCTTCTTGCAGCCTTTGCAAATGAATGCCGCCTGTCAGCTGAAAAACTGTTAGTAGCAAGACACTTACGATTATGGCACTACTGCAGCCCAATACAATTAGCAGGTGCCCACTGCGCAGGTTGTGCTTAAATAAACGCAGTTTCCTTTTGGCTAAAGCATCTGACGACAGCTGCTTTTCAACTTTTCTTAATAAATATTCTCGATACAATCGCCAACCGATGATACTACCTGCTCCAATGGCAAGCAGTATCATCCCAATATAGATAAAAATCACAGTCTCTTCCTTCCATCAAAACTAAAATTCGTTTTATTCATCCCTTTTGATACAAACTTAGTCTCGTTGATATGTTGCAAGAAATGAATCATCGCAAACTTCCTTTCAAGAAGCTGATGTGTCAGAAGAACGTGGTCACCACACCATAAAAGGTTTTACTTGAAATGATTCCAAATTCTCTACTATCACTTGAAGTGAGCAGTGCATCGCCAACGACAAAGTACTCATCTTCTTTGAGGTACCCCCGAATCGGCAACGCCTCAACGGCTTCATCCTTCACAGTGATCATAAATGAAAAATCAAAGTCAGTATCCTCCGCCCCAATCAACAAACGCTCCTGTGTACGAACGAAGGAATCCCCCGGCACACCAATCACTCTCTTGATCAAAAATTTCCCTTCCTGTTCGAAAGCGATCAGCTGATAGCGATTTGGCTGGCGCTTTTTATGGATCAGCACAACTTGTCGATCCTCGATCGTCGGCAGCATGGACGCTCCTCTGACTAACGCCAGTCGATACGGCTGAAGAAACGCAATAAGCAAAAGGACCATCAAAAAGATACCGCTGATAGGAAGACCTATTTGTCTATGCCGTTTACTCATATTGCCAGCCCTCCATCCTTATTTTGGCATAATATATGAAACACTTGATGAGTGCGCCAATTCATTGCTGATCACGCGATAAGAGATTGTGGTTCCACCATAGACATTTCCTTCTGAAACCAAAATACCATTTGGACCAACGGCTTCAACAAAAGCGACATGCCCATAACGAGGATCAGATCCAGCTGTTCCAGGTGCAAAAGAGATCATACTGCCTGCTTTAGGCGTTTGACTGACGTTGTAACCTAAACGTCGTCCGGTATTGCCCCATTGACCACCATTTCCCATGTAGTCATCTACTTGACCGCCTAATTGACTCACGCGATTGAACACATACCAAGTACATTGTCCAACAGGATACGAACCAGAAAGATTGTAGTCACGACCGTTGTATTCTCGAAATGTCATGAGGGAGCGATACTCTTCTGGAATTTGTTCTTTTCCTTGGATAAACAAGCCTGTTTCTGTTGCGATCACTTGGTCATATTGCGTCAATCCATAGACTGCAATCAGTGAATTGATTTTTTTACTATAATTAACATCGGTCGCATAAGTGCCCGTCAAAGCATCTGCTGCCCGAAGATAGTTTTTTGATTCAGAGCGCCACACGTCTTGATAAAAGGTTGGATTTCCAGTGATTCCTCCGCGAATCAATTTGACATAATCAGCCATGGAATCTCGATAACTTGAATAGGAACGAAAGGCGGCTTGAATTTGGAATAGTTCTCCGTTGCCTTTATCTTCCATTGTTGGTAAAGTCACGCTGTTTCCTTGATAACTGCCTTTGATCCCAAAAAGGTTATAATGGGGACTGCTGGAAAGCCCGCTGTCGCCACTGCCGCTTTCAAGGATCGCTTGCGCGATCAATACAGAAGCAAAGACATCGTATTCTTGCCCTAAGCTTTGGGCTTCTTGTGCCAATGTTTCAATAAACGTCTGGGTCTTTTGATTCACTGTAAATTCGTAAGGGGCTGGATATTCAGTAACTAGCTTTTTGCCATATGTAGCCAATTCAGGATTTGATAGCCGTCTGATCGATAGCGGCTCTTCGATAGAAACCCGCTGAACTTCGATGGCAGTTTTCGTTGGCTCTTCTTGATTTGTCACTAAACTTGCTTGGTAACCATCTGCGAGGTAGATACCGATTAACTTATTTGCGTCATATAAAAGATCCCCCGGTTGTAATTGTTCAACCTGCTGTTCTTTTTCTATCCAGCTAGCTTCTCCTTTTATAACCGCTTTGATCCGTTCATTGATCCATTCGTCCATCGTCAATGGTTCTTCTAGTTCACCAATTTGCCCGATGATCTCGTAGACGAATGCCGCTTGCCATTGCGCATCATAATCAGCTAATATCGGCAAGGTGAAATCTAACAGATTCGAATCTGCGATCTTTGCTGCCCGAAAACTCTCTGGTAAATCAATGGTACGTCCATCATAAAAAGAATTTTTCAAGTCAGAAGTAGCATCTGGTGATTGAACGACAGGGTTTATTACTTGCTCAGGTGCAATAATCGGAGGTGTTTTCGGCTCCTCTTTTTTTGCATTTTCAGTATTTTCGTTGCTCTCAGTTGAAATTTCATTTTCTTTTGGTGCCAATGACTCATCAATCAAGTCGGTCTCTTTTGGCTTGTTCTCTGTTTCTACTTCTAGATCGTCCGTTTCAGCATCTATTTTTTCCTCTTCCTCGGAAGGTTCCGCGGACTCTGATTCCTCTAGTTCGGTCGTTTCCGCTGACTCGGTCGTTTGCGTTGAGTCTGCTTCTTCAGACGAATCAAGAGATTCTACAACGGTATCTGCTGTTTCTGAATCCATAAGCGGCTCATTTGATTCGGAGGATAACTCGGTCGAGCCCTCCGTTTGCTCTTTGCTGACGTCTTCTTGACTCTCTTGGGCTTCTGCTGCCGATGAATCTTGGTCATCAAGTTGCTGTTCGACATTTGTATTTTCTGAATAGTTATCAGGCTGAGGGCTTTCTTTCGCCAGTAATACGGGAGAAACAAAAAGTTGGCTTGCTAAAATCCCAGCACTGAATAATGTTAAATATGACTTCTTTTTTCTACTCTTCATACAGTTTCCTTTCTCTTGTTTCAGCCGGCATCATTGGTTTTGATCAAAACCTGACGAACTGATTCAAAGTTGCTTGAATAGTTTTTGCACGAGTTTAGGTGAACTCCGTATCTTCGCGATTATTTTTGAAGCAAACGATGGATTTAGCCAGCTTAAGCAGATTTTGCTCAGCAGCGTGATCTACCATAAAAAAGCGTTAAAATCCACTGCTTTTCAACCGATTTACTCACTGTCTTCCTATCAAGAATGGAAGCTGTCATAGGCGTCAACAGCTTCCATTTGATAAGATTGAGCATCGATCATTCGGTAGATGGGACAAAACTTAACTCCCATTCAATCGTTGCTTGATAAGTCATATTACGCGGATTTGATCCAATGGGTACTTCAAGTTTGACACTATCCCCCATCGTCCCCATATCCCCGTAGCGCTGAATCCAGGTACCGCTTCCTTCATTTGCATCCGCTTCAGCGATCAAAGCGGGTACCCCAGGATCAAGGATCATTGATTCACTATAAGTGGGAGGAATTGCTGAATTGGCGGCATTCGTCAGCATAACTGCATTTTCTAAAATAATTCGTGCACCCCGAAGTTCTTCTCCTCGATCATTACGAAATCCTGCAGCAGATAATGTCGCGTTTAGTTCCCAGCCGGTAAATTGAGCGCGACGGTCAGAAATCTGCACGTAATTTGGCCGTTCCTCAGTTACTGAGCCATCTGCACTGCTAAGACGTTGTGGCAATGCCTTGTACTGTTTGGTATCTGCACTTATCGATACATCTCCAAAGCTATACTGGGAGATGAAATCGATACTGATAAACCCTAAATGTTCTGGTATATCCGGTTTATTTTCTGGATTCACTTCAATATCTGGCGCGATCGGATCTCGTGGATTCATTGTGGCAATCTCTTGAACAACTGTTTCAGCTGTATCGAATTTTCCATTTAAGAAAGCGTAAGCCGTCACCGTATTATGTTTTGTAAACCGATCCCCCTCGGCTAAGGTCAAGCTGAAATCACCATTTGCATCTGCTTGAAGATGAAACAAGCTGTTATCATCAAAAGAGGGTGATTGCAGTTGCGGTGCGGGAATCGCTGGATCTCCGTCAAAACGAATCACACTATAAGGTGTGGCTTTTCCCTTAATGATTCTTGAGCCTTCCAGTGCCGGGTCTTCCGTTAATGGTTCTAAATGAACCTCGACATCTGGAATATATTCAAATAGGATACGTTGTGCTCTTGTGGTAAAATTCGCGCGAAAATGATCAACGATCTCTTGTGAGATGGAAGAAACATTCGAAATCGATGACAAGGTAGAGGCAAAATTCACTTTTAAATTGAAGATTGGACTCCAACTGAAGTCTGGTTCCTCCGTCAAGTTTCCATGCCGCCATTGCTTCGCAGCTTGAATATCCACATCTAATAGCCCGCCGCTGCCGGAAATCGAAATAAGGCTACTATTTGCTGCATTTCCGGTAACCGCCCTTGTTTTCTCTAAATTGATGCGTTGTGCATCCGCAAAAGTGAAGGTTGAGGCCGAGCTCAAAAATGTCATCAAGGAATGAGAGGGATTGGTTCCGTCCGACTTAATATCCAATACTCCTTCTTTAGCAACAATAAATGTGGCGGCACCGGCTACATGGATCACTCCGGAGGTGGTGGTCCCTTGATTCACTGCATCAATTTCGACACTGCTTTTATTTCCAATAAGCATCGTGCTTCCAGCACCCATGTAGATAATGTTATAGCCCCATCCATTGAGGCTTGTGGTACGTCCATCAGCTTTGATTACCACTTTGCTATCCTCAGACATTTCAAAGTGGGCGCCGCTAGCATACATACTGATTGCGGGGGAGTTGGCTCGGGCAGTCAAATGAAGCTCTGATCGATTACCGATATTGATCCGTCCATTCGCTATATAAATATTTGCTCCAAAAGCCTCACCGGCTGTTCCAGCTGCACGCAGAGACATCTTTGCATCATTGCCAATAGTCATACGCCCCGTTGCATAATATAAATAGATATTGCCGGAATTTATTGTCGACATGTCAACTGTTGCGTTATCAAGAATTTCCAATTGTGTTACTTCCATATTTGCTTGGTTGGTTGCATTGATCGTTTGCACACGCCCAGATCTGGAAGTATATGTCGGAGTTTGATGCGATATTACTTCGCCAGACATAATAACAGGTGTCGCTAACGAGTGGATCAACTGATTGCCCGCGTTGGTTAAATTGTGGTAACGCATTCTGGATAGATTTTGTTGCGGAATACTCATATTTGTAAAATTCATGAAGCCATAATAGTTGCCATGAACGATATCGATATTTTGGTACGTGATATCCCACGGCGTTGCACTATTGACGGTACTATCATAAAATCCGACAGCAACAGCTCTAAAGTCGATTTGATACCCATTGCCTTCGATCACAAGCGTTCTCGAAATTCCAGAAGCATTGGTCCAAATATAGGCTACCCCATTCGACGGGTTGGAAGTTGCACTTCCCGCAGCCACTCCGGAAACTCCTTGAGTAGGATTGTTTGATGATTCAAAGTCATTTACGATATTGATATAATTTACTTCTCTATTCACGATTGCCGCCATAAACTCTTGCCAGTTGGAAACATCCCGATGACTGATTTCGTCTAACGGTGTGACCGGTTCTGTCAATTGGGCAATTGCTTCTGCTTGGTCAGCTTCTGTGTCTTGCTGATTCTCATTTAGGTTCGCGTCATTAGAAGGTTGCGTGGTTCGTTTCCCTTCCTGCGGCGTGTCTGATGGTGAGACCTCTGTCTCGATCGTTTCATTATCTGCATCATCATCCAAGTCCTCTTCCCCGTCATCTTCTGCCTGTACTTCGATCGTTAGTTCCGCTTCACCTATAAAAAGTCGATAATCGCCTATTTTATTAAAGACGATAGGAATCTCGAACTCCATTAGCTCTTCATCAAAGGTAAGCGTCCATTCCTGTTCTTCTTCAGACAGCTTCTTATTCTTCACTTCTGCAGCAAATTCTTCTTCCACGATCGCTGCTTCTTTCGCTACAACTAGCGTAATCTCATTTAAAGGTTGGCTTGATACGACGAAAACGTCGATCGGTTGATCCACGACACCTTCAATCACACTAACTGGAAACTGAAAAAAAGGTTGATGGATGTCAAATTCTTTTGTTTGGATCGGTTGTGTTGCTTTATCAAGCAAGGACATATTCTGCGTTTCGTCCAACGGTTCAATCGTGTGATCGATGGCGTGGATTTCCGGCAATAGGATACTGCTCAGACTTGGAAAAAAAGTTTGCACACTTAGTAATCCAATAATGATCGCAATTATTACCTTGTGCGGGGTATTCTTCATTTCAACTTTTCCCACCTTCCTTTGCATTTTTTTTCTTATGAACAATTAGGATGATCGCAATAATTAGAAGCAAGCTGATTAGACCAGCCGTGGCGATCATCCACCAATTGAGTGACGTATCTACAGTGACATCGAGTTCATTTAAGCGGCGAGCATCTTCTGCCTCTACGCTAAATATCTGTTCCCAAGACCACTCTTCCTCTCCTGACCGCGCAGTAAGATTCAATACATACTCCCCATTACGAAAACGATCGCCATCCAAGGGAATTGGGAAATGCATATGTGAATTAGGAGCCATTTGCATAGATGATTGACTTGTTTCATATAAGATCGTCTCACCATCAACAGAACGAATTTCAGCTGTTACTTCCAATTGATTGACAAATGTTGCTGTATAATTTTGGATAACAGCACTAAATACGTTTCGGTAGTTTACTTGATCGGCAAAAACATCAAGCAGTTCCAATCCCGGATCCGTTGCGGACCGATTGTTGCTTACTACCACACCAATGACATAGGAAAACGCGTTCCGAATGCCTAATCCTTCTTCAGCAGATTGTGTTTGCTCCTCTTCCGAAATAACCTCTTTGATTCGAATGCCACCTGCCAAAACCCCTTTGAATTCCTCTTCTGGCATCGTAATCGGTAAAGAAATGATTCGTTTTTCTAATGGATCGAACAATACGGTTTCAGGCACCTCTACCAGTTCATCAATTGATGCAGGTAAAGTCGGATCAGGGGATTCTGCATCCCTGCCATATTCCACAACACCATTCACATTCGTAAATGCCGTATGGGCAGAAATTTCTATTTCGATCGCTTGATCAGAACCATTTTCGATCTCTAAAGCCAATTCATCACGTTCTCCTGCCCCAAGATTTAAATCGAAATACCCCAACGCCCCTCCTTCCAGCTGACTTTCCGGTAAGATAGGCGTCACATAAAAGTTTAATTCTGATTCTGTCTGAGCATAGCTCATTCTTGGTGAAAAAAAGAATGATAGTAGGATGACCGCACAGGTAACCGTTTTTATCCATTTCATTCTCATACGTTGTTCAGTCAAAAGTGGTTCTCCTTCCAAAAAAGGCAGGAATAATTTACTATTCCTGCCAGTTGTTTCTTGTTGCAAGCTATGATCCTTCTTACGGATTTACTGTTTCGCCGCCACTATCAACAGAAGCAGTTAGCGTCCATGTCATTTCAGCAGTATAGTTAGTTGCTAGCTGCGTGGTAGAGCCTGGTACAAATAGTTGAATATCATCATTTCTGATCATTTCGCCTTCTTGTTTATTAAGATTTTGTTCCGTCAATTTTTCCTGATCTCCCCAGTAAATCGATGAAGCGCCCGCGCCTTGACCGACCGAAGCACGCATGACAGGAATGTCTTGATCGTTGACATCTAGGATCAACGCATTTTGTTCTTCATTATTGATAACGGCACTTGGCTGTAAGTCTCGATCACCCTCGCCTTTGTTGAACACGATTTCAGGGTTTGCCAACTTGATTTTTGCCCCAGTCAAGACATCTCCTGATTCAGAAGTAAAATCAGTTAGACTAACATTTAATGTCCAACCAGCATGCGTTCCTCGGGTATCTTGCACTTGGGCAAACGATACGTACGGTGTCGTCCCTGATTGATCAGCCAAATTACGCTCGTCAGCAACGATTGAATACCAACGATCACTGGTAGAAATAGCATTCTGACCAAAATCGAATGTTTGTGGTGCATAAGCAATGGTAAATGGGCCCGTTTGTCCTGGCGGTGTTGGTTCGATTGTTTCTACTTCTGGGTGCACGACTGGCGGTTGTACCACTGTTAGATCGCTTCCGTCTGAGGTAAACCCTACAACGTTATCGGTAGTCGTTTCTAATGAAGATTGGGCAAAGGCTTGAACGCCTCCTGCTAGTAAAGTGGTGGATAATACAGCGACCGTAGCTAAACGAATCTTTTTCATTTCTAGTTCCTTCTTTCTTTTTTTATTCAGTACAAAACCAAGTTACTGAACCGTTTCTCCGTCCGGTCCAGCTGTTGCAGCCAAAGTCCAAGTAAGAGTTGCTTCATAAAGAGCAGCGTCTTTTGCTGTTGATCCAGGAACAAGTAACTCAATTCCAGCATTTTCAACAACCTCTGCACCTGCTTCTACTTGTCGATTGATTTCTTCCTGATCGCCCCAAACGACTGACGATACGCCAGCACCTTTTGTTTGAGCAGCGGTCAGAACCGAACGTTCACTATTTGTAGCATCTAAAATCAATCCATCCGCATGAATTTGTGGCTCATTTTCTTGGTTGCTTCCGTTATATTCCAATTTTGGCGAATTAAAACGAATTCTTGCTCCAGTCAGTTCATTATTCTGTGTTCCTGATTCAAAAGCACTTAAGGAAACTTTTAAATCCCAACCAGCATTTGTCCCACGCGTATCTTGGACTTGGGCAAATGAAACATAAGGAACTCTTTCTTCACTATCTTCCGCGTCTTTTAGCTTGTGTAATTCAGCCACTAGCTTATATTCTTGATCGGTATTAGAAATCACTTGCTCACCGAAATTAAGCGTAGGTGCGTAAGCAATGGTCAATGGTCCCGTTTGTCCTTCCGGGCCGACTGGATTGATCTCTACATCTGGACCATTAGGACCAGGATTTGGTGGTTGAACTACTGTCGCTTCGCTATCGTTTGGTACAAAGAGAACTTTCCCTTCTGTATCATGGTTTGTTACACTCTCAGTAGCGAAGGCTTCCGCGCTAATAGTAAATAAAGTTGCAGCTAAAACAGCTGCCGATGCAAATCGTACGAATTTCAAATTCATCCCTGCTTTCAAATTATTTGTCTTTTCTTTTTAACCATCACAAATTTTGATCGATGTTTGGTATATTGCACATACAATACAACCAGTACAAGCAGTAATCCAAGAAAGATTACGCCGTAAGTTCTTGTCTCGTTGGTCTTTGGTAAAATACCACCTGGTTTTGCTACCTTGTTTGGTGGCGATATATTCTCTGTAGGGCCTGCTGGCGGTGCTGGTTCGGGTTGCCCAATAGGCTCATAAACACCGGTAAAGAGCACAGAGCTTTCTGTTTCAACCGACTGCACTTCCTGAGCATTCACCGCTGCCGTAGAAATAGTTATCCCATAAAAAAGAGTGCAAAACAGAACCATACGAACTAATTTCCATACCTTTTCTCCTTTCATTCTCCCTCCTCCTCTATACTTGCCACGTCTTATAAGTGATCTTTTCAAAACAGCGTTTGCCTAAGACCCGTTAACAAAAATGATTTTGAGATCGTTTCAGAATCATTTGAGATGTGCAACGCTTTTTCTGTCATTCGTAAAATAGCAGAGAAAGACTTATAACTTTTGACAAAGTTCACTATACTGATGATTTTCACAGATTTGAAATATTATTTTTCACCAATGGGTGAATTTTCTTATTAATTTTACGTTTTATTGACTAAAAATAAGCATTTTTATAAAAAGAAAGGGTAAAAATTTTGCGAAAGAAGCCCATCATACTAAGCTTACAAATAGTTTCAAAAAAAGGCGTATTGGAAGGTTCATTTCGCATCGAGCATCCCCCCCACACGATCTCTTTGTGAAAAAACACCTGATTTTGAGTGGTGTAAAAAAAAATTCAGTAAGCTTATGTTTTTCCAGTTACTTGAAAGGGCTTCAATAAAGGGTATTACGTTAATCACCTGTTCTTTTATCAATTTGTGCAAAAAAAACGCTAAGCGATTTCGCTTAGCGTCTTGATCCTAGATACTTTTGGTCTATGTTCACCATTAAATGGTTTTCTTCCCCTTCATCCGAAGTTTTCCTTCTTGGCACATCGCCAACAACGGGCAAATCTCACACTTTGGCGCCCTCGCGGTACAATGATAACGGCCAAAGAAAATCATCGTATGGTGGGTTTTGACCCATAATGGTTCGGGAATCTTTTTCATCAACGTTTGTTCAACTTCTAGTACATTGGCATCTAATTTACAAATGCGCAATCTTTTTGACACCCGTTCGACGTGGGTATCGACAGCGATTGCCGGTATCCCATAGGCATCACCAAGTACCACATTCGCAGTTTTTCTGCCGACACCTGGCAAAGAAACCAAATCTTCTCTTGTTTTCGGCACTTCACCACCAAAACGTAGCAATAGTTCCGAAGCACAAGCTTTGATATTTTTTGCCTTGTTTCGATACAGACCGATCGACTTGATTTTTGCAATCACATCTTCTAAAGGTGCTTCGCTCAAAGCTTGCGGTGTAGGATAAGCCTCAAAAAGTGCCGGGGTGACTTTATTTACTGAGACATCTGTTGCTTGCGCACTTAAAATGACTGCGATCAATAATTCAAACGCATTTTTGGATACCAATTCACCATGCGCTTCGGGAAACATCTCGTACATTGTTTCGATGGCGATCATTGTTTTTTCTTTGCTGATCATAGGACTATTTGAACTCCTTGTCTGTTACTCTCCTTCTAACCAATTATGCATAGGGATTTTGGGCATTGGCCCTTCTTCCTGTGAAATATTCTCATTTTGAAGAAATTGTTTTTTTCTTCTTTTTTGTTCTTCCTCAACTTGCGCTTTCGACGTGATATTCTTACGTTCCCAAGAAAGTAAGATACGATCGATGTAATTTAAGCTATAAGCCTGATTCAAAACCGCTTCTCGCAAAGCAAACTGAATCAGTTCCGGATCGTAATGGTCCTCATCCAACCACTGCCCGATCCGCTGGTATTCGATTGCTGACAATGGCCGACCAAACTCGCCTTCAAACAAGCGATATAACCCACGGATTTTTTCTTCATTTGATTCTACTGCCTCATTTTTCGATTGCTGTGTCAAGAGAAATTCTAAACGGTCATAGATTCCTGTGAAATCATAATAATCAACCATTTTTCCGGCAGCATCTTTTTTTGATTCCATTCGCAGTACATCTTTTTTAAGTAATTGATTTAACCAATGATAAATTTCTTTTTGATCACTCCCCATCACAGAGGCAATCTCACGTAAATCAGGGAAATCATTTCCTTGCTCATGACTGCGATACAACTGCAGCCATAACAAAAATTCGTCATTTGTCAATCCAAGATGATGGTAATTTTCTAAAAGCAAATTTGATATCGTTGTTTGCCCTTTTGCTAAATAGTCCTTTAACGAAACCATACTGTATCCTCTTCTCCTTGATTCACCTGAAACTCTATGATCCTTTGGTCCAGGATCGATCCAATAAAAAGGGGACGACGCAAAGGCGGACGTCCCACGATTCATTCTTGGTTACGCTTTTTCTTTGACTGCTGCGATGATCTCAACTTCAACCAAAACATCTTTTGGCAAGCGGGCAACTTCTACAGCAGAACGTGCAGGTAACTCTTCATTGAACAATGTGCTATAGGTATTATTGAAAGGAACGAAATCATTCATATTTTTTAAAAAACATGTCGTCTTAACGATGTCATCTGGCGTAAGTTCCGCCGCTTCAAGAATCGCGTTGATATTTTTCAATACTTGCTGAGTCTGTACTTCAATCGTCGTACCGACAACTTCCCCCGAAACAGGATCTAATGGCACTTGACCAGAAGCAAACAAAAAGCCGTTTGCGATTTTTGCTTGAACATAAGGACCGATTGCTTGTGGTGCTTGATCTGTAGAAATTATCTTCATTTTGTTTCCTCCTCTTTCACTTGGCATTCGGGACATAGACCATAAACTTCTAGTCGATGGTTATTTATTTGATACCCAGTTAATTTCGAAGCCGCCATTTCGACATCTTCCAATCCTGGATAGTAAAAATCAGCGATCTTTCCACACTTTTGGCAGATAGCATGATAATGAGGCTCCGTTGTAAAATCAAAACGACTGGAGGCATCTCCATAATTCATTTCTTTTACAAAGCCAATTTCTGTGAACAAACGTAAGTTATTGTATACCGTTGCGACACTAATACCAGGAAAATGAACTTCAATCGCTCGATAAATCTCTTCAGCGGTCGGATGGGCATCGTGACTGGCTAAAAACTCTAATATCGCTACTCGCTGCGGTGTAATACGAATATTTTCATGTTTTAATCGTTTGATCGCTTCATCGTAGATCGTACTCACAGGAGTTCCTCCATTTCTCTTATCTCACCTATCATACTATGTAAAACCTAAAAATTCAAACAGCTTTCCTTATTTTTTCAAAGGCAAAACGCTTTTTTCAGCCCGCTTCCGTCCCCTTTTTTCGAGAAAGAAAAGCAGACATTTCAATGCCTGCTTTCTCTCGATTGTTAGTCTTCAAACTGATACAGTGCTGTGGACAAATAACGTTCGCCATTGTCAGGCACGATTGCTAAAACTTTTTTGCCTTTGCCTAGTTCTTTTGCTACCTGTAAAGCAGCTTGGATCGCAGCCCCTGAAGAGATTCCAACTAAAATCCCTTCTTTCATCCCAACTTGCCGTGCAGTTTTCATCGCATCGTCACTGGCAATTGCAATGACTTGATCATAAATTTCGGTATCTAATACTTTAGGGACAAATCCAGTACCGATCCCTTGAATCTTATGCGGTCCTGGCTTACCACCTTCTAAAATCGCAGATTCAGCAGGCTCAACACCAACTATTTTCAAATTAGGATAGACGCGCTTCAGTTCTTTGCCCGCTCCAGTGATCGTTCCACCAGTGCCGATTCCAGCGACAAAAGCATCTAAACCTTTTGATTCAAATGCATCCTCAATTTCTTTTCCTGTCGTTTTTTCATGAATTTCTGGGTTAGCTGGATTTTCAAATTGTAATGGCATATAGTAGCCGTCTTGCTCCGCTAATTCTTTTGCTTTGTTAATGGATCCTGTGATCCCTTCAGACCCAGGCGTCAAAATCAACTCTGCACCATAAGCTTGTACGATTTTCCGTCTTTCGATACTCATCGTTTCTGGCATAACCAACACAACCCGATAGCCTTTTGCCGTACCGATCATGGCTAAACCGATCCCCGTATTTCCTGAGGTTGGCTCGATAATCGTATCGCCGGCTTTCAATAAGCCGCTTTTTTCGGCTTTTTCAATCATGGCTAAAGCAATTCTGTCCTTTACGCTACCCCCAGGATTGAAAAACTCTAATTTCACATACACATCAGCAGAACCTTCTTCTACGATATGATTTAATTTGACGATTGGCGTATGACCAACTAATTCATTGACCGATTGATAGATTTTTGTCATTGAAAATCCCTCCCGTTCTTATTCTTCCATTCTACCTAAAATACCTCGGAGTTGCGAATAAAAAGTAAGCAATTTCAAATTTTTTTTCATATAGTTTTATACTTTGTTCTATTTCCACTGACCAGAGTTTGATTGCCACGTCAAAAAAACCTTAAGATTGGCTGCAATTGTAGCAATCCATCTTAAGGTTTTTAACTTACTTATACGATCAACTCTTGTCCGATAACGATGATCTCATTGGATAATCCATTCGATGCCATCAACGCATCAACGGTTGTTCCAAATCGGTTGGCGATATCCCAAAGCGTATCCCCAGAAGCAACTTGATAGCTCTGTGCTGAAGATGTACTACCTGAATACGTGGTCGTCGTTGTTTCGCTGGTCGTTGTGCTAGTTGTGTTTGTCCAGGCTGTATTTTGTGTCGTTCCTGTATCGAACCGTGTAAGCTGATAGGTTTCGATCAACCAGTTCAGTTTTTGTGCGTAACCTGGATCGGTAGCATAACGTCCCGTCAAGTAATTCGTTGCGTCATAAAATGAGGTTGTTTGGCTTTTCCAGACACCACTGTAATGAGCAGTCCCTGTCGCGAAACTTGTACTTCGCAAGACGTTCGCATGATCCTGAAACGATTCCCAATAAGAGTTATATTGACGAAACGGTTCATTCATCTCTACCCACTGACCATTCAAATACTCTTGGGTAGGCATATACACACTTTGTCCGTTGTAACTGCCTTTGACCCCAAATAAATTGTAATAGGGGGCATTGGATAATGCGGAAGAACCATAGCCGCTTTCCAAAATCGCTTGAGCGATCATCACAGAAGCATATAGATCATTGTTGGCAGCAACATCTTGTGCTGACCAGCCAATTTGTTCGATGAACCCTGAGATGTCCTGCGTCGCATATTGATTCTCAGCAGCTTGTACCTGTTGAGGAACGAAAGTGACCGTCATTGGCGCTAACATCATTCCTGCACCCATCAAAGAGACCACCGCCTTTTTACTAGGTCTTTTCATCGTCTTCTTTGGTTGATGATGTCTTTCACTTCTTGTTTGATAACTTCCCATCTTTTTCCTCCAGTAACTGTACGTTTTTTCAAATAAATCAATACAGCTATTATACGGAAAAATGCCTAGCAGTGCAAACAATGTTCACTTCCGACCCGACAAAAGACTTTTAAAAAACTTTCTGGACATCCCTCTCAGTTTGTTAATTACTGAGAAGTTTTTAAAAAAACTATTAGAATGGAATTGTATTGCTTCTCTCTTACTATTTAAAAGAGTCTATATCTTGTGGTGAAACCATTTTTCAGAAATCTTAGCAACTACTACCTTAAATAAGTCACTCTGGCACTTTCAGAGTGAGCAGTACTCGAAAAAAACACGCTCGAAAATCGAAAAGATTCTCGAACGTGCTAGCTTTGATTGATTGTCGATCAATTAATCGATTGATTTAAAAGTATTCACAACATTTTCAACACTAAAGCCGAATTCTGCTAATACTTTGTCGCCAGGTGCTGATGCACCGAAGTGATCGATCGCGATCACTTTTCCATGGCAACCGGTGTAACGTTCCCAACCAAATGGGGAAGCCGCTTCGATCGCTACCCGTTTCTTCACTGCTTTTGGCAAGACGCTTTCTTTGTATTCTGAGCTTTGCGCTTCAAACAG
>NZ_NGLF01000001.1:2780146-2798405 GCF_002140695.1 Enterococcus sp. 4E1_DIV0656 | reverse complement strand
TTTTATACTTTGTTCTATTTCCACTGACCAGAGTTTGATTGCCACGTCAAAAAAACCTTAAGATTGGCTGCAATTGTAGCAATCCATCTTAAGGTTTTTAACTTACTTATACGATCAACTCTTGTCCGATAACGATGATCTCATTGGATAATCCATTCGATGCCATCAACGCATCAACGGTTGTTCCAAATCGGTTGGCGATATCCCAAAGCGTATCCCCAGAAGCAACTTGATAGCTCTGTGCTGAAGATGTACTACCTGAATACGTGGTCGTCGTTGTTTCGCTGGTCGTTGTGCTAGTTGTGTTTGTCCAGGCTGTATTTTGTGTCGTTCCTGTATCGAACCGTGTAAGCTGATAGGTTTCGATCAACCAGTTCAGTTTTTGTGCGTAACCTGGATCGGTAGCATAACGTCCCGTCAAGTAATTCGTTGCGTCATAAAATGAGGTTGTTTGGCTTTTCCAGACACCACTGTAATGAGCAGTCCCTGTCGCGAAACTTGTACTTCGCAAGACGTTCGCATGATCCTGAAACGATTCCCAATAAGAGTTATATTGACGAAACGGTTCATTCATCTCTACCCACTGACCATTCAAATACTCTTGGGTAGGCATATACACACTTTGTCCGTTGTAACTGCCTTTGACCCCAAATAAATTGTAATAGGGGGCATTGGATAATGCGGAAGAACCATAGCCGCTTTCCAAAATCGCTTGAGCGATCATCACAGAAGCATATAGATCATTGTTGGCAGCAACATCTTGTGCTGACCAGCCAATTTGTTCGATGAACCCTGAGATGTCCTGCGTCGCATATTGATTCTCAGCAGCTTGTACCTGTTGAGGAACGAAAGTGACCGTCATTGGCGCTAACATCATTCCTGCACCCATCAAAGAGACCACCGCCTTTTTACTAGGTCTTTTCATCGTCTTCTTTGGTTGATGATGTCTTTCACTTCTTGTTTGATAACTTCCCATCTTTTTCCTCCAGTAACTGTACGTTTTTTCAAATAAATCAATACAGCTATTATACGGAAAAATGCCTAGCAGTGCAAACAATGTTCACTTCCGACCCGACAAAAGACTTTTAAAAAACTTTCTGGACATCCCTCTCAGTTTGTTAATTACTGAGAAGTTTTTAAAAAAACTATTAGAATGGAATTGTATTGCTTCTCTCTTACTATTTAAAAGAGTCTATATCTTGTGGTGAAACCATTTTTCAGAAATCTTAGCAACTACTACCTTAAATAAGTCACTCTGGCACTTTCAGAGTGAGCAGTACTCGAAAAAAACACGCTCGAAAATCGAAAAGATTCTCGAACGTGCTAGCTTTGATTGATTGTCGATCAATTAATCGATTGATTTAAAAGTATTCACAACATTTTCAACACTAAAGCCGAATTCTGCTAATACTTTGTCGCCAGGTGCTGATGCACCGAAGTGATCGATCGCGATCACTTTTCCATGGCAACCGGTGTAACGTTCCCAACCAAATGGGGAAGCCGCTTCGATCGCTACCCGTTTCTTCACTGCTTTTGGCAAGACGCTTTCTTTGTATTCTGAGCTTTGCGCTTCAAACAGATCAAAGCTTGGTAAGGAGACCACCGATACATCGATGCCTTCTTCTGCCAATTTAGCTTGTGCTTGAACCGCAAGATTCACTTCAGAACCTGTGGCAATCAAAATCCCCGCTGGTGTTTCACCAGCTTGTTTTGAAATCACGTAGCCACCTTTTGCGACATTTTCATCCGCACCGGTTTGCGTGCCTTCGATCACTGGTAGATTTTGTCGGCTTAAGACTAAGACCGTTGGTTTATCCGTTGTCGTCATGGCCAATTTCCAGGCAGCACGGGTTTCATTGCCGTCTGCTGGACGAATCACTTGGACATTTGGCATGCACCGGACGCTGGCTAATTGCTCGATTGGCTCATGCGTCGGTCCATCTTCCCCAACCGCCACGGAGTCATGTGTCAAGACATAGATCACAGGTGCATGCTGGATCGCAGACAAGCGCACCGCTGGACGCAAGTAATCAACGAAGACGAAGAAGGTCCCGCCATAGATTCGGGTACCGCCATGCAATTGGATGCCGTTCATGGCTGCCGCCATCGCAAATTCTCGGACACCAAACCAAATGTTGCGGCCTTCGTATTGGCCAGGTTCAAAGTCTTTTTCTGCTGCCACCATCGTGTTGTTGGAGCCAGAAAGGTCAGCCGATCCACCCCAGAGACTAGGGACGGCTTTGGATAAGGCTTGGATCATCTCTTTGCTAGAAACCCGACTAGCTTGTGAGCTGCCAACTTCGTAGCTTGGTAATGTTGCATCCCAATCTGCTGGCAATTCACCCGCAAAGGCTTGTTTGAATTGCGCAGCAAGTTCTGGGTAGGCTGCTTCATAAGCACGGAAAGTTTCGTTCCAAGCGGCTTCAGCTTTTTGCCCTTCATCGACCATGGTTTCTTTGAAGCGCGCGGCAACTTCTTCAGGTACGGTAAATTCTGGGTATTCCCAACCATAAATCGCTTTAGCTGCAGAAATGCCTTCGGCACCGATCGGCGCACCATGAACGGCAGAAGTGCCTTGATTTGGCGCACCGTATCCGATCACAGTCTTGATTTCGATCAAGGTTGGTTTGTCGCTTTCAGCTTTTGCTTCGTCGATCGCTTTTGAGATTGCTTCTAAATCATTGCCGTCTTCAACGAGAATGTGTTGCCAGCCATACGCCTCAAAACGCGCACCGACATTTTCTGTAAAAGCTTTTGAGGTCGGACCATCTAGGGAGATGTCATTTGAATCGTACAAGACGATCAGTTTGTCTAATTTCATGTGACCCGCCATGGATGCAGCTTCTTGCGAAACACCTTCCATCAAATCCCCATCGCCACATAAAGCGTAGGTATAGTGATCGATGACTTGATACTTGTCGCGATTGTAGGTTGCAGCCAAGTGGGCTTCGGCCATTGCCATACCGACTGCCATAGCGATCCCTTGTCCTAAAGGTCCAGTGGTTGCTTCCACGCCGTCTGTGTGATCGACTTCTGGATGTCCTGGCGTGCGGCTATCCCATTGACGGAAGTTTTTTAGATCCTCAATGGTCACATCGTAACCAGACACATGCAACAAGCTGTACAATAACGCCGAACCGTGTCCAGCAGACAAAACAAAACGGTCACGATCCACCCACTTGCGAGAAGTCGTTGGATTGACTTTCAAGTGTTTGGTCCACAAGGCATAGGCCATGGGTGCTGCCCCCATCGGTAATCCTGGATGTCCTGAATTGGCTTTTTGTACGGCTTCGATACTTAATGTACGAAGGGTGTTCACTCCTAATTGATCGATTTTATCAAACAATGGTAGTTCCTCCTAATTTAGGTTTTTTTTACCTTTATTACATCTTTTATTATACGTGATTCAGATGCTTATTTCAATAGCAATGAAAAGGAATTCACAATTATCTGCCGTGGAGACCTTTTTTCTTTTGAATCTCTTTTAATTTCTCTGGTGTCACATCAGCACCTTCAGGATCAACGATCTTCATTCCTTCGATATGGTGACGCATTCCTCCACGAAAGGCGGTTAAATACTCGTCACGTAGAACTTTTTGTTCGTTCGTTTCTGCCTCAGTCAAACCCTCTGTTTTTTTCTTGTTGGCAAGTTCATTGATTCGAGCTAATTTTTCTTGAGATAGCATATTCGTTCCTCCTTTTCCCTCTTGATTTTACTACAAACTAGCGAATAAAAACAATAGTGTAAAAAGCGAACATTTGTTTGAATATTCGATATACCTATGGTACACTAATGTTATCAAATGAAAGAAGGTGTCAGTTTTGGCAAAACGAACAGAAAATCGACAAATCGAAATTCTTAAGTTCATTCATACCCGTGTCACTGAAAAAGGCTATCCGCCGACTGTTCGCGAAATTGGCGAAGCCGTTCAGTTATCTTCTACCTCAACTGTTCATGGCCATTTGTCCCGACTTGAAAAAAAGGGGTTGATCTTGCGAGATCCTACAAAACCCAGAGCCATTGAATTAACTTCTTCCGGTCTTGAAAAAATCGATGTTCAGCCAGCATCCATTCCGATGCTTGGTGTCGTAACTGCGGGAGAACCGATTTTAGCAGTGGAAGATGCATCCGATTTCTTTCCGATTCCGCCAGATTTAGCAAATAGTACCGGTAGTTTGTTTATGTTGACGATCCGAGGAGAAAGTATGATCAATGCTGGCATCCTTGACGGCGATCAAGTGATCGTTCGCAAACAACAAAGTGCGCAAAATGGTGATATTGTGATCGCTATGACAGATGAAGATGAAGCTACTTGCAAACGATTCTATAAAGAAAAGAATTACATTCGTTTACAACCGGAAAATGATTACTTAGAACCAATCATTTTGCCTGACGTAACGATTTTAGGATTGGTTGTTGGGTTGTATCGACATCTGCTTTGATGCTCAACGAGCTGACTAGGAAATCTTCGTTTTTACGAAGATTTTTTTTCTTTCCTCTTTACAAACCGAACAAACATTCGTATAATAAGTATACAAACATAAGTTCGTATTATTTAAGGAGTGAATGAGATGAAAGCAGTTCGTCGATTTGGTTTTATGTTATGGGTTTTATTGATGGGTATTGTTATTGGCTATTTTGGCGTTCTAAGTGCTGTTCTGATTTTTTGTCCTCTAATGATGCTTTGGTTCATGCTATGGGATGAAAAGAAATTCCGCCAAGCAGAGCGCAAACGTAACCGCCATTATTATCACGATCATGATTTTTATCGTTACGAACCATGATCCTTCCCCTACATACGCCATAAGGCAGAAGAAACAAAAAAGGACTCCTGCGAGTCCTTTTTTGTTTCTTCTTTTTTAGTATTCCATTAACGTCTTGATTTCAACACCTTGGATTTTATCTCTTCCATGTAAATCCATTAGTTCGATCAAAAAGGCACAGCCCACAACGATACCGCCTAGTTTTTCTACGAGTTCAATCGTTGCTTTGATCGTTCCGCCAGTTGCTAGTAGATCGTCACAGATCAAGACACGTTGTCCTGGTTTGATAGCATCGGCATGCAACGTCAAAACATCCACGCCATACTCTTTTTCATACTCTGCTTCAATGGTTTCCCGTGGCAATTTGCCTTTTTTACGTACTGGGGCAAAGCCGACACCTAACTGGTACGCAACTGGGCAACCAACGATAAATCCGCGGGCTTCTGGTCCTACCACCATATCGATGCCTTTTTCTTGTGCATACTCAACGATCTGCTGTGTCGCATAACGATACGCTTCTCCATCAGCCATTAGCGGCGAGATGTCCCGAAAAATAATTCCCTCTTGGGGATAATCCGGAATACTAGCAATATACTCTTTTAAATCCATTTTTTTTCCTCCTAGACTGTCAACCACTGACGTAGGGTTGATAAATCACTCATTAATAAAAATTCTTCTGTTTTGATCATTTTTTGTCGTTGCTGATACAAATGACTCTCTGTCAGCGGACGAGAAACAGGATCAGCCGTTTTATTCAAAACACCATCTTGTATTGTAACAAATTCCAGCTCAGAAAACACCTGAATCATAAAAATAAGTAATTTTTCTGGAATTTTTAGATAGTTAGCGACCATCTTTAATTTGTAGCGAATATCCAAACGAGGCTGCTGCTTGATCAATTGAAAAAGCCGACCATATTGCTCTCTGGTTCCTACCCCGTCTAAATAGGCATCTTCCGTCGAGTAAAACACAAACGCAATTCTTGAAGCATGAAGCGCTTGAACGACCTCTTTGATCACAGCAGAATCAGCAGGACAATCTAAAAACGCGATCTCTTGGAACGGACCAGCACAAAATGTATCTTTCACAGCAGCCACCGAGTCGAATAAGATCGTTTGTCCACAAAATCCTTGCAGCTCTCGAGGCAGTTTCTTATTGAAAACGACCCCTAATGTTTCATTTCCCAGAGAGACACCTTGCCGACTCCTTTTCGAACGATAATCAAACAACTGCAGCCCTTCCACTGCAAAGTCATCCAACATCAGCTGCGGTTTTTTGTTGCCATTCCATTCATTGATTGAAAGCTGACCAACGATCGATAGTCGATCATTTTCAAACTCTACTGAGTCTTTTCCAAAACCAAAGCCAATCACATCTAGCTGTAGATTGGACTCATCTGTCATCACTAACTTCAAGTGCTGGTTTTCGGTACCAATCTGGCGGGCATTTTGAGTCGATAAATTGGAAAACAGAAATTTCGGTAACGGATTGTCCGTTCCGAAAGGCGCTAAAACGTTTAAAGACTCAATAAAGTTGATCGATACTTCCGCCAATGGCAGTTCCTCATCGATCGCTAAGGGGATTCCCTGACTAAGATCAATTCCATTTTCTTCCACATAGCGATTCATCTGAGCTTGTAGCATGTCCAAATGATCAATCGGGATACTTAAGCCGACCGCCGCATGATGACCACCAAAACTGGTAAACATGTCTTTCATCGTAGCCAACATTTCAAATAGATTCAACGCAGCGACACTTCTACCTGACCCTTTTGCTAACCCATTTTCTTTTTTGGTCAAAACGATCACGGGCTGTCCGGTACTTTGCATGATACGTCCAGCTACGATTCCTAAAACCCCTTCGTGCCAGTTATCACCTACGACCAGATGAACATGATTGGCAGGGTCGATTTTTTCTTGCGCTTCTTTCATGATTTCTTCAACGAAAGTTTTTCGCTGCTGATTGATCGTATCTAATGTCTTGGCTAAGGTTACTGCTTCTTCTTCATCAAATGTGGTTAACAAACGAACAGCAGGATTAGGATCTTCCAACCGACCAATTGCATTGAGGCGGGGGCCAACAGCAAAACCAATATCGGTTTCGTTGACTGTTCGTTTTTTCAATCCACTGACCGTCAACAACTCATTCAAACCAAGCCGATCAGTTTGTTGGATCATTTTCAGGCCATTGCTGACTAGTAGTCGATTCTCATCTGTCAAAGAAACCATATCAGCAATCGTCCCAATTGCAACAAGGTCCAGCAGTTCGACGGGCACTTCTTCTAATAGGGCACAAGCCACTTTAAATGCGACACCGACTCCCGCTAAATCACCAAACGGATAGTTTCCTTCAGGGTGACGGGGATGAACGATGGCAAAGGCTTCTGGGAGTTCTGCAGGAAGTTCATGGTGATCCGTCACGATCACATCGACCCCTTGCCCTTGAGCATAAGCAATTGCCTCATGTCCAGATACCCCATTATCAACGGTGATGATCAATTGCGTCCCTGCCGCAATTTTATCTTGATAGACAGTTATGTTGGGACCATACCCATCTGAAAAGCGATTGGGCAGATAATATTCAGCTTCAGCCCCTAGCAACTCCAGTGTTTCTTTTAATACGGTGGTGCTCGTAATCCCATCTGCGTCATAGTCGCCATAAATCAAGATCCGCTCACCATTTAAAATGGCTTCATGGATCCGTTCCACGGCCTTATCCATATCATGAAAGAGAAACGGATCATGAAGGTATTGCAGATCCGTTGATAAAAAAGCGTCTAGCGCTTCTGCTGTTCGAATATTTCTTTGCCATAGCAACGCGCCGATGCGCTCAGGAATCTTTCTTGCTTGGATCAATTCTTTAAATACAGGGGTAGCTTCGCTATCTTGCGGTCGCACCCAATGAAAATTTGCACGTTTCACCAAATCACTCCTAACTAGGTTATTATAGCAAAGTTTATGTAAAAAGGAAAAACAACGAAAGAAACAATTTATTTTTTCATGTCACAAAAAAGAGCTTGCAGCGAACGATGCGCCGGCAAACTCTTTTCTTAATTGCTCTCATGTATTCTAGGCTTGCGATTCAAAAGACTTCATTTCTTCATCAATCGTTGGCGGCGTTGAGGCGCCTGCAGCACGTGACGAAAGTTGCGCTTCTTGATCGTCGAGTTGTTGCTGCCTAGCTGCTAACTCCGCCTGCTTGTTGGTATATTCTCGTTCCAAGGCTTCTCGTTCATCTTGCAGAACTTTCTCGTTATTCGTGCGATAATCCGAGAGCTCTTTTCTCAATTGTTTTAGTTCTTTTTTTTGACGGAACATTGCACTTGTGGAAACCAGCAACAAAATCAATGCGCCTAACAAAGCAGAACCAATAATGACTAAGATCAGTGGCGATTGAATCGTTGTGAAGCCAAAATTGATCGGAACAGTCATATTGTTTGCAACCGCAAATAAAACGATCACTAAAATCAGTAAAATACCAACGATAACACGCCATTGATTTTTCATGGGTTTCAACTCCTATTTTTTGTTGAACATCGTTCCTGCCATATAATCCCCGATTGCAGGAAACAGTGTATACAGTTTTGCTGCCGCCCCTAAAATATGTGGGCGATTGATTTCTCGTTTTGGATGAATCATGGCTTTGACGATCGTTTGTGCCAATTTGTTTGGTTCAAGGACAAGGCTGCCCACCGATGATAAGTAACTACCGCTAGGATCTGCTTGGTCAAAGAATGCCGTTTCGATCGGCCCTGGGTTGACCGTTGTTACGTTGATCCCCAGTGGTTTTAGTTCTAAACGTAAGGCGTTAGAAAAACCAAGTACAGCAAATTTCGTTGCAGAGTAAACTGCGGTCTTCGGCGTAGCGATCTTACCCGCAATTGAAGCAACGTTTATGATATGACCATGCTTTTGTTCAGCCATTTGAATCGCAACTTGCTGAGTCAAAACCATCATCCCAAGTACATTGACTTCAAACATATTACGGATGACCGCAGGATCCATCTCTGTAAACTCTTGAAAGATCCCATAGCCAGCATTATTGACAAAGACATCGATCTTTCCGACTTTCTCACTGATTTTTTCTAATAAGCGCTCCACGCTTTCAGGATTTGCTACGTCCAATTGAAACGCATACGCTTCTTTGCCGCTTAATTCCATACATTGCTCTTTGACTTTCCCAATCAAATTCGTCCTCCGGGCACAAGTCACGACGATCGCACCACGTTTTGCGGCTTCATAACAGATTTGTTCTCCAAGTCCGGCAGAACCTCCTGTTACAACGACAACTTTATTCTCCAAGTTCATCTGATTCTTCCTCTCCGGCAAAAGGGATCTCGACAACATCAAAATCTTTGACGATCAACGTATTCGGAAATCCTTCTTTTGCTTCATTTACTAAATTTGTAATATCTTTGCCAACATAGCGCGCGCTAATATGGGTCAATAGCAAACGCTTGGCGTGAGCTTCTTGGGCAACTTCAGCAGCTTGTCGCGTCGTCGAATGAAAATAAGCGCGAGCCAACTTGGCTTCTTCTTTGTTGAAGGTACTTTCATGTACCAAAACATCCGCATCTTTCGCTAAAAGCACGGCGTTTTGACATTTACGGGTGTCACCTAATATTGTCACGATCCGTCCTTTTTTGGCTTGACCTAAAAAATCAGCTCCATTGATTTGACGACCATCATCGAGGGTAACTACTTCACCTTTTTTCAAACGTCCGAAGACAGGACCAGGTTTCAGCCCAAGTTCAAGCAATGCTTGCACTTGCAACTCCCCTTGATGGCTTGCTTCGACAATACGATAGCCAAAACTATCAATCCCGTGATCAAGGCGCAGACAAGATACTTCAAATTGCTGATCTTTAAAAAGAATCCCTTCTTCTTCAATCTCAAAAAAATGCAATGGATAGCTGACTTTCGTCTGAGAAATCCGCAAAACGGTTTGAATGTATGCTTTGATCCCCTTGGGTCCATAAATCTCTAGAGGTGTGTCTCCGCCTTGAAAGGAGCGGCTGCTGATCAATCCTGGCAATCCATAAATATGATCACCATGAAGATGGGTAATAAAGATTTTTTCAATCTTTCTCGGTCTAATCGTAGAATGTAAGATCTGCATTTGTGTCCCTTCGCCACAATCAAAAAGCCAAACGGCATTGCGTTCATCTAATAATCGTAACGCAGTGCTGGTCACGTTTCGATGTTTCGCAGGCACTCCAGCACCTGTTCCTAAAAATTCTAATTCCATAAGCTTCTTTCCTTTCATCTCTTTCCAATTTTAGCGGAAAAGAAATCAAGTTGCAATTGAAGCTTGCGGTTTTTATTTCTCGGATTGGCTATCGGATTCATCGTTATGGGAATTTTTCCAATCCTCTTGAACACGTGCCTTGGTGGATTCTTCGACTTTTTTGGCCGTCTCGATCTCTGCCTCGACATCATCGTAGTCAAAACGAGTGATGTCACCGCCTAATTCATTCATGATCAGTTGGTTCAAAGGACGATTGTCCTCTTCATCGGCAATCAATAATAACCCCGTATCGCCTACACCAATTTGGTTTCCGACGTGTTCGAAGAGCATTTGCGCATTTTGGATCTCTTTTGCGTCACGAGTAGCACCGATCATACTACCGCCAAACCAGCCCAGCATGATTCCCAAAGGCCCACCTAACACACCAACGAGCATCCCGATCAAACCACCAGTTGATGTCTTATTGTTTCCAGTAAAATCAAGAAAATCCTCGACTTTAAATTGATGCACGCCTTCATTGGTGTGGGTAAGAACCGCCATTTGCTCTCCTTTGATCTTTCGTTCCATATGCATCCGTTTCACTTCAGAAAAGGCTTGATACGCTTTGGCACTAGCATCAAAGTTCATTACAATGACTCGTTTTGACATAAAAATCGCTCCCTTTGGTTTATTTGTTCTTTTCTTTATTTTAACAGTAAATCATTTAAATGAAAAAAGAAACCAAAAAGACTGCTGATCATTGATTTCTTAGAGAAAATCAATGATCGGCAGTCAAAACCAATTCAACTATGAAGGATTTTTTTAAAAAAATGATGTTCTTTTAAACGCTTATTCGACAAACTCAAATTCAAAATTACCGATACGCACAATATCACCGTCTTTGGCACCTCTCGCACGCAATGCTTCATCGACACCCAATCCACGTAATTGACGAGCAAAACGCATCACAGTCTCATCGTGATCAAAGTTCGTCATTTGGAATAGTTTTTCGATTTTCTCACCGCTCAAGATCCAAGTTGCATCAGGATCGCGATCGATTGCAAACTCCGGTTCATCCGATTGGAAGCCGTAATGAACCACATCTTCTTCGATTTCTTCATCGTACAAGAGGAACTCAGGAGTGACTTCCAATAGATCCGCTGTCGCATTCAGCAAGGCATCGATTCCCTTACGAGTGACACCAGAGATTGGGAAAATCATTGGTTCATCCGCGAACTCATCCGTTTTTTCTTTTGCCAGCTGCTCTTTGAAAAGGGCTAGGTTTTCTTCAGCATCCGGCATATCCATCTTATTGGCAACGATGATCTGTGGGCGTTCTAGTAAGCGCAAGTTATGGGTCAACAATTCATTGTTGATGGATAAATAGTCTTCATATGGATCGCGCCCTTCCATGCCGCTCATATCGATCACATGTAAAATAACCCGCGTCCGTTCGATATGACGTAAAAACTGAGTCCCTAAACCAACACCTTGCGAAGCACCTTCGATCAAGCCAGGCAGATCGGCTACTGCAAAACTACGACCATCAGTGGTCGTTACCATGCCTAAATTTGGTACCAGTGTTGTAAAATGATACGCGCCGATTTTTGGACGAGCAGACGAAATCACAGAGAGTAATGTTGACTTCCCAACTGAAGGGAAACCAACTAAACCAACATCTGCTAAGACTTTTAGTTCGAGCTCGATCTTTCTTTCTTGACCGGGTTCTCCGTTCTCTGCTAATTCTGGGGCTGGATTTTTTGGAGAAGCAAACCGAATGTTCCCACGGCCGCCCCGCCCGCCTTTTGCGATTGCTAATGTTTGACCTTGCTCAATCAAATCACCTAATAAGGCACCTGTTTCAGCATCACGAACGGTGGTGCCTTGGGGTACTTTGATGTAAGTATCATCTGAGCCACGGCCGTGCATTCCTTTACTCATGCCATTTTCCCCGGGTTGCGCTTTAAAATGACGATTAAAGCGGAAATCCATTAATGTACGCAAACCTTCGTCTACGACTAAAATGACATCACCGCCACGTCCCCCGTCCCCACCTGCGGGTCCGCCGTCTGGGACATATTTCTCTCGGCGAAAAGCAACCATCCCGTCGCCGCCTTTTCCTGCTTTGACATCGATTGTCACTTGATCTAAAAACATGGACATTATTTGTCCTCCATTCTTTTTTTACTACCTTCTATACTTTTTGATTATCAGTTATCTCACTTTAAGTGGTTACTATTTCTCTAATAAGAAAGTCTATTTTATTGTAACGACCGAAACGCCTTTTGTCTATCTTTTCTCATGGGTTTCCGTAAGAAATCGCGAATTCTTAAGGGTTATTCTTTGACAGTCACAGGAAATCGTAGCAAACTTTTAAGTGTACCAGTACACAATCAAAGGAGGAAACAAGAAATGACAGTAAAAGTTGGAATCAATGGTTTTGGACGAATTGGACGTTTAGCTTTTCGTAGGATCAGAGAAGTTTCTGCCGATATTGAAGTTGTGGCAATCAATGATTTGACGAGTCCAGTCATGTTAGCACACTTATTGCAATTTGACTCGACCCACGGCACGTACCCTGGAACTGTTACTGCAACGGATAATGCTATCGTTGTCGATGGCAAAGAGACCCGAGTGTACGCTGAACCAGACGCAAGCAAAATCCCCTGGGCAAAAGAAAATGGCGTCGATATCGTATTAGAATGTACGGGTTTTTACACTTCCGCAGAAAAAGCCCAGGCCCATCTTGATGCAGGTGTCAAACGAGTCGTTATCTCCGCACCAGCTGGTAATATGAAAACGATCGTTTACAATGTCAACTCCGACACGTTAACAACAGAGGATACTATCATATCCGCAGGTTCTTGTACGACCAACTGCTTAGCTCCGATGGCCTACTTCTTAAATGAGGAATTCGGGATCGAAGTTGGTACGATGACGACGGTACATGCCTATACTTCTACCCAAATGCTATTGGATGGTCCAGTAAAAGGCGGAAACTTAAGAGCCGCTCGGTCCGCTGCAGACAACACGATCCCTCACTCGACGGGTGCTGCCAAAGCGATCGGTCTAGTTATTCCAGAATTAAATGGCAAATTACAAGGCCACGCCCAACGGGTTCCTGTCGTCGATGGTTCTTTAACAGAATTAGTCTCAATTTTGAAAACCAAAGTAACCGCCGATGAAGTCAATGAAGCGATCAGAAAACACACCGTCGATAATCCGTCATTCGGTTACGATGACCGTGAGATCGTCTCTGGAGATGTGATTGGTACCACTCAAGGGTCTATCTTTGATCCGACACAAACAGAAGTAACCACGGCTGGGGATTTCCAACTGGTGAAAACCGTCGCTTGGTATGATAATGAATATGGCTTTACATGCCAAATGATTCGTTTGCTAGAAGAATTTGCTCGTTTATAAGCCAAAGGTCAAGCAAAAAATGCCGGTTCTTTTTTAGAACCGGCACTTTTTTATTCATTTGCAGGGTGATCGTATTTGTCCAAAAAAGCTGCAATTTTTTCTTTATAAAGGTCTGGATCTGTTTTATAGCTTTTCGCATGCTCGGCACCTGAAACAACCCACTTTTCTTTTGGTGCATCGGTCGCGTTATACAAAATATCCAGCATCGAATAAGGAACAAACGTATCCGCATCGCCATGGATAAAAAAGATCGGACGCGTATTCTTTTGCAGTTGTTTGACTGCATCTGCTTCACCGAAGAAATACCCCGCTCGGATTTTTGTGACAAGACTAGTGACATTCATCAATGGAAAGGCCGGTAGACCAAACAATTGATCGAGTTGATAACCCAATTCTTCATTGACGTTGGTATACCCACAATCTTCAATGATAGAAGTGACATTTTTCGGCAAGTCTTCCCCACTGGTCATCATTACCGTGGCAGCCCCCATACTGATGCCATACAAAGTGATCGTTTCTTCAGGACCATTTTTTGCGAGTACTTCATCGATCCATTGCAGATAATCCTTACGTTCGTGCCACCCAAAACCAATATAATCTCCTTCGCTTTGACCATGCCCTCGAGCGTCTGGAACCAAGACATTATAGCCTAAATCATGATACATCTTAGCATAGTCCGCCATCGTTTCTGCATTCCCCATGTAGCCATGCGCGATGATCGCCGTTTTTCCTCGATTCTTCTCCTCCGCCGGTAGATAAATGGCGGATAATTTTAAATCATCTTCAGAAGTCAGCTGCCACATCTCACGATTTGCTGGATCTGTAAACCAATTTTGCGATTCATTTCCTGTCTGATTTTCATCCGTACCAGGGGTATCTCCTTCCAAAAAATCTTTTTCTGAAGGAACCACCGCATAATCGTAAAAATAGTTTCCTGCATACCCTAATCCTGCAATTGCTAATACAGCCACTCCGATGGCAATCTTCCAGCGCAATTTCACACTTGTCACGTCCTCTTGTTATATAGTTTACATAATATTATTATGGTTTCGTCATTCCTCAAGGAAAGAACCCACTACATAAATTACCGTTTTTTGCTCATGTTTGTCAATCGCAAGCGACCAAAAAGAAAACCATTGCCAACAATCTTTGTTGGCAATGGCTGATTTTCGTGGTAATTAGTTATTTTCGACCAATTTAAAACTTGACCAAGGTTTCAAAAATTCTAATAAGAATAGTTCCTCATCAGCGATCTTACCAACGACATTGACTCGACCATCATTTTTCATTGCTTTCAAGGCGATTTGCGTCTCCCCTTTGTATTGTCCATAGCCAGCATTATCGATCAAGACATCCCCTCTTACCATATCACGGGTATCATGAGGTGGAAATTCCTTGTCTTTATAATAGATCCGCGTCATCGTTGAACGCAAGATGTATTCCGAACGATCTCCTCGATAGCTGTGCAGATTATCGAAGAGACAAATTCGTTCATCTTCAGTGATTCCGTCAACGACATCGACTCTTAATGTCGGATAATCCGCGTGAAACGCTTCAGCCATTGCTGCCAATTCTGCTTCTGAAGCATAGGCATTTCCAACAGAGATATCATCGATCAAGCCAGTCAACACTAAATGTTTGACTTGCGTAGCTAGTGGCAGATCACGATGATCTTCCAAAGAGCATAAACCATCTTGTGTTGGCCATGGACCGAAATCAGCTTCGTGAGAATTCACGAAAGCCATCGTATTTAAATTGTATTTGCGGAATTTTTCCGAACAAAAAACGAAATGGTCGTAGCCCAACCCTGAATAGCGATGAGGATAGAAGTTATGCGAGCCTAGTAAATTTTCAGTATTAGGCGAATAACTCATGATGTTATCCACGTAGCTCGTACCACTGCTCATATTGATTTCGATTTTAATCCCGTAAGGATTACGCGTCATTTTGGCTTCTTCTGAACCAGTAAAACCAATATCTAACCGAACACCGTAAGCCCCCATCTCATCAAAGAAGGATAAATCATCATAAGAAATACCTAGCTGTTCGAATAAACCAGGATTGATATCTACCATGACTTCCATTCCTAACTGATTGGCATAATCCACGACTTGTTTAAAGTCTGCCAAGACTTTTTCTTTGTCATCGTTGATTTGTAGCAAACTGGTAAATACCCGTTTAAAGCCGTATTTGTGTGCCAAGTCTAAATACGCTTTGTCCTTTTCAAACGTTGAGCGCTCTGGATAAATCGATATCCCTAATTTTCCCATCAAAAAAACCTCCTGTAAATTCTATCCGTTTATTATAATGAATCCTCTTTCATTATAGCAAACATCTAAAAAGTGGTCTACACCTTTCCGCCTGTTTCTTTCTCATTCCACAAAATCTGCGCTTTCTTCTATGTCTCTTTTTTGTTATGATTATCATTAAGAAAACTGGAAGGAATGAAAGAATGAAAAAAATCCTATTCACACTGACAGCAGCTGCTAGCCTTTTATTATTAGCTGCTTGTACAGGTTCAAGTACCACCGATCCCTCATCAAGCAATTCGGCAGAAAGCACGTCGACCTCAGAATCCGTTGACTTGAATGCCCTGGAATTGCCGCAATTATCAACGGATGTGCAAGAGAATGAAGCTTTAGTTGAAATGGTGACGGAGGAAGGCTCGATCAAAATCAAACTTTTCCCAGAGATTGCACCCAAAGCAGTCGAAAACTTTTTGACCCATGCCAAAGATGGTTATTATGACGGCTTGACTTTCCATCGTGTCGTAGAAGAGTTTATGATCCAAGGGGGCGACCCTAATGGTGATGGCACTGGCGGAGAAAGCATATGGGGCGAAGGATTCGGCGAAGAATACTCGAACCAGCTTTATCACTTGCGAGGCGCATTGGCAATGGCAAAATCAAGTGCGCCAAACAGCCAAGGCAGTCAATTCTACATCGTTCAAAATGATCAAGACGTATCCGACGGTCTAGCGATCCAACACTATCCTGAAAAAATCATCGAAGCCTACAAAAATGGTGGAACACCACAATTGGACGGTAGCTATACCGTTTTTGGTCAAGTGATCGAAGGCATGGATGTCGTAGATAAAATTGCGCAAGCAGAAACCCAAGACTCTGGCAATGGTGAGAATTCTCAACCGGTTGAGCCAGTGAAGATCGAAACGATCAAGGTCTTACAAGAAGCCAAAGAATAAATAAAAAAACCGCTGAAGTCTCCGATACTCGGGAATTTCAGCGGTTTTCTTTTACTTTTGGTCGCCAACTATTTAAAATTATTTTTCTATCTTTCCCTATTTACTTAGTGTTTCAAATTCCCGTTAAATCAGGCATTTACAACATGATTTACAACTAAATAGGTTTTCAGAGGTTTCTCTCTATTCTTGTTTTTCATTTAGCAATCACCAAAACAATCACCAAAAATTTAATTCCACGTTCGCTTTACCACAAGAACAAACGTTCGCATAACCCAATTAAGGAGGGATAATTGTATGAGCGTTCTAAAGCCTTATGAAGATAGAAAAAAACTCAAATGGATTGGATTTTTCTTGTCAGAACATACAGCTGACATCGTAAGAATAGATAAAGAGTTGAAGTACACCTGCCCTGCTAAGCCGGAAATGGCAGAAGAAGAAATAAATGAATTCTTACAAGCAGCAATCACAAAAAGTAAGAATCTAGCTATACAGCTCAACTATACTGTCGATAACAAATTCATGCCTGATGTTACAGGTACGCTGAAAGGTTACGATGATCTAGGAATTTATTTAGACGACACTCTTGTCCATTATGATGAAATACGAAATGTTGACTATTACTCTGAATTAAAGTGGTTTGACGTATGAATATCATTACTATGTACGAACAAAAGTACATTGGTCTGGAAACGTTTGTTGAGGAATTTCCCCATCATGTATCTGAATCACAAGAGTGTATTTTCGGAATTGCTTGTGTTGAATTTTATGTCAGTCTTGTTCTAAAAAAACACGATTTTCTTTACTATATCACACCTTATAATTCAATTTAAAGTAGCCAAAATATGGCTACTTTTTTCATTATTTTGAATAAAGACATTGACATTATTATGTATCCGATATATAATATTAGCATAGAAAGGAGTTGAAATTATTGAGGAAACAACGAAGGGAAAAAGAAAAGCTTGAAAAGCAAGAGCAACTAACAATCAAAATTGGCTTAGTACTAGCGATACTAGCCATAATTGAAAAGTTACTCGAACTGCTAATCAAACTTCTCGACAACTAGGGATAGGGCGAAAGCCCTCCCTTCCCTTTGATTATATCATAATGAAAGGAATGAATCGAATGTCCAAGAATTTAAAAAGAAGGAAAATTTTAAATTTTGCCTTATTGATACTTATGGTTTTAATCGCCATCTCTAGCGTAATAAAACTTATTCAACTTGTAATGAAGCTTATTCAACATTTTTAGGAAGGAGTGCATACGGTGACTGAAAAGAAAACGTCTGATGCTCAACTAAAGGCATCGAGAAAGTGGCAAGAAAAGAATAAAGAACAAATGAAACACGTCCGCAATCGCTCTGGTGCCAAGGGATATATCAAAAATGCCTCTCTTGAGGAATTGGAAGAATTAGAACAATTGATCGAAGAACGCAAAAAATCCCTATCCAATTAAGAACAGGGCTTTTTTTGTAAAGAAGGTTAAAAAATGAAACACAGTTTTAACTGATCCGAGTAAGTTAATACTACACCCCGGATTCTGTTTGTGCAAATAAAATGCCCGCTTCTTGGGGAGAAGTGGGCAAACAGAACTTTGAAAAAGATATTTTATAGGATAATTCAATTTTATATTGGGTACTTATAC
>NZ_NGLF01000001.1:2774697-2776870 GCF_002140695.1 Enterococcus sp. 4E1_DIV0656 | reverse complement strand
GTATTAGACTCACTTCCCCAAGCATTACTGTCTAATACTCTTCGTAGAGTATTGCACGCATCTCCTAAACTATAGTATAAACTTTGTAAACGCAAGTAAAACGACTATGACTTATATACAAGCTCGCAATAGAGTGCTATTTATTTTCAGATGCTTATTACAATTATCACCCAAAGTAACTGATCATTGATCTATAAGAAAGTATTTGAGGATAATCTAAAAAAATAAAATAACTGTTCGAAAAAAATTAAAAAGCCCTATCTAGCAATTAATGACAAGGCTTCTCTATTTTCTCAATTCTGTTATTTCTTCTCTTTCCTTAGCCTGCTAAGCTCATTACTTTTTTTGACTGTTTTTGCAGCTACCACGCTAGATAGTAATCCATCTCCTAGTACTTTATCTGTCGCTTTTTTAGCTGCTTTGTATTTCACAGCTGATTTTAAAATACTCATTTAATTCCACCTCCATACATATCAAATAATATTATAAAAATAAGATTTTTTATTGAATTTAGAAATAATTTTTATTTATTTTATAAGTATTCCCCTAAAATCATTGGAGAGAAAAGTCAACCTTATTTTATCTATCCTTTATTTATTATTGACTAGACAATACATATATAAATACGAATGCAGTCCGCTCTATGCATCATAATGATTTCTACATCATATTTTATTGATTGCTTTTGAGTACCTACCAATCTTCACTTGGACTCTACCAGCAATTGCTCATTTATAATCATTTATTGAAAAATATTAAAGAGCTCATTAGCACTAAGTAAATTAAATAAAGTTAGATCCAGCGAATTTTTAATGGTGACTTTAGATAACAAAATCAGATGGTTTTCCATCTTAAGAACAAAAAACTCCCTATCCAATTAAGGTCAGGAAGTTTTCATAAAGAAGTAAAAATGAAACATTTTTTTACTGATACGGGTACTATTATGTTACTTTCATCTAAAGCTTTTTGCAAACAAAAAGCTTACTAAGATTAGAGAAATATACCTCATAAACGCCAATGCGTATCTCATTTAATTATCATACTAGAAATTCTTTTCCAATACTCTCATAATTCTTCCAAACTTATCCTCTGCTTCGTCGATTTGAGAATAGCCCCATTTTTCATAAAGACCTACATGTTGTGTAACAATATAGATACTTTGAAATCCCACTTTGAGCAGTTGGTTTTCTGCGATCTTAACTAACTCTTTACTTATACCATTGCCCCTGAAATTCGGATCAACATATACTATTGCGATATACGGACTATATACTAAATCAACTATATCCTTATTAACAAATGAACAAAAACCGACAATCCGATCTGTGTCTTCAGCTACAACGATTCCTTCCCAGTCATCGAATTCGTCCCTTATCATTTTGCTTGCTAAATACTTTGCGGCTTTCCAGTCAGCATTATATATTTCCGTGGCTGCCGCTAACCAACGAGAATCAGTTTTCCTTAAAACATGGTAATCCATGATGAACCTCCTGCAAATTTTATTAATTTACATTTTATCTGACCCAAGGCTAACATATTTTTTAAATTAATACATAAAATATGCTAATTTTATTTTTACTAAATCACCTAAATACTCGCTTTTTATCTTAAGAAAATGTAAAATTGAGAAAACAAAAAGAGGTGTCTATTATGTTAGTAATATTAAAAAGAAATTTTAAGAGTCACGCAATTCTTCGAGCTATTATTTATGTAATTTTTGGAATAATTATTGCAATTAATCCAGCTGGTTTCTTCAATTTTATTGGGTATGTACTTGCTGGGTACTTAACGTTGATCGGACTAATTAATATTCTCGAAGATTTTAAATCGAGAAAAGAATCTGGACACTGGGGATTAGGACTATTTAGTGGGATATTTTTACTTGTATTAGCCCTTGTCGTACTTCTGTTTGCGAATACCATCGCATCTGTTCTCCCAATCTTATTAGGTTTATCCATTATTTCTAATGGGGCCTTTCAATTAGTACTAGGTCTTAATACCAAATCTGTAGCTTGGATTATCTATAGTGTAATTCTTGTTATTGGTGGTGCATTACTTCTATTTAATCCATTCGCAAGTTTATTGATTCTTCTACAAGTATTTGGCTTTACCTTAATTGCCATGGGAATACTAGAAGTCATTGGATTCTTTATGTTTAGATCTCAGTTAAAAC